>JALSGS010000022.1 GCA_026982695.1 Saprospiraceae bacterium
CAAATATAATGAATGGGGGGGGGGTAACAAGCAAGATTTTTTGCACTTTTTTTAAAAGAGTGCTTTCCCCGATAAAGGGCACCAGCATTACTTGTCGTTTGCGTGTGATGTATTACTTTTAAGACATCACCTTTATGCCAGTAGGAGCAGTTCGTAGCGCAAGAACACTGGCTCTTCATACCAAAACACCAAACAGTATGACACACTACGCCCTCCACCTCGCCTGTGCGCGACATACTGTGCCTTGCTCTGTCTACACCCTGTTGATTTTGTGTGCACTACTGTGGTGTGGATGTGCGGATTCCAACTCTGAACCTGCTGCAGTCACTGATGCCGCGACACTACAAGCTACAGCACCTCGTCAGATGGTACGCGTACAACCCGTGCGGCGCGGTTCATTTGCGGTAGTGCGCCATGCTACGGGTCTTGTGCGTGCAGCGCGAAAAGTGGATATCGTGGCACCGCGCACAGGGCGTATCCTCCAGTTAGCTGTACGTGAAGGACAACGCGTAAGGCGCGGAGCGCTCATCGCACTGATCGACACCACGGAGCTGCACTTTGAGCTGCGCGCAGCGCGCCTCAAAGTAGAAGAAGCTGAATACCAAAAGAACGATATGCTTGTCATGCAAGGTGGGAAATGGGGTGTCGATAGCAGCGTCAGCGAAGCAGTACGCAACAACATACTCATTGTGAGCGGATTAAAACAAGCACGTGAAACACTCCACCGGCTGGAGCACGCACGACAACAGTGCTTTGTTCGCGCCCCTTTCGACGGGCGCATCGCCGAAGTGCAAGTAACAGAAGGTGCCATAGCCACATCGGGAAAAAAGCTGTGCGTCTTGCTCGACGCCTCCTCCTACGAAGCCGAGTTCATGCTCTTAGAACAAGAAGCCGTATCCGTGCACCCTGGCATGCAAGTACAGGTACAGCCTTTGGCCCTGGAAGCATACAACTTCCGCGCACACATCCACAGCATCAATCCGGTCGTCAATGAAGAGGGGCTGGTCCGCGTACGAGCACGCATACAAGAAAACAGCCGGGCAGCTACATCGCTAATGGAAGGTATGCAAGTATCTGTAGGCATAGCGCAAATGCTTCCCGACCAACTCATCATACCGCGTACCGCCGTCGTACAGCGATCCGCTCGCCCCGTAGTCTTTACTTACGACACGCAAAGCGAGCGTGCTCAATGGCACTACATCACCATTGCCGCACAAAACAGCGAAGAGGTAGCCATCGCTGAAGGCCTTCAAGCAGACCAGCTGGTCATCGTAGAAGGCAACCTTACGCTTGACCACGATGCTTTGGTCGAAGTTGTAGATTCCTTGCCCCAATTGGCAAAGTGACAGCTCTTTACCGTTCAATGCGATGCCAACAAAAAGTAGCACAAATACCAAATCACGAACCACATATCCACGACAGCAAAATAGATCTCAATATCAGTCCTGTATTTTCAAGCACTCCAATCCAAAGTATAAAAAAGCAATCATGCCCCATCCATCATCTAAACAACACTTTTGTAAAGTAGACAACCACAACCATGAGGTAGCAGCTCGCTACTTCTTCCCAACGTGGCGATATATCTATTCCAGTGCGGAGAGGGCCAGGCCACCTGCCAGGTGCAAAGCCTCTGAAAAAATGCTTTACTCAAGTTTCAGGGGTTAAAAAAGGGGTAAAAAAGTGGGAGTTGATTGTGTTTCAAATGTATGAAAATCAGTATATTGAATATAAATAAGGGCCAAAACAACTCCCGATGCGATATACGAATAATCTACAAATCACCTCTGGTTACTTTGCTTCTTTTGATAAACTGAACACCTTTTTGAGAAGTTTTTGAGTTTATGCCGGCTCAAAGGTGTGGTTGGCCAAATATCCGAGATTTTCGATTTTATACTCATGGCGAGGTGGTTTGGGAGGCTGACGCCTCCCAAACTTCTTATCTTTCGCTGGCTTGTGAGTTGTAAATCTCCCAAACCATTTCGGTTTGGGTATAGATGTAAAAAAGAAGATAGGCTCAGTAGTTCTAAAAGGCAACGAAATACTGAAAATCTTTAACTTGAATCAATTGCTTTTGACTACCGAAACTTGGCTTTATATTCACCCTATGGGAATGCTACCAGTCGATCTTAGGCAACTGCAGCATAGAAAAGGGGTGATTGTAGGCACATTATAATCGTACAAAGTAAATTAGGGACAATTCAGCATATACCTACCAAACGCGATTTAGCATGCAAGAGGCGTTGCACTTTCTGGTGCGCCGACCCATTGGTGTTACGATGAGCTTTATGGCTGCAGTGGTAATGGGTATAGTGGCAGTGCTGACCTTACCTGTCTCGCTCATGCCCAAAGCAGACTTACCGGTGGTGCGCGTGCGCATCGAAGGTAACGGGATGGATCCGCGCACCCTGGAAGAAAGTGTCGTACAGCCCCTGCGCCAACAGCTCATGCAGACAGGGGGCTTGCGCGACATCCATAGCCGTACGCGGCCGGGCGGTGCGCTTATCGAACTGCTCTTTGATTATGGCCACGATATCGACTTGGCCTTTCTCGAAGTAAATGAAAAGGTGGACCTGACCATGCCCCTACTGCCCAGCCATGTCGAGCGGCCACGGGTGGTCAAATCCACCATCACCGACATACCGGTATTTCTACTCAGCGTGGCTGCACGCGACACCATCGACCCGCTCGAGCTGGCACAGTTCACCCGTTCGGTCGTACAGCGCCGCATAGAACAGCTGCCCGAAGTGGCCTTTGCCGATCGCAGTGGTTATGCCCTTGCTCAAGTACACATCCAACCGCGCCAGCCGTGGTGGGACGAGGTCCAAATGGATGCAGCCCGCCTCGAAGCCCTTTTGAACCAATGGAACTACGAATTGCAGCCGATTACCATAGCTGATGGTCCTTTCGAGTTTGTGCTGCGTACCGACGCCCACATGCGCTCCATAGCCGATCTGGAACGCCTACCATTCAAGCAAGGCAATCGCCTCTTGCACCTAGGCGACGTGGCCGACATCCGTCTGGTGCCTGCACCTGCTCAAGGCATACACTTACTCGATGGCAAGCCAGCTGTAGTGTTTGCCATCCGCAAGAAAGCCAATGCGCGCCTGTTTGACCTGGTAGCGCACTTCGAAGCACTGATCGACGACTTGCGCAACAGCTACCCCCAGCTCGAATTTTGCGTCACGCACGATCAGACGGCCTTGCTGCGCGTGTCTCTGGCCAATCTGGCTTCGAGTTTGGCATGGGGTACACTGTTTGCCTTTGTCGTTTTGTTGACCTTTTATCGTCAATGGCGCTTGTCCGCACTCATAGGCATCACCGTACCCACGGCATTGATCATCGCTTTTGTGGGTTTCTACCTGATCGGGCTGAGCATGAACATTATTTCGCTGGCAGGGCTCATTTTGGGCATCGGCCTAATGATTGACAATGCCATCATCGTATTGGACAACATCCGACAACACGCTGCTCAAGGGCACAGTCTGCGCCATGCCTGTGTGCTGGGCACTGCAGAAGTATTTCCGCCTCTACTCAGTTCGGCCCTAACCACATGCTCAGTTTTTCTACCACTCATCTTCTTAAGCGGCATTGGTGGTGTGTTGTTTTTCGATCAGGGTGTTTCTATTGCATTAGTGCTGGCCAGCTCTTTAGCTGTATCCATGCTATTGCTACCCACGTTGGTGCTACTGGTCTGGCAGGGGCGCCATTTGCCGAAAGGCGAATTGACGCAATTGGCTCGTGGCTTTCACCAAACGTCCAGTTGGATTATCCGACATCCATATGGATTCAGCATAATCATAGGGCTACTGCTGGCTTCAGGTGTAGGGCTGGTCCTACACCTGCCCCGCACGCAGTTCCCCAAGCTGACGCGACCAGGCCTCGAATGGCACATCGTCTGGAACGAACCACTTAGCTTGGCTGCCCATGAGGCCCGTGTGCGCGCGTTGCTACGCGAAGCGGCGCCTGTGCTGCGTCATTCGAACGCCTTTGTGGGCACACAACAGTTTTTGCTCGAGCACTTGCCCTTAGAGTCACACGAAGCGCGGCTATTGCTCTTTACTCGTCCAGACATATCGCTCGACAGCCTCGCGCAGGTGCTCACCACATATCTACAACAGCGCTATCCCTTGGCACACTCCGAACTCGTGCCCTTACGCACGCTCTTCGACGAAGTGTTCCACATGGGCACGCCACCGCTGGTCGTACACCTTCAATCAGCAGCGCATCACCACACGCCAGATACTGCCGAAGTAGCGGCAGTACTCGCCTTACTGAGGGAAAAAGGCATTCACCTGCAGCTACCTAGCTACCAGCCACTCTATCTACTCCATCTACGAGAAGAAGCATTGTTACGGCACGAAGTGACCCGAGAAGTACTGTTGGGTGAATTACAACGCCAACTGAGTATGCATCGCGCTGGCACCCTCTACACGGGCAGCGAGCAGTTGCCTATCGTCGTGGGCAGCACGGCACGCCACACGCTCGAGCAGGCCCTACAGCATTCCATCCGCAATCGGCAGGGGCAGCCCGTACGCATTAGCCAGCTGGTATCGGTGCAGCCCCATGTGCAACCTCGTCTGATCACAGCAGGACGCAGTGGCGAAGCCCTCGAACTGCGTATAGAGCAGGTGACGCCAGGCTTACTCGACAGTATCCGCCAAGTAGTGCGCGCCGAGCCTAGCCTGGTCGCTACCTTTTCAGGTGCCTACTTCGAGCGCACGCGGCTTTTGGGCGAGCTGAGTATCGTCCTACTCATCGCACTGGCCTTGCTCTACTTCATTTTGGCAGCCCAGTTCGAGTCGCTGAGCTTGCCATTGATCGTACTACTCACAGTACCTGTAGGTATGACAGGTGCACTGTGGACACTGTGGCTAGGGGGGCAAACCCTCAACCTCGTGGCCCTCATCGGCATCATTGTCATGAGTGGTATTGTGGTCAACGACGCCATCCTCAAAGTAGACATGATGCAGCGCCTTTCGGCAAATATGCCACTCTACGAGGCGATACACGAAGCGGGCCAACGACGCCTGCGTCCGATTGTCATGACGTCGCTAACCACTATCCTGGCACTCATACCTGTCTTGCTGAGCGGCGGCCTCGGTGCTGAGCTACAGCGGCCACTTGCCTGGGCCGTTACGGGTGGCCTCCTTACTGGGACGTTGGCTAGCCTCTACTGGATTCCGCTACTGTTCGCGTGGTTCTATCGGAAAAAGCATAGAGCTTAGCCACAGCTGATCAGATAGTGCGACGCGGAGCATGGCGCGGCACGAAAAACAGCGGGATAAACCACACCACCACAACCACCGAAAAAAGTAGCCCGCCAATAGTGCCTACCGCCAGCGGCGACCAAAACACCTCGCTGCGGCCGTGCATGAGAAACGGGACCATGCCCAGCGCTGTAGAGACAATAGTGAGCATAATAGGGGCAATTTTATGTACAAAGGCCTTGCGATAGGCCCGTATGGGCGGCCAGCTCGGATATTTTTTGCGCAAGCCATTAAAATCGTTCAACAACAAGATCACACTATTTACCGATAACCCACTGAGCAACAAAAAGGAAGTGTATCCGCCTTGATCAAAAGGGTAATTGGTCCAGTAAAACGCCAGGAAAATGCCTATAAACGACACGGGGATCAGCAAAATAACGGCAAATGCTTGCCGCAACGATTCGAACATCACGGCACAGATGAAGAAGATGAGCACTACGACCAGGAGCAACATGAGCCAGGATCGGTGTGCCTCTTTCCCCCAGTACCAAGAAAATTGCTCCACAGTATAGCCCAACGGCAGCTCGCGGCGCATCTCAGCAATGGCAGCATTGAGATGGCGTTGGCCAAATCGACGCGAGCCCGTATACTCAAACTCAATGAGCTGCAAGTACTGCTGGTCGCGCTTGTGAATAGCTTGCGGCACAGTCACCTGCTGCCATCTGCCCAACAAGTCCAGCTTGATGCGCGTACTGTCGATTGTCCAGGACTTATGGCGCAAGGCATACATGTCGCGATGGGGCAAGGCCTTTGGCGCCAGCCGGACAACTTCTGCTGTTGGCAAGGTAGCTACTACGGGGCGCCGGCGATTGAAGCGGGGCCATAAGTGAGACAATGCCGAAAGGGTAAGCTGGCGCACGGCCAATGCCTCCAGCTGTGGTGTGAAGTGGTATTCGTACAAGTCGCGTTCCCACCAATTGAGGTTGGCATCGGTACGCACCTGCTGCACACGTCGGTGGCGCAATAGTTTTTGCGCAAAGCGCTCGGCAAAGGCCTGCAATTGAGGTCTGTTGTAGCCATACATAGCCACTCGAAAGCGCGGTGGCATCGCGCCAGAGGTGTTGGAAAAAGCTTGACCTACGCCATAGATATTCCACGAGACACCGCCAAAATTGAGGCTAAAGGCGATGAGATGGTTGCGCAGCTGATACGGAAAAAATGGATCGCCCTCCTTGGGAAAATAAATCGCCATACTGCCCTGCTGGCCCGACCATACGCGCGTCACGTACTGACGCACTTGGGAGCCAAAGCGACGCACGTATTCCTCGACGCGGCGCAACACCGCATCGAGCTGAGCGGCTGTAGCACCTGTAGGCATCGCCACCTCGACGTAGAGCACCGTTTCACCTGGATCGCGCCAGCCCGACCCCTCATACACATACCACGCAAAAAGGCGCAGCGTACCGCCCAACACGCGATTGACCACCGGCTTGATTTCCTCTACATAGCGCGGATGGCCCAACGTGCGATTGTACCACTCCCACCCCTCAATTTGGTTGGGCAAGTAAAACACGGGCAAACCAAAAAGCAATACCACGCCGGCAATAGCCCAAGCGCGCCGCTGCAGCAGCCATCTGATCGCCCAGGCATACCACATACCCCAACGCACCAAACGACGACGCCAGCGCCACGAACGCCTTTTGTCAGAGCTTTTGTCAAAACCCAAAGCAGCCATTAGTGCTGGGATAAGCCACAGCGCCACGACAAGAGATACCCCCAAATTAATGGCTAACACAGCAGCAAAATCCGAAAGGTTGAGCCGCCATTGCTCGGGCAAAAACCAAATGATAGTCAATGCCGCCAGTGTGGTGAGCGTGGCGGCAAGTAAGGCGGGGAAGACCGCACGGTTGCCATGATGCTGCAAATGATGCAGCATCACCACACTATTATCGATGATGATGCCAAAAGATACGGTGATGCCTGCCAATGCATACAAGTGTAGCTGTACGTCAAAAAGCCAATAGCCAATCAGTGCGAGCCCCAGATTGGCTATCAAACTGGCCAACACGATTTTTAGGTGACGCCAGTCACGGTAAACGACCAACACGAATAGCAGCAACAGCACCAACGACCACAGTGTGCGCTGGCGAATCTTGACCAGCTCGGCACGCAAGTGCGCTGTCTCATCGCGATCCAAATAAAGATGCCAACCAACTGGCAAGTGCTGCCGAATCTCATCGGCACGCCGATGCAATGCCTTGGACAGCACTAAAGTGTTAACTCCCTGCTCGGCCCATGCCAGCAAGCGGATGCTGTTGCGGCCATTGATGCGGTAATAGCTCGTCGGAGGGCGTTCGCGATGTACGATTTGTGCTACCTGCCCCAGCCGTAGCAAGTGCCCATCGCGTGCTTCGACCACGCACTGCTCCAACAAAGCCTGTAGCTCTTCAGCTGTAGCTGCAGGTGGAGGTGCCAGCCGCACAGCCCACTGATGCGTACCTTCAGTGGCCATACCCAACTGGCGTGCTCCAAACTGAGCGCGCAAAGCACGGGCGAGCTGGGCCTCTGCAATCCCCATGCGCTCAAGCACGTGGTCGTCGTAGCGAACAAGCCACTCCAATACGTTACCGCCCTCTACCTGCACGTGGCGCAAGCCCGGTACAAAACCCAAAGCCGGCTGAACGACCTCTATGGCATAGCGTCGCAACGCCACTGGCGTGACTGGCCCGCTGAGCGACCACACCACCAATGGCTGCTCAGCCTGCTCTTCTTCTGCACTGCGAATCGATATGGTAGGCCAGCTGACCCCTTCAGGTAGCTGAGGCACTAGCTGCCGAATGCGCGCACTCAAGGCAAAACGCATGAACTCAGGAGAAACCTCGGGGTCAAGTATTAGGGTGAGCTGCCCACTACCTACACGCGAAATCGATTCGATACGCCTCACACCTTCCACCAACGACAAAGCTGCTTCCAACGGAGCCGTCACTAGGCGCTCGAGCTGCTCGGGCGAAGCACCCGGCCATTGCCAGCGAACCACTACTCGCGCCGACCACAGCCTGGGCTCAAACGTTAAATCCAAACGAGGTACCAGACTTACACCCGCCACCGTGAGCAGTGCAAATATCATCAAGCGACGAAAGTAGCGGCCCGACATCTGTGAGTGCGTTTTCCCTGGCTGAAGATAACAAATCAACTGTTCCAAAAAGGCTTTCCATCACCTGTTTGCGCTACAGTACCTCCCTTATTGGCATCTCTAAAAGAACAGCAATCATCTGAAGCTGTGTCAATGCAACAGCACAAAACTGACAAGGCATATCTTTGGTGCACATCGGGCGGCAAACGACACTACCAAAGAAAAACCACTCCATCCCGTCACATACGAAGCATCCGTGCCATCCATGCGTGTGCAGCAAGTACCTACATTGCTCAATGAGTCGTCGAGATACGCCTCATAACCGTTTTCTTGCCCAGGGGTGCACTGCCATGAACCACAGTAACCACACGGCCTTGCACCCAATTTTGCAATGACAATACAAATCGCAGTTGAAGAAAGTATTTTCAAATATTCACAACTTTTTTTGCAAAAAATGAATTCACAGATTTTGCGATACTCCTAATTAATGACCCACAACGCCATCGCAGATGCACCGCAAAAGACCATCATCACTTCGCCATCGCAAAGAAGAATGGGCCAATACCCTTACACACGGCATTGGCCTCTTAATGGCCATCGTGGGGAGCATCTATTTGCTCTTCCATTTGCCCGACAGGGCTCCCGATCAATGGGTATGGGGTGCTGCGATTTTTACCTTTGGCATGTGTGGCGTCTATGCCGCTTCTACCATCTATCACGCCGTACAACATCCAGAGTGGAAGGCCCGATTGCGCCAAGTGGATCACATCAGCATCTATTTTCTCATTGCTGGCACGCGCACGCCTTTAGTCATTCGTTACCTGTCGGGATCACTGGCATGGGGGTATTTGGCCATTTTATGGACGCTAGTGGCGATTGGCGTGGCCTACAAGCTCTTTTGGTTTGGGCGTTGTGCTTGGTGCTCTTTAGCACTCTACTTGCTGCTGGGGTGGATGGCGGTGTTCGTATTGCCAATTATGCGGCCACACATGCCTTCGCTGGTGTGGTGGAGCATCATCGCGGGAGGGTTGGCCTATACAGCGGGCGTAGTATTCTTCGTGTGGAAAAAGCTTCCCTTTGCCCATGCCATTTGGCATCTCTTCGTCATGGCAGGGACATTGGCACATTTCACAGCCATAGTGATGGCTTTGCAATAAAGGGCAAGCATAGTTACTTTAGCAAGCCTTAAACGAATTGCCCATGTCTTTTGCCCGACTGTCGACCAGTATCAGCCTGCTGTTAGCTGTGGGGGTGTCGGGTAATGCTCAGCCAGAAGTAGACACCATGCTCACAGCTCCTACTGTATCGGTTTATGCTCAATCGGCGTCCAGGCACGCATTTCCCGTCGCCAATGTATCCACACCCCTGTTGCGCGTGACTACAAGCCAGACGCTAATACCTGCGCTCAACACTGTGCCCGGACTTTTCATGCAGCAGGGTGCACTCAACACCAATAGGCTATCCATTCGCGGTGTGGGCAGCCGCATTCCCTACGCAACGGGAAAAGTACGCGCCTACATCGACGAGATCCCACTCACTGATGGTGCTGGTGTGACTACCATAGAAGATATAGACCCTGCGTGGTTGCAACGCCTCGAAATAATCAAAGGTCCGCAATCGGGGCCATGGGGTACGACTTTGGGAGGTGTAGTGCGTTTGCGCACTGCCCTACCGACTACGCCCAGATCTTCCCTTTCTACACTGATACAAACGGGTAGCTTTGGCACCCATAAAGCAGCTGTGCAATGGACAAAAGCGCCACGTGGCAGATTTGCGCATACGCTTGGCCTTTCCTGGTTCCAGTCTGATGGCTTTCGCCAAAACAGCAACTACACACGTGGCCAACTGCTATGGTTGAGGAAAACACTCGACGATCAAGCTGAACAAACGACACTCTTGCTAGCTACCCTCATGAAGGCATACATTCCCAGCTCACTTAACGCATCAGATTTTGCGGAAAGGCCTCACATAGCTGCCTCCAATTGGGCTGCCGTACGTGGTCATGAGGCCCATCGCAAGCTCTTGATAGGACACACCTGGCGCCGAAGCACACCCACGCTAATCGCAATGGTCACGCCTTTTATGCGAATACGTCAAAGCTGGGAGGTACGCCCCTTCAATATCCTGGCCGAAGAAACCTGGATTGGTGGCTTACGCACTCACATCGCTTCTACAGTGTCGCGCCCTTTGCAATGGCAATTAGGTGGAGAGTGGATAGCAGAAGATTACACGTGGCGAACTTACGAACAAGTAAATAGTCAACCTGGTACATTGCGCAATCACAATCGAGAGCTCAGAGGGATAGCGCAGCTCTATGCTATTGCCACGTGGCGTAGTCCTAAAGAACGCTTTTACGCAGCAGGCGGCATAGGGCTGACATATGCTCGTTTCGACTATAGAGATCTATTTTTTGCCGACACCATTGATTGGTCAGCCAGCAAAAGCTTTGGCCCTAGCTGGTCACCACAAGCCCTCCTGCGTTATCATCTCACTGCCCGCTCAGCCATACACCTAAATATAAAGCACGGCCTCAGTTTGCCCACTATAGAAGAAAGCCGCCGCACAGATGGGACGATCACTTCAGGTATTCGCCCCGAACAAGGCTGGAATTTCGAATTGGGATTGCAGCACCGCAGTCCGAATGCAGCCAGCTTGGCACTTACTATCTACCAAATGTCGATTCGTGACTTGTTGGTCACTCGTCAACTCGGCCCCGACCTCTTTGAAGCTTATAATGCAGGCCGCACCCAACACAGAGGTATAGAGTTCACTTGTAGCTCCCCACAATGGCGTCAGTTTGCCTTGCACACCATGCTTGCCCTGAGCGATTATACCTTCGTGCACTTTGTCGATAATCAGCAAAACTATAGCGGCAACAAGCTTACTGGATGGCCTACGCACACAGCACAACTATGGCTCAGCTTTACCACTACTTCGACACAAGCCCATTTGCGCTACGAACGCGTGGGGGCCATGCCCATGCGCGACGACAATACAGTATGCACAGAGGCTTATGGACTACTCCACTTGCGCATAGATTACGAGTTGCCTTTCGGCAAACGCCATCGCCTCAAAGTGTTCGCAGAAGGCAATAACCTGACCAACACGCATTACGCATCCATGATTCGCATCAATGCCATTTCCTTTGGAGGCAGACCACCCCGATACTACTATCCAGGCCTACCGCGTCATTGGAATCTAGGCCTTAAGCTCATCCCCAAAAGAGCACATTGAGCTCAATAGCAAACCTTCAATACAACCCTAAGCCACTCGTATAAATCTTTCAAAATTGTTATATTCCGCTGCTCCGCCAAGCACCGCTGGAAAGCAGGCGCATTTGCGGGGCTGTTCATTGATTTCATCACTAAAACTATTTAACTAATGAATCAACCAGCTGTGTATCGAGCTTACAGCTTGCACAATTTTCGCAAGCTACCCCAAGTAAGTGCTTACCTGGGCGAACAAGCACTACGCGAAATGGAAGTAGTGGGGCAAGTGCTTCCATTCAAAGTCAACAACTACGTAGCCGACGAACTCATCGATTGGACCCAAGTACCCGACGACCCCATTTTCCGCCTCACCTTCCCACATCGCGACATGCTTTTGCCTCACCACTTCGACCTCATGGCACATACTTTAGCGCGTACGTCCGACAAGGCAACTATACGCAAAGTGGCCAACCAGATCCGCATGGAGCTCAACCCGCATCCTGCTGGCCAGATGAGCCACAACGTGCCACAACTCAACGGCATTAAGCTCACGGGACTGCAGCACAAGTATCGAGAAACAGTACTATTCTTCCCCGCTCATGGTCAGACATGTCATGCCTACTGTAGCTTCTGCTTTCGATGGCCACAGTTCGTCGGTATGGATGAGCTGAAGTTTGCCATGCGCGAAACGGAACTGTTGGTGGCTTATCTCAAAGCACATCCCGAAGTAACGGACGTACTCATCACTGGTGGCGACCCCATGATCATGAAAGCCAAGCGGCTACGCGCCTACATTGAGCCACTGCTCGAAGCTGACTTGCCCCACCTGCAACACATCCGTATCGGATCCAAAGCATTAGCTTATTGGCCCTACCGATTTCTCACCGATCAAGACGCCGACGACGTGTTGCGACTATTCGAACGAGTAGTACAGGCAGGTAAACACCTGGCCTTTATGGCCCATTTCAACCACGCACGTGAAATGCAAACTGAAGCAGTGCGCCAAGCAATTAGCCGCATTCGCAGCACAGGAGCAGAAATCCGCACGCAGTCGCCTTTACTACGTCACATCAACGACGAGGCACCAGTATGGGCAGAAATGTGGCGCGAGCAGGTGCGGCAGGGCTGTGTACCCTACTACATGTTCGTAGCTCGAGACACCGGCGCCCACCACTACTTTGCCGTCCCTTTAAGCAAAGCCCACGAAATTTACCGCAAAGCCTATCAGCAGGTAAGTGGGCTAGCCCGCACAGTACGCGGCCCCAGCATGTCGGCCCATCCGGGTAAGATATGTGTATTAGGTACCGCACAAGTTGGCGACGAACAAGTGTTTGTGCTTACTTTTTTGCAAGGTCGTAACCCCAAATGGGTAGGTCGGCCTTTCTTTGCGCGTTATGATGAGCATGCTACTTGGATCAATGAGCTACAGCCTGCTTTAGGAGAACCGTCTTTCTTCTTCGAGGCCGATGATACCGTATTGATCAATAGTGCACACGCGCTCAATTGATGAACAAAATCAAAAAAAAAATGAGGGGCTACAACGCTGTAGCCCCTCTAAAACAAATTTTTAGCGCTACTCTAGGATTTTAGGCTTAGTGCTTCCATCGCATTACTCCTTATCTTTTATTCTCGCCTACCAATCATTATACTTTACTTCCCAGTAGGTATCGGGAGTACCAATATTTTCGATGACGTTGAGTGAAGCGGCATGCTGCTGCATCATCATGTTTTGCATCATGTTGAAGGTCATGTCGTTCATCGCCATCCTCTGGCGCATCTGTTCCAAGTATAGCTGTGCATCAGCTTTGCTGCCACCCATCCCAGATGGAGAAGCGCCATAATTGTACTGCTGACCCATTGACTGGTCGCCCGTTGCATTGCCCGCATAAGCAACCAGCTGCTGCATCATTTGTGAACGCATTTGGGCCTGCTGATCAGGCGTGAGCTGCGCCCAGGCTGCGCGCAAAAAATCATCATATAGGCTCATGGCGCACAACAAAGCCTTTTGCTCAGGAGTCGATATCTGGAATTGTTGTACCAATTGCTGCGACAAAGCCTCCAGCTCTTGCTGTGTCAGTTGTACAGGTTGTCCTGCCACTTCCATGTAAAAAGCCCACACTCCAGCATAGCCTTCCACGTCGCGCCAGGTAAGTGCCAATTGAGCTGTAGGATCATAAGCCAATACCCGTGTATATTTGTCGATGAGCTTGCCTAAATAGGGTTTTTGCTCATAAGGCACCTGTTTATAGCTGAGATCAAGTTGGCCGACAATCATACTGCGTACCAAGGCCAACTGCAACAGATCCTCTATTTGATAGAACTGCTGCATCTGCTGATCGAGCGTGGCTACACTTTGCAAAAACAGTTGGGGCGATTGTTCAAATTCAGCGATGCATTCAGCCAGCGCTTGTGCCCATTCTTCTTCGCTGAGTCGATCCGCAATGATGAATTCAGCAAAACGAACCACTTTGTCAAAATCGCCCTTAGTTAGCGTATATCCATTGCGCTCGGCCAATACTTGCTGCTGTCCAGTAGCACTAGCACTACTCATACTCACGTTACTATTGCTGCTAAAACCACCAAAACCGACGGAAGGTGTACCTGCCTGAGTGATGCGCGAAAAGGCAAACTGCATCCCGGGTTGCCCATCGATAGCCTCTAACACCAGTTGTTGTGCATCGAGCTGTACAATGCGAAACCGCTGATCTTGACCATAAAAAAATGCGCTCAGCGTCAGTTGATCTCCTATAAGCGAGTAGGTATTTTTCAAGGTCTGCCCATTAGCATAAGTAACTTCGTAATTGCCCGTACCATCGAATTGTACACTGATTCCATTTTGTGGAAGTTGCCAGGTGCCGGCCAAAAGATTCGCTGGAGCCTGAGCTAGACTCCACACAGCACACATGCACATGCACATGCATAGCCCTATATATTTCATCTTGCCAAGGTTTAGGGTTTATAATAAAGAGGTATCATTATTGGCAAAGATGCGGGCTACATCCAGCTGTGCATTGCACTTTTACGCCATTGTGTAACTCATTTGCGACAAGGCTGCTGTTTATGAGGTAGGCTGTGCCTCGTACAAGGGATAATTGGCCATGAATGCATTGACTTGCCGACGGGTATGAGCTATAAGTTCCTCATTGTTCGGATCGCTGAGGATAGCATCAATCCACTCTACGACGCGCACGCAGTCTGCCTCGTTAAGGCCACGCGTCGTAATCGCCGCAGTACCCACTCTAATGCCAGAAGTAATCATGGGCGATTGGTCGTCAAAAGGCACCATGTTTTTGTTGACAGTGATATCGGCCTTGACTAAAGCTTCTTCAGCTACTTTACCTGTAACGCCTTTGCTGCGCAAATCGATAAGCATGAGGTGATTGTCCGTACCACCTGATACGATGTGATAGCCTTTCTCTTTAAAGGCTCGAGCCATTGCACGTGCATTGCGCACTACTTGCTCGGCATAGGCGCGAAACGAAGGCTGTAGCGCCTCACCGAAAGCTACGGCCTTAGCAGCAATAACGTGTTCGAGAGGGCCGCCCTGGATACCGGGGAATACGGCACTGTTCAAAATAGCCGACATTTTCATCACGGTGCCCTTTCGAGTCGTGCGCCCCCACGGATTATCGAAGTTTTTGCCCATCATGATAATGCCGCCACGTGGGCCGCGCAGCGTCTTATGGGTAGTACTAGTGACGAAATGGCAATATTCCATTGGACTACGCAACAAGCCGGCAGCGATGAGCCCAGCCGGATGTGCAATATCCGCCAATAGCATTGCACCCACCTCGTCGGCAATTTCGCGAAAGCGCTTGTAGTCCCAGTCACGGCTGTAGGCCGAAGCACCACAGATAATGAGCTTGGGGCGCTCTTTGCGTGCAATCTCAGCTACGTAGTCCATATTGATCAGGCCCGTATCTCGCTCTACGCCATAAAATACGGCTCGATAGAGCTTGCCCGAAAAGTTGACGGGAGAGCCATGCGAAAGGTGCCCTCCATGCGAAAGGTTGAAGCCCAAAACGGTGTCTCCGGGTTGCAAACAAGCTACATAGATGGCCATATTAGCTTGAGTACCCGAATGGGGTTGTACATTGGCATATTCCGCACCAAAGAGCGCTTTGAGTCGTTCAATGGCAAGATTTTCGACTTCGTCTACTACTTCACAACCTCCGTAATAGCGGCGACCTGGATAGCCTTCGGCATATTTGTTGGTAAGGCAAGAACCCATGGCGTCGAGTACAGCCTGACTGGTAAAGTTCTCGGAAGCGATCAGTTCCAGACCATTGCGTTGGCGTTCCAATTCGCGTTGAATAAGGGAGAAAGCTTGAGAATCGGCATGCATGTGAGCAAGTCTTTATTTTTTTGCAAAGGCAAGAAAACGAAAAGGCCACAGCACAGTTACCTATGTGCGTAGCACGCGGGCAAAGGTACAATAAAAGGCCGTGTACCGTTGTTTGTATTTATGTGCCCGAGGGCGAAGTTTTTACAGCTTTCAACCACCTGTATACCAAATCAACTCATGAGTCGAACTACACCTTTGCCACGTATCTTGTCTTGCACCATGCCCATTGGTTGGGTAATCGGGGTCTGGCTCATGACATCTGTGTGGGCTTGGGCCAAAACGGACAAATACCGGCTGATGTGGCGCTCCGACCCTGCCACCACTATGGTCATTGGCTGGAATCAGGTAAGTGGCACACAGCCCGTAGTGCGCTATGACGTCGTAGACCATGGACAACGCGCTCATGCTTATACCTTCGCCAAAGTCCCTGACAAAGTCGTATGGGCCAAAGGCATGCACAACCACTTTGCACGTCTGCACGACTTGAAGCCCAACACGGTGTATTACTTCATCATTGAAGACAGCGAAGGGGTAAGCCCGCGCATGTATTTTCGCACAGCGCCTGCTTCGCCCGATGTGCGCCTTTCTATTGTAGCTGGCGGCGATTCGCGCAACCACCGCGAGGTACGGCGCCAGGCCAACCTCCTGGCTGGCAAGCTACGACCCGATTTTATCCTTTTTGGCGGCGACATGACAGCTGGCAATACCAGTAGCGAATGGCAGGCATGGCTCGACGACTGGCAGCTGGTACGCACTACCGACGGGTACATACCCCCTGTGTTAGTAACACGTGGCAACCACGAGATGACCAATGAGGTATTGGTCAATTTGTTCGACCTGCCCAACCCAAAAGCATACTATGCACTCACCTTTGGCGGTAATCTGTTGCGTGTCTATACCCTTAACTCACTGATCCCCGCTGGCGAGGCACAGGGAGCCTGGCTCGAACGTGACCTAAAAGCCCACACAGACGTGCGCTGGAAGATTGCCCAATATCACTTCCCCATACGCCCACATCAGAGTAAAAAACGCCCACGCGACGACCAATACAAGTATTGGGCTCCTTTGTTCTACCGCTACGGGGTACGTGTAGTCATGGAGTCGGATGCGCACGTGGTGAAAGCCACTTGGCCACTTAAACCCGACCGAGGGCCGCATGCTCACGAAGGCTTTTCCATCGATAAGGTATGGGGCACAGTGTATCTGGGCGAAGGCTGTTGGGGTGCCCCACTGCGCATCAACGATGACGACAAGCCCTGGACTCGCGCCAGTGGCAGCTTCAACCAATTCAAGTGGATCTTCGTCGATGCACAACGCATAGAAATACGCACGGTGAAAGTAGAAAGTGCAGAAGCTGTAGCTGAAGTATCGCCCCATAACCGATTCAGCGCACCTTTTGGCCTCAGCTTGTGGGCCCCTCCTTCAGGAGAAGTCATTGTGTTGGAATATAGCCCTGGCCCCCCGGGACAGCCCATATTGCAGCCTGCTTCTACACAGAAAGGCCACCTAACAAATTACAATCGTACTACCACAAAAGTACCGACTCAAACTCAAAATGGCACAACCTTGCCTAAGGTAATGAGTAATGGCAGCGGTCATGTGCAGATCGCTTTTGAGCTGCCCCAACGGGTGAGCCAACTGGAAATATGGATCTTTGAAAAACCGCAACAGCGCGTCATGCAATTGCCCTTAGGCCCCCACCCACCAGGCAAGTACCTAAAAACCATCGATTTAAAAGCGCTCCCCTCAGGTGAGTATCTATTGATCGTACGGGCTGATGGGCACAACGTGCGCCGATTTCGGCTCAAGCATTAAACCGCCTCATTTGCAATTATCACCTTAACTTGCATGAGCAAGGGCTAATCGAAGTAGCTCAAACGAACCTTCCAGCTCATGGGCAAGGCAACAGAGAAATGGCAAGCAATTCGACTGCATCCCCACAGCAGCAGTGCGCGCACGGAAGAGATCGTGGTAGAAGAGCCATTGGAAATTCGGCTCACCTTTGGCACGCCACCACGCCGGCTCACTCATCGCGTAGCCGTCACTATGCGCACACCGGGATCCGATGAATTACTGGCTTTGGGCTTTCTCTTTAGCGAAGGCATCATCGACGACTATGCCCAAGTGACCCAGGTACGCAGGGGACTAGCTCGTCAGCATGCAGAAAACGTCATCGAAGTAGCTTTGACGCCCGAAACCCAATTCGACCTCCAACGTCTAAGCAGAAATTTCTACACCACTTCGAGTTGTGGCATCTGTGGCAAAGGGTCCATAGAAGCTATTGAGCTTGCTCGTCCGTGCATCATTCCCCATACAGCATTTCTCTTTGCACGCCAATTGGTGTGTACGCTACCCGAAAAACTCGGCGCTCAACAGACCCTCTTTCGAACAACAGGTGGGTTACATGCCGCAGCGCTGTTCGATGCCCAAGGCCAGATTGTAGCCACTTTCGAAGACGTAGGACGCCACAACGCCTTAGATAAACTCATTGGATGGGCCTGGAAACAACAACTACTGCCTTTGCATCATTACGGATTACTGCTCAGTGGCCGCTTGGGGTTCGAATTGGCACAAAAAGCGGCTATGGCGGGCATCCCGTTTATCGCCGCTATCGGTGCACCCACCAGCCTGGCCCTCCAACTGGCAGAAGAAGTAGGCATCACCACGATTGCCTTTTTGCGGCCACATGCTTGCAACTGCTACACCCATCCACACCGACTGATCCGCACCAACTCACCTTCTGCATAAACCCCCATATGGGCTTGTGCACGATACGCGAGGTCGAAACGACACCTACTATCACTTATACCCCTTACCCTTCAGATCAAGCCATAGGCGGCACCAGCTGCAATCAAGGCTAACGGCTATTTGTCCGCGTCCAGACGCCACAACTCGTATTGTTCAATGGTCTGGATAAGCGTCTGCGCATAATTAGGCGCAGTGGCATAGCCCAAATCCTTGAGTCCTTTCGCCCACTTGCGATAATCTTTTCCGTAAGCCAACAGCTTGCGGTAGCGCCCCTGCGTAAGCATAAGGCTGTGCGCACGCCAGCTTTCCCAAGCACTTGCGTAAATCCTGAAGAAATCTTTGTGGTGATCGTCGCTAAAATTGGAGCAGTGCCCCTTTTTACAGCTTTTAGAAAAGCACTTGATGCCAAAGTGATTGTTGTTTTCCCGCGCTAACCGACTGCTACCTGCCCGGCTTTCCACCAGTGCCTGAGCCATCTTCACGCTAGCTGGTATGCCAAACTTCTGCATTTCTGTACGGGCCACTTTTCGAAAACGGCGAATGTAGGCCTTTGCCTGTCGCGTGGTGGGGTCATCGGTAGGTAACTCGGCAAAAAAATCGCGTGGTGCTTCCTCCTCTGCCGACAATGCTGCACTAAAGGACGCAGCTCCGTGCTCAGCCCATTCAGCATGTACGATAGCCGCCGTATGTGTCTGCACCAAACCAGATGCTCCCTCGGGAGGCAACACAGATGCATCGCGACGCACGTGAAAAGACACATTTTTCAACAACAGTAGACCCAGTATTGCAGCAACCAAAAGAATCTTCAACCACCTAAATAGTTCTACTTCCCCCACAGCACCGTATTCCAGTCGTTGTCTATAAGCGACCACTACTTTGCGAAGACCAGACCACAACCGCCTGCATATTAGCGCTAGGGAAGCACGACGAAACGCCTTCTCAGATCGCACTGGTGGCCGATCGCGCATTGCTTGTCCGACATCTACCCGATGGGTATAGGTATTGTACCAGGTAAAATCATTGGTTTTGGCCGAATTCATGATCACATCGTTTTGGGAAACCGTGTATTTTTACGTTTGATTCTTAAATAACCAATGTTTCTTTTTGCCTGCACAAGGCAAAATTAAAACAAAAAGTTTCAAAATTCAATTTTTTGAAACAAAAATATTCAACAAATGAGACAATTCATCGATCACATCGTCAATAGGCGTTTTCGTCAAGTATATCAGGCATTAGAGGAGCTGCGGCTAATCAAGGGAAAATCGGATTTGGCCAAAAAGCTCGACACCTACAATCACGTGATCAACAACATTCTCAAAGGCCAACGCAACATCACCTTAGACCAAATCTTAAAGCTATGCCACTTCTATGGGGTTAATGCCAATTTCTTGTTTGGCTTAGACGAGCAAATGTTCCTCGACGAGCGAGTTTCGGAAGGGCAATTGCCTGCCAGGTCCATTGAATCGATGACTCCCGATTATGGTGGCAATATTTTATTAGTACCTATTCGTGCCCAGGCAGGCTTTGTACTGGAAGGCATTGAAGGGGTCAAAAACGATGTCAAGCGTTTTACCATACCAGGGTTAGAAGGCAATTTACTGGCCTTCGAAATCGAAGGGGACAGCATGCTGCCTACAATTACTAACGGCGATATTGTGGTGTGCGAGGAAATAGAGCAAGGGCAGCCCCTACGCGACAATCAGGTATATGTGGTAGTTACAGACGGGATTGTTGCGAAGCGCATTCAGCAGGTACGCGATGGCCATCAGCGCGTCATACGCCTGCGGCTCATTTCCGATAACAAGGAAGTATACCCACCATACGAAATAGATGTGCAAGACGTGCGAAAGTTGTACAAAGTCAAGTATCGCCTAACAGGCTTTGGCGTCAACTGAACCTGAAAAAAACAAGCCTGTGTTCAATGCCATTTGAAGGGTAAAACGCCAGCTTCGATTTTTAAAAGTCGACGAAGATTGTTTTTTGGCAGACCATTTTTCACTCAACGAAAATGTACATGATGCACATCCCAAAAGTATCACCCACACGGATAAAGCAACTCATTGAAGAAGATTATGACCCTACTTTGCTGCGTGCTTGGCGTCAAGCATGGCAACTCACCTTGCGCCACAAGTGGAGACTGTTGGGCCTTTTGGGTATCTATTTTCTCATAATACTGGTGCTCAGGATACTTTTGTTAGTAGGCGACTTGGTCAATTTACTGGTTTTTCAGCCATTGGCCGCCGCTATATTGGTATGGGCATATTATTCGATGTATACCCATAGCTGGCGCGAGTTTGGCGATATATTCACTGTATTGCGTAAGGAAGTATGGCAGCGCTTTTTATCTGTCTATCTGCTGCAATGGCTGATTTTCTTTTTGGTCTTTACACCCTCATTGATTGCCTTCAAACAAAGTGGGATTTTGGACATATACTTCGCTGAGAACCAAGACATAGAACAACTCACTAGCTTGTACGAACAACTTTTTCACTCTTCTTCCTTTACAATCATTTTGCTCAACCTGATCCCTGCTATCTATTTAATGGTGAGCTACTCCTTTGCCTATATGCACGCTTTGTTTGTGCCTGAGCTTAGCCCCTGGCAATGTTTGGAACAGAGCCGACAGTTAATCACGCGCCACTGGTCCCGATTTTTTGGCTACTATGCCACCATCTTTTTTGCTCTTATGGCTGGAACAATGTTAGTATTCTTCATTGTGCAAATGGACATAGACATAGCAATATGGCGATGGGTTTCTATAACCACAATTATCCTTTGGATACTATTTGCCACATGGCTGTTGTTAAGTGTGCAAGGTGGTTTGGTGATTGCTTTTGCCAAGCTAACGCACCTGGGGCAAGATGACGACTCTTCTTCAAGCAATTCTAACAGCTTATCGGCGGGGGAATCGTCGCCTTGAGGTGTGGTGCTGTGCCGTTGACACACCATTTCGATCCGTGTATCTTTGCCTTCTTTGTGTAAAACACATCTAAGGGTGATACCATTTGAGGCTACCACTTTGCACAATGGATTGCGCGTCATCGCACATCGCGACCCAGGCACACCACTGGTAGCAGTGGAGGTACTGTACCGAGTAGGTTCACGCGACGACCCACCTCAACGCACGGGTCTTGCGCACTTGTTCGAACATCTCATGTTTGGCGGATCGGCTCATGCATCCAATTTCGATGATGCACTGCAACTGGCAGGAGGTGAAAACAATGCCTTTACCAATGCCGATGCTACCAACTACTATAACACACTTCCTGCTTGCAATCTAGAAATTGCCCTGTGGCTGGAAAGTGATCGCATGTGTTGCCTCAAACTCGACGAAGCGACCTTGCGCATTCAACAACAGGTAGTCATTGAAGAGTTTAAGGAGACGACCTATGGAGAGCCCTATGGCGACGCCTGGCATCACCTCTTAGCGCTGGCTTGGAAGCACCATCCCTATCGTTGGCCCACCATTGGGCAATCACCAGCCCACATCGCAGCTATTAGTCTCGAAGACATACGCGCCTTTTATGATCGGTATTACCACCCGGCCAATGCCGTACTCGTCATTGCAGGCAATGTCAATCCCCACCATGCGCTTGTCCAGGCCGAAAAATGGTTTGGCGAATTGCCCGCACGCCCTATGCCTCTTCGTCAACTTCCCGTCGAGAATCCTCAAGGGCCTCGGAAAGCTGAAGTGCATGGCAATGTCAAGGTAGAGGCTTTATTCCTAGCATGGCATGCCCCTGCTCGTACGCATCCGGACTATCACGCCGCTGAGCTCATCAGCGACCTGCTCGACAACGGCCCGTCTGCCCGCTTATATCGCCGGCTCATGCGCGAACGCAAATTGGCCAGCCACATCGACTGCTACTTATCTAGCCACATCGGTCCCAGCCTATTCGTCATTGAAGGACGGCCTGCCAAAGGCGTCTCACTGGTACAGCTTGAGCTGGCTATCAGGGAAGAAATCGCCCGCTTATGCGAAGAGCTGCCCTCCATGCGCGAGCTGACTAAAGTGCAAAACAAGGCCGAGGCCAACTTGCTATTTGGCGAAATACAGGTACTGCACAAGGCACTCAATTTGGCCTTCTTTGAAATGTTAGGCGATGCAGCCATGATACAGACCGAACACCTCAAATACCGACAAGTACAACGCCACGACATCCAGCGAGTAGCACAACAAATGTGCTCGCCTGAAAGAGAAATAGTGCTCTACTATCTGCCCCAGCAATAGATACTGCACAGACCAATGCCTTTTGGTAATTTCGCCCAGTCAATCATTACGAGATTGTACTACCACTACCCCACAATATAAATGACAGTCGAAGCCTAAAAAAACTACCACATGCTCAAAACAAAAGTCAAAGCCAGTGCGGTAACCAGCTTGACTGATGCTCGCTACTTTGCTGCACGGGGTGTCACTTGGTTAGGCTTCGACCTCACACCAGGATCACCGACTCATTTGCCACCTGTAGAAGTTCAGGCCATTGCTGAATGGGTCGATGGTGTACTCATCACAGGTGAATTCGCCATGCCCTCTGACGTAGAGCTGCGCGCAGCTAAAGACTTGTTGCCTATCGATGCCATTCAGGTAGGTATGTTTACCGCTGAAGAAGTAATCCGACAACAACGCGATCTGCCCGTACTCCAAGAAGTTATTTGGGATACCGATGACTTGGAAACCATGGAGCTGCTCATGCAAAGGCGTGCCAATTGGGTACATGCTTTTGTTCTGCGCCTAGATACAACTCGACTGAATTGGACGATCCTTCACACCCAGCCTCTTCACATGCAGCGCCTGCAACACCTGTGCAATACTTATCCGATCATTCTGACCTTGCCCTTCAACCCTGAGCAGCTCGACGAAGTACTGCACACGTTGCGACCTTACGGCATCAATGTATTTGGTGGGGAAGAAGAAAAAGTAGGCTACAAATCTTTTGAGGAGTTAGACGAATTATTCGATCGGCTAGAAATAAGCCTGTAAGCCCCAACAGGGCATTACGCATCTGGTGGCAAACAGCAACTCAATATTACCTCATCATAAATCATTTGCAAGAGATAACGACAGCCGCATTGCCCATCATTTTGAGTATATTTTTGTAATTTTCATACTTTGCACGTGTAAGGCCACACACATGCTATGAGACATTCCCCCACGCATTGCATGGGGTAGGCCGGGGAGCCCATTCTATATAAACCAACAGTGCACAGAGCAAATTTGAACAATCAGCATGGCAAAGAAATCCGAAAGGAAGGGACAACAAGACCAACGGCTTGCAGTGCGAGATGAGCGCGTGCGCAAAATCGGTGGTATTTTGTGCATCCTTTTGGCACTATACCTCTTCATTGCATTCACCAGTTACCTGTTCACCTGGCAAGAAGATCAAGACAAAGTCTTGAGGTTTTCGTGGTCGCTGCTATTTCAAAGCGAACTCAGCATGGCCAATTGGTTAGGGCGCTTAGGTGCTATTGTCTCTAACCTATTTTTTTACTGGGGCTTTGGCCTGCCCTCTTACATCTTTGTGTGGCTACTAACGCGTCTAGGCATAAGCCTCATCCGAGCCGAAAAGCTATACTTCCTATGGCCTATTGTGCGTGCTTCTGTAATTGGACTGGTGTTCTTCAGTATCCTTTTTGAATTTCTCTTTCCCGGTGCAGCCTTTCCCTTTGGCGGTGCCTTTGGCGAAAGCCTGATGATGTGGTTGCGCAATTTTCTAGGTGCTGTGGGTTTAGCCCTGTTACTTATTTTCTGTATCCTCGCTTGGCTCACGTGGATTCTCAACCCTGACTTCAACGAAACATCTTTTCGAGAAATCGTCGAAGAAATTAAGTTCAACGTATTAGGTGTTTTCGATAAACGCTACCGCAAACGCCAAACGCCACCTCAGCCCCCACAGCCCGACACCTCACACCCACAAGTAGCAACACTACGCCCCAGTAGTCACTTGCCCAAAACAGACCTCAAAGAAGATAGCCCTACCACCAAAGACCAACTGCAGCTCGATTTCAATACCCCTAAAATGCCACAACTCACCCAGCAAGCCAATGGGACTAAGCCGCAACCCACTCAGCTGGAGGTAGAAGTACCACCCAACACAAGTGCAACCAACGACCCCGCATCCGATCAAGGCGAAGCACCCACTGCCCTCACACAAGCCCAAAGCGTGCAGGCTGAAAATGAAACCCATACAGAACCCTACGATCCCACCCTTGAGCTGAGTCATTACGAATACCCCATCTTGGGCCTGCTCAACGACTATTCCGACGAGCGCGTGGAAGTAGATCGCACAGAGCTGGAGGCCAATAAAGATCAAATCATCGAAACACTACTCAATTACAAAATAGAGATCACAAAAATTCGGGCTACTATTGGCCCCACTGTTACGCTCTATGAAATCGTGCCAGCACCAGGAGTACGCATATCCAAAATAAAAAACCTCGAAGATGACATTGCCCTGAGCTTGGCAGCGCTGGGCATACGCATCATTGCACCTATTCCAGGGCGGGGCACCATTGGCATCGAAGTGCCCAACAAGCGCAAGCAAATCGTGTCGATGAAGGAGGTGCTGATGAGCGACAAGTTCCAAAAAGCCAAAATGGACTTGCCTATTGCACTAGGTAAGACCATCAGCAACGAAGTGTTTGTAGCAGACTTAGCCAAAATGCCTCACCTACTTATTGCAGGGGCTACCGGGCAAGGTAAATCGGTGGGCATCAATGCTATACTGATGAGCCTATTGTACAAAAAGCACCCCTCCCAGATTAAGCTCGTGCTGATCGATCCCAAAAAGGTCGAATTATTTCCCTATGCACAACTCAACAAACACTTTCTGGCATTCTTGCCCGGCGAAGAAGAACCCATCACGACGGAGACCAACAAAGTGATCCACACGCTCAACTCCCTGACCATAGAGATGGACCAACGCTACGACCTGCTCAAAAAGGCACATGTACGCCACATCAACGAATACAACCAGAAATTTATCGCCCGCAAGCTCAGTCCACTCAAAGGGCACCGCTTTTTGCCCTACATCGTGTTGATCATCGATGAATTTGCCGACCTAATCATGACGGCAGGTAAGGAGATCGAGCTCCCCATTGGGCGACTGGCACAGCTAGCCCGAGCCGTGGGCATCCATCTCATCATTGCCACCCAGCGCCCCTCAGTCAACATCATTACCGGCGTGATCAAGGCCAACTTCCCCGCCCGCATTGCCTACAAAGTCGCCTCAAAGGTAGATTCTCGTACCATTCTCGATGCCGGAGGCGCTGAACAGCTCATTGGCCGAGGTGATATGCTCTTTTCCGTAGGTGGCGACATGATCCGACTACAGTGTGCCTTTGTCGATACATCCGAAGTAGAGCGCGTAATCCGCTTTGTGGCCGAGCAACCCGGTTATCCCGAACCGTTTTTCTTACCTGAATACGTCAGCGATGAGGAGCATCCTAATGGAGCTAGTGCTTTTAGCATGGACGATCTGGATCCCCTCTGGGAAGACGCTGCACGCCTCGTGGTGCAAAACCAACACGGCTCTACTTCCATGATCCAGCGTCGCCTCAAGCTTGGATACAACCGCGCTGGCCGCATCATGGATCAACTTGAAGCACTGGGTATCGTCGGTCCAGCTGAAGGGAGTAAGCCGCGCGAAGTACTCATCTTCGACGAATTAGAATTGGAACGATATTTGAGTGAACTGAAAAACAGGAAATAGGAGGCAATATTCCTTGTCGACTCACTCTGTGACCGATGAGGAAGCTGCAAGCCCCGATGTGCCTCGACACGTCGGGGTTTTTCCATTATTGTTCAGACCGCACGCCAGACAATGGGTGATAAGCCAATAGCGTTTGCCGTAAATAGTATCGGTCCAAATGGGTATAAATCTCTGTAGTGAGTATGGACTCGTGCCCCAGCATTTGCTGTACAGCGCGCAAGTCCGCTCCACCCTGTACTAAATGCGTAGCAAAAGAATGGCGCAAAGTGTGAGGGCTCACCTTGCGAGTGATACCTGCGGCACGCGCCACATCGCGCACAATGTAAAAAATCATCACCCGAGATAGCCCGCTCCCTCGCCGATTGAGGAAAACGAGTTGGCGACTATGTGATTGGATATTTCGCATAGATCGACGTACACCTTCCACATACAGCTCAATATGGCGGGCAGCCTCCTGCCCAATGGGCACATAGCGTTCTTTATCGCCTTTGCCTATGACGCGCAAAAAACCTGCATCGAGCATTAAATCGCTCATGCGTAGCGATATCAGCTCACTAGCACGCAAGCCACTGGCGTAGAGCGTCTCGAGTATCGCTCGGTTGCGTACACCTTGTGGATGACTTAGATCCACAGCTTGCAACATGGCGTGTACCTCTTCGATACTGAGCACCTCTGGCAGCTTGCGCCCTATCCGTGGCGGGTCGATCAGCTCTGTAGGGTCCGCTTCAACCAATGACTCGACAAGCAAATAGCGGTAGAAAGCCCGTATGCCCGACAAAATGCGCGACTGGCTGCGCGCATCCAGCCCCAATTGCCCCAGCCAGCATATCATTTGCTGGATCGTTTCGTGCTTTACTTCTTCGGGTCGGCACTCAGGCGCATACATTGCCAACCATTGCTGCAACTTTTGCACATCGCGCAAATACGCCTTTACTGTATTTGCCGCAAGGCACCGCTCCAATAACAAATACTGCTCAAAGCCTTTTACTGCATCTTCCCACCTCATGATTTTTCAATAATGACAAGTAGAGCACGGCTTGCAGTGCAAGGTACACTATAAAGCGATAATTTTCCCACGTGGCTCATTGTGGCCTACATGTACCCCAAGAGGCGGAGCATTTCTTCAGCACTTTGCTCGGGGCGGTACAAAATGTCCACTACATTGCCATTGGAATCTTTATCGATGAGTACGACTTTAGGAGAAGGAATTAGGCAGTGTTTCAACCCTCCATAACCGCTGAGCGTGTCTTGATAGGCCCCTGTATGAAAAAAGCCCAAATAGAGTGGTTCTGGGTCATCAGGCGGATAGGCAGGAAGATATACCTGACTTTCGTGTACTTCGGAGTTGTAGTAATCGGAATTATCGCAGCTCAATCCACCGATATTGACGCGTGTGTATTCGTTGTACCACTTGTTGATGGGCAGCAGGATAAAGCGCTCGCCAATGCTCCAGGAGTCTGGAATGGTATTGATGAGCGAGTTGTCGATCATATACCACAGCTCCGCATCGTTTTGCTGCTTTTGACCCAATACGGAAAAAATAGTGGCCCCACTTTCCCCTACGGTATACTTGCCAAATTCGGTAAAGATATCCGGCTCCGGCACACCGCTTTCCTCGCAAGCTTCCTGAATGACGCGCACGATTTCCTTGATCATGTATTTGTAGTCGAACTCAAAACCCAAAGAATTGCGAATAGGCATGCCTCCACCGATATTGAGTGCTTGCAGGGTAGGGCAAATCTGTCGCAACTCGCAATACACCTTAACGGCCTTTTTCAACTCGCCCCAGTAATACAACGAATCTTTTATGCCTGTATCGACAAAGAAATGCAGCATTTTCAGCTCGTACTTGACCTTACCCTGTAGGCAAGTCTTGTAATAATCGATCACTTCCGACTGCCGAATGCCCAAACGCGATGTGTAAAACTCAAAGTTGGGCTCCTCTTCAGTGGCCAGTCGTATGCCCAACTTGACGCATCCTTTTACATACTTGTCGTAGTAGTGTAGCTCTTCTTTGTTGTCCAATATAGGAATGGCGTTTTCAAAGCCATCGTTGATGAGTGCACTGATCTTTTGCGCATAGGCCTCAGTCTTAAAACCATTGTGCACCAGAATGATGTCCTTATCAATTCGCTGGCGTTCGTACAAACGACGAACCAGATCGATATCGAACGAAGAAGACGTCTCCAACTGCACGCCGTGTTTGAGTACTTCTTCTACCACATAACTGAAATGCGAGCTCTTCGTGCAATAGCAGTAATAATATTTTCCCCCATAACCCAAAGACTTGATCGACCGATTGAAGAGGTTTTTAGCCTTCTTGATCTGGGCACCAATTTTGGGCAAGTAAAAAAGGCGAAGTGGCGTGCCATATTTCTTGATCAAATACCGAATAGGCACCCCATTAAATACCAGATTGCCTCCTTCGTCGATATCAAAACCATCTTGAGGGAAATAAAAAGTCTGATCGATGAGATCAAAATAGCGATTGGCCATCTTTCTTATTCACAATTAGCGTAAGCTTAAGAAATACACCCAGCACAACCCTGTACAGAATCACACTATAGCTTATATCTTGCAACCCTATTGAAGCGGCGCAAAAGTAGTGCAGATTGTGCATTATGAATGCCCCAAATCTGGATATACGCTCCTGACCTGCCTATTTATCTATGCGCCAAAGGCAATTACCTTTGACACAAAGAACAGCCCAATGACAGCCACACACATGCGATCTGTGATCCGACGCCTTGGCCATACAGTGCTCAGCATTCTTTTTTCACTGATGACTTTAACTCTCTACGGACAATCTTCAGAGGGCGTTGTACTCGAACTCATGTGGACGCAATGCCCCAAGCCACCTGATTCGGTATACCTTTTCTACTTCGACGGGGTGAGTTTCATTCCCCAACGCGCTACGGCTGCCGATACCGATGGGCACTATCGCTTCACACTCGACAGCACGCCACCTACTTTCTATTACCTGGGCCTTTCGGCAAAAAATATTCGTCCTTTACTGGCTGGCTCTGAACCTTTGGTCAAAATCAAAGGGCCTTGCCAACGCTTGTCCAATGCCACGATTGCCTCACCTCTCAACGCTGCATACGCGCAACTCAAGCGCCAGCTAAACAGCTATCAGCAGCAAGCAGATCGCCTGGCCCAATCTTATCGCCAGGCGTCCACCGCTGCACAACGACAAGCCGCAATAGCACACATGGTAGCACTCGACAGCACACGTATAGCATTCATCGACTCGCTCGAACAAATGCAACCCACCTTTGCACAAATTGCACGTCTGAACACCTGGCTGAGCTATCCCAATCATGGCCAAGCATATCCCAATGAAATAGTCTACTTCGCCAAAGCGTATTTCCAGCTCGTCGATTGGCAACACCCCCTATTGCCCTACGTATATCCGTGGATCCATCAAGCCTTCAACCGCTATGCGCAAACCCTTAGTCGCGTGGGCTATTTGCCCGACTCCCTGCACCAATGGATGATGCAAAGTCTCGAACAAGTGCCTAAACGGCAGGGCATGCATCGATACGCCCTTGCTGGCATACTTGCCGGATTACAGCGATACACACACCCCAGCTATCCGCAGTTTGCACAGCTCTTTATCGACACCTATGGGCAAGATTTTCCCCAAGCTGCTGCTCAAGTCAAAAAGCAAATGGAGCAACTTGCCAGCTTCATCATCGGTGCTCCCGCACCTGATTTCACCCAACTCACTCCTGAAGGCGATTCGCTTAGCCTCAGCGACCTGCGTGGAAAAGTAGTACTCATCGACTTTTGGGCTAGCTGGTGTGGCCCCTGCCGACGCGAAAACCCCCATGTGGTGAAGCTCTATGAGAAATACAAAGACAAGGGCTTCGACATACTAGGTGTAAGTTTAGACCGCCAACGAGCCCGCTGGATACAAGCCATCAAAGCCGATGGTCTCACCTGGCACCACGTCTCCGACCTCAAAGGTTGGCAGAACGAAGTGGCACAGCTTTACGGCGTGCGCTCTATTCCCCACACCGTATTGGTAGATCGCGATGGCCGAATCATTGCACGTAAGCTTCGAGGCCCCGCCCTCGAAGCTAAACTGGCCGAATTATTCGACCAATAAACTACTTTCTATTTCCCATAGCCAATATCAGCACGTCCTATGGCGTTTGCCCAGCACGAACAACCCCATGTATTCAGGTGTCTCTAAAAAGAAGAACAACTACACCACTCCCACAAACGCAAAATGAAAACTTAACCTATGGAGCCAATTCGCATACTTTGGGCCGACGACGAAATCGACCTGCTCAAACCCCAAATGCTCTTTCTCCAGAAAAAGGGATACGAAGTGGTTACCGTCACCAACGGCCATGATGCCATCGACGAAGTGCAAGAACAAGCTTTTGACATCGTCTTCCTCGACGAAAGCATGCCAGGTCTCACTGGCCTGGAAACCCTCCAACACATCAAGCAGACTCACCCGCACCTGCCCGTAGTGATGATCACCAAAAACGAAGCCGAGCACGTGATGGAAGAAGCCATAGGTGCACAAATCACTGATTATCTCATTAAGCCAGTCAATCCCAATCAAATACTGCTTACCCTCAAAAAAATCATCGACAACAAACGCCTGGTTCGCGAAAAAACCACGACATCCTACCAGCAAGAGTTCCGTCAGATCATGATGGAAATCAATAGCGGGCTAAACACTAAAGAATGGGTCGATATATACCGCCGACTCATCAACTGGGAAATCAAGCTCGACGAATCCGAAAGCGAAGCCATGGCCGACATCATCGCCATGCAAAAGCGCGAAGCCAACGTCGAATTTGGCAAATTCATCGCTCGCAATTACTTAGATTGGATTGCGCAACCCGAACGTGCACCACTCATGTCGCATCAACTCATGCGGCAAAAGGTGTTTCCGCTATTAGGTCAACGCCCCACCGTGATGGTCCTACTGGACAATCTGCGCTTTGACCAATGGCGCGTCATCGAACCCATGCTCAGCCAGTTGTACCGAAAAGAAGAAGAAGACTACTTCTTTTCCATTTTGCCCACCTCTACACAATATAGCCGCAATGCCATCTTTGCCGGCATGCTCCCGCTCGAGATCTCGCATCATTACAGCCAGTGGTGGAAAAACGATATGGAGGAAGGCGGCAAAAACCTCTACGAAGCAGAACTCCTCCAAGAGCACATCAAGCGCACCCTACGCAAGCCCATTAAAAGCGAGTACGTCAAGGTCACTACTGTAGCCCACGCCAAAGACCTACACGACAATGCACTCAACTACCTACACAACGACCTGACGGTAATCGTGTACAACTTCATAGACATGCTCTCTCACGCCCGCACAGAGATGGAGGTGCTCAAAGAGCTGGCTGGTGACGAGCGCGCCTATCGTTCGCTGACCCAATCTTGGTTTGCCAACTCGCCGCTATGGGCTGCGCTCAAGCGCTTGGCCGAACGCGACGTGCAACTCATCATCACTACCGATCATGGCACCATACGCGTACATACCCCCTCACGCGTGATAGGCGATCGCGAAACGACCACTAACCTGCGCTACAAAATGGGCCGCAATCTCAAGTACGAACGCAAAGACGTCTTCGAGGTACGCAAACCTGAAAAGGCAGGACTACCTCGTCCAAATGTCAGTTCGACCTATATCTTTGCTAAAGAAGACATCTTCTTTCTCTATCCCAACAACTACAATTACTACCACAACTATTACAAAAACACCTTTCAACACGGAGGTATCTCCCTCGAAGAGATTATCTGCCCCATAGTCCGGCTTTCCCCCAAATAGTACAGCCCCAACTAAACTCAACACACAACAGCGGCCAGACGCGTGATCTGGCCGCTGTACGTCTACCTATATCTATTCAGGTGAGATTTACATGCACCTTACATGCCGAAAGCATAGTAGTAAGTGCCGGGGATGTCTTCGTACACACCTTCTAGCAGTACACCTCCCTTTTTGCCTTCTAGGGCCTTGATGACATCCTCAACGGTCTTCACCGACTTGTCATCGATTTTCGTAATAATAAAGCCTTCACGCATATCGGTGTATTTGCGCAGCTTTCCTGCATACAGCTTTTCTACACGCACGCCACCAGGAATGCCGAGTTTGCGCGCCAAGTCCTTGTCGATGGGCTTCAAGTCGGCACCCAATATCTGGAGTACTCCACTCTTCTCGCGCGTCATCAAGGCAAGGTCACCATGACGGCTGCGCAAAGTCACATCAAAAGTCAGCTCTTTGCCAAAGCGATTGACTTTCACGCGTACCTTATCTCCTGGACGACGGCGTGCAATGAGTTCTTGCAGCTCGGGTGAAGATTTCACCTCGTGGTCATCTACTGCTACAATGACATCACCTGGCTGAATACCTGCCTCGCCCGCAGCGCTATTGGCCAAAAGGCTATCCACATACGCACCTGTGTTCACCTTCAAGTCCTTCTCCTTGGCAAAGTTGCCATCTACCGAGCGGATCATCACGCCCAGCACACCGCGCTGCACCACGCCATATTCAATCAAGTCGGCTACTACCTTTTGGGCAATATTGGACGGCACGGCAAAGCCGTATCCGCTATAGGCCCCCGTAGGGCTCGCAATAGCTGTATTGATGCCAATGAGGTTGCCTGCTAGGTCTACTAAAGCACCCCCACTATTGCCGGGGTTGATCGCTGCGTCAGTCTGGATAAAGCTCTCTACAGCAAACTGATCACGCAAGATATTGATATTGCGCGCCTTGGCACTGACAATACCTGCCGTTACCGTAGAAGTCAGGCCAAAGGGATTACCTACAGCCAATACCCATTGTCCTACCCGCACCTCATCGCTATTGGCAAAAGAGAGCTTGGGCAGCTCCTTGGCCTTGATCTGAATCACGGCGATATCGGTACTTGGGTCAGTACCTACTACCGTAGCCTTGAACGTACGATTGTCGTGCAGCGTCACCTCTATATCATCGGCGTCGGCCACCACATGATTGTTGGTCACGATGTAACCCTCATCGCTGATGATAACTCCCGATCCCGTACCTATGCGTACCTGAGGCCCTTTGGGCCCCTTGGGCCTGTCAAAACGGAAAAATGGGCCAAAAGGATTGTCGTGTGGATCGCCAAAAAACTCGCGAAAGGGGTCGAACCACTCGCGCATGCCTGCCGTAGGATCTTCGCCCTTACCAAAGGTAATCGTCGATTTGATGTGCACTACCGCATCAACTACCTTTTCAGCAGTGGTGGTAAAATCGAGTGGCACCCACTCGCCATGCTCATCCGTAGTATACAGGACACTACGTGCAGGTGCACCACTTACATGTTCGATACGCACCACTTTCTCCTTTTTGTGCCAAAGCAGCTCATAGGCACCTATCGTGATGGCCGTCACTCCAAAGGCCACCAATGCCGTCATCCACAGTTGTTTATTCATGGCAATATCTTTTTTTGTTGAAAGAAAAAAAGCAAATAGGCTTCGCCATTCGCCTACAATGCTAGTGCCACCAAATGAAACAACTGCCAGAATGGCAATGGTTTAACAACAATTTTGCGTTTGCAAAAAAGATTAATTTTTCCCTGCAATCACATATGAGTAGCTCATTGCTACTCAATGACCTTACATCCGGCTAGCTGAGGAGTGCACAAGCCATTCTTGGAACACTCGCTCAATCTGATCGGTATGCGCTTCCCAATTCTGATCCACACCAGGAATAGCCAAGATCCGCTCAAAGAGGTGATCTTGCACCTCCCACTGTTCGAGCGCCTGATGGTAAGGCAAATGGCTAAAAGTGACCATCGAGTAGATGGGAATAAAGCGATCCGGGTGGCGCTCGTGCAGATATTTTTCAATTTGCTTGCGCAGCAAAAACTTGGAGTCAGCCACACGGTCGCGCATCTCGACGAAATTGCGCAAAGCCAAATTGGCAATGGCGTGCCCATCGCGCACACGGGTAGCATTAAAGTGATCAATAATGGCATGCCAGTCCTCGCCATGTTGCTCCATCAGCTCGTCCAAGATGCTACAATCTTCAAAGCCAGCGTTCATGCCTTGACCATAGAAAGGCACGATAGCATGGGCTGCATCCCCTATGAGGAGCACGCGATGCTGATAGTGCCACGGTTTACACCGAATCGTAACCAGTGTACCTGTGGGGTTTTTAAAAAACTCTTCCGTCAGCAGGGGCAAATGGGGTACTACGTCGAGGAAATACTTGTCGAAAAATATGCGCACATCGCGTTCTCGCTGTAAAACTTCAAAGGACAGTTCACCTTCGAAAGGCAAAAAAAGCGTACAGGTAAAGCTTCCATCTTTGTTAGGTAGAGCAATGAGCATAAATTGGTGTCTGGGCCAAATGTGAAGTGCATTGGGCTCAAGCCTATGGCTTCCATCCGGCGCTGGCGGTATGGTGAGCTCTTTATAGCCGTAGTCCAAGTAGTCTTGGCAATAATTAAAGCGAGGTGTTTTCATCAGTGCATGGCGTACAGCAGAAAATGCGCCATCAGCACCGAAAATAAGTGGAGCCTCATGGCGCTGATACTCATCCTCGTGCTCTATATACAGGGCATTGTGGGCCAAATCTACCTCCACAGTCTTTTGTCGAAAATGGAAATGTATCTGGTCGTGTTGCTCTGCCGCATCGATAAGTGCCATATTGAGCCCAGCCCGAGAAACCGACCAGATGGCCTGCCCATCTAACCCATAAGGCTGAAAGGACAAACTGCCGTCTTCGTGATGAATCATCCGGCCATACATGGGAATAGCCATCTGGCGAATGGTCCGGCTAATACCGGCCCTGTCTAAGGCACGCCACCCCCGATCCGATAAAGCCAAATTGATGCTACGTCCCCCGACAAAACCTCGCTTACGGCCGTCGTCACGGCGTTCAAATACATCAACCTCGTAGCCCTTTCGCGCCAATAATAATGCCCAAAGGCTACCTACTAATCCCGCACCTGAGATGATGGCTTTTTTCGTCTTGTTCATATAAAGCGTTTTGGTCGGTTTATCTTTGACCCATTGCTTTGCCAAAGCATCTCATATGCCCACTGTCGAGATACCGCCTGGCCTCCTATCCTCTATTTAACCTCTATACCAGCAATGTGCTGTCCCCTTATGGTAAAAAGCAAGCTTTGGCAGCCCTGAAGTTACACAGCAATACCCAACTTTGCGCCCAGCCAGGGGCTTTTAGTAGGGCACTATCTGCCGAAAGGCTAAAAAACCTGTACCTGCTTAATGCGCACAGTCATATGCCAGAAATTGATAAATCGCTGCCAACGCCCATTTTGTACAAACCACAAATCTCATTTAAACCTCGCATCATGAGCAAAGAGCCTATTGCTACTTTCCACGCACATATGCCAGATCAGATGATAGATATTGCCCTACAGCTGCTGCGCATAGCAGGCGATGCAAGGCGCAAATGGACATTTGAAGGCATGCTGGGCACGGGAAAAACTACGCTTATCCAGGCCCTGTGCCATCACATAGGCGTACGAGAAGCCGTTACCAGCCCTACCTTTGCCATAGTCAATGAATACATACGCACCAATGCTCAAAGGCAACACGAGCCCGTGTATCACTTGGATCTGTACCGAATTCAGTCGTTGGAAGAAGCACTAGCCATAGATATAGAAGACTTGCTACTAAGGCCTTACTACACCTTCATCGAGTGGCCCGAGCTCATCACTCCTCTACTCCCTGCCGATGTAATACAAGTTCGGATTGAACACACCTCTGATTCCGGTAGGAAAGTCCTACTTTTGTAAACTGTATGCCATGCCCCCATCATCTACTACCGATCAGGATCGGGGCACTGTGATACCATAGGGCACATCCGAATGAGTAGGCCAGTTAAGAGACTTTGATCACGAAGTAGCAGTTATGAGTGAATCAGGCAAGAAGATTCCGATCCCACCCCATCTCACTGAGGGGCTCTATCAGCCACAACCCGAGACTGTAGAAGTGCCTGTCAAGGCCAGTAAGCTGTTCATTGGCATTCCACACGAAACCACGCTACAAGAAAAGCGCATTGCGTTGGCCCCTGCCGCTGTAGCCACCTTAGTGGGCCATGGTCACCGCGTCATAGTGGAAACTGGTGCTGGCAAAAAAGCTAACTATACTGACCACGACTTTTCAGAAGCCGGTGCAGAAATTGCATACGACCGTGAAGCCGTCTTCAAAGCCAATGTGGTGCTCAAAGTAGCTCCCCCCACCCTCGACGAGCTCGATCTCATGCATCCAGGGCAAGTGATCATATCGCCCATTCACATTCCCATCGTCACAGAAGAATGGATAGAGCGCCTACTGGAAAAACGCATCATTGCACTGGCTATGGACTACATCAAGGATGAAAGTGGAGGCTTACCGATCGTGCGCATTATGAGCGAGTTAGCTGGGTACAGTGCCATGCTCATTGCCGCTGAGTTACTGAGTAACAATCAAGGGGGACGTGGCGTACTGCTGGGCAGTGTGTCGGGCGTGCCCCCCGCGAAAGTGGTGATCCTGGGTGCCGGTGTAGTAGCAGAATTTGCCACACGTGTGGCCTTGGGACTGGGTGCTGAAGTGCGCATATTCGACAACAACGTCTATAAGCTCATGCGCCTCCAACGCGACGTAGGACGACAGCTCAACACCAGCACGTTCAACCCACAGCAGCTAGAAAAAGAGCTGCTCAACGCCGACGTGGCTATCGGCGCAGTACACTCCATGACAGGGCGCACCCCTATCATCGTGCCCGAAGAGATCGTCATGAATATGAAACGCGGCTCAGTAATCATTGACGTAAGTATCGATCAAGGAGGATGCTTTGAAACATCAGAAGTGACGAGCCATGAAAAACCCACCTTTATCAAACATGGCATTATTCACTATTGCGTGCCCAATATTCCTTCACGTGTTGCCCGCACCGCTTCTATTGCCATCAGCAATATCCTCACTCCTATACTGCTCAAAGCTGGAAACTCGGGTAGCATCGAACAATTGCTATACATAGACGAAGGCATGCGCCACGGCGTATATGCCTTCAGGGGGCGCGTCACCAATGAACACCTGGCCCGACGCTTCGGCAAGCAATTTACCGATCTCAACCTGCTAATGACTTCGAGCCTATAGCATGATACTGTCTCAACATGGCGGGTATTCGTCCAGGTAAAGCTCATCAACGGCTATCAGGTAATCCAAACGCAACTGCATGCCGTTGTCGAACAGGACAAACTCTTCGCCCGAGCGCGTAAAGAGCTCTTCGATGCGAACCCGCATACAATATTCTCTGTGTTGCGCATCGCGATAGCGCACCAGACAACGCACACGTCGCAGTGCACGCCACTCCAACTCCGAATGGAAAGCACAAGAAATAGGTGTGTATTTCTTTTTGGTCATCAATGGCACATTTCGTCTATTTGCAAATTACTTCACATAAGCCACCAGCAAGCAAGAACAACTCGATTTGCCGCTATTGTAAATACGGAGCATGGAAAAAACACTGGCAAGCCGCATCATCGACCACATGATGGCACAAGACCGCTTTAGCCAATGGCTCGGCATAGAACGCATCGCAGAAGGCCCAGGCCACTGTACTTTGCGCATGCGCGTACGCCAAGAAATGCTCAATGGCTTTGCCATCGCACACGGTGGTATCGCCTACGCTTTGTCCGATAGTGCTTTGGCATTTGCCTCCAACGCCCATGGCCTGAAAGCCGTCTCGATAGAAACTTCTATTGCACACGTACATCCGGTATACGAAGGCGATACGCTCACCGCCCAAGCTATTGAAGATCACCTATCGCGAAAAATCGGCGTCTATCGCGTCGTAGTAACCAATCAGCACAATCAACAAGTAGCCCTCTTCAAAGGCACTGTGTACCGGACCAATCAGCCTTGGGAAGTATAGCACCGGCGACTCACTCCACTAAACCCGCCTGATGCAGTATGGGAAGCTGACTGCGATAAGTGGCAGCAATATTTTCTTCTGTAAAAGTAGTGTCCGTATCGCCGTAAGCAATCAAACGCTGATTGAGCATAACCACCTTGTCGAAGTAGGCCTGTACCGTTGACAGATCGTGATGTACTACTAACATCGTCTTGCCCGATCGAGCTAGTTTTTTCAAAATCTGAATAATGCGCTCTTCTGTAGTCACATCTACCCCCACGAAAGGCTCATCTAGAAGCAGAATATCGGCTTGCTGTGCTAGGGCGCGTGCCAGAAAAACCCGCTGTTGCTGCCCGCCCGAAAGCTCGCCAATTTGGCGATGCTGCAACTGGGCGATGTCCATGTCCTGCAATGCCTGGCGCACAATGGCATGGTCTTGAGCATCCAAACGACGCAATAACCCCTTGTGCGGATAGCGCCCCATCACCACTATGTCGTACACTGTAGCAGGAAAGTGCCAATCTATATCGTCTCGCTGAGGAATATATGCTACCTGCTTGCGCACTTCCTCCACGGGCTTGCCTAATACATGCACTTCACCCATGTATTGATCAAGCAAACCCATGATTGCCTTAAACAAAGTCGATTTGCCCGCGCCATTGGGCCCCACTATGCCTACCACTACGCCAGGCTCAATGTCTAACCAAATATTGCTCAATACGCGTTTTCGACCATACGAAACTGATAAGCCCCTTATAGAAATAGCAGGTACATCAATCATATATTTTGAATTTTGGCAAAAATAATTTAGACAAGCCGAAAAATAAAAGCCAAGATATTTTCTCTTATGGCGAATCCAATCGGCATGTTAGGCCATACTTATCACCAAAAATATTGAGAATCGAGTAGATGGCTCTTTGAGGTGACGATTGGTCAAACCGAAAGATTGCTTTACTTTTGCGGCCTAAATTCGAGCCCGCCAGAGGCATGACCACGATGGCGCATTACCTTACCGTGGGTCATGCCTTTGTTGTGTGGCCAACTTTAGATAACCTGAAAAAACGAAAGATCATGGGTGAGCAATTAATTTACTTGATGCCCTTATTTGGCCTGCTGGGCCTGGGATACACCTTCTGGAAATCATCATGGGTTTCGAAACAAGACGAAGGCAATGAGCGCATGGCATTGATTGCCAAAAACATTGCAGAAGGCGCCATGGCCTTTTTACGCGCAGAATATCGCGTATTGAGTATATTCGTCTTGATAGTAGCGGTACTACTCTTCCTCAGTGGCCGTGCCGAAGAGAGTTCTTCGCCACTGGTTGCCGTATCGTTCATTTTAGGTGCTTTCTGCTCAGCTTTGGCTGGATTCATTGGCATGCGCATTGCTACTAAGGCCAACGTACGCACCACCAATGCAGCCCGCAATAGTTTAGGCAAAGCACTCGAAGTAGCCTTTGCTGGGGGGTCGGTAATGGGTCTAGGGGTAGTGGCGTTAGGCGTATTGGGCTTGAGTGTATTGTTCATTGTATACTCCAATCTCGGATGGGATGCCAATAAAGTCATTGCTGTAATTACAGGCTTCTCCTTTGGTGCTTCTTCCATTGCACTATTTGCCCGCGTAGGTGGTGGTATCTACACCAAAGCTGCCGATGTAGGTGCTGACTTGGTGGGCAAAGTGGAAGCTGGCATTCCCGAGGACCACCCACTCAACCCTGCAACCATTGCCGACAACGTAGGCGACAATGTAGGCGATGTAGCCGGTATGGGCGCCGACTTGTTTGAGTCTTATGTGGGTTCCATTATTGGTACAATGGTGCTGGGTGCAGCCTTTATTGGCATCCAAGGGTTTGAAACGACCAACACCTTTGGCGGGCTCAATGCCGTGCTGTTACCTCTATACTTGGCGGGTGTAGGCATCCTCACTTCTATACTAGGTACTTTCTTTGTGCGGGTAAAAGAAGGAGGCGATCCCCAAAAGGCACTCAACCGCGGCGAGTTTATCTCTTCCGCCATCATGATCATAGCCACCGTCATTATTGTAATGAAAATGATGCCCGAACAATGGACATTCCAAGGCAAGGAATACAGCGCCACGGGTGTGATCTATGCAGTTATCTTCGGTTTAGTAGCGGGCCTGCTCATAGGTCTGATCACCGAATACTATACTGGCACGGGCAAAAAGCCCGTGCTTAGCATTGTAAAGCAATCCGTCACGGGGGCAGCAACTAATATAATTTCTGGTTTAGGTGTAGGCATGCAATCTACAGCTCTCCCCATCATCATTTTGGCGGCAGCTATCTTGGGTGCATATCACTTTGCTGGGCTCTATGGCATTGCCATTGCTGCTGTAGGGATGTTGTCCAATACAGGTATTCAATTGGCAGTAGATGCCTATGGCCCCATTGCAGACAATGCGGGTGGTATTGCCGAAATGGCAGAGCTACCCAAAGAGGTGCGTCAACGCACGGACAAACTCGATGCTGTGGGCAATACTACTGCAGCAATTGGCAAAGGCTTCGCCATAGGTTCGGCTGCACTGACTGCTTTGGCACTGTTTGCCGCATTTATGACTACAGCCAAGATTACTTCCATCGACATTGCACAACCCTCTGTAATGGCTGGCTTACTAGTGGGTGGCATGCTGCCCTTCCTCTTTTCTTCACTGGCTATGGGCGCAGTTGGACGTGCAGCCATGGACATGATCCAAGAGGTACGTCGGCAGTTTCACGAAATTCCCGCACTAAAAGCGGCCCTATCTGTAATGCAAAAGCATGGCGACAAAGATTTCGAAAGCTGGCCCGAAGAAGACAAAAAGACTTTTGAGGCAGCTATGGGCAAAGCAGAATACAGCAAATGCGTAGAAATTTCCACCACTGCATCCATACGCGAAATGGTCTTTCCCGGCTTGTTGGCTGTTATTACACCTGTCGTAGTGGGCTTCTTGGGAGGTGCAGAAATGCTGGGTGGCTTGTTGGCTGGTGTAACAGTAGCAGGCGTGCTCATGGCGATTTTCCAAGCCAATGCTGGCGGTGCTTGGGACAACGCCAAGAAAATGTTTGAAGAAGGTGTGGAAATCGACGGCAAGGTGTACAAAAAGGGCAGCGAGCCACATAAAGCTGCAGTAGTAGGTGATACCGTCGGTGACCCGTTCAAAGATACTTCAGGTCCTTCGCTCAACATTTTGCTCAAGCTTATGTCGGTAGTTGCACTGGTCATAGCCCCATTGCTCTAAGCTAATAAGCTGCTACAAACAAGCCCCGCTATGCCATAGCGGGGCTTTGCTTTTTTGTGCTATGTGCACTTCATCGGCCCAAGTGCACCAAAAGCACGGAAATATCCGCTGGTGAAACACCGCTAATGCGGCTAGCCTGGCCAAGTGTACGAGGCCTGAGCTGCGAGAGCTTCTCTCGGGCTTCTGCGGAGAGTGCGCCTAGCGATTTGTAATCAAATTGTTCAGGCAACGGCACTTCCTCCAGCCGATTCATCTTCTGGACCATCTCCTGTTCGCGCCTAATGTAGCCCTCATACTTCATATTGATCTCTGCCAACTGGCAATATTCTTCCTTGTACTGCGACAGGAAGTCTGCTACATGAGGCAACACCTCACTCAAAGCAGCCATAGTAATATGGGGCCGCAGCAGTACACTATGCAGCTTTACTTTTTGTACAAGTGGCGCAGACCCTACCTGTGCCAAATACCCGTTAATTTGATCGGGGCTCACACTCGTCTGGCGGAAAAAACGCTCGATAGCCTCTGCTGCTTGCCGTTTCTCTTCCACTCGAGCCATGCGTTCGTCGAGCCCTTGCATGCCAAGCTCGTGCACCAGCGGTGTGAGCCGCAGATCGGCATTGTCTTGGCGTAGCAAGATCCGATATTCCGCTCGCGAAGTAAACATCCGGTAGGGCTCTTTAGTGCCTTTGTGCACCAAATCGTCGATAAGCACTCCGATATACGCTTCCGAACGGCGCAAAACCAAGGGAGGACGATCGTGAATTGCCTGATGTGCATTGATGCCTGCGATCAAGCCTTGGCAAGCAGCCTCTTCGTAACCTGTAGTGCCATTGATCTGGCCTGCAAAAAATAGGTTTTTCACCAAGCGGGTTTCAAGTGTAGCCTTTAACTGCGTAGGAGGAAAGAAATCATACTCAATGGCATAGCCCGGCCGAAACATCTTGACCTGCTCAAAGCCGGGCACTTTGCGCAATGCCTCATACTGGACGTCCTCAGGCAAAGACGAGGAAAAGCCATTAACGTACATCTCCACTGTATGCCATCCCTCTGGCTCTACAAATAACTGATGGCGCTCGCGCTGGGCAAACCGCTCGACTTTGTCTTCAATACTGGGGCAATAGCGCGGCCCCAAGCCCTGAATACGCCCCGTAAACATGGGTGACTTGTCAAACCCCTTGCGCAAAATCTGGTGTACTTCCGGGTTGGTATAAGTGATATAGCAGGGCAATTGCTTTTCCAAAGGAGGAGTATCCAGGTAAGAGAACCTGCCGGGCTGCTCATCGCCGGGCTGTACCTCCATGGCCTCAAAGTTGAGCGAGCGCCCATCTATACGCGGTGGCGTACCTGTCTTCATACGCCCCACCTCAAAGCCCAACTCGATGAGTTGCTCGGTAATTCCCTTAGCAGCGCGTTCGCCTGCACGGCCACCCCCAAATTGCTTCTCTCCGATATGAATAATTCCATTGAGAAAGGTGCCATTAGTGAGAATGACAGCATCACTCTCTATTTCTAAGCCTAAGCCTGTACGCACCCCCCTCACACGGCCACCTTTGACGATCAGACCTGTAACCATCTCTTGCCAAAAGTCGATGCGCGAATGCGCTTCGAGCATCTGCCGCCATTTGGCGGCAAAGAGCATGCGATCACTTTGCGCACGGGGGCTCCACATCGCAGGCCCTTTCGAGCGATTGAGCATGCGAAACTGTACCATCGTGTGGTCCGTCACGATACCTGAATAGCCATTCATCGCATCTACTTCGCGCACAATTTGCCCTTTGGCCACGCCTCCCATCGCTGGGTTGCACGACATCTGCGCAATGGTCTGCATGTTCATCGTGACCAACAACACCTTACTACCCATATGTGCCGCTGCTACAGCAGCTTCGCAGCCACTGTGGCCTGCACCCACTACAATCACATCGTATTTTGGAAACATAGCACTCGTACCGTATTTATCACATGCAATTTCGTACAACACTTATACCCCCTGACGAGTTGCACCCCGGAAATTTGGAACGCAAAGATAGCGGTTTGTGTCAAGGCCTCACTTGATCAGTCCTGGCACGCCACTTCCAGTAGCTCACTGAGAATCATAGCCGTAGCACCCCACAACACCTTGCCATGCAAGTCAAACCACGGCACATTTTCCAGTTCAATACCTGGCCACGCGCGGAGCTTACCCCGTTTGAGTGCTTCAGGACGATAAAACCAATTAAATGGGGCTGTGAGCACCTCCTTGACTTCCTCATATTGCGGGCGAAATACTGGCTGGTAGGCCACTACTCCTACATAAGGATATACAACAAAATTGCTGATAGGAATGTACAACTCAGTCAAAGCACCCAGCAAGCGAATATCTGATGCCGGCACGCCTATCTCTTCCTCCGTTTCGCGCAAAGCCGTCTGGCTCAGGTCACTATCCTGTGGTGACCATCCTCCTCCCGGAAAGCTGATCTGCCCGCCATGTCGGTCATTTGGGTTGTGGCACTGCCGCTCAATGAATACCACATGCCATTGCCCCTCTTTAGGCACCAACAATGCCAATACACCTGCCTGGCGCGCATCGGCAAGTGGCGTGCACCGTCGGTACCGAACCGGGTGTGCCATGCGGATCTGAGCTTGCCAGCCCGGTAATGGTCGGCTCAAGCCCATACTCAGTGACTGAATAAAAGGATCCTGTAAAATTGAAGTCTCTCCTTTCATCCTTTGTAGACCCATTGCACTACGCGTACAGACTATAAAAAAACCCTGGCACTCATCTGCGGCCAGGGCATTATCCAAAACATACTATGAGAAAACAAAAAAACGTTGAAAAGGCTGAGATACACTCCTAACTATAGCAATATACACTCATTACTTCGATTGGTTCGAAATATCCAAATAGCGCTTAAGCGCTTCGGTCATTGAAGGGATTCCTGGCTGGGGTGCTTTGACATTGATCTTCAAGCCACGTTCCTCTACCGCTTTGCTGGTTGCGTCGCCCCACACGGCAATACGCGTGTTGTTTTGTTTGAAATCTGGGAAATTATCGTACAGCGACTTGATGCCCAATGGGCTATAAAACACCAGCATATCGTAGGTAATATCCTTCAGGTCAGACAGATCGCTGCTCACTGTGCGATACATCTCTGCCTCTTGCCAATCGAAGTCGTTTTCATCGAGAAACTGCGAGACCCGTTTGGCGCCCAAATTGCTACAGGGCAACAAAAAGCGTAGCTTACGGCGATATTTCATCAAGGCCAATTTGATATCCTCAATATCTCGATTGCCCACAGCTACTTTGCGCTTGCGATAGACAATGAACTTCTGCAAATAATTACTCACAGCTTCAGTGAGGCAGAAGTAGCGCGTTTCCTGGGGCATCTCTATGCGCATCTCCTTGCACAGGCGAAAAAAGTGCTCGATGGCATACTTGCTGGTGAAGATAATCCCACCAAAGTCATTCGGCCGGATGCGCTGCTTGCGGAATTCCTTTACACTAACGGGCTCTACATGTATGAAAGGCCGCCAATCAATCTTTAACCCATACTGCTTTTCTAACTCGTATAAAGGAGAACGTTCGGGCTTCGGTTGGGAGATCAAGATAGTATTCACTCGGCGATAAGTCTCGCCTTTTGCATTGCTCTTTGCAGTCATCAATTTGCCTTGTTTTAGACAAAACTTTATAGTATGTCAAAGTTTGGAAAGGAATTTCACAGCTACCACTATTGGCGCAATCTCTACAGCGCAAATATACAACAAAAACAAAAAGGGGCGCTTCAACATCGCTACTCCCACATGTGCTAAGAGGCTCATCGCGCGATATATATAAGCCAACAGCAAAAGCCCCCCACTTATCCACACTAATGCCCCATGCCAACTGGGCAAGCCATATGCCCACGCCAACGCTATAGGAATAAATACCACACCTAACACTACATTATATGTGGTGATGGCAAAGCTGTACAGCCGCAAAGATTCCGAACGGAAAATAGCACCGACGACCCGCAACAATAAGTGCCTCACCACCAACCACCCTGCCGTAGCGGCCAAAAAAAGCACCCATTGTCGCCAGGGCACACGGGACGCAACAGGCATTAAGCCTAAATGCAGCGCTCCCAACAGCAATGTAGTCGACAGGCTATAGACAAAAAAGCCATACCACATCAATAAGGGAAAATGCACACGCCCACCCCACTCGCGATACAATGCAGCAAGCAATTGGGGATTGCGTATGCTTTGCCACACTTTGCGCAACCACTGCCCGAACAGCAAATACAAAATGGTAAATAAGATAAATCCATCGAGTAGCAAAAAAAATATCAACTGGCGATAAGCATCTCGCGAAGCAGGGGTGGTCAGCCTCTGAGCTACTGTCTGCTTCGGCGATGACGGCTCATTCACCGCCAATGGCTGTGTGCTTCCCGCCCTCGGCACGATATCAAAAGGATTGCCCGTCAACGGTACTACAGTCAATACCTGCTCATCGGATGAATGCCAAACGATATCGAAGGGGTTAGCACTCGTCTGGGCCTCGATTTGCCCCATGCACATCCCTGCAATCACAACTAAAAAGGCCAGGAAATATTTGCCAAAAGGCATGTATCAGTGAGTTAGCTCGTAAAAGAAAAACATGCTCAAAGACCACCACGCAGTATATACATCCCCTATTTTGTGACAGCCAACTGGTACACTCGTCGCTTGTCGCAAGCTAAATGAGCTAAGTATGCGACGCAAAAATATTCATAAATACGCTCACATCAGCTGATGCGCCAAAACAAATTTGGAGTAAATGACACGTACAATATTTACCTATTATTGCTCAAACCACCTTATACCCTTTAATTTTGTCATATGCAAATAGGCAAGCTGATCGCCACACACTTGTAACTGATGCGCTACTTTTAAAAAATACCCGACTATGAATCTCAACCCCGTCATCGTAGCCATCCCGATGTATTTCACACTTATGGCCGTGGAATTAGTGTACGAGTCCATCACGCGGCGGCGTACCTACCACTTGGCCGATGCTGTAACCAATATCAACACAGGCGTACTCCAACAGCTCACATATACATCCATTACGCTATTCAAGATTGGCATATATATCTGGGTGTACGAGCATTTTGCTTTTTTCCAGCTTCCGCAAAATGGCTGGACACTAGCGCTTGCCATGATCATGTGGGACTTCTGTTTCTATTGGGAACACCGCATGGCACATGAGATTAGCCTTTTTTGGGGTGGGCACGTGGTGCATCACCAAAGTGAAAACTTCAACCTCTCTGTAGCCCTTCGCCAAACCTCCACGGGCTTTATTTGGGGCTTTCCTTTCTATTTACCCATGGCACTCATCGGCATTCATCCCATGCAATTCGTATTGGTCGGCGGGTTAAACCTCCTGTACCAGTTTTGGATTCATACCGAACACATTGACAAGCTTCCGCGTTGGTTCGAGTTTATTTTCAATACACCCTCGCACCATCGCGTCCACCATGCACGCGACCCCAAGTATCTGGACAAGAATTATGGAGGAATTTTCATCATTTGGGACCGCCTTTTTGGCACATTTAAGGAAGAGGAAGAACGGCCGCATTATGGCATCACCAAACCACTGCGTTCCTTTAATCCCCTTTACGCCAATTTTGCACATTACATTGATCTAGCCCGATGGGCTTCACGTGCTCTATCCGTTGGCGATGCATTGCGCATATTATTCAAACATCCTGGCTGGCTACCTGACTATTTGGGTGGGCCACAAAAGCCGCCTGAAGTAGGACCCGACTACCAAAAATACGACGTACAAGTAGCGCGTGAAATCAATTGGTACGTGCTATTCCAGTTTCTCAGTGCATTAGCCATCAACAGCTTTTACTTCTTCAATTACCAGGCCTTCAGTGGTCCTACTAAGCTCAGCTTTGCCCTTTGGATTATAGGCACCACTTTGATGTTTGCCTTCCTGTTTGAACAGCATCGCCCCTGGTTAGCGCTATTGGAGGTGGCTCGCATCATTACCGTACCTGTAGGACTATATGCCATGCAGCAATGGGGCAGCTATGTAGTGCCCTACTGGCTACAAGGATTAGCCTGGGCATGGGCACTGGTTAGTGCAGTAGCCTTTGTATGGATATGGCGCAGAAAAACGGCCCAACACCTCGCGCCGCTGCCACAGTTTAACAAAGTTTAACCCGCTACCTTTGTAGTACTATCAAGCTGCTCGTCGTTTTCAAACGGCAAGCCAATGTACTTGTGGCTGGCTGCGCCAATTCCTTACAATCAAATCTATTGTCCAATGATGCGCCCGCAAAACATGACACGATCCATAGTACTGTGCTTGATGCTAGGGCTTACTACCATGCTACAAGCTCAGCACACTCAATTTACTACACACCAGGAGGCTGACCCCGAAGCCACCGCCATTCTCGAAGCGGTACGCAAAAAGTATGAGTCTTTCCCTGCTGTGGAAGCTCGCTTTAGGCTTGCCATTGCCATACCCGACGAAGCCGAGCAACGAGAAGAAGGATACCTGGCACAATGGGGCGACAAATACCGACTTGAGCTCTCTGATCAACTCGTTATATCCGATGGGCAAAGCGTATGGGTATGGCTCAAGGCCAATGAAGAAGTTCAGATCAACGACGCCGACCCTGAAGAAGAAGGGGAAGTATGGACGCCCCGAGACTTGCTGCGTATTTACGAAAGTGAGGACTTCGTCTATGTACTAGTGGGTTCTTCTCGTGAAGGCAAACGCACGCTACAGGCCATTGAGTTCAAACCGCTAGATCGCCATAGTGAATACAGCAAAGTAAGGCTCCTGGTAGATGCCCGTACGCATGACATCGTACGCGTCATCACCTTTCAAAAAGACGGCACACGACTCACACTCGAGTTGCTGGAACTCACTCCACACGCAGCCCTCGACGAGCAATTATTCCGTTTCGACAAAAGCCTTTGCCCTACTTGCCACTATGAAGATCTTCGGTTATAACACTTACCGCTGGGCGCACCATCGCCGTATGTGGTATGCCATCTTCCAGATAAGGCAACCCTTGGGGCTCAAAACCAAAAGAGCGATAAAAGTCGAGCAGATAGGTTTGTGCCGATATTTTTATGGGATAGCCCGAAAAAAGCCGGGAAGTGTGCTTTAAAGCTTGATGCATAAGGGCCTTACCAACCCCTCGCCCCCGCCACTGTAGTGCACTCACAATGCGCCCAATAGAGGCAAACCCCCGATAAGCAAGCCCTGGCGGCAATAGCCGCGCATAACAGGCCAAGGTGCCTGTCGCATCGTAGCCCAACAAGTGCCACGCCTGCGGATCCTTACCATCGGCATCCAAATAAATGCATTGTTGCTCCACAACAAATACAGCTTCTCGCAAAGCCCACGCATCATACAACTCATTGGCAAACAGCTCACTAAATGGCTTACAGCGAAAGTTTATCTGATCCACATGCATCGCATACAGCACTTTTGCACAGCCCAAGATGCAGTATTTATTGCTATAAAGTGCAAACCTTCTTTATCTTGTCATAAAACACCGCCCTTATGAATATTGTCCACCGAAAAGACGTAATCGCTGCAGAAGATCAATACCTGCGCCAGCGCCGTGCTCGACTATTTGGCCCAAAAGCAGCCGATCAACTCGAGTACACGCGTTTTGGCATTGCCCTGTCGGGTGGAGGCATTCGCTCAGCCACGATCAATTTGGGTTTTCTCAAGACGCTACAGCGATTCGACCTGGTGCGGCAGGCCGACTATCTCTCCACTGTATCTGGCGGTGGATATACGGGTGCCTACTTGCAAGCGACGTTACTGGCAAAAGGTAGTTACGAAGCAGCTTTTGCCCCTGAACGCATCACACATATGCGTACCCATGGCGACTATCTCATTCCCGGACAAAAACCCCTCAGCAAGCTGTGGCACACTTTGGTATTGGCAGTAGCCTACCTCGTCAGCTGGATTATGAGCTTAACTAATCTGGCCATCATACTGGGTATAGTCGGCGTTATCGGGTGGCTTATTTGGCATATTTTGGGCATGCACGACCCTGCTTTTTGGCAAGAATTCTACTCCACCACGTGGCCTGTACTTGAGGTGGGCCAATGGGCACTGCTCACTATCCTGACCATCCATTTTCTCATTAACGTGCTGCAAGTATATGGCCAAGGCATATCGCGGGCATTCAACCAAATCGAAGCAGCCCTGCTGATATTGGCCGCTGTCCTGTGGCTCGCCTTGCTATTGGGAAGCTTCAAACAACTACATTGGCCAGATACCTCCACTTGGCTTCGCGCAGGAGGGATTATCACTGCCCTGGTACTACTCGGATTTGTAACCAACCCCAATGCCTTGGGCTTTCACCGCTATTATCGCAACCAATTGGCTCGAGCCTTTTTGTTCGACACGGGTGTTGCAGCTCGTTCCAAGCTCTGGCAGTTGGCTCAGTCTCACCTACAGGCCCACATGCTGGCTCCATATCCACTCATCAATACTTGCCTTAACATCCTCTCCCTAGGTGGCGACCAACAAATCAAGGGCACCAAAAGCAGTGACTACTTTCTGCTCTCACCACTATATTGTGGTGCCAAACTGACTGGCTATGTGCCGACACGCCACTTTCCCGGCTACAAAGACATGACGTTGGCAGCAGCGATCACCATCTCTGCTGCTGCACTCAACCCAGGCATGGGTACCTACTCCAATCCGCTACTTAGCATGCTGCTCGCGCTGTTCAACGCACGTCTGGGCTTCTGGGTCAACAACCCACTGAGGGCAAATACTCACTATAAGGTATGGTGGCCCATTTACTTTCTCAAGGAAATGTCCTTGAAGCTCGACACACAATCAAAGAAAGTCAATATTAGCGACGGGGGGCATATCGAAAACCTGGCCGTATACGAACTATTGCGCCGTCGCTGTCGGCTTATCATTGCGGTAGATGCCGGTGCCGACCCGGAATTTCGATTCGACGACTTGGAGAACCTCACTATCCGAGCGCGCAACGAGTTGGGCATAGACATATGCTTTCGCCCCAACCACATCCCCGAAGAAGTCATTCGCCCACGCCCCTCCCATGGCTATTCGAAGCAGCGTTTTGCCATAGCTGATCTGTATCTGCTGTGGGAGGAAATCACCATTACACATCCCGATGGGCGACCGTGGACAGCATCTTCGGGCCAACCCTTTGAAGCATTGGTCAACTATAAGTGGAAAGGCCAAAATGTCAGTTGGGATGTAGCGGTCAAAGCCCGTACAGGCCAAGATGCCGATGCGCATACACTCGCTCAACTGGAAACCCGCGCCCAGGAGCTCGTACAGGCACAGATGGCTCAAAGAGCCTCAGCTACCGGTCGCGACCAGCTCAAGATAGGCACCTTGGTATACGTCAAGTCCTCAGTGACTGCCCCTCAGGGCAAGCCCCTCATCTTTCCCGACACAGCTGAAGGACGCATTAAGTACGATACCTACAAATACAAAATCTATCACCCTAGCTTTCCTCACGAGCCCACTTCCGACCAGTTTTTCGACCCCGTACAATGGGAGGCCTACTTCCAGTTAGGTCAATACTTAGCAGCCGATGTACTTGGCATCGACTTGTCGCAGTTTCCCGATGAGGGGCCATTAGGCCAGCTCACCATCAAACAACTCATTGACCAAATAGATGCACCCAATGCTTCCACTTCAGCTCATATGCGCAGCCGATCTGTTGTAGAAAGATCTGCATCTACCACACATAAGCCGCAATCGCGCATCGAGTACCGCATGTGACGTATAGTACCTTATTGCCAACCCAACGCCTGGCGAATTTTGTCGTGAATCGCTGTATTTTCATAAATACCGCGAAACAGCTCTGCACCCGGCCCCCATGCAAATACGGGCACCATAGCTGCTGTATGTGCACCTCGCTTATGGTCTGCATCGTAGAAAGAGGAAAAACCTGCAACGATAGTATCCTGTGTAGAACCAGGATTAATGGAAAAACCGCCCGTTTCGTGATCTGCCGTCACTACCACTAGCGTATGGCCATCTTCTTTGGCAAAGGCCAAAGCACGACCTATGGCTTCGTCAAATTCGATCATCTCAGACACGATATATGCTGCATCTACAGCATGGCCACCCCAATCGATTTGCGATCCCTCAATCATGAGAAAAAAACCCTTGTCACTTCGTTGTTTGAGAAAGCGCGGCAGTCGCGTGGCTGCATCGATCAGGTAGTCGTCGCGACCATCGAGCTTGCGTGGCGGATCGTCCTGAGCCGTGAAAAAGGCCATGTTGGCTGAAGCATCCAAAGGCATGTCGGCAAAGCGATGCGTACGCCATGAGCCCACCACATAACCCTTCTGCTCGAGCTCATCGATCAGATTGCGCTGATCTTTCTGCCTTTCGGCAAAATACTTCCACCCGCCGCCTACAAAACAATCTACTTCATTGCGCAAAAACCACTCGGCAATGTCTTCATACATATGGCGATGTGCCACATGGGCTACAAAAGCGGCCGGCGTAGCATGGACAATAGTCGAAGTAGCAGCAAGGCCCGTAGCCATGCCACGCGCTTCAGCTTCTTCCAAGAGTGTAGTTACTGCCATCGTATCTACATTCACACCGATGGCGCCATTATACGTCTTCACCCCACAGGCAAAGGCCGTAGCACCAGCCGCAGAATCAGTGACGAGATTGTCGGCAGCATACGTTTTGTGTAAACCCACCACTTCAAACGACTCCAGATGCAAACGGTTGCCATTGCGATACATGCCTGCCGTAATCTGCGCCAAACCCATGCCATCACCAATGAGCAAAATCACATTAGTAGCTCGTTGTTCGGGAAGTGGCGGTGCACTTACTGCAGTAGATCGCGTACCACCACAGCCAATCGCGATCAACAACCACACCGAAAGCCACATTTTGCGAAAGCAAAAAGTACACTTCATAAGACACTAAATTCTTTAGCTCAACGACAAACAGATTGCCCCTTGGCTGCCAAAGGTACGTGCTCCCGATCGGCCAATTGTAAAGAAAATGCAAAAGCGCTCAAAGGCGCACATATCGCTTGCCTGGCAAGGTGCGTATCAAACCCTTGAATTCTAGCTCGAGCAGTAAGGCTGCTAGTTGGCTTCCACTGAGGTTGAGTCGCCAAGACAGCACATCGACAGGTAGAGGTGCGTGCGTGTCGAGTTGTGCCAATACGCGTTGTTCCTCCTCACTCAAGGACACAAAGAGCTGACGCTGGATACCCTCATGTGTACTTCGCTCCTGCCAATTCATTATGTAGGCAATGTCAGTTGCCGATTCGATGAGTGCAGCACGATGTGTCTTGATCAAATAGTTGCATCCCTGAGCATGTTTGTCGTCGATCCGGCCCGGCACTGCAAACACATCGCGATTGTACCCCTCTGCCAGCTGCGCCGTGATGAGCGAGCCACCACGACGGGCCGTTTCGACTACTACCACTGCATCGGCCATACCTGCGACAATGCGATTACGGATGGGAAAGCGTTCACGCTCAGGGCGGGTGCCTGACGGATACTCACTCAGTAACCCACCATAGTGCACCATCTTTTGCGCTACTGACTGATGAGCAGGTGGATAAATGCGATCTAGCCCATGGGCCAGTACGCCCACAGTGGGTATGCCTACCTCCAAGCATTTCCGATGGGCCACCACATCAATTCCATACGCCAACCCACTGACCACCAGTACATCGTAAGCCGCCAGATCCGCAACCAGTTGTGCACAAAAGTTTTGCCCATAAGGCGTAGGCTTACGCGTACCCACAATAGCCACAATACGAGCAGCGTTTAAGTCGGCATTGCCTTTATAGTACAACAGAAAAGGCCCATCGTGGAGTTGTCGCAGGCGACGTGGATAGTCATGGTCCGTATGACACAATACGCGGATGTCATGCTGCTCAATATAAGCCCACTCGCGCTCAGCAGCTTCTATCGATCCATACCGGCTAATGCGATCGGCTAATTGTGCCCCTACTCCTGGCACTTTCATCAATTGCGCGCGTGAAGCGCGAAATACAGCCTCTGCGCTACCACAATAACTGAGCAAGTTTTTAGCAGTAACTGCCCCAATAAGCGGTATTTGCGTAAGCGCAATGCGATAGAGCAATTCGTCGTTCATAGGGTTTTGGTGTAATCATAGGCGTCGTGATAGACTCCGAACTCTCAGCCAAGGATGGTTGGGGATAATGCAAAAATACGTGGTAAATGCGGTAATTTTGCACATTAACAATGTAGCGATCAAATTGAATGAACTGCCAGGTACAATGGGTGAAGAAAGGAGAAAGAACCGAATTCCACGCATTGAAGTGCTGTTGATCGGAGTGTTCTTCTTGAGTGTGATTATGTGGTCAATGGCGAGATGCAGCCGGCAAAGGCAGCTCATGCGCACCCAAGAGGTTACAATGAAAGCACCGGATAGTACGCTATTTGCCCCTAAAAAAGACACTGCCCTGCCGCCCACTACAACTCCACACATCGTCCCCATACGACGTACCCGCTTGTACGTGACGATCAACAATTTGAAGTTGCGTGCACACCCATCTCTAAAAGGCCAAGTCATTGCCACCTTGCCCCTTTACGAAGAGGTCTTTTTTCTCGATGAAGTCACTTCAAAGCGCGATACCATCAACTTGGGCTATGAAGTGGCTATAGAGCCATGGGTCAAGGTACGTACCCAAAAGGGCAAAGTAGGATGGGTATACGGTGCAGGGGTAGACTTTTACAAGTACAAACGCAGCGGTGTACTCGAATGAGGCCTTATCGCTTCGATACATCGCTATGTGCAGCCCCCGTACGCGCCACCTCCCATCTCCAGGCAGTGCGCATGATGTCTTCAATATTGCGCTTGGGGCGCCATCCTAGCAAGCGGGCAGCTTTGTCGTAATTTGCATAAATGGCTACTACATCTCCCGGACGACGCGGCCCAATCCGATAATTGAGCTTTTTTCCCGTCACTTTTTCAAAGGCCCGTATAGCTTCAAGCACACTCACCCCTTGACCAATGCCCACATTGAACACTTCACAATTCGATTCATTGCGCCCTTCCATCAGATACTGCAAAGCCTTAGTATGGGCATTGGCCAGATCCATGACGTGGATGTAGTCGCGAATGCACGACCCATCTCGGGTAGGATAGTCGTCGCCAAAAACGACCATCTGTGGGCGTTTGCCGATGGCTGTTTCCGTAATCACAGGTACTAAATTGGACGCTGGATTGGTAGGTGCCTCGCCGATGAGCGCACTTTCGTGTGCACCTGCAGGGTTAAAATATCGCAACAAGATGACCTGCCAATTGGGATGTACCCGAGCCATGTCGCGCAGTATCTGTTCGCCCATCTGTTTGGTACGTGCATAGGGGCTTTCTGCCCGTTGCCAAGGCGTAGTCTCTGTCACGGGTAACTCTTGGGCATTGCCATACACCGAACAAGAGGAAGAAAAAATAAAATGCGGCACCTCATGGCGCAAGGCGCAGTCCACTACATTGAGCAAGCTATTGAGGTTGTTGCGATAGTAGCGCAAAGGCTGCGCTACAGATTCACCAACCAACTTCAAAGCAGCAAAATGTACGATGCCCACCAAGTCGGGATGCGCTGCAAAAAGGCGCTGCGTAGCAGCTAAATCGCACAGATCGATTCGGTAGTTGACCACCCGCTTACCTGTAATTTTTTCAATGCCATCCAACACGCGCTCATCGGAGTTGGACAGATTGTCGGCGCTGATCACTTCAAAGCCATGCTTGAGTAAATCTACAATGGTGTGGCTGCCAATGTAGCCACAGCCACCCGTCACCAAAACCTTATTAGCCATATTTCAGGAATTAAACAATATAAGCTCAGGTAGCAGCCCCTTATGGCCTGCTGCGCAAGATATGCACTACAGCACAAGCAGTATGTACTGGCAAAAAGCACACCAGGCATCCCCCTTGCCAGCAGGCGGAGGGGGATGGCTCGTTCCTGGTATGGAAAGAAAGTGATGAAAAAAAGGAAAGCTCGGTATAGGGAAGATGAGGTTGTGTGTCGTTTCGTTGCCTGGGCTGCAAAAAAAGCCGTCTTTATTTTTTCACGGCATTGCTTTTAAAAAGGCACTGTAAATCAATACCTGAAACGACATTGGCCAGGCTTGGGTATATCCTTACCTTTGCGCCACTTTTTCACAAGCCTGTATTTTAAAATCGAACCCATAATGGCGGAAAAGCAAATACGCACTGCGCTAATTTCAGTATATCACAAAGAAGGGCTCGACGAGATTATTCGAGCATTGCATCGGCTAGACGTCATCATATACTCTACTGGTGGCACACAACAGTTTATCGAGTCACTCGGCGTACCCGTTATTGCTGTAGAGACATTGACGGGTTATCCTTCTATTCTCGATGGTCGTGTCAAGACACTCCACCCCAAGATTTTCGGTGGCATTTTGGCGCGGCGTCAAGCTGAACATCTAGCACAACTGGATCAATATCAAATTCCGCCTATCGATTTGGTTATCGTAGATCTGTACCCCTTTGAAGAAACAGTAGCCCAGACTGAGGACGAAGCACCCATTATTGAAAAAATTGACATTGGCGGCATTTCGCTCATCCGCGCCGCAGCAAAAAACTATCGCGACGTGGTGGTTGTACCCAGCCGCGCAGAGTATTCTTTGTTGTTAGAGCTGTTGCAACACGGACAAGGCCATACAACTCTTGCCCAACGGCGCGAGCTGGCACGCCGCGCTTTCAAGGTATCGAGCAACTACGACATTGCCATTTTCAATTACTTCAACGAGGGCACAGCCGATCTGTCGTTCAAATACAGCATTCATCGATCTGACATCTTGCGCTATGGCGAAAACCCTCACCAGCAAGGCGTTTTCTACGGCGAGTTTGAAGCTATTTTTGACAAGCTCAATGGAAAAGAAATATCGTATAACAATTTGGTAGACATCGATGCAGCCGTGCAAGTAATGCGAGAGTTTGCCGATGCGCCTCCCACTTTTGCCATTCTCAAGCATACTAATACCTGCGGGGTAGCTACCCGCCCTACACTTAGTGCAGCATGGGAAGCAGCTTTAGCCTGCGATCCCGTTTCCGCTTTTGGCGGCATCTTTATCTGCAACCGCCCCCTCAATTTGGCTACAGCCCGTCAAATTGACGAACTTTTTTACGAAGTACTCATCGCTCCCGATTTTGAACCCCAGGCCCTTGAGTGGCTCCGAAAAAAGAAAAAGCGCATCCTCTTGCGTGCCAAAGAGTGGTATGTGCGTGCGCGCAGCTTTCGCAGCCTGCTCAACGGTGTAGTAGAACAAGATAGCGATTTGAAAACTGAAACGCGTCAAGACCTGCAGCTCGTCACAAAGAAAGCACCTACTACAAGCGAAATCGACGATATGCTGTTCGCCAATATTTGTGTCAAGCATCTAAAAAGCAATGCCATCGCACTGGTGAAAGATCAGCAACTTGTCGGCATGGGCTGTGGGCAACCCTCACGTGTCGATGCCCTTAAGCAAGCCATCGCCAAAGCACAAAGCTTTGGGTTTAACCTTAATGGTGCGGTTATGGCTTCTGATGCTTTTTTCCCTTTTCCCGATTGCGTCGAAATAGCTCATCAGGTGGGTATTACAGCCGTGATTCAACCTGGAGGATCTATACGCGATGCACAAAGCATTGACTACTGCAACGACCATCACATGGCCATGGCCTTCACTGGTGTGCGGCACTTCAAACATTAAACTATGCACAAATTAGACGATCGTGGGGTATATAGCGCTCGATATAGGTAATAGCCATACAAAAGGCGCTGTCTTCGAAGGGAATGGGCTGCATCACAAAATGAGGTGGAAAGGACACCCCTGGCCACAACTCTTGTCATGGGCATACAACCAATCCGCCTCCCATCTCATCTATTGTTCTGTGAGGCCGGTACCTACATCTTTCAAAGAAGCTTTACAGCGGAAACTTACGTGTATCGAATTGACGCATCGCACGCCCCTGCCCTTCATCAATCGATATCATACACCTGAAACCCTTGGCAAGGACCGTATAGCTGCTGCTGCAGGCGCACTGCAATTTTTTCCACACCGCCACTGCGTCGTGGTTGACGTTGGCACTTGTTTGACTATCGACTTGCTCACTGCCCAAGGTGAGTTCTTAGGTGGCAACATTTCACCAGGGTTGCACATGCGCCTACAAGCCATGCACACTTTCACAGCTCAACTTCCCTTGCCCCAAACACAAGCGCCTCCCTCGTGGTATGGCCGTCATACCCACGAAGCCATGCAGGCTGGTGCCTTGTACGGACTGATATGGGAAGTAGAAGGCTTTGTCTGGCATGCCCAACAGATGTTGGGCCCTGTGCAAGTAGTAGCTACAGGTGGCGACGTGGAAATCTTTGCACACAATTGGAAAACAGAGATATTTGCGCACTCCGATCTAGTCCTCATTGGGCTTAATAAAATATTGAAATACAATGTCGAACACACAGCGTAGCTTTTTTTTGATTTGGATAGGCTTGATGGGAATGTTCAGCACTGTCAATGCCCAATTCACTACTCCAGGCTTTGACTCCCCCACATTCAACTCTCCTTATTCGCGATTGGGTTTGGGCAACCTGACTACCCGACAAAATGCAGCGACTTTAGGAATGGGGCGCATGAGCGCCGCCTGGCAAGACCCACTACAAGCCAACCTACTCAACCCTGCTGCGCTGGCATTCCTCCGCACGGCTTCTTTCGAAGGGGCACTTTTCGCCCAGTACACTCGCCTATTAGGTGTCGAAGGCACTGATGTGGCTTGGAATGGCAACCTGGCCTATCTGTCGTTGGCATTTCCACTGATCAATCCGCTCAATCGTATGCTGGAAAATCGCCAAACGCCTTTTAACTGGGCCATGAGCTTGTCATTGGCACCTTATTCCTCTGTGGGCTACATCGTAAGTGCCCAAGCCGAGATCCCACCAATGGACACGATCAAAAATCACTTCTTGGGTTCTGGTGGCCTTTATACTCTCAGCTGGGGCAATGCCTGGCGCTTTAAAAACTTTGCAGCAGGTATTCATCTCAACTGGTTGTTCGGCAAAATAGCCTCCAACCGCCAAGTCGAATTCATTACCCTCCAAAGCCCTTACCACAACATCTTCGTAGATGACACAGCCTATCGTGGCCTCCAATGGAAGGGCGGCCTTCAATACCGATACGACTTCAAAACAACACAAGCCGACGGGACGCAAGAATCAACGGGAAAAAGTCTCGTTTTAGGCATCTATGGGCAATCTAGCCAGTCATTTCGCACCGACAGCGAAGTGCGCCGCATGGGTGTGAACAATTCCTTACCAGACACCGACACAGTGTTAAACATTGTTAATCAGCAAGGAACAGGGACTCTTCCTTCCTCTTTTTCCGTCGGAATGATGTACCAAGTAGTAAACAAATTGCGTATAGGTGCAGAATACGGACAATCACAGTGGAGCCAATATCGCAATGATGCAAAACCCAATGAACAGCTGTACGACACTTGGCACTTTTCGGCAGGCATGGAAATCACGCCCAACTACCAGTCGTACAACAATTACTTTGCCCGCGCACGCTATCGCCTGGGCCTGTTCTTTCAGACTGATCCACGCGTATCAGGTATGAAAGAGCGCGGCATCACCCTAGGTGCAGGCTTCCCCGTCATCAAGCCACGCCAAGAAGTTTCTTGGCTCAATTTTGCTTTGGAAATCGGTCAAACCGTTCCACCTTCAGGGCTCAAAGAAAACTGGGTACGCCTTACCTTTGGCTTCACGCTCAATGACAACACGTGGTTCTTCAAACGAAAATTCAATTGACATGAAGATGCAAAGCTGGCTTACTGGTGTAACGACGCTTCTCGTAGCTGTTCTATGGCTGCTGCCCCCACAAGCAACCGCCCAATGCGACACTTGGCTCAACTCCCCCAAAAAGGAAGAAGCAGAGAATGCACATGTGCTCTATCGCGGATTTATCAAACAAAAAGACTACCAATCCGCCTATTCCTATTGGAAACAGGCATATACACTGGCACCTTCGGCCGATGGGCGCCGATCCAGCCATTTCTCCGATGGAATAGACATCTTCCGATGGAAATATCAACACACAGACGATCCCCAGCTCAAAGAAGCTTATGCCGATACGATCGTCATGCTTTACGAACAATGGGTACAGTGCTACCCCGACGAAACGGCATATGCACTGGGGCTCGAAGTGTACGACTTGTTCTACAACCTGCGCCGCCCCTACGAAGAGGTGTATGAGATTGCTAAACGCGCCGTAGATCTGGCAGGCAACCAAACGCAATACACCGTTTTTGTGCCTTATGCTACTGTAGCTGTCTACTTGTTTAGCAAAGACAAGCTTTCAAAAGAGCAAACACGCGCTATCTACGAACAATTGCACGCCATTGGCGAACACAATATCGCCAACAACAAGGATTGGGCACAGTACTACGAACAGGCCATGGCTGCAATGGATGCAGCTTATGAGCCCATTGCCAAAACAGTGTTCGACTGTGAGTACTTCAAGAAAAAGTACTTGCCCATGTATCAAGCGGACCCTGACAACCCCGATGTGTATCGCGAAGTGTACAAACACTTAGTACAAGGCGGCTGCGACAAAAACGACCCCATTGTAAAAGAAATTCACATCAAGGACTCCATCCGCGTCATGCAAGAATACATCGCCAAAAACCCCGCCTTTGCTGCCAATGTCCTCTACCAAGAGGGCAAATACGAAGAAGCACTGGCCAAATATCGGGAAGCTATTGAACAGGAGAACGATCCGGAGAAAAAAGCACAGTATTACTTCTCCATGGCTTCTATCGAATTTCGCAAGCTCAAACGCTATGGCGCAGCACGCGAACACGCTCGTAAAGCCGCTGCACTAAAAGACAACTGGGGGCAACCCTACATGCTTATCGGCGACATGTATGCCGCCACTAGTAGCTCCTGTGGTAGCGAAGCATGGGACCACCAAATTGCCGTGCTGGCAGCCATTGACAAATACGCTTACGCAAAAGCCATCGACCCATCAGTAGCTGAAGAGGCCAGCAGCAAGATCGCTAAATACCGGGCCTTCATGCCGGAAAAACAAGAAGGCTTTATGCGTGGCATACAAGAAGGAACCCAAGTAAAAGTACCGTGCTGGATAGGCGAAACGGTGAAAGTGCGCTATAAATAACAAATGCGGCGCACGCGAAAAGCGACGTGCACTGTTGGATGGGGATGGTTCGCGGAAAGCCATCCCCATTCTTTTTCAATATTACTCTTGCCCGGGTAGTGCCTTGTCCACTACGATCCGATGAGACCTGTTGGCCAACTCCCATGCCGTGTAAAAAGCCAAGCGAGCAATAGGTACTATCTTATCATACATAATCTTGTCGGCCGTATCTGTAGGTTGGTGGTAATCTTCATGTACTCCACTAAAAAAGAACACAGATGGGATGCCACGTTCGGCAAAGTTGTAGTGATCCGATCTGTAGTAATATCGGTTTGGATCGTCTGCTGCATTATACGTATAGTCGAGAAATAGCCCTGTGTATTGCTCATTGACCGCCTCGATAATCTTGTGTAGCTCTGTGCTCAAGCGATCAGCACCAATCACATATACGTAGGCTGGATTGTCCGCATGTACCTGATCCACTCGTCCAATCATATCGATATTGATATCAGCCACAGTATGGACTA
>JALSGS010000023.1 GCA_026982695.1 Saprospiraceae bacterium
GCGCCCATCCCCCATGAAAGTAACGGGTCGAAACAGTTTACCGCTCACTTTTTTCACCTTTTGGCGCACTTCAGGCTCGATCAACAACACAGCACGTGCGCCATGGCGTTTGGCTGTGGCCACCTTCAACTGCCAATCCTCACTCCAGCGCGAGGGGCGTGCTTCGCCAGTTATCAAAGATCGACCCTCATCGTCGTAGGGCTCCCCCAAATACATTAGGACAACTTTTCCCCCTACAGTTTGACCCACATAGTCTGACCAAGCAGGCGCATCGATGCCATAGCCGACAAAAATCACTTCATCAGCTGTGATCTCGTGGCGCCCTGAAGGAAGTATCTTTGGCCAAACGTAGTAGTCGTACAAGTCGCGCCATTGCTTTCCATTAGTGCGCAACATCGTATACTCCATACGCTCAGTAGTGAACACAATAGGTTGCTGCCACGACGAATCCCCCACCACAGGAGGCAATCCCAACTGCTTGAAATATCGCTCAATGTAGGCAGCTGCCTTGCGTTGTCCTTCTGTACCTGTCTCTCTCCCTTCGAAAGCATCCGATGCGAGCACTTCCAAATGCTGCTTGATGTCTTGTGCTGTAATAGTCTGAGCCCATATCGAGGCTACATCTTCTTCATCTATAGGTGGATGTAATGGGTGCTGTGCAATCAATCTATAAGTAACACTACTTGCCCACAACAGCACAAGAAATATCTTTTTCATGTTTTTTTCTTTATTCAAAAAATCAGTTAGAGGCAGGAGGAGAGCCACACACTCACTTAGCGAACCAACTATTCCCTACATGCAAAAATGCCACATCGGCCACATTACTCGCCAATACGGTTTTGCCTTTTCAGTAATAAACTTCAGTGTATAATGGCATTGAATACATCCCATGAATATAGTTTACTTGCAAAAGTCTCACATTCAAGTCATATGCAACACTTTGCCAATCTGCTCTTTTTATTCCTATACTGCAGTAATTCACTTGCTGCAACTCATACCCATGCCACGTCCCTTGGCACACTGCCCTTATTATGTCACATGGCTACTCCCATCGCGCTCGCTATCAACATTCCTCAATACAGCGATGTATGCTTTTCGAGCCGATGGCCTCGCCCTTGTCACGCTACTGATACTTTGCACACGCTCCGCACTGCCCGTGACTTCCATGCCGACTGGCTGCTATGGTGCTACAGTACAGATACCACCTTCATCCGGCAGGCCAAACAAACAGGGCTCGAGGTACAAATTGCCCTGTGGCCTGCCCTACCAGACTGGCCTCCATTTTTGCAAAGCACTGGCAAGCCGGACGCCTACGAGACAGTACGCATCAGTTCGCTACAGCACCCTGGATGAGCGACTGGCAACGATGATGGGGATGCGTCAACAGTCCAAATTTCGTCCGTAGTTGGCAACACTACATTGCTATAGCTGTACAAGCAGGCGCCGACGCATTTCAAGTAGATGACCCAGCCATGAGCGTCCTTTTGCTGCGCAATGGATGGGCCAAAGTCTGCTACTGCTCATGGTGCCAGAATTCGGCCGACAAAATGCAATGCTCGCCACCAGACATTCAGCACGTATCAGTACAGCAGTTCCATCGCCGCATGATCGCCTACACCGATAGTCTCCCAAGTCACGCTATCCCATTTTCATGCAATAACTTTAGAGGTGACTGGAAGCTTTTCCCTCACGCACTATTCGACTTTGGTGTAGCAGAAATACCTTCGGTGGCAATCCATTGGTGCCCTGGGACGTATGGCAGGGCAATGGCCAAGCCTGATATTTTGGAAAAGTAGAAGATTTTGCACCACTTTTCGCCTTCGTCAAAAGCATGCAACCCTGGATCGACGGCTATCAAGACGCAATGCTATGCCAATTCCCAAGACGACACGCGATGGATCAATGAACTCAATTACCCCATTAGTTTTCCCAAAAAAATTGGAAACCCCCATGTGTGGGCACGCGCCCGACCTCAAGCAACCACAGCACCTGTAGTCCTACACGTCATTGATTGGGATTTGCCCGCCGACAGTATTCAATTCGCCATTCAGCCAAGCAGGTTTTTTCCATCTGGAGAAGTTGGACGCATAGAAGCGTTTACGGCTATTGACTATCAAAGTCAGATGCATCAGTGGGCCGCTACCCATGACGACTATCAGGCCCTACACCAATCAATTCAAATACACGTGCGCCCATTACTAGATGGGCGCCTACACATACAGCTCCCTCTATTAAAATGGCATTGGGCGCCATGTTGATCGTATATCCTCCAAATGCAACACGCATCAACTAAGTCGTCCACACATAAGCCCAAGAAGCAAGACAGTTCGGCAAGATTGCATCAACAAAAAAAGTCCGTCAAGCAAAAGGATGCCCGACGGACTTTATCTATTTCTTTTAAAAAGCTGGCAGCGACCTACTCTCCCACCCGCTCAAGGGCAGTACCATCGGCGCTGAGGGGCTT
>JALSGS010000024.1 GCA_026982695.1 Saprospiraceae bacterium
ACCCAATACCTTATTAATTTCAGGATACGTATAAAATGTCGGTAAATAATAACTCGTATCCTGTATCCAATCAACCGCTAAAAATGTCGTATCTCCAAAAGTATAGCGCATCCCCTCCGGAGTCGTTATCACAAATTTGCTCAAATACTTCTTCCCATCAACTTCTGTATAAGTGCACTCAATATCCAGATCCTGCTCGGGAAAAATGACTGGCTCGCCATCCAAATTGAATGAAAACCAGCCCGAATAATTTCCAAAACTAAAATGGTACTCATCCGGCTCCGTATCCAAACGCTTCGTTCTGTAGATGTATTTATTGCCTTGCGTCCATGCATTAAACCAATCTATAAGAGCAGAAAAGCTACCTAGCTTATCATTTAAAAAACGCGAATCTGGCCACGACCGCTCACCATGAAAATAACGCAGCAATTGCTTGGCATAAGCGGCATTCTCTTCGTATATAGAAGAAAATTGCAGTGTATCCACATCCATAGTAACAGCTTCAGAAACGGCCTGAAGCACCTCTGCCGTCGTCCCCCCCCACAAAGGTATAGGAAGCTGCTCCAGATTACCCAGAGCTGACATCAGAGGACTATAATTCAAATAGTTGAGGCCAAGTGCATGCTCCTCAAACTCCACTGGGCCGGGAACCTCTACCAATTTAACTCCAACATCAAAGCTGATTTCAATATTAAATGTGACTGTAAACACACCTTCTGCACCCACAGTATAAGCCGGGATAATTAGCGTAAACGTTACCATATTGGGCCGCAATGGACTCCATGCCATATCTAAATCCAACGACTGCCCAGCTGCTAATTCCCCCTCTACTCCCGGAAAATTAATCTGCTTTTGCTGGCATGAAATCACACACAGCTCAGATAGTTTATTGGTTAGTTTATTCCCTATAGTACCTGAAAACTCAAGGCCTACTCCAATTCGCGAAGGAAGCTGAAACTCAAAGCCCCATTTGTAGTTTTGGCCTATGCCATGGCCTTCTATTACACCTTTGAATTCATCAGGCAAATCCTTCATCACACGCGTAATCATGCCTCCTACCTCCAGTTGCCAGTTTTGACCCAATAAACTACCCAAGTCATCTACCTTCAAGCCATTACCTCCTCCAGATAAACCTATCGGTATAGACAAATCATTCGCCTGAACCGTGTATAGAGGAACTGACACAGAGGCCGTCCCGTTGTACATATTCACTCCGCCCTTCACCTGGTCTATCATCTTTTGCCCATCTGGTGAGGGTAGCGAAACTTCCCCGCCTCCATGACCTAAACCGGCAATTGAGCCAGAGAAATAATTTGGATCAGCTTCCGTCTCTTGAGACTGTAACAGCTTGTACATCCCTACACCTCCTTCCTTATTTGAAGCATCACCTTCTCCTCCTGTCACTCCCCCTCCGGCAGTACGCGTATAATTTGACAAGTCCATCGAAAAAACATCTCCTGTACATGGCCCCATGTCCGGCAAGTTCCACCCCAAATAACTGTTCAAATATGCACCCAGCCCACCTGCATCTTCTATCACCTGGACAGCATTCAAGCCCTCGGCTTCCAAATATTCTGAAAGACTCATTCCATTAAAAAGATTCTCATCTGCAATCTCCGGTATCTGCGACTCCACCGAAAGCAAAGTATCTGCCAACTCCCCTTCATTGAAACTGTGCATCATACTGCTCAAATCCACACAGTTCCAATTGAAACAGCCCATGCCATTAGGTAATGCCCCACTTGACACGGCTTGATACAATAGGTATGCCGCCACATCTGTTCCAGGGCCCTGATAGTCTGGAGGAATAGAAACATTCTGAATATCCGTCGTCGTTATTCCATCCCCGGAAGAAGACGAACCAAATAAGGGATAGTCAGCGGGAACACTTAAATCTCTATTTATCAAGCCGCTCATATCCGGCTCTTCTATAGGGCATGACTCACTAACTACTATAGTATCTTGCCAACGTTCTGGTAAAATGTGGAAAATCACAGCGGGAGCAGAACTATTAGTAGACTTGCTCTGCTTATCCTGTTTAAGCAGTATTGGATTAGAAATAATCAGTGTATCAAAGCCCGATACATATTGGTCGGCGCAAATTTTATTTGTTATAGAGTCGTATTGAAAAAGCAAAGAAGGACATGCAGATCCATTGCTACACAAGCTACCATATATAGATGTCAATTGAGCCGCCAAATCAGCAAAACTACCATAATATTCCGGTGGATCTGCATTGTAATGAACCGTTGTCGCATACCCACCACCAGGTCCGGGAATATACCCCAATAAGTACCAATCCCGAAGATATCCTATCGACGCCGGAGAGAGCTCGCCATGGGTAGAGTCTATTATGGTTATATTCAAGTCGTAGCACAACTTAGACACGATAATTGCTGAGTCCGGCTCGAGATTTTCTTGACAACACATGTCATCAGCACTGCTTGCAAGCGGATTCCACTGCGGATCCATCACAGGATCATAGGCGCGACATTCTCCTCCATTTTGGCCTTGAGCATGTACCCAAAAAAGGAACAAAAAAGATAGGACAAGGGTCTTTTTCATATTTACTACTTATATTTCAGTTTTTAAAACATAAGTGCATCACCCAACTTCTATTGAAGAAGATTCCTTTTGTTTTATTCATGCACCACGCGCAACACCTTCCGCTCTCCATCTGGAAAGCGAACTTCTACAAATAGCATTTGAGAAGGAAGAGGTTCAGCTCGCTGCAACTTGATCACCTGGCTACCCAGTGACACCTCTTTTTCCTGTTCGAATAGTAGGACTCCACTAATTGACCAAATCCGAATGGTCATTAAGCCCGATGATGTACAATCTACTTTTACATATAAGATCTGTTCATAAGGATTGGGATAGGCCAGCGCCTTGTTTCTCTTCTCAACCAAATCAGGGAAAAGCCTCCTTTCTCTGCCCTTCGCCGCAAAACCTTCTTTCGAAGCGGCTTGCAATAACAACATCCCACTTGTATCACAACTGCGCAAATACGAAATCAGAGAATCGTTCTGTATAGAATTTGGCAAACCCGGACTTGGTACGCCAGAATCTGCTGAAAGGCAGGTAAAGTCTTCTTTGGCTTTCCAATCTGTACCCGTGAACCGACAATTCATGCCATCCGTGCTCGCCGGGCCTAGCCACAATTCGTAAGCGCCTTCCTCGGCAAATGCACTCTGCCCCAGACTAATCCCATGTACCAAAACCCCTCCTGTATCTCGAACCTGCATCCCGTCAGCAGGACTGCTCAAGTTTACTACATCCCAACTCACAGAAACCGGCCAGCCTTCGTAAGTCATCCGACCCAATGACTCATCCCACTCCCCCTCACGAGCCGTAAATGCTCCAGGTTGAAATACCGATAAAACATACACCCCGTCTCCATCTGCATCCCAGGGATCATCTGCAGGAAAATCTGCAGGAACTGAAGCCCGATCACCGTACAACACCAACAAACTCCCATGCGGAACCGACGACCAAACCGCTTCCTGAGAAAATTCCAAAAAACCCTCGTCTATACCTATTTCCTCTTTATTCCAGTAATTGACAAAATCGTTGCCCTGAATTAAAGTACCCTCATTATCGTCCACCTTATATCCACGCAAATCCATGCTGTCTCCACACATCCCATCTCCCAAAACCAGTAGTTCTACAAACTGGTACTGTCCTCCCGCCGACCGATGCAGCTCATTTACAATCACCCGCTCAAATTCCCAGGTGTTTTGATTGCACTTGCTGCCAAACTGTACTAGAATACACGACAGGTATTTCGAGCAACAACTCAAGCCTTCCTGGCCTGCTATACTCACCGTTACCCCGAAGCAATAACTGCTGCCTGGCTCACCCGTAACCGTGCGAATCAAACCCGAAGGATCTCCGTCATCCCACACCACGTCTACCATCCACTCTGGGTATTCCTGCCCATTTGCATCCGTTACCCTCAGGCGAATAGTCGCCTCGCAATACTTCTGACTCATCAACACATCGTACGAAACATCACACGACAAGGCACCCAGCAAAGTGACATCACAGCTCTCCTCACAACCATACGGATCGCGCACCACAAAAGTGTAAGTCCCCGGACCTAAATTTGTCAACCGCAGCGTCTGTGGCCCATGCGTCCAATAATACGTATAGGCATCAGGGTTTTCGCCCGTAAGTTCAAAGGCTATTGACCCGGGTGTGTCCCCACAGGGATGTACCACCTCGACCAGACTCGCCATAGTCAGCTCACATGTCTGGCCCAAACCCCAGCCTACACCCAAAAACAGAAAAAAGAAAGTAAGTAAATAACTACCTATGCTTCTAACAGAAGTGCAGAAGTGCAGAAGTGCAGAAGTGCAGAAGTGCAGAAGTGCAGAAGTGCAGAAGTGCAGAAGTGCAGAAGTGCCCTGTCTGTCAATCCGGAAAGTAAGGTGCATAGCAGGATGTTTATTCAGCAAGCTCACACCCCTCTTGTTCTTAACACAACTAACCCGCATTGTAAAAGTACAACTTTTTTACAACTGCTCAGTTTTGTTAGAGTAATTTTTCTACAAAAAGTTGTTTTTTTTCATAAAATCACCAACATATTTCATAGATAGACACATATCCTTGCCCTTGTAGCTCGCAGCCAATCAAAATGCTTCAACTTAGTTTTCCACAACGCATTGACATCAGCGGTCTTTTCAAGGATTACCGACTTAAGCTGATTTATTTGTAAAAGCCATGCAAGCAGCTGACTGAGTTTGCGTTTCGCTACATCATCAGCGCTGCCAACGCCTTTTGCACATCTTCGACCGATGGGGCAACTCCCTGTGGCATACCACACACCCCTTTCCGGTGGGATGGCCGCATGCACGGCCTTCAACCCGCACCACCCGCAGTCTACCTCGTGCGGCTGCGATTGTGGAACGACGCTTGCCAACTCGAAGAAATCCGTTTCGGTGCCCTGCTGCTACTCATTTGGTGAAAGCGGGGTAAAACACAAGTAATCAAAGCAGATATTGCTTTCACGGCAAAATGGCTAATTTCGCAGCCCCGAACCACTGCTTAGTGCACGGGGCTTTGCATTTGCCGAAAGGCCAACTATCTATATACAAAACCAACATACAGAAGATGAGCTATCAACCGGCAGCGATAGAAAAAAAGTGGCAGCAGAAATGGGAAGAGACAGGTGTATACCGCGTGTCTAACGACTCGAAAAAACCCAAATACTACGTGCTCGACATGTTTCCCTACCCTTCGGGGGCCGGCTTGCACGTAGGTCATCCCCTGGGCTATATCGCCTCTGACATTTTTGCTCGTTACAAGCGCCTCAATGGGTATAACGTACTACACCCCATGGGGTTTGATGCTTTTGGCCTGCCAGCAGAACAATACGCCATAGAGACGGGGGTTCATCCGGCCGAATCGACGCGACGCAACATCGAGCGCTATCGCGCCCAACTGCGGTATATCGGCTTTTGTTATGACTGGAGCCGAGAGGTCATCACTTGTGATCCGAAATACTACAAGTGGACGCAGTGGATTTTCTCGCAGTTGTTCAAGCATTGGTACGACCTCAAAGCTGACAAGCCTCGCCCTATTGCCGAGCTAATTGCCCATTTTGAAAAGCATGGCACACAAGAGCTCGAAGCTGCCTGTAGCGAAACGCTACAGTTTTCAGCCGATGACTGGGCTGCGATGAGTGCTCGCCAACGCGATGAAGTGCTGATGAACTACCGATTGGCCTATCGCAAGGTGACCTACGTCAACTGGTGTCCTGCCCTGGGCACGGTCTTGGCCAACGACGAGGTGAAAGATGGTGTGTCCGAACGGGGTGGGCATCCCGTAGAGCGCAAAGCCATGCTCCAATGGTCGCTGCGCATCACGGCATATGCCGAGCGCCTACTGCGCGACCTGGAAGAGCTGGATTGGTCGGAGGCCATGAAACGCATGCAGGCTAATTGGATTGGTCGCAGTGAAGGTGCGCAACTCTTTTTCGAAGTGGCCGACTCGGAGCACAAGATCGAGATCTATACCACACGACCCGACACCATCTTCGGCGCTACCTTTATGGTACTGGCTCCCGAGCACGACTTGGTACCACAGATCACCATGCCAGAACGACGCCAAGAGGTGGAACAATACCTGGAATACGTCAAGCGCCGCAGCGAGCGAGAGCGCGTGGCCGACGTCAAAGAAGTGACAGGTGCCTTCACGGGTGCCTATGCCATCAATCCCTTCACTAAAGCACGCATTCCCATCTGGATTAGTGAATACGTCTTGAAAGACTACGGCACGGGTGCCATCATGGCTGTACCTGCCGACGACGAGCGCGACCGCCGCTTTGCAGAAAAGTTCAACTTGCCCATCGTGGAAATCATCGACAAGAGCATGTACCCGAGAGCAGGCATCGAAGACAAGGTGGGCAAGATGATCAATTCGGGCTTTCTCAATGGCATGGAAGTGAAAGATGCCATTGAGGCGATCATTCAGAAGATCGAAGAAATGGGTATCGGCAAGCGCAAGGTAAACTACAAGCTGCGCGACGCCATCTTTAGCCGCCAGCGCTACTGGGGCGAGCCATTCCCCATTGTGTACGACAAAGAAGGAGTAGCGCATGCTGTGCCTGAAGAGGAGCTACCCGTGGAACTACCCTGGCTCGATGAATTCAAACCCACTGCCGATGGCCGATCGCCGCTGGCACGTGCTACCGACTGGGTACAGCTACCCAATGGCTGGACACGCGAAACGGATACTATGCCTGGCTTTGCTGGATCGTCGTGGTATTTCTTGCGCTACATGGACCCACACAATGATAAGGCCTTCGCCAGCCCACAAGCGCTCAACTACTGGCGCGATGTAGATGTCTATATTGGCGGTACCGAGCATGCCGTAGGCCACTTGATGTACAGCCGATTCTGGCATAAGTTCCTCTACGATCTGGGCTATGTGCCTACTAAAGAGCCCTTCCGCAAGCTGATCAACCAGGGCATGATACAGGGCGTAATCGAGTTTGTTTACCTGCTCAAGGAAAAGGCAAACGGCTACCCCAAGTTTTTGAGTGCACCAATGGTTAAGGAGCAAGGGCTGGAAGAGCAAGTGGCCCGCATTCCGGTGTACATCGAATTTGTGAAGCAATACGGTTCGCCCGACTCTTACCTGGATCTAGAGGGCATCAAGCAATTCATCGAGTGGCGACCCGAATTCCAAGATGCCATTTTCGAGGCCGAAGAAGGCATCTATCACAAGGGCTCATTCCAGCCCAAAAAGGAAGGTACTACCAACTTTCGCTTCTACACCCACAGCGAGACGGGCAAAATGTCGAAGCGCTACCACAACGTGGTGAACCCCGACGACGTGGTGGCTCGCTACGGCGCCGATTGTTTTCGCATGTACGAGATGTTTCTGGGGCCTATCGAGCAGTCGAAGCCATGGGACACCAAAGGCATCGATGGGGTTAGCAAATTCTTGCGTCGCTTCTGGGAGCTATTTGAAAGCGAGGAAGGCCAGTGGTTGGTGCGAGAAGAAACGCCCACTAAGGAAGAGCTGAAAGTGCTGCACAGCTGTATCAAGAAAGTTAACGACGACATCCAGCGCTTTGCCTTCAACACCTGTGTCAGTGCGTTCATGGTTGCCACCAACGAGCTGCGCAAGCTGAAGTGCCACAAGCGCGCCATACTCGAGCCTCTCTTAGTGCTCATGGCACCCTTCGCCCCGCACCTGACCGAGGAGTTGTGGCACCGCTTAGGGCACGAGACGACCATCCACGACGCTCAATGGCCTCAGCTCGACGAATCGCTCTTGGTGGAAAATACCGTCACCTATCCTATCAGCATCAATGGCAAGAAGCGAGCTGTAGCTGAGCTACCTGCACAGGCATCCAAAGAAGAACTGGAAAAAGCCGCCCTGGAGCTCGAAGCCATACAAAAGTGGATCGACGGCAAGCAAGTGCGCAAAGTAATCGTAGTACCTGGCCGCATGATTAATATCGTCGTTTGAGCTCATGTGCACGGATGCGGCGTAGTGCCTAATAGGGCTTGCTTTTTTCAAAGCTGGCGATCGGAAAGCGGCGGGCTGGGCTTTTCCGTGTGGTCGTCTTCGTCGGGCAGTAGGTCGGATGGTAGGCGCTTGGAAGTCTCAGCGCCGAGTTGTCGGATACGCTCAGCACGTCCCAGCACTGTAGTCCCATAGCGCTCCCCATCCTTGAGCTTGTGCATGGCTTTGGCCCATGTTTGCTGGGCCTGTGCTATCTTTTTGCCCACTTCTTGTAAGTCAGCCACGAACATTACGAGCTTGTCGTACAGCTTGCCACTCTGTCGTGCAATCTCCATGACTGATTTCTTCTGCTGGTCCTGGCGCCAGATGTACGCAACTGTTTTCATGGTAGCTAATAGCGTAGAGTTGGTGACCAAGACGACGTTGTAGCGCAAGGCCTCCTGAAAGAGTGCGGGCTCGGCCTGCATGGCAGCCGAAAAGGCCGGTTCGAGTGGCACGTAGAGCAACACGTAATCGGGCGTGTGTAGCTGCTCTAACTGGGCGTAGCTTTTGCCGGCAAGGCCTTTAATGTGGGCGCGCAAGTGCTGTAGGAGGCGTTGGAGGTGCTGCTGGCGCTGTTCATCGACTTCGGCACGGCAAAACTCTTCCCATGCCACCAAGCTCACCTTGCTGTCAATGACGAGGTGCCTGCCTCCTGGCAAATGTACGATGCAGTCAGGACGCTTGCGCTGCCCCTCACCATCGTCAAAGCTCTCTTGGGTGGTGTAGTGCAAGCCCTTTTGCAACCCAGCCAACTCGAGCAGCCGTTCGAGCTGCCATTCACCCCAGTCACCTTGTATTTTGACATCACCCTTAAGTGCTCTGGCCAGATGCTCGGCTTCTTTGGAAAGGCGCTCGTTGAGCATGGTGAGATTCTCGATAGCCTCTCGCAGGCTGAACTTTTCCTTGGCATCTTGTAACAACTTTTGCTCGATGCCTTCGCGAAAGTCTTCTATTTTTTCCTTCAAGGGCTGCAACAATGCATCCAGTCGTTGCTGCTGTAATTCGTTCAGCCGACTGCCCTTTTCTTCGAGCAGTTGGGCAGCAATGGCCTTGAACTCGTGCTTGGCAGTAGCCTGCAGCTCTTCAAATCGCTGTCGCTCGACAGCCAACAACTGCTGGCTGGCTTGTAGCTCGGCTTCAAGGCGAACTAATTTCGCGTTGAGCGCGCTTAGCTGTTGATCTCGTTCGCGCAGCTCGTCGCGCAACACGTCGCCTTCGCTTTCTACCCGCTCGAAAAGCTCCCGCCGCACGTAGTCGCGCTCCAGCTCTGCCTCCGACAGGCGCTGCCGACTCCCCAGCCACCAACCCATGCCCACCCCTGCAAGGGCAGCAGTCAAAGTCGTAGCCAGCCATAGCCAAGTCTGTGCATCCATGAGCACGTGGTTTTGAGCTCAAAGAATAGAAGGATTTGTTTTTGAATGGCCGATAAAGTACAACCTTTTGTTTGTCACCCTCGAATTTTCGCTGAAGAAATCAAAAAAAAAACGCGCAGCATTTGAGAAATGTCACCCATTCCATTAATCGTATTATTAATAAAGCAATAAAACAATAGGTGCTATTAAAGAAGAAAAGAAGACTTGTATGCTGAGCGACATAAGCGATTGGCCAAATAGGTCAAAGCGTTAGCGCATCTTGCGCGCATTGCCATTTTGGAGGTTTTGGTCAATCAGAGCACCTGCTATGGCGGGAAGATGACGGAATTTTGCCCTTGGTGCAAGCTACCATTTCGCAGCATCTTTTAGATGCTCAAACAAGCAGCTTTATCAAAGGGAGGAGCTTGCACACATGTGTGCTACTGTCTCGTCTGGACGAAAAGTAGGTAAAGGAAGATCTCAGAGTAATTGTTTTTTTAGGACAAATGCGGGCGTGCATTACTACTGTAAAAATAAGCCAATTAATTACTTGTGTAAACTTATATTGTTATGAAAAACCCAAATGAAATTAAAAAAGCAATGCGCAAAGTTTATGCAGCCATCGCAAAGCAAAGCGACTCATCCCCGTTACACCGCTGTTGCGGCGATGTAGCTGCGATGTCTGCAGGCTTTTTCATATTTAACGACGATGGCTACAGCCATGTAGAAGGTTAGGTGCTGGAGGCCAATTTAGGGTTCAGCTGCGGGTTACCTACTGAGCTTGCACAAATAAAAAAGGGCGATACGGTAGTTGATCTGAGATGTGGTGTGGCAACGACTGTTTTGTAGCGCGGACGCTGACCGGCCCAGAAGGCCAAGCTATTGGCATAGAGATGACTGAAACAATGATTGAAAAGGATCGAGTCAATGCTCGAAAATTGGGCATCTCGAATATCTGCTTTGCATAGGTGAAACCGAAAATATTCCTCTGGAAGATCACTTAGCTAGCTAATGTGATGATTAGCAACTGCGTGCGCAACTTGGTGCCTAACAAGTGCAAAGCTTTGGATGAAATATTTTGAATGTTAAAACCAGGGGGAGCATTTCAGCATTTCGGATGTGGCAATCGAAGGACAGCTACCCGAAACATATAGGAGGTGGCTGTCATGTACTCGGGCTGTGTGTCAGGCGTTGTGCAACAAGTGGATTATCTGCACCTGGTCGAATCTGCTGGTTTTGCGAGGTACACGCCCAAAGAAAAAAAGAGGTTCATCTATCGGACGAGTTTTTATCACAATATCCCTCTGCAGCACAAATGGCAGCGTGGAAATAAAATCCAACGCGCACACTGTGCTTGGGCAAAAACCGCTAGATGCGCGCCTATAGCCGCTGAATGACACCATGATGGAGAAAAAACAGTTGTGGCACGCTACTTTTGACATGCCTATTTTTTTTACCACCAAAATGCAAAACCCATGATGAATGGATTACTACATGCACATTCTGGTTTGCGATGGATCGTACTGGTACTACTCGTCATGCTGGTCGCCAAAGCCTGGCAGAAAGGCAAAGCGGACGTACCTTACACCGAGCAAGACCGCAAGCTCAATCTCTACACCCTGATCGCCACACACTTGCAACTGCTGCTGGGGCTAGCGCTATACTTTATGTCGGACAAGGTCAACTTCGACACCAGCTCGTGGTCAGTAACTGTGACGCGTTTCTTTACCGTAGAGCACAGCTTGATGATGCTCCTTGCCATTGCCCTTATCACCTTGGGCTACGTGAAGGCGAAAAAAGCCACCAGCGATACCGACAAATTTAGAACAGTATTTCGCTACAACGCCATCGCCTTGCTCCTCATCCTCATCGCCATTCCGTGGCCATTCCGCGGTTTTGGCAGTGGTTGGTTTTGAGCATGCTATTGCCAGCATACAAGCGGGCCCATAGGTATGGGCCCGCTTGTATGCTGAGTTGCCCTGAACAACCCCAGCTGCATCCATTTGGCCCTGACAAAGTGTAATGCCGAGTCGGCCGCAATACACGTCCAGTTGCCTGCAGGCGACGCGCTACATGATGTGGCAAAAACCTACTTATCGAGCCCTTTTGGAAAAAGGCCCAGTCGTGGCTCATGAGTTGCTTCATCCCCAGCGCAACAACACATAGCCAAAAATCAAAATGAGTAGTACCAAGGCTGAACCCAGCAGCACAGAAGTGCGCAAGTTGCGGTGGAAGTCCATGATCTCTCGGCGCAGGTGTGGATAGCGCGGCACTACTTCCTCTTCTAGCCGGCGCTGATTGAGCAGGAGGCGCCCCTCAAATGTGACGTGCTCGTCCATCAGTTTGCGGTAGGCACGCAACACGCGATAGCGAAACACCACATTGAGCACGACTAAGGCAAAGGTACACGCCATAATGGCGATGATCAAGCTTGTGGCAGTCATGGCGCAAAAATAGCACAGCTGCGCCATTTGATGCCAAAGATAAGAGTTGCTCGAGAACTACCTTTGCCAGAAAGCATTTTTATCTTAGCCAACAACGCCTGTATCTCTAATTCCCCAACTATGAAGTTTCGCCGTCTTATTCTATGGTGCTGCCTGTGCTGGCTGACCTCCATTTCTGCACAAGAGCAATACTATTTTCCCGACGCCTCCACACTTGATCCTTCCATACCCGCACCGCGCGCCTTTCTCGGCTATCCGGTGGGCGAGTGGCATACGCGCTACGACCGCTTGGTAGCTTATTTGGAAATATTGGCAGCAGCTGCCCCCGACCGCACAAGGATATACCACATGGGCTACACCTACGAACAGCGGCCACAAGTAGCGATCGTACTCAGCAGCTCCCAAAATATGGCACATCTCGACCAAATACGGCAAGCCCATCTGGCCTTGGCCGACCCCTCCCAACCCATGCCCCCACTCGACGCGCTGCCCGCAGTGGTGTGGCTCGGCTATGGCGTGCACGGCAACGAAGCCTCGAGTGCGGAAGCAGCCATGCTTACAGCTTACTATCTGTTGGCAGCTCCACAAGCCGCAGCCTGGCTCAACCAAGCCGTCGTGATCATCGATCCGTGCTACAACCCCGACGGGCGCGATCGCCACACTTGGTGGGTCAACATGCATAAGGGCAGCCCCCCCGTCGCCGACCCACTCGACCGAGAGCACAATGAGGCATGGCCACGCGGCCGTACCAACCACTATTGGTTCGACCTGAACCGCGACTGGCTGCCTGCCACGCAAGTAGAGAGCCGCAACCGACTGGCCTTCTACCACCAGTGGCTGCCCAATGTGGCCACCGACTACCACGAGATGGGCACTCATGCCACTTACTTCTTCGAACCCACTAAACCGATTGGCTCTGAGAACCCGCTCGTGCCACGTGTCAATTACGAAGAGCTCAACAACTTGTTTGCCAACTACTTTCAAGCAGCACTCGACACGCTAGGCGCGCTGTACTACACGCGCGAATCGTTCGACAACTCCTACCCAGGCTACGGATCTACCTATCCGGATCTGCAAGGGGGGCTGGGCCTGCTGTTCGAGCAGGCCCGCTCGGGTGGGCACGTACAAGCCACTTCTACCGAGCCACTCACTTTCCGCTTCACCATTCGCAATCAGCTACGCACGAGTTTAGCCACTGTACGTGCAGCTGTGGACAATCGCATCCTGCTGCTGCGCTACAAACGCTGGTTCTTTGAAGAAGCACGCAAACAGGGGCACGCGGCAAATTTTGCTGGTTGGATATTTACAGCGCCACACGACCCCACCCGGCTGCGCGCTTTCCTCGAGTTGCTACATCTACACCACATCGAGGCCTGGCAACTACAAAAAGACCTAAAGAAAGAAGGCCATACTTTTAAGGCTGGAGCAAGCTGGTTCGTACCTGCCAAGCAGCCCCAGTACTTGTTGGCTGCCAACATCTTTGAGCCGCGCACCAACAAGGCTATTCCCGATAGCGTGTTCTACGACGCCTCAGCCTGGGCCATCGCCCTGGCGTGGAACCTCCAAATCGCACGCCTCAAACGCAAGCCCCAAACAGGAGCTGCACTCGACACAGCAGCTTTCGCCAAACCCCGCCCACTCGTACCTGCTGCTACCTATGCCTACTTAGTCGATTGGCGCGACCAGGGCAGTGCCGCACTGCTGTGGTTTTTGCTCGACAAAGGCGTACATGTAAAGACGGCGTTCAAACGATTTACTGCTCAAACACATGTAGGCCCCAAAGCGCTGACTCATGGCAGTCTGCTCATCGCTGTACACGACCAAGCCTACACCCCCGACAGTCTGCACGAGTTGGTCAGCCAAGCAGCCCAACTAGCAGGTGTACCCGTATATGCCACCTACACGGGACGCAGCCTCAGCGGCATCGATCTGGGCAGCCGCAACTTCCGCACCGTCGAGCGGCCACATCCACTCATGGTAGTGGGCGAAGGCGTGTCGGCCTATGAAGCGGGCGAAGTGTGGCATCTGCTCGATGCGCACGTCCATATGCCCATCACCAAGGTCGATGTCAAAGACTGGCCACGCGTCAACCTCTGGGACTACAACACATTGGTGCTCGTCAGTGGCCGTTACGATTTTTCCAAAAAGGAAAAGAAAGCCATTGCCCAGTGGCTTGCCGCAGGCCATACGCTCATTGCCATCCGTGGCGGTGCAGCCTGGGCCATGCAACACGACTTGGTAAGCGACACGCTATCGACACCACCCAAAGACACGGGACAGGCGCACCGATACGACTTTGAACAAGCTCCCCAAATCTTGGGGGCTCAACGCATAGGTGGTGTCGTGTTCGAAGCCGATGTCGACGTGACGCATCCTATCGGCTTCGGCTTTGCTCAACGCAAGCTCTATGTATGGCGCAACCACAACTACATCCTTCCGCCCTCGAAGAATCCTTTTTCCACCGTCGTACAGCTCGCTGCCGGCAAACCTCAAGTGGATGGCTTTGTGCACCCCAAGCAGCTAGCTCAAATACAGGGAAGTGCCTCAGTGGTGGTCAGCTCCGTGGGGCAAGGGCGCGTGATTTTACTGTTGGACAACCCCAACTTTCGCGGCTTCTGGCATGGCACCAATCGGCTGTTGCTCAATAGCCTTTTCTTCGGCAGCCTCATTCACGTGCCAAGCCCATAAAATAAGCATGTATTTGCTGCGGCAAATTCGTTCCTTTGCACGGCCATCCAATCTGTTCGCTACACCAAACACACCTAATGAACAGAGAAGAAAAACTGCGCGCCTTTGATCCCAACGGTGTAGGCATCCGCAATGGCAACTTCATTGGCTTGCCCTTCGACGAAGAGGAGTCACTGATCGTTTTCCAACCCGTGCCTTGGGATGTGACCGTGTCTTATGGTGGTGGTACGGCCACTGGCCCGGCCAATATTTTACAAGCTTCCACCCAGCTCGATCTCTATCATCCTGTCTTGCCCGACGCCTGGAAGCTCGGCTTTTTCTTTCGCCAGCCCAACGACGAATGGCTGGCCACCGCCCAAGCCTTACGTGCCGAAGCCGAACGCTATATTGACTTTCTGGAACAAGGGGGCACACCCGATGCCAATGCTGAGATGCACGCCATACGAAACCGCATCGAAACGGCCTCGGCACAACTGAACGCTTGGGTCGAAGCGCGCACATCTGAGCTACTGGATGCCGGCAAAATCGTGGGGCTGGTAGGCGGCGAGCATTCGGTGCCCCTGGGTTATCTGCAGGCCCTGGCTAAGCGCCACCCTGCATTCGGCATCCTGCAGATCGACGCCCACATGGATCTGCGCCAGGCCTACGAAGGGTTTACCTATTCGCATGCCTCGATTTTCTACAATGCCCTCCAGCTGCCACAAATAGAAAAATTGGTACAGGTAGGCATCCGCGACTACTGTGAGGCCGAAGTAGCCTTGGTCAAGCGCAGCAATGGCCGCATCCGCGTCTTCTACGATCGAGACCTACAATACGCGGCCATGCGTGGACTCGACTTTGCACAAGCCGCCAAAGAAATCGTGGCTGAGCTACCGCAAAAGGTATACATCAGCTTCGACATCGATGGGCTTGATCCTGCGCTCTGCCCTCATACGGGCACGCCTGTACCCTCTGGCCTATCATTTGCGCAAGCTACTTTTCTCATCGAAGAGGTCGTGCGATCGGGACGCACTATCATCGGCTTCGACCTTTGTGAAACGGCTGGCCTACCTCACGAATGGGATGGCAACGTAGGGGCTCGCATCCTCTTCCATCTGGCCGTTATGGCAGCTGTGTCGAGATATGCCCAAAGCTCGAACTCATAGTACCGAGGGCTGCGGCAGCGCGAAACCTTAAGCTGACAAAACGCACGGCATGCACACACAATGTGCTGCGAAACGAGGCAGTAAAAAAATTCAAGTAACACTACGTCACTTCCACGCCACGGGATAACACCAACCAGTCGGATAACAGCGCAACACACGCTGCACTCGATCGCGTTGTAGCGTGCGTTGCAACAACTGCCACAGCTTGCGATCGGCAGGCGGCAGGGGGGGCAGCGCGTACCGAAGCTGCGCAGCTATAGACGGGATATCGCCCCAGATGATGCCCCACTTTTTTGCGAAAGCTGGCCCAATGTGCAGATATGCCACCGCTTGCATGACCAATGCTTGCTCGATTTGCGACAATTGCTGAAAGCGCCCTACACTGCCACGACGTACTACACCCGATGCATCATGCTGCCAACCAGCCAACCTAACGCCTTGCCCCTCGGGTTCCAGCATCAAGGGTAAGTAGGGAATACCCAAAGCCGTACACAAACCATCAAGCGTCAACTCGGGGTTGTGTACCAGATCTTCATAGCGCAAGGTGAACTGCCAATGCTGTGTATGGGTACGCATAGCCAATGCGGTATTGACCAAATAAGCTGCCGTGGCATAAGCTACCTCGTATCCTCGCCCCATCAACGAAGCGATGGTATCGAGCGGATGCCGCGTAGTGTGAATGACTCGGCTATTGGGGAAGTGTGCGTGAAAAAGCGCAAAACACATCGCATTAGATGGCGTTTTTTCCACCCAAATGGTAGCGCCTTTTCGCTCCATCGCCTTTGCAAAAAAAGCCTTGGCAAAAGTAGATAGCGAATGCGCTCGGTCGAGCTGCTGGCGAAGTGCTTGGCGCAACCACCCATACTCGGGCAATAGCAAACGCGCACCGTTGAAGCGGAACCACCCCTCCGATTTGAGCCCTCTGCACAGGCATCTGCGCACCAAACACCACTTAAAGCGCGACCAATGATCGTACAGCTTGGGGTGAATGAACAAATAGGTCTCTGGCCCCGCAAAAAGTGCAGGATGCCGATCTAGCATGCGTACCAAAAGCGAGCTGCCCGTGCTAGGCGCACCACCTATCAAAATTTGCTTCATCTCATCAGCTTTCTCAATACGCTACGCTCAGTGTAGCCAACCAAGACAACCACAACAGCCCATGCCACACCAACCACACTTTCCACGGCCAATACCTGTGAGGGGCTATGCCCAAACGCCACCACGCCCACCCCATCAGCAATGCCTTGTTGCACAAATAAGCTACTACCGATGCCATCGCGATACCGATCACGCCCCAATAATGGAGCCACCACAAGCTAAGCGCGACATTGAGCACTGTTTCACATAACGCACTGTACACCAACACCTTGTTGTGCCCCATACCGATAAGCACTACCTGAGGCAATAACACGCGGCTACCTACCAACAGCAAATACACGTTGAACACCTGTGCTGAATAGACAAAAGATTCGCTATACACTACGCGAAATGCCCATGGCGACAGCCACATCAGCACGATGCTCAAGGGAAACAACAGATGCGATAGACGCGCAATACGCCGCTTCAATACTTCTAGCACTGCATCACCATGCATGGCAACCAGCGGGATAGAACCCGTCACCATAGCTCCTACCAATAACAAGGACAAAGGCAGCTCACGCGCTCCATACCGATAGATAGCAAACCACGCTTCTTCAAAATGACTGCCTACAATGAGCCCATCGATGTAATCGACGCTTTGCCCCACCAACACATGGGCCATCAGTGGAGCTGCCGCTGCCAAATAAACCTTCACACCGCCCCACCACGGCCGCCAACCCCGTGATAGGAACACTAAACGAACTGCCCACAGCATTTTGGCCAAAGCCAAAATGCCTAATGCTGCAAACACCCACTGAAAAGGCTGCTTGCAAAGTACGGGCACGCCCACAGCCAACCATTGCCCTAAGCCACTCAGTGCGCCAAAGACCAACAGCTCGCCATAGCGCTTGTGCAACAGGTACCATGCTTGCACCAACCACGAAGGCGTATGCCACCACATAAAAGCCGCCAACCACCCCATGGCCGGCAGCTGTTCGAAGCGGCTAAGTAGAGGGACCATGTGATCTCCGTACCACCACCACACACTCCCCACCGCCAATCCAAAAACCAGCCAAAGGCCAAACACAGCTTGAAAAAATGGCACCTGCCGGTGTTTCGACAACCTGGGGAAACGCTGCAACACCGCATTTTGCCCGCCAATAATCCAGTAAAAAGTAAACAAATTGGCAAAAAACAGCCAGCCTTCGTACAGCGCGATCTGAGCTGGTGGCAGCCCACTCTTAGCCAATACCACACCGATCAACAGAGTCGTGGCAAAGCGCATGAGATTGAAGTACTGCAAGCTGCGCACGCCATCCAGGTGCTTCAAACAGTGCAGATATGTACGCAAGTCGTTCAACGGCTATTCAGCATTTGCCACCAAGCAGCGAAAGCAGCAAATTTAAAGACGCGATAGCGCTCTATCGGTCCTCGTGGTTCGAAGAAAGTATGGCGCAAGCGCTGCAAAGCACGCCGATCGAACAGACCTAAGGGATTGGCTTCAAGTACTGGCCACAACTCCCGCAGCAAGGCACGTGTCCACAGATTGGCCGGAGTAGCCTGAGCCAGCTTGTCGTGGCGCCAAACAACCGCTTCAGGCAATAAATCGGTCACAGCTTTTCGCAAGACCCACTTGGTCCAACCTGCACGTATCTTCCACCGAGCGGGCAAAGCGAGGGCCCAAGTGGCTACTGCTGGCTCATGCGCAAAAGGCGCAAAGACGCGCAAACCATGTGCTTCGGCATTGCGATGCAAGCTCCGCAGCAAGAAAGTCACCTCGCCCTCGTAATACTCCCTGCGCAACACTTCCTCCAGCGATTCTCCCCACTGCCAGTATCCGACTGGTGCTTCGCGCCCATGCTTGTGCAAAAATTCAGGCGCAAATACCGACCACTCTTCGTATAGCTGACGCAACAGCCGGCGCGCCATCCATTGTTGCCGGCCATGTCGAAACAGCCAGTTCTTACCCACCATTTTGGCGAAAGCCGAAAAAAAGGCACCCCAGCCCCCACATGATGCAGCCACATATGCAGCCTCTCGCCAATGAAAAGTGCGCAGGCAATGAGCGCCCCAATATACCAAATGCGAAGTATGGCCAGCAAAGAGGGCATCTGCTGCGGTACCATCGATCACTATATCAGCGCCCAGCTCGGCAGCTCGGCCCATCAGCTGGTATTGTGCAAAAGCACCTGGCGACATGACGGGGCCTTCGTGCACCTGCATTAGATGTGCACTAGCAGCAAGCAACTCCTCAACCTGGGGTTGGACCGCATGCAACTTGAGGCGCAGATAGTCGGCCACTTTGCAGGCAAAAGTGAACTCGTCGAAAGGCTGCTCAGGCCAATGGGTGCTCACCGCTTGTAAGTGTGGGGCATATCGGTATGCCCATGCGGACAAGGCACTGCTGTCGAGCCCCCCTGACAATAGACTAACAGGTTGGGTCACATTGCTCAATCCAGTGGCTAGTGCAACATCCATGAGTGTGTGCAACTGAGCCGATGGTGCCTCTGTATGGTTGTGCGTATCCAGTTTTTGGGGCGCTTGCCACCACATTGTGAGCTGAGGTTCTTTATCTCCTACAGCAAAGCATGCGCAATGCCCCCCAGGTAGGGCTCGGACTCCTTGCCAAAAAGTGTATTCCCCTTGATCGCGGTGGCCCCACAGCAAAAAATCGTGCAAGCTGTCTAAGTCGAGTGCTGCTGGAGGAGCAAGTTGTGCCAACCAGTATGGGCTGTTGCCCAAGGCCCATCCTTGTGGCAGACGCCGCCAATACAGCGGTTCTGCAGCCAGTGGATCGGTGCACAAGACGAATTGTCGCTCTTTGGGCACAGACCAACCCAACAGCCAATGCCCCGACACGATACTGGCTTTTCCCGAATGCCAAAAATTGCGCAGTTGTACCGGATCGAGCAATTGCGTACCTACCCGTGGCCATCCCTTTGCGAAAGTGAAGTGGTCCCCCTCTGCATGGACTGCAGGCGGGGAACCAGCCCAAAGCCACTTACCTATCGCACTGGACCACTGGCGTATTTGCCCTATGACACGCCCACAAGCCGAAGCTGCCACCTCAACAGCCGAGCGCTCAGCTGCCCCCACAGCACCTGGCCTCTCCATCCACAGCAATAGCCACGCCCCTGGCGAAAAGCTCCATTGAATCGATCGATTTGCCATCGAGGCCAAAGATGAGCAAAGAATCTCGCTCTAAGGTTGGCAAGCGCTCAAATTACATCTACATCTCTTTAAAAAGACGCTATATCTTACCACTTAACATGCATGGTAAGCGATGGTATAACAGCGCTATCCACATATCTTTTGCGCAAGAAGAAAGCTGAAATAGGGAGTTCCACAGAAATTCGGTTACTTAAACAATACCCCACGGCTGCTTCGACAACTAGCCCTTTCCTTCCTACACTTACTAGATTTTCTATCATAGAAACTTTACTTGCCTTCTGCTGGGCCATTTGTCGAAATATTCCTCCTGCCATACTGATTTTCCACTTAGACCGATTCAACTCATATCCCAGCTTCCATTCTACACGACTTAGCATACTTACCCGAACCATGGGTAATTGTGCAGACAAATCTACTCTCAAAACTTTAGGGTAAAAATAGGACAAGCCCAAATAGAAATACTGACTCCGATAAGCCGATCGACGAGATGAAATTTTACTTTTCCCAACTCGAAGATTCACCCGACTCGGCAGACCTCCTACCAATACCCAAGAATGTCCCACCGATCCTAATATCGCTGACCTCCAAGTGGGCAACTGCACATGAAATGGCGATTCTAAATCAACGAGTATTTGTTCCGACGGGCACTCAAAAGCATCAAAAGCCATTATTTCATAAGTACCAGAAGCAAGGCCGTCTATGACAAAGGTAGGGCTATTTACCACAGTGATCACAGTACCGTTCAGTGCAATTTGATAGGGTGGCGGATGATGCTCGACATCCGTTATAGCTAATTGGACACTCCCATCATTAGAAGTAGGAGATGTGGGATGAACAATTTGTAGCACCTTTAAGTCATAAGGCGGCAACTGAGATACAGATACATTTTTCACTTCACTACATTGCGGTGCTAAGGGGTTTACCACTTCCAACACATAATCTCCAGGTGGTATATCCATAAAGAAACTCAATTCTACTATGCTGCCTCCTGCAATCTCAAAGGTGTAATTCCCCAAGGGACCTGATACTTTTACCTGATAGGGTATTTCGCTTACTTGTAACAGCAAAGAAATATCCCCTTGATTTGGGCAGTCTGCAGGGTTTGAAGTAAGTATTTCGATATACTGAGGCGCATGCTCTTCTACTAACACCTCAGCAATTAATTGACAACCCAAATCTACTTCTGTGATAGTTACCTCGTACATACCAGCGGACACCCCATCCAACGCCGATCCACTCATGCCATTAGACCACTGATAGATGTAATTACCAGGTGGATCTACCATAGTGGTTACCATGCCATTATTCATTCCACAGTCTGCATTAGCGATTTCAAAAGAGACATTGAGATCACAAGGCAAAGGCATTAAGGATATACTTTGCACGCAAGTAGCCTCATTGCCACACGAATCTCGAACGAGCCAAGTACGAATCACATCTCCCATGCAATTACTCACTCCACTTAGGTCGTCGCTAAATTGTATGGAAAGATCTACACTACATGCATCAAACACTTGAGGAAAGCCCGTAATTTCAGGACCAGGAATTGAATCCCCCATGCAATTCACAGATGTAGGCAGTGGACATTCCAACTCTGGTGGCGTTGCATCGGGTTGTATGTGAATCAGCTGAGTGCATTGCGCCCGGTTGCCTGCAAAATCTGCCGCTGAAAACGTCCTCGCCACATAGCCCATTTGTCCACAAGCAACTGTTGTAAGCACACTATCTCTCCAACTTACAGGCAAAAAATCACCTGTACATGCATCTTTTGCGGTGGCGATGCCCGTCTCGTCTACACTCAATTCGCTACTGCAATCAACTGATACGTCCACAGGGCAAAATATTTGCGGTGGCAATTGATCGACCACGTGTATCCAAACTGTTGCAGACTGCAGCACACCAGACCCATCACTTACTACATACGAGAAGCTAATACTATCCGAGCCCAATCCACTCACCAATACGAGGCCATCAGGGGTAAAAGTAACTTGCAAGTCTGGAGGAGCTATTACATCTACCACCTGAAGTTGCCCCCCCTCGTCATTTTGAAGTACCTCCACCTGAGTCATAGTTTCACCACAAGGCACTGAAACGACGTCATCGCGTACGATCAAGGGTGGAGGTTGCGCTTTCCTTTTACTTAGCAGCCGCCAAGCCACGCCACCTCCCACCGCAGCAACCATAGGCACCATCCACCTTTTGCGTTTATGCATATGTAATGGTGCTTGCGCCAAAAGTTTGCTTTTCGGACCGGTAAGGACGATATCGCGCCATGGCTCGGGAATGGTATCTCCAACAAGGCAAAAGGGAGAAACGCACTCAAGTACTCGTGCCTGTAGCAAACAGGGGGTTGTCACTATTGAAAAAACAAAATATACTATTGCAGTTAGTATGAATCTTTTCATCTTTCAAGGAGGTTTTTCCTTTGCAGATAAAAACCATGCTATGTTTTTGCTCACCACATTATCCATTCTTCCCCTTCCACTTTAGAACTAATGGCAAAATACATGCATCCCAAATTCACTCTTCTTCTTCGGGATCAAAACCCAAAGGAGGCACGGTTACACTACATCCGCTTATAGGACGCCCGTCGCTGTAAGCACAACAAGGGCACTCAAAGGATGCATCCATCGCCTCTAGCCACAGCTTTCGCCAAAAACGCGAAGAGAGGTATTCCGACGCTTTACGCACAGCTTCTTCCATGGCAGGCAATAGCTGACGTAGCGAATTCCGTACCCTGCACAGCCTTGTCATGGCCTCGGCTACTTCAGCTATTAAGGCATTCCGATAAGCCTCAAATTCGTCGAGTGCACTTTGCTCGTAATCCTCTGCCAACTTCTCTTTCATCTGGTTCCAAGTACCTTCATCCAGTACAGCCAGCGAAAGTGCAAAGTGGCTGACACGCTGCTGAGCAAGGGCATCAAGCCCTGCTCCTAAAGTGCCCACCGAACTCGCTGAGACCACGGTTTCCTCCAGGATTTCTCGTGCTGCCGCAGAACCCACCGCAGAGGCCGCACCCATTCCCAAAGAAACGAGCGCACCTATCGCCTGTGTTATTTGGGGATCGGCCCCCATAGCTTCCCAACCCTGGGTGCCAAGAAAAACCGAACCATCTATAATAACAGATGCCAAAGCAGCCGCTGCACCGCCACCTGCAGCAGCTAGACCGGCCGAAGCCGCAGCAGTTACGGTAAAAACGACAGTCTGCCAAAGTCGAGCCTCAGCCCTACTCCGATTAAAACGAAGCTGCATGGCGACTTCCATGTTTTCCTGAAAACGCTCGTGGGCCTCGGCAATGTCTTGCAAAGCGCGATCTATCTGTTCCTGAAACCAGGACATGTAGGTGCCTCCACCGTAGGGATCGTTAAGGCCACAATTATCCAGGGCATGGCCCAACTCATTGTACCAATTTTCAACAGCGTTCAAATTGGCGTCAGGACTGAGATAGTCGGAAAGTTTGTCCTTGTCTTCATTAGCCGGATCACAAAAATCTATGGAGAGGAAGAAATCATCCCAGGGAAATGCGGGAAAATGCTGAGGACGTAATCTGTGAGCGGTTTGGTTGGAAGTGCATGCCAAGGCATTAAACCGTGCATCCAGTACGGTTTCCAGGCTGCGCAGCATAAGACGGGCCGCATCAACTTTTTGCTGGTAGTCAAAGCGAACATCATTCAAGTCAAACGACAGCCGTCCCGTTCTATACAAGTCGCCGAATAAGTCATAGCCCGTTCTGTTGTCAATAATCGGAACAACGGGCCGACGAATGCAATCTGCGTTATGCCCTTCCCGCTCTGAAGTATCGCCTGTTGTGGGAGTTGCTCGCGTAAAGACCTTGGCCTCCAAGCCGGTAGCTTCAAAGGCATTCCAGAAAGCCTCCACACCCTGATCGAGTTCTTCTTTTTCCTCTTCGGGCAAATCCGATACCGGTCGGCCGGTGATTTGCTCAAATTGGCGGAAAACGTTTTCGGCAAAATCCTCCTTATCATAGGGTTCTCCGGTGAGTCGAGCCATATAAATCCAGATGGTTTGCTGGATGAGGGTCTTCAGCTCTCGTTGGGGGTCAGCTGAAAAGGGGGTGCGATATAAAGATTGCACCTTTTGCGCAGCATCCATAACCCGCAAAACCATCTCGGCCACTAGAGGAGCAAAGGTCTCAGGGTCCTCATCCGGTTCAACTCGACGAGGAATAGGCTCGATACTACCCGGCCAACTGACGTATATCTGACTTTCATATGTCCGCTCGACTTGGTCTCTCGGAGGCTCATCGATTGGTGGCATCCTCAGCAACAGTTTCCTCAGTCTTTCCCTGTCAAATATTTGGACAGAATCAGTAGTAAGGGGCACTTCTCTGACATTCGGGTTGGGCTCCGGTTCCACAAAACCTTCAGGTACACCTGTCAAACGAGCCCACGCTTCACCCTCTGAAGGCTCTGCGTACAGAGGCTCAACCGGCACCCAGGAGGAAGGCTGCATGGCTTCCTCCCTGCCTACCGGAGGACGATGCACATCTGTGCACCAACCGCTGACGGGAACACGTACTGTATCTCCCGGCAAAACAAGAGGCGATCTCGGAATGCGCCCTACATAAGACTGTGTATGACCATCTGCCGGAATGTAGACGATTTGCGGCGCTAACACTTGTGGCTGATCGCCCGTATTGACAATGACAAGCGTAGCGATGTGGCCGGTAGTACTCCCAGTGCCAAACGCCTGAATGCGCCATTGCGCATCGATTTTTCCCCTAAAAAAAACAGTAAACAGAAAGAGGGCAATGACAATCCAAAGAGTTTTAGGTGTAGGTGTTTGCATAGTACCGAGGTTTAAAGAGTTATCTAATATTTAACCACCAACAAAACCCCTATTCAAAGCCAATTCAACACAAACCTACAAAATAAACAGTTAGTTATCAACTAATTATAAAAAATTTGAAAGAAATGTCTACTAAAATCACTTCACTATTTCATTAATACATGCGATGTCAATGCCCATTCTTATCCCTTACTCCTCACTTCACAAAAATTTGCTTCGGCCCTGCTGAGGTTGCAAAGAGCTATTTGCCATTCCAAAGAATCTTATCACTGCCATCCTAATACTTGACTATGGGTGGTGACGGCATTGCATTGTGGTCATCTCCTACTCATCGAATGATTTTTACAAGGCGAAGGGCGAGCAGTTTTCTGCTAATACTCCTCGCAGCACAATTGAAGCAGCAGACAAATCGACGACCTGTCCCCTCCACCTACAGTAATAGCCATGCTCCTAGCCAAAAGGTCAATTGAGACGATCGGTTTGACATCAAGGTCAAAGACGAGCAAAGAATTTTTCTCTAATTTGGCGACCTTTCAAAAACATACGTCGGATCTATGAAGCAACTACCACTACACACGAAAATCATCATCGGATTAATACTGGGTATTATCTATGCCCTGTTCAACAGCTATATGGGATGGAACGCCTTTACACGCGACTGGATCGCACCATTTGGCGACATTTTTCTGCGATTGCTCAAATTCATTGCCGTCCCACTAGTACTCTTTTCCATTATTTCGGGTGTAGCTTCGCTACCAGACCCCTCCAAATTGGGCCGCTTAGGGGTGAAAACCATTGCAGCGTATATGGTTACTACAGTGTTGTCAGTAGCTATCGGCTTGCTTTTAGTCAATACACTGCGACCTGGCGACTATATTGCTCAAGAACAGCGCATCAAGAACCGAATCAAATACGAGTTGTGGGCAGAACAAACTGGTGAATCTATACTAGACCACAAACACTTGCTGTCTGATCCCAAATACGCACAGCTCGTCGTAGATGCCCGAGCTGCACTTGAAGCTGAAAGTGCCAATGTGGAGGTGCAAAAGCGCGTACAAGTAGCGCAACAGCAGAAAGCACAATCGCCCCTACAGTTTGTTGTCGATATGGTGCCCGACAACATTTTTGCGGCACTCACTGATGGCAAAAAGATGTTGCAGGTCATTTTCTTTGGCATCTTCTTCGGTATCATGCTCCTATTGCTGCCGCGCGAAAAAACAGGATCGCTACAACAAGTCATTGAGGGTGCCAATGAAGTGTTCCTCAAAATGGTGGAAGTAGTAATGAACGCTGCACCTTTCTTTGTCTTTGCTCTGATGGCTGGTGTAATGGCAAATCTGGCAGAGACACCTGGTGAAGTCATCGAAATTTTTAAGGGTTTGCTCAGCTATTCGCTGGTATTGGTTTTAGGTTTGGGGTTAATGATTTTCGCGGTCTATCCTGCCATTATACGCCTGTTTGTACCCGAAATTTCATACAGTGGCTTTTTCAGAAAGATCAGCCCGGCACAGTTTTTGGCCTTCAGCACCAGCTCCAGTGCTGCCACGCTGCCCGTTACGATGGAGTGCGTACATGACAACATCGGCGTCAAATCGCACATCTCCAACTTCGTGCTGCCCATAGGCGCTACTATCAACATGGACGGCACCAGCATGTACCAGGCCATTGCTGTGGTTTTCCTTGCCCAAATGCACATGGTAGACTTGACTTTAGGCCAGCAGCTCACCATCGTGCTTACTGCGACTTTGGCTTCCATTGGTGCTGCAGCCGTGCCCAGTGCCGGCCTCGTGATGATGATCATCGTACTGCAATCAGTAGGGCTCAACCCCGCCTGGATCGCCATTATCTTTCCCGTAGATCGCATTTTGGACATGTGTCGCACAGTAGTCAATGTGACGGGTGATGCCACAGTGTCTACACTAATTGCACGCTCGGAAGGTGACCTAGACCTGAAAATTGCAAGGCAATAGTAACTAGTACTTTTGTAGCATATAGGGGAAAAGCATTCCTTTACAAACTCAAAGTTGTGGGCAATGAGTGAAACTTTAGGCCCTGGCAGTCGCGTGAAGCACCCAGCATTTGGCATAGGCGTAGTGCTACGCGTACATCCTGCAGCTTATGAAGTGGTATTTGTCCAATATGGTCTCAAGCAGGTAGGGCGCCATTACGACAAATGGGAAGTGATTGAAGCCATCACACCTGAAGAAGAAGTCAGCTTTACGGAAGCCGAAAAAGCACTGCGCAAAATCTTGCGCACATGGGTAGGCCATCTAGAGCCCGTAGAAATGGCTACCAAGTGGGAAGGTGGCAAGCTGGTACTAACACCAGCTGATCCCGATCTCAAAGGTAAAGAGCTACCAATTGAAGACTTTTTCCACAAAATTGTCATGGTGAGGGATCGGCTACGCGTGCTCGAGCAGCGCATCAACAGCCATCCTAAACTAAGTGAACAAGACAAAGTAGAGCTCCAGCAATACATCACGCGCAGTTATGGCAGCCTTACCTCTTTCAACGTCTTGTTCAAACACAAAAAAGATCATTTCAAGGGCACTTCCTCAACGAAAAAATAATTCCTATGCGCTTGCCTCGTACCAGTGTAGTTGTAGTCATAGTATTTGCCCATGTGCTGGCAGCGTCGATGTCGATGGTAGGGTGCATTGAACCCTATCAGCCCTACAGCCATATAGCTCCTGGCATTTGGCGCGGCATACTCGAACTCGACGTATCACAACAAGCCCCTGCAGTACAGGATGGCAAGCTACAAGCTCAACTCAACTTTGAGGAAGTTACCGATGGCGAACTGCCTTTCTTGTTTGAGGTGATCTACGACAACGATTCTGCCTTTCACATTGAAATCATCAATGGGCAAGAACGCATTCCCGTATACGACATTTCCTTTGGCCGATCCAAATCCCGAGCAAAAGATAGTATCCGCATTGACTTTCCCGTCTACGATACCCATATCGAAGCCTTGGTCGAAGCCGACGTCATGGAAGGCTATTGGGTAGTGCATTATCGCCCCAATTACCGCGTGCACTTCGTCGCACGCCATGGTCAGAACTGGCGATTCACTACCTTGCGCAAGCCCCCCGTTATGGATCTATCTGGTCGTTGGGCCTGTACTTTTGGCCTGGCAGAAAACGAACCCTATCCTGCAATAGCCGAGTTTGCCCAAACGGGCAACCAGCTACTGGGTACCTTCCTCACTGAAACAGGAGATTATCGCTTTTTAGAAGGGACCGTGCAAGCCGACAAGTTCTATCTGAGCACTTTCGACGGTGCCCATGCCTTTCTGTTCGAAGGCAAAGTTATGCCTGACAGCACGCTCATCGGCGTATTTTACTCGGGCACGCACTACAAAACCACTTGGGAAGCTAAGCGCGATCCGCACTTTACGCTGGCCAATCCCGACTCACTGACCTATCTCAGACCAGGCTATGAAAAACTGCACTTCACCTTTCTCGATACAGACGGACAGCTTCGATCGCTTTCCGATCCCATGTTCACCGACAAGGCCAAACTGATTCAGATCATGGGCACATGGTGCCCCAATTGTCATGATGAAACTGCTTTCCTACAGGAATATTTCCAACAACACCCAGATACGAACGTAGTGGTTGTCTCCATTGCCTTCGAGCGCTATCGCGATACCAGCCACGTGCTACGACAACTACAACGCTACAAGCAAAAGATGGGCATCCACTGGCTTGTTCTATGGGGTGGCTATTACGACAAAAAAGAAGCAGCACAGGCGCTACCCATGCTAAACGATCTAATCAGCTACCCCACGCTTATTTTCCTGGACAAAAATAATCGAGTACATTACATTCACACGGGATTTTCAGGGCCGGCAACAGGAGCTTATGAGGCTTTTGCCAAAAAATTTGAAAAACAGTTGCAAATTATTACCCCAACGTCCAAAAAAACATCATCTACCACCCAATGAAGCAATTGGTCATCGCATATCACACGGCACAAGCGCCTTTCGTCAAAGAGTTGGAAATGCAACTCTCAAAGGTATCTTACCACATCGTGCATCTCAGCCCACAACACTTTTCACAGCAAAGCAGCTTAGGTCAGGAGCTAGCGAAAACTAAAGGCCCTGTACTGCTTGTAGTCAGTGACAATCTATTGAAAGATTCGGCCTGCATGGATGGCCTTTTTGCCGCTGCAGACGGCTTGTACAAGGAAGAACGGTTACTCCCCATAGTAGTAGATGGTGTAGACGAAAAGGGACTCAAAGTTCCAACCCAATTTGACAAGGTCAGTCAAGTCATTCAGTATCTCAACTATTGGCAAGATCGCTACTTAGCCCTGCGAAGAGAAAAACGACAGATTACGGCGGGCGATCACGCGCAAATGGAAAGCCTTCAAGCTGAGATAAATCGCGTCAAGCAGATAGCTACAGAAGTCGGCGAGTTTTTGCGCTTTCTCAAAGCTATAACTACTCCTACCGAACAAGAACTTCGACACAACCACTACGAGCTACTCTTCAAATGGCTCGACGACCCCACGGGCCATGCTGCCCTAGTCGATCAGCGCGAAAAGTCAAAAAACACACCTCCACCCATCACTGAGACACAATCTCCTACTCTAAAGGAGCACGAAAACGCACAGACTGCTGCTACACCTCCTACTGCGCCACCTGCACAAGACGCTCCCCCCAAGGCCATATTATCGTCTACCACTGATGAGCCATCTACACTCCAACAACCATCAGAAATACAAGCACCTTCTCCTGAGGAGGTGGAAAAAAACACATCCTCACCTCCACACACCGAAGAAGATCTCGATATCGAGATCATTCGCATCCAGCCCAACGAGGAAACTCCTAACACTTCCTCTGCCCCCCCTCTACCCACCCAAGACGAATTGGAACAGCTATTTGAAATAGACGACGAAGAAGAAACAGATAGTTCATCACTGTTGTCGCCTCAAGAGCGCAATCCCGCAACGCCACCAACGCCCCAGTCGTCTGCCACTTCCCACTCACCAGGCCTCACCGACTCTTCATCAACCCAGCGCGAGCTAGCCCAAAAAATCGCCGATCAAAGCTTGCAGCTCGTCAAAAAGGGTGACCGCGCGGAAGCTGTTCGCCTATTCGAAGCAACCATTGCACAACACCCACACAATGCCTTTCTGCGCTACGAGTTTGCATTCTTTTTGGCCAAACACGTACATGAACTTGCCCGAGCCACACAAGAGCTCGAAGCGATACGCCAGCTTGACCCACAATTTGAAGATGCCTGGTTCTTACTAGGCGAGCTGGCAGAAACACACGGGGACTACCACCTGGCACGCAACTACTACGAAAAGGTCCTTGAGCTCGATCCCGACTACCCAGGACTACACTACCACATAGGCATGTTGCTCTTCGCACATTTCCTCCCTGAAGAAGCCGAAACAGCCGCACGACACCTGAAAAAGTCCCTCAAGCAATACAAGAAAAACGCCGATGCTCACTATCGGCTCGCTCTACTCTACGACGAGTACCTGGACAAACCACAAAAAGCAGTCAAGCACTATAAAAAAACGCTCAAATATCAGCCCAACCACCCGCTGGCTGCCTATGATTTGGCCGTGTTGTACCACCGACAAGAGGCTTGGGAACTGGCACGCCATTACTACCAAATGGCCTGTACCCTCAATCCAGAAGTCAAAACGCCTGAAAATGACTTAGCCTTTGGCCTGACCCAAGCCCCCCATACCTCCCCTAGCTGGAGCGAATCAGCCAGCCCATCGGGACAAGAGGCACCACTCCCCCCATCAGAAGAGCCACCCGACAAAACCACCCATTCGGTATCTCACGCCCAACAAACACAAACCTCCAAATTCCACTCTATACAGCCTACCGGCAAAAAGACAAGGCCCATCGCCCTTGTCACTGGGGCCACATCCGGCATTGGCCAAGCCACAGCTACGCGTTTGGCGAAAGCCGGCTACGATCTTATTGTTACTGGGCGCAGAAAAGAACGACTCGATGCGCTTAGTGCACAATGGCGACAGCAATGGAAAGTGCGCGTCTTGCCTCTGTGCTTCGATATCAGGCAACGCCAACAGGTCGAACAGTTTCTCGGGCAGCTTCCCCCTGAATGGGAAGAAGTAGACGTACTGATCAACAACGCGGGCTTAGCTCGTGGCCTAGCCCCCATACACGAAGGCGACCCCGACGACTGGGACACCATGATCGATACCAACATCAAAGGGCTGCTCTACGTCACCCGGCAGATCGCCCCCGGCATGGTCGCTCGCAAAAAAGGACACATCGTCAATGTAGCTTCTACTGCCGGCAAAGAGGTCTATCCCAAGGGCAACGTCTATTGTGCCACCAAACACGCAGTCGATGCACTTACCAAAGCCATGCGCTTAGATCTGTATCCCTACCGCATCCGTGTCAGTCAAGTAGCACCTGCCCACGTAGAAGAAACTGAGTTTGCGCTCGTGCGATTTAAAGGCGACGCCCAACGCGCCAAAATTTACGAAGACTTTCAACCGTTAAAAGCGCGCGATGTGGCCAACGCCATATACTACATCATCAGCCAACCCCCACATGTCAACGTGCAAGACGTGCTGATCTTGGGTACCCAACAAGCAAACAGCATATTCATTGACCGCAGTGGCAGGGACTGGTGTAAGGAAGAAGAATGAACCATTTGATTGATTATCACCTTGTATATTAACAAGCTCGGGGCATTATTTGTCTATCCATGCTTCTATAAGGTACGATACGCTCTCTTTATCTACCACAAAACCCAACGAGATGAAACTGCAATTACTCTCTTTTTTGATCGCAGCCATAGGAATGCTACCTGCTGCCTATGGGCAAAAAATAGAGGCTCCTTGTATGGAGGGGCTGCTCAAAGTACTAAAGACCAGCCCTCGTATACAGCAAGTAGAAAAGGATCTGACGTCGGTAGGAGTGACACCTAGCTACTTGGTGGGTGAAGTGCTTCGCCCCAAAGGCGTGCGAAACACCGCCTATTCAGAAAAGATCACCATCCGCATCGGCATTGACCATCCTGAGCGCTTCGAACCCGTAACTACGGTAGTACTCTATCCCGCATCAGGCAGGCTGGTGGAAATAGATTGGCTTACTGGTGAGGAGATTCCACTCGAATTCGACACACAGATGCTCCAGCTTCTACCGCAGATATGTGGCCAATGAGATGGGCTGCATACACCATAGTCTCTCTTTCACATCTTCATAGTTCCACCTGAAGGGCATACGCGTACGTATGCCCTCTTTGCTTTAATTTTGCTCGGCTCATTTATAAGCCTTAGCTCTTATGGAAATATTCAGCTTGATCATCGAACTACTCATACTGACCTTTGCACTCTTTATCTATCTGTTTGCGGCGGGCTTTTACACGCCAGGAAAAAACAAGGCGGACCGAGCTAAGTTCGAGGCATTTCGAGGCAAAAATGGCCGCTTGCTCCGCTTATTAGCTTTGGCCCTTCTGGCTATCATGGCTGTCAATATCTACTTGCACCTCGTACAGTGGCACCACTGAATGCCGTTCCCACAGCCACAAGGCAAACGGTCCGAACGCATGCGGGAGCCGCCAAATCATCATAGGCAGGTACAATGACAAGTCTCTCCACAAGTCGATGGCATCTACCCACGCTACGGGGCGCGCCAAAGCAGTGAGTACCCCCCACAGGGCTGCATAGCACAAGAGATAGTGGCGCCATTTGCCGAAAGGCAAAAAAAGCCCAATAGCTACCACCCAGTCCATTAAGCCTGCCATCATCAAGAACTGATGTGCTTGCGCTACGGTCAATGGCAAAATTTGGACCGTCATCTTCACAAAGTCTGATGGTACTGGATACACGCCCAAGGCATACAAACCATGTGCTGCAAAAGTAAATGCTACAGCTACTTTAAGCCACTGCATCAGACGCGCCCATGTGGCCCACGGTATAGACTGCTCCATCCCCATCAGATACCACAGTGATAAGGGGAAAGCTATCTGCAAGCTATATTCAAACCACTGCGCCGCATGCCGCCAATGTTCCAGCCATTCCATACCAGCCAAGGCTACAAGCAACACCACGGCACCACACAATACATGGCGCAAGGGGTGGTGCATCAGCCTTTTGGCAAACAAAGCTACCCCTCCTGCCACGAAAAACCACAAACCGCCGATGCGGATAGCCATATCTATCCCATAGTCCACTTGTGGGCTGCCCACCCACCAGTGCCACGAAATGCCCATCCACTCGAGTAGTGGACGCATCCATTGTTCGTGCCACAACATAGCCCTATAGGGCGTATCGTGCCACAGATGTTGCCAGGCACGCCCCCAACACACTGCTACCGTACCCGCTTGGTAGAGGAAAAACTCGCGACGCGCCAAATCGCCATGCCACAAAGACGAGATCATGATTTTTCCAGATAAGACTTCCAGCCAAGGCGCGCCAAGCGATCATTTTTGGCATGCACTTGAGCTTGAAGTTCAGCCTTATAAGCTACAAGGCGCTGCCTGATCACGCTATCTGATGCGCCAAGTATTTGTGCAGCTAGAAGGCCCGCATTTTTTGCCGCATTGAGTGCCACCGTAGCTACTGGCACGCCATTGGGCATTTGCAATATAGAAAGAATGGAGTCCCATCCATCCAGAGAGTTAGACGAACGCACGGGTACACCGATTACAGGCAAGGGCGAGAGCGCTGCCACCATTCCAGGCAAATGCGCCGCGCCACCAGCTCCTGCAATAATCACGCGAATGCCGCGCTCATGTGCCTGTCGTGCAAACTCGAACATGTGTTCGGGCGTGCGATGCGCCGACACGACGTTTAGCTCAAAGGGAATGCTCAATTCTTCCAATACCAGTGCTGCTTGTCCCATCACCGTCAAATCGGAATCCGACCCCATAATAATACTCACTACTGGCTGCGCATTAACTTGTGACATGATGCCTCTGAATTTATTGAACACCTTCTATGCGGATCCACTGTTGTACTTGTCTGGCCCGTTCGATGGCTTGCCCTACTGTTGGGGCCAACACTGTGGCATGGCCCATTTTCCGAAAGGGTCTCGAGAATGCCTTGCCATAGTTGTGTACATACACTTCTGACAGTTGGAGGGCACGATCTACGCCCTGCCAATGAGCCCTTCCCGGCTGGCTGTCGGCAGCACCCAGCAAATTGACCATAGCTGCCGGCTTGCGCAAAGCAGTAGGCCCTAAAGCGAGGTTGTGAATGGCGCGCAAGTGCTGCTGAAACTGAGAGGTAGCAGCCGCTTCTATGGTATGATGCCCACTATTGTGGGGGCGGGGTGCTACTTCATTCAACCACAGGGTACCATTGCGCAGCAAAAACATCTCTACGGCCAGCAATCCGCAAATATCAAATGCTTCTATCGTCCGTCGGGCCAGTTGTTGAGCTTGTTGTGCGAGATCATTCGGCAAACGGGCAGGACAAACCAGCAGTTCTACCAGATTAGCTTGTGGATGAAACACCATCTCTACAGGGTCATACACGGCACATTCACCCCGGGCATTGCGGGCCACCAATACGGCCAGTTCTTTGTCTATGTCGCATAGCGGCTCAACCACAGAAGGCCCTTGCAATAAGTGCGATACGTCTGATGATGTGCGCACCACTTGTACGCCTTTGCCATCGTAGCCAGCTGTCCGCGTCTTTTGCACAAAAGGCAACGACAGCCTGCCCTGTTGTACGGCTTGTGCGATGGCCTGTGCAGAAGGGAAGAGTTGATAAGGTGCTGTAGGCAATCCTTCTTTTTGGAAAAACTCTTTTTGCGCCCCTTTGTCCTTGATCAACTCAAGCGCTACTGGATTGGGATGAACTACCTTACCCATGGCCTGAAGCTCGCGTAGTGCTCCTGTGTGCACGTGTTCGATCTCTATGGTAAGCACGTCCATTTGCCTGCCAAAGGCCAACACATCTTCACGCCGCTGATAGCTGCCCACCACCATGCCCGTCGCACATAGCCCAGCGGGATAATCGCGCGAAGCATCTAATGCATAGATGGGCAAATGCCAGTCGGCTGCCGCTTGTGCCAACATCTTGCCCAACTGCCCACCACCTAAAATACCTGTCTTCTTAGCAAGAAATGTACTCATGGGTTGTCGTCTATCGCTTGCGTAGTGAGAGGCAAAGGTAGAGAATTGCTCCGGGTAGGACCACCGCATCAAAGACATCGTCTTTGCGCTGTGTATCGCTCCGATTCGCTCACTGCTCAAGTATGTGTAAATTTACGGCAACCCCACATTGCTGAAAGAGCCTAATACATGCTAAAGGTATTGATCCCTATCGACTTTTCGGCTGCATCGGAAAATGCGTTGCGCCATGCCCGCCGGCTAGGGCAACAGCTGCCGCTCAAGATATACTTGCTATACATAGCCCAACAGCCTCGACAAAGCAATCTCTCTAAAGCCTCTCAACTGAAACTGCTCCAGGATCGCATGGAGCGCTTCGCAGAACCTGAACCTGAGGACTTGTGGGAGTTGCCCAAAGATGTACCTATCGAGCGATACATGGTGCGCTTTGGCACGCGCCTACCCAATGAAATTACTGCATCCATTGGCGAAGTACACCCCGATCTGATCGTATTAGGCGTTCGAAAAAAATACACCTTGTGGCAGCAAATTTTCGGTAGTGTTTCTACCCATCTATTACGCACTCTCACTGTACCATTACTCATTGTGCCGGAAAGCGCCCCCATCCAAGAGGTGAAAAAGATAGGGCTTGCCCTTGACCTAAAAATTGCCACTCCCTCTGCCAGCACCTTCGTCAAAAAAGTAGCAGTAGCCTATGGCGCTACGCTGCATCCATTTGCGGTACAATGGGTACCTCACGAAATAAAGGAAAAGCGCAAAATGATCCATCTAAAGGCGCAATGGGTTCACGCCCTGCAAATTGACCAGGTAGATCTCTTCTCAGTCGAACAATGGGAAAAAGGCATCGATGCCTATTTGCAAGCACAACCCATGCAATGGCTGGCGATTTACGCTCCAGGCAAGCGGTTTTTGGAATTGCTGTTCAGAAAAAGCACACTGCGACACATGCCATTGCGCAGTGCTTTACCCATTCTCATATACTTTCAGTAAGAAGTTGATCGAATGTTTAACTGCTGTTCTGTGTAGAACGCTTGGGCAACCAAATGCCGTTTTCTTCTTTCTGACTATCCAGATGCAGTACGAGCATCGGAATTTGCGTACCCAAGGCCAAGCGCTTAGTTACACTCTTGTGCATCAGTCGCTCCCAAAAGCTGCGGTGCCTCGTCACGGTAATGAGCAAGTCGATGTGATGCGATTGGGCATATTCGCTAATAGCTTCCCAAGGCTTGTCGGCCCTAATTCCCACTAGATTGAAAGCCACCTCTGGCACATGTGCTTGGCTAAAAACTTGCTCAAATACTGCTTCTTCCACAGCTACTGCTTGGGTGGTATCTTCCACTACATGTACAAAATGCACATTGGCCCTGAAAAACCGAGCCAGCTCAATCACCTGCTGGACCATCTGCTTATCCGTTGCCTCCAAGTTGGTGGCATATAGAATGTGTTTGTATGGCTGAAATCGTATACCTTTAGGTACTAACAGCACTGGGGCCCAAGCTCGTTGTGAGACTACTGTGGACACACTGCCGAATACCTGCTCTAACAGATCGTGCTCACCGGTAGTGGCCATAATGATGAGTGCCACATCTTCGTCTTTCGACAGTTCCGTGATCATCTCTACAGGATAACCTGCAATGGCTCGCCATTTCACCTCTACCGACGCAAAAGGGGTATGGGCGAGCGTCTCTTGTACAAATGCCTTGAGCCGTTGATTGACAGCAGCTTGCTCTTCTTCTTGTACGGGGATAAAATAGGGCTGCGATGGATCGGCCATATGCGAAGAAAAGGTATGCACTACCTCCACACGCAACCCATGCGTTTGTGCCCAGTGCAAAGCATATACCAATGCGTTGCGCGAAGCGTCCGAAAAGTCGACTGGTACGAGGATGCGTTTGGTACTCATATACCTTTTTTTACTGGCCATGGCTGCCTTTAAAATCTCTGTAAGCTTGTGCACATCAGGTACGCTATTTTCCACAAGCACCTCATCTTCCAGCACCAGGGCAGGGGTGGCACTCACTTTCGAAGCAATAATTGAGTCAATATCGGTTACTTGCTCGACTACTGCAATGCCCTTGAGCTTTGCCATTGCTTGTTGCAATGCATCCTGCAAAGCCTTGTACTTTTTGGCATGTACGCCAATCAACTTGAGTTGCCAAATCATGCTTTGTTTCGGTTGATGCACTCGGTGCACAACACCTGGAACCTTTCTTGCTCCATGCGTTTCATCTTGTGGGGCTTTTGGAGATACTTCGTTCTTACTCATCCGTTTTTGACGCTATCACAACTTTTTGTATTACTTCGCCTCTACAGTGATTTTTATCTTATTTAGAATCAAGTTCTTGATAGGCAGTAGGAGGTACCGACTCCTCAGCCAATGTTTTAATAATGTCATGAGGCGTAAGTATGCCCACCAACTCGCCTGCTGCCGTTACAACAGGAATGGCGTGAAAGCGATTGAGCTTAAACAATTCCAAGGCCACGTTGATGCGATCATCAGGTTCGAGTTTGGCCAAGCCCTTTGTCATGATTTCTTCAGCTTTATGTGCTTTGAGCCTTTCTTCCATACTCATACGCGGAGCTTGTCCCATCACCTCATCGCCCATGAGAAAGGCCAAAAAATCCGTCTTGCTGATCATACCCACAATCTCCTTGAAGCGCACTACGGGAATATGGTGGATGTTGTGCGAATCAAATATCTGCTTCACACTCAGCAAGTCGTCAGTAGGGCTCACTGTTTTGAGCTCCTTTGTCATAATCGTAGATACCGGTGCAAGGATGTTCATATCTGCCAACTTTTAAGTGGTACAATAAGAAGTGCGTATTGACAGGTGCAAGATGCGTTTGCTTCGTTCCCCCATTCATGACCAAGCTCAAAGTACAAGGTGATTTTCGTCAACTTTGTAAATTGCCTGCTGTTATTTAAAAATTCACCTAACAGTGAGGAGGCCTGCCCATGAAATCTGGACGCAGATATGCCCATAAAAGTATCTTTCTAAAAACCGATGACATATCGGAAACAGCACTTCGGCTGCAGGCCATTTTCGAGACAGCCATCGATGGCATCATTATCATCGACGAGCAAGGAATCATGGAAGCCATCAACCCAGCTGCAGCACATCTATTTGGCTATACCCAGGAAGAGCTCATTGGAAAAAACGTGTCCATGCTGATGCCCGAGCCCGATCGCTCCCATCACGATGAATACATCAAGCGATACCTCGATACTCATCACCCACGCATCATCGGCATTGGACGAGAAGTGACTGGCTTGAAAAAAGACGGTACGATAGTTCCTATTCGACTGGCTGTGAGCGAGGTGCGCATTGACTCTCGCATTTTGTTCACTGGCATCGTACACGACCTTTCAGAAGTAAAGAAAGCCCAACGCGAAGTAGAGGCCCTCAATCGCGAATTGGAACAACGCGTACAAGAACGCACAGAAAAGCTAGCTGAGGTAGTCAACCGACTGATCAAAACCAACCGACGACTGGAAAAAGAAATCCAAGAACGACAAAAAATAGAAGCCGTTTTGCGCAAGCGCGAAAAACAACTGAAAGAAGCACTGGAAAAGGAAAAAGAGCTCAACGAGCTCAAATCGCGTTTTGTCTCCATGGCTTCACACGAATTCCGCACTCCTCTCAGTACCATTGCCTCATCGGCTTCACTCATCGCGCGCTACACAGAGAGCCATCAACAAGACAAACGCATAAAGCACATTCAGCGCATCAAATCGGCGGTGAACAATCTGACCAACATCCTCAACGACTTTCTCTCGTTAAGCAAACTGGAAGAAGGCAAAGTACAACTCAAACTGCAAGAAGTACCACTCGAACCGTTCTTTCAGTCCTTGCTCGAAGAACTCACCCCCCAACTCAAAAAAGGTCAAAAATTTACCTTCGAAAACCACTTGCCTCCAGACATGACTTTTTCTACCGACCCCCAGCTACTTCGCAATATCACCATCAACCTCATATCCAATGCCATCAAATACTCGCCTGAAAACAAGCCTATTCACCTAAGCCTATCGCCTCATGAAGACGGTTCTTCCATCTGTCTCAAAGTAAAAGATGAAGGAATGGGCATACCTAAAGAAGATCAAACCCATTTATTTACGCGTTTTTTTCGCGCTCGCAACGCCATCAACATCCAAGGCACGGGCTTGGGCCTCAATATTGTAAGGCGATACGTCCATTTGCTGGACGGTCACATTGACTTTGAGAGTCAAGAAGGTAAGGGAACAGAGTTTCGCGTATGCTTACCTCCCACCCACATGGAAATGACACAAAGCTGAGACCGTTCCACCTGATCCGCAATACTTGGCCAAGTAAAAAAGCCTCCATAAATTCACAACAAACACCCATCACAATTACACTATGAGTAAAAAACGCATTTTGGTCATTGAAGATAATCCCGACGTACGAGAAAATCTCGTGGAAATACTCGAACTGAGCAATTACGAAGTGGAGGCTGCCACCGATGGACGAGAAGGGGTGGAAAAAGCACTAAAGAACCCGCCAGATTTGATCTTGTGTGATGTGATGATGCCCCATCTCGATGGCTTTGGCGTGTTGCACATCTTGAGCAAAAAGCCCCAAACGGCAGATGTGCCTTTTATCTTTCTGACAGCCAAAACAGAGCGGAGCGACATCCGCAAAGGAATGACCTTAGGCGCCGATGACTACATCACCAAACCATTCGACGACGTCGAGCTGCTCAATGCCATCGAGACGAGACTTCAAAAAGCCGAACGCCTCAAGCATTCCTTTGACAAAACCGCCAAAGGCCTGCAAGCCTTCATCGATGAAGCACGCGGATATGAAGCGCTCCGAGAACTATCGAAAGACAAAGAAGTCAAGTCTTTTCGCAGAAAAGAAATTATCTACTATGAAGGAGACTACCCCCGCTATCTTTACTTCCTGGAGTCGGGCAAAGTCAAGCTTTTCAAAACCAACGAAGATGGTAAAGAGCTCATTTTTCGCGTCATCAAGCCCGGAGAATTCTTTGGCTTTCTGGCACTTATAAAAGATGACAACTACCCCCAATCCGCAGCAGCTATAGAGGCATCTACGGTGCGGCTCATCCCACGCGACGATTTTCTCAAGCTGCTTCACGCCAATAAAGACGTCTCGGCACGTCTGGTTAAAATGTTAGCCGACAACGTTGCTGAAAAAGAAGAACAACTCCTACACCTGGCATACAACAGCATCAGAAGGCGCGTGGCTGATGCCTTGCTCGAACTAGACGAACAAGTGCGCGAGCAAGGTCAGGAAACCATCGTCATCTTGCGCGAAGACCTGGCCAACATTGTAGGTACGGCCAAAGAGAGCGTCATCCGCACACTCACTGAATTCAAAAACGACGGCTACATCAAGATCGTGGATGGAGGTGGCATCGTGGTGCTCGATCGAAAGAAACTGTCCAGCATGCCTTTCTAGCCATTCTAACCAAAGGCAGGCTACTGCCGAGCTACTTTTAGGCCACTAAAACTGCTCCGATTTTCAGTTAGCTCAATGGCCACTCATCGCTCGGCCTGGCGCTGCGCCAGTAATGAAGCCAACCCTTCCCAACGAGGCACTACCTGCAAGCACATCTGCGCTTGTGAAGTTGAAGTAGCCGCGCGCCCATGCTGAGGTACAATGCGATACTGTTCCAGGGGCATGCCTAAAGTCTGCAATTCGACAACCAAGGCAGCCATGCCAGCCATCTCCTTTTGATCCGTGAAAGGCCATTCGACCTCAAGAACCAAATCGGGAAAAGGTGCCAACAGTGCCCTCAGGTCATTGATAAAGTTGATAGCTTCCGTACGCACTCGTCCTTGTCGATAAAAGAAAAATGTCTGAGGCGCACAAATTTTCACGGCATCCATTGCCGTATTGCCCGAGCGCGTCCATTCCAGTGGTTGGCCAGCATACGCACCACTGCGTGCCTGTAGGCTCGAAAACAACGCATCGAGCTCTTCGGCACGTGCAGCCGACCACTGGACTACCACATCTACCTTCATGCCCTTAGACTGGAGCGTTTGCGCCAACGCCTCAAGCTCTTGTCGTTTTTGATCCAAGACATACTCCAAGGCCTGCAGCTCGGCTTCCTTCTTGTCGAGTTCATCCAATTTGGCTGCCAACTGAGTCTCCAAGGCCTGTTTCTCATAAGAAGCAGTAGAAAGCAAAGCCTCATTTTGTTCAATCAACGACTCATTTTGCCGCTGCAATCGGGCATTGTCTCTAGCTAAAGTGGCAGCGCGTACCGTCACAATTTCCAATTCGCGCATTGCTTCTTTCAAATCGGCTCGCAAGGTACGCACCTCCTTTTGGCAATTGAGCTTCTCTTGCTCTATGCCTAACAAAGACTCATACTCCGCCTTGAAGTAATCGCGTTCAGCCTTGACTTCTGCAAACTGCTGAGGAGCTACACATCCAATGACGAACACCATTGAGAATAGGAAAAAGTACATTTTGTGCATGGCCATGAGTTAAAATGTAATAGTATCAGGAATATTTGCCATGCAAATATGCTCAAAAACACCACGGCACGCTTAAGTAATTTGGCCACCACAGCTCGAACCCGCCCCCGCAGTGCAGCCATAACAGTGCTGATTGATCACTATTTGGCGTTGTGCCAAAGCTTCGATATCAAACTCATTAATGTGTTGTTTAGGCCGAGGCACTGCCACCTTCAAATCGAGCATCTGGTTAAAATCACAATCGTACAAGTAGCCATCCCAAGACACCGAGATAGTATTCCGACACATTAGTCCGGGCACTGCTGCAGGGTTGAATGCATCGATAAGCGCTTCCATATAGCTTACATAATTGCCCGACTCGAGCAGATATTCCAAAAAACGGCTGATGGGCAAGTTCGTAATGCAATAGAGGTTGTTAAACACCACGCCATAGCGGCGCGCCAATTGCCGCTTGAACTCAGCCTCCAACGCTTTTTGATCTCCGGGCAAAAAAGCTCCCGTAGGGTTGTACACCAAGTTGAGCTCCAAGCCACTGTCAGCTTGTCCATACCCCACTGCATTGAGCATCTTGAGTGCCCTGATCGAGTCGTCAAATACGCCCTCACCCCGCTGTCGATCAGTGCGCATCTTAGAAAAGTGAGGCAAAGAAGAAACCACCGTGATGCGATGCTCAGCAAAAAACTGGGGCAAATCGTGGAAACGCGGGTTGGAAACAATAATCGTTAAGTTGCAACGATCAATCACCTTCTTGCCCAACTTGCTGACCTGCTCGACAAACCAACGAAAATTTGGGTTGAGCTCGGGCGCACCGCCCGTAATATCTACAGTATGGATCGTGGGCACTGCGGCAATGATCTCCAGACATCGCTCCAGCGTGGGGCGGTCCATATTTTCTCGTTTCTTGTCGGGTCCAGCATCTACATGGCAATGTGCACAAGTCTGATTACACAACTTTCCAATATTGATCTGGAAGATCTCCAGCTGGCTTGGCAGCAATGGATAATGCCCTGCCGATTTGAGCTTTTCAGCAAATGGTACTTGGTCGATTTCGGCCCGCTCCCATTGGTTCAACACTTTGAGTTGAACCATCGTATCGGCCAATTCACTTTTCCTGGATGCCAGGGTCTTCGTTCTGGGTTTGACGGCCATAATGCGCTTGTTTTTCAACGATTCAAAGAAGGGAAAAAAACTCCACCTTTACATAGTCTTCTTCTTGACATCTTCCATCATCTGCACGCTAAAGACCAAAGTGATTCCCGCCTTCATAGCAGCTGCCACGTGTACAGCCTCCATCATCTGTGCTTCATCAGCACCTTCCTGCAAACAGGCATTGGTATACGCATCGATGCAATAGGGACACTGTTGCGCATGAGCTACGGCCAGGGCAATTAGCGCCTTTTCGCGTTTGCTCAGCGCGCCATCTTCAAAAACGGCGTGGTAATAATCAAAAAACTTGTTGCCCAACGGCTCTTGAAAATCAACGATTTCACCAAACTTCTTCAAATGGCTCCGCTTCAAATAATTGTCATTACCCATTTTTCAGCATTTTTGGTCGTGAACAAAAGCCAACTTCAAGCAATGGCAGCATCAAAAGATGCGCGGTGAAAATATAAGAGGTTCATCAAAAAAAGCCTGCAAATGCTCATACAAACCACTAGCCAACACACCCAACTCAACCTTTGGGGCATCTTCCTCATCGCGATCATAGGAGGATCCACCTGGAGCTGTAGCCGCCAAGCAGCGCTGAACAGGATTCAAAACTTGCCTGCCTATGACGAACGGGGTATCAATGCCATAGTAATATGGCCAGCCGGCACCACCGCCGAACAAGTGCCCAAATCATGGAAGCAGCTACTACCCATTGAGCTACTCCATTCCTGGCCCGCACCAGCTAATCTTTGCATAGTAGCTTCTACCCATCAGCCTAACCAAGCCCCTATCCTCATGTGGCTCATCGACGAAGCCCGCCCAGCAGGCAAGGCCATCTCGGCACAGCCCATTGCCGGTATGGTGTTTAAAGTCCAAAATCAAACCATTCGCCTTATTGTGGCCACACCTACTGACGCCCAGCACACCCTACCGACCGACTGGCCCACCCTACAAGTACGCCATCCGGCTTTTCTGGATTTTTGGAAAAGCTGGCTGTTTATGGCCATGCCACTGGGCACAGTCAGCCAAATTGAATGGCGCCCTCCTGAATGGTGCACTAACCTGGTACAACGCTACGGACAAACACCTCAGTGAAACCGACAAGCCCAATAGCTGCGCCTACTCATCTCTGTATATTTGCCACATCAAATAACGACGAAAAGCTACTGAACAGATGAAACGGCAATGTCGAGGCACAATATGGGGGCTCACGTTTATTGGCATTTTTCTACTCAGCCAAGATTTTTTGTTTGTCCAATGGGACAACTGGCCTACGCTCTGGGGCTTACCCGATTGGATGTACTGGTATTTTGCCCTACAACTTATCTTAGTGGCTGCCATAGCCGCATTTGCCCGTTTTTACTGGAAAGACTGACGAACAACGCTATCACGCTCATCACTGTATCGTACCGATGGTTTATGTCATTTTGAGTGCCTATCTGATCGTAGTATTTCTCAGCAGCTTGCAAGGCACGCGTAGCATAGGCCGCACACCAGAAGGCTATTTCCTGGCCAATCGCAATGTAGGTACACTTACGCTGTTCTTTACCATTTTGGCTACCAACTTCAGTGCCTACTATTTCATTGGCTTTGCCGGCGAGGGCTATCGCCGTGGTTATGCATTTTACGTCATTATGGCATTGGGCACGGCATTGGCATGCCTGTCATTCTATCTCATAGGTGATAAAGTGTGGAAATTGGGCCAACGCCACCGGTACATCACACCTGGCGAGCTAGTGCGCAAAGAGTCGGATAGTCTTGCACTGAGCACACTTGTTTCCACCATTATGATCGTGTTTACACTTCCCTATCTGGCGCTTCAAATTGTAGGTGCAGGTTATCTGCTCGAGGTCGTCACTGAAGGTCAAGTTCCCTACCTCGCAGGCGCGACGCTACTCACTGCCTTCACCATCGCATACGTGTTTATTGGAGGTATGACCAGTGTGGCCCGTACCGACCTGAAACAAGGCATTATCATGTTTGGGCTCATGCTCATTGCCGTAATCGTCATCACACAACAGCTGGGTGGCCTCACAGCAGCTAACCAGGCTGTATTTGCCCAACGCCCCGAGCTGTTCGACAGAATGGGCGCCGACGCCTACTACACTCCCAAGCGCTGGTTCAGCTGGCTCATATTCTGGCTGTTTTGCATCCCGATGTTTCCCCAAATATTCATGCGCTTCTACATTGGTCGCACCCTAAACCACCTCAAACGCGCAGCCATAGGTTATGCTTTCGCACCACTGTTTTTGACACTGTTACCCGTCATCATAGGCGTGTTGGGGCATTTGAACCATCCTGATTTAACTGGTAAAGCTGCCGACGAGATCTTGCCGCGCATGCTGGTCACCCACACCCATCCTTGGTTTGCAGCATTAATCATGACAGGTGCACTGGCCGCATTCATGTCTACGCTCGATTCCCAACTCTTGGCATTAAGTACAATCATCACGCGGGACTTCTGGCCACTTTTCAAAGGCAAACCACTTGACCTCCAAGGCGAAGTACAGCTGGGCAAAGCTTGGGTAGTTATTCTGGCCCTCATCGGCCTACTCATCGCATGGCATCCATTCACCACCATTTTTGACATGGGCAAAATGGCATTCACTGGGCTGGCCATGCTGTTTCCGCCCATTTTCCTACTACTCCACTTCCGATCTCATTTCCACGCCACTTCGGCTATTGCTGCCATCCTGATATGCGAATTGGGTGTAGTAGCTTTTTATTACGAATGGCTTTCACCAAAATGGGCCGGGGGCTTCGAACCCTTTATTCCACTTCTTGCAATGAGCTTTTTCCTGTGCACAATCGGTATGTGCAGGAAAAAGCTGCAAGCTCAAGCTACCACTACTCACAGCAAGTAAAATCGCTCCTATGGCTAAATACTGGTTCACCAAAGCACGATTTTTAAATACAAGACCTACCATTGCACACGCCATCCATCGCACACCTGTACTCACTTCTCGCACATTCGATCAATGGATACAAGGCAACTTGTTTTTCAAATGCGAAAATTTCCAAAAGGTAGGGGCTTTCAAAATGCGGGGTGCTGCACATGCCGTCGCACGCCTTTCAGCTCGCGATAAAAAGCGCGGTGTAGCTACCCATTCTTCCGGCAACTTCGCCCAAGCACTTGCCCTAGCAGCACGACAAGCTGGCATCCCTGCATGGATCGTCATGCCCGAGCATGCGCCTCAAGTCAAGAAAGATGCCGTGCGTGACTATGGCGGTCAAATTGTAGAATGTGGCCCTACACTAAGCGCAAGAGAAGAGAAACTCCAGCAAGTCGTCAAAGCAACAGGAGCTACCTTTATCCATCCTTTTGATCATCAAGACGTCATCTTGGGGCAAGGCACAGCTGCACAAGAACTCATCGAAGAGGTAGAAAATATAGATATACTCATCGCACCTGTAGGTGGCGGCGGATTAGTCAGTGGTACAGCCATTGCAGCCATGCACCTCAGCCCCCATACTCTCGTCTATGCTGCCGAACCTCAAGGCGCCGCAGACGCCTGGCAATCCAAGAAAACAGGGCGAATCGTACCCCAAACCCACCCTCAAACTATCGCAGATGGATTGCGCACTTCCCTTGGACAACTCACCTTCCCCATCATCCGAGATCACGTACAGGAAGTACTTCTAGTCAGCGAAGCGGAAATCAAACACGCGCTCCGCCATGCAATGGAACGGCTAAAAATCGTGCTCGAACCTTCTGCCGCAGTAGCTATTGCCGCTGTGTTGCGGTATCAACCACTTTTTCAAAACAAACGCACGGGCATCATCCTCTCTGGTGGCAACATCTCTCTACCATTAATTCCCCAGCTCATCGAGTAAAACAAGTCAACCACTGCCATATAGCTACTATCCACTGAGCCTCGTAACGCAGTTGGCAAAAAATCCAAGCCTGACCTTGATTTTTTCAGGCATGCAACAACCTATGTGTACAGTCAATTTCAAATAAAAAAATCAGAAAAAGTATTGTTTTTTTGAAAAAAGTTCATTTTTTATTTTTTATACTTAAAAAATTTGCAGCAAAATGCCGAATGTGTTTAAATTTGCCCATATCAAAGCACAGAAAATGAAACCTGATTTTAATCGCATTGTGAGGTGACGAAATTGGCAGCCGTGCCCTCCGGTCTCGGGGGTGGGGATCACGGAACAAACTCGAGGCCATCAACGCCGAGAGCTAACCGCCCCGTGCAGGTTCGAATCCTGCCCTCACAGCTAACAGCACTTACATCGTAACTTAATGAGAGGGTATTTGGGAGCTTTAGCAAGCTCCTAATTTTTTGCATTCAGTACACGTAGGTTCTCCGTTCACTCAACGACTGAAGTACAAATTGCCATAGCCGTTCATAGGGGACCACCTCAATGTCAGCACCTAAGGGCGATTTGGACAGGGGTATTTCTTGCAGTTTTTTGAGCAACGGACGAGCTTTCCTTTCCGCTTGGCTACGATGGAAACGCGCAGAAGGAAGTGTATTGAGCATGCGAATAAAGCAATTGCTTCGGAACGTTTCATTTTTGCGCAAATAGCGGTGGGAATACACCCTCAACGCTTCCAATCTATTGACCACCAGTTCGTAATCTCTTTTTTGTAGGAGAAATAATATTTGCAAAATCAAGATAAGCACATTTGTCCCCCTTTTGTCTTTTGAAAAAATCGGTACATCGTTGAGAAAGCGAGAAAGGCGAAAATTGCGCTTGCGCCCACCAGGTGCAGGCGGCTCACTCAACTGACCAATGGCGTGTAGATAATGGAGCGTGGCCTCCAATACCTTAAATTGCTCCACAATCCGCTCATCTTGCCTGTTAAACATCGAATGACTCACTGCACGTTCGAAAAGGTCTTTGGCCCTGCCATAATCACCCGAATGAAGGCATAGAATAATGTAGTTGATCAAAGACAAAAACCAATTGGAAATGCCTTCTGGCACCAACTCCATACAATGGGCAGCAGTTTGTTTTCCGTCATCATATCTGCCCAATTGAATCTGAGCCACCAACATGCGAAAGCGCAAAGAGAAAATAGCTGTATTAGTAGCCAAATGTCGCTTTTGCAAAAACAACTCAACGGCACGTGTAGCCTGATGAAGCATTTGTTCGTAATCGCTCTGTAATTCATGTCGCAGCAAAAACAAGTTAAACGCATATAAATAGAGCTTATACGAATCGTATTGCTCGACAAGTGGCTCCAACTCCGCTGCATAGCGGGCAGCCAACTCAGCTATAGCTTGATGAGAAGCCTTAGACCTGGCCAGATGTACCACTTCCTGATAACAGTGCTCCGCCTTTATCTCTGCATGAAACACGTCCAAGTATTTACTCACCAGATCAGAATACTTCAACGCCTCACGCGGATTGTTCTTCAAAGTCCCATAGTAAAGACTCAACTCCCGAGCCACCATAATCACAATATCCACAAACTCAAAGCGAATGGCTCTACGTAGTAAACGCACCCCCATGCGCTCAGCTACATGCGTGACGTTGCGTCCAAGCAACACCTTGAAAATTGCCAACTCTCGATAACAATTGTAATAAGCGCGCTGAAAATCTGTGAAGGAGGGCTCATTGGAATCCAAAAACAGCGCAGTATTAGAAAGTTTCTTGAACAGCTTGCGCATGATTTGGCGCAAGTTGTCCTTGGACACAGCCCGATGCTCCTGAAACCAAGCAACCATCTCTTCTTCTGACCGCCACCGCTCAGCCAACAACCCTTCGTACAACACGCCCATGTGCCCCTCCAAACGATGGCCTTTACTCAGCACGTCCAACTGTTTCACTTTTACCGGACGAACCAACCCCACAATCTGAACTAACTCATTGAAATTCATAAAATTAAATAATTACATGCATATTGACAAAAAAATACTTATACCCGAAATCCAAGTCACAAACACACACAACAAGGCTCACACATAGTCACGTGACAAGTTCGAAAAGATGAGCACCTATAATACAACATACAAGCAACTGATAACCAGTAAAAAACAAAATAAAATACACAACAAAAATAAAAAAATGCCCCACTCACTATATGGGTAAAAATCACAGCGAACCACACATTTACGCCTGTACTTTTGAAGTGATACTCAAACAATTATTCACACAAAAACTCAAGAATTATGATGGCATTGTTAATTGCACTGCTAATTCAGCTTGGCATCATCGCCTCACCAGCCGACGCTACCCCAGAGATCCTGGAGCAATATCAACAACAAGAGCTCCTCATTGTGGACCTATCAGTCGTATAGAATCAACAGGTCAAATAGTTTTTTGGCAAATCTTACATTTTAACCATATGATCATCAAATTATTACACAAAACAATATGTACATCATTTAGTGATTTGCCAATACAAATAGGCGGACTTTTGTAATCAAATCTTGCGATTTCCACTTATAAATTTGCATAAGCACACTTAAATAGGTTCCACGCACTTCCCTTAGAAACGCTCCGGGAAGCACCTATCGGGGCCTCAACCCAAATAATGCACAAAGAAAGACCCAATCCCACAAGCACAAGACAGCGCTCTCGAATGCCTTCCCTCTGGAAGGCATTCCTTTTTTCGATACTTCCGCAATAAGTGAAAAGAAAAAAGCAGCTCCAGACCAAAGAAAGATGCACCAGTGAGAGTAGAGGTGGAGCTGCTTAGAAGCGAAGTAAGTCAGAAGGACAAACGCAGAGCGCCTACTTTTCGCTGCCTATTGCTCAAATATCCTGTTTACACCTATGCGTACCTCCACCCAACCTAATGCGAATGCATATCAGCCAACTGTTTGGCTAAATCAACTGCTAGACGAGCATTGTGTTTCACTAGTGCCACATTGGCAGCCAGGCTTTTTCCCAAAGTAAGTGCTGTAATGCGGTCTAATAGGAAAGGGGTTAGTGCCTTACCACGCACTTGCCTTTGCCGAGCTTCATTCAGTGCCATGTCAATGGCTTTCGAAGCCTCGGCCCATTTCAATTCGAGTTGTTGAGGGATAGGGTTGGCCACGAGCACTCCACCTGAAGCATTTAATTGCCAATGGGTATGTATCCACCTGGCCAATTCGGATACGCTATTGGTGCACAAGGAAAGAGGTAAACCACTCGATGCAGTAAAAAAGGCTGGAAACTGATCAGTACCAAATCCAATGACAGGGACGCCCTTGGTCTCCAAATATTCCAGAGTAGCTTCCAAATCGAGGATGGCCTTAGCACCTGCACTGACTACGGCCACACGTGTACGTGCCAGCTCTTCTAGGTCGGCAGAGATGTCTAAGGTATCACTCCACCCTCGATGTACGCCGCCAATTCCGCCAGTGGCGAAAACCGCTATACCTGCCATGGCGGCAATCCACATAGTAGCTGCTACGGTAGTGGCGCCCAACTTGCCAGTACACAAGACAGGGGCCAGATTGTAGCGACTCACCTTTTCAGCCTTGGGCCCTTGTCTGGCCAAGCGTTCTATGTCTTGAGGGCTTAGCCCCACCTGTAGCTTTCCCTCCATCACGGCGATAGTAGCTGGTACTGCCCCATGATCGCGCACCACTTGCTCGAGCATCAAGGCGGTTGTTGCATTTTCCGGCCACGGCATCCCATGGCTAATGAGAGTAGATTCCAAGGCTACTACGGGCTTTCGCCCGCGAAGAGCTTCGGCCACCTCTGCTGCAACAGACAACCACCGATTCATCTCGTCATTTATTGCATTGAGCATTTCACATAAAAAATGTCTCGCATTTTTTCATGCGAGACATTTTCGGCACGTACAAGTTCATACCATACATTGAGCCCACAGACCACCTCTCCTTAGTTGAAGAATACAGGGAAAGTCACCGTAGTATAGTGCATAAAAGGCTGGTCAGAAGTGAGCGGCAAACGGTAAAACTCGGAAAAAGACTGGAACAGCTGCTCTAACTTTTCCACATCGACATTTTTCGAATCAGGGCGCAGGTGAAAGGCAATGTGATTGATCGAACCATCAGCATTCCAAAACACATGCAACCATAGCTTTACCCCTGTGAGATCCATCCCTTGATTCTGTGCATAAGATTCAATTTCCTGCAAAAAGGAAGTCCACGTATCGAAAGCTTTCTGCATATCGTTACCTGCCACCTTCAGCAAGGTGGCCTTGTAAGACAGCACCAAATGCTCATAAGCACTTTCATGCTCCCCCAGCACAAACACCTTAGGCAAATCATTGTTGTTATTCCCATTTTGGGCATACATCGGGAGCAAAAACAAAGACAAGGCTAAAAAAAACAAGACACGAGTCATAGGAGAAACTTTAATCACACAATTTTTAATCAGTTGTGCCAAAACTCATACCAAAAAGCGCAAATCGAGCAAATTTGGAAAAGTTCAAGGGATGAGCACGCTCAAAGAAAAGACCACCCTAACGGACCTACTTCATCGCGCCACAAATATACCAATAGCCCTCAGAGAAACAAACCTACCTGGAACAAATACATTCAAAAAGTAAATTATGCAAATAACAGATAAAAAGCACAAATGACTATCAATGAAAAAAGTATATCTTCCAAACAGGTTACAAATCAACCCAACCACCCAACAACTAAGGCACACACATCATATCGCGCTCGCGTCTCAAGCTAAAGTTGTTTCATCAAAATTATCCAACACATCAGATCTAGGCTTCGTAAATTAGTCGCGTCAACATACTAATGAGAAATAAATTTCACCTAAGCGTGGCACTAGATATCATACTGGCAATTAGCGCACTTTGGGGCTTCTATGTAGGCTTTAACAAAGGCATTATCGACACAGTCTTCACTGTTTTGTCTGTTGTCTTTGGGCTCATTGTGGGTTTCAAGTTTGCACCCGATGCCACGCGCTTACTTACCCAAATCACGGGAGTGGAAAGTCCATTAATGTTTTTGGCCGGTTTTCTACTGGCCTTTGTCATCACTATGGTGTTCATACGCCTATTTGCTGCAGGGCTCGAAAACCTACTGGAAGCCGCCCATATCAATATCATTAACCGGGTAGCCGGCGGCTTGTTGTTGGCCTCTCTATTCATTCTGGTATACAGTATATTATTGTGGTTCGCCGATCAGTCTCATCTGATTTCCTCGCAAGTCAAGCAGCAGTCAAAGACCTATGAATACGTCAGAGAGTTTCCGGGAAAAGTGCGGGCCGTATACGACCTACTCGCACCAGACCTAAAACGCGCATGGGAAGAAAGCGTCGATATGATTGACCGGCTAAAACGGGAAAGTGCTCAAAAAACGGAAAGCCAGCCTTATATCTTTGACATTGAAGAAAACTCATCAGAAGGGGAATCCACTCGCCACCCTCCCCCTTCCTCCAAACCAAACTATTTCTCTCCTGAAGAAGACTTCTGAGTGGACATCAGCATCAGCACACGGATTTTATACAGTGCCCCGATTGCGCACGCGCCAAATGGACAATACCATGCGAAAGGGAAAGATCGTCAGCGCAATGAGTGTACCTGTAAGGAAAAACAGGATTTCATTGCGGGTGTAGTGCGCCATTGCAAACATTTGCTCCATATCCAAATGTGCAAAATGTGGCTCGAAACCATCTGCACGCAGATAGGATCGCACATCGGCCCATGCGCGAAAGGTATATGCCCACAACAGCATGGACACAAAGATTAATGCGATTTTCCACTTCTCGGCTTTCGCCAAAAAGGTGTACTTCAACAAAAACAAGTGGCGTATTAGTGTGACAAACAATACGATAAACAACACATTTTGGCCCATATAGGGGAACCCCTGCGCATAGCGCCATACTGGAAACATTACCGATATGACCACTAATGCTGTGAACAACCACCACACGCCCTCCAATTGCCATTTGAGGCGGTGAACGCCCTTATTTTCCATCAATTTGTGACTCAACCCTCTTTCCTTTTCACTCATGGTGTGTTTGGATTAGCTCGTGTAATTATTCAAAGTATTTTCATCCAACAAACATATCACACATAATACCTACAGAAACACGATACTATATTTTCCACTCAATAGGAACAATCAGACGCATACATACGGAATGCTTTCGTTACCCACTTCCGGCAAGCCATGCACCAAGACGTCGCAATACCTCTGTGCCGGTAAACCAAGCCGAATACCGCCTCGCAATGCCAGTGCGGAACGAAGACATAAACCCACCACCCCGTCCAAATGTGAGATACTAAATGCTATAAGCCCACCACGAGCTTCATATCGCAGAGGCCTTACGCGCAAGCGTCATTTCGCGCTTCCCAGGCGGACCTGGCAGCTTTTCCACCTCGAAACCTACCGCACGCAACCGACGTCGGACAATTCCCTTGGCTGAATAAGTAGTGAGCACCCCCCCCGGTGCCATGGCATGCCAAAGCTTCTCAAAGATAGCCTCTGTCCATAGCTCTGGTTGCACATCAGGCGCAAAGGCGTCAAAATAGACCACATCATACTCCCCTTCAGGCAAATATACGTGCTCTAAAGGTACGCGCACCTTGCTAAAGACAAACTGATCCTTTTCCAAAAGAACGGGGGCGCCCCATGGGGACTGATGAATGCGTTGGATGATACGATGCGCCTGTGGCTCGTTCAAAATAATGGGATAATTGAGCTGCGCTACTATATCCATTGGTAACGGATTGACCTCAACAGCAGCATAGCGCACCTTCCAGTTGCGCGCGCAGGCCTCCCGCCATGTAAGCAATACATTGAGCCCCGTGCCTAATCCCATCTCAAACACACTCAGCTCGCGCTTTACCAATCCCCGAAGCCGCAGGCCTGCCTCGATAAACACATGCATACTTTCACAAATTGCACCATAACGCGAGTGATAACTCACGTCCCATTGAGGGGCACATATAGAGTGAGAGCCATCCTGAGTCTCAAAAAGTTGCACATCCAACATAAATAGGACACTTTAGCTACCGCAAAACCCCCTACGGCTAATACATGCCACAAAAGTAGCAAGAAGATAGCCGCTAATGACAACTTTTTGTTCTCACAACTTCCCTCACTCTTCTCATTCTGACTGGGAAGGAGCAATGGCCTCAATCTGACGCACAATCTCTTCTGGCTGAATGTCTAAATGCGAAACGTCGTAAATAGCGCGTCCTTCTGACAATAGGATCACTTGTGGCGATTCGTGTGCCACCCCATAACGCGCAGCAATTGCATTAGACAGCTCGCGAAAGGCGATCAGATCGAGGAGCCAGGCCTGAGCTACCGATTCCTCCACAGACCACCCTGCCTCAAAACGTTTTTTAGCAAAAGCAGAAATGCTACAGCGCGTGCTGTGCTTGAATATTACTATGGGCTGACGTTGCGAAGCTTGGTGCAACGATTCCAATTGCTCGAGTGTACAAAGCCGATTCCACTTCATCAACAAAAAGTTTTTTGCTGTTTTAATGCCTAAGGAATGCATCTCATAACCAAATGAGGATGGTCAAAGTTTTGACCATCCTCATTGCCTCATAAGACAGCTCTGACTGTTTACCTCAATATAGCCAACACCTGTTGGACATTCATATGAGTTACCTGGCTTACTTTAGCCTTCAAATTGGTAGGACAACCATAGCCGCGATTACAAGCCCCCAGCGTCAGTACACTTCCTGCCAATACAAGCCATACAAATACTTTCTTTACTTTCATAGGAAAATAATTTTACAAACGAATACAAACTTCTCGTTTAAAAACGGAAAATGGAAGCCCAAATTTTGGTGAACCCACAAAATTATCAACATTTGGGCGCATTTGGGCATGCCAAATCCAGCCCTTTTCTGATTTCCTTACAATTAGGTATTAAAAAAAGCCACCTGCAATGAATTTACCTCCTTTTCAACACCAAATACTCGATCGATTTTTGCGCTATGTGCAGATCGACACGCAATCAGATCCACATGCTACTACAGTACCTTCTACGGAAAAACAAAAGGATTTGGGTCGGCTCCTGGTACAAGAACTAAAAGAATTGGGCATACAAGATGCCGAACTCGACACATATGGGTATGTGTACGCCACTGTGCCAGCTACCGTATCTGATCCTGTGCCCGTATTGTGCTTTTGCGCGCATATGGACACCTCACCCGATTGCTCTGGAGCAAATGTCAAACCTATCGTCCACCGAAATTACGACGGTAGCCCTATCGTGTTGCCCGACGACCCTAGCCAGGTGATCGATCCTGCACAACACCCCGACTTGAAAAAACAAATTGGCAACGATATCATTACAGCCAGTGGTACTACCCTGTTGGGTGCTGACAACAAAGCGGGCATTGCTGCCATCATGGATGCAGTGGCCTATTGGATGGCCCATCCGGAAGTGCCTCATGGCACCATTCGCATTCTCTTTACCCCAGATGAAGAAATTGGCCGAGGTGTGGACCACGTAGATATGAAAAAGCTGGGTGCAGACTACGGCTACACCATCGACGGGGAAGCAGCAGGCACGTTGGAAGACGAAACTTTTTCGGCTGATGCCGTCACCATTCACATACAGGGAGTAAGTGCCCACCCCGGATTTGCCAAAGGGAAAATGGAAAATGCCATCAAAATTGCGTCGGAGCTCATCGCCAGTTTGCCTAAAGATCATTGCTCACCCGAAACTACTGAAGGGCGCGAAGGCTTTATTCACCCCGTTGAGCTAAAAGCCATTGCAGAAGAAGCCACGCTGCAATTGATCATTCGCGACTTCACTACTGAAGGACTTAAGGAAAAAGAAGCATTATTGCACCAATTGGCACAGCAAGTAATGGCTCACTACCCCTACTCCAAGATGACTTTTAGTGTTACGGAGCAATACCGAAACATGAAAGAGATATTAGATCAACATCCTTTAGTTGTTTCTTTGGCAGAAGAAGCCATTCGAAGAGCTGGGCTCGAACCTCAAAGACGAAGCATCAGAGGAGGCACAGATGGTTCACGGCTATCGTTTATGGGGCTACCCTGCCCCAACATTTTTGCTGGAGAACATGCCTTCCATTCCAAGCACGAATGGGTTTCGATACAAGACATGGAAAAATCGGCAGAGACTATTGTGCATCTGGCCACTCTATGGGCAACGCACGCGACTCAAGACAAGGGAGAAACTACAACTACATAAACAAAGAAGCAAAAAGCCCCGAGAAATACATTTCTCAGGGCTATGCATTTTCTGCAATGCTCAGCCATATGAATAAATAGTGGAGGGAAGATTATTCAAGAGGCTGAATTGGGTTGCCATTGACCAAGGAAGGGGCGCGTCACAGATGTTGCCTTAGAAGCATTAGGTATTCGACCGCTCTGCCGTTGCACGCGCATGGCCTTGAGTCGTGCACAATGGGTGAGTTTGGCAATGGCTTGCGCCAGCTTTTGGGCCTTGAGTCTTCGATCCATAGCAACTTGATTAAGTTATTGAATACCAACTTATTGTCATAAAGCTATGGATATGCTCTCGGGAAAACACCTGACGAATATATCCCTTTTTACCTGCGCATACAAACTCGGCATTGGGCGTTTTCAAAAAGGAATAAGCAAAAGCTACCTGTTTATCATAGTGAAGAGGTAGGCACTCGCCTATTGACGCGCATAATAAGCCCACGTAAAACTTTGCCCGTTCCGCCTACTTCTACAAACTCAGAAACGCCGTCATTCAACATTTGCTGCACCGTCTGAGTCCAACGTACAGCGCCCGTAAGTTGGTCGATCAAGTTGGTCTGAATGCGCTCGGGATTCGTTTCAGGCCGAGCTGTCACATTCTGATAGATAGGGCAAGAAGGTGCCTGAAAAGTGATGGACTGAATAAAATGCTCCAGCTCTTCCTTAGCCGGTACCATCAAAGGGGAATGAAATGCACCACCCACGGGCAACATCACAGCTTTACGTGCACCGGCAGCCTTGGCTTTGGCCACTACCTGCTCTACTCCCTGCAATGTGCCAGAAACAACTAATTGTCCCGGGCTATTGTAATTGGCAGGTACTACAATTTCATCAATAGAGCGGCAAATATCTTCTACGATTTCGTCTTCCAAACCTATAATTGCCGCCATCGTGCCTGGTACAGCTTCACACGCACGTTGCATAGCCTGAGCGCGTTGTTGCACCAACTTTAAGCCATCTTCAAAGCTAATGGCCCCAGCTGCTACTAAAGCCGTGAACTCCCCCAAAGAATGGCCTGCTACTGCTTGAGGCTGAAAAGCTTCACCTACCATTGTTGTTTTAGCTATTGAATGCAAAAAAATGGCAGGCTGAGTGATCTTGGTTTGCTTCAACTCCTCTGCACCACCCTCAAACATCACATCCGTAATGCGAAACCCCAGAAGCTCATTAGCACGATCAAACAACTCCTTGACGCGCTGATCCGATTCGTACAAGTCTTTCCCCATCCCTTCAAACTGGGCACCTTGGCCAGGAAACACATATGCCTTCATATGACCTTTTGATTGAATTAATTAGTTTAGCTAAAAGATCGGGGCGAATATCTGAAAAATAAAAGCCATGCACGATGCTCCGAATATGTAAGGTGTTTTGAGCAACCTTGCCCATCCTCAAAAGGCCCGTGTTGATATTTCTACAACAATATTGATCAATCGACAAAATTTATTTAAATATTTTTTTTGTATCATTGCTCCCGTATACGCCCCAAATATGATTTGGGGCATTTAGGCCAAATCGCAATCTGATCCTATCTTTTTGGCTACTCACCATCCGAAATTGCAATTGTACATGCCTTTTGCATTGTACCTGGGCCAAGAGGTACGCGTATTGCTTATCCTGTTTTTTAACAATTACTATCCTGTGGATTTATTCATTTAACCTTCAAACCATGATGAAACAAATACTACAGCTTTTATCCCGGCTTATTCTCTGTACACCTCTTGCTATTACTGCCCAAGTAGTAATCACAGAAGCGGATGTCCCTCCGATAGGGAAGGTATGGATCAGTGCCACTGATACAGACGTGGTAAACGTCAATGTAGGGCTGCCTGGACCCAACCAAACTTGGGATCTTACCAACGTAACGATGGAGTTAACCGACACTGCCATATTTAGCGATCCAGCTACTACTCCGTGGGGGGCAGATTTCCCAGATGCACAATTAGCTGTCCAAAACACCAGCAATTCCAGATATATCTATCTGGATGTCTCACCGGATAGTGTATTTGCTATTGGATTGGCTGGTGAAGATCCTACAGGTCAGTTGGGTGGCCCTTTGGTTATCCCCCTCCAGGATCCACATACCTTTGTCGTATTCCCCGCAGAAATAGGCGTATCCTTCACCGATACGAGTATTATTGACCAAACAGAAGCAGGCGACGGTATCAATTATGACAGTATTCGATATCGCTCGGTACGTATATATACCGTAAATTATGATGGATGGGGTATTTTAGATATACCGACAGGCTCCTATTCCGTACTGCGTAGCTACACAGAAGGAATCCAGATAGATACAGCTTGGATACTTGTTGCCAACCAATGGGTTCCCGTATACAACCAGATGGATTCCATCAAGTCTTGGGACTGGCTCTCTCCTGCTGCACAAAGCATTGCTGCTAGCGTCTATCTCAATTCCGACGGTACTTACAATATTGACTGGACGCTATTGGATCCGCCGCCCATCGCCGCTTTCGACACCACTCAAGTGGGTCTAGGCTCTTTTGATTTCACTGACCTATCCTACAATGACCCAGTCTCCTGGGCATGGGACTTTGGTGATGGCAACACCTCTAACATGCAAAACCCATCTCATACCTACACGGCATCAGGTACCTATACAGTTTGCTTGGCAGTAAGTAATAGTGCAGGTTCTGATACTACCTGTATGACTATTGAAGTGACACTCCCACCCATCGCAGACTTCGAATACACCGACAACGGAAACGGAAACTTCGATTTCCAAGACCTCTCGCTCAACAACCCAACTTCCTGGTCGTGGGACTTCGGCGATGGCAATACCTCAAACATGCAAAACCCATCTCATACCTACACGGCATCAGGTACCTATACAGTTTGCTTGGCAGTAAGTAATAGTGCAGGTTCTGATACTACCTGTATGACTATTGAAGTGACACTCCCACCCATCGCAGACTTCGAATACACCGACAACGGAAACGGAAACTTCGA
>JALSGS010000025.1 GCA_026982695.1 Saprospiraceae bacterium
CTGATACCGCTTGCATGACTATTTCAGTGATCATTACGAGCCTTACTGAACAGTGGCAAGGAATAGCATTGAAGGTGTTCCCCAATCCCGCATCAGATGTACTCCGCATCCAAATAGATTGGCAAGAACCGCTGGTACTGACATTGTACGACTTACTTGGCCGTCCATTATATCAGGAAACTTTTACTGGACAAGTTCAGGTGCCTTTATTTGAAATCCCCAACGGCCATATTTGGTACAGCCTACATACAGTTGATGGTACACTTGTTGCACGGGGGCCTGTACTGGTCTTGAAACAATAACTACAATCACACAATACATAGTGTAACTACCACAGAGGTTGCAGATTTGCAACCTCTGTTTTTTTACCTTTTCTTCAAAGGAACTAGCTCTTGTAAACGTTAAGTTGAGTATATGACAGACAGTATCACCTATATTTTTCCGTAATTTGTACGACGATCCCAAGAGCTGAACTGCTGCACATGAAGTTGCGCCCCACCTTTTACGTTTTGATCCTGTTAGTCGCATTCCCCTTTAGCTGGGCTACAACACAAAACTGTAGCTGTAGCGACGAAGGAAGCTGCCCGCAGACAGTGGGACCTGGACAAACCGTGCAGATTTGCTACGACATAGTAGACGCAGTGAATAACGACTTAGGGGATTCTACTCAAGGTATTTGCGGTGTGTCGCTTGCTTTTCAACACGGCAACATAGAAGCGCTAAGCATTACACTTGTCTCTCCCGCTGGGCAAGCTGTAAATCTCGTAGGTGCACCCTGTAATGGCCCTACTACCACTACCATTTTTTCCAACTGGTACATACATTTTGCTCCTTGTGCTATGCCTGCTTTTCCCGACACTATAGGGAATACCACTATTGCCAATCCGTGGGACAACTGCAACGACAACAACGTATGGCCTATAGCCCAATATACCGGAACGTATCATCCCCACGCAGGTTGTTTGGAGAATTTCAATACCGGGCCTGTGAACGGAAGTTGGTGTTTACTTATACAAAACACCTCCAACTTTTATTCAGCTAGCATAATCGACTTTGCTATTGAGCTATGCGACGATACGGGCATTTTTTGCTGTGAAGCCAATGCTGGCTCTTTGTCCAGCACTACATATGTTTTCTGTACTTCCGATACTCTAGCACTACAAAACTTTAACCCGCAACCAAGTTATAGCTTTCCTCCACCTGACTCGTCTCTATACGGCTATACATGGGCTGTAGCCCAAGACGACAGCCTTCATAGTTGGATGAATCCACTCGATCTGAGTGCTCTTGACACAGGGCAATGGACAATTTGTGGCTTGAGTTACCTATGGGCCGACTCCACACAATTACCTGCCGCTGGTACTACTACATTGACAGCGCTTTCTGCCAGTCTCTCATCAGATACCACAATGATATGCGCAGCGCTTACCCCACAGTGCATTCAGGTGCAACTTGTAAGCCCAGCCGATACATCTTGGATCAATACCTCTCTTTGTATGGGGGACACATTGTGGGTCGGCGATAGCGCTTTAACACACACGGGGCACTACCAACTCAAGCTTAGCTCCTGGGCCAACTGTGACAGTATAGTTGACGTAACGCTCCAAGTCTTTGCTCCGGACACCCTATGGATCGATACAGCCTTGTGTGCAGGTGACACACTGCTGTTAGCCGACTCAGCATGGTGGGCCACAGGGCAATATCAACTCAACTTGCTCAACCAATATGGGTGTGACAGCATCCTGATGATCCAATTACTGATACACGATAGCATTCAAACTTTGCTTGTCGATACGATCTGTGCTGGCGATAGTTATTCTATAGGTGACTCGAGTTATACCCAAACTGGTACCTACCTACACTCGTTTACCAGCTATCTTGGGTGCGACAGTCTTGTACAACTTCAGCTCACTGTTTGGCATCCACAAGCCCTCATATTACCTCCAGACACGCTCACCTGCATGGACACGACAATTTGGCTCAATGGCTCACCATCAGTAGGCACCTCATTCCTATGGACTACCGACGATGGATCAATACGCTCTTCACCTGACAGCCTACTCGTACTCATCGATGCACCGGGCACGTATGTGCTGCATGCCTGGGAAGCTTTTTGCGAAAGCACCGATACCATAGTAGTCACTGCGCACACC
>JALSGS010000026.1 GCA_026982695.1 Saprospiraceae bacterium
AATTGCCCGCTGCATCGTAGCTGTACACGCTCGAGGGTGAGGACGATCCAAAACCCTCTGCCTGCGCCACCGGATCCGATACATTGTCCACCACACTGCTCAACACGCTCGACAAGCCGCCCTCATAACTCAACAACTACGTACTCTTAGAAACCATCGTCCATTAAAAGAAGGATTATGACGGCCATGCTTACAGTTTACTCACCCGGCATAGTATTTGCTTAGAAAGCAGGCATTCACTAAAGGAAGGATTGAAGCTAATCAGTATATAGGGGTATTTGGGTTCACCGCTCCGTCCGAGGCAGTATATAAGTATCGGATTTTTCTTAGAACAAGAAGAATTGCAACTATCCAATATTCAGTGTTGCAGTCGACAGTGGACCATGTCGCAGTGTTACAGAGTAGGCCTTTTAGAAACTATTGACTAACTAAAAAGAAGAATTGCACCCTTCCCCAGTTTTCCAAACTCACCCAATTTCAGAAAGCCGACTGGGCGATGTGGCAGGTGGATTTTTTTGCCTTGCTCGACTACTCACATCAAATTTGGCGTTTAAGCTTTAGAGGAGTAGTTTTTCAGGCATTATCAGTAGCACGCTCATCTTTCAACACATCGATGTATTGGCGTATTTCACTGAGCAGCATTGAGACTTTCTTTTTGTCGAAGTTTTTTTTCAGTACGGGATTATTTTCGAGTTCTGAAAGTGTTTTGTAGTACTGCTCGAGGAAGGTAATGAGGTATCCCAGGTAGTCTTTTTGGAAGCGTTCAACGCGCCCTTCCATTTGTGGAAAGGACTCGACGAGATGTAGGGTTTGCCTAATAGGCGCGCGTTCGAGTACAGCGCGATAGTCGGGCCAGCCATCGGCATCGACAGGTGGTTCAAACAAGGTATTGATTTGATCGATAATAGAAGCATCCTCGCGTTCTTTCACTTGAAGCGATTGAAGCAGACGGCTGTACAGGCCAGAATATTCGCTTTCCAATTCGGCATATTTGAGTTGTAGGTAGTCGAGGTTTTGCCGAAAGGCTGCATTGATTTGCAAAAGGTGATCATAGAAATGGATATAGGGTTCCAATTCAGTGACGAAGGCCTGGATTTGTTCAGCGCGAAAGACATTTTCTTCTCTTGTATCGAGGTCTTTGACTCTTCGCGCGGGTTGCCCATTGACTTCTTTGACCAGCTCAACATTAGTGAAGTTGATGGCAGCATCTACCAGCGTCATGGTGATACTTGTCAGTGGGTTGTTTTGTACAAAGGTAGAAATAAAGGGATTGGCCAATACCTGACTGACGACAGTCCGCCATCGCTTTCGGGTCGTTCTATCGGGGATATGTTTGGCCAAAGTTTGTTCTGAGGCCTGCATTACTACTTCGGTAAAACGGAAGCCCAGTTCGTTGCCTTGCGGGTTTTGAGCATCCATCAGGCGAGTGAAGAGGCGGTCGCTCTGCACGCGCATGAGCGTATTGCGAAAGTTGCCCTCCAGCTGATCGCCTTTCAAGACGGCATGAGTGACGAGTGTGTAGGCTCGGCGCCATTCTACGCTATCGCGATATAGCTGGGTAGCTTTGATGCGCAGGGCTTGGCGTTGTAGGCGAGCATTATGGGCTTGGAGAGTGTGGAGTTGTTGTTGCAAAGTGGCATTGGCTTGGGCGATAGAGTCGAGTTGGTTTTGCAGCCTTTGCCATTGGCGTTGCATGTCGAGCCATTGTTGTTGCATTGTCCACAGAGATGTAGACAAGGTAATGGAGTCGGTGCTTCTTCTCGCTGGTTGTGCGTGTAGGCATGCAGGATGCCACAGCCCTGCGGCTAGCAACACAGATAGCATCAGGCGCATCGTCGTCATAGGATGGGCATTCTTTATGTCATCGTGTTATAGCTGCGAACGCATTCACGGGCAAGTTTGGTTTGCAAGGTATGCAGCTTAGTTGAAAAAACATTTTTCCAAAGCATCCAAAAAAGGAAAAAGGCGGCGCCAGAAACTGGGGTCGCCTTTTTGCGCAAGTGCGATGCGAGGTGCTCACTGGCCATCTTGCAGTTCTGCTACAAGAGCAGTTTTATGCTCGCGTCCATCTACGGTATTGCGTCCTATGCTCGAGTAGTAGAATCCGCGTTCTTGCATGCGCTCGATGGGATAGAGGTTGCGGCCATCGAACACTACGGGTTCTTTGAGCAGGCTTTTCATCACCTCAAAGCTGGGCGTGCGAAATACAGCCCATTCGGTAATGATTGCCAATGCATCGGCGCCAATAAGAGGCTCGTACATATCATCGCACAGCGTGATGCGGCCCTGATAGATACGCCGCATATTGTCCATAGCTTCGGGGTCGAAAGCGCGTATTTGGGCACCTGCCTTCAGCAGCTCATCGATGATATAGCGTGCGGGGGCTTCGCGTATGTCATCGGTATTGGGTTTGAAAGCCAGCCCCCAGATGGCAATGGTCTTGCTCGAGAGGTCCGAGGTGCCGTAAAAGGCTTTAATTTTTTCGACTAAACGCAGCTTTTGGCGGTTGTTGACTTCCATTACCGATTTGAGGATTTTAAAGTCGTAGGCGTGTGCTTCGGCAGTACGGGCCAATGCTTGTACATCTTTGGGGAAGCAACTGCCACCGTAACCTACACCGGGGAAGAGAAAGCGCTTGCCAATACGCGAATCGCTCCCCATGCCAATGCGCACCATATCGACGTTGGCGCCTAAGCGCTCGCACAAATTGGCTATTTCGTTCATAAAGGTAATGCGAGTAGCCAAGTAACTATTGGCTGCGTATTTAGTCATTTCAGCTGAACGCTCATCCATAAACAGGATGGGGTTGCCTTGACGCACGAAGGGTTCATAGAGTTGTTGCATGAGTTTTCTGGCGCGCTCAGAGCGCGTGCCGATGATGACACGGTCAGGTTTGAGGAAGTCTTCTACAGCTACTCCTTCGCGCAAAAATTCCGGATTGGACACTACATCGAAGAGGGTTTGTGGTGCATGAGCGGCAATAGTAGCCCGCACACGATCGGCCGTACCTACTGGTACAGTACTCTTGTCGACAATCACCTTGTACTGGCCCAACTCAGCAATCATGGGGCCCAGCTCATTAGCTACGCCTAATATGTACGACAAATCGGCAGCACCATCTTGCCCTGGTGGGGTGGGCAAAGCCAAGAAGATAATCTCGGACTGGCGCACAGCCTCAGACAATGAAGTAGTGAACTTGAGTCTGCCGGCCCTCGTATTGCGCTCAAATAGCGGATCTAATCCTGGCTCATAGATAGGCACTTCGCCTCGCTGCATGCGGGCTACTTTTTCCTCATCGATATCTACGCATATGACGTTATTACCCGTTTCGGCAAAACAAGTACCCGTCACGAGGCCTACATATCCGGTGCCAACAACAGCTATTTTCATAATGGGGTTATATGGTAGTTAAAAAATAAAAAATGGTAAACAAGTCCAATCTTGTAACGGAATTCTTTTGCAGAACGGGATACTAAGCCCTTAATGTTTTCACGTTTTCCCGTACTTACTTACCATGCATTTTGCATGCTGCACGCATTATTTGCTAATTCGCCTTTACCGGTTTCACACCTCATCTACAAATGGGATAACTCAAAACTGTTGGATTGGAAGCCCAAAGATACACATGTACCCAAAAAGCGATAACATACGGGCAACAGATGTGCACATCTGCATACACAGCAACAAGTGCCCCATGAGGCATACGCCGCAAATGCTATTCCAGCTATAGTCATACAAGTACATACCACCGAAAACAACAACCTTACACATGCGAAAAGTCCGACAAGTGCGTTTAGCACGTATCTTTGAGGCGGCTGCCTGAAAGCAGCACACAGCTACAACTGTATATGGATATTTATACCCGAAAGGCGAGGTGGAAATGGTATTTGGCAGCAGGTGGGCTGGTAATCGTATTGGCTTCTATGATAATCACGCGCTATCTGACACACCAGCTATCCATAGAGGAGCGCAAAAAGGTGGAGCAACTCAAGGCTGCCATGGAATCCATCTCGTTTGAGACCTACAACGAGGCTTCCGATTGCGACGTCACATTCCAGTTTGAGTTTGTGCGCAGCAACACGACCATCCCACTGCTGTTGGTCAACGAACAAGGCGAAGTGGAATTGGCCGTCAACTTCGGTCCCAAGCGCGACACCAATCGCGTGTTTTTGCAAAAAAAGCTCCAAGAACTGATAGCTGAAGGCCAATTGCCCATTGTGGTACGTACACCAGAAGGCGCTCAATATCTCTACTTTGAGCACTCACGCATCTTGCGCTTGTTGGAATGGTATCCCATTGTACAACTGGGTCTTATCAGTGCCTTTATCTTTATTGGCTATCTGGGTTTCAGCTATGCACGCCGAGCCGAGCAAAACCAGGTATGGGTCGGTATGGCCAAGGAAACGGCGCATCAATTGGGCACGCCTATTAGCGGTATTATCGCCTGGATACAACACTTGCAGGCCCTTTATCCCGATCATGCTGAACTACAGGAAATCGTACGCGAACTGGGCAAAGACGTCAAGCGCCTCGAGCTCATCGCCGAGCGCTTCAGCAAAATAGGAGCTGCCCCAGAACTACATCCCACCAACATTTACGAGCTATTGGAAAAAGTACGCGCCTACATGGCCCGACGCGCCCCCCGACGCGTGCAGTTCGACTTCCCCGACCCAAACCTACCTCCCGTACACGTGCATGTCAATCCACATCTATTTGAGTGGGTGTTGGAAAACCTTATACGCAACGCCCTGGATGCCATGGATGGCCAAGGCACTATTCGAGCACAAGTCCACACTGATGAGCGATACGTATGGGTAATGCTAAGTGATACGGGCAAGGGCATTCCAGCTCACTTACACAAAACAATTTTTGAGCCTGGATTTACTACAAAAAAACGCGGATGGGGCTTGGGCTTATCCCTAGCACGCCGCATTATCGAGTCGTATCACGCAGGGCGCATCTATGTCAAGGAATCCACACCAGGAAAGGGTACTACCTTTGCCATCCGCTTGCCCCGCAATCCCAATGCAGCTGTATAAGTGGCCACATTGCACTATACGAGAACTACTCGTTTATGCTTTTCGACAAACAGCACATGGTCACATACTCGGCATTCACAGCTCAAGGGCTTGCACTGCAACTTTGTATCTTGCAGCCGGTTTTGGGGTTTACACGGACTTTTATGTCACCTGTCAGTACGATTAAAAAAATGATTACGCGATTGTTATGAACTCGATTCGGTTTTTTAAAGAAGGCATCAAGAACTTGCGCACGGTAGGCACACTGACACGTTCGTCCAAGTATTTATGCCGCAACATGGTTAGCTACGTGGACTTCGACAAAGCCAAAGTGATTGTCGAATTAGGCGCAGGTGATGGCGTCATTACCCGGCACATATTGACGCACATGGCGCCTGATGCCAAGTTGCTCTCGTTCGAAGTACTCGACAGTATGGCCGCCGTGTTGCGGCATATAGAAGACGATCGGCTTATCGTCATCAACGACTCGGCAGAGCAACTCGGCATGTATCTGAAGCAATATGACTTGGAAGCCATCGACGCCGTAATTTCGGCAATTCCCTTTGTGGCCTTGCCCGATGAATTGGCTTATCGCATCGTAGGTGAATGCAAGAAATACATGAAAATAGGTGCGCCCTACATTCAGGTACACTATTCACTTTTGGCAAAAAAGATTTACGAAGACATTTTTGGCGATGTGAAAGTACATTTTGTCCCTCTCAACGTGCCACCTGCTTTTGTTTTGGTAGCACGCAAGCAATACGAAGTGCTGAACCAATTTTCACCCAACGGGGAAGCACTTCATTGAAATGCACCAAGCCCCCTTGCCACCTCCTAACTGCGATTATGCCACAAGTCATCGTACCATGTCTGGGCCTCATGATCTGGGACACTGGGGCGAAGCACTCGCCGCACAATGGTTGGAAGCCCAAGGCTGGCAGATCGAAGCGCGCAACTGGCGTCATGGGCCCCTCGAGCTCGATCTGGTAGCACGTGAGGGCACAGTGATGGTTTTCGTAGAAGTCAAAACGGCGCGCAAAGCCACCTATGGCACACCCGACGTGCGCCTCACACCAGCCAAACAAGAGGCCTTAGCACGTGCAGCAGCAGCCTACATGTACGCCCACGGATACGACGGTGAGATTCGCTTTGATCTCATTAGCATTTTAGCGCCTTCGCCGAGCTCGTATACCATTCGACATTTCCGCGATGCCTTCTTTCCGGGCTTGTAAATAGCAGCCTTTTGACAGGTGGCTGCGCAAAGGAATATGGATTTTGCTTTTTGCGAGCATCTAAAGCAATTTGTTGTCTCTATTAACCACAAGCATCACTGACAACAATGCACTGGGAAGGATATTTTTGGGCCGCCTTTTTTACATTGTAAAAAAATCGTTCATGAAATCACTGACATTTGACGATAGTGGTACATTGCCTTTTGTCGCACCACACGAGCTGACACAGCTTTACCCTTTTGCGGCCCAGGCCCACGAGCTCTTGTTACAGCGGCAATGTGCAGGCCATCAGTTTTTGGGCTGGCACGATTTGCCCGTCCGGTATGAACGCGAGGACCTGGAGCGCATCAAGGCTTGTGCCCGGCGCTTGTGCCAGCAGTCGGAAATCATAGTGGTCATCGGCATTGGGGGATCTTACTTAGGAGCGCGAGCAGCTATTGAGATGTTACGCCCTTCGTTTGACTACCTCAAGCCCGCTGACCAACGTCAGTGCCCAATCGTGCTGTTTGCAGGCACGCATCTGTCCAGTACTACGCTTGCCGAGATGCTGGATATAGTAAGTACACGCGACTTTTCCATAAATGTCATTTCCAAGTCTGGTACTACTACTGAGCCGGCCATCGCCTTTCGCTTTTTCCGCAAGCTACTCGAACAGCGATATGGTCGGGCGGGAGCTCGCCAGCGCATCGTAGCCACTACTGATCGCCAGAAAGGTGCTTTGCGAAAACTAGCACAGCAAGAAGGCTATGAAACTTTCGCCGTGCCCGACGACGTAGGCGGGCGCTTCTCAGTACTCACGGCAGTAGGCTTGCTACCCATCGCCGTTGCTGGCATCGACATAGAAGCACTATTGGAGGGTGCTGCTGCTGCTCGCCAACACATGCTTGAAACCACCCCAGACAATCCGGCGCTGCGCTATGCCATGCTGCGCCACGCCTTGCATCAAAAAGGCAAACTCATCGAACTGCTCATCAACTACGAGCCCCGCCTGCACTACTTAGCCGAATGGTGGAAACAACTCTTCGGCGAGTCGGAGGGCAAAGATGGCAAGGGGATCTTTCCAGCTGCAGCCCACTTTACCACTGATCTGCACTCGTTGGGGCAGTACATTCAAGACGGGTGCCGCCAGCTGTTCGAAACACTGGTAGCTGTGGAAGAGCCGCAGCACCAGCTCACCATAGAGGCCGATAGTGACAACCTCGACGGCCTCAACTATTTAGCTGGCCAAACAGTAGATTACGTCAACAAGCAAGCAGCTCAGGGCACCCGACAAGCACATATCGACGGCGGCGTACCCTATATGGAAGTACGCATTCCGGCTTTTCATCCCTATTATCTGGGCCAGCTGTTCTACTTTTTTGAAAAAGCCTGTGCGCTCAGTGGGTTGATGCTCGGCGTGAACCCCTTTGACCAACCGGGAGTAGAAGCCTACAAGCGCCATATGTTTCGCCTGTTGGGCAAACCCGATAGCCCTAAGTAGCCTTAAAGCTACTTTTGCCTTAAAGCAAGAGCTACAGTTTGAAAACCGACAAGCCAGATGCAAAGCTTATGGCACTGCCACGAATTATAGGAAGCTATACTGGGCCAGAACGAGGGCCATTGCTGTGCTGCATAGGTGGCATGCACGGTAATGAGCTGGCTGGCGTACGGGCCCTCGAGATCGTGTTCAAGATGCTGGAACTAGAGCCCATGGTCAACCATGAGTTCAGCTACAAGGGCAAGCTCATCGGCTTGCGCGGCAACCTGCGTGCACTGGAGCGGGGCGTGCGCTTCATCAAGCGCGACCTCAATCGCATGTGGACAGAAGAACTGGTCCAGTACGTGCGCCACAGCCCTACTACCTTGCTCCAAGCTGAAGAACGCGAACTCAAAGAGTTGCTCGAGCTACTCGAGCGCGAAGTAAACGCCTACCAACCCGACAAAATCATCTTACTCGACATACACACCACTACCGCGCACGGTGGCATCTTTTCTATAGCCACTGACGATCCCGAAAGCATTCGCATTGCTACAAACTTGCACGCCCCCGTGATTACAGGCATGTTGCGGGGGCTGAGTGGTACTACGCTCCACTGGTTTGTGCCTGAACACTTTGGCGGCACACCGACTACGGGTGTGGCCTTTGAAGCGGGGCAGCATCAGGACCCCCTTTCTGTCAATCGCTCGATCTCTGCTATCATCAACTGCATGCGGTCCATTGGGGCAGTCAAGCCCGAAGATGTCGAAAATCGCCACGACAAATTGCTGATCACCTATGCCAAGGGGCTACCGAAAATAGCCGAGCTGCGCTACGTATATCACATCCGGGAAGGCGAACACTTTCACATGATCCCTGGGTTCAAAAACTTTCAGCCCGTGCGCAAAGGTCAGGCGTTGGCGTACAACGAAAGTGGCCTGATCGCAGCACCCATAGACGGGCGTATCCTCATGCCTCTATATCAGAGCAAGGGTGAAGATGGGTTCTTCATCGTCGAAGAGGTGCCCTATCGGCAATAGGATAGCAACAAAAGGAGCTACATATCGGCAAATTGCAGCTCGTACAAGCAACGATAGTAGCCATTCTCCAGGCGGACTAGCTCGTCGTGGGGGCCAAATTCCTTGACTTGGCCTTTGTGCAGCACCAAGATATTGTCGGCGTGGCGAATAGTAGACAAGCGATGTGCAATGACGATACTGGTGCGCTTGTCGATCAGCCGCTCGATGGCATACTGAATGACAGCCTCTGATTCCGGATCGATACTGCTGGTAGCCTCATCAAGAATGAGGATGGCCGGATCAAAAACCAATGCACGCACAAAACTGATGAGTTGACGTTGCCCCATGGAAAGAGTGGCGCCACGCTCCATCACCACATGATCATACCCGCCTGGCAAGCGCATGATAAATTCGTGTGCACCGATCATTTTGGCAGCAGCCACTACCTGTTCGCGGCTGATGCGTTGGTCCATCAACGTGATGTTTTCCAGCACGGTACCAGAAAAGAGAAAGACGTCTTGTAATACCACTGCAATATGACGGCGCAAGGTCCATAAGTCGTAGTGCGTCACAGGTTTGCCATCGATAAGGATACGGCCTTTCTGGATCTCGTAAAATCTATTGAGTATGCTGATGATAGTGGTTTTGCCAGAGCCCGTGGCTCCTACGATTGCCATAGTCTGACCTGGGTCGATGTGGAAGCTCACATCGCGCAACACCCATTCTTCATCATTATAAGCAAACCACACGTGCAGAAAATCTACCTCTCCACGCAAGTGTTGAGGCATTAACTGACCAATGTTAGACACCTGCTCGCGGCGGTCCAGTAGTTTGAACACGCGTTCGGCAGCTACCAAACCCATTTGCAGCTGGTTAAAGCGATCGGCCAGCATGCGCATGGGTCGAAACATCATATTGAGATACAGGGGAAAGGCCACTAAAGCGCCCAGGGTCACCTGTGCATCGAGTACGCCACGTGCGCCCCACCACACCATAAGCCCCAAAGAAGCCGCACTGATAATCTCCACAACGGGGAAAAAGATGGCGTAGTAAAGAATGGAGTTGAGGTTGGCTTGGGTATAACTGCGGTTGATTTGTCGAAACTTGCGCATCTCCTGTGCTTCGGCGTTAAAGATCTGCACGATGCGCATCCCACTGATGCGTTCTTGCAAAAAGGCATTGAGCCGAGCAATCTGGTTGCGCACTTTTTGGTATGCCACTTTGACCTTTTCTTTGAAAATCCAGGTAGCTACAATGAGTAGGGGCATCGTCGTCAGGCAGATCAACGTCAGTTGCCAGCTAGTCCACAACATTACACCCAACACGGCGACAAGTGTCAGCAAGTCAGCAACAATCGTGATGGCACCTTGGGAAAAAACCGTGTTGAGCGTCTCTATGTCATTAATCGTGCGCGTAGTGACCGTGCCGATAGGCGTGCGGTCAAAATAGCTGAGCCGCAAGCGTACTACATGGTCAAATACGCGCACGCGCAGATCGCGCACTACCATCTGGCCCAGCCATCGCGTCGCATAGATGAAGAAATAGCGCAATACTGCTTCGAGCACCAACAAGGCAATGAGCAAAAGCGTCATACGCGTCAGCCCATTCATGTCGAAGCGAAAGATGTAGTAATCCACGATATGCTGGATGAGCCAGGGACGCGCAGTAGATACCGGCGCCAACACCACTGCCAATACCGCACACAGCGCAAAGACAAGCCGATAGGGACGGGCTAAAGCCAATACGCGTTTGAGCAATTGAATATCAATAGTATTTGGCGAGATGTTGGACATGTAGCCAAGCTTTAAGCTGAACCCCTCATTTTGCCGAAAGGCGCATGTGAAAAACCCTTACACAACCACCTACGTCGCTTAAAAGGAATGAGAGCAAGGCAAAGATAATCATTTGTTGCACGGCCACCTCGCATAACTATACCCCACAGAAGTGCTCAAACACCTTCGCATAGCACTACAATTGTGCTTACTTTTGCCGTCTTAAAACGACTATGCTATAGTAATGAAAGTTCTCGTCACTGGCGCTACTGGATATATCGGCATGCGCATCTGTGAAGCACTGGCAGCCAAAGGTCACCAGGTGCATGCCCTATACCGCTCTGCCACCAAGGCGGCTCCGCTCAAAGGACAGGAAGGCATCGAGTTGTTTCAAGGCGACATCCTCGACGCTGCTTCGATAGCACGTGCCATCAAGGGTACTGATGCGGTGATACATGTAGCAGCTTTTGCCAAGCCCTGGGCGCCTGACCGCAACATCTATCACCGCATTAATGTACAAGGTGCGCGCACTGTGTTTGAGGCGGCACATCGATCCGATGTACCCCGCGTAGTGTTTACCAGTACAGCAGGTGTAATCAGTCCATCTGAAGGGGGGCGCCTCTCCGACGAACACACGCCACGCCGCATCCCCCACTTCACCGACTACGAAGCCTCCAAAGCAGAGGCAGAAGCCCTGGCACGCCAAATGGTCCGAGATACGGGTATAGAAATTGTCATTGTCAACCCTACACGCGTATACGGTCCGGGACTGCTGAGCGATTCAAATGGCGTGACGCGCATGGTCAAATTGTATTTGGAAGGCAAGTTCCGCCTTATCCCAGGTAATGGGCGTAGTGTAGGCAATTACGTATACATCGACGATGTGGTGCGAGGACACCTGGCTGCGCTGCAAAAAGGTCAACCGGGCCATCGTTACATATTGGGGGGCGAAAATGTATCTTTCCTCCAGTTCTTTGAGACACTTGCCAAAGTAACAGGCAAGCGCTACCGTATGTTCAAGCTCCCCATGCCACTCATGAGCATGGCTGCGCATGCCATGCACTTACGCGCTGAATGGCTGGGCACTCCGCCACTAATCACACCGCCATGGGTCAAAAAGTATGTATACAACTGGGCACTCAGCACTGAGCGCATGGAAAAAGAATTGGGCATTCGCCCCACCCCGCTCGAACAAGGACTAATCCATACGGTAAAATGGTTGAAAAAGGGATGAGCTATATACTCATCCCTAAACAGCTTAGGTTCCCCCGTGTGTACATTAGTTAGTCAAGACACGGAACTCCGTGCGTCGATTCTTCCGATGTGCCTCCTCCGAACAAGGCACGCCATCATCGCACTCATTGACCAAGCGCGTTTCTCCATATCCTTTAGCTATCAGTCGCTCTGGGTTAATTCCCTTACTGATCAAGTAATCGACTACTGCTTGAGCTCGCCGCTGCGACAATCTGAGATTAGCCTGATCGGAACCACGAGAATCCGTGTGTGATGTAATCTCAATGCGAATATAGGGTTTGGCTTTCAGCAAAGTTAGAAGTTTCTCATCAATGACGCGCTTAGCCTCAGACGTGAGGCGTGCACTACCAAATTTCCAGAATATAGGCAAGATGTTGTAGTCAATCAAGTCGCACCCAATCTCTTCCCACACTTCCAGCCCACCTTTTTCCTTGAGCACACGCACGCGTTCAGTAACGTATTGTGCTGGAACAACCCGTTCCTCTACAGTTTCATCTTTTACCAATACTCGCTTGGTAATGGTCCGATATTCAGCAGGAATTTCAATTTCTTCAACCCATGCTTCCTTTACAATTACCTGCTTTTCAATAGTAATAGTTTTGCCACCTTTAGTATTTGCTGTGGTATAAGCATCTTTTTCTAAGACCTTAATCGGTACGCGGCGATACTCAGCAGGATGCTCTACATAACAAAGCACCATACAATCACGCGGATCTTCAGCGTCACAGTTTTCGTAATTGCCTTGAAACTCGAAACGAGCCGTAGCAGGCACTAATTCAATCAGCTCACTAGAATCGCGAAAAGCAGCAGGGTGCACCGTCAAGGCGTGATATGGATCCTCTATCTGGATGGTCTCAGTGATGGTTTTAAACTCAGCCGGATGGTACACATACTTTTTTGTGGCTGGCTTGACCAAAATTTTCTCTTCCACTTCTTTGTATTCAGCAGGTATTACTACGAGCTCCTTATAAGCAGGGCGCACCATTACTTGCACCTCTTTTTCTATCCAAACATCGGGGGTAATACATCGCACATAGCACTTTCCCGGTTCAGGATTGGGGGGCAAGGCCACTTTCTGGGCACTTAGGGTGATACTGAAGCCAAAGATCAGCATACACAACGAGGAAGTTGCTCTCATAGTAGTGTGCATTAATTTCACTTGTAGAAACGCGTAAATTGGACATTCAACTACCCTACATACGTAGGGCTTGAAAAAAGTCACACTTCTCTATAGTGAACTTCCTCAAGTTGGTATCCACTTTAAGGCCCAAGGTGATTATTCCTGATCTTGAGATACACATAGCAAAGGCACGAGCTGGGCAACTAAAGCATTTTGCACCCTACGCAGCACAATGCGAAAATCTTCACAGGCCTCGGCTGTACGTTCCATATTCAGCAGCGCTTGGCCACGTATATAGCGATATTCCGCATCCTCAGGAAATAGCTGAACGGCTCGATCGATCTTGGCCAGCCCTGCCTCTTGTTGGCCTTCGTTGAACAAGGCACTTCCCTGTTCGACCAGCTGCTCGGCCTCGGCAAATTGCTCTCGCACTTGGGCACACTCCTGGCCCGGTGGCAAAAAGGTTATGCGCAAGTCGTAGGCTGCTGGCACAGCCCGCCCGTGCAAGCGCGCAGGTCGCCACATACCAGTAGTGTGTGAAGCTGTCACAATAGCTTCCCACCAAAAGGCCAAGCCCAAGCCTGAGTAGTCCTGTATATCGATGACGCGTACCCAGCCCTCAGGGGGTACCAACAGTTTTAGATCCATCTTGCCCACCAAGCAGCTATCAGCCCATGCGACTGGGTATTGAAGCCGCTCGGCAAAAAAATCGTTCAGTGCTTGCGGTCCACCTTCAAACGACAGGCTGTCGTCGAATACGACATACACGGTATCGTTACCGACCATGACAAACTCCGGCGGGTCTTCCAGCCGAAAGCGCACGGGCAAAGTATAGCGCGTCCGTACGGGCTTACCTGCCAGTTTGCCAGGCACCCAGCGCATATCTGATTCCATCATGGCTCGTACAATGCGCAGGGCTTCTGCACCACAGCCTCCACCAATATCGCGTTCCAACTTTAAGTGCGATAAGCGCCCGTCGGGTTCCACGACAAAGGAAAGTACCACCGTACCTTCAATGCCCTGTTGCCTAGCTTCTAGTGGATATGCAATATTGTGCGCCAAAAAGCGCAACAACATCTCTTCTGCACATCGCGTCTTTGCCTCCAAAGTAGTGTCTAAATCTTCGCAAGCGGGAAAGCGAGGCGGTTCATCTACAGCAATATATACCGTAGTGTCAGTGTCTGTTACCACTATATTCTCGTTATCCTGCGCCAAAAGACTACCCACTATACTCACCCACATGACGACAATCCAGATTCCTCTCATAACTCAATTTTTTTCTGCTAAAAGTATTGCACCACCTGCTATACGCGACGAAGCAAGACTTCTGCCTTACTTAAGCACCGCTGTAGCTACCTACTATGGGTTGGCCACTATCTATTACCTATATTTGCTTGCTATGCTATGGCCCACCGGCCTCTTGCTGTGGCATTATATCCATTTGAAGCCAACGTTCAAGCGTGGTAATCAGCTCCTGGCGCGCCGTGTCGCTCATATAGCGAATGCGACAAGTCCGATGGTCCTTGCCATCTAGCACAAACCACACACTATCCACTTTGTCAGAGTAAGGCACGCGCGTAGCCGACCAAGTGTCGATAGCGCCGTACAGATAAATAAATCGATGCCCTTCTGTGGCTAACCAATCGTACACACGACGTACCAACGCACCGTCAAAGGTTACTTCCATTTTTGCTGGCACGAAGGCTGCATGTGGATGCGGGCGTGGGGGTAAAGCCTTGAGCCACTTGACAAAAGGCTCTGTCTTGTAGCCGTAATACCCCATTTGCGTGGCGGCCTGATAGTAATGAGGACCATAGGCTTCGATATCTCTATCGGAATAAAAGGCAATACCCACTACGTCCATCAAGTGTTGGAGATCTTCCTCAAGGCGCCCGGAAGTGGGTATATCCTCGCAGCTATAGCCCCATTGCCAAAAGGAGAATGGGTATTCCAACACGGCATATTCAAAAGCTTCTTCCAACGTCAAGTAAGTAAAATTGAGACGTGCACCCATCGCATACCAACGAAGCAAAGGCAATACTTTTTCGCGCTGTTTGAGCAGACGCACCTGCAGGTCGTATATTCTTTTGCGACAAGCCTCTGTACCAACAGTGTCCAGAAAGTCGTAAATACGCGTATCTTCATATGCCAGGTTGAGCGGCGCTACATAAGGGATACTCACTACCACATCCTCGGGATAAAAATAGCGATAAAAAATAGTGGTCTGCCCACCTTTACTAATGCCCGTACTGAGCCATTGGCCCTCATACAATTGGCCAAACAGTTGGCGAATGTGGTGCAAATCGGCAGTAGCCTGCTCGAGTGTCAAGTAGGTGTAATCGATCGAATCAGGTACAGAAACTCCAAAATAGCGATGTTCTACGTCCAGCTGATTGGCATGTAGCAATTGGGTAGGTTCGTAGATGCGATTATGCGAGCGGCTATAGCCCTCAGTTGCGATCACCATGGGCCGATTATAACCTCGATGGCTCAGAAACACGCGCTGGTAGAAATACCCTTTTGACGGGTCGTTGTGATCCACTGGCTGGCGAATGCGTAGCTCGTAAGCCTCTGAAAAGCCCTCCGGTGGGTCTATGCGATGAAACTGCACATCGGGCAAGTCATATAGGCGCTGTTCAAGTGACTGAGCCGTGCTGCCCACTGCGATTCCCAGCCACAGTACGATGAGCAACCGATGCATGTTCGTCTTTTTTGCAATAGCTGAAAAAACTCGGCTTGAAGTTGAGATTTTTTTGGCAAACCCAGTGCATGCTTCCCGCACCACAGCGGTTTATCCAGCCTTACCGGCAGAGATACTCAAGTCATGTGTGCTTGAAATCAATCGTGGTATGGCTATAATTGATGTATCTCATCAGTGGGATCGCACCACATGCGCCAAAGAATAACCGCAGCAGCTAACAGAGTAAGAAATGCCACTGCATAAATGGCGACGTCGAGCGTCCACCAATCGGCCAAAAAACCCGCCAAGATCGCCCCAATAGCATAGCCCAAGTCACGCCAAAGGCGAAACACGCCAATACTGGCTGCCCGATCAAAAGGGTGCGTCAAGTCTGCTACAGCAGCAAGCATCACGGGATAGACCATAGCAGTACCCCAGCCTAATAATCCAGCTAACAAGACGAATTGCACAGTCGTATAGGCCCATGGGAAACCCACCAACGCAATAGTTTGCGTCAGCATACCCAAAAATAGCATGTTGCGCCGGCAAAAGCGATCGGACAAATAGCCGGTGTATAACTGCCCTATCCCCCAGACTGCTGGATACACCCCGACCACCAGGCCGGTCTGCTCCAAAGGCAGTCCCTTTTGCACGAGCAAAATGGGAAAAAGTCCCCAAGCCAATGCATCGTTGAGATTATTGACCAAGCCTGTAAAAGTCACAGCGCTCAGTGCTGGATGGCGAAGCGTCGTATCCCAAAACACACTTTTCAATCTACGCTGAGGTGCATCTACCGCCTCAAGCGTCGCATGACCACGTGTATCGCGTACCCACCCTACCGACAATACCAAGCCTATTAATGCAATCCCCAGGCCTACAAGAAAAGGGGCCGGCCGCAAGCCCCACGTAACGGCAATCCATCCCGTGACAAATGCCATGGCAGCTACCGCTAAATAACCTGCAAACTCATTCAACCCCATGGCCAGCCCGCGCTGTCGTTCTCCCACCAAATCTATTTTCATAACCACTGTAGTAGACCATGCCAGCCCTTGGTTGATACCCAATAGCACATTTGCAAAAACTACCCATTCCCAAGTAGGCGCCCACATGATGATCAGTGGTACAGGCACGCCAAACAACCAGCCAATGACTAATAGGTGCTTGCGCCCCAACTGATTGGCCCATTTACCCGCAAAGTAATTGAACAACGCTTTTACTACGCCAAAGGCCATAATGAACGACAACACAGCAGCTCGCGATGCCAACCCAAACTCCTCTTCAGCCAACACGGGCAATATACTCCGCTCCATGCCCACCAATGCCCCTACAAATGCATTGACGATTACTAACAATACAAACTGTCGGAAGTTAGCTCGTAACCCTAACTGAACAACTGGACGGTGTAAAGAAGCCATATATCGAAATTATTTTGGCTGGTTATTGTAATCGAATTAGCATTAGGGCACGCATGCCTGGTGCATTTCCCACGTTTTTGTGCACCCACAAATGTTCAATAATTTTATTGAATTATAAAATAGTGATTGTTAACCTAAAAAATAGCGTGAATAACAAGCGGAAATTCAAAGACGAGGCCTACGCTAGCGTAGCTTCATTGGTAAAAGCTTTGGCCAACCCTCGGCGGTTGGAAGTGATCGACTTGCTGGCCAATGGCGAAAAGCGCGTAGAGCAGATTGCTCGGCAAACCAATATGAGCGTGGCGAATGCTTCCCAGCATTTACAAGTATTGAAGAAAGTGCGCCTTATCGAGGTACGGCAAGAAGGCACTTCGATGTACTACTCTTTGACCAGCGACGACGTCACGGCCCTGTGGCAGATGTTACTGAGGCTTTCGTATGTATACGTGCCCCATTTAAAAGAATTGATTAACCAACAGCGAAAAGGCATTCCCATATTAAGTCAAGTGGCTGATTTTTCACAATTTATCCTACTGGACGTGCGCTCCGAGTCGGAATTTGCGCACAGGCATCTACCTGGTGCCATCAACATTCCTCTGTCTCAACTACCCGAAAAGCTGGATGAGCTTCCGAGCGACAAGCCTATTTTGGCCTATTGCCGTGGTCCCTTGTGTACGTATGCCGACGAAGCTGTACGAATTTTGCGCAAGCATGGATTTGAAGCATATCGTTGGATACAACCTCAATAAGGCTGACATGGCTTATCAGAATTGTGCGCGTAGGCTAAAAACAAAGTTTCTACCGGGTGCCGATATTCCCGAGGCAAAAGGCCTATAGTGCAAATCGGTGAGGTTTTCCACGCTAGCTTGGGCCCACAATTGGCTACCCAATCGCACTGCTGCTTGGATATTGATGATTGTCCAGGCATAGGTACCCGCATAGGTAGTTTTCCCTTCTTCATCGAGTATTTTTGGGGTATACTCCAAGTTATCTGCGGTGCCCCTTCTGTCAATAATCATCTGCCCTTGATCGTCGAACTTAATGTCACTAACAGCATATTCCCATAGGGGTTTGCGGCTATTATGGCGTAAACTGCAAGCCAAACGCACGCGTTGAGCTTCCCATCCTGCAGAAAGCTGTCCAAAAAAGGGTGGTATGTGATCGAGTGGTACCAGCGTATCGATATAGGCTATAGGGCCTGCTTCAAAGGTTTTGTAAAAGCGGCGCCGTCCTTTGGTATAACTAGCATGGGCCTGCACAAACCACTGATGCCAACGAGCTTGTAGCTGACCACTAAGCCCATAGACGAAGCCCTCGGTAGCATTGACATTGGCGATGGTAACCAATTCCTCTTCGTCGAACCAAAGCGTTGTACTGCCATGGGGCAAGGACATAGGTGTCCGCACCATGGCATTGCGCAGTTGAGTGTAATAGACTGTAGTGCGCCACGACAAATATGAGTTTGGGGTTTGGCCAAAATGTTTGCTCAAGCTTAGTTCCACGTTAGTGGTTTCTTCGGGTAAAAGGGCAGGGTTGGGAATGGTCACGTAGCCGTTCTTTTCCCTGATTTTGCCAAAGTCGTCGACGTTGGGTGCGCGAAATGCCGTAGCTGCCAATAGCTGGATGCGCCATTGCCGCCACGGCTGAACGATGAGGCCTACACTCCAGGTCAAGGCATCATTGCGCGTGCTGATACCTTGTACATAGAGTTGTGGCCATTGTATGAGGTCATCGGCTTTGAAGCGCGCAAAGAGTGTGGTCGATGTGTAGCGCAAGCCTGCCTGCCAGCGCATCAGCGAATCGCGTGTTTGGAGATAATAAGTCAAGTATCCGCCAGTAGCTGTTAGGCGGCTGCCCCCACTAGGGTATCGAGTCAATTCGTCACGAAAGACGTATTGGGTGCGCAGGCTTACTCGGCCTGCTGTGGAATGCACAATATTGTGCTGGAAGTCAAAGCCAAAAGCGTAGCCACTGTGGGCACTTACTTTCTTATCGAAATCAGCTGTAAAGGAATAAACATATACATCTTCGAGTTGGAAGGTGCGATACTCTTTGTTGAGTTTGCGCTTGAGGCGATCTTCATCAATTTTCTGGTAAGCAGCGATCAAGGTAGCCTTGTCGTACACACTACCGCCTTGTCGCAATTGAGCCTTGAGTGAAGCCAATAGCCGCTTTTGTGGGCCGTAGTTCCATTCGGCAAATTTCAGGTCGCGTTCCGTTCCTTTTTTGCCCAATAGCGTGAGTTTGTCGTATCGAGGTACTTTTCCCGTGGAAGAGAACTGAAAGTTGGCCAATAAATAGAAGTTGGACGAGGGCTGATACTTCCACTTTTGGGTTAGGTCAATCTGGTGGTAGGCAGTGCCTACTTGATCGTCGTAGTCGGTGATAAATATCGAATCTCCTCGCACCACCTTCCAATAGCCATTTTCGAGCACCTGATCGCCTTGCCCTACGCGCCGCACGAAGTATTTGCGCAAGCCAAAGTCTGGATGGGCTGGCGGGCGGTTACTACCGGCATGCAAATCGCCATAGTCGGAAAAGCGAAAGGAAGTAAAGGTACCCCATCGTTGCTTGCCAAAGTTCAGGTGCCAACTCAAGGTTTTCTCCTTGTTTGCAGAAGCATACCGACTCATGAGGTGTGTCTGTGCGCGATAGCCCTTGGGGTCGGGCCCGAAATACAGTTTGGGGTCTTGCGAGCGAAAGTGCACCACTCCTCCTAGTGCATCGCTGCCATAGAGCAGAGATCCTGGCCCAAATATGACTTCTATGCGATCGAGCATGGTGTTGTCTACGGTAATGGCATTTTGTAGATGGCCATTGCGATAGATGGCATTGTTCATGCGCACGCCATCTACTACTAACAACACGCGGTTGGCCTCAAACCCGCGCAACACGATGCTCCCCCCACCCATTTGCGTCTTTTGCACAAATACATTGGTATGAGCAGCTAGTGCATCGGCAGTAGTTTGCGGCTCGCTCAGTGCCATTGCTTTTTGATCTACTTGCTCTATTTGCCATGGCAGCTCTTCAGGTGCATCATCGCGCCTGCCGATGACAACCACCTCTGTCAGTGCGGTCACTTGAGGCTGAAGACGGATAATGCCGCCGCGTTGGCGTATTTCATAAAAGGGCAAGCTGAGGGGTTGATATCCTAAATAACTAAAATGGACGACGTCGTTGTATCGCAGGTTTTTAAGTCGCACCTTACCCTCGGCATCAGTCACATCGGCAAAGCGATAGTCGTCGGTAAAGACACTGACTCCCACTAAGGGGGCGCCTTGCTCGTCGAGCACTGTCACTTCGTACTCAAACTGGCTCGCCTGAGCTGTAAAAACAAGGAGCATGAATGTGCCGAAGATTCCTATAGCAAGCAGCCGCATGCGAAAAGCATTTAACGTGCCTTTGCACAATGATTAGGCCAATAGTGCAGTAAGTGCACCTTGTCCTATAGACCACTGCTCTACGAGGGGAGTTCGAGCAAGAGCAATCTGGCCGTATTCAGCGCTGCCACACTCGACATTTCGATGTTGAGCATGCGCCTTTTGCCAAATACATATTTTTTAGCCACGGTTTTTGAGCCCAAAGAAGCGGCTATCCACACTGTGCCTACTGGCTTGTCCGCAGTGCCACCGGTAGGGCCTGCAACGCCTGTAGTGGCTACTGAGAGGACAGCTCCCGTCAGGCGGCGTACACCCGCGGCCATTTGCCTGGCTACGGGTTCACTTACGGCGCCATGTGCGTGCAAGTCTGCCATTGCCACCCCTAATACGTTCACCTTGATGTGATTGGCATAGGCCACAACGCCCCCCAGGTAATAGTTAGAAGCACCAGGTACGCTGGTGAGCAGATGCCCTACATAGCCACCTGTGCAGCTCTCTGCGGTGGCTATAGTCAGACCTTGACGGTACAACATTTGCCCCAGTGCTTGTGGCAGGGTTTCGCCTTGCGTGCTATACACCACTTCGGGCCCCAATAGCTGCTTTAATCGCTGGGTGTACTCGTCGAGCAGTGCGCGCAAATACGTCTGGTCAGCACCGCTAGCCGTAAGACGCAGCTGCACTTCAAATAGGTTGGGCAAATAGGCCAACTGCAGTTGTGGCGGCAACTGTTGCTCAAACGACTCGAGTCGGCGGGCTAACTCCGATTCAGCTACACCCACTGTACCAATCGTACGTGACAAAATCGCATCAGGCTGGAAATACGCAGTTAGTCGCGGCAACACCTGTTGTTCCATAAGCTCGCGCATCTCAACCGGCACACCGGGCAAGGCAACAACCACTTTGCCATCGATCTCAAACCACATACCCGGAGCCGTACCCAGTTTGTTGGGCAGCAATTCGGCATTGGCAGGTACGAAGCATTGCACGCGGTGGGCAGCCTCAAGTCTTTTGCCAAAACGCGCAAAAAGTGTCTGCATATGTGCCCAACACGACTGGCTAAAAACCATCTCTACACCGAAGTAGCGTGCCAATGCTTCTTTAGTCATATCGTCGCGGGTTGGGCCCAACCCGCCCGTAAGCAAGACGATATCGGCCATAGATAAGGCTTGGGGCAATACTTCGAGCAAATGGTTTGGATCATCTGCGATTACGCGCATTTCCTTTACCTGTCCCCCTATGGGAAGAAGGGCTTGTGCCAGCCATTGGGCGTTGGTATTCAGTACCTGACCAAGCAATAATTCGTCTCCAATATTGATGAGCACTGCATTCATACCGCAATTGTGAGTATTATAGTGGGTTTTTCTAATTTCACTTTAAATTATCCACTCCATGCGCCTGCCCATTCTGTTGGTATCCTTGCTTATCATTTGCCCCAAAATCGACGCACAGCCGGCCCAAGCTTGGCAAAAAGCGGGCGATCGCGCATTTTCCGAAGAAGACTGGTTGGCAGCTCAATATTACTACAGCCAAGCCCTACGACAAAAACTCCACCACAGCGCACTGTGGTGGAAGCTAGCCGAAGCCCGGCGCCTTTCCTGGGCCTATGAAGCAGCTGCCGAGGCCTATCGACGCGTAATTCAGCTCGATGCAGCGCGCTACCCCTTGGCACGCCTCTACCTGGCCGATCTGTACCGCAGTCTAGCGCAGTACGATGAAGCCCTCGCCCAGTTGGACACCTTCCTGGCAGCAGGTAAAGGCGGCTCACGATGGCTACAACGCGCTCAACAACTGCGCATTGCTTGCCAATGGGCGCCACAAGTCATAGCTCAACCCGATACGAACTGGCAAATTCGCCACGTAGGCAACGCCATCAACTCTCCTTATTCGGAATTTGCGCCTTGGCTCATGGGCGATACGCTGCTATTCTCTTCCAATCGCTACTTGTGGCGTCAAGATACTCATCAACCGCCCCGACACCTAGCACAACCCTACCTTTCGGTAGAAGGGGCACGCGCCCGCCCTTTGCTACGCCCCTGGCGCAAAAAAGGCACCCATATAGCGCACCTTATGTGGTGGCCCGATTCGGCCTACTATACCGAATGCCGCTACATCGCGGGGGCGCGCATACGCTGCCGCATCATGAAGCGCACGCGCGACGCACAGGGTCGTTGGCACAAAGAGGCTGAAGCATTGCCTCCACCGATCAATGTAGCTGGCTATACCAGCACACAGCCATGCTTAGTAGTGGACACGCTCAAAAAACAACGGTGGCTGGTATTTGCCTCTGATCGGCCTGGGGGCAAAGGACTACTCGATTTATGGGCTGCCCCCATTTTGGGCGACAGTATCGGTCCTGCCCGTAATCTCAGCTCGATTAATACGCCTTACAACGACGGTACGCCCTTTTTCCACATCCCTTCCCAGACTTTGTACTTTGCTTCTGAAGGGCACATAGGCATAGGCGGATGGGATATCTATCAAGTACGGTGGCCACCTCAAGCCGATAGGCCACCCGTACATCTACCCCCACCTATTAACAGCACGTTCAACGATCTGTATTTTTTCCTTTCCCAAGACGGCACCCACGCCTACCTGGCCTCCAATCGTATAGGTAGTCGCTTTTTAGATGAAGAATCCCAACACTGCTGTAACGATCTATGGGTATTACAAAGGCACCTGTTCGAGGACCTCCTAACGCGCACACTCTCGGCTGACAGCCTCAATACACCACCACTTGATAGCCAGATCACGGCACCTGCGCCACCTGTAGTTTTGCACGACTTCCTGCCACTAATACTCTACTTTGACAACGACATCCCCGACCCGCGCAGTACTTCCAACACCACTGCCATTGCCTATTTGCAGACGTGCGACAACTATCTGTCGCGCGAAGCTACCTACATCGCTCAACTCACCAAGGGACTTCCCGCCGACACTGCTGTACAAGTGGCTAAAGCGGTACATCGCTTTTTCCGCACCGAAGTGGCACATGGCTGTACCCAGCTTGAGGCCTTCAGCCGACACCTACTCCAGCGCCTCGAACAAGGCGACACCATCAAACTCATGGTGCGCGGATACGCCAGCCCCCGTGCCGAATCCGACTACAATCTGCAGTTATCTGCTCGTCGCATTCACAGTCTGCGCAACCACTTTTACCAATGGCGAGAGGGGGCTTTGCACCCATTTCTGCGTAGGGGGCAATTGCGCATCAGTGAATTGCCCTTGGGCGAAGCCTTATCGCTGCCACACATCAGCGACCGGCTCGACAATGCCCGCCTTTCGATTTATAGCCTTCCTGCCGCTCGCCAGCGCAAAGTAGTCATTGAAGAAGTGCGCGAGTAACCAACAAAAAAGATGAGCAAGTTACCTTTGCCCGCCTATGACCCTAACGACTTCCTATAAGCAGATTCTGGCCATTTCAGCTCCCATCATGTTGGGCAGTGCAGTGCAAAATTTGTTGGCCCTGACCGATTCGGTGTTCTTATACCACCTTTCGGAGGTGGACTTTGCTGCCATTGGCTTTGTGGGGGTCTTTTACTTAGTCATTGCCGCTATTGGGTATGGCTTCAGCAAGGGGGGGCAAATCATCATCGCTAGGCGCATGGGCGAAGCTAACCCCAATCGCGTAGGGCGCGCCTTTTACGCCATGCTCTACTTCGAGCTGATGCTGGCCACCATCATGTGGGTATTCATGTATTACGGCAGCAGCTGGTTTTTCGACTTGCTGGTCAATTCCCCTTCGGTTTTCACGCGCAGCCTCCATTATTTGGAATATCGCGCCTGGGGTGTATTTGCCAGTTATGCAGGTTTGGCTATGATCGCCCTTTACACGGGGGTAGCGCGCACGCGCTTTATTATGTGGAACACTTTGCTCCTAGCTACTGTCAATGTAGCACTCAATTATTCACTTATTTTTGGTCATTTTGGCCTGCCGGCTATGGGCATTGCTGGCGCAGGGTTAGCCAGTACGATTGCAGAGTACATTGCACTAATCGTGTTCATTGCCTATATGATTTTAGATGGGCCTGCCCGCACTTATCATCTATTTCACCTACCTGACATCGACTGGCAGCTCATCAAAGATGTGCTCAAGCTAAGTGCGCCCATGGTGGCCCAAGCTATTGTGGGGTTAGGCAGCTGGTTTCTCTTTTTTGGTTTTATCGAAAATATGGGTGAGCGCCCGTTAGCCATTTCCAATTTGGTTCGCATGGTGTATTTAGTGCTGTCTATCCCCTCTTGGGGCTATGCAGCTGGTGTGAATACCTTGGTCAGCAGCTTTATCGGTATGGGCAAGCGGCAAGCAGTAGTCCCAATTATTTGGAAAACGGCACGCCTTTGTTGGTTTTCCACCATGCTGATAGCCGTACCCATAGTGCTTTTTCCCAAGACGCTGCTCTACCCTCTTTTAGGTGGCACCGACATGTCGCTGATTACAGAGGCACGTCCTCTGTTTTGGTTGTTGCTAATTATTTTGTCGCTTTTTGCCATTGGTGGCGTGTTCTTCAACGGCTTGGCTGGCACTGGTGCTACAATGGTGGGGCTCAAGCTACAAGCGAGCTGTGCTGTTGCTTACTTAACCTACACTTATCTGGTCATAGAGCGGTGGCAGTGGGGGCTAATGTGGGCATGGGCTGCCGAAGTGTGGTATTGGCTGATCATTATCATAGCCACTCTGTGGTTTTTGCACTCACGCAAGTGGTACAACTTGAAATTCTAATGCTACTTAGCTTTGTCACATGCGTGCACGCTTCACATGGCTATTCCCATTGCTGAAAAGCATGCCATTACCTCGGCTATTCGCCACTGGCGTGCTGATAGGCGTGGTCTGGTACAGCAGGTACCACATCTTCTTTTGGGATACCATCAGCCAGGCATCAGTGCGCAGCCATTGGTTTTACGAACAAGGTCTACGCACGCTCTTCCTGCCACCTGCTCTTGACTCGGGCCATCCGCCTCTCTTCAACTGGTATCTTGCAGCAGGTTGGTCGGTATTTGGCCGCAGTCTACTCACTAGTCATTTGCTCATGCTACCCTTCGTTTGCATTGTGGCATGGCAGCTGAGCCGTTTGATCGACTACACCCGACCGACTCGCCCAAGCACTCGCTGGCTTGCACTTGTTCCACTATCCGACACTACCCTCATTGCCCAAAGCAGCTTAGTGAGCACCGATATGGCCATGTTGGCTTGTACACTTACCGCACTCAATGCACTACTACGTGCCCAGCAAAGGTGGCTCACACTAGCACTCATACCGCTGGGCTTACTCAGCTTGCGCGGACTGCCCGCAGCGGCAGCGCTGGCACTCTTTGGCTGGTTTTTTTGGCACTTTTCGGCAAATGAAGAGCAGCACCCGTCATTGCGACAACTCTTTTGGCCTTTCTTTCTGGCAGCTTGTGTGTGGACCACGTGGTATGTAGCCCACTACCTACATGTGGGCTGGTGGCTGAGTACGCCCAATCCCCGATGGACGGAACATCGCCATCTGACGGGCCTGGCGGGTATCATGTGGAATGCCGGCATTACTGCATGGCGTCTTATTGACTATGGTCGAATCGGGTACTGGCTCATACTTTTGATATGGCTGCTGAGCCACAGCCGAGGCACGTCCCTACAGTGGTGGCTACGACAGCCTCTCCCTTTATTCGCCATGTGCTTTTTACTGGTACATGCAATAGCCATGTGGCCTATGAGCAACCCAATCACTCATCGGTATTTTCTGCCCATCCTAGTGGTCATGCCTTTGTGGGTAGCTCAGCTCCTATGGCAACACAGCTCGAAGCGCTGGGGCCGCATTGGTCTTGTGTGGCTATTGGCACTATTGCTCAGTGGCCACTATTGGGTTTACCCACGTGGCATTGCTCAAGGATGGGATGGCACCACAGCCCACTGGCCATGGTACGAGCTGCGCACCCAAATGCTCGCATACATTCAAGATCAAGGGATAAATTGGCACGAAATAGGCACGCGCTTTCCCAACGCAGGGCCTTTCGACAAGCTCGATCTATCGGATCGCAAAGAAGGTATTCCCCTTGTGGACTGGACACAGCACCGCTATGTCTTTTACAGTAATGTAATGAACGACTTTAGCGACGAAGAGCTAGCCCACCTTGACACCCTCCCCCGCTTGCATCAACTTCAAAAAGGAGCTATCTGCGTGGTGCTTTACCAAATAAAGTGACATCTTCGCATGCTGCACAAAAAAGCGACAAATTGGATATGGCACAACCACCTTTTCAGAAAAAATCCATGGAAGCGTTGGGGCGGGTAGATCCCAACACCTTCCGGCAAATGCCACGCCGCGACATAGTGCTGGTACTCGACAACATTCGCTCAGGGCTCAACGTGGGTAGCATATTCCGCACAGCCGATGCCTTTGCCCTTAAAAAGCTCTATCTGTGCGGCATCACCGCCCATCCGCCCCACCGAGAAATACTCAAATCGGCACTTGGCGCTACTGAGACCATACCATGGGAGGCCTATACAGAAATAGCCCTTTGCCTCCAGCAACTCAAAGCTGAAGGGTACATTCTTGTGGGTGTAGAACAAACGCATCACAGCACGCCATTGCATCGGTTTTCTGGCACCCATTATCCACGGTTGGCAATCATTTTAGGCAATGAGCTACACGGCATCAGCGATGCCGTACTTCCCTTGCTTGATCACGCAGTGGAAATTCCACAGTTCGGCACCAAGCACTCGCTCAATGTCGCTGTATGTGCAGGCATTGTGGTGTGGCAATTGGTGGTCAGCATAGGCCCAGAGCAATGGCTACCCGCTTAGGCATAAGTCACGGCGTCAATCGCGTTCGCGCTCAATCTGGGTGCGCTTAGCTTGTACATAAGTACGCCATTTGTCCAAGCAAGCTTGCATGTCGTCGGGCAAATCCGAATTGAATTTCATGAATTGGCCCGTAGTGGGGTGTTCAAAACCCAGTTCTTTGGCGTGTAACGCATGCCTGGGCAACACTTTAAAACAATTGTCTACAAACTGCTTGTATTTGCTAAATACAGTGCCTTTCCTGATGCGATCGCCTCCGTAGCGCGGGTCATTAAATAGCGGATGGCCGATGTGGCGCATATGCACCCTGATCTGGTGCGTACGCCCCGTCTCGAGCCGGCACTCCACCAAGCTCACGTAATACAGTCGCTCCAACACGCGAAAGTGCGTCACAGCCCACTTGCCGTGATCACCTTCAGGGAACACCGCCATGCGCTGGCGATTGCGCAAGTCGCGCCCCACGTGGCCATTGATGGTACCCTCATCTTCATCAGGTTCGCCCCATACTAAGGCGTAGTAGCGCCTATGGATGGTGTGTCGAAAGAACTGTTTGCCCAAGTGGGCCATGGCATAGTCGTTCTTAGCTACTACCAACAGACCAGACGTGTCTTTATCGATGCGATGCACCAAAAAAGGCCGATTTTCGGGGTTGCCATCCATGATGGGGATGTCGGCCTTGCCTTGAAAGTAATGAACCAGTGCATTGACCAGCGTACGACGATAATGCCCTACCCCAGGGTGTACTACCATGCCGGCTGGCTTGTTGACGACTAGTACATCCTCATCTTCGTATACGACGTCTAGGGGTATGTCATCGGGGATAACGCGGCAAGCTTCGTCCAATGGCTTAGGCAACAATACGCTAATCACATCACCGGGCCGCACGCGGTAGTTCGGTTTTACCTCTTCGTCATTGACGACTATAGCACCCGCTTTGATTGCATTCTGAATGCGACTGCGCGAGGTATTGGCCATACGCTGCATCAGGTATTTGTCCAAGCGGCGTATCGACTGTTTATTCTCGACGACAAATTGGTGTTCTTCGTATAATGAGTTTCTGTCCACGAGCTTTGAGCTGCTGTAGTTCATGGTTTTGTTTGGTCATTTGGCATCCGCACCTGCTATAGGCGGACAAACTGGCAATCTGAGGATCAGAGGATAATACGAATTATGAGGCATTTAGTTTTACCTGCCGGAAGATAACCAAATTTGCCCCACTTGTGCGTTTGTTCTTTTTTTGTGCGCAAAAATCGCTTATGAGTCAAAAACCTTCCTTCCATTCTCTTTGCGTAAAAACGCATATACATACCCCTAGGGTAACGCCTCATATCCAGCCCCTTTATGCCACTTCTGCTTTTGCTTTTGACGATGTAGCACAAAGCATGCGCGTGTTCAGTGGTCAAGAGCAAGGACACAAATACTCCCGCTATGCTAATCCGACAGTAGATGCTGCTGCAGCTCAAATAGCAGCATTGGAGGGCTACGACCTCGACGATGAGGTAGCTGCTGTGATGACTAGCTCTGGCATGTCGGCCATTGCCACCCTATGCATGGCCTTGCTCCAACAGGGCGACCAAGTGCTCACTCAAGGCAATTTATACGGAGGCACTACTGAGTTGTTTCAAAAAGTGATGCAGCGCCTAGGTATCACCCCCATCTTTTCCGACTTGCGCCAGCTCGATCAGGTCGAAAAGCTATTGCGCACGCAGCCACGCATTCGACTGCTGTATTTCGAAACGCCCGCCAACCCCACTTTGGGCTGTGTGGATATCGCTGCCCTCACCCAGCTTGCTCGTCAATATGCGTGCTGGTCAGCTATCGACAACACCTTCGCCACGCCTTACCTCCAACGGCCGCTCACCTTAGGTGCTGACTTTGTCGTACACAGTACTACCAAATACCTCAACGGGCATGGCAATGGCATAGCGGGCATTATCGTAGGCAAGGCAGCACACATACGAGGCCCCATATGGGAAACCATGAAGCTAACAGGTGCCAACTGCAGCCCGTGGGAAGCATGGCTCGTCCTACAGGGTGTCAAGACGCTTTCTCTGCGCATGCAACGACACTGCGACAATGCGCGTACACTAGCACACTGGTTGAATAGCCGCCCCGAGATTGCACAAGTCAATTGGCCGGGGCTACCCCAACATCCCGATCACGCAATTGCCAAAAGACAAATGCATGATTTCGGTGCAATGCTCTCCTTCGAGCTAAAAGGCGGATGGGAAGCAGGTAAGCGCTTTATCGATGCCCTGTACTTCTGTACTTTGGCCCCTACACTGGGCGACGTTGACACTTTAATATTACACCCTGCTTCAAGCTCGCATCTCAACGTGCCAGCAGCCCTGCGCCAAGCCAATGGCATCACCGACGGGCTGATACGCGTCTCTACTGGTATCGAGGCAGTGGAAGACATCTTAGCCGATTTTTCCCAAGCCCTACAGGCACTTTGAATTTTGCCCGTTGCTGACATATCTGGCACACAATAGCCAACGGGCAATGCATAATTTTTTGCATTGCCGTTACTTTAAAACGCTCTTCCGCACAATCCACTTTTTACGAAAGTGCGGTTTTCTCCACCTCTTTGTCTAAAACAACACTCAAAGACATGAAAATTCGCATCTTATTGCTACATCTCACCCTGGCAAGTGCTGCCTATGTCGCTTATGCACAACCACCAGTAGTACTCTTTCGCACTGGGCCAGAAGTGTTGCCTGAAAATGCTCGAGCCTTTGCCGACAAAGGCACCATTGCTGCCAACGAAATGGTAGGTGACTACTTCTATCGCATCTTACAGTTTTACCAACAGCCTACTGCCCAGCAACATGCACAACTCACAGCACAGGGCATTGTGCTACTGGACTACATTCCGCATCATGCCTACATTGCGGCGCTACCCGTCGGGTTAACGCCTGAGGTGCTAACCCTTTTAGGTATACGCAGTATTGTACCTATTCACCCATGGCGTAAGCTTTCGCCACCGATCCGTGCAGGCGACTTTGGCAGTTGGGCTTTGGCACGCGGCTATGCCTCTGTAATAGTCAAGTTTTACAAAAACATTCCCCGCGACCTAATTCACCGTTTTTGCGAAAGCAAAGGCTGGACTATTGAAAAGGATAATGGCTATAACAACTACCTGCAACTGCGCATACGCACCAACGAGCTGATGGAGTTAGCACGTGAGCCATGGGTAGCCTTTATCGATCAAATGCCCGAACCAGGCCAGCCTGAAGATGTGTTAGGTCGTGCTCTACACCGCGCCAATGTGCTGGATAGCCCGCTGCCCTCTGGCCGTCATTATACAGGTGAGGGGTTGAGCGTATGCGTACGCGATGATGGCGCTATTGGTCCTCACATTGACTTTCAAGGGCGCCTGAATCAGGATTTTGTCGGGCCCTCTTCGGGCAGCCATGGCGATATGGTAGCAGGCATCTTTGCAGGTGCTGGCAACATTGACCCCTATGTGCGTGGTATGGCAGCTGGAGCTCAGCTTTTCGTCATTGATTACGACGCCACTTTCCTGGATGAAACCATGGACTTGCACTACGACTACGGCGTGCTCGTCACCAACTCCTCCTACAGCAACGGCTGCAACGCTGGATATACTGCGATCACGGAAACAGTAGATCAACAGATATATGAAAATCCCACGCTCATACACGTCTTTTCTGCTGGCAACTCTAACAATAATGACTGTGGCTATGGCGCTGGCGATCAATGGGGCAACATCACAGGGGGCCACAAGCAAGGCAAAAACGTATTAGCTACAGCCAACCTCAATGCCGATGCGAGTCTCGTGAATACCAGCAGCAGAGGGCCTGCTTACGATGGCCGCATCAAGCCCGACATCGCTGCCAACGGTCGCAACCAAATGAGCACCGACCCCGATAATGGCTATGCACCAGGTGGGGGTACTTCAGCTGCTTCACCTGGCATTGCTGGCGTAACCACCCAGCTCATACACGCCTATCAGACCATTTACGGCACTTTACCTGCTACGGGGCTGATCAAAGCCATTATGCTCAATACCGCCAATGACTTGGGCAACAAAGGCCCCGACTTTCAGTTTGGCTGGGGGCACGTCAATGCGTGGCGTGCCGTACTGACGATTGAAGAGGGGCGTTTCTTCGAAGCAGAAGTAGCTGTGGGCCAGACGCTCACGCACACCATTCAGGTGCCCGATGGTGTCAAGCAACTGCGCATCATGACCTACTGGATGGATCCTCCTGCTACTGCTATGGCAGCAAAAGCACTCATTAACGATCTCGATACGCGCCTGTTGGCACCCGATGGCAGTGTACATCTTCCCTGGGTGCTCGATCCCACGCCCAACCCCAGCACGCTGGCTCAACCCGCTACTACAGGTATCGACACGCTCAACAACATGGAGCAGGTAGCCGTAGACAATCCACCGGCCGGCACGTGGACGCTGGAAGTGACGGGAAAGGAAGTGCCCTTCGGCACTAAGTCCTATTTTGTCGTTTACGAATTCCGCACCAATGACATTGCTTTTACGCGCCCAGCTGGTGGAGAGCAGTTCGTTCCTGGCGAAACGGAGCGCATTCATTGGGATGCCGAAGACAATAGTGGCAGCTTTACGCTCTCTTACTCGTTTAACGATGGCCAAAGCTGGCAGACCATCGCTACGCTGGGTGGCGACAAGCGCATGTTCGACTGGCAAGTGCCTGCCATCTTAGGTGCTCACCTTCGGCTACGCCTATCGCGCAATGGCATTGAAGCCATATCCGAGCCTTTCACTATCATGTACCAACCACAAAACGCAGAAGTTGTACAAGCTTGCCCCAATTTTATCAGAGTGGAATGGGATGCACCGGCCAACGCTGACAGTTTTGTGCTTTATCGGCTAGGTAGCAGATATATGGATTCTGTGGCCATCACTACCAACACCTGGTATGAATTCCCCACTCAGGCCAACAACCCCACCCTTGATCATTGGTTCGCAGTGGCAGCCTACGGCCCTGATGGCCAGCTGTCGCGCCGCACCGTCGCTATCAACTACAACGAAGGGCTTTTTAACTGCCCACTCGACCACGACATTCAATTGCTCCAGATTGCCGAGCCCCAGATCGAGGATCTGCTTGCTTGCGATGTCTTCACTACCGACCTGACCGTACAGCTGCGCAATGGAGGCCAAAGTGACGAAGACTCCCTTACGCTCTACTACCAAGTCAACGACGAACCTCCAACAAGTGTCGTCTTAACCAACCTCCAGGTGGGCAGTGAACTCAACTTCACTTTTCCCTCGCCTCTGGAATTTTTCCAACCCGGCACCTACACGCTGAAAGTCTGGAGCACACTACCCAACGACGAAGCGCCCTTCAACGATACCCTCATCCATACCTTCACGCTGGCCATTGTCGTGGGCGACGGTGCCACCCCACCCATGTACGAACAGTTCGACTATGCCGACTGGCCTCCACTCAACTGGCTTGTGCGCAATCCCGATGAATACATTACCTGGACACCAAGAGAAGTAATAGGCCCTGACGGGCAAAATACTATAGCCGCTTTTATCAACAACTTCCAATACAACGACACTGGCCAACGCGACGATCTGATCACCACTCCAGTCGATCTGACCAACATCGATCGAGCGGTGCTCGAGTTCGATTACGCCTATGCACGCTATTCAAGTGAATACTACGATCGCTTAGTAGTGGAAGTGCTGACTGATTGCGGTACTACGTTATCCGGTGTGTTATTCGACAAGGAAGGTACAGCCTTGGCCACCACTAATGATGTGACTGACATTTTTGTGCCAGACAATCCTTCTGTATGGTCGCATGAAGTGATTGACTTGAGTGATTACACGGGCAACAGTATAACCGTGCGCTTTGCCAATATCACTGGCTATGGAAATAGTCTTGTACTCGACAACATCCACATACGCCCCATGCAAGCTCCCCTCATCGAACAAATCACTATAGATGCTGCTGCGACACCTTGTGAGGGCGACTTTATCGTATTCGAGGCAGAGGCACAAGGTGATTTTTTAGACTACCAATGGAGTTTTGGCATAGACGCCACCCCCCAAACTGCCACGGGCCCAGGTCCTCACAGCGTGCAGTTCACCGGAGCGGGCACTTACGAAGTCAGCTTGACAGCTACCAACAGCTTAGGCAGCGACACAGCCTCTACGCAAGTCCAGATTGCCCCCTACCCGCAGGCCAGCTTTGAAGTAGATATCGTAGGACAAGTAGTGACATTTACCAATCAAGCTCAAAATGCCGACACATGGCTCTGGGACTTTGGCGATGGCGAAACGAGTACCGTACTCAATCCCGTACACGTCTATTTACAAATGGGTGTATATGTGGTCACCTTATCGGCAAGCAATGATTGCGGCACCCAGGTAGCTACCGATACGCTATATATCGGAGTCAATTCAGCCTCCTCTACAACGCTGCCATACCGCTTTTCGCTCAGCCCCAACCCTGCACAAACCCATGTGGACATTGCCTTGCAAGGCCCAGCTACTAGTCAACAGCTGGAGCTTGAATTACTCGACTTGCACGGCCACCGAGTTCGCCACCAACAAATACAGCTTAGCCCGAACACTATGAATCTTACCTGGTCACTGGATTTGCCGAAAGGCGTCTATTTGGTTAGGTTGCGAGATGCCCAACACGCCATAGTGCGCATGTTGGTCGTACAATAGACAAACGCCCCACGGCACTACGCACTGCACAGCCAGGCTCCTACTTGGGATATAGCCTGGCTGTGCCGCTATGGGGCCGGCCTTGCTTACAGCGCTGTATATTTAGGCCGCTAATTCGCTTTTCAAAAACGACAGTATTATGAGGCCTTCAATGTATCAGTGGCTACTGATCGCACTCATCAATATTCCCTTAACAAGCCACGGCCAACAGAAAGGGCATCTTACACCCGAGTTGTTGTGGCAGATGGGCCGCGTATCCTTAGAAGATGTATCGCCCGATGGCCAATGGGTGCTTTATGGCATTACCTACTACGACATCCAGGCCAATAAGGGCAATACGGATCTGTACCTCATTGCTGCCAATGGCGCAGATAAAGGGCAGCCACGCCGTCTTACACACACCCCTGCCAGCGAAGCTAATGCTCGCTTCCATCCCGATGGACATCACATCGGCTACTTGTATCAGGGTCAGTTCTGGGTCATGGACTTGAACACCCTACAAGCGAAAAAAATCAGCGAGCAGCCAATGGAAGGCTTCATGTGGTCGCCCGATGGGCAACAAGTGCTGTATATCGCAGAGGTACAATACGACGCCACCATATCTGATCGGTATCCAGATCTACCCAAAGCCCAAGCCTACATTATAGACGATCTGATGTATCGCCACTGGGACCGCTGGGAAGACGGCAAATATCGGAACATCTTTATCGCACAATTCGACGGATCCCGACTCACCGATGCAAAAAATATCATGAATGAGCCCTACGACTCGCCCATGCAGCCCTTTGGTGGCATGGAACAAATTGCATGGAGCCCCAAGGGGCACCTCATCGCCTACACTTGCAAGAAGATGAAGGGAAAGGCTTATGCCACCAGCACCAACTCAGAAATCTACCTGTACAACTTAGCTACTGGCCAAACGCGCAACCTCTCCGAGGGGCTGGAAGGCTATGATATGGAGCCCACCTTCTCGCCAGATGGGCGCTACCTGGCATGGAACAGCATGGCTACCGATGGCTACGAATCGGATCGCAACCGAATTTTCATACTCGACTTGCGCAACGGCAACCGATGGGAAATGACCGAAGGCCTCGACATGAACGCCAACCACCCACACTGGGCCGCAGATGGCCAAGGCATCTACTTCACTTCCGAACGCGGTGCGACTAACCACATTTACTTTGTCGATTTCCGCAAGGGCGGAAAACTCCGCCAACTCACCGGTGGCCACTACAACTACTACGACTTTATTGTACGTCCCGATTACCTCATTGCCCGCCGCTGCTCCATGTCCGAACCACATGAATTATACCGCGTCGTGCTGGATACTGGCCGCCCCAATGCCATTACCTTTACCAACAAGGCGATCCTGGACACCATCGCCATGGGGCGCGTACAAAAAAAATGGGTAGGTACTACTGATGGAAAAAAAATGCTTGTATGGGTCATCTACCCACCCGATTTCGACCCCAACAAGTGTTATCCCGCACTCCTCTACTGCCAAGGTGGCCCTCAATCGACGGTAAGTCAGTTTTGGTCGTACCGATGGAATTTCCAGCTCATGGCGGCCCACGGATATATCGTCGTAGCTCCCAACCGGCGTGGCTTGCCCGGCTTTGGCCGCGAATGGAACGACGCCATCGCTGGCGATTGGGGTGGACAAGCCATGCGCGATTTACTCAGCGCCATTGACACGCTCAAGCAGGAACCTTTTATCGACTCCACACGCCTGGCCGCAGTAGGTGCCAGCTTTGGCGGGTACTCAGTCTATTGGTTGGCTGGCCACCACCAAAAGCGATTCAAAGCCTTTATCGCACATGCCGGCTTGTTCAATCTGGAAAGCTGGTATGGCACTACCGAAGAGCTCTTCTTCGCCAATCACGACTTGGGCGGCCCGTACTGGCAAAAACCTACCCCCGAAACCTATATGACCGACTCGCCCCACCGCTTTGCCCACAACTGGGATACACCCATACTCATCATCCATGGCGGAAAAGACTTTCGCGTACCCGAAGCAGAAGGCATGCAGGCCTTTCAAGTTGCACAACTCAAAGGGATCCCTAGCCGGCTATTATACTTTCCAAATGAGAACCACTGGATCCGCTCGCCGCAAAACAGCTTGCTGTGGCATCGCGTATTTTTCGACTGGCTCGATCAATGGCTCAAATAAAGAGAAGATGACAAGTCAATATCTGCGTAACCAAATGCCGCGTTTGCCCATTCTCTTGTACGCTGTTTAGGATATACAGCTTGCCTTTGATCAGAAGTGCAAATTACACCATGTTGACTGCTTGGCCTTGTCAACGCAGTGAACATCGCCCGATCAATAGGCTGGCAAATTGCATTTTGATCCTCTACGCCAAGTGAAATAGAAGCAAAGACAGTTTTATGACCATACATTTTCACATCACGCGACACCAGCGCTAGACCTAACTACTTTTTGACTACCCGAAATACTTCGCTGCGCTGCATGTTGTTGTACATGACCTGTACGAAATACACTCCAGGCGGCCATGCACTTAAATCGATTTGCTGCTGCCACTGCCCTAAGGCCACAAGTTGCACGGCCCTTTGGCTGCCATCTCCACCCCACACGACTATTTGCGTAGGCGATGTCACTCCTTCGCGTATGTCGATCTGGACGATACCCGTTGTAGGATTGGGTGCAAGCGTTACTTGCTGCAAAGCAGCAAAATAAGCTACGCGCACCACACCTGACACCACACTTCCCTGCTCACTCCTCATCCAAACTCTATAAAAATTGTGCCCTTGACGCGGCGCAGCATCTACATAGCGATACCAGCCACCTTCTGTGCGGTCGGATAACCCCAGGCGAGCCAAGGGTTCAAAGTGAATGCCATCGGCAGCACGCTCTATCACAAAGGACACCTCAGTGGTGAGGCCTTCATCAACTTGAAAAGCAAGCTCCACACGACCGTCATATAGCTTATTTGCAAAAAGCAGCAAAGTACTATCCCACACAAGAGAAGCAGAACGCAGCACCTTATATAAGTCCATTCCTACCCAACTGCTTGTTGGGGTACTAAGCAGGTTACCACTCGGAGCATTATCGCAAAGGCATGCCGTAAGTGCCACTTTCGACCCTCTTTGCCCAGGCATCGAGGTGCCTGCAAAGGGCAAAGACAAACACGTAATCACCATCCACATCGCGCTCCACCTACGGGCATAGCGCCAATAGTAAAGCTTTTTCATAGCTTTGTTTTGGTTATTGCAAGTTTGTCATTTATAAAAAGCCACCCTTGATCACCAACAACCGCATAAACGGCTGCTTTGGCGATATATACGCGATGAATGATTCTATGGACGAGACTCTAGCAGTACACAGATGGAGTACCCGGATAAAGCCTTCAACGCGAATGTACCCAATTTTTACCGATATAGTAGGTATATGGGTAAAAGAGAAAGGTCAAAGAGCAATATGGTAAATAGCAACATGAGTAATCACCCATTAGCCCAGTAACCTATGCCCAGAAAAACCAGCATACTTTGCCCCTCTATCGCACAAATGGCCAAAGCAACCAATAGCTAATGACTCAGTGGTGACAGGACTATTTGGAAGAAAGCACCGTACTTATCCAACTTGTCTTTCCAATGTATATCGCCCATAAGCTATATAAAAGTGGCCCGAAGGTCAGGCCAAAGCTCCCATGGGCTTTCCGCCATACCTTCGAGCCATCTCCTGGAATAGTGGGTGCAACAATAGGTGCTAACACCCGACATGCACGTCTGAAACACCAAATCCACTCTAATTTTTAGTTTAGTGACTGTGTTCCAGCTCGCCCTTTTGCATTTCGGAGACGAGATAATACGCGCCACTCCATGCCACTAAAGTACCTGGCGAAAGTGGCTCGAGCAACTTCACTTCTACCCATCCATCGTAACGATCTCCCGTGCGAATCTCTACTGGTTCAAACACCCATGCTTCTTGGCCATCCTCCTGTGTTTGCTCAGCCACGAAGATGTAAGGCACGCCATTTTCATCTACAATTGCTTCCTCAGGCAATGCACGTACTGCCTGCTGAGCCACTTCTATGCGGCCATTGATGTACATGCCGGGTATGAGGTAATCCCTCTTGTCCAGTATTTCTGCATGCACGTGCAATGCTTTGGGGTTTTGTTCAAATTGCTTGCCCACTGCAAAAATGCGCGCGCGCAGGGGCTCGCCACCTGCCGATTCTACCCTAAACGATACCATCTGACCTTCTTTGACTAAGGCTACATCCTTTTCAAAAACCATTAGATCGGCATGCAACTTATCGGTATTGACTATTGCGAACATAGCTGTGGTCGGTGCCACAAACTGACCTATTTGCACCCACACTTTTTCGATATAACCATTTATTGGGCTCACAATAGGTACCTGTTGGTAAAAATCAGCTTTCTGTATGCGCGACACATTTAATCCAAGCTGTTTGAGCTGCGCCTCATAAGACTTCACCTCTGCCCTGAGCGCTTCATATTGAGCTGCCACCTCTTGAAAACGCTGCCCTGAACCTACTTCTTCTTCATACAAGCGCTTTTGCCGCTCATATTCCTTTTCGAGATATTGCAGCTGGTTAAAGGCTTTGGCATAATCAGATTGCAACTGTACCAAATCGGGATGTGCCAAATAAGCCAGTATCTGACCTTTACGCACCCGATCTCCTTCCATGACTTTGATCGAAGTAATGTTGCCACCCAAAACAGCTGTCACTGTTGCCTCGTACTGAGGAGGCACCTGTAGCTGGCCATTGGCAAATACGACATCGGAAAGTGCCCGATACGGGATGGTATCTATTCTGATATCCAAGCTACGCACCTTCATGGCCGATAGATGCACCTTCCCCATGCCACCTTCCTCCTCATGCCCATGCTCATGGGCTTCTTCTTGATGTGCTGACTCGTCATGTGCATCTGCCTCAGTGGTATTACTTGTACCACATGCACCCAACCACATTAAGGAAAAAACAGCAGTCAAGAATTTTATACTTCTAAAAACCATTTGTCTCATATTTTTATTTTTTAATTTTCATTTTGAAGAAAGTATTCCAACTGGTATTTGCTATCTAAGTACTGCCCAAATGCATTCCATGCATCTATTTCAATTCCAATAGCATCTCGCACGTTTTGTAGAAAAGTCACGTAGTCGATCGCACCTGCTCTGTAGGCAGTAATGGCTCCTTGGCGCTGTGCCTGTGCTAGGGGCAGTGCCACATCCCTATAATACTGCCAAGCGTCATACCACTTGAAGTACTGTTCCTTAGTTTGGCGAAAGCCTGCCTGGAGCTCTAGTTGTGTCTGTTTGAGATTTTGCAAAGCAATCTGGTGCTGAATTTGGGCCGACTCTATACGCCCTTTGACGGGCTTGGCATACAAAGGCATCTGTACGCCAAGCTGAAAGGTGAAAAAACCACCTTGCCCATCGACCTGCTGAAGGCCAAACTGGCCCGAAAACTGCGGATACAGTGCAGCGCGCTGTCTGTCCACAAAGGCTTCTGCCACGCGCACCTGTTGTTCTGACACGCTCAGCAACGGATGAACTGCAATCAATGAGTCGACTGCTAAAGGCAGTGGTTCATCTAATTGAGTTACGGGCAAGTCCGGCACCCCAAAAAGCGTATCGGAGGCAAGCCACAGATTGAGCATCTGAATGGCCCTGAGATAATCCCTATAAGCCTGCTGCATTTCGATATGCACCCTTCGGGCCTGGTTGGTAGTAGCCAGATACTCCAGCTGAGCGATCTCCTGGGTTTCCAAGCGCAGGCGTGCAGCTCGTTCCAAGTCTGAAAATATAGAGTCGAGCTGGAGATATACCCGAAAAGTATTCTTGGCGGCATAGGCCATGCCCCATGCCCGGTTCACTTCGCGTTCCAGTTCAGTACGCGTCAGAGAAAGGGCACGCTCGGCCAAGGCCACACGCGCTTCTTGCAGTGCCAGTGTCGGCTTGATGCCAAACACATTCACGCCACTTTGCTGTACTCCCAAGAAAGTATATACACCAATAGTGCCGCCGCCCACCTCTTCCATTCCGGTAAATATGGAAGTATTGCCCAAGGTCCAAGCAGTTTTTTTCAGCACTTGCTGATTCTGTATTTGCAAAGCAGCAGTGTGAATAACGGGATAGTTGGCCAGTGCACGCTGCCGAGCTTCATCTAAGCTCAGTACGGGCAAGGTGTCGATGGCTGAGTATGCTGTGGATTGTGCATGAGCTACCGACGGCAAAGACAAAGCCCCCAGTGCCAACAAAGGCCACAATGCAAAATGCACTGTACCACCAAGATGGGTTTGCCCATTCTTGCCCAATCGCTCTACATAACTATACAACACGGGCAATACGACCAAAGTGAGTAGTGTAGCTGTAATGAGCCCGCCAATCACCACTGTGGCAAGTGGGCGCTGCACTTCTGCACCTGCTGAAGTGGAAAACGCCATAGGCGTAAAGCCCATAATGGCAGCCGTGGCAGTGAGCAAAATGGGTCGCAAACGCTCTTCTGTGGCCAACATAATGCGCCGGTGCAAATCGAGTACTCCCTCTGCTTTTAGCGAGTTGAACCTATTGACCAAGACCAAGCCATTGAGCACGGCAACGCCAAACAACACGATAAAGCCTACACCCGCAGATATACTAAACGGCATGTCGCGCAACCATAGAGAATAAACACCACCAATAGCCGCTAAAGGAATGGCCATGTATATCATGATCGACTGCACGAACGACTCCAAAGCGAAATAGAGCAACAAAAAGATCAAAAACAAAGCAATAGGTACTACAATACTGAGCCGTGCCTTAGCTCTCTGGAGGTTTTCAAATTCGCCTCCATAACGCAAGTAGTAGCCTGGCGGCAAATCCAGTGATGCGTCCAACTTTTTTTGAATGTCTTTGATAACCGATTCGACATCACGGCCGCGCGTATTGATCCCCACATACGTACGTCGAAAGGTGTTCTCTCGCGAAATCTGCATAGGGCCTGGTACGTACTCGATTTCAGCCACTTCCTTGATGGGCACCTGAGTGCCATCCGGCAAATCGATGTACAGGTTGCGCAAATCCTCAATGCTCCGACGGTGTGCTTCGTCGAAGCGAATCACCATATCAAAACGCTTTTCACCTTCAAAAATGACACCTGCCACACCACCGGCAAAAGCAGCACTGATGTAGTCGTTGAGTTTTTCTACATCCAACCCGTATTGGGCCAGCTTTCTTCTATTGAATCGCACGGTCATTTGTGGTAGGCCCGATGTGCGCTCTGCACTCACATCGCCAACTCCGGGGATGGTGCGTACCAGCCGAGCAATTTGCTCTTTTTTCTCATTGAGAATGTCCAAATCTTCTCCAAAGAGCTTGATGGCGACATCTTCCCTAATACCAGTAAGTAGCTCGTTGAAGCGCAACTCCACCGGTTGGGTAAACACTAAGTTGACACCCGTGATTTCTCGATTGAGCAAATCTTTGATTTTGTCTATGAGCTCCTCCTTGTTAGTGGCTGAAACCCACTTGTCCACGTCCTTCTCCAAAATGATAAACATGTCGATGATGTCCATGGGCATAGGATCGGTAGGAATACCTGACACGCCAATGCGCCCCACCACCGTTTCCACCTCAGGAAAGTGCTCCAACAACAATCGCTCAATCTTGTTAGAAACCTTTATCGACTCGCTCAATGCACTGCCCGGACGCAAAAGTGCCTGCATGGCAATATCGCCCTCATCCAGTTGAGGCACGAACTCGCCCCCCATTCGACTAAACGTGTAGACTGCACTGGAAAGAAAGGCCACAGCCAATATGAGCACCAAAGGGCGAAAGCGCAACGCCTGGCTCAACAACGGCCGGTATAAGCGATACAAAAACGAAATGATCTTTTGGCTAAAGCGCTCAATTACATGCTCCAGACGAGCAAACCAATTGCGCGGATTGCTGATCGGGCGCATGAACAAGGCCGACATCATCGGCACGTAAGTCAGGCAAAGCAATATGGCGCCCAAAACGGCATAACCAAAAGTAAAAGCCATCGGCCGGAACATCTTGCCCTCAACCCCTGTGAGAAACAGAATAGGCGCAAAGACAATCAAGATGATGAGCTGGCCAAAAAAGGCCGAGTTCATCATCGTACTGGCCGACTTATAAGCGATCTCGTCCATATCGGCCTGGGAGTAGTACTGTCGCTTTCCACCCTTGATTTTGTTTTCAATAAGATGCACAGTTCCCTCAACGATGATCACGGCGCCATCCACGATAATGCCAAAGTCTATAGCACCCAAACTCATCAAATTGGCCCACACGTTGGTGAAGCGCATCAATATGAAAGCAAATAGCAAGGAAAGGGGAATCACCGAAGCAGTAATAATGCCTCCTCGCAAACTCCCCAACAGTACCACCAACACAAAGATGACGATCAGGGCGCCTTCCAGCAGGTTTTTCTGCACCGTACTAGTGGTGCGGTGAATCAGATCGCTTCGGTCCAAAAAGGGTTTAATCTCAAGACCTTCAGGCAGCGATTCCTGTATCTTTTCCATGCGTTCCTTCACTCGCTGAATCACCTTGTTGGGGTTCGACCCCTTGAGCATTAATACCATGCCGCCCACTGCCTCCTTTCCGTCTTTTGTGAAGGCCCCAAAGCGCACCTGATGACCGTAATGAATCTTTTCGGCTACATCGGCAATCGTAATCGGAAGCCCATTGACGTTTTTGATGACGATCTGACGAATGTCCTCGAGCGACCGCACCAAACCCTCACCCCTGATAAAATTGGCCATCTTGTTCTTTTCAATATAAGCTCCGCCCGTGTTGATATTGTTGCGCCGCAAAGCCTCGAAAATTTCGGCTATGGACACATCCATGGCATTCAACTTCTCGGGGTTAATAGCGATCTCATATTGCTTGATCTTTCCACCAAAAGCATTGATCTCGACTACACCATCGACCATCGTCATCTGACGGGCTACTATCCAATCTTGAATGGTGCGCAAGTCTGCAAGGGTATATACCGTATCGTACCCCGGCTTGGGTGTAATGGTGTACTGGAAAATTTCGCCCAATCCTGTAGTGATAGGCCCCATAAAAGGATCACCAAACTGCTCGGGAATCTCCTCCTGAACCTCGTTGAGTTTCTCCTGGACGAGCTGACGGGGTAAATAAGTTCCCATCCGATCCTCAAACACGATAGTGACTACCGATAAGCCAAAACGCGATACAGAACGAATCTCTACCACCCCTGGCAAATTGCCCATTGCCCGTTCGATGGGGTAAGTGACGAATTGCTCAATGTCCTCTGTAGCCAAATTCGGAGCCACAGTCATCACCTGAACTTGGTTATTCGTTATATCAGGTACAGAACCCAGATTCACGGTCGTCATCGAGTAGATGCCTACCCCAATAAGCGCCAGGGTGAGCAGGCCAACGATGAACTTGTTCTTAATAGAAAACCTTATAATATGATTTATCATATTGCATATTTTATTATTTATCAGTGAGTTAACACTTATATCTACGAGCTTTTCTGCTCAAGGTGACGACAAATACACACGCCCATTTGGCCATCCATTCGATAGAGATGGAAGCCCAAACCCATGCTATTGCCACCTCAAGTGGCGAACAGATAGCTCGAAAGGAAAAGCAAGTGAAAAAAGTGGCGTGGCACGCACACACAAAAAACCCGTCCCCAAAAGGATCAGATCAGAAATTAACGTTTGCCCTTAAACGCGAGGAGGAATAAAATAATCGTGGAAAAAAGTACTGGACAGTACACGCGTGCACACAGGCCGATTCACTGTGGCAGTCTCTGACGATAAGTCTATTTGAAACTGAGGCACAAGAACGTGTACATGACAACAATGACACGCACACAATGGGCTGCAGCGCGCTTCATGAGCACCCGTGCATGAGTTTGCTCCAAAAAATGGTGATGTATCCAAAACCCATTCGTTGTCAGGTGTAGCTTGCACAGAGATAGCAACATCCCACTCAGGGCAAGAGATAAAGCTCAAGCCCAACAAGTACACGGCCCATATAACCACAAAAGGCTTCACGCCGCAAAATTAAACACTTGCATTCATTATCCCACTCAATGGATATACTTTGCGAATCATTAACAACTCACAACTTGTAGACATATCCCAATGTACCATGCATTTCATTTGCCTGCCAATTACTCCCACATCTCTACCGCTCATTAATTCATTCACCATGTGCAATAAATAAGCAACACATTGCAAAACAAAATATATAAATATTTAAAAATCTCTCTTATATTTGTACACTAGCAGAAAAAAAGCGAGGGCCCCGAAGGGCCCTCACCGACAAATTATTATCCCATGAACATATCCAAATCTTCGACCGGTCTTTTTTATGTCCGGTTTTTTCTTTTGTCATATGATCTTTTCCATATCCTCGTCCTTTGCCTGATGCAATGATCTTGCGATTTGTTCGATTAGGAAAGTACACTATTTAAACTTTGTGCTACTTTTGTAATAAAATACAACAATATTGATATGTATTACCATTTGGTTTTAAGCAAAATAAAACGAGTTTTTTCGATTACAAAAGGGGCGATTTGTGAAAAAAACTTCTCCGAAAAAAGAGTAAATTTTTTCATTTTGTGACAACTTTTCAATTGAGATTTCCTCAAGGCAAGGGATCTTCCTCTGGTGAAGCTGCTATTATGTACACCCTAACTACTCCCATGGGTTTTGAAACTCCGGATTTTGCGTAAAGGGGATGTCTTCAAGTGTTTTTAGGAAGTTGATAATATCTTGCTTTTGCTCCTCAGTAAGGCTTAAAGGTCTGATAAGTGGATCGCGATTGTCCGCATAGTGCCCACCGGAGTTGTAGTGATCCAGCACTTCCTCAAGTGTTTGGAAGCGCCCATCGTGCATATAAGGCGCGGTAAGGGTGATATTGCGCAAAGTCGGCGCTCTGAATTTGCCGTTGTCAAAAATACTGCCCGTCACATCGCCTCGGCCCTTATCGGGAAAGCCGTTGAGGTCACTGACTGCTTCAATGCCATTGTTGAAGTAATCATTGGTTGTGAAAAAAGGCACATTGTGGCAATGACCACATTCAGCATCGGGCAATTCAGGTGATATGTCGAAGAACATGTCAAAGCCGCGCAATTCCGATTCGGTAAAAAACACACCCGGCACGCCATTGACTCGACGATCATACTTCGATTGCCCGCTGCTGACTAATATGCGCTCGAACTGTGCGATGGCTTTGGCAGTTAGTTCTTTGGTGATCTCGCAGGTATTTTCGATGCCAAAAGCTTTGCGGAATAGCTCAGGATAAAGGCTATGGCGTCGCAACTTTTCCTCTACCCGTGGCCAGCTTTCGTGCAGCTCTACGGGGTTTTCTACGGGTTGTAGTGCTTGATCTTCCAGATCGGGCGAACGGCCATCCCAGAACAATCCATTTAAGAAATAGCCGACGTTGAGCAATGACATGGCAGAGCGGGTACCTTGTTCCCCCGTTACTCCTTCACTGACAGCTAATCCATCCGTAAAACTCAGCTCAGGCATATGGCAGCTGGCACACGACATGGTACTATCCGAAGAAAGTATGGGGTCGTAGAACAGATAACGCCCTAGTGCCACGCCTTCTTCTGTAATCGGATTATCTGGTGGCACGGGCATGGGGGGAAAATTGGGTGGTACCACTACTTCTTTTGGCGTAGGCTCATAATCAATATGGGTAAGGGGCTCACACTCATCTGAGGGGTCTACACCCGATGGTTTCCTGCACCCCCAGATAAGCATTACGCCAACAAATACTATGGATAACCATCCTACGACGTGGCGTTTCATAGGTATTAAGACCTTTTATGGTGCAATGTGCATGGCAAAGGGGAAGCGATCCATAATCGATTTGGCGACGACCAACTGGCTATCGGTATGGGTACCGGGATTTTCTACCAAATTGAGCATGCCATCTGCTCGCACATACAATTTGCGGACATCTACTACTACTTTTACTACTCCATCCTGCCCCTCCACCAGTTCGAGCGAAACGGGTAATTCTACATTTTGGTACAATTCATTGGTGCCTAAATGATGGGAGAAGGCCACATCGTCGTATTGGTCATCGCCATTGGTATCGGCCTTGCCCTCTATCTTGGCAAAGATGTAAGATCCCCATCCGCTCCAATAGTGAGATTCTTTGCGAGCACCTAAGGGATGCGTAGGCGAATAATCGGCATCTACGTTTAGGTCTGCAGGTACACCTACTCCTATGCGCAACATAGCGTAACTACCCACAGGCACTTTGGTCAGCTGCACGCGTACGCCTGCTTCAGCCGCTGCGACCGACTGCACTTCGTCAAAACTGATATAGTCGACCTCTAACAGGGGGGTCTCTGACTGGCTACCGGCCGCCACCAACGACACATCCGAGATAAAAAAGTTGAATCGCTCGAAAAACACACGCGTTGTATCGTCGTAGTCGTATTTGTCATACATGACCAAAGGCTGATCGCCAAAAGTGGCGACAAACTGAAGATCCACATTAGTGACGGGACCTTCAGGGGACTGATCGCGGCAGCTCAATGCCATCAACAGCCACGAGATAACACCCAAGAAGATTACACGCTTGTACATCATAATGTATCCTGATTTAAGTTAAGAAAGTAAACAGAGTGTACTGGAGGTGTGTCACAGGCAGGCAAGGTAAAATCATTTCACCAACAGGGTGTCGATACTTATTGCATTTGACAGCGCACTGACAATATTGAAACGCAGCTGATCGGGATCTGTTGCAGCAAAATCAATGCCTTCAAACAGCTGTGTGTAATTGATCACCAAAATCACCTTTACTCCACTGCCTTTGGGCAAAAAAACGGGCTGATCCAACCATAGGGTGACGCCCACAGGCTGTACCCATGCCACATCGAGCCAATCGGTAGTAGTGGTGTCTGGATACACCCACGCACGGCCCGACAAATAGCCTGCCTGTACATCGAACAGGATGGAATCGGCATAGGTGCGCAACACATGACCTTCGGGCAAACTTTCAGGTAGTAGGGCTCGCTCCAAGCTGTCGAGCCCTACTTGCAGGCGTATACCCTTCAGGTAACCGTCGGCCTGAATTGTACCTACTATGAAGGAGGAAAATATATCGCGATCAGCTACCGCATAGTTGTCTTCCAATTCGACGAGCTGCCCATCGGGCAAAGCTACGGGCAGACGTTCCAGCACCCCAAAAAGCTCGCCTCCTATTCCCAATAGCTGCACATGGCTCATCCAAAAGCGAAAGCGCTTTAGCATAAAGGGATGCATCGTATCGGGCCACACTTGCAAGGGTTGCTCGTATTTGAGCGGCAAAAGCGCATCGGGCTGTGCAGGCGGCGCATAGCGATGAAGCACTTGCACAGACAACTCTGGCCACGTACAGCATTCTAGGCAAGGTTCATCAGCAGCTACGTCGTAGTTGGTAGCCAGGGGATCCAAACAGCCCTCACGCGGCTGATAACACCCCGTGAGCCATAGGGCACAACCCGCCGCTACCATGCCCAACCATTTATTCATACTCGCCCACCTTTTTTTTCTTTGAGCTGTTGCTCGTGTTCGCGCACCAGCTTTTTAACGATGCGTTTGACCTGTACGGAAAAATCTTTGGACAAAATCCAATGATAATACTGTTTGTCTTTGTGCAACACTTCGGCTACAGGCCGACCAATATACTTGCCAAAGTTGAAGACAATTTGGCCCTTTTCGTTGTATTTGAGTCGATTAGTCACATCTACTGTGCGCTTGTCTTGAGTGAACTCATGGAGCGCTTGCATGTCGTTGCGCACGGGATTGGGCGTCACGTGGCCATCGGCATCTATGTGGTCGACCCCCTCATAGCGCTTTAGCTGACCTTTGAACACCTCGACGGTAGCACGCACATCGGCCAAGGCATCGTGGGCATTTTCCATTTCTTTATCGCAATAAAACTTGAGGGCTGCCCTCAGCGTACGCGGCTCCATGCGATAAAATATGCGTTGTACATCGATGATGCGCCTATTGTCGATGTCAAAATCGTAGCCCACACGGGCAAACTCTTCCATGAGGATGGGTACATCGAAGCGCGCACAGTTGTAGCCAGCTAAATCGGCTCGATCAAAAAACTGCCACAGCCTGTCGGCCACCTGGGCAAAAGTGGGTTTGTTGGCCAGATCTTTAGGTGTGATGCCATGTACCTGCAGTGCTTCCCATCCGATGGGAATGCCCGGGTTAATCAACATTTCGAGCTCTTGAGGCGCGCGCCCATCCTTAAAATAGCGGATGGCTGCTATTTGCACGATGCGGTCGCGAATGACGTTGAGACCAGTGGCTTCCACGTCAAAAAAGACCAAGTCGCGGTCGAGGTTGAATTCCATAGTTGGGGTTGTTGTTGAAAGCAGATTACTTCAGCAGCTGGCCAAAGCCATCTGTATAGCGAATGCCGAAGGTACCATCTTTTTTTCCATAGATAAGGTACACCTCCAACCCCATTTGGTTGGCTTTCTGCCAGGCTGCCTCCTGGCCCATGGCCATAAAGGCCGTCGCCCAGGCATCAGCAAAAGCACATTCATCGGCGATGACAGAGACACTTAGCAGGTCTGTTGTTTGGGGATAGCCCGTCTTTGGGCTGATAATATGGGCATATTTTCTGCCTTCCACCTCGAAGAAGTTGCGATAGTTGCCCGAAGTGGCCAGTGCTTTGTCTTGCAGAGCTAGCTTGGCTATGATCGCAGTGGCCGGTGCATCGGCATCGGGAGTATTGATGCCCACCAGCCAAGGTGTAGCTCGCGGGCTAAGCCCTTTACTACGCACTTCGCCACCTATTTCTACCAAATAGTCGGTAATGCCAAAGCCATCCAACAGCCGGCACACGGCGTCTACGCCATACCCCTTTGCAATCGCACTGAAGTCGAGCTGCGTACAGGGTAAGTCTTTTGTCAGCCATGCGTGATCCTGATTGATGCGTAAATGTACCTTGTCCATGCCTATGCATCGCATGAGCGAATCGACCACGGCACTGTCCACCTGTACGACGGGGTGCTTTTCCGTATATCCAAACCCCCAATAGTTGACTAATGGCATGATGGTAGGGTCGAACCAACCGCCAGAAGCCTGCCATACCTTACGTGCCTTATTCAGATTTTCCATAAATACCACGAAGTAAGGGTGAGTAGACTGCCAAAATTTCAGTACGATACCAGTATCTGTGCGGTTGAAGCGCGAGATGACTGAAGAGTCGATATAGGTCGATACTTGGTTATTGATCGTATCGAGCAACTCTTGAATATCGGGCCTATAGTCGCGCCGGAGCGAATCGAGATAGGTTACATGCCAGGTAGTGCCCATCGTATGTCCCTCCAGGCGAATGGCGTGATCATGTGTCACTTTGTTTTGACTACAGCCCAAAATGACAACCAGCCATATGAGCAGCATGGCTGTACGCAAAATCACATATTTCTTCATACAGACGTCATTTTCTCACTTAGGCGCAATCAAAACATCAACTCACACCTATACCTCGCTTTTCGGCAATGAACCGATCAAGGGAATACCATCCTGGCCCTATCAAGTAGATGGCCACATAGGCCGTCAAGTACAGAAGTGCCAGCTCTTTCTTTTTGAGCGGATCGGGCCAATGGATGTAGAAAGCAGCTACGGCCATTGTAATGATCAGCGGCAAAGTAGCCAGGCGCGTACGCAAGCCGACGAATAGCAAAATGGCACAGATAAACTCAGCAAAGCTGGCAAGTGCCAGTGAGCCTACCGGCCCCATACCCATTACATTGGGAAATTGGATTGGCTCGCCACTCAACAGCTTGACCACTTTGCCATAACCGTGATTGATCACCATGAGGCCGCCAAAAACCGCCCGCAGCAGCAAGGCTGCTATATCGATTCGACGTACATCCATTTCGCACATTCTTTTGGGCAGCCAAGCTACAAGGAATAGCCAAAATCTGAAAACTACTGCACCACCCTCTCTGAGCTTCCTATCTTAGCTCCAAACACGAGTATTTATGTTTACCGGAATCATCGAGACACTTGGCAAAGTGGTGGCAATTACGCGCGAAGGTACCAACATGCACGTCCGGATAGCATCTGACCTTGCTGGCGAGCTAAAAATTGACCAGAGCATAGCACACGACGGGGCATGCCTCACGGTGACGGCCTGCGATGCCCACACACATACCGTCACAGCAATTGAAGAGACGCTGCGACGCACGGCTCTTGACTCATGGCAAGTAGGCAAGCTGGTCAACTTAGAGCGCGCCATGCCAGTCAATGGTCGCTTGGACGGCCACATCGTACAAGGCCATGTAGATGCCACAGGAGTTTGCACCGGTATCGAAGTGCGTCAAGGCAGTCACTACTTGCATTTCGAATACGAGCCGCGCCCTGAATACTTGCTTGTAGACAAGGGTAGCATCTGTATCAATGGAGTGAGTTTGACAGTGGTATCGCCTCAAGACAACCGCTTTTCCGTAGCAATCATTCCCTATACCTGGCAACACACCAATTTGCACCAGTTGCGCACAGGCGACAAGGTCAATCTCGAGTTCGATATTATCGGCAAGTACATTGCGCGCCACGTAGCCGTGTATGGGCAGTTTGTCAAGTAAAAGCGTATATTAACGTAGGCGCTCTTTCCAGCGCTGGGCCAAATCCCAAGAGATGCCGATCATTTCTTCCAAGTCGATTCGTGCCAATGTGACGTCAGCTTCGGCATTGAGCCGTGCCTCGCGCGCCTGGTAGTAGTGCGTAGAAGCTGCATTGACGTCTTCGAAGCCCACCTCTCCCGTGCGGCGCTCAAACATCTTCTTGACAAGCTTATAGGTGGCTTCGGCATCGGCTTCAGCTAATGCGCGGGCCTCAAGCACCTGTACTGCCAGTTGGTATTGTTGATAACGGCGCAATACTTCAGCTCGTACTTGTAGTTTCTGTTGGTCAATTTGGGCTTGGGCCACCTTCACCTTCAAATCGGCCATGCGCCTTTCGCGCGGCAGCAACACCAATGTGCTCAATGGTAGCGATATCGAAAATTGATAGAGCGGATAAATGACGATGTTGTTGTCGGCATTAGCAGGGCTTTGCAAGATATTGGCCAAGCTCACCTCATTGAGGTTGAAGCTGGCTTGTACGTCGCGCGTCCAGCTGCGGACTGTTACAGCTTGTGCTTCTTCCTCTATTTGTTTGCGCAGCTCTACGACGCGATTGGCAGCAGTGTTTTGCCAGGCCAGTTGCACTAGATACTCTTCAAAGGTCTTAGGGCGCACTTCGCCCGGCGGCACGACTAAATCATAATTGACGCGCTGAGCAAGTACTTGTCCTATTTGCAGGCACAATGCACATATCATCCACCATGGCCACTTTGCTTGCATAGGTACACTAACTGTTTTTTTGTAAAAAAAATGCTCGTACCTGTAAAAAACTGTGTTTATGCAAGTTCAAAAATGGTGCTACACCTTTGCGGCCTGCACCTCTTTTTCAACCTTTTTGAGTTGATCCTGTATTTGCACAAAGCGCTGTTCGAGCTCCTGTAGTGCTTGCCCTTCTGCGAGCAGCATGCGATCAAAGGCCCGAAAATGGCGTTCGATACGCTGACGCAAATTGGCGATATAGGCTTCGAGTTGGCGCGTCACTTCTTCTTCGAGCCGTGTGCGGCCGGCAGCTACTGCCTGGCGATACTGGCGCAATACTTTGCGGCGCTGTACCGCAGTGCTTAGCCCAGCAAATAGCAAACCGACAGTAGTGAGCACACCGCCTGTAATGTCAAATACGGCGCCTTGGGCTACTGCCGCAATCACTGCACCGATCACCGCGATGCCCGATCCTGTCATTAGATCCTGGCCCAATCGCTGCTCTTGCCCAGCCAGCTGGGTGGGCACATAACTTTGAGGATTGTTGAGAAATTTGGCGAAAGCCTGCTGGAGATCGGCCAGAATTTGGGCACGCCGATCGGCGATATCGGCAAAGATTTCGTGATCTTCTTTCAGTATGGTCTGGCTATTGCGAATCTTCAAATCGACCATTTTGGCCATTTCCTGTATGGCCATCGCCAGATCTTCAATGCCCTCTTGTAGGGTCTGTTGCATCTCGACTTTGAGCTGCTGATCCAGGTCGCTCACCAACTGCTCGAGCCATGCCTGCAGCGTGGCATCTTTGGAAAACAAGCCCGCCAAGCTGCGTTTGAGCACGCCCCAAACGGAAAGCCCACTCGAAAGGGTTTGTTCTTTGCGGGTAGTGACGCGCTGATATGCAGCCACTACCCGGTCAACTAGATGACGGGCCTGTTTGTGGGCCATAGCGGCATGTGTATCTAACGTCTGCTGCACATCGGCGCGAAAGGCGCGATCAGCCTCGTACTGTCGGCGGCGGTCATCCAAGCCCTTGCGTATGCGCTGGGCAATTTGAATGGCCAACTCGAGATTATTTTCCAGCTTGAGCCAAGCTGCTTTTCCACCTGTGATGTGTTGGGCAATCCAGTGGCGCAAATCGGCAAAACCACTGTCGGCTTTGCGCCCTTCCTGCTCCCATTTGGCCGACACGGCAAAGACCACGGGCTCCTCAATGCCTTTTTCGCGGGCATACTGACGCACCCCCTCCATGTTGACGCGCAGCTCTTCTTCTGCGAGTAAATCTTTCTGCTGCAGCACAAAAATGACCTTCTTGCGCCAATCTGTGTGGATGTAATCGAGTAGCTGCCAGGCCGAGTGCCGATAGGGGTTTTTGGCCTCAAACACGAAGACCACTAGGTCGGCAGCGGGGATGAAGCGCTCGGTTATTTCCTGATGATGTGCGATAATGGTATTGGTACCTGGCGTATCTACGATGGCGAACTCCTTGAGGATAGGCTCGGGCAAATAGATCTTTTTGAGCCACGGGTTGATGGGCACAACACGTACTTCGGGCCCCCATATGATCTGCTGGATGGTATCGGTCATAGGCTGCGGAGCTACTTTGCAGATGTCGCGCCCCGTGTCGAGCAAGGCATTGACAAAGCTGGACTTGCCCGCCTTTACTTCACCGACGATGACAAAGAGAAAGGGTTCTTTGATGCGCTGTCGCAGTTCACTTATCATTCGCCCTAACTCCTCATGGCCAATGGTCAGTGTTAGGTCATGGAGCTGGCGTACCACCTCTTCAATCTGTTCTTGGCATTGCTGTATCTGTGGGTCTTTCATCTTGCGGTTTGTAATAAATTTTGGGGCCGGGCACGACAAAGTGCTTGCTCATGAAGTGCCTTACGGCAAATGCTGCACGCCATTGGGATGAATACTTGCACGCAAAATACGCCCTGCTTCTGGCCCAGCGCAAAATAACAAATCGAGTACACTCAGATTGGGCAAGAAGCCGTAGCGCTCTTGAAAAAGTTGTGGATAGGGTTTGGGCACAAAATGTGCATCGGCCGACAGCGGCACCTTGGGCCCCATTGCGTAGCGCAAATCGCGAAAGCCCGTGACGGGTGGTGCCATCCATTGAGTAGTCAAGTGAATGTCAAACGACACTTGCAACATTTGCTTCAATACATTGATCCATCGTAAGTTGTAGTCGAACAAATATGGCTCCTTAGGAGGTAACAACTGTACCACTTCGTCGGCAAAGTGGGCAAACCAAGGGGCTCTACCATATGCTGAGTGGATAGTCTTCCACACCCTTCGTGCCCATGCGGCATCTGCTGCCAAACGCACTTGACGAATGGGCATCTGCTCGTTTTTGCCCTTTTTCAATGGCAAGCTCAAGGCAATGCGTCCATTGGGCCCGGCCAAGTGGGTGCGGTTGCGCCAAGTGCGCTTAAGATAATGCTCGTGTTGTTCGATCCACACTTGACCAGCTGCTAATGCATGTGCCCACCACTGCACCGGTGGCAACCAAGCAGTGGCCAACAACGGAACGAGGGTAGCTTGAGCACTCATGGCTTCTTTTTACACTGAAACAGTTTACAGAACAGAAATCCCCTACGAGCTGATACGACCAGCCAAAGCAAGGCAATACGCAAAAAACCCTTCCGCCACAACTAGTAGAACTGGCAGCGGAAGGGTTGAGGTTTGAGACAGGAAGACAATATGCAAGATTACATCATGCCGCCCATGCCCCCCATACCGGGTGCGCCAGCTGGTGCAGGCGTCTCGGGCTCGGGCTTTTCACTGACTACGCATTCGGTGATCAGCACCATGCCCGCGATCGAGCCGGCATTTTCTAGGGCAATGCGCGACACTTTGGTCGGATCGATCACACCTGCCTTTTTCAGATCTTCAAAGGTATCCGTGCGCGCATTGTAGCCAAAAGCGCCTTTGCCTTCGCGCACTTTTTGCAAGACCACTGAGCCTTCTTGGCCAGCATTGTCGGCAATCACGCGCAAGGGTGCTTCCAGTGCTTTACGCACGATATTGATACCGATGCTTTCGTCTTCATTGTCGCCGTTCAGCTCGCCCAAAGCATCTATCGCACGTACAAAGGCCACGCCACCACCCGGCACGATGCCTTCTTCTACAGCAGCACGGGTAGCATGCAAGGCATCATCTACGCGGTCTTTCTTTTCCTTCATTTCCACTTCAGTGGCAGCACCTACGTACAGCACAGCTACTCCACCCGACAATTTGGCCAATCGCTCTTGCAACTTTTCGCGATCGTAATCGCTAGTAGTGGTTTCGATCTGCTGCTTGATCTGATTGATGCGGGCTTGAATCATGGCATCATCGCCTTTGCCACCTACAATGGTGGTATTGTCCTTATCGACCGTGATTTTTTCAGCTTGACCCAGCATATCGAGCGTAGTGGCGTCGAGTTTGTAGCCCTTCTCTTCGCTGATCACGGTGCCGCCTGTCAAGATGGCAATGTCTTCGAGCATGGCCTTACGGCGATCGCCAAAGCCCGGTGCCTTGACGGCAACTACTTTCAAGTTGGCACGCAAGCGGTTGACTACAAGTACGCCCAATGCTTGGCTCTCTACATCTTCAGCGATAATCAGCAGTGGACGGCCTGACTGCATGACCTGCTCGAGGATGCCCACGATGTCTTGTAGGTTACTGATCTTCTTGTCGGTAATGAGAATGTAGGGGTTCTCGTATTCGACCTTCATGTTTTCGGTATCAGTCACGAAGTAGGGCGACAGATAGCCGCGGTCGAATTGCATGCCCATTACCTCCTCTACGTAGGTTTCCGTACCACGTGCTTCTTCCACAGTGATGACACCGTCGGTGCTGACGCGCTGCATGGCATCGGCGATGAGTCGACCAATTTCTTCGTCGTTGTTCGACGAGATAGTAGCTACCTGACGGATCTTGTCGAAGTCGTCACCGACATGATCGGACAGGTCGCGCAACACATCCACCACCTTGGCTACGGCCTTGTCGATGCCGCGCTTGAGATCCATGGGGTTGGCGCCTGCTGTGACGTTTTTCAAGCCCGCCGTGATCATAGCCTGAGCCAATACGGTGGCTGTAGTCGTTCCATCACCAGCCACATCAGCTGTTTTGGAAGCCACTTCTTTGACCAACTGGGCCCCCATGTTTTCTACTTGGTCTTCCAGTTCGACTTCTTTAGCTACGGTCACTCCATCTTTTGTCACTTGGGGTGCACCAAAGCTCTTCTGAATAACCACATTGCGGCCCTTGGGGCCAAGCGTCACTTTGACAGCTTCTGTCAATTGATCAATACCACGCTTGAGTGCTTCACGTGCATCCCTATTAAAACTGATTTCTTTTACAGCCATTGGTAATTGTAATTTTTAGTTGTGTTCAACAATTCGTTTTGCGAAAGCAAAAAAAGGTCACTAATCTTCTAATACCACGAGAATGTCATCTTCCCGCATGATCAGATAATCTTCCCCATCGAGCGTAAACTCCTGCCCTGCATATTTGCCATAGAGCACTACATCGCCTGGCTTGACAGCAAGTGCCTTGCCTTCTTTGCCTGGTCCCACAGCTACTACTTCACCACGCCGCGGTTTTTCCTTAGCTGTATCAGGGATAATAATCCCGCCTTTTGTTTTCTCTTCGGCCGGTGCCGGTTTGATGACTACCCGGTCGTTAATAGGTTTGAGATTCATGACAATGCAAGTTTTTGTTGATTTTCCAATTAAAAATCTTCGGCACACTCCCTATCACATGCTGTGCCATCTTGGCAAAGATGACTTTGTGTCACCCATGTGCATCGCTATTGACAAAACCAAGCAGCAAGGCAGACAATTTGTCTGACATTTGGTACATCTTGTGCCTAAACTACGGGGAGTACAGGTGCAGCAGCCCTTTGCGCCTCCACATAATGGCTCTACTACACCATGCAGTTGTTGAAGCTCGTAAGTAAACGACTATGGCAGAAGGCCAAAAGCAGCAAGCTCAGACTGCAAAATTTTTACTTTTGCGCTCGAGTCAAGGTGCGTATTACGCCCATTAGCCCCAAATTTCCTCGTTCAATACAGATCATCTATGTCGAAAAATTTGCTCATTGTAGAGTCGCCAGCCAAGGCTAAAACGATAGAAAAAATCTTGGGCAAGGATTTCAAAGTAAAATCTAGCTATGGGCATATCCGCGACCTGCCCAAAAACAACTTAGGTGTGGATGTGGCACATGGTTTCAAGCCCACCTATGAGGTTTCACCCGAAAAAAAGAAAGTAGTACAAGAGTTGCGCAAAGCCGTCAAGGAAGCCGATGAGGTCTGGCTGGCTACTGACGAAGACCGCGAAGGTGAAGCTATTTCCTGGCACTTGTGCCAAGTGCTGGGCTTAGACGAGCAGACGACCAAACGGATTGTCTTTCACGAGATCACGGCTCCAGCCATCCAGCATGCCATTCAGCATCCGCGCACGCTCGATCTCAATCTGGTGAACGCCCAACAGGCCCGCCGCATTTTGGATCGCCTGGTCGGCTACGAACTCTCGGAGCTGTTGTGGAAGAAGATCAAAGGCGGGCTATCGGCAGGGCGCGTACAGTCGGTGGCAGTGCGCCTCATCGTAGAGCGCGAGCGTGAAATACAAACGTTTACCCCCACGCCTTATTACAAAGTTTCGGCGCTATTCTCCGTCGAAGACAGCAAAGGCAAGCACACCACACTAAAAGCCATACTTAAAGACAGCCTCGCTACAGAAGAAGAGGCGGCAGCCTTTTTGGCGAAAGCCAAAAAGGCCACCTTCACCATTAACGGCATAGAAGTCAAGCCCAGCAAACGCACGCCTGCAGCCCCCTTTACCACCTCCACACTACAGCAAGAAGCCAGCCGCAAGCTGGGATTCTCCGTAAGCAAGACGATGCGTGTAGCACAGCACCTTTACGAAGCTGGCCACATCACCTACATGCGTACTGACTCGGTCAACCTCAGCGAAGTAGCCCTACAAGCCATTGCCCAAGAGATCGAGCAACGCTACGGCAAAAAATATCTCAAAACGCGCCGATACAAGACCAAAAAGCCCACAGCTCAAGAAGCCCACGAAGCCATCCGTCCCACCTATATCGAACGACAAGTAGTGTCGCAAGATCGCGATGAACAACGCCTCTATGAGCTAATTTGGAAGCGCACCATCGCCTCGCAGATGGCTGACGCCATTTTGGAAAAAACCGTAGCGCACATTGCCATTTCCACTATCCCAGAGCGCAAGCTGGTAGCCGAAGGCGAAGTGATCAAGTTTCCAGGCTTTCTCGAAGTGTACATAGAGTCTCAAGACGAAGACGAAAGTGAAGAAACCAAAGGCATGTTGCCCCCACTCACGCAAGGGCAAATACTGCCACTCCAAGAGATGGAGGCGCGCCAGCGCTTCACCAAACCACCGGCCCGCTACTCGGAAGCCAGCCTGGTGCGCAAGCTCGAAGAGTTGGGCATCGGTCGGCCCTCGACCTATGCTCCCACCATCGCCAAAATCATGGAAGAAGGAAGAGGATACGTGGTCAAAAAAAGCACAGAGGGCACCCCACGCAGTTTCATCATCTTGCGCCTCAAGGAAGGCACTATACAAAAAGAGGAAGCCTTCGAAAAAGTCGGTGCCGTCAAAGGGCGCCTCTTCCCCACTGATATGGGCATAGTGGTCACCGATTTTTTGGCCCAGCACTTCCAAAAAATCATGGATTACCGCTTCACAGCCCGCATCGAGGAAGAGTTCGACGAAATCGCCGCCGGCATCCTAGAATGGACGCGCATGCTCGAAGCTTTCTACGGCCCCTTTCACGAACAAGTGACCCATACCCTTGAACATGCCAAGCGCGAAAGTGGCGAACGCATCTTGGGCACCGATCCCAAAAGTGGGCATACCGTCTTGGTACGCCTTACCCGCTTTGGCACGCCCGTCATTCAGATTGGCAAACCTGAAGAACTGGCAGAAGGTGAAAAACCGCGTTATGCCAACCTCCCGGCTGGCAAATCGATGAACGAAATTCAATTGGAGGAAGCGCTCGAGCTCTTCAAGCTTCCTCGCACACTTGGCACCTTCGAAGGCAAAAAAGTCATGGTAGGCGCCGGCCGTTTTGGACCCTACATCAAGTACGACGACAAATACATCAACCTACCCAAGACTGAAGACCCACTGAGCATTTCGCTCGAGCGTGCCATTGAGCTCATCCAGCGAAAACAAAAAGAAGACGCACCTATAGGTGCCTACGAAGGCATGCCGATCACCAAGGGTAAAGGCCGCTTCGGGCCTTTCGTCAAGTGGAACAACATGTACGTCAACGTGCCGCGAAAGTACGATTTCGACCACCTGACTGAAGACCAAGCCATCGAACTGATCAAAGTCAAGCTGGAAAAAGAAGCCAATCGCTACATCAAAAAATGGGACGAACACGGCATTGCCATCGAAAACGGCCGCTGGGGGCCCTTTATCCGATTCAAAAAAAAGGCGATCAAGCTGCCCAAAGTGGACGGTCAACGCATGAGCCCTGAACAAGCTGCTGCCCTGACACTCGACGAAGTCAAAGCCATCATCGAGGCCGAAGTACCCAATGCATTCAAGAAAAAGGCAACGAAGCGCAAAAGCACTAAGAACAAAAGCTGAACAAATGCATAAACCAAAATTAAGCACTGCACAAGTAAAAGTAATGCAGTAGTCTACTCTCATGTCATGTGTTAAGTATTCCTTGGCAAGCTGTATCTACTCAATATAATGCCATATGTAACACATATAACTACATACACTTGTGATGTCGCGATAACAATTGCCGCACTTGCTTCAATAAAAGGCCTCCACCGCTGAGCGGCGGGCAGCTAATCGATCAACTCTGCTACCCCATCGGCATGGACAACAGTTCCCACGCTAACAAACTGCCCTTGAGTGATTCAGCAGCTGCCTGAGGGGTTCGTTGCATACTTCAAGTTGTTCAAAAAGCATGCTTACGGGTATTGCATAAAGTGCCAGTACTCAGACTACGCTAAACAGGCCTTTTATCCGGGATCCATATCGTACATAGCGATTCACCCCTGCCGGCAAATTGCTTTTATTTATGTGCCTACAATGCATTTTTGTTGTTTCTACCCTATGCGTTGTCATTTTAATTCGCACAGGAAATATAACGCAAACCGAGCGGCGGGCTACCCCTCGAGCTCTTGACCCTCCAGCCTGCCGCGATATGCACACCGCTCAACCGTCTGCACCAGCATTTCATCGGGGGGTGCTCACTATTTTCAAGCTATCCTCCTCGTTTCAGCCGAATTTTTTACAAAGACGATTTAGGTGCAGGCTTCTTGAATTCATTTGTAGAAGGGAGTAGCTTACTACTATTCCTGATGCCTTTGAGATTTGATCTTCTAACTCTTTCGGTAGTCGGAGCTATCTTATTTTGCAGCTCTGATAGAAGCACGCTTAAAAATAATAATCTTTTTCTAATCTAAACACCTTGTGCAAAATAGTTATGAAGCCGAAACTTACTGAAACTCAAGTTTCGGGGGTTAAAAAAGGGGTAAAAAGTAGGAGTTGTTCGTGATACAAATGACTGAAATTCAGTATATTGCAGCTAAATGAGAACCAAAACAACTCCCGATGCAATATACGGATAATCTACAAATCACCTCTGGTTACTTTGCTTCTTTTGATAAACTGAACACCTTTTTGAGAAGTTTTTTGAGTTTGTGCCGGCTCCAAGGTGTAGTTAGCGATCTGAGATCAGTGTATTGCAGAAAGGCAATCATTCGGCTATTGGTGTTTGCAAAATTTCTCGAGTACAAATCTGTTCACCATCTAATCAGGTCGGATTATTGCGCTTTGATCAATTGTGGTAAGGATGTCTACTATAGCGCTAAGAACAACATCAACATCAATTGGCGTAACGTACTGAGGCAACAGGCTAAAGAATGTCTGTCGTATATGAATCCTATGGACTTTGATGCTAAGAAGGCTCACCAGACTCCTTGCCTTATTGTGGATGACTCGGATATCAAAAAATGCGGTAAGTTGATTGAAATGATTGGGAAAATATTTTCACACAAATTGCATAAATATATATTGGGGTTCAAAAGCTTGAACCTCGTTTTATGGACGGGAAAAACCTGTGTGAATATTGATTTTTCTCTCCATGTAGAAAAGCGAAAAGATGGTCGACAAGGGCTGACTAAGAAAGAATTTGAAAATCGTTGTTCAAGGGTTCGCAAGGAAAAATCACATGGCGAAAAACGCATCAAAGAGAGTCTGAGTAAGAAAACCACCCTGCTAATACAAATGATAAAAGGAGCTTTGAAAAATGGCATTCAGGCCCCGTATTTACTGGTAGATTCGTGGTTTTTCAATTCGAAATTAGTAGCATTTGTTAAACAAT
>JALSGS010000027.1 GCA_026982695.1 Saprospiraceae bacterium
CTTGGTATTGGGAGTTTCCTGGAGGAACGCCTTCATCTTCGACGGATCAGAATCCGACAGTGGTGTACGATGCTCCGGGGTTGTATTCTGTGACGTTGGTAGTGAGCAATCCATCGGGTAGTGATACGCTTACGCAGGTGGATTACATAGTTGTAGATGAGGCTCCGGTGGCTTCGTATACGTATTCGGTTTCAGGTTTGACGGTGACGTTTACGAACACTTCGACGGGTGGTGGTGCTACGTATTTGTGGGATTTTGGCGATGGGACGACGAGTGCGCAGTTGGATCCGGTGCATACTTATGCGACGGATGGTTTTTACGATGTAGAGCTTACGGTGACGAATGAATGTGGGACTAGTACGGATGTACAGACGATAGCGGTGTTTTTGCCTCCTGAGGCAGGTTTTAGTTCGGATGTGACGGTGGGTTGTGTGCCGTTGACGGTGCAGTTTATGGATGCGTCTTCGAGCAATGTGACTTCTTGGTATTGGGAGTTTCCTGGAGGAACGCCTTCATCTTCGACGGATCAGAATCCGACAGTGGTGTACGATGCTCCGGGGTTGTATTCTGTGACGTTGGTAGTGAGCAATCCATCGGGTAGTGATACACTTGTACAGACAGGCTACGTAGAGGTAGGTACTAGTCCAACGGCTCAGTTTGTGGTGAGCCAGCATTTGGACACGGTGTGGTTGACGAACAACAGCGTGCTAGCCGATAGTTATCTGTGGGATTTTGGCGATGGGACGACGAGCACGGATGCGTCTGCACTGCACGTGTATGGATCAGATGGGACGTACGAAATATTGTTGATAGCGACGAATGATTGTGGCAGTGATACTATGGCGCAACAGGTGACGATAGTGACGCCTCCTGAGGCAGGTTTTAGTTCAGATGTGACGGTGGGTTGTGTGCCGTTGACGGTGCAGTTTATGGATGCGTCTTCGAGCAATGTGACGGAATGGCAGTGGGAGTTTGAAGGTGGGAACCCGAGCAGCAGTACGGATCCGAATCCTGTGGTAGAATACTTGGTTCCGGGTACGTATGGTGTGACGCTGACGGTGGGCAACTCAGCGGGTAGTGATGAGTTGTCGTACTCAAGTTACATAGAAGTGGGAGATGCGCCTACGGCGAACATTACGGGAGTTGTGATTAGTGGAATGACTGTTCAGTTTTCGAGCAATATAGAGGCTGCAGATAGTATTCTTTGGGATTTTGGTGATGGCACGACCAGTGCAGAAATGAATCCTACTCATACTTACACTGCTGATGGGGCTTATACTGTCCTATTACAGGTGTGGAATGCATGTGGGATGGCGGGTGCTGATACGTTAGTAGTCATTGCTACAGAAGCACCTGTGGCAGCCTTTAGTGCTGATCCACAAGAGGGATGTCCAGGAATGATTGTGCAGTTTGAGAATCTCTCTTCAGCGAATGCTTCGTGGTTTGAATGGTATTTTGAGGGTGGTACTCCTTCTATGAGTACGGATCCGAATCCTGTAGTTACTTATACAGCACCAGGGGCCTATGATGTAATGCTCGTGGCAGGAAATGCTTTGGGAGTAGATACCTTGATACAAGTTGATTGGATTGTAGTGTCCCAATTACCTGAAGCTGACTTCAGCTATACGGTCAATGACACCACAGCTACTGTGGCCTTTTCCAATCTTTCTACTGGCGCTGATACGTATTATTGGAATTTTGGTGATGGGGCTACTTCCACAGAACCATCACCCGTGCATCCATATGGTCAAATAGGTGCCTTCCAAGTAATGCTTGTAGCGACCAATACTTGCGGTAGTGATACCATGTACCAGGATGTGATGATAGAGGGTGTATTGCCTGTGGCAATGTTTACAGCAGATGTAACTGCAGGATGCCCACCCCTCGTGGTGCATTTCACCGACCAGTCGAGTGGCATGCCTCATAGCTGGAATTGGTCTTTCCCAGGAGGTACACCCTCATCGAGTACTGTTCCTAATCCTGTAGTGACGTATGACACGCCGGGCAGTTATGATGTGACGTTGGAAGTGGCGAATGTGGCTGGTAGCCATATGCTTGTGCAAACTCAATTTATTGTGGTTGAAGGTGTGCCACAGGCCAGTTTTGACTTTTCCATTGACAGCTTGACGGTTACATTTGACAACCTTTCTGTAGGCGGGGATACCTACATGTGGAGTTTTGGTGATGGCAGTATGAGTCAAGCAATGAACCCTGTACACACCTATTCTGAGCCTGGAGATTATGAAGTACAACTTATTGTATCAAACGATTGTGGTGCAGACACATTGGTGCAGCTCGTACAGTTTATGCTTACTAGCACCGAAGCACCGGCTTTTGTACGTGGATTTTCTATTTACCCAAATCCCAATGATGGCTTGTTTGTACTCGAATTCGGCACTGGGCAGTGGAACTTAGATGTGCAATTGTTTGATATGTGGGGTCGCAGTTTATATCGTCGGACTATTCACACGGGCATGGAGCAGCGTTATGAGGTACATGTAAGACATTTGCCTAAAGGTGTTTACCTATTGCGTCTGTCAGATGGGCAACAAGTGTGGTATGAGAAGGTAGTGCTCCAGTAAGTATAGTGATTAGTCATTAGGCTTTGAGCTTTTCGCTGTGATACCTCGTCGTCAAGGTTGCGATGAGGTATCGCTTTTTATATGTGGAATTGGTTTTTTGAAAAAATGCTAAATAGTTAAAAAGGTGTATCTTTGCGGCCTCATTTTGCAACCAAAGAAAACGGACTTTCATGATCATCGTAGATGTAAAAGATGGCGAGTCGATTGAGCGTGCGTTGAAAAAGTTTAAACGCAAGACTGACAAAGCAGGGGTGTTGCGCGAAGTGCGCCGGCGCAAGCACTACATCAAGCCTTCTGTAGCGCGTCGCAATGAGTATCTTAAAGCAGTGTATCGCCAAAAGAAGAGTTTGCAGTACAACTAATTTTTTGTACACTAAGTGAGTGTGTGATTGATTTACAGGCCACTGTCCGAGCGTGACAGGAGGCCTTTCTGTTTTGGTATGTGCATATCTTGAATTTAAATTGGACAGCCTGTAAATTGCCGTCTACTTAGTACACGTGAACTTTCTTTACTGCTTGGACAGTACAATAGATGTAAATTATTTACATGCGGCAAGTGGCTTTTCTCGATTATCTGAGGCACGAGCGAAGGTTCTCTCCCTTATCTGTGGTGGCTTACCAACGTGATTTGGGCCAGTTTTTTCGGTATTTGCGGGAAGCCTATGATCTTTTTGATCCTGCTCAAGTTAACGTGTCTATCGTGCGTTCCTGGTTGGTGCATTTGCTCCAGCAACAATACAGCCCTGATTCGGTACGCCGCAAGCTTGTCGTAGTGAAAGGCTATTTCCGTTTTTTGCGCACGCGCGGGCAAGTGCAGCACAATCCAGCTATAGGGCTATATCTTCCCAAGACTAAACGAAGAGCCCCCCATGTAGTAGATGTACAGCAGCTTCGATGCTTGTTAAGTACTGCTAATTGGACAGATGACTTCTCAGGGTGGCGCGACAGAGCTCTTTTGTGGCTGCTTTATGGTGCGGGTTTGCGCCGGGCTGAGCTGATTGCCTTGCGTGTGATGGATGTGGACTTTAACGAGCAATTATTGTGTGTGCGTGGAAAAGGCGACAAAACTCGCCTGCTACCCTTGTTGTCTGAGCTGAAATCGGTATTGGAGCGTTATATGGATGTGAGGCAGCACATGTGGGGTGCCTCTTGCGAAGCACTTTTGCTCACAGATAAAGGAAAACCTCTTTATCCCATGTGGGTATACCGAAAAGTGAAATATTACCTTGACCAAATCGACTCAGGTGCGCCACATAGTCCTCATGTGCTCCGACATAGCTTTGCCACTCATTTGGTTGAACGGGGGGCTGATATCAACGCTGTGAAAGAGCTCTTGGGACACACTTCTTTGGCAGCTACCCAGCGTTACTTACATCCTTCAATTGCCCATCTCCGCAGGATATATGTGCAAGCCCATCCGCGAGCCGCTCGTGCGGAAGACTGAGCGGAATAAGGAAACCGTACAAATGCACACACCTTCCTTAGTTTTTATCATAAAAACACACGAGACATGAGAGTACACACTGAAGCAGTTCAATTCAAGGCCGACGGTAAGCTTATCAATTTCATTGAAAAGAAGCTCTCGAAACTGGATACCTTCTATGATCGCATTATCGATGCAGATGTGATCTTGCGATTGGAAAACTCTGGGCAGATCAAAGATAAAATAGCAGAAGTACGTTTGCGCGTGCCAGGTGGTGTATTATTTGCACGCGAATCACAAAAGACGTTTGAAGCTTCTATAGATCAGCTCATCCCTGTGCTGCGCCGCCAGCTCATTCGTCATAAAGAGCGCATGAAGGGCCGTTCGCGTGGATAAGCGCACATGTATTTTGCATGTAACGAAATAACTCAGAAGGTGGGGTTGCAACTTTTTACGTGCAACCCTACTTTTTTTTTGTACATCCCCTTGTACGAAATTTGAATTGACGTATCTTTGTGCGCCTTTACAAAGGGGGGGAGGAAAATTTTGTGTTTGTGTCAAACAAGTTTATCTTTGCGAGCGCTTTTAAAGGCCCTTTGTAGAGGTAGGTTCATTACCAAGTAAGAAGCCAGTGTAGCTCAGTTGGCTAGAGCAGCTGATTTGTAATCAGCGGGTCGGGGGTTCGAGTCCCTCCACTGGCTCGAATGGTGCGAGCATGTGCTACCTATGTATCGGGTTTTGCGGTAGTTGTCTGTTGTCTTACAGGGGGTGCGCCGGAGTTGGAGAGCCGGGCCAGACTGTAAATCTGGTGTCTCTGACTGAGTAGGTTCGAATCCTACCACCCCCACCACTTGTTGAGTTGGGTGTGCTGTTGAGGTGCAGCTCGCGCCCAGCCCTTGTAAGCGGGCGTAGCTCAGTTGGTAGAGCATCAGCCTTCCAAGCTGAGGGTCGCGAGTTCGAGTCTCGTCGCCCGCTCTTTTTTTATATGCTAAGGTGTTTGAGCCTTGGTTGTATGTGACATGTTTGGCAAAAGCCAGCGTAGCTCAGGGGTAGAGCACTTCCATGGTAAGGAAGGGGTCGGGGGTTCAAATCCCCCCGCTGGCTCTGTACATACCAAAGCGATGTGTGGCCTAAGCAAGGCCCGAGCAGTATGAGTTGCACTTGTCCTTTTACCAAAGTAAGTTAAGTATTATTGTAGCTGTAATTGAATTGGAAATATTTATTTATCAGGCTTAAAATTTAACACCGATGGCTAAGGAAACCTTTGAGAGGACAAAACCTCACGTAAACATTGGTACGATAGGTCACGTGGACCACGGTAAGACGACACTTACGGCAGCCATTACTTATGTGCTTTCGGAAGAAGGTCTAGCACAAAAGAAAGATTACGATACAATTGACGCGGCGCCAGAAGAGAAAGAGCGCGGTATTACTATCAATACAGCTCACGTAGAATATGAGACGGCAAATCGCCACTATGCACACGTGGACTGTCCTGGTCACGCCGACTATGTGAAAAACATGATTACGGGTGCTGCACAGATGGACGGTGCCATCTTGGTGGTAGCTGCTACTGACGGCCCCATGCCTCAGACGCGTGAGCATATTCTGCTGGCTCGTCAGGTAGGTGTACCTAAGATCGTGGTGTTTATGAATAAGGTGGATCTGGTTGACGACGAAGAGATGCTCGAACTGGTTGATATGGAAATCCGTGAGCTACTTAACGAGTATGGTTTTGATGGCGACAATGCGACTATTGTTCGCGGCTCAGCTTTGAAGGCTTTGGAAGGTGATGAAGAGGCCAAGAAGGCTATCCGTGAGCTGATGGATGCTGTCGATAGAGAGATTCCCGAGCCTGTACGCGATATCGACAAGCCTTTCTTGATGCCTATTGAGGACGTGTTCTCGATCACGGGGCGTGGTACTGTGGCAACGGGCCGCATTGAGCGTGGCGTCATCAATGTAGGTGACGAAGTGGAGATCGTAGGTATGATGAAAGAAGGCGAGAAGCCGCTCAAGTCGGTAGTGACGGGTGTGGAGATGTTCCGCAAGATTCTCGACCGCGGTCAGGCCGGTGATAATGCAGGCTTGCTACTTCGTGGTATTGAAAAGAATCAGCTCAAGCGTGGTATGGTGATTTGCAAGCCTGGCTCGGTAACGCCTCACCGCAAGTTTAAAGCTGAGGTATATGTTTTGAGTAAAGAGGAAGGAGGTCGTCATACGCCCTTCTTTAATAACTATCGTCCACAGTTTTACTTCCGTACCACTGACGTCACAGGTAGTGTGAAGTTGCCCGAGGGTGTAGAAATGGTTATGCCCGGCGACAACGTGACTTTGGAAGTGGAACTGATCAATGCCGTAGCTTTGGAAAAAGGTTTGCGCTTCGCCATTCGCGAAGGCGGCCGCACAGTAGGTGCTGGTCAGGTTACTGAAATTCTGGATTAATCGACCTTACATTGCAGGTGGTTGCTTACTACATGCGTGAACTAATAGCATATGAAGTTGCGGAAATCGGGTCACTGCTGTTGTGGTCTGATTTCCGCACTTCATGCCAAGCCGGATCGTGAAGGCATTTCCTAAAGAGGAATATGTCTGTAATGCACTAAGGAAAAGGAAAAATGTTGTACTGGGATAGCCACAATTATATACGACTGCGATGTCAGCTGTATGAGGCTATCGCTACACGGGCATAGCTCAATTGGCAGAGCAGCGGTCTCCAAAACCGCAGGTTGGGGGTTCGAGTCCCTCTGCCCGTGCTAATAAATGGATCTATACGATCCCTTTTGCTAAAATCAGCCAGGTCTTGCAATAAACTACTGGTGAGTAAAAAGGCGGTAACGCAAAGGGCTTAGGCAGGTTTAGTCTGGATACAGGCCATTTTTGAAAAAAAGCTACATGGAAAGTATCAAACAGTATATCATCGAGAGTTACAACGAGCTGGTGACGAAGGTTACCTGGCCCAATTGGGAGCAATTGCAAAGCACCTCTGTGGTTGTAATCGTAGCTTCACTGATTTTGTCGTTGATCATTTTTTTGATGGACTTGGTGTCAAAAGGGGTGCTCGATGGCGTAATTTACAACCTAAATGCCTCTTGACTAGATAGGCGGTAAACCTCCTCCCAATGGCTGATAAAAAGTGGTATGCCTTGCGCGTTATTAGTGGCAAGGAACGCAAAATAAAGGAATACATCGACCTGGAAGTACAACGTGCTGGCTGGGGAGATGTGGTAACGCAGGTACTGGTACCCACCAAAAAGGTGTACAAGATCAAAAGTGGGAAGAAAGTGATCTCGGAGCGCAATATGCTTCCAGGGTATATTCTCGTACAGGCAGATCCGGATAAGTTTACCTCGGATATCGTACAAGCTATTGCTAATGTGCCCAACGTCATTCACTTTTTGGGTAGGAATGAGCCTATTCCCATGCGCGATGCTGAAGCCAATAGGCTGTTGGGCAAAGTAGATGAATCGCAAGCAGCTGATGAACAAATTCTGGAGCCCTTTATTGTAGGGGAAGCCGTGAAAATCACGGATGGACCGTTTAATGAGTTTATTGGCGAAGTGCAAGAAGTTAATGAGGAGAAAAAGCGCCTTAAGGTAGTAGTGAAAATTTTTGGCCGCCCCACAGAAGTAGAGCTCAATTTTATGCAAGTGGAAAAGCTTCAATAACAAAATGGTTTGAAGCCTGGGCTCATGTCCCCCTATGGGAATGCTTCCCTTGAGTCCTGGTAGGTCTGATTCAAAAAAGACATAGAAAGATGGCAAAGGAAATCGAAGGATACGTCAAGTTGCAAGTGCGTGGGGGGCAAGCGAACCCCTCTCCTCCAGTAGGTCCAGCCCTTGGTGCCAAGGGTTTGAACATCATGGAATTTTGCAAGCGCTTTAATGCCAAGACTCAGGACAAACAGGGACAATTGTTGCCGGTCGTGATCACCGTGTACAAGGATAAGTCTTTTGACTTTATCATCAAGACGCCGCCGGCAGCTGTACAACTTATGGAAGCGGCTAAGATCAAAAAAGGGTCGCCTGAGCCTAACCGTCAAAAAGTAGGTACTGTGACTTGGGATCAGGTGCGTGCTATTGCAGAAAACAAAATGCCTGACTTGAATTGCTCGACTGTGGAGTCCGCTATGAAGATGGTGGCAGGCACGGCCCGCTCAATGGGGATAGAAGTGGAGGGCACGCCCCCTTGGGAGGCCACTGAAAGTTGATCGTGACAGCAATCGATTGTTTACCCGTCGATAATAAGAAGTGTAGGGAGTTTGCCTAAAGGCAAACGTTATTTCACCTCAAATCAAGTACTATAATGGCAAGAGTATCCAAAAAGAGAAAAGCTGTAGAGGCCAAAGTAGATCGCAACAAGCTCTATACGCTTGAAGAGGCCATACAGTTAGTTAAAGAGGTCAATACGGCCAACTTTGACGCTTCGGTAGATCTGCACGTGCGTTTGGGTGTAGACCCCCGTAAAGCAGATCAGAACATTCGGGGCACTGTGGTATTACCTCATGGTACGGGCAAAACCAAGCGCGTGTTGGTATTGTGTTCGCCCGACAAAGAAGAAGAAGTCAAAGCTGCAGGTGCCGACTACGTGGGGCTAGATGAGTACATTCAGAAAATACAGGATGGCTGGTTGGACTTTGATGTGGTAGTCGCTACCCCTAATGTGATGGCCAAAGTGGGCCGCATCGCACGTATTTTGGGCCCTCGTGGCTTGATGCCTAGTCCCAAGACTGGCACCGTGACCATGAATGTGGCTGAGGCTGTTAAAGAAGTGAAAGGCGGAAAAATTGCCTTTCGGGTAGATAAATACGGGATTGTACACAGCTCTATTGGGCGCGTGTCGTTTCCGGTAGCCCATTTGGTGGAAAATGCCGAAGAGTTGCTCCATACGCTCATCAAGATGAAGCCGGCCAGTGCTAAGGGGACCTACTTGAGGTCTATCACTGTGGCCAGTACGATGAGCCCAGGTATCAAGGTTGATCCAAAGAGTATTCATTAATCATCTGTCACTTTGCGTGACATTCAACAATAGGAACAATGACCAGAGCAGAGAAAGCAGCAGTCATTGAGGAGCTCAAGGAGAAGTTCTCGAATTCTCCTTATTTCTATATCACAGATGCAGCTGGCCTGACAGTAGAGCAAACAAATAACTTGCGCAAGGCGCTCTATGAGCGGCAAATAGAGATGCGCGTAGTGAAAAACACGCTGGTGCGCAAGGCTTTAGAGGCTGCAAGCTCGGATTTGAACTATGAGCCTTTGTACGAACACCTGAAAGGGCCCACGGCTATTCTCTTTACGGAGGTAGCTAACGCGCCTGCACGGGTGATCAAGGAGTTTCGCAAATCGCACCCCAAGCCTGTGCTGAAAGTGGCTTATGTGGAGCAGGCTATTTATTCGGGTGATGAGGCCCTTGAGGCTTTGTCCGCACTCAAGTCCAAGGAAGAATTGGTGGGTGACATCATTATGTTGTTGCACTCGCCAATTAACAATGTAATGAGTGCTTTGCAGTCGGGTAGTCATACGATCTTGGGCTTGCTCAAATCCTTAGAAGAACGTGGTGCTGAATAAGCGTGTGTTGTGTGTTTTGTTTTGGCTTCCAAGCTTTTACGCACTATATAACTTTTGATTATTTAGTGTAAACTATTTTAAAACCATTTCGAAATGGCAGATTTGAAAGAATTGGCGGAACAACTGGTCAACCTGACGGTAAAGGAGGTGACCGAGTTGGCCGATATTCTCAAGGAGGAATACGGTCTAGAACCAGCTGCACCTGCAGTAGCTGTGGCCGCAGCTGGTGCAGCTGGCGGTGAAGGCGGTGGTGCTGCTGAGCAGACGGAGTTTGACGTAATACTTACTTCGGCAGGCAGTGCTAAGCTGGCAGTAGTAAAAGAAGTGAAAAACCTCTTAGGCCTTGGCTTGAAAGAAGCAAAAGCACTGGTAGATAGTGCACCTGCACCAGTAAAGGAGAAAGTCTCGAAAGATGAGGCGGAAAAGCTGAAAGCTGCGCTTGAAGCAGCTGGAGCTTCTGTAGAAGTTAAATAAAATTAGACTTTTTATCCTTTACACTGCGCTTTTTTTAAAACTTCCATGCCTAAAGTTAAAGGCTGTAACATTTTTGTAACAATAGGGCTTAACCGGGAGTATAAACTTCTGGTTAGGCCTGTTGTTGCTTAATTCATAACTGTAGTCGCTCATGACCACCAATGGCTCTGTAATGAAAGCCAGCGAACGGATCAACTTTGGCAAGATCAAACTGCCAGGTGAGTATCCGGATTTGCTGGAGATTCAGCTCAAATCCTTCAAAGAGTTTTTCCAGCTGGAGACCACACCCGACAGGCGCAAGAGTGAAGGGCTGTACAAGGTCTTTCAAGAAAACTTTCCCATTTCGGATGCGCGCAACATCTATGTGCTGGAGTTCATCGATTATTTTATTGATCCGCCGCGCTATACCATAGAAGAATGTATGGAGCGGGGTCTGACCTATAGTGTGCCTCTTAAGGCCAAGCTCAAGCTTTCGTGCAACGATCCTGAGCACGTAGATTTCGAGACGATTGTCCAAGACGTGTTTTTAGGCAATATTCCCTATATGACGCCCAAGGGTACCTTTATTATCAATGGTGCGGAGCGCGTGGTGGTCTCTCAGTTGCACCGTAGCCCTGGCGTGTTTTTCGGGCAATCGTTTCATCCCAATGGCACTAAGCTTTACTCTGCTCGTGTGATTCCCTTTAAGGGGGCATGGATGGAGTTTGCTACCGACATCAACAATGTGATGTTCGCCTATATTGACCGGAAGAAGAAGTTTCCGGTGACGACGCTGTTGCGTGCCATTGGTTATGATTCGGATAAAGCTATTCTCGAGCTTTTTGGTCTTTCGGAAGAGATCCCCGCTACTCGAGAGGAGCTCCAAAAAGCCATTGGGAGGAAGCTTGCCGCTCGGGTGTTGCGCAGTTGGGTGGAAGATTTTGTAGATGAAGATACTGGTGAGGTAGTCAGTGTCGAGCGCAACGAGATCATTCTGGAGGGAGATGTCGTACTCGATGAAGAAAACATCGAATTGATTCTCGAGACAGGCGTCGATACGGTGATTTTGCAGTGCGAGGATGTTGCCGAAGACTATTCAGTGATTTACAATACGCTGCAAAAAGATCCGGCCAGCTCCGAGATGGAAGCTGTCAACTATATCTACAAGCAGTTGCGCGGTGCGGAGCCACCCGACGACGAGACAGCAAGAGGGATCATCGACAAATTGTTCTTTTCTGACAAGCGTTATAACCTGGGGGAAGTAGGGCGCTACAAGATCAATCGCAAGCTGGGGTTAGATACACCCATGGATGTATTGGTGTTGACTAAAGAAGACATTATTTCGATAGTCAAATATTTGGTGCGCCTGTCGAATCAAAATGCTGAAATCGACGACATCGATCACTTGAGCAATCGGCGTATTCGTACGGTGGGTGAGCAGCTATATGCCCAGTTTGGTGTAGGCTTGGCGCGTATGGCACGCACCATTCGCGAAAAGATGAATGTGCGTGACAATGAGGTGTTCACACCTGTAGATCTGATCAATGCACGCACGCTTTCGTCGGTAATCAACTCTTTTTTTGGTACTAGTCAGTTGTCGCAATTTCTCGATCAAACCAATCCCCTGTCGGAGATTACGCATAAGCGCCGCATTTCGGCATTAGGGCCAGGTGGTCTGACGCGCGAACGTGCGGGCTTTGAGGTACGCGACGTACATTACTCACACTATGGTCGTCTTTGTACGATTGAGACACCTGAGGGCCCCAATATTGGTTTGATTTCTACCCTTTGCGTTCACGCAAAGGTCAACAAGATGGGCTTTTTGGAAACGCCCTATCGTCGGGTGGTTAATGGCAAAGTGGACTTAGAGAATCCGCCTCAGCTGTTGTCTGCAGAGGAGGAGGATGATAAGCGCATTGCGCAGGCCAACGCGCCTATAGATGATGAGGGCAACTTCTTGGCCGAGCGTATCAAGGCGCGCGAGCACGGCGATTTCCCTGTGCTGACGCCCGACCAGCTCGATTACATGGACGTAGCGCCTAACCAGATTGTGGGCGTATCGGCTTCGCTTATCCCATTTCTCGAACACGACGATGCGAACCGCGCGTTGATGGGGTCGAACATGCAACGCCAGGCTGTACCGCTTTTGCGCCCCAGCGCGCCTATAGTAGGTACTGGTTTGGAAGCCAAGGTTGCACAAGACAGCCGCATGCTGCTCAATGCTGAAGGTGATGGGGTAGTGGAGTATGTAGATGCCGACGAGATTGTGATTCGCTATGATCGCGATGAGGAAGAACAGCTGGTTTCTTTTGAAGATAGCCGTAAGACGTACAAACTGACTAAGTTTCTGCGCACTAACCAAGGTACCTGCATCAACCTCAAGCCGGTGGTGCGCAAAGGCGATCGCGTAAAGAAAGGGCAGATCTTGTGTGATGGCTATGCGACGGATCAAGGTGAACTGGCCTTGGGTCAAAACCTCAAGGTGGTCTTTATGCCATGGAAGGGTTACAACTTCGAGGATGCCATTGTGATTTCGGAGCGCATTGTGCGCGAAGATGTATTTACCTCAATTCACATCGAAAGTTTTGAACTGGATGTACGTGACACCAAACTAGGCGAAGAAGAACTGACCAATGACATCCCCAATGTCAGTGAGGAGGCTACGCGCGATTTGGACGAGAATGGCATTATCCGTGTAGGTGCATGGGTGAAAGAAGGCGACATTCTCATTGGCAAGATCACGCCTAAGGGCGAGAGTGACCCTACGCCAGAAGAGAAGTTGTTGCGTGCCATTTTCGGCGATAAAGCTGGCGATGTAAAAGATGCTTCCTTGAAGGTGCCACCTTCTATTGAAGGTGTGGTCATTGGCAAGCAGTTGTTTGCACGTGCTAAGAAAGACAACATTCAAAAGGAGCAGGAAAAGCTCAAGCTCCAAAAGCTCGATGAGCAACATGCTATTACACTCAATGAGTTGCAGACGGTATTAGTCGATAAGTTGTTGGTGTTGCTCAAAGACAAGGTTTCGCAAGGAGTGCGCAGTATTTATCACGAGGAAGTGGTGCCCAAAGGCAAGAAGTTTACGCAAGATGTATTGCGCAAGATCAACTACAAGACTGTAGAATACAGTGGTTGGACGGATGATGAAAAGACCAATGAACTCATTGCTCGCATGCTACACAACTATCGCATCAAGGTCAATGAGGAAATTGGCAAATACAAGCGAGAGAAGTTTAACATCAGTGTAGGTGACGAACTGCCAGCTGGTGTGTTGAAACTGGCTAAGGTATACTTGGCCAAGAAGCGCAAGCTCAAAGTAGGTGATAAACTAGCGGGCCGCCACGGCAACAAGGGGATTGTTTCGCGTATTGTTCGTGTGGAGGACATGCCTTTTCTCGAAGATGGCACCCCAGTAGATATCGTGCTCAATCCGTTGGGGGTACCTTCGCGTATGAACATTGGTCAGATCTTTGAAACCGTGTTGGGCTGGGCTGGCGAGAAGTTGGGTGTAAAGTTTGCCACGCCTATTTTTGATGGGGCCAGCCTCGATGAGATAGAGCAGTATATCCAAAAAGCGCAATTGCCTTCATTGGGCCAGACGTACCTATACGATGGCGAGACGGGCGATCGATTCGATAATCCTGCTACGGTAGGTGTGATCTATATGCTGAAGTTATCGCATATGGTGGATGACAAAATGCACGCTCGCTCTATTGGTCCATATTCACTTATTACCCAACAGCCCTTGGGTGGTAAAGCACAGTTTGGTGGTCAGCGCTTTGGCGAGATGGAGGTATGGGCACTCGAAGCCTTTGGCGCAGCCAATCTTTTGCGCGAGTTGCTCACCCTCAAGTCAGATGATATTGTGGGGCGTGCGAAGGCATATGAGGCCATCGTCAAGGGCGATGTCTTGCCCGAGCCCAATATCCCTGAGTCGTTTAACGTATTGGTACACGAGTTACGTGGTTTGGCACTCGACGTCAAATTTGAATGATATCCAGCACCAGGTATGGCAGGGTAACATTTGGCAAAAGCCCAATCAGCTCTGCTGCTTCTTTGTTTGAATAATTATCACCCATAGTCAAAAGCTATCATATGCCTTATAAAAAGAAGTCGACTGTACCCAGCCCCGACTTTGAAAGCATCACCATCATGCTCACCTCTCCAGATGATATTCTGGAGCGGTCTTATGGTGAGGTGCTCAAGCCAGAAACGATTAATTATCGGTCTTACAAGCCCGAGCGCGATGGTTTGTTTTGCGAACGCATCTTTGGTCCGGTAAAGGACTACGAGTGCTATTGCGGCAAGTACAAGCGCATCCGCTATCGGGGCATTGTATGTGATCGCTGTGGGGTAGAGGTCACTGAGAAAAAGGTGCGCCGCGAGCGCATGGGACACATCAAGTTGGTGGTGCCAGTAGTGCATATTTGGTTTTTCCGCTCTTTGCCCAACAAGATCGGGTACTTGCTTGGACTTTCGTCCAAAAAACTGGATTCGATCATTTACTACGAACGTTATGTGGTGATTCAGCCGGGCGTAAAAGAGGGTGAAGTAGAGCAGATGCAGCTGCTCACAGAGGAGGAGTATCTGGATATTCTCGAAACTTTGCCGCCTGAAAACCAACAACTCGACGACAGTGATCCTCAGAAGTTTATCGCTAAGATGGGGGCTGAGGCTGTGCGTGATTTGCTCATGCGTTTGGATTTGGATCAGCTGTCGTATGATTTGCGTCATCAGGCTGCTAATGAGACGAGTCAGCAGCGCAAATCAGAGGCACTCAAGCGATTGCGCGTCGTAGAGGCATTTCGCGATGCCAACAAACGTGTTGAGAACCGGCCCGAATGGGCGATCATTCAGTATTTGCCGGTGGTGCCGCCCGAACTGCGGCCGCTGGTACCACTCGATGGGGGGCGTTTTGCCAGCTCGGATCTCAACGATTTGTATCGGCGCGTCATTATCCGCAACAACCGCCTCAAGCGCCTGCTCGAGATCAAGGCACCGGAAGTCATTTTGCGCAATGAAAAGCGCATGCTTCAAGAGGCTGTAGATAGCTTGTTCGACAACTCGCGCAAATCCAATGCTGTGAAGGCGGAGGGTGGGCGTCCGCTCAAGTCGCTTAGTGATATTCTCAAGGGAAAACAAGGGCGTTTTCGTCAAAACTTGCTCGGTAAGCGCGTCGATTATTCGGGGCGTTCGGTTATCGTAGTTGGCCCATCGCTGAAGCTGCACGAGTGTGGCTTGCCCAAGGCCATGGCAGCCGAATTGTTCAAGCCTTTTATCATTCGCAAGCTCATCGAGCGAGGCATTGTCAAGACGGTCAAGTCGGCTAAAAAGCTAGTAGATCGCAAGGAGCCCGTAATTTGGGATATACTCGAGAATGTACTGAAAGGGCATCCTGTATTGCTCAACCGTGCGCCCACGTTGCACCGCTTGTCCATTCAAGCTTTCCAGCCAGTGTTGGTAGAGGGTAAGGCCATTCAGTTGCATCCGTTGGTATGTGGGGCGTTTAATGCCGACTTTGACGGCGACCAGATGGCTGTACACGTGCCCTTAAGTCAGGCCTCAATTCTGGAGGCACAAGTATTGATGTTGTCGAGTCACAACATGCTCAACCCACAAGATGGTTCGCCTATTACGGTGCCTTCTCAAGATATGGTCTTGGGGTTGTACTACATTACGAAGGAGCGCAAAAGCACGCCTGAGCATCCAGTAAAGGGCGAGGGGCGCCGTTTCTACTCTCCAGAGGAGGTGCGCATAGCCTATAACGAAGGCGAAGTGGATTTACACGCTGGTATTGAGGTGCGCATTGTGGAAAAAGACGAGCAAGGTGGTGAACGGTACAAGCGCATCAAGACCACGGTAGGGCGTGTACTGTTCAATGAAGTAGTACCGGAGGGTGTGCCTTTTGTCAATGAGTTGTTGACCAAGAAAGCCCTAAAGACGATCATATCCAGAGTGATTAATCATACCGACATGGCTACGGCGGCTGAGTTTCTGGATAACATCAAGGAGATGGGCTTTACCTGGGCGTTCAAAGGGGGGTTATCGTTTAATTTGGGCGACTTGATCACTCCCAAGAATAAAGCGCGTTTGTTGAAGGAAGCCCAAGAAGAGGTAAACGAAATTTGGGAGAACTTCAACATGGGCTTGATCACGCCTAAAGAGCGCTACAATAAGGTGGTCGATGTGTGGACTATAGCCGACAACAAAGTATCTAAGGAGCTCATGGCGGAATTGGCCAGCCATAAGCAGGGCTTTAATTCGGTGTACATGATGCTCGATTCGGGTGCTCGTGGGTCGCGTCAGCAGATCAAGCAATTATGTGGCATGCGTGGTCTAATGGCTAAACCACGTAAGTCTGGTGATACGGGTGAGGCGATTATTGAAAGCCCCATTCTATCAAACTTTGTGGATGGTCTGTCTGTACTTGAGTATTTCCTCTCTACACACGGTGCTCGTAAAGGTTTGGCTGACACGGCATTGAAAACGGCTGATGCAGGTTACTTGACACGACGCCTGGTCGATGTGGCTCAAGATGTAGTCATTAGAGAAGAAGATTGTGAGACACTGCGTGGCATTTATACTACTGCCCTGATAGGGGAAGATAAAGTAAAAGAGACATTGGCCCAACGCATTGCAGGGCGTTATACACTTAGAGAAGTTGTAGATCCCAAGACGGGCGAGGTGCTGCTACCTGCTGATTCCTACATCAGTGAGGAAATGGCACGCAAGATTGAAGAGGCAGAAATTGAAGGCGTCATGATTCGCACGGTGCTTACTTGTGAAACCAAGCAAGGTGTATGTGCCAAGTGTTATGGGAAGAACTTGGCTACGGGGCGCATGGCTGAGATTGGCGATGCTGTAGGTATTATTGCTGCGCAATCGATTGGCGAGCCTGGTACTCAGCTCACCCTGCGTACTTTTCACGTAGGTGGGGTTGCTTCGGTGGAAAAAGCCAAAGACAACATCATGACGCATCATGCCGGCATTGTGGAGTTGTTTGAAGTCAGTGGTATTCCCAAGGTCGACGAGCAAGGGAGAGAGGTGCTCATAGTGCTTTCGCGTACAGGTGAGCTCCGCGTGTGGAACAAGGATAAAACTAAAGTTCTGCTGACGCATCACGTACCTTATGGTTCTTTCCTATACGTGAAAGACGGTCAGCATGTGTCTGAGCTTGAGGTGTTGTGTTCTTGGGATCCATTCAACAAGACGATCGTCTCTGAAGTAGATGGCATAGTGCGTTATGAGAATGTGGAAGAGGGCGTGACTTTCCGCATTGAAAAAGACGAACAGACGGGATATGAGGAGAAAGTCGTGATTGAGGCTAAGCGGCGTAAGAAGAAGATTCCGTCTTTGATTATCACCTCAAAAGATGGCGAAGAACTCAAGCGGTATACGTTGCCAGTAGGCGCTTATATCTCGGTCAATGATGGACAGGAAGTACATGCAGGTGATGTGTTGGTGAAGATTCCGCGCAGCTTGGGCAAGATTCAGGATATTACAGGTGGTCTGCCGCGTGTGACTGAACTGTTTGAAGCGCGCAACCCTTCGAATCCTGCCATAGTGAGCGAGATCGATGGGATTGTGAGCTTTGGGCGCATCAAGCGGGGTAATCAAGAGGTATTGGTCGAAGCTAAGGACGGCCAGGTGCGCAAGTACCTCATCTCGTTGTCTAAGCACATCTTGGTGCAAGAAGGCGACTATGTGCATGCCGGTACGCCCTTATCAGAAGGTGCTATTGCCCCACGCGATATTTTGGCGATTAAAGGACCCACCGCCGTACAGCAATATTTGGTTAACGGTGTCCAAGAGGTGTATCGTAACCAAGGTATCGTGATCAACAACAAGCACATGGAGGTGATTGTGCGCCAGATGATGCGCCGTGTGGAAATTATCGACCCGGGCGATACGCGTTTCTTAGAGGGTGAAGCAGTAGAGCGCTACAAGTTTTTCGAAGAAAACGACTGGATCTTTGACAAGAAGGTCATTACAGATGCGGGCGATAGCAATAAGCTCAAGCCAGGTCAAATTGTGACTTTGCGGCAAATCCGCGAAGAGAACTCGTACTTGAAGCGCAACGATCTTAAACCCGTACAGTATCGCGATGCGGTACCTGCTACTTCGCGTCCGTTGCTGGAAGGGATTACGCGTTCGTCGTTGGGTACGGAAAGTTGGATTTCTGCGGCATCCTTCCAGGAGACGACCAAGGTATTGTCGATGGCGGCTATTTCAGCTAAGCGAGATGAATTGCGCGGCCTGAAAGAGAACGTCATTGTGGGCAAGAAGATTCCTGCCGGCACGGGCTTGCGTCAATTTGAGAACCTACTGGTGATGACTAAGGAGGAGCACGAGCGCGAAATGGAACGCCGTGCGATAATGGAAGAAATGGATATGGACTATGAAGAACCTGCTGAGTAACTAATTGATTACAATCGGTACGAGCTAAAGTACGTATGGCTTAAAGACCTGACAGCAAAACCGCTGTCAGGTCTTTTTGTAAAGCTACCTTTTCACTGTTTTGTTGGAAAAAATTATCATCTTAAACCCCAATAGGTTCACATGTGAGCAAATAATGGATTCGATTCATTGGCCGCCTGTGGTATTCATTACAGGAGCAGCACACGGCATAGGTGCTGCTACGGCGCGCCTTTTTGCCGAAAGGCGATGGAAGGTAGTGCTTTTCGATCGGGATGGTGAGGCGCTTGATGAGCTGGCTCAATCGTTGGGAAATGCTTGTCTATTGGCTCATCGGGGCGATGTGACTCGGCCGGACGACCTTGCTGCAGCTTTTTCGGATGTGGCCTTGAAAAATGGAGGGCGGCTCAACGTATTGGTGAACAATGCGGGCATTATTCAGGTAGGGGACTTTGGCGCCCAACCATTAGAGGCCTATCAGCAGGTAGTCGCCGTCAACCTCATGGGGGTGATCCATACCACTTGGCATGCCTTGCCCTTGCTGAAGCAAACGCCGGGCAGTGCGATTGTCAATATCTCATCAGCTTCAGCTATTTTTGGCAATCCGGAACTTTCGGTATATGCTGCGACAAAAGCTGCTGTGAAGAGCTTGACGGAGGGTTGGGCAATAGCGTTGGAACCATGTGCTATTCGAGTGGCTGATGTGTTGCCCATTTACGTGCGCACGCGTATGGTTAGCGATCATTTAGAGGAATTTGCTCGTCTGTCTGAGCGCGATGTTCGGCTGGCCCCGGATGAAGTAGCCGAGTATGTATGGCGGGCTGCACATGGCAAGCGTTTGCATTGGTATGTAGGTGCAGATACCAAACTTTTTGCTTTGCTTGCTAGACTGTTGCCAGCCCGGTGGGGCAAATATTTGGTCAAGCGCGTGATTGGATATAATGCGCATTGCCGCTCTCAATCATAAAGGTCAAAGTCAAGGATTAATGCGGATGTGTTGGCGTAGTAACTGTTGTTGGAGGGAAAAGAGCTCTTGGCTGAGCCCTACTTTGTAAATGTGTGGGTATTCGAAGCGCTTGTGCTCGTCGGGGAGCTCTGCAAGCCGTTGGCGTGCGTAAGCTGCTGCTTCGGTAGGGCTTGGCAAGGGGTCGAGAGGTTTACCGTTTTTCATGACGCAATGGAGTAGTGGTTCATATGGGAGGCCTGTTACGGTGCTTTGTTTTTCGGGTTCATGTGGATGGATGATGCGTTGGGTAGGGGCTTGACCTTCTAGCCAGATGCCATCGCCAAAAAATTTGTCCTGCCCATTTCGATATCGCACGACGAACTTTCGGCCAGGGAAAGTGAGCTTTTTTCGGTTTTCAGAGATTTTGAGTCGTGGCGTGCCATTGTATTCACTCAGCTTATATACGCCGTCCAGGGCAGGCGATTCGTATCCTGTGACTAGTCGCGTTCCGATGCCAAAGCCGTCTATAGGGGCTTGTTGTTCGCGCAAGGAGCGAATGACGTATTCGTCAATTTGATTGGATGCAATGATTTTGACGTAGGTGAGGCCTGCTTGGTCGAGCATGTAGCGCACTTTTTTGCTGAGCCAGGCAAGGTCTCCACTGTCGAGGCGCACGCCATAGAGCTGATGTCCTTTTTGTTCCAGTTCTTTGGCTACGGTGATGGCATTGGGCAGGCCACTGCGCAAGGTGTCGTAGGTGTCTACGAGTAAGATGCATCGGTCGGGATATAGCTGTGCAAATTGGCGAAAAGCTGTAAGCTCGTTCTCATAACTTTGGACCCACGCATGAGCCATAGTGCCCGTAACGGGTATGCCGTAGTGGAGGCCCGCCAGGGTGTTGGAAGTATGGTTGGCACCACCTACTATGGCAGCACGCGTGGCTTGCATGCCGCCATATCCTTGGGCTCTACGCAACCCAAATTCGGCAATAATACGTGTGCCCGCCACTAGCCGCATGCGCGCTGCTTTGGTGGCAATAAGTGATTCGAAGTTAAGTAGGTTGAGTAGTAGTGTTTCTATAAGTTGCGTTTCGATAATAGTTCCTTCTACGCGTACGATGGGCTCGTAGGGAAAGACTATTTCGCCTTCGCGGGCTGCCCATATGTGGCCCCGAAATTGGAAGTTACGCAAGTATTCTAAGAATTCGGATTTAAAGCCTTGGGTTTTCAAGTATTCTAAGGCTTGGGGCGAATAGGCGAAATCTTGGATTGCCTCGAGCAAGTCGGCTAGTCCTGCGAATACGACAAAACCGCCCTCGTAAGGGTTTTTCCGAAAAAAGTAGTCGAATACAGCTGGGGTGTGGTGTCGGCCAGCGAAGAAATGCCCTTGGGCCATGGTGAGCTCGTACAAGTCGGTGTACAGGCCAGTATAGGGATTAAGAAGGTTCATAGTCAATGCTTTGGAGTGATCTTACCTTTGTTTTTCAAAAAACTTTTCGCCTTTGCGAGCCATACGTCGTAGCAAGGGGCTACATCGGTATCGGTCTTCTCGGTATTCTTCATACAGTTGGTCCATGGTCTTTACGCAGGTTTGAATGCCCAATTCGTCAGACCAAGCCAATAGTCCTTTCGGGTAATTGACGCCTGTAGTCATAGCTAGGTCAATGTCTTGCGCTGATGCTACGCCCCAGAACAGTGCATCAGCTGCCTCGTTGATGAGCATAGTACGTATGCGCTGCAAGATGCACTTGCCGAGTTGTTCGTCTCGTTTGGGCTGGGGGGCAGGCGCATTGTCGTCGTAGTGGTAGTAGCCCCGTCCTGTTTTGCGCCCTAGCCAGCCAGCCTCTACAAACCGCTTCTGAGTGAAGGAAGGTTTGTAGCGAGGCTCATGAAAAAAGGCACGCCATGTAGACTCAGTTACTGCATAATTGACATCATTACCGATAAAGTCCATCAAGGTGAAAGGACCCATGCGGAATCCCCCCAGGGCAGTCATGGCCCAATCGATAGTGGCTATATCGGCAATGCCCTCTTCGTAGATGCGTAGAGCTTCGCTGTAAAATGGGCGCGCTACTCGATTGACGATAAATCCAGGTGTGTCTTTTGTTACGACAACTATTTTGCCCCAGTTGTGGAGCATAGCTACGCATTGGTCCCGTATCGAGGCGTCTGTTTGTAGGGCAGGAGCTATTTCTACTAGCTTCATCAGTGGAGCGGGGTTGAAAAAGTGAATACCTATGACGCGTTGGGGTATTTGACATGCGGCGGCAATAGAGGTCACTGATAGGGAAGAAGTGTTGGTAGCTAATATGGTAGTACTGTTTACCAGTGCTTCGAGTTGCTGAAAGACGGCCTTTTTAACTTCTAAGTTTTCTATTATAGCTTCGATGATTAGTTGGCAATCAGACAAGCTATTGAATGTATCAGCCCAATAAATCCGGTTCAATATAGCCGTAGCTTGTTGGTGAGTCATCCGACCTTTTTCTGCTTGTCTGTGTAGTATGCGTTCGACAAAGTTGTGCGCTTGCTGAAGAGCTTGTGGATCCTTGTCGTATACTACTACTTGGTGTCCAGCTGTAGCGGCTACTTGAGCGATGCCACGTCCCATCGTACCACTACCAACTACTCCTATTTTTAAATTTTCCATATGTGTTTGTTTTTAGGTTTACAGAGGGGAGATAGGTGTGATTTTTGTCTTTAATGTCTTTATTCTTGGCTTTTTGGGGAGTGAAAACTTGATTTTTGCTATTTTGTAATTTTTTCACATATTAAATTTAAATTTTATAATTTTACGTTTATTCGAAATGTTATACCGTTTTATACGGTGTATTTAGAATTTTTTTTATTTAAACTCTTTTGGATGTTGTATTTTATTTTGATTCTGTTTCCCTGCTTGCTGGAAAAAATGGAGTACTTCGTTCTACCTTTGCTCTTGCAATTATCTGTATAACCTCGCAAAACTCAATCTTTTTTGCCATGAGTAAGAATTATCGCAGGTACGACACGCTAGCGGCTGCACGTTTTACTTCGGAAGAGTTGGGTAGTAGCAGCAATGGTCAGGCGGCTCCGATCAATGTATTAAAGATTTTTGGGGAGAACACGCTACACATAGAAACGCTTAGAACGCGTTTGCCCAAATCAGCTTGGAAGGAATTCCAAAAGGTGTTGGAGAAAGGCGAACCATTGCCCCAGCACGTGGCTGATGCCATAGCACTAATCATGAAAGATTGGGCTACCGATAAAGGAGCTACGCATTTTACTCATTGGTTCCAGCCGCTAACGGGGTCCACTGCAGAGAAACACGATAGCTTTATTACACCTAACCAAGGGGGCGGGGCTGTAGCCGAGTTTTCGGGTAAGGACCTCATCCAAGGCGAGCCCGATGCTTCGAGCTTTCCCAGTGGGGGGCTTAGGGCCACTTTTGAAGCCCGCGGCTATACGGCTTGGGATCCCACTTCGCCGGCTTTTATTGTGGAAAACCCCAATGGCAAGGTATTGTGCATTCCTACAGCTTTTGCCTCATGGACGGGGGAGGCACTCGATTTAAAGACCCCACTGTTGCGCTCGATTGATGCGGTAGAGCAGGCGGCATTGCGTGCTGTGCGTTTATGTGGTGAGAAAGGCGTAAAACGCGTATTTGTTACAGCTGGCTTTGAACAAGAGTACTTTCTGATCGATCAAGAATTCTATTTCCGTCGGCCCGATCTGGTTGCTTCCAATCGTACGCTCTTTGGTACCAAGCCACCAAAAGGACAAGAGATGGAAGATCATTACTTCGGATCCATTCCAGATCGGGTGTTGGCGTGTATGATGGAGGTGGAGCGCGAGCTATATCGCCTAGGTGTGCCAGTCAAAACGCGCCACAACGAAGTGGCTCCAGGGCAATACGAGATTGCCCCCTTGTACGAAACGGCCAATGTAGCTGCCGATCATCAGCAGCTAACCATGTCGATTTTGCAGCGCACGGCCCGCAAATATGGGATGGTATGTTTGTTGCACGAGAAGCCATTTGATGGTGTGAATGGCTCGGGCAAACACACCAATTGGTCGCTAGCTACGGACACGGGCGTCAATTTATTTGATCCAGGCAATACGCCACATAAAAACCGTCTGTTTCTCTACTTCTGTGCTGCAGTAATTCGTGCTGTGTACAAGCACCAGGATTTGGTGCGTATTTCCATACAAGGTGCGGGCAACGATCATCGGTTGGGGGCTAATGAAGCGCCGCCGGCAATCATGTCGATCTTTTTAGGCGATCAGCTCGACGATGTGTTTCAGCAATTAATGAGAGGGCAGCCCGAGTCGAGTAAGCCTACGGGACTATTGGGGCTGGGAACGCGCCAGCTACCGCCCATTGCGAAACATGCTGGCGACCGGAATCGTACCTCGCCTTTTGCCTTTACGGGCAACAAATTCGAGTTTCGTGCAGTAGGTGCTTCCCAGTCGGTATCATTTCCTCTTACAGTGCTCAACACCATTTTGGCCGATGCACTCAACGAGATGAACGACATGCTCGAGAAAGAAATGAACAGTGGTCACAACCTGCGCTCGGCCATGATTCATGTGTTGCGCCAGGTATTGGCAGAAAGCTACAAAGTGGTATTTAATGGCGATGGCTACAGCGAAGAGTGGAAAGAGGAGGCAGCGCGTCGTGGCTTGCTCAACTTGCCTAGCACGCTTGATGCATTGCGCGTCATGCCCTCAGAAAAGAATAAGCGGCTTTTCGAAAGCCTCAAAGTGCTCAATGAGCGCGAGTTCGAAGCCCGATATGAAATCTTTCTCGAACAGTATTTCAAAACGCTCAATATTGAGGCCAATAGCGTGCAGCAAATCGGCAATACGATGATTTTGCCTGCTGCAGTGCGTTACATCAATGAGCTGGCTGCAGCCGTAGATCGCGGCAAACAATTGGGAGTCTCTACCAAAGGCACGCACCAGTTGCTCGAAGAGGTCAGCAGCTTAGTCGACGAGTTGGTAGCACGCCTCAATGCATTAGAAAAGGAGAATTTGGCCGATGTGGAAGAAGATCCCTTACAGTTGGCGCAGCATGCACGTGAGCGCGTCCTGCCTGCTATGAATGCCGTACGCGACATTGCCGATCGCCTCGAGCGTATTTTGCCCGATGATTATTGGCCGTTGCCTACTTATCGAGAAATGCTGTTTGTGAAGTGATGATAAATTTGTTTTGCCTTTCGGCAAATTAAGCCCCTGCCTTGTAGTAGGCAGGGGCTTTTTTACGAAAAGTGCTTAACTACGTGGGTAGTTGGTGGTTATTATCTTGCACTTAATCCGGGTACAAGTCCTAATTCCCGCGCATGGGGTTGTAAGGTGCGGATGATCAATTCGATGAGTTGTGGTAGTTCCCATCCGAGCAATTCAGCGCCCTTACGCACTTCTTCGCGATCGACGCTTGCAGCAAAGTGCTTGGTCTTGAGCTTTTTCAGTACCGATTTGGCTGTCATGCCTTCCAGCCGTGTGGGGCGGATAAGGGCAGCCGCATAGACGAAGCCCGTGAGCTCATCGGCAGCTACAATAGCTTTATCCAGCAGGCTATGGCGTGGTACCTGCCACTTGGTGTAGTGGCCAGCAATTGCATGTGCGATCTCTTCTTCGCCTAGCTGGCGAAGGTGATTGACGATAACTTGTGGATGCTGGTCCGGATGGGCTTCATAGTCTGCATCGTGCAGCAACCCCGTAATGTAAAATTTGTCTTCATTTTCGCCGAAATGCTGCCCTATCGCTTCCATAACCCAAGCCACTGTTTGTGCATGGCGTAGTAAGGCTTTCCCTTTGGTGTACTGCTCTAACAGTTGGTGCGCTTCTTCTCGCGTCATAGTTTTGGTTTTTTAGCTGCAAAGTAGTGCAAAACCACAAGCAAAGCTGATTGGCAGTTTAGTAGAAAAATAAACCAGCAGCTGGTTTTGAGAAAAGGTTATAAAACTTTTGCACTTTTCCTGGCCGAAACAAAACAAAGCTAGCTATGACTTGCATCGCGATAATCAAATGCTTCACCTTTATTACATCTTTGTCGATCTTGGTAAAGAGTATTGCTTGTTAGGCCTAAGCATTCCAGATGTATGCGTCTTACTATGTCTATTGCCGTAGATAGCTTTTCGTTCTACTACAGAGGGACTTTTTAAACTGTCTGGAGACTCTACAGGCATGAGGAATGAAGTTGGTTTAGTTCTGAATGTGCGCAACTCACTCGGAGCTATCTTTACATACAAGTATCGTAGTACTTTCTGCCTCCTTTCCAAAAGATTGTATCAGCTTAGAGGAGTATGGGTATAGTGGCAGTACCAGCTATTTGCAAATTATTAGCAGGTACCATATGCTACAGTGCAGAATAAAGCCGCTTATGGTGCAGAAGATGCAAGTCTCGCCCCTGAGTTTATGTGTGCTACTACCTAGTCAGGCAAGGTATGGTGATGCGGAAGTGGAAAAGTCGATAAGGTAGTCACTTCATTCTTGATCACGCTTGCTTTGGCTCCATGGAATCATCATGGATAGCTCTGCTCACTGTAGGAACTACCTCTCTTGAAGTCGTGCTAGAACAAAACACATATCATCCCTTTAGCCAATAAATCGGAATAGCATTTCACTTGAGGCATACACAATAAATTGAATTGGTGGTTTATGATCTTGGGAAATCTGTGCAAGTATGCATCCCCTCAATGGCTTTCAGCAAGCTGGTACATACAATCAATGCGCATTGGGATGGACGAGCTGAGCAGGGGGCACACACTACCTACGGTGTGTTTATGTGTATTGCTTGCGAACGGTATCAAATATCTATATGGATCAGCTAATGATGTTGAGTGGAAGTATCTCAAAAGGTTGAGAATTGGAGAATAAGGAGAAATTAAAAATCTCTTTTTTGCTTATAGTGTATTGGATTCCATATATTTATGGTCTATTTGGATGTTTGTATAGATCTATTTTTGTGAAGAAATAAGGTGTAGCTACTTTTTTCATAAAAATAGTGCATCATGCAAGTTGTTGAGTTTATTAAGCAGACCTGGAGTGCAATAAGCAGAAGTATACTATTTTGTTTAATTGGATGCGTTAGCCTTTGTGTAGGGCCTGTATCGGGGCAAACCGTTGTATGGTTAGGAACTTTTGGGGGGACGCAGAGCCAGGCTTATGACGTGTCGGCCGATGGGCAAGTGGTCGTCGGGTGGGCCTATGATGCAGTGGGCAACAGGCGTGCTTTTCGGTGGACAACTGCCACGGGCATGCAAGATCTTGGTACTTTGGGTGGTCTGCAAAGTCAAGCCAATGCCGTATCGGCTGATGGGCAGGTAGTTGTAGGAGAAGCCTATAATGCCAGTGGTGATCGGCGTGCATTCAGATGGACACCATCAAGTGGCATGCAAGACCTGGGTGAGGGCATAGCATATGACGTGTCGGCCGATGGACAAGTTGTCGTTGGGTGGATGTGGTTCATGGGGGCTCAACAGGCCTTCCGATGGACTTCCACTTCGGGTGTGCAGTTCTTGAGCGGTTTGCCCAATGGGGGGGTTACAATTGCCTATGGCGTATCGCCTGATGGCCAGTGGGTTGTGGGTGTGGCCTATGATGAAAACGGTGAAGAGCGAGCTGTGCGCTGGTCGACTTCGGGTGCTATTTTGGATATAGGTACTCTTGGTGGCACTTGGGCTGAAGCAACCGATGTGGCCGATGATGCTACTGTGGTGGGAAGGGCTACATTGACAACGGGATATTACCGTGCATTTAGGTGGCAGTCGCAAAGTGGTATGGTGGACTTGGGCGTGCTGACAGGTACTTTCCTCAGTAGGGCTTATGCAGTTAGCCAAGATGGTCAGACAGTAGTAGGTACTTCATTTGGTGGCCCCTTCTATGCTTTTCGTTGGACGCCTGCCGATGGCATGGAAAACCTCAATGATGTCTATTCAGGTGTCTTGGGCAACTCTGTGTTGGCAGAAGCCTTGGGCCTTTCCGATGATGGGCAGTACATAGTGGGCTGGGGGCATCAGTCAGGGGTAGGCGTACGGGCTTTCCTATTGCAACCTTCGGCAGGCCTTGTCGTCAATGCCACAGGTGATTTGCCCGATCAGCAAATAGGTGATGGCCAGTGCAGTACTGGACAAACAGTGATGATTAATGGCATGGCTGTTCCAGAATGCACCCTGAGGGCAGCCTTGCAGGAGGCCAATGCCCAATCTGGAAGTGATGAAATAACTTTCGACATACCTACTTCCGACCCCAATTACGATCCCATTACTCAAGTGTGGACGATTAGCCCTACTTCCCCATTACCTGTTGTTACTGATGCGGTGATCATCGATGCGCTGACCCAGCCAGGGGCGCAAGCCAATAGCATTGCCGCTGATGATACGACCAAAGGCCACTTGAATGCCGACTTGAAAATAGTTCTTTCAGGTGTGCAGGCAGGTAGTGCCTCGGGCTTAGTGTTGCAAAGTCACAATCAAAGTGAAATCAGAGGATTAGTAATCAATGGATTTTTACAAGATGGGATTCGAATAGAAGGAGGAGGTGCACACCGCATCCTCGGCAATTATATTGGCACCAATGCGGCGGGTACAGCGCGCCAGCCCAATCATGCCGGTGGTATCCGCATCTCCAATAGTACAGCTAACTGGGTGGGGGGATATTTGCCTCATGAGCGCAACCTCATTTCAGGCAATGGCGTGGCCAATCAAGGTGGTGGTGTGCGCATTGAAAACGGTGCCACGCAAAATATCGTTGTACACAACCTCATTGGTACAGATGCCATGGGACAAAGCTCGCTGTACAACTCGGCTTATGGTGTATTGCTCACAGATGATGGCACAGTGGAGAACATCGTTGCAAACAATCTCATCGCAGGCAATGAAGACCCCGATTTCAATTCTACGGACTGTGCAGGTGCAGGTGTAAAGATGGCAAATGGAGCGTCTGGAAATGGCCTCTATCGAAACTACATTGGTACCAACACAGCTGGTACAGGTGCCGTGCCCAATACAGAGGGCGTGTGCGTTACATTGGCGGGCAATGCCAATTGGATAGAAGGGAATATCATTTCAGGTAATGCAGGGCGTGGCATCTGGATCACAGGCCAATCGGCTATGCCCAATCGAGAAAGCCGAAGCACTTTGATAGATTCCAATTTCATTGGGGTAGCTCGCACCACTAACTTGCTTGGACTTGCCTGGCACCCCTTGAGCAACAACCAGGAAGGCATCGCATTATCGAGTGGTCCAATGAGCCAGATTACGGACAATCTCATAGGGGGCAATGGTAGCCATGGTATCTACGGCCAATCCCAAATTGAAGATGTGGCTATCGAGGGCAATGAGATTGTGGGCAATGGAGGATGGGGTGTATATCTGAATAATTTGCGCCGTGTGACTATCCGGCGAAATGGAATTGGTGATCAAAAACCTACAAATAGTAGCTGGCAAGGAGCTGGCGGTACATTGACAGGGCCGCCACAGCCTGTTAATATAAATTGGCAGGCAATACTCAGCAATCAGTTGGGTGGGCTGAAGCTGGAAGGAGTCCGGAAAGCTACTGTAGGTGGAAACGACTACCTGGCTGATGGCAATAATATCATGGCGGCTTTGCCCCAGATCAATGCCGTGCAATTAATGACTGCGGATTCCAATACATTTCGAAGAAATGTCTTTGCCGGTTTTGGACAGGGCCAATATGGCGTCTTGGTGCATAACAGCTCCGACAATACCTTTGAAGAAGATGCTGCGTTTGCCTTTGATACGGGCATCTTTGTCAGTGCAGAAGATGGTCAGCAAGCTCGGCGCAATCGCATTACCAAGTGCGTGTTCTTTGACATGTGTGTGCCACTATTAAGTTGCTTTGGCATTGGCTTGGATGGAGGCCAGATATTTGGGCCTGATCCCACCAACGACAGTGGAGATGCGGATAGTGGCCCCAATAATCTACAAAACGCACCGCAGGTCGTGGCATATATCGACCCCACTGGTCAACTGGTTTTGATTACCAAGGTGGATAGTGACACGATGTATGCGCGTTATCCGTTGCAAATAGAGGTTTTTGGATCCATGGCGGGTTTGAATGACCCTACGACCCGATATCTCGAATCTTTTGAGTATCCAGCTACGGCAGCACGTACGCATTTGCGCGTAGAGCTGGGCAATGCCGTGGCTTTGGGTATCCAAAAGTACGATGAACTGGCGTTTACTGCTACAGATGCCGATGGGAACACTTCAGAGTTTTCACTTACGATGGTAGATAGCGTAGATGTGGTGGGGGGGCTGGATTTTGGCGATGCCCCTCAGGTCAGTGCTGGCCAGTTGCCTGTCCCCTTTGGTTATCCTACGCAAATAGACAAAGATGGTGCACGACATGGAGGCATTTATCACATTCGTCTGGGCAGTGCACTAGATGTAGAAGGCAATGGCCAATCTTCGCCGATGGCTGATGGCGACGATTTGAGTGGCAACGACGATGAAGAGGGTATTCGCTTTCATGCTCCCGTATTTTCCCCGTATGCTTATGCCACTACTCAGCCACTGCCCATATTGTCTCCAGGGCCACAGTCCCTGAATGCACAGGCTAGTGTTGGGGGGTACCTCAATGCATGGATCGACTTCAACCGCGATGGCGATTGGGATGATCCGTTTGAGCACGTCATCATAGAGCGTTTTATATCGCCTTTGCCACTGAATTCAGTGGTGAGCTTCATGGTGCCTAGCGATATAGAAGAAGGACTCTCAGTAATGCGCGTGCGCTTTTGCACCAAGGCAGGCGCAGGAGCTACTGTTACAGGTATGGCGCCTGATGGCGAGGTAGAGGATTATTTAGTGGAACTGCGTAATACCACATCGATGCCTATGATCGACTTTGGCGACGCACCAGATGATTCCGAAATGTATACCTACCCCACGTTGTTGGATAATGCTGCTTATCCGGCGGCGGGGCATATACTAGGCAATATGTGGTTGGGAGATGCGATAGATGCTGAGGGAAATGGTCAGCCCGATAGCTTGGCACTTGGTGATGGTGCTGATGACGACGGGGTAAGCCTTCCAGCGATAGTAATGCCGGGCCAGGAAGTAGTGCTGCAGGTGACTACTGCTGGAGAGATGGGATATTTCAATATGTGGGTTGATTTCAATCGCGATGGTGATTGGGAAGATACGCTGGAACACGTCATTATAGACACACTGCTCGAGGGTGGTTTGTCACATGTGCTGCAGTTCAATGTGCCCGATAGTGCTGCATTGGGGCGGACTTATGTGCGTTGTCGGTTGAGTGCAACAGACAGTATTTCGTTTTGGGGCATTGTGCCTAACGGTGAAGTGGAAGATTATGCGATTGATATACAAGAGGCTACGGCTGTGTCACCAGATCCTTCTTCAACGCGTTTGTCTTGGCAGATTGTGCCCAACCCTTCTGACGGCTATACGGTCATACACTACGAGCTACGGCAGAGATCCTATGTGCGCTTGCGCATATGTGATGCATGGGGGCGCGTGCTGGCTACCTTGGTTAATAGCTCACAAACGGCTGGCAAATACAAAGTGGCTTTTGATGGATCGCATTTGCCGGAAGGCCTCTATTGGTGTGTGTGGCAGATAGATGACGTGCGTTTTGTCGGTAAGGTGTTATTAATGCGCTGAGCGCCATAGCTCAGCATATCTCGATCCACAGCGTGCCGTCTTTGCAGCTGGGTGGGTTAGTCAGCTCAATGGCTAATGACGGTAACAAAGGGCGTAAGGCGTTGATGAGCCATAATCGAGTAGCCTCGAAAAGGCTGGCGATGCGGAGGGGGGCTTGCCGTATTTGGCCTTTTGCCAGTAGTGTGGCGCGCATGGTGCCGGCCAGTAGCGGTGTTTGTGGTGTGTAATATTGCCCTTTGATTTCGAGTACGATGTTGGCAATAGTCGAGTCGGTCAGCCATCCATTCTGGATGATGAGCAAGTCGTCGGCTTGTGGATAGCGCACTTTGAGTGCTTCGAGTGCGGTGCGGTCGGCTGCTTTCCACGGGTAGCGCAACTCGGGTGCTGGTACGATGGCCAGGCGATGCATGGCTTGTCGCTGGTAGGGGCTGAATGTGACTTGGCGGATGGCGTGGTCGTACAAAACGCGACACTTCCACAGCCCTTTCCGAGCATCGGTTGGCAGTTGCAGGCTGTGCGCAAGGCTGGGGATAGCGGCTTGTGGATAGTGGTGGCGTATTGTTGTAGCTATGCGCTTTTGATGTCGTTGTAGATGCCAGAATTGTCCTTGTTCTACGCGTATCGTTTCGAGCCATCTGCTCATGTGTACGTACTGGTTTGGGTTGTTTGCCGCAAAGGCAGATATACTTTGGCAATCAGTTCTTCGTATTCTTTTTCTAATACAGAATTGGTTGTGATGCCGCCTCCACTTTTGTAGATAAGGCCCTCAGACGTTTGTTCAATAAAGCGGATGAGCACAGCACTGTACAGCGATTGGCCGTCAAAGATGCCTGCAATGCCAGTGTAGTAGCCGCGCGCATACGGCTCAACTTCTTCGATGAGCTCCACAGTACGGCGTTTGGGTGCACCTGTTACCGAGCCGGCGGGCAATAGTGTTGCCAAAATGTGGCCTAGACGGTGCGGCCAGTTGGGGGACAAGGAGCCACAAATTTCAGAGCTGGCTTGCCATAGTGGACCTTGCCGAGTGGGTACGAGTTCGAGGTAGCGCAGTTGCCGTACGTGCACGTTACTGGCCAACTGTGACAGATCGTTGCGCAGTAGATCGACGATTGTCATGTGCTCGGAGCGTTCCTTTTCATCTGCCAACAGGCGGGCACGGGCATAGGGCAGGCGAGCATCAATAGTGCCTTTCATAGGATAGGTCGAGATTGTTTGCCCTTGGATACACACGAACTTTTCTGGAGAGAACACTGTGAAATGGTCGCGCCACCATAACCGACACCAGGCTTCGCTGTGCGCAAAGATCGAGTATAGGCTTAGGTCGGTAGTGAGTTTTGTGGGCCATGTGAGGTTGATGAGATAGGAATCACCCCGATGCAGTGCTGCTTGTACCAGCTCGAATGCTTGTGCATAGCGGGCAAAAGATGGAGGTGAGATCTGCCAGCAATAGTGCCCTTCGAATGGGCGAGCTGGCGGGCAGTTGCTCCACGGGCCAATCTGATATTGCAGGATATTGGGATCGATGTGATCGAGTGGCCATAGCATTGGGCGCATGCCCTTGAAGTCAATCAAAAAGAGAAATGGCTGCCGTGCTCGGCCCCATTGGTTACATTGGGAGATAAAGGGTTGTGGCAGCAATAAAGTAGCTACTTCTTTTCCGCGATGTGGCATGGATGCAAAAGTATGCGTATCATTAGCCATGGTGAGCATTTGTCATGTTATTAGATGGGCAATCCATTCAGTAGTGCGTTGTATGATCAAGTCCCATACTTGTGTTTGTGTGATACTGCTGCGCTTCAACACTTTGAAGCTGTGGTCAGCTGAGTCGATAAGCACTATTTCTGCCTGAGGCAATGTAGTTAGATGCTGTTGTACAAGTGCAACTTGTGCTAATGCGTCTCGCGTACCTTGGAAGAATAGCATCGGATGTGTAATATGGGGGAGGTGTGCAGCGCGCAATTGATCGGGCCTACCTGGTGGGTGCAGCGGATAGCCGTAGCATATCAAGCCCTTTACTTCGGGAATTGGCCTTTCGGCAAATAGCACAGAGAGCATGCGCCCGCCATAGGATTTGCCACCGGCAAAAATCGGTAGTTCCTCGGCCCATTGTTTGGCTTGTGCCAAAACTGTTTCCCATGTGGCTGTGGCTCGTGCAGTCCGGTCGGGTATCTTTTTCCCTTCAGTCATATAGGGGAAATTAAAGCGAAGTGTGGCAATACCATTTTCCGAAAGGCCAGTGCACAAAGTTTCGAAGAAAGTGTGTGTCATGGGTGCACCTGCGCCGTGACCGAGCACCAACAAGGCGTGTGCTCGAGGTGGTCTTTGCATTATAGCAGGCAAGTGTACAACTTTTGTACCTTCTGAAAACGTTATTTGCATCATGATAAAAACTAACTCGGTTAGTCGGTGGATGTGCAAAGGTAAAATGCAGGTAGGGCTATTTCTGGTCATGGTGGCTTTAGCTACAATGGGGTGCCACTCGGCCACACGAGTCCGACGCACTTTGCTAAAAAAGTCGTACACGGCCTCAGAAGTATTGCAGCAGATGGGGCGCCACCAGCTGCGTGCCGAGTGGTTGAGTGCCAAAGCGCGTATTGATTGGGTAGGTCCAGAGGGTAGCCAACAAGTTAGTGCTATTGTGCGAGGCCGGCGCGATAGCGTGCTTATGTGGGTGTTTAGGAAGTACAATATAGAAGTAGCGCGCCTATTGCTTCGACCCGATAGCGTATTTCTCATCGACAGGCTCAATAAGCAATATTTGGCTGCTGATTTTGCATGGGTGCGCCGTCGGTTAGGGCTGCCCTTTGGCTTTCGCGAGTGGCAAATGTTGCTGTGGGGCAATCCTGTCTTTTTGGGCAAAACATTTCATGTGCGCCCCGATAGTACGATGTATGTGCTTGAGTCCAAGGGGCAGCGTTTCGAGGGCAGTTGGTGGTGTGCACCGTCTACGTGGCGTTTGCATAAAATGCGTTTGTACGACCCGATGCGCGATGAGGAGTTGATTTATCGGCTCGAGCGGTGGCAACCAATGGCTGATGGAATGCTTTTTTCCTATTTTCGTAATTTGGAAGTGTTCACGCCGACTACTGGATTTTGGCAAGTTACGGTCGCGTTTTCCAAGGTGGAAGTGGATAAACCCAAAACGATAAAATTTGATATTCCGAAGCATTATACACAGGTGGAGTAAGAAGAGTGTGTTGGCAGTAGTATGTGTGTTGCTTGTAGCAGGAGGGGGTGCGCAGTCGCGTCAGGAACTCGAACTGCGTCGTAAGGCACTGGAGCAAAAGATTCGGCACACGCATAAGATCCTGCAAGAAACGCGTGCCAATAAGGACGCTACCCTTCAGCAAGTCCTAACGCTTCAACGGCAGATTCGTCAGCGCGAAGCACTTATAGCGATCCTGCACCAGGAGCTCGAACTGCTGGAGTGGCGTATGAGTCGCACGGTAGAAGTTGTCAACTCGCTGCAAAGCGATTTGCGCCTGCTCAAAGAAGAATATGCCCGGATGCTGCAATTAGCTTGGCGCCAAAAATTGCAGCATACACCCTTGCTCTTTTTGTTCTCGGCCAACAACTTCAACCAATTGTTTTTGCGCTGGCAGTATCTGCGTCAATATGAAGTATATCGCCAGCGGCAAGCTCAGCTCATCGAGTCGACGCGTCAGACACTGGCTCACAAACTCCAGATATTGGAAACACGTCGCAAGGAAAAACAACAGTTGTTGCGCCAGGCCGAGCGCCAGGCTCAGCTACTTGCTTATGAAGTACGCGAACACAAAGCACTGTTGGCCAACCTCCAAAATGATGAAGTGCGCCTGCGCCAGCAATTAGAGCGGCAACAACGCGATCGCGAAAAGCTCAATCGCGCCATAGAAGCACTTATCAGGGAAGAAATGACGCGACGAGAAGCTCAGTTGCGGCGCGCAGCTCCTAGCAAAGCACCTTCCTCAAAAAAGGCGCACTCGCGTAGCTTTGCCCAACTCAAAAAACGCCTGCCCTGGCCCGCTGAAGGCACTGTAGTACGACCTTTTGGCAAACAGCCTCATCCTTCGTTAGCACACGTGATAATAGAAAACAACGGCATTGACATTCGCACCCAAAAGGGAAGCCAAGTGCGCGCAGTATATTCAGGTAAAGTTGTAGCTACCAGTTTTGTACCAGGCAGTGGCTACTTAGTGCTGATTGCCCATGGCGAGTGGTTCACCGTCTACTCCAATCTTGATGAAGTAATTGTGGAAAAAGATCAGTCTGTCCAAACAGGCGATATACTTGGTCGAGTAGCTATTAACCCTACTGATGATACTTCCGTACTGCATTTTGAGCTATGGCATGGCAAACAAAAACAAGACCCCGCTCAATGGCTTAAATAAAAATAAATCAATTTGGCTTTTGAGCTGTTAGCCATGTACGTTTTGACGCGATTTATCGTACGAATGTGTATTTGCAAAAAAACGCGAAAAACACCTGAATGAGTAACAACAACTGGACTTTAGGCGAAAAGGCACGCATTGGTGCTAAAAAAGAGGAAGAGCGAGCAATCTTAGTGGGGTTAGTCACGCGCGCCCAATCGGAAGGGCAAGTGGATGAATACCTCGATGAACTCGAATTTTTGGTGCTGACAGCTGGGGCACGTACCGTCAAGCGCTTTGTACAAAAACTACCTCATCCCGATCCGCGCACTTTTATAGGTAGCGGCAAGCTTGAAGAGATTCGCCAATACATCGAAGCTCATCCCGAAGTTGACTTGGTCGTATTCGACGATGACTTATCGGGCAAGCAAGTAGCGCTGATCGAGAAAGCTTTGAAGCGAAAAATCGTAGATCGTTCTACGCTTATTCTCGACATCTTTGCCCGAAGGGCACAGACCGCACAGGCCAAGGCACAAGTAGAACTTGCTCAAATGCAATACTTGCTACCCCGCCTGCGGGGCCTTTGGACGCATCTGGAACGCCAGCGCGGTGGCATTGGCATGCGAGGTCCGGGTGAAAAAGAAATTGAAACAGACCGTCGCATCGTGCGCGATAAGATTGCCATGCTTAAAAAGCGCCTCCAAAAGATTGATCAGCAAAACACCACCCGACGCAAACAACGAGGAGCGTTGATCCGCGTCGCGCTCGTAGGTTATACTAATGTGGGCAAGTCTACACTGATGAATCGACTAAGCAAGTCGGAAGTGTTTGCGGAAAACAAGCTGTTTGCCACACTCGATACTACCGTGCGTAAAGTGGCCTACGAAGGCGTGCCTTTTTTGTTATCGGATACAGTGGGCTTTATACGAAAGCTGCCTCATCACCTTATCGAGAGTTTCAAAAGCACCTTAGACGAAGTACGCGAGAGCGATATACTACTTCACGTAGTAGATGTCGCGCATCCTGCTTTTGAGGAGCATATTGCTACAGTAAGAGAAACACTATCAGAACTGGGAGTAGGGGAAAAACCCGTGCTCATGGTGTTCAATAAAATGGATTTATATCGCCAACGCCATTTCGATGAGTTACTCACACCCCAAGAGCAAGCCGAGATTGAACGCGAACTGCACGAAGGGCTTAGCCGCCGGTATGGCCAAAATAACGTCTTTGTATCGGCCGTTACAGGCGAGCACATCGATGAGCTGCGCGGCCGTGTGCTCGACATGGTCAAGCAGCAATATCACGTGCGCTACCCTTACCGAGCACAGCGGTGGTGAACCCTACCTGGCCAGCATAGTATCTTCACAACTTTGTAGCGAGTGATCATATGCGTATAGATGTGGTGTGAAAAATGCAGATCACATAGCAGCAGTCATGTTAGCGGCAGGTATGTCGTGTCGATTGGGCCAGCCCAAGCAATTGCTTCGTGTGAGAAGTGAGCCGCTGGTGCGTTGGCAGCTGCGCAAACTGCTGGCCTCAGACTACCACCCAGTAGGTGTGGTCGTGGGGGCTGAGTCCGGGCGCGTGATGCAAGTACTCAAAGGTTTACCCGTTCAGTTTATCCACAATCCCGACTATATGCAGGGAATAGGTACTTCAGTTGCCACAGCTGCTCGTTGGGTGAAACAACTTCGGCCGATGCCGGCTGCCTTGTTGCTCACCGTATGTGATCAACTCTTCCTTTCCACACACCTATTGGATCAAATGCGTGCTCGTTGGCTGGAAGTGCAACCGCAGGCAATAGTTTGTCGGTATACAGTAGGCAAAGGCGTCCCAGCGCTTTTTGCTGCAAGTTGCTTTGACGATTTGGCCAAATGCGATGGAGCCCAAGGGGCTAAACAAGTATGGAATAAGCTGTCTCATGTGATCGAGATGTCTTTTCCCAAGGGCCAAATCGATCTGGATCAGCCTGAAGATCTCCATTGGCTCGACCAGCTGCCTTAAACAATTGCACCGACAATTTGTTCACGAAAGTGAAAGGTTAATCGCATTTGTCACCTGCATTGAGTGCGAGCAATTTTTGTGAAGCAACGCAAAAAGTTGTTATATTTGCGCCAGCTCAAAAAGTGCGAAAAGAGGGAACGATCGTTCCCTCTTTTTTTTGACATAAAAAGCTCAAAACAGGGCAAGCAGCATGGAAAACCTCATCAACAGGCTGGAGCAGTTGCTCGTAGCTAAGTTTGCAGAAGCAGCGTTTGCCGATTGCTTCTTGCTCGAGGTAAGGGTGCAGCCGGGAAACCGCATCGAAGTATTTGTCGATGCAGATCGGGGCATTACCCTCGATCAGTGTAAGCACATCAGCCGTTATTTGGAACGTTATCTCGACCAGGAAGGATGGGCTGGCGATACCTATGTGCTAGAGGTATCTTCACCTGGCGTAGACCGACCACTCATGCTGCGGCGCCAATATCCCAAGCATATAGGGCGTTTTTTGGCCCTAACCCTCGCATCAGGTGAACGATGCGAGGGTAAACTCATGGAAGTATCCGATTCGGGGGTAGTGCTGGAAGTGCAGGAGGCCAGCCGTGAGCATGCGGCAAAAAAGAAGAAAATGCACTACGTCAAAAAGATGCGTACTGTTGCGTTTGACGAAATAACCGAAGCCAAGGTACAAGTTCGTTTTTAAACCGATAAAAACAGTTTAACATGAATATAAACCTTGCTGAAATTTTCAACGAGTTTGGCAATAACAAAAACATAGACAAGCCGACAATGGTCCGCGTGTTGGAGGACGTGTTCCGCACGCTGATTCGAAAAAAGTATGGTTCGGACGAAAACTTTAACGTGATCGTCAATCCACAGCAAGGCGACTTAGAGCTGTGGCGCGTGCGTGAGATCGTACCTGACGGTGAAGTGATGGACGATCGCACGCAAATAGCGATTTCAGAAGCCAAAGCCATTGAAGAGGATTACGAGATCGGGGAAGAGTGTTACGAACAGCTTCACCTATCTGAATTTGGTAGGCGAGCTATTCAAGCAGCTCGCCAGACGCTGATTTCCCGACTCATGGAGTTGGAAAAAGACGAGATCTACAAGCGTTATTCTGTGCGCGTAGGTGATCTGGTAGTAGGAGAGGTAAGCCAGATCCTCAAGCGAGATGTACTCATCATTGATGATGCCACAGGGCATGAACTATTGCTACCGCGCAGTGAATGCCTGCGGCGCGACTATTTCCGCAAAGGCGATATGGTGCGTGGTGTGATCAAAAAAGTGGAGATGAAAAACAATACCCCTGTAGTAATTGTATCGCGTACTGATGAGGAATTTCTCAAACGCCTCATGGAGCAAGAAGTACCCGAAATTGAGGATGGGCTTATCGCCATTAAAGGCATTGTACGCATTCCTGGCGAACGTGCCAAAGTAGCCGTGGAGTCGTACGATGATCGCATCGACCCTGTAGGTGCTTGTGTCGGTATGAAAGGCTCACGCATTCACGGCATTGTGCGCGAGCTACACAATGAAAATATCGATATCATCAATTACACGACCAACGACAAGCTATTTATTCAACGAGCGCTCACACCTGCTAAGGTAAGTAGCATTGAGTTGGATGAGGAAAACCATCGAGCTTCCGTCTATCTCGAACCCGATCAAGTGTCGCTGGCTATAGGTAAGGGCGGAACTAATATTAAATTGGCTAGCCGCTTGACAGGCTATGAGATCGATGTATATCGCGTACAAGACGAATATGAGCTGGACGATGTGGACTTAGACGAATTTGTAGATGAACTGGATGAATGGGTGATCGATCGCCTCAAAGCAATCGGTTGCGACACGGCGCGCAACGTCTTATCTCTGAGTAGAGAAGAACTCATGCGTCGTACCGACTTTGAAGAAGAAACCGTGGATGAAGTATTGCGCGTGCTGCGCGAAGAGTTCGAAGAAGAAGATGTGTGATTGGTCGGGCGGGGTAGCTTTTTGAAGAAAAAAACTGCCCCGCCTTTCTAGTCCCATTGCGATAACGGGCAAGAAAGAAAGTTTTCCCCCGCTTTTTTCTCTATCTTTGCACGTCCGGAGCAAAAGCTATCTTGAAGCCGAGTTCCGATCGTGCACACAAGATATATATGTATTAATATATTAAATAGTGCACAGCATTTTGGCAGGGGCCTTTTGAAAGAGGCATGCGAGGTGTCGATGCTCTCTGAGACAAAACAAAAAGCAAATAATCCGGCAGGCATTCACTGATAACGAAAAATCTAACTTCCCAAAACACTGGAAAGCATTAAAATTGAGAAACTGTGTCCGCTTAACTTAAGCGCACACAGTAGTGTGAAAATTGATAAAAGACTTAATGGCTAAAAGGTTAGTAAAGGTAGCAAAGGAGCTCAACGTAGGAACCGCCACGCTTGTCGAATTCCTCCAAAGTGAAGGCTTTGAAATTGAAAACAAGCCTACTACCAAGATCACGGAGGAAATGGAGCAGAAGCTATTGGCGAAGTTCCAAAAGTCGAGAGCGACTAAAGAAAAAGCCGATCAGCTGGTGATCGGTGCCCGGCCTACAACAAGCAAAACAGACGAAGAGGCGAAGAAGTCGCCTTTGTCGTTCAAACCTCCTGTGTTCAACAAACCAGATGTTTCGCTTCAGCCTGCCTCCCCGCATAGTGCTGAGCCTAAAAAACCGTCCGTAGGGGTAAAGCCCCAACAGGAAGAAATACAAGTAGCAGTAAAAACGGAAGCTACTCCTGAAGCGCCTCAACCCACTACGACCAAAGGTAAGACACCCGATACAGCTGATGATACTCCAGTTCCTCTTTCTAAGGAGGAAACAGAGAAGCCAGCTGAAGATCAAAAGCCCAAAATTCAACTAAAGATCTTGGGCAAGATCGATTTGAAAAAAAACAAAAAGACTAGTACAAAAAAGCAAGCCAAGGTCGCACCTGAGAAGGCGCAGGACCTCCCTGAAAAGGAAGTATCTCAGGATACTGCCCCTCCTGCTGCTGAAACGATGGCGGATACCCCGTCACCATCACCACCCGCAGCTGAAGAAAAACCAGTAAAAGAAAAAACAATACCTACCACTACGGAAAGCGATGCCCCCCCTGCCTCTGCTTCGGAAGATTCGTCCCAAGGAAAGTTCGTGCGGGCTGAAACGCCTGCACTGCGCGGTTTGAAGATCTTGGGCAAAATTGATGTAGCGGACAAGAGCGCCAAGAAAGAGAAAACACCCGAACCCAAGCCCGTAGCCTCTTCCGATGATGAAAAGCCAGGTAAGCGTCGTCGTCGTCGCAAGCGCAAACCCATCGAAGGCCAGCGTAGCCTTTCAGCTAGTAGTGAGGTAAAAGAACGCCACCGTCGTCGAGGCCGCAAGCGCGATGAAGAAAAGGAAGTCTCGCAAAAGGAAATCGATGAAAAAATTAAGGAAACCTTAGCTCGATTGTCGGGCGGAGGCAAGAAAAAACGCCAGCGACAACGTCGAGCCAATCGAGAGCGTGCCCGCGAAAAGCAAGAAATGGTCGAAATGCAGCAGGCACAAGATGTCGACGTGCTCGAAGTCACGGAGTTCGTATCTGTGCAAGAGCTGGCCAACTTGCTGGACGTCTCGCCCACTGAAGTGATTACTACTTGTCTCAACTTGGGCGTCATCGTTTCGATCAATCAACGCCTCGATGCTGAACTTATAGAGCTAGTAGCTTCCGAGTACGGCAAAGAAGTAAAGTTTATCGACTTGGAAGAAGCCGAAGAAGAAGATATTGAAGAAGACAACCCTGAGGATCTGGTACCGCGTGCACCCATCGTCACCGTCATGGGGCACGTCGATCATGGGAAGACTACCTTGCTCGACTATATCCGCAATACCAATGTGGTGGCTAAAGAGGCAGGTGGTATCACCCAGCATATTGGGGCATATGAAGTAGTAGTAGGCGAAGACCAACGGCGCATTACTTTCCTCGACACGCCAGGCCACGAGGCCTTTACGGCTATGCGTGCTCGGGGCGCTAAAGTTACCGATATTGCGATCATCATCATCGCTGCTGATGACAGTATCATGCCGCAAACGCGTGAGGCCATCAGTCACGCACAGGCTGCTGGTGTACCCATGATTTTTGCCATTAACAAGATCGACAAACCAGGCGCCAATCCTGAAAAGATCAAACAAGAGCTCGCTTCAATGAATATTTTGGTCGAGGACTGGGGAGGTGATTATCAATGTCAAGAAATTTCGGCCAAAACGGGTGCAGGTGTAGATGAACTGCTCGAAAAAGTGCTATTGGTTGCCGATTTGCTCGAGCTCAAAGCTAACCCCAATAGAAAAGCAATAGGTACTGTCTTAGAGGCCGCACTCGAAAAGGGTAGAGGCTATGTAGCCAAAACCCTGATACAGAATGGTACCCTTCATATCGGCGATCCAATCGTTGCTGGCGAGTTTTCGGGCAGAGTGCGGGCTATGTTTGACGAATGGGGGCAACACGTGAAGGAGGCTGGGCCCTCCAAACCCATAGCCGTGTTAGGTCTCGATGGTGCACCTCAGGCAGGTGAGCGATTCAAAGTGATGGACAGCGAGCAAGAAGCCCGTCAAGTGGCAGCCCGCCGCGCACAGATCTTGCGCGAACAAGCTACGCGTGCTCAAAAACGCATCAGCCTCGACGAAATTGGCCGCCGGCTAGCTTTGGGCACTTTCAAGGAGCTCAATCTCATCGTCAAGGGCGATGTAGATGGCTCAGTAGAGGCACTCTCTGATAGCTTGCTAAAGCTCTCACACGAAACCGTACAGGTCAACGTCATCCATAAGGGAGTAGGTCAAATTACTGAGTCAGATATACTGCTTGCCTCAGCATCTGATGCGATCGTTATCGGCTTCCAGGTGCGCCCTTCAGTAGGTGCGCGCAAGCTGGCTGAGCGCGAAGGCGTACAAATCAAGCTTTACTCGATTATTTACGAAGCTATCGAAGAGATCAAGTCAGCTATCGAAGGTATGCTTGAGCCCAAGCGCGAAGAGCAAATCCTCGGCACAGCCGAAGTGCGCCAGGTGTTTAAAATCAGTAAAGTAGGTACTGTGGCGGGGTGCTTCGTTTCTGAAGGCAAGATATTGCGCAATGGCTATGTGCGCGTCATCCGAGATGGTATCGTGATTTATCCCACAAAAGAAGGCCAGTATGGCGAAATCCTGTCGCTTAAGCGATTCAAGGAAGACGTCAAAGAAGTACGTAGTGGCATGGAATGTGGCATATCGATCAAAAACTTTAACGATATTAAAGTGGGCGACGAAATTGAATGCTATGAAGTAGTGGAAGTGAAACAGACGCTTTAAAACATAATAGAGAAATTACCTACTTAAGGGTGAAAGTTATGGGGAGTCATGAACGCATCATGACCCCCATTTTTTTCGCCAACGGTAGGCAGTGTGCTGTCTACAAGCTCGCTTCTCTTTTTTAACTCGTATTGCGCAATCAGTTTGGGTTGAGGTAAATGAAATATCTATGAAACGATGGATCTATGCCCTTGTGTGTATCCTTTCCCTTTTAGCTGCTGCCCTACAGTACAATGATCCCGATCCCATCCGATGGATAGCTATGTATGGCTACGTGGCACTACTCTATGCCTTGGCACTAACTGGCCGATACCGAAGTGAGGCCATATGGGTGGGCCTTGCGATGGTTGTGATCTGGGCAGCTACCCTACTGCCAGGTTTTGTGGAATGGCTTCATGAGGGCATGCCCAGTATTACGGGACAGATGAAGGCCGAATTGCCGCATGTAGAGATCGTGCGCGAATTTTTGGGCTTGCTGTTATGTGGTGTGGCTTTGTGGGGACTTGCACAGGGTGGGCCTATAGGTGGTAGCTGACTACAATTCGTTTTCCTTTTGGCACAAGTAAATCCGCTCGTCGGTGCGGATGCCGTAGCGCTTTCGTTCCTCGTGGCTCAGCCTTTCGGCAAATGCCATTTCGCGCACAACAAAACCTGCTGCTTCGATGCGTGCCACGAAGTCGCGACCGTATCGCCGCCAGCGATCCGCCTGCCCGAAGCGCAGTGCACGTGCTGAGGCCGAAAGGGGAGGTGTGGCTTCTAGTGTCTGCGGCAATTGCGCGTCGGGCCAGTCGAGCAGATAGAGGGTGCCGCCAGGTCGCAATACCCGGTACAGCTCGGCCAGTGCGCGCCGGTCGTCCAACACATGGGCCAACACATGGGCACAAAAGATCGCATCGAAAGAAGCTTTGGAATAGGGGATATGCTGAATGTCGAAGTGCTCCATGGCTATCGGCGAGCTCAAGTCAGCACTCACATAGTCGAGATGCCTCCAGGACGATAGCTGTTGTTGGATGCCAGGTTCAGGTGCTAGGTAGAGCACGCGCATGGGCTGCCTTGGTAGTGGAGTGTCACGCATTATGAACAGCATCAGCATGCGGTGACGCTCCATGGCCGTACAAGCTGGGCAGATTGCACCCTGACGGGGAAAGTCGCCACGCCGCATAGGCAAGAATTTGCGGAAGCGCCCCCTGCAACATGGACATTCCACTTGCTGACCAGCGTACCACCAACCACGCAATTTCAAGTATTGCTGACGCAAGCACCACCGCCATGCTGGCGGTATGAATTGTCGGAAGAACTCTTGCATTTTGATTACTTTGGCCTGCGAAGATAATGCGACTTATGAGCCGACAGGCATACGAACAATTTTGCCAACAAGTGCCCGATGTGCCCTTGTTTTTGCAGCCGTGGTATCTTGATGCCTGTTGCGGCGAATCGGGATGGGTGCCTTTGGTCGTGCAGCACAACCACGCCGTCTTGGCCGTGTGGCCTTTGTTTGTCAAGCGCTTGGCATGGTGGCGTTATGCAACTATGCCGCTGCATGTGAAGCACATGGGCCCTTTTCTACATCCGGAAGTGCGCCAGCTGAAGCATACCTACAAGTATTACAACGCGTTACTAGACCAACTGCCGCCTTTGGCCTTCTTTATCCAGGACTTGCCACCCACCGTGACCAACCATTTGCCTTTTTATTGGCGCGGCTTTCGCCAAACGACGCGTTACACCTACGTGCTGCGCAATTTAGATTCTCCCCTCTCAGTATGGGCCCGTGCCAATCGCAATGTACGTCGCAATATCCGAAAGGCGGAAAAGTGCTTGCAGGTGAGTCACGAGGCAGACTTGTCGCTATTCTATCACATCAATCAATTGAGCTTTCAAAGGCAGAGCAAACGCATTTACTATCCGTATGACTCGTTGGTGAGGCTCGATGCGGTTTTGGCAGCACGTGCTCAGCGTCGTTTGTTTTTTGCGCGCGATGCGGTGGGGCGCGTGCATGCGGCTTCCTATCTGATTTTCGATGCACAACGTGCCTGGTATCACTTGGCCGGCGAAGATCCCCAATTGCGGAGCAGTGGAGCAGGTATACTACTCACCTGGCATGCCATATGTTTTGCCATTGAGCAAGGTATACAGGTTTTCGACTTTGAAGGGAGTATGCTGCCGCAGGTGGTGCCCCTGCGCATGGCTTTTGGTGCTGTGCAAGAGCCTTACTTTCGCATTTGGCGCTACCATTCGATGCCTTTTCAGCTACTGCACCGCTTGCGCGGTTTCAGCCCTTGGTAGGAGGTGCTACGAGCAAGGCGTCGATCATGGTTTTCAGCCCAATGAAAAGAGGTTCGCGACCTTCTCGGGTGACGACCTGCTCGGGCAGCTCCTCCTGCTCGCTGAACTCGTCGATGGCAAGGGCATCTTCCACAAAGGCCAAAAGGTCTTCTTGTGGATAGGCTTCAAAAAAGGGCGTGAGGCGATCGCGAAAAGTCTTTCCCTGGGTGCTGTTGAGTATAGTCCAGTTGTGCTCTTCCAGCTCGCTGATGCGGGCTTCGTCTACACGCGGCAGCACTTCCTGGGCTTCCAGTGCAGCCTTCCAGACAATTAGGGCCAAATAGAGCAAATACTCGCGTTCGGCTTCTGTCAAGATATCGAAACTGTCAGATACGAGCCAGCCCGCTAATACTGGTTGTGCTTCCGCAAAAGATACGACCAGCACTTCGTAGCGATCAGGTGGAGTAGTGGCAAGTGTGTCCAGCACTCGCTCTATGACGACTTCGGATACAAAGGCCATTAAATTGCGGTTTTGGTACAGCAGCAAAGGTAGTGCTATTCCCCGTTCAGCTACCTGGTCGCAAGCTGCTGTGGCCATGTGTGTCTTGCACGGAGATGTAGGTGAGCATACTTGTCGGTGCGGAGCGTGCTACAACAGACTTTGCTGAAAGGAGATAGCCTTTCGCAAAACTATCGTATGCCAAGTGCCAGGCTGAAGCTCAGTCAGGCCTGAGCTTTGTACCTATGTGTTGTCATCTGAAGGGGAACACTGCCCGTGGTGTGGTTGCATATGTACGTTTGCCCTTTAGACGAGTGTAACGCAGGTGTGTACTTTTACTTGTCTTGTACTGGAGTGGAGAATGGATGCTTCCACAGTTTTGAGAAGAGCAAGCTATGCGCTGCTCGTAGCGCCCGTACTTATGTGAGCAGCAAGCGTGTTTTGAGAGGTTGTTAATGCATGTGGTGAGGTGCGCAACTTGTATTTTGTCTGCGTAGATGATGTGGCGATGTCCCCTACTTCTATACCGATGCCTTGTCTTAGAGCCTTGCGTGGTGCATCTCATTGTTTACGTGGGCGGGCCACTTTCTTCCATGAGCTGGCTAATATCGACCTGGTGGAATTTGGACAGGTGCTTTGTATGCTGATTGCTCGCCTTGTCGGGCGCGTTCCAGTAGTACGGTATCGGGTAGCTGTTCGGCCATGTTGTCGCGGTTGGGTCGTTTGTTGGACACCAAAAAACTATTGTTTTTTCCCTTCTCGTAAGCTCGGTAGGACTGGCACGTGCACTGTAAAAAAATCCCCTTTCGAGGTTTTATGCTCGAAGGGGGATAAGGCCGATGAAATTGCAGCAGATCAATACGCTTTAGCAAAGACGACCCGATATTTGGACGGTTTACCCGTTAGGATACATTTTCCGGGCTCTTCTTTTACGTCGTTGGGGATGCAGCGGATGGTGGCTTTGGTCAGCTCCTTGATCTTCAGTTCTGTTTCGGTAGTGCCATCCCAATGCGCCAACACAAATCCTCCTTTGGTCTCTAAGACTTCCTTGAACTCGTCAAAGGTATCTACAGTGGTAGTATGTGCTTCGCGGAAGGCTCTAGCTCGTTCGAACAAGTTGTGCTGGATGTCGTCGAGCAGTTGCACGACGTAATCCACTACGCCATCAATGGGGACGAAAGTTTTTTCACCTGTGTCGCGACGGGCCACCTCTACTTGTTGTTTTTCCAGGTCGCGCATGCCGATGCCCAGACGCACGGGGATGCCGCGTAGCTCGTGTTCGGCAAACTTGAAGCCTGGCCGTTTCTTCATGTCTGTGTCGTATTCTACCGTTAGGCCTCGCGCTTCCATCTCGCGCATCAAGCGCTGTGCCACTTCATCGATCTCGGTACGTGGCTTGGGGATGGGTACGATGACTACCTTCACCGGTGCCAGCTTGGGAGGCAGTACTAGGCCATTGTCGTCGCTATGCGTCATGATCAGGCCGCCGATGAGGCGGGTAGAGACACCCCAAGAAGTAGCCCACACGTATGCCTCTTGGTTTTGCTCGTTGAGAAACTTCACATCGAAAGCTTTGGCGAAGTTTTGGCCTAGAAAGTGAGAGGTACCAGCCTGGAGTGCCTTGCCGTCTTGCATCAGCGCCTCAATGGTATAAGTGTCTTCGGCGCCCGCAAAGCGCTCGTTTGCCGTCTTGACGCCCTGCAACACGGGCATGGCCATCCATTCTTCGGCAAATTCCGCATAGACGCGTTGCATGAGCTTTGCCTCTTCGATTGCTTCTTCGCGCGTGGCGTGCGCTGTATGTCCTTCCTGCCACAAGAACTCAGCTGTACGCAAAAAGAGGCGGGTGCGCATCTCCCAGCGCACTACATTGGCCCACTGATTGATCAGCAAGGGTAGGTCGCGATACGACTGGATCCAGTCGCGATAAGTATTCCAAATAATGGTTTCGGAGGTAGGGCGTACGATGAGTTCTTCTTCAAGACGTGCTTCTGGATCTACAACTACACCCTTACCGTTGGGGTCATTCATCAAGCGATGATGTGTGACTACCGCACATTCTTTGGCAAAGCCTTCGACATGTTCGGCTTCTTTACTCAAGAAGCTTTTGGGAATGAAGAGTGGAAAATAGGCGTTCTTGTGTCCTGTGGCCTTGAACATGCGGTCGAGCTGGGCCTGCATATTCTCCCAAATGGCATAACCATAGGGCTTGATGACCATGCACCCCCGCACAGCTGAGTTTTCAGCCAGCTGTGCTTTCTTGACAATGTCTATGTACCACTGAGCGTAATCTTCTTTTCGTGGTGTGATCTCTTTGGCCATGTTTGCTGGTTTCTTTTCAATTAAAAGTGCCACATTTCTTTGCCTTTCGGCAAATACTGCCCCTCGCAACAATTGAATACTTTAACTGTATTCTTTATGGGCTGATAGTGAGGTGGAAGAGTCTACATGTTAACATTTTTTGTGCCACGTTTTGCTAAGTGTTAAGATGCGTATTAGACATGTTTAACACACCTATTTGAGGGGCTTTGAAGATTTTTAACGCAAAAAGCGGCACAAAAGTAATAATTTCGAGCTGCGACGGTGACAAACCTATTGCTCAATGCAAAACCAGTGAAAGATGAAAATGCTTCGACTTCTTCTTGCTGTATTAATCATCTCAATGGGGTGTGCAGTACCTGTAGTGCAGGCCCAATGGGATGATCTATATTACAATCCCAAAACCGACGAGCAGATCGTATATGGTGCGATGGATCAACCAGTAGATAAGTCGGTGCAAACCGACGATGAACAGCGCTATGATGAGGAAGAGACCTATTATGCCCAGCAAGGCTATGACGAAGACGAAGATGAGTATTATTACGAATATTATTACAGCTCGCGCATCCGTCGCTTTCACCGCCCCTATTTTGGCTTTGGATATTTCGATGCCTGTTATACTAATGGCTGGTTCTATGATCCATTCTATCAACCAGGAGTGAGCATTTACGTGTACAACGACTACGATTACTGGGCTTGGCGGCGATGGCGGCGGTGGAACCGCTGGAATAGCCCCTGGGGCTGCTATAACGGAGGATGGTATAGCAATAACTTTATTTTTAACAACTACTATTATAGTGGCGCTTGGTATGGGTACAGCTACTACGATCCGTATTGGAGCACAGGTTGGTATGGCAATTACTATGGCGGCAACTGGTGGTACAATGACAACTCTTCTATGGGTGGGAACACCCATTATGGTCCGCGTCGTACAGGGGCCATCAAGACGCCGCGCAATCCTAATGGCAAGTTCACAGGCGGCCCTGACAGCGAACCACCCGTAGATGCCACCACTCCACGCATTGCACCTACTCGGGAAACGCTTCAGCCTGGTAGTACTGATTGGCGCACCACTACAGTGCGAAAGGAAAATGCAGATCAAGAGTTGGCACCTGCTACTACGCGCCAAGGAACTCCGACTGATGATGCCCCTCCTGCACGGCCCGATCGGCAAGTGAAAGCATCCACTGATGCACAACCGGGATTGGCACCTGCCACGCGCCGTCGAGTTAAAGACCGACAAGTGGAACAACGCCGCCGTGCACGTCGCACTGCACCTGATCCCGTGCCACCACGCACGCGTCGCGCATCGCCCCCATCCTCTTCTCCCAATCGGACTCGATATCAAGATCGCGCCTCCAAAGGCGGCAATTACAACACTCCTTCACGTAGTTACCGCACCCCTTCGCGTAGTAGTAGGCCGACCTTTAGCAGTCCGAGAAACTCCAGCCCTTCTCGTTCGAGTAGTGGGCAAATGCGGAGCAGTAGTAGCTCGAATCGCTCTACAAGTGGTAGCTCGCGTAGCCATTCGCCTCGGAGAAGGGGGAACTAAAAACGCAGAGCGGTTCGGTGAGAAAGAACCTCGTATTGTAAAGGACCGCGCCACGCCTGAGGGTTCTTGTATTTGTGTAGGTGGCTTCCTTTCCGCATGCTGAGAGAAAGGGAAGAGAATAGGCTATGCCACAGCTTGCCAATAAAAGGACAGTCAGGTTATTGATGCGTTGTTTTGCAAGCGGGTGGATGATGCCGCATTGTTCGCCCGCTTTTTTGTATAAAAGTGGAACTAATCCCCAAAAAGAACTTGGAATGATTAGAACTTGTATCACATTTCTACTGGTTATTGTACAGATCACAGTGCTGGCGGGGCAAACGGCCTCCGATGCGTTGCGCTATTCGATGTGGGAAGTGGGTGGGTCAGCCCGCACATTGGGCGTGAGTGGTTCGTTGGAGGCGTTGGGGGCCGATTTTGGAGCGATAGTGCTCAATCCTGCTGGGCTAGCCGCTTTTAGGCGCAGTGAGTTTACCTTTTCTCCTTCTTTGTTTAGCATTCGGACTCAGGCGCAGTTGGAAGGTGAAGCTAATAGTACATTTTCGCGCAAGCGCGACCATTTTGGGCTTCAGCAAGCGGCTTTTGTACTTGCTTCTCGACCTCGTGCCTCTTCTTGGAAAACGTTTAACTTCAGCTTGGGTGTAGTGCGCAGAGGCAACTATCGCCAGCGCTTTTACTATGAAGGCGTTTCGAAAGGCTCTTACACCGATCGCTTTGTCGAGCTGGCAGATGGCTTGACTCCCGATCAGCTAGATGGCTTTGAAGCTGGGCTGGCCTATGAAATAGGTGCGATCTTCAATCCCGACCCCAATGATCAGCGCACGTACATCAACGATATCCCGATCGGCACACAAGTATTTAAAAGGCAGCAGGTGGCTACGGGTGGTGGCATAAGTGAGCTGGTAATAGGTTTGGCTGGCAACTACAACGAAAAAGTGCTGATCGGTGCAGTAGTGGGTGTACCCTTTGTGTACTATACTGAATATAAAACCTATGAAGAAGAGGACCCTGCCGATGAGATCCCTACATTTGACCGCTTTCGCTTTGAAGAACGATTGACTACTAGGGGCACAGGAGTCAATGCACGCTTGGGGGTAATTTATCGCGCCTCACAAGCTGCTCGTTTTGGCTTTTCATTTCAAACGCCCACACTCTTTTCTTTAGAGGACTCTTACAAGACAGTGATGGCATATGAATACACGCTCAGTGGCTCGAATCGCTTTGAGTCTGAGTCGCCCGATGGCTTTTTCGAATATCGTTTGCGTACCCCTATGCGAGCGTCTATCAGTGCAGGGTATTTGTTCGGCAGATCGGGCTTTGTAAGTACAGCGGTAGAGTGGGTAGATTATGCCACAGCTTACTTTGAGTTTTATCGGGCTTCTAGTACAGAAGATGCTCAATACGAGCAAGAACTGAATGACCAAATCTACACCCAGTATACTACTGCCTTAAATTGGCGAGTAGGTGCGGAATGGGCTGCACAAATTTTTCGCTTGCGTGGAGGCTTTCAGCTCAGCACTTCACCTTATATAGATGATAGCTCGGTGAGGGTAGGCTATAGTGTAGGGTTGGGTGTACGCGAACGAGGCGTTTTTGCGGATCTTGCTTGGCGCGTCAAATCCTTTTCTGAAGGCTATCGGCCTTATCAAACAGCAGTAGCGCCCAAGTCCTTGGTGCAGACAGATGTGCGCTGGCGAGAGGTTGTCTTCACGCTTGGGTTTAAGTTTTAATACTCGTAAAATATTTGCCAAAAGGCAACACTAAAGCCCTTGACGTCTTGAGCGGCAGGGGCTTTTTTTGCGTGATAGCATGGAAAATGCTTGGAAATTATGGCAATATATTTAATATTTGAATGTACATTGGAGTCTTGTCTTTGTGTGATGGAAGGAAATTGAGCATTGGCATATAGGGGCTCGGGAATATGTAGTTCTTGTAGCCCCACAAATCAAGTGCCACACACATACTTTTGAGAAAATGGGCAAACCGACCTATCCCATGAACGATGTGCGAAGTTTGAGTGGCAAGCTTATAGGGATAAGCTTATGGTGCTTATTCAGTCAAGTGCTTTGGGCTCAGCAGCAGCCCTATAGAGCTTCTTTTGGTGCGGTAGATGAACAGCTCCTAATAGAGACTAAATGGAGATATACGTACACGCTACATCTACAATCCAATACCATTGTGCACCGGGCAGATGGACAGTATGATTGGTATTTGTACTTTCGATATGACAACAGCTTTTGGGAATATTTGAATGGAAAGTCGCGTCAGGGGCAATGGCGCATTGATAACAGGAGGTTGTATTACGCTTTTGGCGAGATACCACATTTTAAAATTGCTCAGATCACCACTCGGCTCTTGGTGCTTGAGTTTCAACAACCCACCAGTCGAGGTACTTATCAATATCATTTTGTGCGAGTACAAAGTCGGGATGCTCCTTTTCAACGGCCGGCTAACCAATTGCCTGAGGTGATTGTAGAGGATACGCGCACGCACCCAACGCATAGTAATGGCAGATGGTGGGCCTATGCTGCCCAAAGAAAAAAGCGCCAATTGTGGGCCAAGTTTAGGTCTATAGTGCGTAGAAACCAACCACAAGTATATGAGCCGTATATCTACATCGAGTTGATTGGTGGAGGGTTTTATGGTGGAATTGACCCTGTACTGAAAGATTATATTGTCATTAAAAATGATGGGCGGCTCATTAAAGAATTCGAAAGTGTACATAATGGCCTGGTTGTTACTCGAAAATATATCCCTCGGCAGGAATTGGAAGCATTTGCCCGTTTTATCTTGTCACAGGGCTTTTTCGAGATGGAGCGCATGTACGATTGTCAGTCTCATCTGTGTGCCCAACGGAAGCTCCGTCAGCCTCGACCCATTCCCTTGCGCCTAGCTGTGACCTATGGGCAGCGCCGCAAAGTGGTTACTGTAGCTATTTGGGGTAAGGACGACTCGGGTATTCAGTATGTAGATTACCCCCCTGCACTTGATGCAATTGTGGACGCCATTCAACGCATGGCTTCGCGCATTGAAGATGAGCCTGTTGTGCGCCGATAGGATGTAATGGGCTTGAAAGTGCTCGTGCTATGTGGCCACCGTAAGAATAAACCACATGGTTGAGCAGCTCATTGTCGTGTGATTTGGGCAAAGACAAGTACATTGTGTCTGTTGATGAGGTAAAAGTAATGTCTTGCGGGCCTGTAAAAGGGGTACGTACTGCCAAGTTGTCTTATTTGCGATCGAGAAAAGGAGCAACTATAATTAAAATGTGGGCGTTTTGTCAATGGCATGAATATTGACCTTATTGGCGCCGCCTTATGAAAGGGCCGAAGGCTGCCACTTTGACGTAGGATTGGCGTTTTTTACACATCCAAAAAATATCGGCCTATGTTTGACGAATGGCAATTAGATGCCGGATTTGAAGAGGAAGGAGATGTAATGTCTATGTTGAACGTCAAGCTGGAAAGCGAGGACGAAATGATAGAAGATATTCCAGAGACATTGCCCTTGTTAGCGCTCAAAAACACCGTGCTTTTCCCCTCTGTAGTAGTACCGATCACGGTGGGGCGCGAGCGTTCGCTTCAAGCGATACGTACTGCCTATCAGGGCAATAGATTGATAGGTGTGCTGGCGCAAAAGGATGCTCAAATGGAGGAGCCGTCTCTCGACGACTTGTACCGCGTGGGGACGATAGCGCGTATCGTGAAGCTAGTGCGCATGCCCGATGGTACTACGACAGCCGTGCTACAAGGGCGCAAGCGTTTTCGCCTGCAAGCGCTGCTGCAACAGGATCCCATGCTACTGGGGCGCATTGCGTTGTTGCCTTACAAGCAGCCTCAGAGCGAGCTGGAGTACGAAGCGGTGATCTCTTCCATTATGGACACTGCACGAGAGATTATCGAAATCTCACCCAACATCCCGTCTGAGGCTTTTCAGGTGTTGCAAAACATCAAGGATCGCACCTTTTTGCTCAACTTCATTGCTTCCAATATCAACAAGCCCGTAGAGGTAAAGCAGCGTTTGCTCGAAGAAGATGACCTGCTCGAAAAAGCCAAAGCTTTGCTCCAGCAATTGGACAACGAGTTGCAACTGTTGCGGCTTAAGGGGCAGATAGAGGCGAAGGTGCGCAGCGATATAGAAAAGCAACAGCGCGACTATTTCTTGAGTCAACAGCTCAAAACCATACAGGAAGAGTTAGGACAAACCCCCCAAGAAGAGGAATTTAATCGCCTCAAAGAACGGGCCGAGCAAAAGAAATGGCGTGAAGAGGTAGCAGAGGTGTTTGAGCGTGAGCTCAACAAGTTGCGCCGTATGAATCCGCAGGTGCCTGAATATTCTGTACAGCTCAACTACTTGGAGTTGCTGCTCGATTTGCCGTGGGAGGAGTGTACCAAAGACACCTTTGACCTCAAGCGCGTGCGCAAAATTCTCGATCGCGATCACTATGGCTTGGAAAAAGTCAAGCAACGTATCCTGGAACACCTGGCTGTGCTAAAGCTCAAAAAAGATCTCAAGGCACCTATCTTATGCCTGGTAGGCCCGCCAGGTGTAGGCAAGACTTCTTTGGGTAAGAGTATTGCTGAGGCACTGGGGCGCAAGTTTGTACGTATGTCTTTGGGGGGATTACACGATGAGTCTGAAATTCGAGGCCATCGGCGCACGTATATAGGTGCTATGCCAGGACGCATCATTCAGGGTATTCGCAAGGCGGGTGCGTGCAATCCAGTGTTTATTCTTGACGAGATCGACAAGGTGGGCACTGATTTTAGAGGAGATCCTTCTTCTGCCTTGCTCGAAGTACTCGATCCTGAGCAAAACACTACTTTTCATGACAACTACTTGGAGGTAGAGTATGATCTGTCAAAAGTACTGTTCATTGCTACGGCCAACACTTTGATGACAATACAGCCAGCATTGCGCGATCGCATGGAAATCATCGAAGTGAGTGGCTATTCTACAGAAGAAAAAGTCGAAATAGCCAAACGCCATCTGGTGCCTAAACAGCGCGAAGCACATGGGCTCAATGGCCGGCAAGTGCGTCTTCCAGAAGCTACTTTGATACGTATCATAGAAGATTATACTCGTGAATCAGGCGTACGCTCGCTCGATCGCCATATCGCAGCTGTGATGCGTTATGTAGCCCGCAAGGTAGCTATGGAGGAGCCTTACAGCAAGGTGATCAAACCAGGGCACTTGCGCGAAATATTGGGGCCACCTAAGTTTTCCAGAGAATCTTATGAAGAAGAACCTGTGCCAGGAGTAGCTGTAGGCTTGGCCTGGACGCCTGTAGGTGGTGAAATATTGTTTGTGGAGACTTCGCTTAGCAAGGGCAAGGGCAAGCTCACCATCACGGGCAATCTGGGCGATGTGATGAAAGAGTCGGCCACCACGGCACTGAGCTTTATCAAAGCCCATGCAACAGACTTAGGCCTAGCCCCAAAAATATTTGAAGAAACAGACATTCACATCCATGTACCAGAAGGTGCGATCCCTAAAGATGGCCCTTCTGCAGGTGTTACCATGCTCACGGCGCTGACCTCGGCTTTCATTAAAAAGCCGGTGAAACCATTTTTGGCAATGACAGGGGAGATAACCTTGCGTGGAAAAGTACTGCCCGTGGGAGGCATCAAGGAAAAGATTCTGGCAGCAAGGCGTGCACACATCAAAGAAATTATTCTAAGTGAGGAAAATCGCAAGCATGTCGAAGAGATCGAACCCCACTATATAGAGGACCTGCAGTTTCACTATGTCAAGCGGATGGAAGAGGTGCTGCAAATTGCCTTAGGCGTAAGCTTGCACAAGCCTTCCACACCTGTGGTGTCTAATGGCCATGAGGCCCAAAGTCAAGAAGAGGACTCAAAGGCGGAGCCTGTGGCTTAGCCAGCATAGAGGAAAGATAAGGGTAGCTCATTGTGTATTATTCTGCCTCTTTTGCCTTGTAGTAGATGGCAGAGAGTGCACCGCTACTCAAGTCTACGAGCACGTGCAATGTGATGGGCAATAGCAATGAGCGCGTGGTGAGAAAGAGCACACCGAAAAATAGCGACAATACACCAATTTTAAACATGGCCTCTCCACCTTGGTAGCTATGGCTAAGTGCAAAGATCAAGGCAGGTACACTAACTACTACAATGGCGTCGAGGGGGCCATTTATACCTATTAGATGGATGAGATAGGTGATACAGAAGCCTCGAAACCAAACTTCTTCACAGATGCCTGCTGCAACTGCTAGAGGAATAAATGCTCGGTATTCTTTCCAGCTGGCGGGGACAAAGGGCGTGAGCTGCTGCCATCGCATTTGCGTGAGCTGACGTGCTTTTGGGGTGCCTAATTGCCGCCAACTATCAACGGCATAGAGGATGACAAAGCTGCCCGCGATTAAGAGCGATTGGGGCATTTTGTCGGGTAATGGCAGTTGAAAGCCCAGCCAAGTCAATGGGCGTCCCTGTAGCCACCAAGCGCCTGTCAATATAGCTGCAGCAATCCATAGCATGATGGCATTGCTCCGATAGAGTGCTACTTTCATCTCGTAGTTCCAAGTGACTTCATGAATAGATTGTGGAGTACGCGTCATACTGCCTAATGGTAGGACGAGACAGAAGAAGATGAATAGCAAGTGATCGATGAGGGTGAGTTGTACCATTGCATGCTGTTAAGGCAAGTAAAAACAAACAAAAACTGGTCGAAGCGGTGTACTTAGGGCAGCACGTGGTGAAAATAGAAAAACTGCTTTATCAGCTCCAGCTTTTGAAATGATACCATACTCGGCTACATTTCGTTACTTTGCTGGCCTGGCTTTTGCCTCTAAAGGATAGCCAAAAAATCACCCAATGCAATGAGCCAAATCTCCTTTCAATATCCCACCTGGTATGTGCTGTTTTGCCTAGCGGCAGGCTTGCTCTATGCAGTTTCGTTGTATGGAGGTGATAGGCGCTTTCGCGAAATGGCACCTCGCCTGCCTTATCTGCTTGCTGCCCTTCGGCTTTTGTCGGTATCACTCATAGCTTTGTTGTTGCTCGAGCCATTATTGCGTTCAGTAGTGACTGAGGTCAAAAAGCCCATCGTAGTAGTGGCACAAGACGTATCAGAATCCGTAGGGAATGCCTTGGGTGCTGATACGACTAAGTTACAAACAGCGCTACAGGGATTGGCAGCTCAGTTGACTAAAACTCATGAAGTGGCCACGTTTAGCTTCGGCGAACGAGTTCGGCCGGGGTTAGAGGCATCTTTTGCCGACAAGGCGACGAATCTCGACGAGTTGTTCAGACAACTATACGACCGCTTTGCAGGCCAACTTATCGGTGCTATTATCTTGGCTACAGATGGCGTGTATAACCGAGGCGCCAATCCGCTATATGCATCACAGCGCCTCAATGCACCGTTGTATGTGGTGGCTTTAGGTGATACCGTGCCCGACAAGGATTTACTGCTCAAGCAGGTGTTTTTCAACAAAATTGTCTATCTGGGTGATCGCTTTGCCGTACAGGCAGATGTGGCGGCTACTAATTGCAAGGGATCACGCACACAGCTACGCGTACAGGAAGTGGTCGATGGCCAGTTGCGTAGCTTGCAACAATTGCCCATTGATATCGAACGAGATGACTTTTTTACAACCATAGAAGTGACACTCGAAGCCAACCAACCCGGTGTGCGCCGATATCGGTTTAGCCTCAGCCCTGTGCCTGATGAGGTGAGTTCACTCAATAATAGCCGTGATATCTTTGTCGAAGTGCTCGACGCACGCCAAAAGATACTCTTATTGGCTCATGGCGCTCATCCAGATATTGGTGCGATCAGGCGCATCTTAGATGCTCAGAAGAATTACGAGCTCACAGTGGCATATGCCGAAGACCAGACAGTAGATGTGGCTAGCTATGACTTTGTCATTTTGCATCAGCTGCCTAGTCAGCGCTTTCCGATCGAAGGCATATTGAAGCAATTGGACAGGCATCGCATACCGCGCTGGTTCATTGTAGGTGCGCATACTGATCTGGCAAGGCTAAATCAAGTACAAGACTTACTCACTATTCGTGCGGGAAGTGATCAGCTCAACGATGTAGTAGGGTGGGTGCAGCCTCAGTTTAGTCTGTTCAAGTGGGACGAGCGCCTGGCCACTGAACTCAAAGTATGGCCTCCTGTACAAGCACCCTTCGGAGACTATCAGCAAGGGCCAGCAACCGAAGTATGGCTTTGGCAGCGCATTGGCAAGGTGGATACCCAGTATCCGCTTTGGCTTTTTGGCGAAAGCCAAGGGGTACGCATCGGCTTGCTAGCTGCTGAGGGATTGTGGCGTTGGCGCTTGTTTGAGTACCTCCAACACGAGCGACATGAACTGGTAGATGAACTGATCTACAAGACCGTGCAGTACCTTTCAGTAAAAGATGACAAGCGGCGTTTTCGCGTAAGCTTGCCGAAAAACATCTTTGATGAGCGCGCACATATCGTGTTCGACGCCGAACTGTACAATCCGGCATATGAACTAGTCAATGAGCCCGATGTGACCTTGGTGATACGTGACATACAAGGACGCGAGTATACCTTTGTAATGGACAAGACCGATCGAGCTTATCGTCTTGATGCGGGCGCTTTGCCTGTAGGTGAATATACTTATTGGGCCCGAGTAACCTATGCCGGAACGCCCTTTGAGGCTCAAGGTCGTTTTAGCGTGCAACCCATACAGCTCGAGGCTTATGCCACTACAGCTGATCACGTGTTGCTTCGGAAGCTGGCCGAGCGACAAGGTGGCGCGTTGTTATACCTCGATCAAGTTGATCAGGTCGCACAATTACTTGAAGATTCACCGCAGGCCAAGCCCGTTGTATATGCCAGTACGCGCACACGGCCACTGGTTCATCTGAAATGGCTTTTTTCCCTCATACTTGGGTTACTGGCCATGGAGTGGTTTTTGCGTCGGTATTTTGGCAGCTATTGAACTATGTAGTAGCTTCTTGCATGCAGTGTTGCCCAATAGCCAGGCATTTTAGGTACTGCTGTACCGAGGTTATGGCCCGTCTGCCATCTGTCGCTGGATTTGCGCTAGCTCGTGGCGAAAGTCTAAGTCGGGGTATTCGACAAGCAAATTTTGGATTTGTTGGTGTAGGCCTTGGAGAAATGCTCGATGCGCTTGGGTGTGAGGGTAGAGGGGGCGATGTGCGAGGGCTTGATTGATCTTTTCTATTTGTCGCATCAGCGGTAGTTCTTCAGGATCGAGCAAGGTTTGGCAAAAGTAGCGCCAAATGTATTCTTGTGCCAGTTCATTGGGGTGAGCCATGTCGGGGGCGGTGAAGCGGTAGTCGCGCAAGTCATCCAACACGAGTTCAAAAGCGGGAAAGTAATGGGATCGGTCGTGGTGGGCTACGATGTGATCCACGGCCAGCACGAGTGTGGCTTTAGATCGTTGATTGGCGATAAGCCCATCGCGTAAGTGACGCACTGGACTGACCGTCCACACGAACTGTAGTCTTTCGGCATGTGGGTGGAGCTGGTGTAGGGCACTGACGATGCGCTGGCAAGCCTCAATAGTTTGGTCGATCGAGAGGCGATAGCGCTCGAAATGTGCAGCAGGTATTTTGTGGCAGTTGGCTACGATGCGGCCAGAGGCTTTGTGCCGGAATACATATGCGCTTCCCAAGGTGAGGAATACGATCTGTACTTTTTGCAGCCATTGGCGTGCCTGTATGGCATGCGCATTGATCGTTTCGAGCAGCTTCTCGGGATCGGAGTGGGCAAAGCAGCCGTGATGGGCCCAGCTGAACCACAGTTCATCGCGTTGCACCAGGTCTTGTTCGCCGAAAGGCGGATCTTGTTGGGCGAGCCGTTCGAGATTGTCAGCAATGGTAACCGGCTGATATAATATGCCAAAGGGGTTGAGCAGTAAGCGAAACTTTCGGGCTTGCAAGCGATGGCCAATGTGTTCGGCAAAACAGGAGCCAAGGGCCACCATCTGATGCCGATAAGAAACGGAAAAGGGAAAATCTACGGCTGGAAGTATAGTTCGAAAATCGAGTGTCATTTGGGCCTTATTTTATTAAAGGTGCGCAATCCCTTAGTGGATTAGTAGATTTGGTATGCCTCATGCGTGCCAAACTATGACTATCGAGTACTGCGATTACACTGGCACCCTTTTTCACGGCATACACTCGTGGCAAATCGCTGACCTGTTCGGTAGGATGATCATCCACGATAGCAGGTCGGCGGCTATACGTCCTCGGTCCGTGAGACCAAATATGCGGGCATTTACCAAGGTGGCTACCTGCAATACCTCGAGAGGGCATGCCATAGGCTACCATGAGCTCCAGCTCCCACCCATCGTTGCCATGAGGGAAGACACCTACGTCGCCTCCAATCACAATGGGGTACAACCTGCCTTGAGTGCTGCTTGAAATACCGCGCACTTTTGTTAGATGCAAGCTAACTCGGGAGCTATGCCTTTTTCCCAACCACGGTATTGTACGATGGGCTCAGCCGCCGCAGGCGTGGGGTAGAGCGCTACGCCATGGGCCGCCATTAGCTCGAATACCTCGGAGGTGCCACCATCGCCGTGTTCGATAGTCTGCACGCCGGCCAATACAGGGGCGGCGCATGTCTGCCTTCTGCCGTGGCGGCATGTGTGACGACAGGACATCCGGAAGTGCATGTGACCTCGACAATGCGCGTGAACTCCTCTTGCATAAAATGAGCTGGGCATTGCCTTGTAGCTCCACCGAATAGTGCGTATCTACCTTGTTATATTGCATCTTCCTTACATTTTTTTGTGAAATCATGAATAAAAATACTAATAAAAGAGGAGGGTGTATATGGGTGTTCTTCTTAACATAGGACGATCTTTTCTCTATCTGCTACAGTTAAAATACGAAAGCCTACAAGAGTCCAGGAGCCTCATAGGGCAAGCTGGTACAGATCAACAGTCCCGGGGAGGCAGAATGTTTTTTAGAAGATGGGATATGTGAGTTGAGTTTGAAATTTAGCGTGAAGTTTAGAGGTATAGGTTCTGATTGTTGGCTGCTGGAT
>JALSGS010000028.1 GCA_026982695.1 Saprospiraceae bacterium
GGTTTATGAACGAGACTTTGGGCAAAATTCATTTCTGGGGTACGCTTATAGGTGCTTACGCGATTTTCTGGCCCATGCACTACTTGGGCATTGCCGGCGTGCCGCGCCGCTACTACCGTTTTGACAACTTTGACGCATTTTCATACTTCCCCGTGTTGAATGAATTCATCACAGTAGCAGCTATTGTCGTCTTTTTCTTGCAGGTGTTGTTTGTGATCAACTTCTTCTACAGCATCTGGTATGGAAAGAAAGTGACGGAACGCAACCCGTGGAAGGCCAATACACTGGAATGGACTACGCCCATACAGCCAGGGCATGGCAACTGGGAAGGCAAGTTGCCTACAGTACAGCGCTGGGCATATGACTATAGCAAAAACGGCATCGACTTCGTACCTCAAGTAGTGCCACTGGCCGCAGGTGAAGAAGATATGGGACGGCATTGATCTCGCCTGCCACTACCACCATCTGTTGCCTGGTTTTGCATGTACATGCACCGTATAACAAAGGATCAATAAATATTTAGGCAGTTGAATAATACACAACGACATACGGCACCCTCATCTTCGGCTATGGCGCTGCCTTCTAAGGCTGTACCGGCATGGCGCGATCTACTGGCCTTGATCAAGTTCCGCTTGACACTGACAGTTGTTTTTTCGGCGGTAATGGCCTATTTGATCGCAGCGCCAGGAGCAGTCAATTGGGTAGAAGTATTGATCTTGTCGTTGGGAGGGCTGCTGGTGTCGGGAGCTGCTAACGCACTCAATCAGGTATTGGAAAAGGACTTTGATGCCCAAATGAGCCGTACGGCCAACCGGCCGCTGGCAGCTAAGCGCATGAGTGCTTCTCGTGGTGTATTGTTGGCAGGCATGATGGCTGTAGTCGGCGTGATGCTTTTGGCCTTGTTTAACCCTTGGACAGCAGTATTTGGAATGCTGGCCATGATGAGTTATGCCTTTTTATATACGCCCATGAAGCGTCATACGCCGGCAGCAGTGACGGTAGGTGCTTTCCCTGGTGCTTTACCAGCTTTGATCGGTGCGGTAGCTGCGCAAGGGGAGCTGACGCTTTTAGCTTTTTTACTTTTTGTGCTGCAGTTCTTGTGGCAGTTTCCACATTTCAGTGCCATAGGTTGGTTGGGGCATTCGGAGTATAAAAAGGCGGGTTTTCGCTTTGTGCCCGAAGATGAACAGGGGCAGCCGCATAGGTCGATTGGCTGGCAGGCCGTAGTGTACTCGGCTTTGCTTGTGCCGCTGGGAGTATTGTTGTGGTGGATGGGCTTTGTAGGCACCAGTGTTTTTGTATGCATTGGTCTGTTGAGTACAGCGTATACGTGGATCAGCATCCGTTTCTTTCAAGCACCTTCGCGGCAAACGGCACTGCAACTCATGTTTGCCTCATTTTTCTATTTGCCCTTGGTGCTTGTCGTGTGGTGGGCTGACAAGGTGATTTGACTTTTTTGAATGCAGCAAAATGATGAACCGGCAATTTTTTACTACTACATCAATTTAAAACCATGCACGTGGCTTCATTGCCGGAATATTCGACACCGAGACGAAATAAGATTCATCCACTAAAATTTGCCTTGTGGGTGGGCTGTGCTAGCTTGGCCATGATGTTTGGCGGCTTTACAAGTGCCTATGTCGTGCGGCAAGCTGCTGGCAACTGGCTGGAGTTTCAGATGCCCAGTATCTTTTTAGTCAGTACTTCAGTAATTATTCTGAGTAGTATCACATTGCAATTGTCTTACTATTTTTTCAAAAAAGAGCAAACAACTCTTTATAGAGGGTTGCTGATAGCCACTTTTGCATTGGGGATACTTTTTATAGTACTTCAATATTTGGGATGGCAAGAGTTGGCTGCGCGTGGGGTAGAGCTGCGCCGTAATCCTGCAGGTGATTTCGTGTACTTGGTATCGGGTGTACATGCAGCGCATGTATTGGGTGGGTTGGCTGTGCTAGCAGTTGCCCTGGTACATGCCTTTCGACTGAAAAAATTTACCCCCAAACGCAAGTTGCGCTTAGAACTCACCCTTACCTATTGGCACTTTGTGGGGTTGTTGTGGGTATATTTAGTCGTCTTCTATTGGTTGCAAAATCGATAAACTAACACTTGTAAACAAGGAAAACGGCTTGTGGCCGAAGACCAACAAAACTTGAACAATGGCAGAAGTAGCTTTGGAAAAAGACATGCACACGCAGGAGAGTGATCGCTGGTCGGGCGGGCAGCCGCCAATGAAGGCGAGCTATGGCAAACTGATGATGTGGTATTTCCTCTTGTCCGACGCCTTTACCTTCGCTGGCTTTCTGATTTCTTATGGGGCTTTGCGCTTCAGTAGCTCTACGTGGCCCGATCCCGATTTTGTGTTTTCGTCGGCACCTTTTGGCATTCACCATGCGCCGCTGATCTTTGTGACGTTCATGACCTTTGTGCTCATCGCCAGCTCTGTGACTATGGTGCGTGCTGTGCTCGAAGGCCATCAGGAAAACAAGTCCGGAGTGGTGAAATATCTTTTGCTCACCATTATCGGAGGGTTGATTTTCTTGGGCTCGCAGGCTTGGGAATGGACCACGCTTATTGCCAAAGAGCACGTCACGATCCATACTAATCCCTTTGGTCGGCATACGGAATCGGGAGTGTATTTAGAAGATGAACACGGAAAGCCTTATGCTGAAGGCGCTGAAAGAGAAACCTTTGAAGCAGGTGATGGCTATTTGATCCACAAAGATCACGAAACAGGTGAGTGGATTCGGAGGCGCTATCGCACCGAGAGTGGGGAAGAGAAGCGCCTGGAGTTCGGACCACGTGCTTTTGGTGCCTTGTTCTTCTTTATCACTGGTTTTCATGGTTTTCACGTGTTCACCGGCGTGGTGATTTTGCTCATTGTCCTGATCAATTCTATCAATGGAGTGTATGGCGCGCGGAAGAACGGATATGAAATGGTAGAAAAAGTGGGGCTCTATTGGCACTTTGTCGACTTAGTATGGGTTTTTGTCTTCTTAGTGTTTTACCTACTCTGATTGGCTAGTGAGAAAAAGGAAAATTTATCAACGAAAAAATATTGCTCAAAATGGCTCATTCATATGAAGAAGGCAAGGCAGTAGCCATGCGAGGGCTTTATCTGCTTGGCGTAGTTACCATAGTAGAGGTGTTGATTGCCTTGTTGGGCAATGGCCATCTCGTTCATGGATTTGAATTGCCCAAATTTGTTATGTACCCTGTGATGATTGGCTTGAGCTTGTATAAAGCCTATTTTATCGTGTATTTCTTTATGCACTTGGCCTATGAGGTAAGTGACTTGCGCTTGAGCGTGCTGCTACCTACTATGTTGCTCATTTGGGCACTGATTGCTTTTCTGATGGAAGGCAATTACTGGGGAGAGCGTCGTGCAGAGGTGGATCCCGAATATCGGGAAGCTTTTGAAAAGAAAGCTGAAAAGGCCGAGGAAGGAGAAAGTATGCTATTCTTAGATGCGGCACTTTGGGAGGTACGTGTTTGACTTTGATGGCTTCTATGATTGTGTGATTGGGCAGAATCGCAAGTGCAGAGGCGGAAGGTATTTGAGCTTTCCGCCTTTGTCATTTGGCTGCAATCATTTTTGCGTAAACTAAACTTCTGTAATCGAATTGTGTTGTGGCAATAGAATTTGACACATGACTGCTTTCATACATGATGGGAAGGCAAGTTGGTATAGCCGGTGGCTCGTGTTGATAGCACTTTTAGTGCTTTTTGGGCTGCCTGCCGTGTCGTGGTTTTACCTGAAAGAAGGAGTGCGTTTTCGCCAGCGCATTCACAACGAGCTTATCCCCAAAGACACTTTGACGGCTCAGGCAAGATTGATTATGGGTGCTGATACCCTTACATGGGCAGATTTGGCAGGCGATGTGATCGTCTTGTGGCAGGAGCCAGGAAAAGATCTCGATGCCAAGCAAGCCCATACGGCGTGGGCAAGGGCTGATACTTTGTGGAATGTCTTTGGAGCAATACCACGTGTGCGCATGCTGGTGTGGGCAGACGCTGTACCAGAAAGGCAGCAGCCATTGCCCAGTGCTGGGTGGCAACGAGCTTGGCCAGCCGATGAGGCAATGACGAGCCTTTGGCCTGATTCGGTACGAGGTCTACGTGCTCTAGTGGCCGACACGGCGCTGGTGGTGCGGCACTACTACGACTTGTCCCAACGCAGAGCTTGGGCTAAACTGGCGGAGCACCTGGCTGTGCTCATTCCCCAGCCGCCCAAACCCGATATTGTGCTCAAACGCGAAAAAGAGAAATAAGTAATGAAGCAGCAAAACGAACAACTGGCTAAACGGCTAGATAGATGGGCATGGGTGGTTACGATTGTCGTATTGGCCTTGGTGGCAGCCATGCGCCAGATTAAGATAGAAGTAGGAGTGGATTTTCGCTTTTTGCCTGCCATATATTCCACACTCAATGCGCTTACTGCACTGATATTGATCTATGGCTATGTACAAGTTAAAAAGAAGTGCATCAAGGCACATCAGCGAGCCATGACAGTCGCGATGATTACTTCTCTTTTGTTCTTATTGGGATATGTGTTGTATCACATTACCACGCCGGAAACCCCTTATGGTGGCGAGGGCTTCGTGCGCTATGTGTACTTTTTCTTGCTCATCACCCATGTGGTTTTGGCAGCGATAATCTTTCCTTTTGTGTTGTTTACCTGGATTCGAGGTTACACGCACTTGATCCCCAAACATCGCAAACTTGCTAAATGGGTGTATCCGTTGTGGTTGTATGTGGCTGTCACAGGGCCTGTGCTCTACTTCATGATTCGCCCATACTATCAATAGATAGCGTATTTGATTAACTTTGCTTGTGTGCATCATAATTTGTTGAGCTATGAAAAAGAATAAGACAAAGCTGTATACCTTGCTTGCTACAGCAGGCGTTGTATTCGCTCTGATGATGCCGCCTACAACAGTGGAAGCTCAGTGCCCGATGTGCCGCCTTTCTGCAGAGACAAACTTGAAGAATGGAGGAACAGAAGGCAAAGGGCTGAATACGGGTATTCTGTACATGTTAGCTATGCCGTATCTGTTGGTGGGTACAATTGGATATATCTGGTGGCGCAATCGCAAACAACTGGAGGAAGAATGAGTGTGGTAATAGAGAATGTCTGAAGGCTACTAAAAAGAAAGGGGAAATGCCGTAACTCCCAGGCACTTCCCCTTTAAATTTTATTGGATAAGTACAAAATCAGGAGTTCATCTTTACGATCCACATAATGAGGCTGACTGTGCCAAAGATACCGCACAAACTGCCTATCAAACTAAGCAAAGCAGCTATCCCAAAGCCTGAGCCTACAGTACCTACAATGAGGACAGTCGCAAGTACATAGAAAACAATTGCAGCACCCCATCCTAAAATCCAAAACCACATCCATTTTTTTACAGGGTCCTGCAGATCGATTCCAGCGGCAGATGACTCCATGCCTTTTCTCGCTATTTTGTGCTCAACTCTTGCCACTATGCGGGCTATTCGCTTCTGAGCACGATCCATTCGTTTGGCAAAACGTGCTTCTTTTTTGCTGTGAGCACTAACCACCTCATCCATCTTCTCGGGATGAATAGGCTGAATTGCCCAAGCTTCATGAGATGCCGAGCTTGCCCCGAGCGTCAGTATGAAGCAGATCAAGTACGTGAAAGTTTTCATATAAAAGGTTTTAGTGAAAAAATTAGCAAATGAAAAAATAGAAAATGGCATGAAGCACGGGACAAAAATAGAACAATTTTTCAAAGAGTATTTTTATATTGTTATTTTATATGTATGGTAAAACTTTTCGGTCGCATATTGGAGAAAATGCGTACTGTCTAATTTTGAGCCAGTAACTTTTTGACAAAGCTCTTCAGCCAGATAGCGGCGACCATGACGGTGTATGGTTTCGCGTAGCCATGAGTGCAGTGCTTGGCAATTGCCTTTGCTGAGTTGCTCGGGCAGTTGCGGAATATCTGTCAAACACTTGTGAAAGAACTGTGCGGCATACAGACTTCCCAGTGTATAAGTTGGAAAATAACCAAAGCTACCATGTCCCCAATGTACATCTTGCAAGATACCACTTCGAGCATCTGGTGGTGTGATCCCTAAGTATGTAGTGTATCGCTCATTCCACACTTTGTCGAGCTCATTTACCGAGAGGCTACCTTCGATGAGGGCTTTTTCTATCTCAAACCGGATGATGATGTGCAAGTGGTAATGCAACTCATCGGCTTCTGTTCGTATGAGGTTGGGAGCTACTTTATTGATGCCACGCCAGAATTCGTCTAAGGACACCTGCGACAGCTGGTTGGGGAATCGCTGCTGCAGTTTGGGATAGTGATATTGCCACCACCAGCAGCTGCGTCCTACGTGATTTTCCCACAGGCGGCTTTGCGACTCGTGGATGCCCAGTGAAGCAGGTTGGCCTATAGGAAGCCCGTATTGCGTAGTGGGAAGTCCTTGCTCGTAGAGTGCATGTCCCCCTTCGTGGATGCAGCTCCACGTCATTTGTGCCAAGTTGTTTGGATCGATACGGGTAGTGACGCGAACGTCTTGAGGGGAAAAACTAATAGTGAACGGATGGGGGGATCGATCTTGCCGGCCTGCCTCGAAATCGTAGCCCATGTTGCGCAATAGGTCGATGCCTAGCTCCCATTGTTCATCTGCTGGATAGTACTGATGTAAAAAATCAGCATTTACTTGAGGTTGTCGTTGGAGTTGTTGAACGAGCGGCACGAGTGCATCGCGCAGTGAATAGAAAAGAGCTTCGAGATGGGCTACGCGCTCACCCGGCTCAAAGGTTTCGAGTAGTGCATCGTAAGGATGAGCTTGATAGCCTAATCGTTGCGCTTCTTCCCTTTTAACTTCTACGAGTGTTTGCAAAGCTGGTGCGAAGCGTTCGTAGTCATTGAATTTTCTTGCAGCAAGCCATGCCTGATATGCTTCAGAAGTAGCACGTGATCGGCGTTCGATAAAGTGGCGATCTAGCTTTAGGCTTCGGCTTAGATCCTGCCAAGTGCGTTGTACATTGATAGTGGCCGATTCGTCGAGTTGCTCGTGTCGCTCGTGCAGGTGTTGTACCAGTGCTACAAAATCTGGCTCAGTGAACTTCTGATGCCACATGCCTTCAAGCGTGGCCATTTGTTGGGCGCGAAAGTGGGCCCCTTTAGGGGGCATGTATACTTCTTTGTCCCAAGCCATTAGTGCGATGGCGGCATTGAGGTCACTCAGCGTGCGCAGGTGGTGTACGTATTTTTCATACTTGGCCTGTATTTCTGAATGCATATTGTTTGGGTTGAGGTAGAGAAAAATGTGTTTGTGTTATTGTGCAAGTAAAAACTATTGGCTAAAAAACCGTATTAGTGATGTGTGCGCAGACTTTCGATCAGTAGCAGTGCCCAGGCAATGATAAAACAAAGCCCACCAAGTGGCGTGATAGGTCCGAGCAGGGCAGCCAGGGAAGCAAAGCCGGCAGCGTCCATGGTGGCGAGTAAATACAGCGAGCCACTGAAAAGTACAATGCCCACTGTCATAAGTAGGCCTGCTGCCTTGATTAAAGTAGTACGCCATCGGTGCCGAATGAGTCCGATAGCCAAGAGCCCTAATGCATGATAAAACTGATAATTTACCCCCGTTTTGAAATTCGCTAGATCGTCAGGTGGGAGATGCGCTTTGAGAAAATGTGCTCCAAATGCACCTAAAATCACAGCGGCCATGCCAAAAAAAGCTCCTAGACCGATAAAGAGTTTGTGGTATTTCATGAGTGCAGCAATTCGTTTTGTGTATTAAAGTCAAAAAAACACTTGAGAGTGTTTGCTTTTTCTGCAAACATAGAAAAACTAAAGGCCATGTGGCTAAGTGCAGTGTTAGTACTTGCTACATGGGCGTGTCAAAAAACGCTTGATGCACGTGCAAAAATGATCCCGTCTCGAATGGCCGTTACTTGGCGGACTACATCTGAGGCAGTATTGCCTGCGTGGTGGTGTTGGCCTGTAGATACGACCTGGATGCCCTTTTTTGCCGACGAGGGGATCTCTTCTCCTCTTTTACTGGGGGCGTATTGGGCTGCCAATGGCCAAGTTAGCCTGCTATTGCTGACGCCCCACACCAAACCTTCATTTGCCGATTCTGTGTTGTCGATCATGCAGCTAGAAGGGCGCGTGGTACCTGCCACTTTTCAAGGGCATCCCTTGTGGGTAGTCTATCGCGATGATGCTGAATGGTGTGCATGGACCCTACTTGACGACTACATAGTAGCTGCCAGCCATGCCTGGTTGGTTGAAGAAGCGATTGCTTCGTGGCGCCAAGGAAGTCAGACAGCCATGTGGCCTGCATCTGTAGATGAAGTGGTTTTTTCCTTACCTCAGCTGGCTCACCAATGGAAGTCTGTGGTGCCTGGCGAAATCGGGCAATGGTGGATGAAGCTTCTGGTGCCTTTCGGCGAAATGCACTTGTCCTTTCAAGTGGATGAAATTCAGGGTGAGTTGGAATGGAAGGAGGTACCCTTATTGTCTGAAAAGGCTCGACAGGCTTGGGGCATTCTGTTACAGTTGGTGCCTCGGCACATGCCCTTAGTAATAGCTGGCTCAGCCTCATGGTTGCATCCTGTAGGCCTATCCGCATTGCCTGAGGAAGTACCAGCTGTTTTGTGGCTGTCCGATCAGCCTGCTGGTGGGCTGTCTTGGGGGATGTGTTTTGCCCCACCTGCTACATGGGATGTGCTTGAGGCATTAGGTGCAGAAAAAGCAGATAATTGGCACATGTTTCCCATTTGGACCTTTCCTTTGAAGGGGCGTAGTGGTTGGCTGGCTCGTGCCGATTCGGTGGTCATGCTGGCTGGCAGCCTATCAGCGCTACAGCGCATGCTTGAGACGCTGTTGAGTGGTAGTGGGCACCTCGCTACTGATGAGCAGTGGTTGGCAGATGTGGGCATGCATTTGCCGGATGCGAGCATGTGGATGCGCCTTACACTTGATGCTTGGCCGAGACTGTATCAACAACTGGGGGGGCATGGGCAATGTCCGGTAGTGCTACCCAAAGAGGGCGTGTTAAGTGTAGTAGCCCGCACTGGGGGCGATGGGCGGCTTGACCTGCAGGTGCAAAAAACTACTGGCCAATCTTCCGGAAATGATATAGGGCTAAGGTGGCGTGTATCGCTGCCCAAGCAAACTATTGGTGGGCCTTGGGTGGTCAACAATCAGATTATTGTGCAGCTGAACGACCTTAGGCTTGCTGTATTTGACTGGGAAGGCACTTTTCAATGGGCGCTTCCTTTAGATGGCCCAGTGATCGGGGCAGTACGTGCTTTGTGGTTGGCGCGTGCCCAACAGTCCGTATTGTTGTGCCATACAGGCCAGCATGTGCTTTTGCTCGATGGGCAAGGACACCACTTGTCGCCCTCGCCATTCAAGCTCAGCCGACGAGCTACAGCACCATTGGAGGTAGTGGATTTTCTGGCCAATGGTCAGCCGTGGCTATTTGTTCCTTCGGGGCGCAATATTCAGGTGTACGACAGTTATTTGCGCCCAATAGAGGCTTGGGCAGATGTTTCGATGCCTACTGAAATAATATGGCCAGTTTGTCACTTGCAGGATGCGACACACGACTATTTGGCTTTTGCCGATAGGCAAGGCATGGTGCGCGTATACAACCGACTGGGGCAGTTGCGTTTTGAGCTGATGTGCCGCGATGTGCCAGTAGGTGGCCCCGAGGGGCAGGTACACCGCTTGAGCAAGCGCTTTGTCGTGCCGCTATCCGATGGAACGGTTCAAGTAGTGGCACTGGATGGTCGCAGTTTTTGCTTGCGCTTGCCTCAGCTGTCACCCGATAGTGTGTATGCTTTTTCCTTTGCCGATGTAGTGGGCGATGCACGTAAAGACTATGTGGCTTTGGCTGAAAAGCGTTTGATATGGTCGGGTTATGAGCGCAGCGCTTTTCGCTTGTGGGGTAGTTTTTCATTTGCCGAAAGGCCATTGTGGTGCGATGTGCTCCCTTTGCCGAAAGGCAAAGCCTATATGGCGTGTGCGTTGCCATCGGGCAGGCTATATGTAATCGATGGGCAAAAGGGAAAGCCCATCCATGGGCAAGAGCTGGTAGGCCAACGTGCAGCTTTGCTATCGGTAGGCCAGGCTACTTGCCAATTGGTGGCAGTACAGGGCAAAGAGTTGATGCTTTACGAACTACATGTGGATTGATGAGGATTAGGCCTTGCGTTTGAGCCACCAGTTCGAGCGCGTATTGCGTGGTAGGTGTAGCTCGTTCTGCTGCCCGAGAAAAGTGTGCAATGCCACATGTGCAGCAATTTTACCAAATTGCTCATCTTGTTGGCGCAATGCCTCGGGAGTGAAGTGTTGCGCGACAAAGTTGGTGTCGAATTGTCCCGACCGGAAGGCTTCGTGGCGCAACACAAAGCGGCCAAAAGGCAGTGTAGTGGGCACACCTTCGATGTGATAGTGCTGGATGGCTTCGAGCATGTGTCGGATAGCTGCCAAGCGGGTAGGCGCATGTACGATGAGCTTAGCTAACATGGGATCGTAGTAAATGGGTACTTCCATTCCTTGTTCGTAGCCATCATCTACGCGAATGCCGGGGCCTTGGGGGCGTTCGTAGCGCGTTAGCTGGCCTGTAGCGGGCAAAAAGTCGTTGAAGGGATCTTCGGCATATACGCGCAGTTCGATACTGTGGCCATCGATGTGCAAGTCTTCTTGTTTCCAGCGCAGGGGATAGCCTTGAGCAATGCGAATTTGCTCGGCTACCAAGTCGATACCCGTGATCATTTCCGTGACGGGGTGTTCGACTTGCAGGCGGGTGTTCATCTCAAGAAAATAGAAATTGAGCTGGTCATCGACCAAAAATTCCACTGTGCCGGCACCTTCATATTGGCATGCTTGAGCTACGCGTACAGCTGCTTGCCCCATGGCCTGGCGTACTTGAGGCGTGAGGATAGCGGAAGGTGCCTCTTCGATCACTTTTTGATGGCGTCGTTGGATACTGCATTCGCGTTCGAATAGGTAGAGCGTATGGCCATGGCGATCTGCCAAAATCTGAATTTCAATATGACGTGGTTGGGTGATGAACTTTTCGATAAACACCGAGCCATCGCCAAAAGCCGATTGTGCTTCACTGATGGCGCGTGCCATTTGTTGGGGTAGTGCTTCGGGTGTATGGACGATGCGCATGCCTTTGCCACCGCCACCGGCCGAGGCTTTGATAAGTACAGGATAGCCGATTTCTTCGGCTACTGCCAAAGCTTCTTCAGGATTGGTGAGCGCATGAGGCGATCCAGGCACCATGGGGATGTCGTATTTGGCTACGGCTTCTTTGGCAGCAAGTTTGGAGCCCATCAGCTCGATGGCTTGAGGCGATGGTCCGATGAAGGTCAATCCAGCTTGTTGTACCGCTTGGGCAAAAGAGGCTTGTTCGCTGAGAAAGCCGTAGCCAGGGTGAATGGCATCGGCACCTGTCTGTAGCGCTGCATCAATGATCTTATCGGCGCGCAAATACGATTCGGACGAAGGGGCAGGCCCGATGCATACGGCTTCGTCTGCCATGCGCACATGAGGGGCTGCTCTGTCAATTTCGGAATAGACGGCTACGACGTCGAGACCCATTTGATGTGCGGTGCGAATGATGCGACAAGCAATTTCTCCACGATTGGCAATGAGTATTTTTTTCATAGCAAGTTTTACTTGGTCAATGTAGTCGATAAGGGAAATTCGGGCAGCTGCTGCCACTCCTCGGTGGCAATGTGGTGCACGCCTGGATGGTATTTTCGGCTCAGCAATGTCAGAATTTGCCGGTAGGCAGTAATATCGTTTTGGAAATTTACTTCTTCAAGGTGGATGACTAAGATGGGAGTTGTTTGTTCTGTACGGAAGTATTCCCAGTAAGCTCGTTGTACTGATTGGAGGTATGCTGCTTGAATATCTTGTTCGTAGCTGCGGCCTCGCTGGCGGATGTGTTGGAGCAAAACGGGTACGGGCCGATGTAGGTAGACCAATAGATCGGGCTTGGGAAAGGAGGCATTTAGTATCTGAAACAACTTTTTGAAGAGGCGAAATTCTTCGTCGGTGAGATTGTTGCGCGCAAAGAGCAGTGTTTTGACGAAGAAATAGTCCGCTACGATGAGTTGATGAAATAAGTCGGGTCGAGACAGATGGGCTTGCAGCTGTTTGTGGCGTTCGGTCATGAAGAATAGTTCTACGGGAAAGGCATACCGTTCTGGGTTTTCGTAGAAAAAGGGCAAAAAAGGATTGTCGGTAAATTGCTCGAGGATGAGGTGACAGTCGAAGTCGCGTTGGATCATTTGGCACAGTGTGGTTTTGCCTGCACCAATATTGCCTTCTATAGTGATAAATCGATGGGGTATTCGGGATGTCAAGAGTATTGTGTTTTCATGTTGAGGCATTGCCAAATATTTATTCGTCTTCTATACGGTAGACCTCGAGCGAGTCTTTGGAGCCAAAGTAGAGCTCTTCAATTGTTTTGCCCAATACGGGATGTAAGTATGTAGCTGCAATCTCCATTAGAGGTACTAACGCAAAATTGCGTTGCGCCAGGCCAGGGTGGGGAATACACAGCTCTTGCGATTCTATGATGTGGTCGCCATATAGCAATATGTCGATGTCGATGAGGCGTGCGTGCCAGCGCACTGTCTGCGTACGCCCCATTTCACGCTCGATTGTTTTGAGGGTGTGGAGCAATGTGGTGGGGGGCAGGGACGTGCACAGCGCAATTGCTTGATTGATGAAGTGTGGTTGATCATGCACGCCCCAAGGCTCGGTTTCGTATAGATGAGATTTTGCGACGATAGGGCCTATTCGTTGTTCGAGCAGCTGAATGGCTCGATGCAAGTTGGCCTTTCTTTGGCCAATATTAGAACCTAAAAGGAGAAACGCCGTTGTCTTTTCCGCCATAGCAGGGCAAAGGTAGTCATTGGCGAAAAAGATGGTGAGGTAGCTACTCAGAATTTTGTGTGTTGATGGCTACGGCGGCTCAGCTCCTCATCGATGAGGTTGATCCATAGCTCCAGCTGCCCGATACTGTCGAATTCTCTTTTTATAAGTAGTGCTATAGCGATGAACAGGACAAAGGCCAAGGGGAAAGTTTTGAGCAGCGTAGCGGCAACGGCTATTTGGCCACTCAGACCAAGGACAATGGCTGCCAAAAGGAGAAAGGGCGTAGCTGCACCGAACCACATGTTGGCTTTGCTGAACCGGTTGGATAGGCGTTGGCGTTCTATGCATCGTCCCTTGAGTATGAGCAAGTCTTCATCGCTAAAATAGCTGGGGCCTAGCTCTTTAAGTAGCTGTACCTCATCACTTGCTTTGAGGCTTAGTTTGTGGAAGAACTTATCGATATCGCGCATGATTTTCGCATTTGACTCTTAAGCATTGCCTAGCTCGGATCTTTGGGAGTGTAAAAAAAGCGCCGGTTAGGAGCCTTTTACCCCTATAGCCCGGCGCCTGTTCCACCTCCAAAATTCATCTTTGGTTTTTTGAGATGGTTTTTAGTTGGGGTGTGATGATGATTTCAATGCTTTCCGCTGTGCTTCTTTTACAGGCCAATGCTGCATGGTGTAATCACTATCATAGCCCGTCGTCTCGTTGCTATAGTCATATGCCCATCGATGCACAGTGGGTATTTCTCCTGGCCAGTTGCCATGCCCTGGCTGTATGGGCGTAGTCCATTCCAGTGTAGTGCTGTGCCAAGGATTGGTCGAAGTGACTCGCTTGCCTTTAAAAATGCTGTAGAAAAAGTTGACGATGAATAATAACTGGAAGCCGAAAGTGACAATAGCCGCAACGGTGATCACCTCGTTAAGTGTGCCGAATTGGTTAAATGCATCAAAGTTGTCAAAGCTATAGTAGCGGCGCGGCACGCCGGCAATGCCCAAGTAGTGCATGGGCCAGAAAATCGCGTAAGCACCTATAAGCGTACCCCAGAAATGAATTTTGCCCAAAGTCTCGTTCATAAACCGGCCATACATCTTGGGGAACCAGTGATACACACCAGCGAACATGCCAAAGAAAGCCGCTACACCCATCACGATGTGGAAGTGCGCCACGACGAAGTACGTATCGTGCATGGGAATATCAATGGTCGAGTTGCCCAGAAAGATTCCCGTCAAGCCACCCGAGATAAACATCGACACAAAGCCAATGGCAAACAGGCTGGCCGAATTGTAGCGCACATTGCCTTTATAGAGCGTAGCAATCCAGTTGAATACCTTCACAGCCGAAGGCACTGCGATGATGAGTGTAAATACCACAAAGAAGTTTGATATAAAGGGATTCACACCTGCCATAAACATGTGGTGCGCCCATACGATAAATGACAGAAAGGCAATGGCCAGCATGGAATACACCATGGCTTTGTAGCCAAAGATGGGCTTACGCGTATGTACCGAAAGTACTTCCGACACCAATCCCATGGCCGGCAAAATGATGATGTACACTTCAGGGTGGCCTAAAAACCAGAACAGGTGTTGGTACAAAATGGGCGACCCTCCTACGTGATCCAGTGCTTGCCCACCGATGTAGATTTCATTCAAGTAAAAGCTGGTGCCCAACATGCGATCGAACATCAGCAAGAAAAAGCCAGATACCAGTACGGGGAAAGACAACAGCGCAATAATAGCCGTAATGAAAAACGCCCATACCGTCAAGGGCATGCGCCACAAGCTCATTCCTTTGGTGCGCAAGTTGAGCACTGTGGTTACGTAGTTGATACCACCCAAGGCAACCGAAACCACAAAGAACACCAAAGAAACCAGCCACAAGTCCATACCCACACCTGATCCATCAGAGGCCTGTGGCAAAGCACTCAATGGCGGGTAAGCCGTCCAACCCCCAGCAAATGGCCCTGTACTGACAAATAGCGATAAGAACATCACTACACTAGCCAGGAAGAAGAACCAATACGACAGCATATTCATAAAAGGCGAGGCCATATCGCGAGCACCTACTTGCAGGGGAATAAGCAAGTTGGAGAACGTACCCGACAGCCCGGCAGTGAGCACGAAAAACACGATAATAGTACCGTGCATCGTCACCAAAGCATAGTAGAACTCTTGAGAGAGTGTCCCTATGCCCGTATCCGGATTCACCTCAATCCATTTGCCCAGCAAGGGCTTTAGCCATGCCAAGCTTTCCTCAGGAAAACCCAATTGTAAGCGGAAGATGACCGACATAGCGGCCCCGATCAAGGCCCAAATCATACCCGTGATCAGAAACTGCTTGGCAATCATCTTGTGATCTTGGCTGAAGATGTACTTGGTGATGAAGTTCGA
>JALSGS010000029.1 GCA_026982695.1 Saprospiraceae bacterium
AGCTACACATTGGTTCGTCGATGGATAGCTACGGATGGGTGTGGGAACAGTTCGGAGGCTGAGCAGGTGATAGAGGTAGGTGATACGGATCCGCCTGAGATCACGGGTGTGCCTTTGGACATTACGGTGGGATGTTCGTCGATACCGGCTGTGCCGTTGGACGTAGTGGCTACGGATAACTGCGACAGTGAGCCGGAGCTATTATATGTTCAGGACAGTTTGCCGGGTACTTGTGTGGGTGAGTACACATTGATTCGCCGGTGGGTAGCTACGGATGAGTGTGGGAATAGTTCGATGGCCGATCAGGTGATTGTGGTTCAGGACACGGAGGCGCCGGTAATTACGGGTGTGCCTTTGGATGAGAGTGTGGGCTGTGAGGCGGTGCCGGCGGTGCCTGGTGTGGGTGTGGTGGTGGTGACGGACAACTGCGATGAGGCTCCAGTTTTGCTGTTCACTCAGGACTCGATATCGGGCGGTTGTGTGGGCAGCTACACATTGGTTCGTCGATGGATAGCTACGGATGGGTGTGGGAACAGTTCGGAGGCTGAGCAGGTGATAGAGGTAGGTGATACGGATCCGCCTGAGATCACGGGTGTGCCTTTGGACATTACGGCGGGATGTTCGTCGATACCGGCTGTGCCGTTAGACGTAGTGGCTACGGATAACTGCGACAGTGAGCCGGAGCTATTATATGTTCAGGACAGTTTGCCGGGCACTTGTGTGGGTGAGTACACATTGATTCGCCGGTGGGTGGCTACGGATGAGTGTGGGAATAGTTCGATGGCCGATCAGGTGATTGTGGTTCAGGACACGGAGGCGCCAATTTTCTTGACCATGCCTGCAGATATTACTGTAGAATGCGATAGTGTGCCACCTGTTCCTCAAGTAGAAGCTGTAGATGACTGCAGCGAAGTAACTATTGAACTAAATGAAGCGCTTTATCCGCAGCTTTGCCCCGATTACTATGCGCTGATACGCACATGGACAGCCACGGACGCGTGTGGTAACACTGCTGTAATGGAGCAAACGGTAATAGTACAAGATACAGAAGCGCCAGTGTTAGAGGGTGTACCGCAAGACATCAGTGCAGGCTGCAACCAAATCCCTGATGTGCCACCGCCTGGCACGGTAACAGCTATCGATAATTGTTCGGCAGATGTGTCCATCCAGTTTATTGAAGAGGTATATCCCAATGACTGTGGTGAAACCATAGTGCGTACCTGGATTGCAACCGACGCTTGTGGCAATGAAGGTGTAGCTACCCAGACTATTGTTATAGGGGATGATGGTCCACCTCAACTAATTGGTGTTCCTGCAGATATAACTGTCTCTTGTTATCAAGTTCCTGATCCTGCACTGGTGACGGCCATCGACAGCTGTGATGTCAAAGTGGAAGTATTGTTGAGTGAAACAATTACACCAGGTGATTGCCTGGCCAGCTATACCTTGATTCGTACGTGGACAGCTACGGATGACTGCGGTAATGTGACCCAGGCAGTGCAGAAAATTGAAGTAGTTGATGATACGCCGCCGCTACTGGGAGGCATCCCAGCTGACGTAACTATTAGCTGCGACGAGATGGTGCCAGTAGTGCCCAATGACATTACAGCCATCGACAGTTGTGCTGGTGAGATGCCACTCAGCTTTGAAGAGACAAGTGTCGCTATGCCTTGCGGTATGCAGCTGCTACGGACCTGGATAGCTACAGATTTATGTGGTAATACAGTTACTGCGCAACAAACTATTACGGTGATCGATGACGAAGCGCCAGTACTTAGTGGTATGCCTGCCGATCTTACAATTAATTTGGGTGCTGGTGACACGCTTCCCCCTCCGCCTATTGTCACTGCTACTGACAACTGCGATCCCCAGCCTCAAATTACATTTGGCGAAAGCCAACAGAGCTTGCCGGGTGGTTATCAGATTCTCTATCAGTGGACGGCTGTAGATAGCTGTGGTAATACCTCTATGGATCAAATGACTGTGGTGGTACTCGAACCCATTGCAGCACAGATCGTAGTGATCCAACAGGCTCTTTGTGGTGGCGGCGCCTTCACGTTGAATGCCTTGCCTGCAAGTGACACTTATACCTATCTGTGGCGAGCTGATAGCGGCTTTTTCGACGATTCTACAGCTCAGCAAGTTACTTATTACCAGACTATTCCGGGAGTGCACCAGATCCAGCTGACGGTAAGTGATCCTATGGGAGCTACAGGTACGGCCACAGCTACCGTGATCGTGTTGGAGATGCCCACCGTAACTCCCAAGCTTATTACACCTGTGTGCAGCGGAGAGCCGATCAGCCTTTCGGCAAATGGCACTGCTGAGACGTTTACTTGGACGGGTCCTAATGGCTTCGAAGCAGTTGGTGCAGCAGTACAGATCGATCATGCAGCTCCTCAACATGCTGGCTGGTATTATGTTCAGGCCAAGCAGGATAGTTGCGTGCTGATCGATTCGGTGTTCGTCGAGGTAGTGGATCTTTCAGCTGATTTGAGCTTAACAGTGCAAGCAGCTGATTGTGATGGAGGTGGTGCTATCAGCCTTTCAGCAAATGGCATTTATGCACCCTACACCTTTAACTGGGCTGACCTGCCCGGTACCGACGACATCCAAGATCGCACGGAATTGCTTCCTGGTACCTATAGCGTGACCGTGACGGGCAATGGATGCACGATCGCATTCGACGAGATTGAGATAGTAGACAGCTGTCTGTGTCAACCCCCCGTGCTCGATAGTATAGCGGTACAACCCGCTACTTGTGAGGCAGCAGATGGCCTGGTGCAGCTATGGACAAATAATCCCGATCAGCTAGTCAGCAATTGGATACCCGACGTGGGGATGCCGCTCGACGGTGCATTAGGGCGATCGCATTTGCCGAAAGGCACTTATCAAGTTATCCTATCAGTGGCAGGTCAAGTTAATTGTGATACCACCTTGATTGTCCAAGTCGATTCCCACAATCCCTTGATAGCAGATGTACAGATCGTACAGCAGAGCACATGTGCGCAAGCTAATGGCCAGGTAGCAATCATGCCCCTAATGGGCGGAACAGGCCCCTACACCTACTTGTGGAATGACGGCCAGCAATTAACTGATTCAGTCCGTACAGGGCTTTTAGCTGGTACGTATCAGGTCACTGTAGTAGACCAAGGCACGCAATGTGCCGACACAGTACTGTTTACCCTTACCGATGCAGCTATAGGGCAGGCAACGGTACTGGTAGAAGCCGCATGGGTGAGCTGTCCGGGTATGGCTGATGCTTGGGTGAACTATAGTATTCATTACGACTCTACTTTTGTTGCGCCGCCTACTGTAATCATCGTCGATGAGGTTGGCAATGTATACGAAAACGGGCAGCTACCACCTGGAAACTATTGCATCGAAGTACTCGATGGCAACTATTGTCTGGCTGGCGAGGGGTGTTTCCCGGTCTTTGAGCCTCCTGCCCTTGAGGCTACAGTCACTACGCTTCCCCAAATCTGTACCCAATTAGGACAAATAATCCTCGAACTGTCGGGCGGCACTCCACCGTATCTCTTCACCTGGTCTGACTTGGATACAGTTACGACTCAATTCGCACGTGATAGCTTAGCTGCTGGTACTTATGATGTGACCATTTCTGATGCCAATGGTTGTGGATTAGTACTGCATTCCCTCGTGGTAGCTGACTCCTGTGAGGTGTGCCAAACGCCAGTAATCGAAAATATTGAAGTGGCCATGGCTGATTGTGGTCAAGCCAATGGCCATATCTCCATCGATATGGTGGGTAATGCCTCGTTGTATACCTTTACTTGGTCGCCAGCTATTGCTATGGGCCCAGAAGCTCACAATGTCTCACCTGGCATATACAGCGTGACAATTGCGCGGGCGAGCGATATCAATTGTGATACCACAATCCAGATCTTAGTCAATACAGAAGATGGACCCCAGCCAGCCAACATTGAAGTACAGCCGGCCAGCTGCGGTGCGAGTGACGGTCAGGTGCGCTTCATGCCCATGAACTATATCTACCAGTGGATGGCAGACAATGAGGTGGCACCCGTGCGCGACGATTTGGCAGCAGGTATTTATGTAGTAGCTGCTTATGATCCGCTAGACCTGAGCTGTTTTACTTTGCTCGAGGTCGTGGTTCCCGAATCAGACATGCTCAGCGCCGAATTAGTTGTCGTACAACAACCACATTGCCAGGCAAGTGATGGCATTGTGAGCGTGACCATTGATGGCGGCTCAGGTAGTTTCCAATTTGATTGGAGTGATGGCCTTTCGGCAAATGAGGCCCTGCGCGATAGCCTATCTGCTGGCAGCTGGATAGTCACCATCACCGATCTCGAATTGGGCTGTGCCGCTGAGCTGACTGTGGAAATAGAGGAAACGTTGAGTTTAGCCAGCCTTTCGGCAAATGATGTCCAGGTAAGCTGCTTTGGTATGGCCGATGCCTTTGCCGACTATACTTACGAGTTAGATACAAGCTTTGTACTCCCAGCTTCTATTGAAATTAGAAATGCTTTGGGGCAGCTGGTTGAGGATGGCCACTTGGGCGTCGGTGCGTATTGCATCACATTATTCGATGGCAACCAATGTGAAGTGGCGCAAGCTTGCTTCGAAGTGGCTCAGCCAGATCCGCTCGAGCTGACAGCCGAGGTGAGTGGTGCGAGCTGTGCGGGTGGTGGCAGCATTGAGTTGACGGTGAGTGGGGGCACGGGCGGATATGCGTACGACTGGCAAGACTTGCCGGGAGTGGACGATCCGAAGGATCGGGAGGACGTGTTGGCGGGTACGTATGTGGTGGTGGTTCGCGACAGTGTGGGATGTTCGGATACGTTGGTAGTGGATGTTCCGGATGAGTGTTCGGGTGGTGGTGGCTGTAATCAGCCGGTGGTGGTGTCGGTGTCGACGACGCCTGCGTACTGCGGCATGGCGGTAGGTACGGCGACGATCGAGTTGTCCAACGACAGTTTGGGTTTTGATTACACTTGGCATCCTGAGGTGAGTACAGGTCCAGAGGCTACGGGTTTGTTGGGTGGCATTTACGAGGTTCGGATATCGGACCCATCGGCACCGGACAGCTGCTTTGTGAAGGTGATGATAGAGATTTTGTCGACGAGTGCGCCGGAGGTGGTGGCCGAGGTGAGTGGTGCGAGCTGTGCGGGTGGTGGCAGCATTGAGTTGACGGTGAGTGGGGGCACGGGCGGATATGTGTACGACTGGCAAGACTTACCGGGAGTGGACGATCCGAAGGATCGGGAGGACGTGTTGGCGGGTACGTATGTGGTGGTGGTTCGCGACAGTGTGGGATGTTCGGATACGTTGGTAGTGGATGTTCCGGATGAGTGCGTCATTCCTCCAGGAGGCACGGTAGACACTATTTTTGTGGTCACGGAAATGAATACGCCGCAGGTGTTCTGTCCTGCAGACTCTGTAGAGGTGGTGATGATTTCGATAGATGTTTGCGGCATGCCACTCAATGGAATGTTTGTCTTGTCGGATTCCTGCATTCAATATGTGCCGAACACGGGATACATAGGTGTCGACTCTGCTTGTGTGCTTGTTTGCGACAGCAGTGCAATTTGCGATACAGTGGCCGTATTCATTGAAGTGAACGAATCGACTCCCTGTACGGCGCTGTTTGTGGAAGCAAAGGATACCCTTTGGGCAGTGGCGTGCGAAGAAGCGTGGTATTGTGTGCCTGTGCCTTTTATGGAGCTTGACGACTATAAAATTTATGACAATGACTTCCTATTTAGTGGCCGTCTGGTAGCTTGTGACTTTGACAGCACCATGACTTATACCTTTACTGCATTGCCCGGTGGCGGATATGAAGGCCCATATCATTTACAGCATTGGGAAGTCGATGGTCAAGTTTTTGCCCAAACTATCTTCGAGGACATAAATGAACTGGTGTCATGGATGAATCAATGGGATCCAGCTGGGCATTGGATGCTCGATGTGACCACTCAAACAATCAGTGGTGGTGTGGCGGGGCGTGCTTATGGTGATCTGGTAATTAGGCAGATGAGTTCTGGAGCTATTGCTGTATTGACACTCAATCTCAACTTGGTACCCCAGGGTACCGAGCTGTTGCTCAGCTCGGGATTTCATCAGCTGGTAGTCAAAGATTTGGCTACGGGATGTAGCGATACCGTTCAAGTACAGGTAAACTGTACACAAGTCACCACCTTAACCGATACCGTAGGTTTGGGACTTGCCGACACGCTCTGTATCGATATAAGTTGGATGCCTGGTGACAGTATTTTTATGCAAAATATTTGTCCTGATCAGTTTGGGGAGCTCGTCCTATTAGATTTCTTGCCGCCCAACTGCATTGTGTTCCAAGGCATAGCTGTAGGCAGTGAACAAGCTTGTATTGCGATCTGCGACGAAATGGGCTATTGTGATACGTTGTACGTATCTGTAGATGTCATACCTGGAGGGTCTAATCCCATGGCCAATGACGATCAGGGCACTACGTGGCTTGAGCAAACTATTGAGCTAGAGATATTGCTCAACGACACGATCAATGGGATGATGACGGATCTATTCTTGCTCGATCCACCCGCTTTCGGGACCGTGTCGATCAACTCCGATGGCACGGCCACTTATCAACCCAATGGCAGTGACTGCGATCCCATTCAGCCCGATCAATTTACCTATGTGCTCTGCAATGAAGTGAGCTGTGATACTGCTACGGTGTATGTGACGGTAGACTGCGAAGAGTTCATCATTTTCTCAGGCTTCTCGCCAAATGGAGATGGTATCAATGACTTCTTTACCATTCGCGGTGTGGAGCGCTTGCCTGGCAATCATTTGCTCATCTTCAACCGCTGGGGCAATCAGGTCTATGAGGCATATGAGTACAAAAATGACTGGGATGGCACCTGGAACGGCAAAGACTTGCCTGATGGCACCTATTTCTACATCTTTGAAGATGGTCGAGGCAACAAGTTTACTGGATACGTGCAGATTAATAGATAAGTGAAAAGGGGCGAGCACTTGAGCTTGCCCTATGCACTGAGTATCGTTTTATTTGTTGACCGATTTCCACGTTTGATAAAGGACCTCTTGTCGAGGGCGATCGGTGGGCATCTCGTGCAATGGCGCACAAGGCTTTAAGTATTGCTGGCATTCTTCGGGCAGTTGTTGGTAGAGGCGTGTGCCACGCGTTTTCCAGTCGATCATCTCGTCGCTGACTTGGCGCACAATACGTGCTGGATTGCCGACCAACAAGCTGCGTGGGGGGATCTGCTCGCCTGCCTTGATAAAGGCTAATGCACCTACGATGCACTCGTCGCCCAGTACCACTTCATCCATAATCACGGCGTTCATGCCTACCAAGCAATTGCGGCCAATCTGTGCGCCGTGGACAATGGCTCCATGCCCGATATGGGCCCCCTCGCGTAGTGTGACGGTAATGCCGGGAAACATGTGAATTGTACAATTCTCCTGCACGTTGCAGCCATTTTCAATCACTATACCGCCCCAGTCGCCCCGAATGGCGGCACCTGGGCCGATGTACACATCGCGCCCAATGAGGACGTTACCCGTTACGACAGCTTGTGGATGTACAAAAGCAGAAGGATGTACTACAGGCTTAAAACCCTTGAATTCGTAAAACATGTCGCCAAATTTTATATTTCAGTGAAAGCTTGGCCAGCACTTTACATCTGGTGAAAGCGTGCCACGGGAGTGACTTCCTGATGGGTGAATTCACCTTTTAAAAACTTGTAATATCCTACAATGCCAATCATTGCTGCATTGTCTGTACAGTATTCAAACTTTGGTATGTAGGTAGTCCAGCCCAGTTGTTGTCCCGTTTGCTGGAGCGCTTGACGCAGACCGCTGTTGGCTGACACACCTCCTGCTATTGCTACATGGCGGATGCCGGTGTCTTTGGCTGCTTTTTTGAGCTTGTCCATGAGAATGTCCACGATGGTGTGTTGTACAGAAGCACAAATATCGGCTAAGTTTTTTTGCACGAAATCGGGGTCGTGTTTTAGTTGACGCTGTAAAAAATAAAGGATAGCCGTTTTCAGTCCGCTGAAACTGAAATCATAACCCTTTATTTCGGGCCTGGGAAAGGAAAAGCGAGGAGTACCTTTTCGGGCCCAGCTATCGATGAGTGGCCCAGCAGGATAATCCAGACCTAATAGTTTTCCAGTTTTGTCAAAAGCCTCACCTGCGGCGTCGTCTAAAGTTTGACCCAGCAGTTCCATTTCTAAGGGCGCATGTACTTTGTGGATGAAGGTGTGCCCACCAGATACTGTGAGGCATAAGAATGGAAAGGGTGGAGTAGGGGCTTCGGCAAAGAGCGCCATCACGTGTCCATCCATGTGATTTACTTCGATAAGGGGAATGTCGAGTGCTAGCCCCAATGCTTTGGCAAATGTGACTCCCACCATAAGGCTACCAATAAGCCCGGGTCCTCGTGTAAAGGCAATGGCATCGAGTTGCGTTTTGTCTACCCCAGCCTGTTGAAGTGCTACATCTACTACGGGTACAATGTGTATTTGATGGGCTCGAGAGGCAACTTCTGGCACTACACCACCGTACATTTTATGGACTTCCTGGTTGGCTACTACGTTGCTCAGCACCTTGCCATCGCGTATCACGGCTGCCGATGTATCATCACAGGAAGATTCAATTGATAAAATTGTAGCTTTCATTTATATGAAAATTTAAAACTCATATGTAGCTTTAGGGTTCCATTCGCACCTTTTACTTCCCTGCAAACATACTTTGAGAGAAGGCTCTTTCGAGTTTTGAGCATCTTTTTTGCTGTTTTGGATACCACATTGTGTATGTGTAGCCATGGTATAATGGTATAGAAGAAGGATGCTCAGGATGTGGTTTAAAAGACAGTAGATTGGGTCTTTTTATGCAAGGATCTCTTATGCGTATTTGTTGCGCATGTAGCTTGTTGTGCGTGCATTAAAGATTGCCACCAATATTTGTTCACTCATAAATGCAAAAAATTATGATTGGGTTCACTGCTACGGCAAAAACTGCCCGAAAGAAGCAAGACACTTCGGAAAAGGGGCAAACGTACTCCAAGGAAGTTCCTCTCAAGAAGGAGGAGGGAAATTCAGAAGCCAGTTGCCTCATTGCTGCTGGTACGGAAATCGAAGGCCAGTTTGAAGCGCGAGAAAACGTACGAGTAGACGGTCTTATTGTGGGCCAGGTGAAATGTGCCAAGCGTTTGGCTGTTGGAGAGCAGGGGCGAATAGAAGGTACAGTAGAAGCTGGCGAGATGGTGTTGTGGGGAAGGGTAGAAGGAGATGTCAAGATCAAGGGCACTTTGCACATTCGCAGTACGGGGCGCCTATTGGGCAATATTGTGGCTATGCAGCTTATCGTAGATGAAGGCGGGCGTTATGAAGGAGAGTGTTTTGTATGTAAGGACAACAAATAAATCTTATGTGTACAATAGCTAGTGAGGAGTCGAATTACATCTATTCAATAATCTGTTTTTTGTTGAGAATGTGCTATCTGCAGGAGGCAAGTAGAATGACATGCCAACCATGAACCTTTGGATAGTAGAAGTGCTGAAATATGTGATTGGGGTATAGTTACCATTTATCGGGCATTTGCCCTATAATTGCAGGGTCATTTTGCCGGCACTTCTACTAAAAAACTCTCACTTTTGCATCAAAACAAACCGGAATGAAGAAGCGTGTCATTTTCAACCTCCTTTTGGTGATCTTGATCTTCTTCCTTTTCTACGTGCTGTACGAAAGCATTCGCGAGCCAATTAAATTTCAGAATGAAAGGGAGAAGCGCGAGTTGGCTGTAATCAACAAGCTCATTGAAATTCGCAAGGCGCAGGAGTTGTTTCGAGGAGTAAAGGGTGGTTTTGCGCCTACTTGGGATTCGCTGAAAAAAGTATTGCGTTACGATTCTTTCATGATTGTTCAGGTTTTTGGCGATCCGGATGATCCTACTAAGCAAGATCTGGTGAGGTACGATACTATATACAAACCTGCTTACGACAGCGTCATGAAGTTGGGGATCAACCTCGACTCACTTGAGTATGTGCCTTACGGCAACGGTGCGGTTTTCAATCTCAAGGCTGATACACTCACTTACCAAAGTACTTTGGTCAATGTAGTGGAAGTAGGTGTGAAGCGCAAGGTCTTTATGGGCCCATGGGGTGATCCGCGCTTTAAGCGCTATGACAATCGCTACGATCCAGAAAGTGTAATTAAATTTGGAGATCTGAATCGTCCTACGCTGGCAGGTAATTGGGAAAGATAATTGCAGATATCACAGATTCGCGGTTTAACCGCAAATTGACCAATCTCTACAAGCTGTCTGTCCATATAGGGGCAGACAGCTTGGTGTATTGTATCATTGACAGTCTGAAGCGCCCGATCCTTTTGCGGCATTGGCAGTTTGACCCTAATGACCAAGAGCATCTCAGTGCTACATTAGCTACAGCGACGGCTCGGGATCCCTTCATTCGTGCCAATTATGGGCAAGTGCAAGTGGCGCTTGACACCAAGCGCATAATAGTGGTGCCACGAGTACTCTTTCAAAAGGGAAAGGAAAGCGAATTGCTCTATGCACTCACCTCACCCCAAGCAGATGAGGAAGTACATGCGCACCCCGTCGATCCTCTAGGAATACAGGTCATTTATGCGCTTCCCAAAAAGATAAGGCCTTTATTGCGCGAGTATTTTCCGTTGGCTCAGGTACAGCATTTGGGCCATGCCTTCCTGTTGGCGCTGTACCAGCAACGCATCCAAGTTGACGAAACTTTTGCCTTGGCCGAGCTACAACACCAGCAGTTGCGCATAGCCTTGGTGCAAGAGGGCCAGCTGCAGTTTTTCAACACTTTCAAAGTGCAGCATGCTAAAGATGTGTTGTACTTCACTATACTCGCCTACAAGATGGTGGATCTCGATCCACTCGAAGTACCTCTATGGATTTGTGGGCATGTGCTCTCTGATTCTAATGTAGTGAAGCAGTTGGCTCGCTATGTGCACCATATCGAATGGGTAGCTATGCCAGACTTTCTCGACAATCAGGAGCTTTTTGCGCATATTCCCACGCATTTCTATTATACTTTGTTCCATTTGCACCTTTTGGGCAAGTAGAACAGAGCAAAAAAGAACTGATGCGCATTATTGGTGGTACACTCAAAGGACGACGGCTGCGCCCGCCTGCCAAAAAATGGCCTACTCGCCCTACTACAGATAGGGCTCGAGAGAGTCTTTTCAATATCTTGGCCAATCACTGGGATTTTGCCCAAATGCGCGTACTCGACCTATTTGGCGGCATGGGCACACATAGTTTGGAGTTGATCTCGAGGGGCTGCCCACAAGTCACTTATGTCGATCACTATGGCCCCTGCGTGCAGTTTGTCAGCCAGACTGCTGCTGCGTGGGGCGTGGGCGATCGGATTCGAGTTGTTCGGGCTGATGCCTTTGCCTTTATCAAGGCATGCCGTATCCAATTCGACTATATATTTGCCGACCCACCCTACGACTTGCCCACTGTGGAGCTACTGCCCCGACTCGTGTTTGAGCATCAACTGTTGCTGCCTGGTGGGTGGTTTGTGCTGGAGCACACCGATAACCATCAGTTCGACACCCACCCGCACTTTGAGCAAGTGCGGCGTTATGGAAAAACGCTGTTTTCCTTTTTTGTACAAAAAATCCCATGAGCCTTTTAGAGGACTACAGAGCCATGGTGGATAAAGTGTGATTTTTTTCATCTTGTCACATAAACTGGTATTTTGTATAGTTGTATCTATCTGATTTGATGCACGTAATAAATATAAATGATTACCTTTGGCCTGTCTATAGTGCCTTTTGCTGAGCTCATAGCTGTTCTTTCCCCACACATCCACCTGTGTCTTTCTCCCCTTCAATGGGCTGATCTTTAGTGGATCAGCATCGGGGTTGGTATAAATTTTGGAATCATCTATGACAATTGTGAAAATTGAAGAACCATTTTGCTTACAATGGTGTATGTTACAGCTGTCCATGAGGGCTGCCTGCCGAATTCAAGGTGAATCATGCTGATGAATGCTGGTATGCGGAGCAAGAAGATGAATAATGCCCAGGTTGTGGGACATAGTTTGTGGTGGGCGTGGCTCATATGGTGTAGTTCGCTGTGGACAGCTTTACATGCTATGCCTCCGGATACGATCGTTGTAGCTATCCCTGCTGATACACTTACCTCTTTGTGCTTGGACAGTACCGTACTGGAAATAGAAGGCCCTATTACGGGAGCAAGCTTTTGTGCCAGTGGATCAGCGGCTACTGTACAAGCTATTAATCTGTCAGGTGCATGTCTGGACTTGGTCCCCGCTTCGGGTTTTGTGGGGCCTTCGCCCGATACCATATGCACGTTGCACTGCTACGAACAGAATCTGTTTTTGTGCGATACGACCTGGATTGTAGTTAATGTATCGGGTCAGGGCTGTTCCCCTCTATTTAGCACCGACTCGGTAGTGGTACCCTTTTCAGGCAATCCCATGTCAGTGTGTGCTCCTTTAGCGCTATCGAAAGCCATTGTACTAGAACTCATCCTCGATGGGCAGTATTCCAATCAGCCCCTTGGTGGATGTGATGGAGACTCCTTGGTGGCTTATTCCTATGCAATTTTGCCTGGGCTGGGCAATGTAGGCCCCTATGAGCTAGTGAGTTGGCAAGTCAACGGCGTGTCGTTTTCTGGCTTTTTCAACAACATCGATGAACTGGTTGCACTGCTCAATATTTTGGACCCGGCCGGCGCATGGATGTACAACCCGCTCAATCTGACCATTAGTGGCGGTGCACCCAATAGCCAATATGGCAACATGCTCATCAGTCAAATACAGACGGGGCAATCGGCTTTGCTCATGACCAATTTCACCATCTTTTTCAACGGCACGGAAATACAGCTGATCAATCCGGGAGTACATCCCTTGGTAGCCATTGACACTACTACGGGCTGTGCCGACACCTTGCTCATTGTCGTAACGGGCCAACTGCCCACTACCTCTTTTGTATACGATAGCGTATACGTACAAGGCGTTTTGCCAATGAGCTGTGCCGATACGACTCAAATCACTTGGGGTATAAGCAATACCAGCCTGTGCTACACACCTGCCTGGGGCACCATTACGGATGTGGACGGCCCCTGTGTAACCTATCAGGCTGGATTACAGCCTGCTATAGATACGTTTTGCTTGTTGGCTTGTGATGGAGGCAATCCAGCTTGGTGTGATACTACTTTCTTTGTGCTCACCTTATTGCCTCGACCTGATACAGTGGTGCTGAGCATGCTGGATACGACTGTGCTGGACACTTGCCTGTTGGGCTTTATCGAATTATCGCTTGCCGAGCCTGCTGCCCATCAGGAAGTGTGTGCCGATACTTCTTCGCCTATTGCGCAGCTGGCATTTTCTGATTTGGGTTGCATGCAGCTACAGGCTCATCAGAGCGGGCAGGATACTTTTTGCTTGCGCTTTTGTGATAGCACTTTTTGCGATACCGTTGTACTTGTATTGGAAGTGATGCCCGCCATACCTCCCTGTGGGGAGTTGTTGTCTAACGACACCTTATTGGCACAAAGTTGGGAGCTACCTTATGACTTTTGCCTTTCGGCAAATACTACGTGGTCTTTCACTTTAAACGGCCAGTCTATTTTTCCCGATAGCTGTGCGGGTGGCGTATCGCTTGCTGTACCTTCCTTTGGGCTTCATTTGTTGATCGTAGCTGACAGTTTGGGTTGTACTGATTCTCTATGGCTACAACTCGATGCAGTGCCGCCTCCTGACACGCTAGGCATAGAGTATCTAATCACACTTGTAGATGAACCCATTGACACGATTTGCGCTAGTACGTCGAGCTTGGGCGGCGCTGCTCAGATGCTCGGATTCTGTGCCTTGCCCCAGCATGGCAGTGCACAGGTGCTCAGCGATTCTTGCATCAGCTATCTGCCTCAGCCCAGTTTTACTGGATTTGACTCACTTTGCATTGTCGTATGTGATGGGTTGGTGCCTCAACGCTGCGACTCGACGCGCTTTGTCATTCGCGTACAGCCTCGGCCCGACAGCCTGTGGTTGAGCACGCCTCAGAACGAACCTACCACACCTGTTTGCCTCGATACTGCCGAATTGGTTGCGTTGTTTGACACGGCGATGGTCTGTCAGCTTCCCCAAGACGGCCAATTACTCATTGCGGCAAACTGCTTTACGTGGTTGCCCGATAACGGATTTGTCGGCATGGATAGTGCTTGCTTGGCTGTGTGCGACACCATGGGCTTTTGCGATACTACTTGGTTATTTCTCTCTGTAGGTGCGGCCTGTGCTAATTGGTTTTCTACGGATACGCTATCAGCCATGTTGTCTGATTGTCAAGCTACTTATGAGTTGTGCTTGCCCATTAGCCTCGATAGCCTGCTTTATTTACAGCTCAGTCTCGATGGTCAGCCCTTTTTGGGCCCCTTTATCGGCTGTCAAAACGATACCTTTTTTACCTATACTTTCTTTAACGTGCCAGGACAGGGCAGCAGTGGCCCCTATGTGCTGGATGAGTGGACGGTAGATGGGCAGTTATTTAGTGGTAGCTTCGATCATTTGACGGCCTTGGTCGATTCGATGAATTTGTGGGATCCTCAGGGGCAGTGGATCGACAGCATGGGATTATTCATCATTGGTGGAGCACCTGGTCGTCTTTATGGCAATATGTCGATTACGCACTTGCCGACCAATGCCTCAGCAGTAGTAGAGGCCAATATAATCGTTTATCCTACAGGCACAGCCATACAACTGGACACGGGCCAACATCTACTCATTGTGGCTGATACGGCAGCTCACTGCTATGATACGCTTTATCTAGATCTGCGTTGCCCTACTCCTTGTACTTATCTGAACCTGAGTCCTGATACGCTCATGCTTGATGATTGTGACAGCCTGGCTGCTTTCTGTATAGATGTACCGCTTGCGTTGGCCTCGCAAATAACGTGGACGGACAATGGCGAGACTTTTGCTGGTCCTATACTCGCTTGTGATAGTGCTGCAAGCAGCACAGCTGTGTGGCTCGATACTGGAATGCACCAGCTGGTTTTGTTAGACACTACTTTGGGATGTATAGACAGCTTTGAGCTGTGGGTTGGTTGCCTTTCGGAAAATCAAATTTTGGTAGATACCTTTTTGCCCCAAGGCCAAGTGCTAGCGTTCTGCTTCGACGATTGGGGCATTGATCAAGCAGCCCTTTCTTCTTTGGATACCTGTGAAGTACCTGAAGGGCTTATCAGCTGGGAGGTCGATCCCCTTACTGGTTGTGTCGTCATTGAAGGGCTTTTGCCAGGAAACGACTCTATGTGCCTGCAGCTGTACCAAGGTACAGTGCTATATACCATTCACCTTTTTGTAGAGGTGGCATCACCCTGTATGCCTCTTTTCTCAGCTCCTACAGTAGGAGCAGGCATTGACTGCATGGCAGATACCAGTGGTTACTTGTGTTTATCTGCCAGCTTAATGGCCATGCAGCACAAGCTAATATACGTAAATGGTGTGCAGTATCAGGGGCCTGTAGTAGGCTGCAATTTTGACTCGACCTATTCCATCAATTATTCGCTATTGCCTAATGGCGGGCAGCTAGGTCCTTATACACTTGAAATGTGGACGGTTAATGGGCAAAGTTTTTCAGGGACGTTCAATAATGTAGAAGAGTTGGTCGATTCTATGAATATTTGGGATCCGGCTGGCCAATGGGTGTGGAGCGAACAGAATGGAAATATTGCCATCTTCGGGGGAGTGGCCAGCAATACGTATGGGCCACTGGTAGTCGTCCAACAACTTACTGGAGCAGAGGCGGTATTGGGGGTAAGTGCAGCATTTGTGCCATTGGGCACTGCAGTGGACTTGCCTTTGGGTACGCATACGTTGCAGGTGGTCGATACGCTTACGGGATGTCGAGACACGCTGGTAACGACGGTAGCGTGTATGGGCACCGACACCGTATGCCTCGAGCAGGTGGTAGGCCAAATCGATACCCTCTGTTTGCTGACAGCTGAGTTGCAGGGCACACTGGTAGAACAATTTGATGTTTGCCCTATGCTCAATGGCACTACAGCGGTATTTGCCCTGATAGATAGCTGCGTGATTGTCGAGGCGTATAAAGCAGGCAGTGACACTGCTTGCATCGTTTTGTGCGACGATTTGGGGCTTTGCGATACAACCATTATTTGTACACAAGTGCCTCAAGCTGGAGATACTACTCTGATAGCCCGGCCTGATACAGTGACTACCTTAGTTGATGAACCCGTCATTATTGATGTACAGGGCAATGACTTTTTTGCCCAGCTCGACACGTTTTTCATCGCTTCCTCGCCACAGTTTGGCACACTTACCTTGATGCTCGACGGTACTGTAGCTTACGTGCCCGATGAAGGTTATTGCAATGATGAGTTGCCCGATAGCTTTTCCTATGTCATATGCCAAAGTGCCCGATGCGATACGGCTCAGGTGTTCATATGGGTAGCATGTACGGGTATTACCGTGTTCAATGGATTTTCACCCAATGAAGATGGCATTAACGACACTTTTGTAATAAAAGGGTTGGACAAGTTCCCCAATCATCGCTTGTGGGTGTACAACCGATGGGGCAATGTGGTCTTTGAGGCTACTCAATACCAAAATGACTGGGATGGCACTTGGAAAGGTGTGCCCCTACCCGATGGGGTGTACTTTTACTTACTTGACGATGGTGAGGGCAACCGCTATTCGGGTTATGTGCAGATTCAACGATAGTTTAGTTGCAGGTGTTGAATATGTTCCCTTTTGCTCTCCTGTTTTTTATATATAATTGATGGCTACCTTTTATATATATTAATATAATATTGTATATTATATATGGCAAAGTTTTTGCCTAAACAGGAGTAGTATCCCCCCTTGCCTAAATGTGTAATGCTGTGTTTAGCATGCAGCAGAGTGTACATGTGATTCCGGCAATAGACCATTGTTGTATTGGAAAAAACATACTATGGGAACTCCTACCCCTACCACAACTCTCCAAGAGTTTCGTGCTGTTTGTACGAGATATTTTGCCCGATTTCTTTTTGTATACTTGTCTATAAACGGTATGTATGGGCAGCTTTTTGCCCAGTTGTCTATAGACAAAGTGGTAGATATAGCCAATCCACAATCGGGGCAGCAGCTTACCTATACGATTCAATTTGGTTGTTCGGATTTAGTAGCTCCTTGTGTAGGTGCCGTTATCGTAGATACGTTACCGACTTATCTCACTTTCGATGCGGCTGATCCGGTAGTAGTTACGAGTATTGGTGGTAACATACCGGTATATCCGAACTATGATGCGGGTAGCCATACGGTGACATGGGATTTCACAGGGTTGCCAGAAGGCGGCTTGCCTGCGGGTTTTAGTGCGGTGATGACGATGCAGGGCACTATTCCGGCGGGGGTAGTGCCTAATGGCGTGGTATTATCAAATAAGATTGTGCTTTCTGATAATGCCAATGTCACTACAGATACGGCTAATAGTACAGTATCGGCTTCACCTCAATGGGATGTGAGCAAGGTGGTGACTACAGGCGATATTTATCACGATACGGATGTGACCTACCGCGTGGATGTATCACCGCTCACGACTATAGGCAATCTTAACTTGTCCAATATATTAATCGTGGATACGCTGCCGCCAGGAGCAGTCTACGTGAGTTCGAGTCCTGCTGGTACTTATGATGCAGGAAGTAATACGGTGAGTTGGATGGTGACGGATTTGGATGTGCTTGGTGGTACGCAGAGCTTTTTCCTGACGGTGCAATACCCTGCTTCTGATCCGAACAACAATACGGGGCTGACCACCCCCATTCCAAAAACTAATGTAGCTTATTTAGAGGGAGCACCAGTGGGGGGCGGTGTGTATACCACTACAGGGAGTGTGACACAAGACTTGTTGCCGCCCTATTACGCAGTGGACATTGTGAAGAGCGCTCAGGATCTGGGCATTTTACCTGCCAATCAGACCAACTATTTCCGGATCAATCTGAGCAACAACAGCACTGTGCCTGTGGATAGCTTCACTTTTGAAGATCCCTTCCCCGATGCTTTTGACCTCGTCGAATTGCAGGTGGAAAACTTCCCCTCAGGGGTGAGCTATGACGTAGAGGTAGAGCTCAACCATTCGGGTACTTTCATTACCTGGGTGTCAGGAGCAGCTACGGGCACCAATCAAACTTACGATCCAGCGACTATACCAGGCTTTAATCCCGCAGTGGATTATGTGAGCACATTGCGCATCTTTTTTGGTACGGTGCCTGCTGGCTTTTCGGGGCAGCTGGACATCGTGGTCACGCCCAACTCTTTGACTACCGACAATGCGGGCAACCCCATTACGCCAGGTGCATCCATTGATAATACAGCTTCGCTCGTAGCAGTGCGCCCTGTCGATGGCGCCTTACTTGGTCCAGTGACAGCTACCGACGATATGTGTGTGGTGGCAGAGCAGGCCCGTTTGGACCCTGCCAAGTCTCAAGTGCAGGATTATGTGAGCCCACCACCTGGCGATGCTACTACGGGCAATCCGTATTTTGCCGGTGCCCGAGTGAAATACACCATTCGCGTCGAAAACGACGGCGCTGATGGCACCGATGGCAGCTTGTCCAGCCCTCAGGCTTTTGATACGTTACGCAATCCCATTGCGGCAGATCTCTTGCCAGCCGAAGTAGACTATGTGCCGGGGACGTGGGTGATCTCAAATCAAAGTGCGGGTTTTAGTTTCGACACTTTGAGTGGCAATCCTGTCTTTGAGCAGATTGATAACTTTAATGGTACGGGGCGCACGTTACTGAGATGGTACTTTACGGGCGATTTTTTGCCTGGACAATACGTCGAGATTGCCTACAATGTAGATATTCCTAATAATACTCCTTCAGGTACGACGGTTACCAATGAGTACTGCCTAAGTGCAGCTCAGTCCTTTTTGTGTGATGAAGAAAGCTGTGGAGCGACGACTTCCGCCAATCTGACCGACTTTTTTGGGCAGACGTCCAACCCCACTGTGCCTATTGCCGGTATCAGTGAGATGTGTTGCAAAACGACTTCTTTCACAGTAGCAGATAGCTTGTCAGATATTGATTTGGTTAAATCCTTGCTTACGCCAGGGCCGTATGCGCCTGTAGGTACTGATGTAGCAGATGCTGGCATCTCTAACGACACACTCGAATTTGAAGTGACCATTTCAAATACTCAGATGGCTAATGATGTGCTACCGGATCCGGTTGTCATGGACTTGTTGCCCCCCGAGTTGTCATTTGTACCTGGATCCATGGTGCTCGTAGCTGACAATACGGGTTTGGGCTTTACTGATGATGGTACCAATCCTGTGGTTGAAGTGATTGCCAATTATGCGGGTACGGGCCGTACTTTGCTGCGCTGGTCTTATACCGGCGAGTTTCCCATCAATACGAGTGTCACTTGGCGTTTCAAAGCAGCCATCTTACCAGGTGCCATTGGCAATATAGCCAATGAGCTGTACGGCCAAACGGATCAGCATTTATTTACTTGTACCGGTAGCACTCAGGTCGATGTATATGATTTAGATGGCGATGGGGATGTAATTGAGACATTTTGCGTCACTACAGCCTCTTTCGATGTACCGAGTATCACGAGTTTGGGTTCGCGCAAATACGTCAAAGGTGCTTGTGATACGGCCTATCTCACTTTGCCCGACACGGCACGGACCTTTCCTGGCGACTCCGTATCGTGGCGTCTGGTGTTGTTTAATTCTGGAAACCAGCCATTGACAGATGTAGTGCTCATAGACATTTTCCCCCATATTGGTGATGTGGGTGTACGACTCAATGATACGCCCCGCGAGACGGGCTGGCGTCCCTATTTAGTCGAAGCACTACCACCTACACCTGGTGTGGATATTTACTACAGCCAATCTACGGATCCGTGCCGAGACGAAGTAAATCCCGTCAATGCTACGCCCTCTTGTGTCAATGACTGGAGCTTGACACCACCTACCGATCTTTCTACGGTGCAGGCCATCAAGTTGGTGCTTACCGATTCGTTGATGCCGGCCGATTCTTTTATGTTCGACTTCAAGATGATGGCTCCAGAAGGTAGTTTCCCCTATACGGGGGCAGTGGCTTGGAACTCTTTTGCGCGCAATGCCAATGAGGTGAGTGCCGAAGAGCCACCTAAGGTGGGCGTGTTGCTCAAGCTTTTCGATCTGGCGTTGAAGAAGCAGCTCACCTCGGGCCAACCTACTCAATTTGATTTAGGGGATGATGTCACCTTCGACATCAAGGTGTTCAATCAGGGGTTGCTCCCTGCCGATAGCATCCAGATCGTAGATTACTTTCCCACTCAGATGGCGCTCAACGATGCCAACTGGATAGCTACAGGGCTTACTGCTTCGCGTACCCTCTCGGTGGCTGGCGGCGAGCTGCCTGCAGGGGGGCTCTTGCCGGGTGATTCGGTTACCACAACCATTACCTTGCACATTGATGCCAGCCCCTTGCCCGATACGACTTTAACTAACTGGGCAGAGGTCAGTTATGCCACTGAATATTTGCGTACTACATTGCCTGATGTGGATTCTTGGTTTGACAATACCCAGTCGAACGACAAGTATACCACAGACGACTATATCGATGGCAATGGCAAGGGCGGGGAAGACGAAGATGATCACGACCGCGCCGTTGTAGAGATACGTGTGTGTAGTATTACTTCGGCCACTGTCGTGAGCACCGAATGTCGAAATGGAAGTACAGGCAGCGATACTTCTGACGATTATTTCTTAGTCACGCTTACTGCTCAGGCCAATGATGCAGGGCCTTCCGGCAAATACGAGGTTTTGCTCGGCAACACTGTGCTCAACCCTGGCGGTACTGACTACGGTACTCCCGTGACAATAGGGCAAAACGGAGAGCTTCAGGCTAATGGAACGGTATATGCCCTTACTATAAGAGATTTGGACGATGGTGATGCCTGTGCTACCACATTGTCTGTAGGCCCCATCGCTAACTGCATTAACTGTCCCCCCAGCATTTGTCATCCAATGACAATCACTATTGATCGAACGAATTGAGAAACGCGCCCAACAAAAGGGCTGCGTGATGTAGTCCATGTGCCACATAGAAATAACTTTTTGCTATGAGAAAGCAACTCCAGACTCCCTCTTTTATTGGTTGTGCGCAGAGTTCTTATCCTCAGTCAGAGGGGTGCCAGCAGCGTGTGCGTGCTTCGTGGTACTTAGTTTTGATCGCGTGCTGTGTAGCACTATGCGGTGATGTGACTTTGCATGCCCAACACGATTTGTCACTCACTATGAGCATCTCACCAGATAGCGTGCGGGCAGGAGATGTGGTGAGCTTGACTATTGGGTTGAACAATGAGGGAGCTACCGCTGTGACGGGAGTACAGGTTCGAGCTATTTTGCCTGCGTCCTTGTCTTTCCAGTCTGCAACGCCTACGGCTGGTTCCTATGATGCACTTACTGGGGTCTGGAATGTGGGATCCATAGTTAATACGACTTCTTCGGAGACATTGACCATTCAAGCAACAGTACTCGACGGCATTGAGGGAATCGTTTTTGCGCAAGCAGAAATCACTGCCATGGACCAAGCCGATGACGACTCCACACCTGACAACGGCGACTACCTTGAAGATGACCTTGCCACGGCTTGTACTTCTGTACCCATTGAGATTTGTCCCTTGGCAAATGATACGGTGAAGTTAGAGGCACCTCCAGGTCTGACCAATTACCAGTGGTTCGATGGGCTGACCTTGGTCGGTACCGATTCTATTTTTTACGTTACGGCTGCTGGGCGATATACCTGGACGGCCGATTCGGTAGTGAGTACTTGCGGTGTGGGCTCGTGCTGCCCCGTCATCGTGGAAGAGAAGTGCTTCGATCTGGCTTTGTACAAAAAATTGGCCCCTTGGCAAAGCGAGTTGGTTGATGCCGGCGACACAGTTACTTTCCGAACTACCGTCGTCAACCAAGGTGACTACTATGCCGATAGCATCCTGCTTTACGATTACCTACCTTCCGAAGCTACCCTTAGTGATGCCGACTGGCAAGCTTCGACAGGCAATGCTTATATATGGCTCGTGGCTGGCCAGGCACTAGATGCAGCTGGCTTGGCCCCTGGCGACTCAGTCAATGTCGATATCACCTTGTTGTTGAATGCGCCTCTCGATGCCAATACCTCTGTGCGGAATAACGTAGAAATTGCTTACGCAAAAACGGCAGATAATCGACTCTTCGCCGATTGGGACTCTACACCAGATAGTACGTTGGGTAATGATATCTATTTGGTAGACAACGATATAGATGGCAATGGAAAGCAAAATGGCGACGAAGACGACCACGATGATGCGTTGGTGGTGGTCAAACCGTTTGATTTAGCACTTTGGAAAGAACTGGGTAGTGGCCAAAGTGCTACAGTAGTGCCGGGCGACTCAGTTACCTTTACCATTCACGTCGTCAACCAGGGCCAAGTAGCAGCGGACAGCATCTGGTTGCGCGATTACCTGCCTGCAGCGCTGACTTTGGCTGATGCCAATTGGACGACCAGTGGTGGTGATGCCATTCGCCTACTTGAAGTAGGAGATGAGCTGCCTAGTGGCGGTTTGCTGCCTGGTGCTGAAGTAAGTGTAGACATCACTACGATACTTGGTGCACCCATCATAGGAGGAACTGAAATTGTCAACTATGCCGAAATCACTTCGGCCAAGGATGTATTTGGCCGCAGCCAGGTTGATGACGACTCTACCCCCGATACTAATCCCAACAACGACACCTATTTGAGCGATAACGAGATCAACGGCAATGGGAAGAATGGCGGCGACGAAGACGACCACGATGGCGCTGCCATTACTGTGGCGGGATTTGACTTGGCGCTGTACAAGCAACTGGCACCTGGTCAAGATGCCACTGTAGTGCCTGGCGATCTCGTCACCTTCCAGCTGATCGTCGTCAATCAAGGCCAGATCCCTGCCGACAACATAGAACTGACTGATTCGATCCCTAACGGTATGGCACTCATGGATGTGGAGTGGACACTTACTGGCAATCTTGCCACGCGCCTGCTCAACGCCGGTGATGAGTTGCCAAGTGGCGGTTTACTTCCTGGCCAGGCCGATACCGTAACCATCATGCTGAAAGTGCCCGATCCTTTGCCGCAAGGCACCCGCCTGTGGAACTGGGCCGAAATCAGCTCGGCCACCGATAGCGATGGCTTCCCCGTTGTAGATCAAGACAGCGACATGGATGCCGATCTGTCGAATGACAAGTTCTTGGAAGACGACTACATCGACGGCAATGCCTTCTTAGGCAGTGATGAAGACGACCACGACGGCGAATACGTGATGTATGAAGTCTTTGACATCGCTTTGCGCAAAACAGTAGATGACACCTTGCCCATCCACTGGGGCGATGATGTGGCTTTCACGATCACGATCTACAACCAGGGTACTATTCCCATGCAGGACATCGAAGTATACGACTGGATTCCCCCCGGTTTTGTGCTTAGCCCCAATGACTACAACGGATGGCTCTACGCCGGTACACCCGACAAAGTCCGCATGGAAGTAGATGATCTGATTCAGCCTGGCGATTCGCTCAAAATTCACATCGTACTTCGAGCTCAGGCCAACTATTGCCTCGAAGATCTCGTCAACATCGCCGAAGTGACCAGTCAGGAAAACGAATTTGGGGTCAATCAGAACGGCAACGACATCGATTCTTATCCCGACAAAGACCCCATCAACGATAATGTGGTGGACAACGTCATCGATCAGGATGGCTTCAATGGTGGCGACGAAGACGACCACGACGTACAAGAACCACCCGTATTTGATCTGGCACTGCGTCTGACTACCGATCGCACTTTGCCTGTGCGCATTGGAGACACGGTAGCTTATGCCATCAAAGTATTTAACCAGGGCAACATTCGGGCGAAAAACATCGGTATTAAGCTCACTTTGCCGCAAGGCTTTAGCTTGAGTGCCGCCGATACCAACGGATGGACCGATAGCGGAGATGGCACCCTGTCCAATCTGTTGACCGATATAGTCGCTCGTGGCGACTCGGCCATGCTCATGGTTTGGCTCGAAGTAGGACCTACTGCCCATCTGGGCGATCTGACGGTCTTTGCCGAAATACAAAGTGCCCAAGATGCCAATGGCAATGAGCGCACTGCCGACGATCTCGACTCGACGCCTGATATGGATCCCACTAATGATCTCCTTGTGGATAATGAGATCAACGACTGTGGCCTTGCCGATGAAGACGATCACGATCTGGCCCGTGTCGACTTGTTCGATCTGGCTTTGCGCAAAACGCCCGACACTACCGCACCGGCACAGTGGTTTGAAGATGTATCGTTTACCATTACGCTTTACAATCAGAGCCCACAGCTCCCAGCCCAACAAATTGAATTGGTAGACTATATTCCTGCGGGCTTTTCCCTCAGCCCCAATGATACGAATGGTTGGATTGACAATGGCGACGGCACAGCCACCTTGGTGGTGCCTGGCCCACTTGCAGCTGGCGACTCGCTCTCGGTGCCCATCTTGCTACAAGTACAGAAGTACACGCCTGCGGGCACATACTTCAACCGCACCGAGATCGCAGCAGCTGCAGATACCGACGGACGAGACCTCACTAATTACGATTATGATTCCCAACCCGACACCGATCCGGCCAATGATGTGGAAAAAGACGACGTTATCGACGAACAGGGCCGCGTGCCCGGAATGGACGAAGACGACCACGACCCCGCACCTGTAGCAGTCGAAATCATCGATTTGGCTTTGCGCAAAACTACAAACCAGCTCGATCCTGTGCTGTATCAGCAAGATGTGCTCTTCTATATCACGTTGTACAATCAAGGCTCACGGGCACTGCAAAATATCACCGTGTTGGATCACGTGCCGCTGGGCTTTGCCCTGAGCCCCAACGACACTAACGGCTGGGTCTACGATGCCAGCCAAGCACAGGCTACCCTTACGCTTCCCGACTTGTTGCAGCCTGGCGATTCGCTGAGCGTGCCTATCTTGTTGCGCGTGCAAGAGGGAGCTGCACCCTATACCTTCGACAACATCGCCGAAGTGCTGTCAGCCTTCGACGATCAAGGACAAGACCGTACTGGCGACGACGTTGACTCGGATTGGGATACAGACCCGGATAATGACAATATAGTCGATGACGTGATCGACCAGGATGCTACCGTCGGAGGCGACGAAGACGATCACGACATCGCCTCTGTAGATGTTTTCGATCTGGCTTTGCGCAAAACCACTAGTGTGATCACACCAGTCACTGTAGGCGACGACGTGACCTTTCATATCGAAATCTTTAATCAGGGATCAGTGCCTGCGGCCAACGTCTCAATAATCGACCATTTGCCGCAAGGTTTTGCCTTGAGCCCTGCCGATGGCAATGGTTGGATCGATAATGGCGACGGCACGGTTTCGCTCACTTCGCCTGCTGTGATCGCACCCCAAAGCTCGCTCGTCATCCCGCTCGTGTTGCGCGTACAGCCCGATGCACAGGCTGGAATTTTTGAAAACATTGCAGAAATCACAGCGGCTCAAGATGATCAGGGCAATGATCGAACAGCTTTCGACGTCGACTCGCAATACGACACTAATCCGAACAACGACGCTTGGGTTGACAATGAGATCAATGATGATGGTGACTTTGACGAGGACGACCACGACAAGGCCTTTGTCGAGGTGGAGATCATTGACCTGGCTTTGCGCAAAATCACCACTTTTGAAGACATGGCGCCTGTACGCATCGGCGACGACGTGCACTTTGCCTTTGAGGTGTTCAACCAAGGCTCCGTAACGCTCTACGACATCCAAGTAGTGGACTATTTGCCTGAAGGATTCGAACTGAGCCCTGCCGATGGCAACGGCTGGACACTTGTGGGCGACAAAGCCTACAACCTCATTGCGGGCCCACTCATGCCTGGCGAATCGGTCTCCATTGGCATTGTACTGCGCGTGACGCCTCAGGCAAGTCCCGACAATGTACTCAATGGCGGCGAACTGATCGCAGCCATCGATGGCAGTGGTACTTCACGCCTTGACGACGACCGCGACAGTCAACCCGATGAAGTATCTAACAATGACGTTTGGATCGACGACGAAATTGACCTTACACCGCCCGATGACGAAGACGACCACGACGTCGAAGGTGTGCCTATATTCGACTTGGCCTTACGCAAAACCACAGCACAAGCTACACCTATCACCGTGGGCGACGACGTCACCTTTACCCTTACTGTTTTCAATCAGGGAAGCCTCACTGCTGAGCAAGTTGAACTAATCGACTATTTACCACAGGGCTTCGAATTGAGCCCCAATGCTATTGGCTGGACTGCTCAGGGCGATAGTGCTGCAGTAGCGCTCATCGCAGGCCCCATCGCACCAGGTGATTCGGCCAGCATCGACATCGTGCTGCGCGTATTGCCCACTGCTGAGGCAGGTATTTTCTACAATGCTGCTGAAATTCGCACTGCCCAAGAGCTGGGGGGCATTGACCGCACACATGACGACCTGGATTCTACACCAGATGACGATTCTAGCAATGACAATCTGACCGACGATGAAATCACGGGCAATGGCCAAAATGGCGCCGACGAAGACGACCATGACGTGGCACCAGTAGAGGTAGAGATTATCGACTTGGCTTTGCGCAAGACCACTGATCACGCTGCCCCCGTGGAAGATGGCGACGACGTGATCTTCGAGATTGAAGTAGTAAACCAGGGTTCTGTACCCATGTATCAGATTGGGCTAATTGACCACTATCCACCGGGTTTCGTGCTCAGCCCTAACGATGCAAATGGCTGGATCGACAATGGTGATGGCACGGCTTCGCTCACGCTGCCTGGCCCGCTCATGCCTGGTGACAACTATACTGTAGGAATTGTACTGAGACTACCCGATAAACTCGTATTAGGTACCTTGCAGAATGTGGCCGAGATTGTGCATAGTGAAGACGCTGCAGGCAACGATCGCACCTTTGACGATCGCGACAGCCAAGCCGATACCGATCCAGCTAACGACGCTGTACTCGACAATGAAGTAAACGAGCTACCACCTGTGGACGAAGACGACCACGATTATGCCACTGTATTGGTACAGGGCCACGATCTGGCACTGGTGAAAAGACTGGTCAGCACGGGGATCTTTGAGCAGGGAGATACCTTGCTATTCGAACTGACGGTGTACAACCAAGGCAATCTGCCAGCCTATCAGATCGAGTTGACCGATTATTTGCCGACAGGCATGCAGCTGGTGGATGCCGGCTGGATCGACAATGGTGGCCTGCTCACGCCCGCCACGCCTATCGCTTCGCTGGCACCAGGCGATTCGGTTGTGCTCAGCCTACAGCTCAAGATCGATGACCTCTTTATGGAAGACACGCTGACCAATGTGGCCGAGATCAGCTACTTCGAAGGCGATACGGGCAACCAGCCCGAAGACATCGACGCCACACCAGATAGCAATCCCGATAACGATACGGTAGGTGGCAATGACATCACAGACAATAGTAATGATGACGAGGACGATCACGACATTGAAGGCATATCCGTCAATCAGCGCTTCGACTTGGCACTCATCAAGAAGCTGGCTACAGGGCAACCCCAGTCCGTAGAGCCAGGAGATACTGTGCGCTTCACCATTGTGGTGTACAATCAGGGCACGCTGTTCGCCTACAACGTCCAGATCAAGGACTATCTGCCTGCCGAGCTGATCTTTGACCCGGCGCTCAATACGGCCTTGATGACGTCTAATCCTTACGATTGGGCTGCTGATGCCACTTATACCATCCCCGGCCCCATGTATCCGGGAGATGCCGAATCGGTGGATATCATTCTCATTGTGGACAGCCAGACCGACTCGACCAAGCTGATCAACAAAGCTGAGATCATGGCAGCTGACGACGATACCGACCCCAACAATGCGCCGCCACAGGATGAAGACTCTACGCCCGATGGTGTAGACGACGATTTTGTAGGTGGCAACGATTTTATCCACAACGAAAACGGCGACGAAGACGACCACGACTACGAACCCATTATGTTGCTTGAGCTACCGCGTGGTAGCATCGCTGGAGTGGTGTGGTTCGATTGCGACGAAGATGGGCAGCGTACAGCTGATGAGCAGCTATTGGAAGGAGTACCTGTCGTGCTAAACGGCACTGAAACCGACGGCGATCCCGTCAATATGAGTACGACTACTGCGGCCGATGGCACTTATATCTTTGAGGAATTGCTGCCCGGCACCTATACCGTCGTGTTTGATTTGCCAGACTATCTCGATCAGGTGATGTTTACCCAACCCAATCTTGGAGATGATGCTACCGATAGCGATGCGGATCCGCTTTCAGGGGAATCGCATCAAGTAGCCCTCTTTGGCGACGAGATCACGGGAGTCGATGCGGGCATCAAGGATGTCGCCGTGCCAGAAATCGTACCGATAGATCCGCTGATCGACAACCTGGCCAGTGGCGATACGCTTATCGTAACCTGTGGCGATGAACCTACTTTTGAAGTACAGGACGTCGTCGCTACCGACAACATCAGCCCGCAGAGCGCGATCACAATCAGCCTTTCGGCAAGTACGACCTATGCCGACAGCTGTGGAGCTGATGGCTTCCTGACCCTCACCGAATGGACGTGGACAGCCACCGATAGCTGTGGCCATAGTGCTACCTTCGTCGTGTATGTGCGCGTAGTCGATAGCACGCCACCCGAATTTGTCGATCCTCCTGCCGATATTACGGTGAGCTGCGACGCCATTCCTTATCCAGAAGACGTGACGGCTGTGGACAATTGTTCAGATGTGACGGACATCTTATTTGCACAGGAAACCATTGGCAATCCCGACAGCTGCCTCTACCGGCTCAAACGCCAGTGGAAGGCAGTAGATGCGTGTGGCAATGTAAGCATCCACGTCCAATACGTCACTATCGTAGATACTACAGGACCAGTGATCACGCTTGATCACCCGATATACGGCCCACTAGCCGATGGCGATACCTTGGTCGTGAGCTGCGATCAGTTGCCTGGATTCGATATGAGCAGTGTGGTGGCTACCGATAACTGTTGCGACAGCACCACTGTGGAGTTCGTCGAGTATGTGAGCAACGGTGACTGTTTGACCGATGGCTACCTCTATTTGTTGAACTGCGGATGGATCGCTACCGACTGTTGTGGCAACGAAAGTGAGCTGTTCCTCACCATTATTGTGCAAGATCAAACAGCACCTGTGCTGGTGGGCGTACCTGCCGACATGACAGCACAGTGCGACGACGTGCCTCCACCGCCCACTGTGACTGCTACGGACAACTGCGACGACGATGTAATCGTGACGTTTGGCGAAAGCCAAATGGGCACGGCCTGCAATCAAGTCATCGTGCGCAGCTGGACGGCCACCGATGAGTGCGGCAACCAAGCTACAGCTACCCAGACCATCACGCTGA
>JALSGS010000030.1 GCA_026982695.1 Saprospiraceae bacterium
CAAGTCATCGTGCGCAGCTGGACGGCCACCGATGAGTGCGGCAACCAAGCTACAGCTACCCAGACCATCACGCTGACCGACAATACGGCGCCAGTGTTAGTTGGCGTGCCCGACGACACAACAGTGGAATGCGACGATATCCCTCCTGCTGCCACCGTGACGGCTACCGACAACTGCGATGGCGATATAGATGTGCAGTTTAGCGAGCAGACGCAGGCAGTCGATGAGTGCAGCTATTACATCATTCGGACTTGGACAGCCACCGATGCCTGTGGTAATACGACTATGGCTCAGCAGAAGCTGTTCGTCATCGACACTACGCCACCTACTTTTGTCGACGCACCGGCAGATGTGACGGTAAGTTGTGACGCCGTCCCCGCACCAGCTGATGTGGTGGCTATTGATAACTGCGACGACGACGTGAGCATAGACTACTTCGAGTTTCCTCAGGATACAGCCTGTATGTATCAAATCAAGCGGGTGTGGACAGCTACCGACAATTGTGGCAACTTTAGCTCGCATACCCAAATCATTACGGTGAAGGACACCGAAGGGCCGACCATCACACCTATAGAGCCAGAATTGATCGGCTATCAGGATGGAGATACCCTCGCATTTGAATGTGATCAGGTATTGGTGTTGAGCGATTCCAGCGTAGTAGTTTCCGACAATTGTAGTGAAGTGACCGATTTGGTCTTTGTCGAGCAAGTGGTAGACGGCGGCAACTGCCCTGAGGATGGTTATTTAGTACTCATGTATTGTGGCTGGGAAGCGACTGACGCCTGTGGCAATACTTCTTCACTTTATTTCTACATCAAGGTGATAGATACGACGCCACCTCTGGTAATGGATGTGCCTGCTGATGTCACCGTGGAATGCGATGCCATTCCCCCAGTGGGCACTGTGACTGTTATGGACAATTGCGACGATGAGGTAGCGGTAGTATTTGCCGAAACAATTGAACCCGGCAACTGCCCGCATAGCTATGCCATCGTGCGCAGCTGGACAGCTACCGATCATTGCGGCAATGCCACGACAGCTACGCAAGTCGTTACCGTGGAAGATACCACGCCGCCAGTTCTTAGCGGTGTGCCTTCCGATGTTACGGTGAGTTGTGATGCAGTGCCACCAGCACCTACCGTTATCGCTACGGATAACTGCGACAGCGCACCGCAACTGACCTTTACCGAGACCCAGACCGATGGCTGCCCCTACACCATCGTGCGCAGCTGGACGGCCACCGATGCTTGCGGCAATGTGACTACGCTTTCGCAAACGCTGACGATAGTGGACGAAGAAGCACCCATACTGATCGGCGTGCCGGATGATTTGACGGTGAGCTGCGACCAGCTGCCTGCACCGGCTGCAGTTACAGCTACGGACAACTGCGACAGCGCACCGCAACTGACCTTTACCGAGACCCAGACCGATGGCTGCCCCTACACCATCGTGCGCAGCTGGACGGCTACCGATGCTTGCGGCAATGTGACTACGCTTTCGCAAACGCTGACGATAGTGGACGAAGAAGCACCCATACTGATCGGCGTGCCGGATGATTTGACGGTGAGCTGCGACCAGCTGCCTGCACCGGCTGCAGTTACAGCTACGGACAACTGCGACAGCGCACCGCAACTGACCTTTACCGAGACCCAGACCGATGGCTGCCCCTACACCATCGTGCGCAGCTGGACGGCCACCGATGCTTGCGGCAATGTGACTACTGCAAGTCAGTTCATCTACGCATACGATGACACACCACCGGTCTTTGTCGATGACCCGGCCGATATCACTGTAGAATGCGGGCAAGTGCCCGACCCGCAAGACTGCATTGCCATAGATAACTGTACTGACAGCGTGGCCGTAACCTTTGTAGCGCTCATAGAGCCCATGGATTCGTGTACCTACCAGATTAAGCGCATATGGGAAGCCGAAGACGCTTGTGGTAATACGGCTGTGGTGGATCAGCTCATCACTGTCATCGATACACAGGCACCTACGATTTCCTTTACACATCCGCTACTTGTAGGTGCACAAGATGGCGATGAGATCTTTATGGAATGCGATGAAGTAGCAGTACTTAGTGCAGCAGATGCAGTGGCCGTAGATAATTGCGATGAGGATCCCCAAGTGATGTTTGTAGAAAGCGATGTGCTCACGGGCAATTGCCCTGTCGATGGATTTATCACCTCGCTCGAATGTACTTGGATCGCTAAAGACGCCTGCGGCAATCAGGACAGCATTACACTGACCATCACCATTGTAGATACCAAGGCACCTGAGTTTGTGTCAGTGCCAGATGATGTAATTGTAGCGTGTGATGCGCCATTGCCACCGCTGGCCCAGCCCGAGGCTATTGACGGCTGTAGCGAGGTGGTCTATAGCGTAGACAGCACCATAGTGACGGGCAACTGTCCGAATAACTACCAGATCATCCGCACTTGGACCGCTACTGATCAATGTGGCAATGCGACAAGTGTACAGCAGGTGATCACAGTACAAGACACGCAGCCACCAATCTTGCCTGCACCGCCAGCTGATCTGACTGTAGACCTGACTGCAGGAGAAGTGATTCCACCAGCAGCTACGCTCACGGCTAGTGATGGGTGTAGTGATAATGTGGACGTACTATTCGAAGAGGCTACTTATCCCGATGATTGCTTCTACGTATTGCAGCGCACTTGGTCGGCTTCAGATGAGTGCGGCAACTATACTGCCGTCACCCAAACCATCACTGTACTACAAGGACTCGATCCCATCAGTGTAGCGCTGACACCCGATAGTTGTATGGCGGGCTTGGGTGCTGCTGCCTTTGTGCCCGACAGCTATACGTACCTATGGCCCGGCCTGGTAGAAGGCGCTACGCGCAATGATCTGCTTGCTGGCACCTATACAGTTACTGTAACCAATGGCGTATGCGACACGGTGATAACCATTGTCATTGACAATGAGTGTCAGACGGTCGATTGTTTCGACCTGTTGCCCGACGAAGAAGTGGTAGAAGCATCTATCGACACTACAACTTATTGTCTACCTGTACCATTCGATATGATCGGCAGCTACGAAGTGTATCTCGACGGTGCACTGCTCGAATTGGCGGACTTTACGCCTTGCAACCTAGATACAGCAGTCTTTTATAGCTATGCACTCTTGCCCAACCAAGGCGCTTCTGGGCCCTATCAGGTGCAGTGGACCGTTGCGGGGCAAATCTTTGAAGCTACAGTGATGACGATGGATGAGCTAGCTGCGTGGATGTCGAGTGTCGATGCTTCGGCTACCTGGATGCACAGTGCAGCTAGCTTTGGCATCATGGGAGGTGACCCACAGGGTGGCTATGGCAATATGGAAGTGGTGCACGAACCTACGCAAGTGCCCACCACGCTGCAGCCCAATTTTGTCTTCGTACCATTGGGCGCGGAATTCGTCGTGGTCGGTGAGGGTACTCATACGGTCGTATTAGTAGATGTAGATACGGAATGTACAGACACACTTTTGCTCCACTTCCAGCTGAATGTGCAGCCACCATTGCCCGATCATATATTGACGACCACCTTCATGGCTATGGGGGTCAATTGCGATTTGGCACAAGCGACTTACTGCTTGGAAATTCCATTTACCGAATTGAGTAAGTACGAACTGGTGCTGAACGGTCAGCCCTACAGTGGCCCCATTGGCGGATGTGACTATCAGCTCCAAGTAAGTTATTCGTGGTCGAGCCTGCCAGGGCAAGGCCAAGAAGGACCTTACGAGCTGTCGGAGTGGAGTGTCAATGGTCAGATCTTCCAGGCCGTAGTCCCCGATATGCAGGCACTCGTCGATTTGATGAACCAGTGGGATCCTTCAGGCCAATGGGTGCTACAGTCAGCAACTATGAGCATTGTGGGTGGTAGCACGGGTAATGTCTATTCACCTATGACCATCATCCAGATTAGTACTGGTGCAGAAGCAGTCTTGGAGTTGAGCACCATTAATCTGCCACAAGCTACGCGAATCCATTTTAATCCTGGCATCAATCGACTCATCGTGCGCCGGCTTGCGGATGGCTTGACAGACACGCTAACAGTAGCTGTTGCTTGTACGACACCTGAATATTTGCAGACAGTCACGTATGTAGGGCGCGTCGATACGATTTGCCTGGATACCAGCCAACTGATGAGCACGCTCGTTTCGATTTCCAATATGTGTGAAGATCAAAGCGATTTCAGTGCCGAGTTCGAGTGGTTAGAAGGAAGCAATTGTGTCGTATGTACGGGAGTGGTATCTGGCGAAGATGAGGCTTGTCTTATCATGTGCGACGACTACGGCATTTGCGACACGGTCTATTTAAGTGTCGAAATACGTGCTGAGAGTCAACAGCCTCCTGTAACAGTATCCGATACGTTTACTACTGTGCGCAACTTGCCAGTTACTGTGTCCGTTTTAGACAATGACTTGAGGGCTTCCAGTGCCAATGTATTCCGCATTGTCACACAACCTGATCACGGCACAGTCATGGCCAATGAAGATAGCACGGTAACGTATGTGCCTGACCCCGACTACTGTAATGAAGAGGAATTTGATCTGTTTGTCTATCAGTTGTGCAACGACTACGGCTGTGATGCTACAGCTGTATATATTCAGGTTTTGTGTGAGGAAGTAGTGATTTATACAGGCTTTTCGCCTAATGGAGATGGGGTGAACGACTACTTCCGCATTGAAGGGCTAGAGCGCTTCCAGACGCGGCGGCTGTCCATCTTCAACCGCTGGGGCACACTCGTGTACTTCAATGACCACTATGACAATAGCTGGACGGGCCAATGGCAAGGCAAGGACTTGCCAGATGGCACCTACTTCTACCTGCTCGAGTTGGATGGTGGGCGCATGCTTTCAGGCTATCTCCACATTAACCGATAAGCTATGCGAAATAATTGCAATGGAGGTGTGCTTGGGCAGCAGGAGGTTTACTTGTAGAGCACTGTAGAAATACTTGGGGAGTTTGAATGCGGAGCAGTGCTGGCTTTTTCCAGTGCTGCTCTTTTTTGTTTGCTCTTGAGAAAGCTATAAAAAAATGGCTGCCACACACATCGTGACAGCCAACCACACATCCAGGATTAGAAAAAATCAGTGTGAGGGGGTAATAATCAGCTTGTACAATTGAGGGGGCAAGTTTTCAGTGGCAAGCTGGAGGAAGTATTGCCCTTCAGGCAGATCGTGGAGTGGCAGCTTGAGTACGCCTTCCGGCAACTGCCACCATCCGTATTGCCTTACTCTTTGCCCCAGTGCATTGAGCAGTACAATCTGAGCTGTTTGCTTGGCAAATTGTCCTGTGCGGACATATACCATGCCGCTAGTCGGATTTGGAAAGATAACTATATCTATAGGTGCGCTAACTTCGGAGTTAGATGGTGCAATGGGTTGCAAGCCTTGCGGAATGTTTGTCGTTATATCATTAGAAAAGTTGTTTTGCATTTGTGAGCTCCCATCAGGGACCCATCCTGCATCGATATCAGATCTGGTATTAGTGCCATCTAAGGTGAAAAAGGCAGTTTGCCCCAAATAGTCTATATCACTGTCTATTTGATCATCTGGTCCGACATCAGGGGTAGTGGGCCAATAGCCTCCTGGATTGGCAAAGCGAATGCGATAGGTGCCAGCACCGAGATTGTCAAACAGGTAGTAGCCATTGGCATCGCTAATCGTCATTGCGCCGGGAATGTCGTTGCCATTGGCATCTTGTAAAAAGATGTATACGCCACTTAGCGGGCTTTCATTGGCTTCTTGAATGCCGTTACCATTGGCATCGACCCACACGTAATCACCTACCGATGCGCTGCCACCAGCACAACCCGGAAGTACTTCCTTGACCACGCAATTGGTCTCACCCGTAAAGATCTCACATCCTTCTCGGCGGGCGCATCGGCGAAACCAGGTCGTTTGGGTGATGAGTCCTGGATCATATTCCGGTGCATTGGAATTGGGGATGTGATAGGCCAGATTGTCGGGGCAGCCTTCCGTAGAGGCCAACCAAATGTATTCGATGGCGCCAGAACCACCGCTGGGCAACTCGATATTGACGATGAGCTCGGGATCGTAAGGACCACATCGACTTTCATCGTAGCCGATCAGGCCACCAGCAGTAAAGTTATCGCAGTCACCTGTCGAGCAGGGTAGAGGCTTTTGCACAGTAATGGTGGTCTGACAGCTGGGGTCATCCACATCGACAAGGGTCAAAGTGACATCACCGCCGACGATTGCGTAGGGGCCAGCAGTGGTAGTCGTGCCATACTGGCCAAACAAGGCGTAGTTGTCAGTGCGCCAGCCGTTGGTACCTGTATTTTCTCCAGTAACTAACAGATCGAAAAAGTATTGATCATCCGTTTCGTCATTAGGTGTGCCGTTGTCGTGACACATGACGTTGCTGGCCATAGCCTGTAGCGAACAGCGCGCTTGCATGGGGGCAAATCCACCGTCAATTGTCAAATTTAGCTCATTGGGCATAAGTGTGATGCAGTCGGTGTAGGTGTTGGCATTTAGATCACTGTCTTTGGCATCATCTATACCGGCATCTTTGGGACTGACGAACAGCTGACCTCCAGGATGTGCCATTTTGATCTGGTAATTGCCTGGTGGCAAATTGGGGAAAAAGTAGAATCCGGCTGCATCGCTAACTTGGAAGTCATTCAAGTAGTTGCCGTTGCAATCGTAAAGCAATACGAAAATGCCTTCCAGGCCTGGTTCGCCTTCTTCTTGTATGCCATTTCCATTCTGATCGAGCCATACGCGATCACCTATTCCCGATTGAGCTGCCGACGAGCAGGGAGCAGGCGGAAGCACTGCTTGGTTAAGCCCACAACTTGGTTGATCACTGTCGTAGATGTTGAAGTTGAGGGTGCCGGCACTGATGAGAAACGGCCCCATGCTTGTGGAAGTTCCATAGGTGCCGCTAATGGTCTGACCTGCAAGCTCAGCGGTCCATTGGTTGCTGGTGCCTGTGCCTGAAACAGTCATTTGGAAAGTCCATGTGTCGTCCATGGGGTTGTCAGGGGTGGCCTGGTCGTCGCAGACGACATGATCTATAGCTACTTCTAATGTACACGGAGATGTTTGAGGTATCAAGCCGGCATCTATATCAAGTCTGCTTTCATTTGCCGAAAGGCTGATGCAAGCAGACCTTCCTTCGGCATCTGCATCGCTGTCTAAGGTGCTATCGCCTTGATAAGGTGTGGTAAAGCTATACATGGCAGGCAAGATGAAATGTATGCGGTAATTGCCACTCGTAAGTTGATCAAATTGGTAAAAGCCCTCCGAATCTGTAAACGTAGCCGCAAGTACATTACCTGCGCAGTCTTCCAAGCGCACTTCTACTGAGGCTACGCCTGCTTCATCTACATCTTGTATGCCATTTCCATTGTCATCGCGCCAGACAAAATCACCGATCCGCCCTTGTGGACCACATGCAATAGCCGTGACGTGCCAGCTAGTAGTGACCTCACAAGGAATGCACGTAAGTGGAGGAGCATCGTCGTTTGCATCGTTGGGCATGCAACTACTTCCGTCTTTAAAAGTGATGCCTTCAATGGTAATGCTGCCAAATTGATTCCCAATAGCTAATGGCTGCGAGCATGAAGTGTGAAACTTGATGAGCTGCAGAAAGTTGCCATCGGCATCGTATAGATGTATGTAGGTGTTAGACGACAACTTGTTTTTACCAGCCTGTGCCGCATCAATGGTAAAGTTTTCCCCCAGATTGACCCATCCAGCAAACCAGGTTTTCCCTGCATTCGGGCTCGATTTGTCATTGGCAATGATGTATACCGAGGATGTATTGAGTGCATCTCCTATGCATTCGACTTTTGATGGATCCTGCTGATGGTCCATAGTACAACCCAATCCTGTGTAGCTCAATGTAAGTTGAGCTGACTTAGCGCCATCCTGACAGCAATTGATTGGCTCGTCGTCTCCATCGCCGTCGTCTCCATCGCCGTCATCTCCATCGTCGTCGTCTCCATCGTCGTCGTCTCCATCGCCATCATCTCCATCGTCGTCATCTCCATCGTCATCGTCTCCATCGTCGTCATCTCCATCGTCGTCGTCTCCATCGTCGTCATCTCCATCGTCATCATCTCCATTATTTATACAGATGTTGCCACTTGAGCTATCTCCTTCGGGACTGTTGTTAGTAATGCGTAGTTGTACTTCATAATAACCAGATTGGGCAAAGGTAATTTCGATAGGGCCGATGCCCGTCGTATCAGTTTGTCCATCGCCGTCAATGTCCCAGAGGTATTCTACACATGGCAGGCCTATATCTTCTGCTTGTAATGTGATAGTCTCTTCGATACACAGCGTATCGGGTAGCGGATTCCCATCAGTTGAGCTGAGTTGTGGGGTGGGGCATGTTTCTGGAATGAAACAAGAATATCCATTTTTGAAGGATATAGCTTTGACGATGACGCTGCCAAACTGGTTGCCTACGGCGAGGGGCTGGGAGCAAGAGGTGTGAAACTTGATACTTTGTAGCCAATTGCCATTAGTGTCGAAGATGTGAATCCAGGTGTTGCTTTTGAGTTTGTTGGCATTGGCTAAACTAGCAGAGAGGGTAAAATCTTGCCCGAGCTGTACGAGACCGTCGAACCAGATTTTGCCATTATTGGGATTTGGTTTGTCAGATGCTACGATATGTACGGTGGCAGTGGCTTGGACATCTCCGTAGCAGGCAACTTTATCACTGTCCTGTTGGTGGTTGAGCACACATCCTTCACCGGTATAGGTCAGCGTGAGAGCAGTAATTTTGTCGCCTTCTTCGCAGCAGTCGGTTTGCCCCAGCAATGTCGTGAGTGGTGCAAGAAGCAATAGGACGGCAGTAGTCCACCGTTGGATGTGTAGGGTAGGATTTGTTTGCATAATGTTTGTTTTAGTGTAAAAAAATTAGATAACTACAGTGCTGTACTGACTGTACATGTGCCAATCCTTCCTACTTTGCTATGATGCCAAAGGGCTTGCACTAGAAAATGGTGATGTGCAGACAACACGGGGGGGCGTTGATTGCTAAAAAGTAATCAATTGTTGAGATATAGCCAATCTTGTAATAACGTGATGTGAGACCCTAAGAAGAAACTCTGCCGATAGTCAATGAGGGCATTGTAGCTCAAAGTTAAAAGATTAACCGGTGGTATTCAAACAGATAAGGGAAGCAGTGCCCTGTCTAGATCTACCAGATTGTGGTCCTTGATATTTGTGTGGTATTATTTTTTAATAAATTGAGCATTGGCTGTCATGTGTTTGTTAGTGAATTGGATAATCCATAGGCCAGTGGATAGCTGATTGAGTTCAAGGGCAAATTTTTTTTGTCCTTGTGGCCAGAGAAGCTGCCAGACTTCTTTTCCATCTGGCGAATAAATGGAAATGGTAGTAGGTGATGGCGGTGTTGTAGGCCATTCAATCCAGAGCGTTTGTGTAGTGGGATTGGGGTAGAGGACTATATTTGCCGAAAGGCGAAGCTCATCTGTATGGGTGAGGCAGCTGTAATTGGGGTCTATGACTACAGTAAGTGCAAAAGTACTATAGCAGCCAGTGCTGGTATCTGTGGCCATTAGTGTGTAAGTACCGAATTCGGTAGCACAAAGTACGGTATCGCCCGGCGTGCCAATCGGTTGATCATTCAAAAACCACTGGAGTGCATAGTTGCTAAGAGCCGTTGGATAGTACATGCGAAGTAGGTTGTGCTCATTGTAAAAGAGGGGTAGGGGTGGAGGGGACACTTCTTCTATCTGCACGGTATCCGAACGGACTTGGCAGCCATCGGGCGAGGTGTACTGTTGCCAATAATATCCACCTTGATTTATAGTGAGCAGCGAGTCGGTTTGCCCTACGAGCAAATTAGAGTCGCGGTACCACTGGATCTGCTGCCCGTATTGCGACCACAGCTGGAGCGTGCTGCCCGTACACAGCCAGCCTGGCGCCTCGACTTGCAATTGCGGCCTGGCGGGCAATGGGTAGACCACTACGGTATCGGCCGACTGGATGTGTTGTACGGGGTGGACGATGTGCAAAGATACCTGTAGTGCATCATGGATCATCAGTCCGTTGCTGTCGCGCGTAAATAGAATTTGGCCACAACTTTCGCTGCCAATCAGTTCTTGGTCGCGCACTTCGAGGGTGTATACACCTGGATCGAGCAATAGCTGAGGGCTAAATGCAATGGGTGGATTGGCATTTTGCACTGCTTCTGATTCGTACACCAGCTCGCCATTAGGACCGTACAGTCGTACGAACAGATCAGGCGCACCGTTGAAAATGGGCGGTATGGAGACATCCGTACATCCCACTTCGTCTATGGTAAGTGCAGACAAGATGAAGCCCACGGTGTCGATAAGTGCTTCATAATGGACGGGGTATATGCCGGCAGTATCATATATCTGAGGAGGTGGATGCTCATCAGTACTGGTATGGCCATTGCCAAAGTCCCACCACCACGAAATACCTGATTGCCCATTAGCAGGGATGTTGTTGGAAAAAGTAACTGTGGTCTGACCACAGCCGCTCGCATTAACCATCGTGAATCCTTCGGTCTGAACGGTTGCCGGAGCGATGTAGATCGGAAAGGTGAAAGAAGAAGATTGGGTGACAATGGCTACCTGTGCAACAACTACTACGCTGACGAGGTACAGACCGGGTTGTAGCGGGGTGCCACAGAGTTTGGCACAGCCATCTGTTTCACCTTGACTCACATCAAAGGTCATTTGACTGGCTTGCCAATTGAGTCCAGGAGGAAGATTGACCACTGCCTGGATGCTAATTTGGTTGATGTTGAGCCCGGGCAATACAGTAGAATCAGTGGCGGCTACGGGAGTAGTCGTGATGGGCAGACGAAAACTCAAGTCTGCCTCGTAATATTGGCCAGCTTCGCCATCAGGAGCAGTACTGATGTAGATGGTATCGGTGCTCAACGAGTCTGGAAGCGTAATCACACAACCAGGGCAGCCCAGCTGTGCATGTCCCGCAGTGACCATGCCCCAAAGGGGCAAGGATAGCCACAGATGTGCAAAAAAATTCCGCATGCGTGTGGGTTTGTGCGTCATGCGGATGTCCTATAGTGTAGTTGGGTAGCCAAGAGCAATGACAAAGATAACCATCGGTGCAAAGCGGACAAGGAGTGCGCATTAAAATGTACAGTAGGCGTCAGATTCTGGCTTAAAAGTACATTTTAAAACCCACCAGAGGGAGGGGATACCAAATAGCAGGCGAGTTGGGCAACAAAAATGGGTTAAGCGGTAATAGTCGGAATGTGTGTACCAGTGCCGCGCTGAATTCTTTCCCCTTTTTGACACGCCGCCAACCCATGATCAACACCTTTTCACCTACGAGCTCGACGTACAATGAAGCGTATTGACCTACTGGATAAGTGCCAGCGGCGGTAAATGTCCAGAATCGGCGGGGCTGGCCGTCGTTGAAAAAAGCACTACTCGCTCCGCCATAGAGGAGCCCTGTGCTGAAGTAGTGCTGCTCATCGCCAAAAGTAGCTACACTACCTACCATCCATGCGGACAAGTCGGAGGAAAAAAATACCAGCCCACCCTTTGCTATTGCTGCAGCATATAGTTGGGGCGCGAGGCGATAGCTGTATTTCGCAGAAATGCCGCCACCCAATAGGATGCCAGCCGTGGCTACTGTGCCACTCCAATGCGTGCCAAACTGCCATTGAATCTCGTTAAAGTAGATCATTACATTGTGATAGGCTGCTGATTTATGTGGCATAGGGCGAGCCGAAGGCAGCAAAAAGTGATGAGCTGCAGCTGCCAGCCTATAGATGTGGCTTTGTTGCTTGCTACTGACTACTTCAATGAGTTTTATCTGATCGATGGGTAGAGCAAGGGTGTCCCCTTGCCGCCGTAGCAGCAGTCGTTGGCCGTTCATGGCCAGGATGTGTCCCTTTAGCTTGCCTGCACCTTGCGATAGCGTGATGAGATGCAAGGCAGAAGTGTCAGCTAGTGAGAGATCGCCCTTGACGCGTTGTGCCATGAGCGGTTGGTAGCATAGGAACGCGCATAGATACACGCCTACCCATAAGCTGCATGCATGAAAAAGCGATGAGCCGGCTTTCGCCAAAAAATGGAAGGAAGTTGAGTAGCTTTTTGAAAAAATCATATCCTTGTAGGGCCTAATGAGAGGCAGTTGGGCGCCATAAAAATGGAGATTTAAAAGCAAACGCCCAGTTGGTCATTTCAAAAAGAGCCATAGATCATGAGCTACGTCCTCTCACACAAGCCCTTTCGCCTCTTTCTGGTATTGGGCGGTTTTTTCGTCGCCAATGCGTTGGTAGCCGAATTTATCGGAGGCAAAATCTTTTCACTGGAAGCCACCATGGGCTGGGAGCCCTTGCGATGGAAGCTACTGGGCGTAGAGGGCACACTACAATTTTCTTCGGGCGTGTTGCTGTGGCCCATCGTCTTTGTCATGACTGACGTGATTAATGAGTATTACGGTCGTAAGGGCGTGCGCCTGCTCACCTTTATGGCGGTAGCACTCATCAGCTACGCCTTTCTGATGATCTTTGCCGCCATCGAGCTGGCACCAGCCGACTGGTGGCGCACACTCAACAGCCCACACGGCGTGCCCGACATGCAGCGCGCTTTCGAAAAAGTATTTGGCCAAGGGCTGATCATGATCATCGGTTCGCTAACGGCTTTTCTGCTCAGCCAGCTACTCGACGTGCTGGTCTTCCACCGCATCAAGCGCGTCACAGGTGAACGCCTCGTCTGGTTGCGCGCTACTGGCTCTACCATCGTGTCGCAGTTCATCGACAGCTTCGTCGTGCTCTATATCGGCTTTGTGGGCGGCCCCATGCTCGTGGGCAACTTCGAGCCCATGCCGCTCAACGAGTTCTTCGCCATCGGCCTGGTCAACTACAGTTACAAGTTTGCCATGGCCATCTTACTTACCCCACTTATCTACTTGGCCCACTATGCCATCGACGCCTGGCTCGGACATGAGGAAGCCGCACGCCTGCGCGCCGAAGCTATGAGACATTAACTAATAACAAAACTTCACCCATTTCAATCCATGCCTATACTGAAGATTTTGCCATGTTGGGATGCTGATGAGCAGTTTGCTGCGCGCAATCGCCAGTTGCGCATCTCGCATGCGCATGCTGCGGCCTTGGGGCATTCGGCGGTGCAAGCCGCTCGAAAGGGTTACTATACGAGTGCACGTGGGCAGCGCGTCGATTGGGAGGCTTTTGTAGAAGCAGCATGTACAGCTAAGGTGAGTATTCCGCCCAATGCGGCTTTGCCAAAGTCCGAACGCTCCCCTTACGCTGAGATGTACGTCCAGGTGACGGGCGAGACGACACTTGCCGCGGCATGGCGGTTGGTGGAGCAGGGCTATCGGCCTGTGGCGTTGAACTTTGCCAATGGGGTGGAGCCTGGCGGTGGCGTCTTTCGCGGTGCGCTAGCTCAAGAAGAGTCGCTATGTCGTTCGAGTGCGTTGTACTTGACCCTAATAGGCGACCCCATGTACGACTACCACGAGCAATACTGTGGGCCTGAGTTTAGCGACTGGGTTATCTACTCGCCAAAGGTGCCCGTATTTCGCAACGACGCGGGCCAAGCACTGGAAAAGCCTTGGCTTCTGAGCTTCATCACTTGTGCTGCACCCATTGCCCCTTTGGTTGGACAACCCCGATCGGCCGAATTGCTACGGGCGCGTATTCATCGCGTGTTGGCCATCGCACAGGCCTATGCCCACGAAGCCATCGTGTTGGGTGCCTGGGGCTGTGGAGCCTTTGGCAACGATCCCTATCAGACAGCTATAGACTTTCGGCATGCGCTAGAGACAGTGTTCAATGGTGCTTTTCGAGAAGTGGTTTTTGCCATCACTGATTTGTCGGAGACGCAGCGCTTCTTGCGGCCTTTTTGCGAGGTGTTTGCTCCCTATACCGACGACGCACCAGCACCTTAGGTGATTATGTGATAGATCGCTTGGATGCTTTATGGCGCTGCCCTTTGGTAGCTCTACAGTACTTCCATCAGCTCCCATGAGTGTAACAGCCACTCTATGCATGTCTTCATATGGATCTGGGCCCCAAAGGTTTGATCTCCACTTTTCGACTATTGGGCTTTTTTTGCAGTGCAGCAGGCACTACCTTTTTGATCGCCTCTTCGAGTGCCTGCAACAACCGCTCGCGCGCAAAGTACCGCCACGTAACCAGGCTGATCTCACGCACAGGCGCAGGTGGCTTGAAAAAGCGCAATCGCTCGTATTCCTCTTCATCCAACTCGGCAATGGCCATCTCAGGCAAAATGGTGATGCCATGTCCCATATCGACCAGCTTCTTCAACGTCTCGATACTACCTGCAGCATAGGCCAATTGCCCGCTTTCAGGGCTATTGCGTTGTAGCTCACACAAGTTGATGATCTGGGTGCGCAGGCAGTGCCCTTCTTCCAAAAGCCATAGTTGGTCCAAACGAATGTCTTCGGGCAATACAAATTGCTTTTCTAAAAGCGGCTGATTGGGCGAGGCATACACTACAAACTCTTCGTAGTATAGAGGACGTTCTTGTAGGCTGGTATCGTGAAGCGGCGTAGCCAGAATGGCAGCATCGAGCTGGTGATGCTTGAGGCGAACAACCAACTCTTCAGTAGTCAACTCTGTGATGTTGAGCTGAATGTGAGGATATGTAGTCAAAAAATGAGGTAGAAGTAGAGGCAACAAGTAGGGGGCTACGGTGGGTATAATGCCCAGCTCCAGTGTTCCTTTCAACTCACCCCGAAGTTCTGCACTTAGGTCTATGAGCCGACGTGCTTCGCCCACCACACGCCGTGCTTGTTGTATGATAGCTTTCCCATCTTCTGTGGGAATTACCGGCTTGCGCCCTCGATCGAAAATCTTGATACCCAGTTCTTCTTCCAGCTTCTGAATCATAGTACTGAGTGTGGGCTGCGTCACATGGCAATGTCGAGCTGCTTCTGCAAAATGCCGGTATTGATCCACTGCTAAGATGTATTCGAGTTGTTGAAGTGTCATCTGATTGATGGGGTCTATTAGATGATAAATACTATCACTTTGACAAATGTAGTAAATCCAGTCAATTTTGCCATGCAATTGGAGGGATTACAGGAATCACCTGACTTTTTTTAAAAAAAATGAGCAACTATGCACGAGCATGAAGTATCCCACAAGCATTCCGGTAATGGAATGAGCAAGTGTCCTTTTCATGAAGGGCAGCTTAAGAAAGCAGCAGGCTTAGGTCTTTCCAATTACGACCTATGGCCTGAGTTGCTGCGGCTCAATATTTTGCGGCAGCACTCTGAGTTGGTCAATCCAATGGATCCCGACTTTGATTATGCTAAAGAATTTGCCTCGCTCGATTTGGAGCAAGTCAAGAAAGACATTTACGAGGTGATGACCACCTCCCAAGACTGGTGGCCAGCTGATTTTGGCCACTATGGTCCACTATTTATTCGTTTGGCTTGGCATAGCGCAGGCAGTTATCGCATAGCTGATGGTCGGGGGGGGGCCAGTAGAGGCAACATCCGTTTTCCACCAGTGAGCAACTGGCCCGATAATGCCAATCTCGACAAGGCACGGCGTTTACTTTGGCCTGTCAAGCAAAAATACGGTCGCAAGCTCTCGTGGGCCGATCTGATCATTTTGGCGGGCAATGTGGCTTTGGAGTCGATGGGTTTTAAGACCTTTGGCTTCTCGGGTGGGCGCGAAGACGTTTGGCAGCCTGAAGAAGACATCTATTGGGGCCCTGAATCCGAATGGCTAGGAGACCAGCGCCATGCCAATGGTCGCGAGTTGGAGAACCCATTGGCTGCTACTCAAATGGGACTTATCTACGTCAACCCTGAAGGTCCCAATGGTCAGCCCGATCCTGTAGCTGCTGCACACGATATTCGCGTGACTTTTACGCGTATGGGCATGACCGATGAAGAGACCGTTGCCCTTATTGCGGGGGGGCATACCTTTGGCAAGACACACGGCGCGGTCGATCCGAAGTATGTGAGGCGTGAGCCAGCAGCTACCGATCTGGAAGATCAGGGCTTGGGCTGGAAAAACACCTACGGCACGGGTAATGGCCCGCATACTTACACGAGTGGCCTTGAGGTGACGTGGACGACCAAGCCTACACAGTGGAGTCACGATTTCTTCCGCCATCTGTTCGAATACGAGTGGGAGTTGACCAAGAGCCCTGCTGGCGCATGGCAATGGAAGCCTAAGGGCAATGCAGGGGCAGACACAGTACCTGATGCCCATGATCCGAACAAGCGCCATCAGCCTACCATGCTCACTACCGACTTGTCTTTGCGCTTCGATCCGGTATATGAAAAGATCTCGCGTCGGTTCTACGAAAATCCAGATGAGTTTGCCGAGGCTTTTGCTCGAGCCTGGTTCAAACTCACGCATCGCGATATGGGGCCGCCAAGCCGCTATGTAGGGCCCGAAGTGCCCAAAGAGGTCATGCTTTGGCAAGATCCGCTGCCCGAAGTGGATCATCCGCTAATCGATCAGAACGACATCAAACATTTAAAAGCGCAAATCTTAGCCAGTGGCCTGACGATCTCCGAACTGGTCACTACGGCCTGGGCAGCAGCATCTACTTTCCGCGGTTCTGACCGTCGGGGCGGCGTCAATGGTGCGCGCATCCGCTTGGCACCTCAAAAAGACTGGCCTGTCAACAACCCACCGCGATTGAAACGCGTGCTCGGTGTGCTGGAGGACATTCAGCAGCAATTCAACAGTAGTCAAAAAGATGGCAAGCGCGTCTCTTTAGCCGATCTCATTGTCTTAGGTGGTAATGCTGCCATCGAACAGGCTGCCAAAGCGGCAGGATTCGATATCGAAGTGCCTTTTACACCCGGTCGTGTCGATGCATCGCAAGAGCAAACCGACGTGGAGGGTATGGCTGTGTTGGAGCCCGTAGCCGATGGCTTCCGCAATTACGTCTGTAGCGATGCTATTGCCAAACCCGAGCATTTGCTCATTGATAAGGCCCAATTGCTGCAACTTACCGCACCTGAAATGACCGCACTCATAGGTGGTATGCGCGTGCTGGATGCCAATTACGACGGCTCGAAGCATGGCGTGCTGACTGAGCGGCCAGGAGTGTTGAGCAATGACTTCTTTGTCAATATACTGGATACCAACCACACTGTGTGGAAGGCCACCGATGACAATAAACAGCTTTTCATAGGCTCGGATCGCAAAACGGGCCAACAAAAATGGACGGCAACGCGTGTAGATTTGATCTTTGGCGCCAACGAAGAATTGCGTGCATTAGCGGAAGTATATGCTGCCAACGACGGGCAGGAAAAGTTCGTGCGCGACTTCGTCAAAGCTTGGGCCAAAGTGATGGAGCTTGATCGCTTCGATTTGCATCGGTGATGTAACGGAGTTTTCAAGATGGTTTATCAGGTACGGCTACCCGCTACGGGTGGCCGTTTTTTTTTGAGCCATGCCTGCACAGCGCGTAGTGGCGTATATTAGAGCTATGAAATTGCACGTATTGCTGCATAGTAGAGGGCTGGTTCTGTGGGCCTTGTTAGTAGGGCTTTTGCCAAATGTTGTGGCCCAAACACTCGAAAGCACTAACTTGCCCGTATTGGTCATTAATACCGACGGCCAACCCATCCCCGACGAGCCCAAGATTATGGCTCGGCTGGGTGTGAACTGGAGCCCCGATGATAGCCTCAACAGCTTTCAGGGCCCTTTCAACCACTACGACGGGTGGGCCGGTATTGAGATCAGGGGATCTTCTTCACAGCTATTTCCCAAAAAGGGGTATGCACTTGAGCTGCGCACCGAAGTAGGTGCAGACTTCAATTTTCCATTACTCGGCATGCCCGCAGAGAGCGATTGGGTGCTGCATGGCCCTTATTCGGACAAAAGCTTGATGCGCAATGCACTGGCTTACTGGATTGCGGGGCAAGTTATGCAGTGGGCACCACGTACCCGCTTCTGCGAGCTAATAATCAATGGTGATTATCGGGGGGCATATCTAGTGGTGGAAAAAATTAAGCGAGGGCCAGCACGCGTGCCTGTGAGCAAACTGCAACCCGATGAGGTGAATGGCGATGCGCTTACGGGTGGATACATTCTAAAAATTGACAAGAAGGAAGGTGCCGAAGTAGGTGGATGGTGGAGCCCGCATCCGCCCCCCATGAGCAGTGGGCAACGCATCTTTTTTCAATATCACTACCCCAAACCTTCTGTGATCAGTTTGCCCCAGCAAATGTACATTCAGGAAGCTGTGGCCCAGTGGGAAGAAGCCCTTTTAGCGCCTGATTTCGACGATACGTTGGCCGGCTGGCGCCAATACATGGACGAAAGTACACTCATCGATTTTTTCTTGGTCAATGAGATGGCCAAAAACGTGGATGCTTATCGCCTTAGTACTTTCTTTTACAAAGACAGAGACAGCAAGGATCCTCGCTTCTTTATGGGGCCTGTTTGGGACTTCAACCTCGCCTTTGGCAATGCAGACTATTGCGATATGGGATCTACTGCTGGTTGGGTGGCTGCGACCTTCAATAGCGTTTGCAGCGACGACTCATGGCTCGTGCCCTTTTGGTGGAATCGCTTGTTTGCAGACCAGCACTTTATGCGGCGAGTGGCCCGGCGATGGCGTGCATTGCGCCAAGGCGTACTTCGCGACGAGTTGTTGCATAGCTGCATCGACTCGTTAGCTCAACTTTTGGCGCAAGCTCAAAAGCGCAATTTTGAGCGATTCCCTGTCTTGGATCACTACGTGTGGCCCAACAATTACGTGGGCGGAAGCTACGGGGCTGAGCTGACTTATCTCAAAAACTGGCTGTGGGCGCGACTAGCTTGGATGGATCAACAGCTGGCTCTCTTTGAACAGCCACCCTACGTGGCTGAAGATTATTTCGATCCGTGGGTAGCCCCTAATCCGTCGGCAGGCCAATTTGTATTTCACTACTACGTGCGTCAAACAGAGCAAGTACGAGCTTACATATACGACCGTTTAGGACGGCGTGTAGCGCTGTGGCAAGACGACGCACATGATAATGGCGCTCACAGCTATGAGTGGCACGGTGCTTTGGCGCCAGGCATCTATTTTTACGCACTGTTTTTCAACAGCGAGCTGCGCACTACCGGCAAGCTCGCAATTATTCGATAAGCATGTAAAGAGGGGGAATGGAGCATTTGGACCAGATTCGCATCAACTTCAGCAGCGATCAGGTATCGTGGCTCAACATTTTGTTGGCTTTTATCATGTTTGGGGTAGCGCTTGACCTTCGCTTGGAAGATTTTCGGCGCGTATGCACCCAACCGCGTTTGCCGATTGTGGGCTTGGTGAGTGAGTATCTCGTATTGCCATTGCTCACCTTATTACTTGTCTGGGGATTTCGGCCTGCACCGAGCTTGGCCTTGGGAATGGTGCTTTTGAGTGTATGCCCAGGCGGCAATGTGTCCAATTTTATGGTACACATGGCACGGGCCAATTCGGCCCTTTCTGTCATTCTGACCACCATCACTACGATTGGCGCAATAGTGATGACGCCTCTGGCTTTTGGATTTTGGGCCCAGTGGGCTCCTGATACCGCCAGACTATTGCGTCAAGTACAGGTGGATCCCTTGGCAATGGTTGGTGCTATTGTTCAGCTGGTGGGAATTCCCGTAGTGCTGGGCTTGTGGATTCGGCGGCAATGGCCCGAAGTGGCTCGGCGCTTGCGCAAGCCCGTGAGTCGACTGTCGCTTTTCATTTTTTTGGCCTTTATTTTAGGGGCACTCTATGCCAATTGGGAGCACCTGCACCGCTATGTACACATCGTCTTTGGGCTGGTGTTGGTACATAATGGCTTAGCGCTTTTGAGTGGGTATTACGTGGGCAAGTGGGGAGGTTTGGCACTTGCCGAACGTCGAACTATTGCCATAGAGACGGGCATCCAGAACTCAGGCTTGGGCTTAGCTTTGGTCTTCAACTTTTTTCAGGGGTTGGGCGGCATGGCTTTGGTATTGGCATGGTGGGGCATATGGCACCTGATCAGTGGCTTTGCTTTGGCGATGTGGTGGCGACATCGGACCCAATGAGTAGAGCTTTTTCACAAGAAAAACAAAAAAGGCAAGCTCACGTGCTTGCAAACTTGCCCCTTGCCGGTAGGTACCCACGACTGGACTCGAACCAGCACGGCCTAAACGGCCACCAGGCCCTCAACCTGGCGCGTCTACCAATTCCGCCACGTGGGTAGGTAGTGCTCAGAAAAGAGTGTGCGAAGTAAGCCCTTTCGTTTAAGGCGGTGCAAATTTATAAGCATCTAATGATATGTGCAAGGCCTTTGCGCGAAAAGCTGCCAATCACCTTAACCTGCTGTAGATTGGCAATGCTTTCGGTAGTGAGCGCCTATGTGTAGACATTCACTCACTTTGTTGTGGACATACGCGCGCATGGGCTAGTGGGCATTTTGGGTACATGTGGTAAAAGTGCTTTTTTTGAGCTCATTTTGGAAATCACCCGATACTGTGATTATGATCAAGCAACAAGTCGTCTGGTTGCGAAGCTTGCGCAAATGGCACCGCCGAATCGGCCTTGCACTCGCTGTATTCTTGAGTATTAGTGCGGTTTCGGGGCTGTTGTTGGGCTGGAAGAAGCAGCTCGCTTGGCTACAGCCACCCACGCAAAAAAGTGAAAGGGCACCTCTGTCTCAGTGGTTGCCATTGGATTCTTTAGCACAAGTGGCTGTACGGGCTTTGCGCGATTCGGTACCTGCACTTGGCGATTGGCGCATTGCCAGAATGGACGTACGCCCTGGAAAAGGCATAGTGAAGGTCCGTTTTGAAAGTGGATGGTGGGAAGTGCAGCTGGAAGGCACGACTGCCAAAGTGCGGAGTGTCGCACGCCGTCATGCCGACTGGATAGAGCACATTCATGATGGCAGCATAGTTTCTGAAGGGTTTAAGTTGTTGTCTATGAATGTTTTAGGTGTATGCGTGCTGGCTCTACTGGCAACCGGATGGTGGTTGTGGTGGAGCCCACGGCGTATACGTGCACGTAAAAGGCGGTAAGAGATTGAGGTGCTTGGAGATCGTAACTGCATGGCGGACAGGTAGCATTTTTTTAGCAGTTGCTTTTGAAAAAAACTTCTGAACGCGTACGTTTGTACCGCAACCATTACCCAGCGAAGCATCTCTACTCATGGCGTACCGCTCAGCATATTACTTTTACTTTTTTTGCTTTTTCAGTTCCTGCCGGGGCTGAGGCGAGCGCATGTGTAGTGCAGAGCTTCGTTTTAAAGTCCCGGTAAACGGGACTTTTTTTTTGCCCAATGCCCTGATCAAGAAGAACCAGATGAACTGCATGGGATACACGTATTACTATTTTTTTAGCCTAATGGACCATCGGCGCCTATGGGTTGTGTAGCACATTTCCATACTTGCTGATGGTCCCGCTACGGCGGGATTTTTTGTTTGACCTGATAACGATGATCCGATGAACACTACATCTACACCTGTGTCGCCACAAGTCGCTACTCAATCGGCAGTATTGCCTGTGCTCATACAGGGAGTGCGCGGCGCGTTCCACGAGTTGGCAGCGCGTCGTTTTTTTTCCAAGCAATCCATACAGATTGTGCCTGCCGACACCTTTGCCGAGCTGGTAGCACGGGTAGCTGATCCACAGGCGCAGGCAGTAGGTGTGATGGCTATAGAAAACTCTTTGGGAGGTACTTTGCTCCAGAATTATATGCTGTTGCAAGAGAGCAACTTGCATATAACTGGCGAGGTGTATTTGCGCATTAGCCAGCACTTGATGGCCTTGCCTGGGACCACTTTGCGGGATTTAGAAGAAGTGCATTCTCATCCCATGGCTATTGCACAATGCCGCGAGTTTTTCCACCAGTATCCTCATATCCGTTTGGTGGAAGCTTCCGATACTGCACTGAGCGCGCAGCAAATTGCCCAACAGCAATTGTGCAAAGTAGGAGCTATTGCGAGTACTTTGGCAGCTGAGTTGTATGGCTTGGAGATACTGGCTGCCGAGATCGAAACACATAAACTCAACTATACCCGATTTCTAGTTATTGGTAAGGAGCCTCTTCAGCAGCTCGAGCAGGAGTTTAAAGTATCCATTTCGTTTGCGCTCACTCACGAGGTAGGTAGCCTACATCAGGTGTTAGCTGTCTTGGCAGCTTATCAACTCAACCTGACGAAAATCCAATCTGCTCCCATATTGGGTAGGCCGTGGGAGTATCGATTTTTCATCGACTTTGTCGCAAGTGGCTCTTTGAGCTGGCAGCAAGGCCTTGATGCCATCAGACCGCTAGTCAGTGAGTTGCGCCTGCTGGGTGCCTATCCTTGTGGACAGATCGACGGGTTCGCTACATCAACGGATAAAAAACATAGGTGATGATCATTCGACCGGCACGGCGCCTTGGGCAGGTGCACGAGTACTACTTTTCGCGCAAGCTGAGCGAAATTGCCCAGATGAATCAGCAGGGAGCACCTGTGCTGAACTTAGGCATTGGCAGTCCCGATCTGCCACCCCCACCGCAAGTTGTGGATGTATTGAAACGCCATAGTAACGATCCACATGCCCATAGCTATCAGAGCTATCGCGGATTGGCCGAGTTGAGAGCGGCTTTTGCCAAGTGGTACGAGCGTCATTTTGAGGTGGCACTCCATCCTGATAGGGAAGTGTTGCCATTGATAGGCTCTAAAGAGGGCATTATGCATCTGGCCATGACGTGGCTGGAAGCGGGCGATGAAGTATTGGTGCCCGACCCGGGTTATCCTGCTTATGCAGCGGCGTCGCGTCTGGCAGGTGCGAAAGTGCGTACTTATCCATTGTGTGCGTCGCATGGGTGGTTGCCCGACTTGGATCAGCTTCAGCGCACTGACTTGAGTCGTGTCAAGCTCATGTGGGTGAATTATCCACACATGCCTACTGGTGCACCTGCTACTGCGGAGCTTTTTGCTGCGTTGGTGGCTTTCGCCAAAAAGCACCACGTGCTGTTGGTCAACGACAACCCTTATAGCTTCATCCTCAACGATCGTCCTTTGAGCATTTTATCAGTAGCAGGAGCCAAGGAGGTAGCTGTAGAGCTCAACTCGCTCAGTAAATCGCACAATATGGCCGGATGGCGCATTGGCCTGTTGGCGGGTAAGGCTGAATACCTGAGCGAGGTATTGCGTTTTAAAAGCAATATGGATTCGGGCATGTTCAAACCCGCCCAGCTGGCAGCAGTAGCTGCATTGGAAGCTGAAGATGCGTGGTACGAGGCACTCAATGCCGAGTATCGGCATCGCAAGGCGTGGGCTCAACGACTATTGACGGCACTTGGCTGCACCTTTGATACCTGCCAGGTAGGTATGTTTGTTTGGGCACGTGTACCAGCGCGCTGGCCCGATGCCTTTGCCATGTCGGATGATCTGTTGCAAAGGGCACGCCTGTTCTTAACGCCAGGTGGCATTTTTGGTCAGCAGGGGCAAGCATGGATACGTGTGTCGTTGTGTAACCCTCCTGCTGTGTGGCGCGAAGCCATGAAGCGCCTCGAACGTGCTGGACTTATCACCCCTGCAACGCAGGCAGATTGCCCAGCTCCTTGTTTGCCGAAAGGCCAAGTACATTAACTTCAAAAAAGATCTCGATGAAGCATATGGAGCGATCGCAGGTGGTAAGTGTTGTAGGGCTTGGCCTAATTGGTGGATCGATGGCGATCACCTTGAAGGAAAACGGCTTTGCCCATCACGTGATTGGTGTCGACAAACAACGGGAAAGTGAGGAAAAGGCATTGCGGCGTTGCATTATCGATGAGGCTTTGCCGTTGGAAGAGGCTGTAGCTCAGTCCGATGTGGTATTGTTGGCTACGCCCGTAGATGTATTGGTCAACTTGTTGCCACAAGTGCTCGACATAGTGGATCGACAAGTCGTTCTGGACATGGGGAGCACAAAGTTTCCGTTGGTACGTGCCGTAGCCACTCATCGGCGCCGGGGGCGGTACGTGGCGGCGCATCCAATGGCTGGTACTGAGTTTTCGGGCATTGAGGCTGCACAGCCCCATCTGTTCGACCACAAGGCTATGGTACTGTGCGACCTTGAGAAGAGCGACCAAGACGCTGTAGCCCTTGCTTATGCTTTGTGTGCCTCTATCCCCATGCAGCCCGTAAAGCTCGAGGCTGAGGCTCACGACCTGCATGCAGCTTATGTATCGCATATATCTCACATAAGCTCTTTTGCCTTAGCGCTCACCGTATTGGCTAAAGAGAAGGACGAGCAGCGCATCTTTGAGCTGGCCAGTGGTGGTTTTAGCTCTACGGTGCGTTTGGCTAAGAGCTCGCCCGATATGTGGGTGCCCATCTTTCGGCAAAACCGCGATTTCGTGCTCGACGTATTGGACGAGCACATCAACCAATTGGCGCGTTTTCGCAGCTTGCTCATCAAAAAAGACTTCGACACCTTCTACCGCCTCATCGAAGAGGCTAACGACATCAAGCGCATTCTCGACAAGCCCAAAATGCCTATGGCTGTGCCTCAAAAACTTACTTGATTGTTCATGAACTAAAAAATAAAATCATCTCCACTATGGATATCCGACCAGTCTTTCCCAATTTTCAACGGCCCGTGCTGATCGCAGGCCCTTGTAGTGCCGAGACGGAAGCTCAAGTACTGAGTACCGCTCATGCCTTGGCCGAACAAGACATTGATCTGTTTCGAGCAGGCATATGGAAGCCGCGTACGCGACCCGATTCTTTCGAAGGTGTAGGGGCTAAAGGTTTGGCATGGTTGCGGCGCGTCAAAGAAGAGACGGGCTTAAAGGTAACTACCGAGGTGGCCAACGCCAATCACGTATACGAAGCTTTAAAGTATGGCATAGATGTGCTTTGGGTAGGTGCACGTACTACGGTCAACCCTTTTAGTGTACAAGAAATTGCCGATGCCTTGCGCGGTGCCGATGTGCCCGTATTGGTAAAAAACCCCATCAACCCCGATTTGAAGCTGTGGATGGGTGCCATAGAGCGCCTCTACAAAGCAGGCATTACGCGCCTTGCAGCCATTCATAGGGGCTTTTCCTACTTCGGCGAGACGCGCTATCGCAACGTGCCACGCTGGCAGATTCCGCTCGAGCTCAAACGCCACTTTCCCGACATGCAGCTCATCTGCGACAATAGCCACATCTGTGGGCGGCGCGATTTATTGCTCGAAGTAGCCCAAAAAGCTTTGGATCTCAACTTCGACGGCCTGATGACCGAGGTGCATCCTACACCTGACAAAGCCTGGAGCGATGCAACCCAACAACTGACTCCAGTAGATTTCGTCCATATGGTCGATCAGCTCGTCGTGCGCCAGCCAACAACTGATGACACGGACTTTCTCGAAACACTCGACAACTTGCGCCACCAGATCGATGAGCTCGATGAAGAGCTGTTTCAAATATTGGGTCAGCGCATGCAGGTAGCTGAGCGCATTGGTCTGTATAAAAGGCGCAACAATATTTCCATCTTTCAACCCCACCGTTGGGCACAGATTATCGAAAAGGCGGTGATCAAGGGCAGACAGTGGGGCCTAAGCCGAGAATTTGTCGAAGTGCTATTCAAAGCCATACATGACGAGAGCATTAACCACCAAGAGCGGGTGATGAAAGCTGCTAATAATGAGCTAAACGTCGAAAGATAGCATTACTAAATGCCCTATGGAAAGGCGTACGTGCCGCATCAATTGTACTGAGGGGATGGTGGGTGATTCACCCACCAATTTTTGCCATCGATTCAGTAGAACTATGTAGCGACCGGCGACGTTCGGCTTCGAAGCCATTGGCTGCACGCATGGATACAGCCTCTGCGATGGTGTCGAGCAGTTGTGCATCGGTAGCGCCAGCACGCATGACATCGCGCAAGTTGAATATGCCCTCATCGTATAGGCAAGTGCGCAACTTGCCCAGTGGCGTGATGCGCAAGCGGTTGCAGCTTCCGCAAAAAGTGCGGCTATAGGCGGGAATTACCCCTACAGTTCCTTTGTAGCTCGGTACCTGATAGTTGAGCGAAGTGCTGTGGGGCGGATCGGGAATTTTTTGCATCGTGGGAAAGTGTGCTTGTAGCGTTTGCAAGATGCGGCGATAGTCCCATTCGAGCGTCGTCTGCCTGCCGTCGCCATTGAAAGGCATCTCTTCAATAAAACGCACGCCTACGGGCAACTCGCGTGTCAGTTCGGCCAGTGGAATGAGGTCGTCCGCGTTATGGGCAGCCATGACCACACAGTTAATCTTCACTTCAAAACCCAACTCCAGCATGCGCTCTAAGCAATGTAGTACAGCGGGTAGCTCGTCGCGGCGGGTGATTTGTGCAAAGCGTTGCCGGTCAAGGGTGTCCAGGCTTAGGTTAATTGCTTTGATGCCTAGGGATTTAAGCTCAGGCAAAAAAGGCTCGGTGCGTACGCCATTGGTCGTAATACGCACAGATTCGATGCCATCGATAGCTACAAGCTGACGCAGAAATTCCATTAAATCGCGTCGTAGAAATGGCTCACCACCCGTAATGCGCACTTTGTGCACCCCAACACTAGCCAATACACGTACGATTCGAAGCATTTCCTCGTAGGTTAGCAGTTGCCGTTGGGGCACATAATCAATGCCTTGAGCCGGCATGCAGTAAAAACACCGCAGATTGCATCGGTCGGTGACAGCCAGGCGTAGATATGTGATCGGACGGCCGAATTTGTCGTGTAGATAGTTCATAGCGCGTCCCCTCCCAAATTTTATTTGTGTCAGATAATGAAATGCATATGTGCATCTGAGGCCTTCGCCTTATGCTACAACAATGATAGTGGGTAAAGAGATGAAAAACGGGAAAATATCACTACAAAGTGATCTTGATCACTTTGTGTCCGTGTGTATGAGAGGCCTGCTACTTACCTTTGTCGCGTTCGATGTGAAGTTTTTGTGCTTCATACTACCTCTATGCGACTTAGGAAAAAAAGATCCGATGCCAATTCGTTGGGGAATTTTGGGGCTGGGAAAGATTGCCAAAAAATTCGCTTCGGACTTGCAGTACGTGCCTGATGCACAGCTCTATGCGGTGGCCTCGCGCTCGAAAAGCAAAGCTGAAGCATTTGCTCGTAGCTTTGGTGCGATGCAGGCCTTTGGCAGTTATGCCGATTTAGCGCTGTGCCCCGAAGTAGAGGTAGTCTACATCGCTACGCCCCATACTATGCATGCAGTGCACAGTCTTATGTGCATAGAAGCAGGGAAACACGTGCTATGTGAAAAACTTTTTACTACAGATGCAGACGCCGCACACGCGTTATGCCATGCAGCACAAACCCAACAGTGCTTTATCATGGAAGCTATGTGGACTCAGTTCTTGCCTGCCTTTCGGCAAATGCTTGAATGGGTCCGCGACGGACAAATAGGACAGATAGTAGCTGTGCAGGCGGACTTTGGCTTTAGAGCTCCCCGTAATCCACATCATCGCTTGTGGCAACCACAGTTAGGTGGTGGCGCCCTATGGGATATTGGATGCTACCCCTTGTTTTTGGCACTGCGCCTATTTGGGACTACACCCAAGTGGTGTGTGCAAGCACATTACATGGATTCACAACAAGTCGATGTGCAAACTACTATCGCAGCACAATGGCCAAATGGCGCTTTGGCGAATTTACATTGCTCTATAGTGTATCCCATGTCCTGCAGGGCATGGATATATGGCACTCAGGGGCGTGTTTTGCTTCGGCCCCGGTGGCACGAATCGCGTAGCCTCCGCCTTGAGCAATGGGACGGTACCTCACATTCGGCTACTTTCCAATGGCCCGGTTTTGGCTATCAATTTGAAGCCATGCATGTACAACAATGTATCGCGCAAGGGAGGATTGAAAGCCCTGAACTGCCGCACACCCTCAGTATACAACTAGTAGCATGGCTGTGTGCTGTCCAGTGTCGCATCGCAGCTTAAAGCTTATTATAGGCTCGTGTAAGCAAGCTGTCTATATTGTAGCGTTATTTGATTATGTAGTACTGAAAATTTGGCTTTTGAGCTAATATGCAGGAAAAAATTCGTTTAACCTATTAACAAATGAACATTTTTTCATAAATTACAGCCGTAATTGTTCACTAAAACTCTCGCACCTATGGTTATCGAGCAAATCTATACCGGTTGTTTGGCCCAAGGGGCTTACTATATCGAAAGTGAAGGTGAAGCGGCTGTGATTGATCCGTTGCGGGAGCCGGATCCCTACATTGAGCGTGCAGCGCGTAGTGGTGCAAAGATCAAGTACATTTTTGAGACGCACTTCCACGCAGATTTCGTATCAGGGCATTTGGATTTGGCCAAGAAAACGGGAGCGACGATAGTATACGGTCCAGGTGCACAGACGGAATACGAAAAATACGAGGCTAAAGATGGTGAGAAGTTTCAGATCGGCAAGCTCACTATTGAGTTGTTGCACACGCCGGGGCACACATTAGAGAGCTCTTGCTACCTGTTGTATGACGAAAGCGGCAAGCCACATGCCCTGTTCTCGGGCGATACGCTCTTTATTGGCGATGTAGGCCGACCCGACTTAGCCCAGAAAAAGGGCTCGCTAACCAAGGAAGACCTGGCTGGCATGATGTACGATAGCCTGCACAACAAGATCATGCCTTTGCCCGACGATGTAATTGTCTATCCTGCCCATGGTGCGGGCTCGGCCTGCGGCAAAAACATGAGCAAAGAAACGTGGGACACCTTGGGCAATCAGAAGCGAACCAATTATGCCTTGCAGGCTCAGACGCGCGAAGAGTTTATTCAAAAAGTGACGGAAGGCTTGTTGCCGCCACCAGCTTATTTTGCGAAAAATGCACAGATCAACAAGAAGGGCTACAAGAGCTATTACGAAGTGATGGCACAAGCTAAACCCCTGTCGGTGGAAGCATTTGAAACGGCTGCCAATGAGACGGGAGCAGTGGTGCTGGATGTGCGCGACAAATACGAGTTTGCCAAAGGCTTTATTCCCAATTCTATTTTCATTGGGCTAGATGGGCAGTTCGCTCCTTGGGTAGGAGCGCTCATTCCCGACTTGATGCAGCCCATTTTAGTGGTGGCACCCAAGGGTCGTGAGGAGGAAGCCGTGCGGCGCCTCTCGCGTGTTGGTTTCGACAACACTATTGGCTATCTGGAAGGTGGGTTCGAAGCTTGGCAAGCAGCAGGTAAAGAAGTAGACAGCCTTGAGTACGTAACGGCAGCAGCATTTGCCGAAAGGCTTAAAGAGGGAGTTGTCAAGCAGATCTTAGACGTGCGCAAGCCTACAGAGTTTCAAGGAGAGCACGTGGAAGGTGCAGTGAACTTCCCACTCGACTTCATCAGCCAACGTATGAATGAAGTGAGCCCTAATGAGGAATACTACTTGCACTGCCGGAGTGGCTATCGGAGCACGATTGCCTGTTCCATACTCAAGTCCAGAGGCTTTGACAAGGTCATTGACGTGATCGAATCTTTTGACAAAATCAAAGAGGCAGGAGTGCCCGTGACGGATTATGTGTGCCCCTCTACAGTGAAGAAGGAATAACATAAGTGCAGCAATAAACTGAGGCAGGGGAAAAGGTTTTTCAGGTCTTTTCCCCCACTTTTAAGGACCTTTTTTGCTAAAGGATATATGGATCGCTATTGGGAAATCTTCGTAAATGGCTATACGGGTTACGCCCGTTATATGTGGCATGAGATCACGCATCCCAGCTGGCACAACTATTTTTATTGGCTCATTGGGGTATCATTGATCTTTTTTGTGCTCGAAGTGGTCATCCCTTGGCGCAAGAATCAGCCTATTCCGAGGAAGGACTTTTGGCTCGACGCCTTCTACATGTTCTTTAACTTCTTTCTCTTTTCCCTGGTGATCTATAATGCAGCCTCTGATGTAGTCGTCAATCTATTCAACGACGCCATCAAATGGCTCAGTGGAGGTTTCAATTTGCAGGCTGTCAATCCGTTGCGCACTTGGCCTTATTGGGCTGTGTTGCTGGTGGGATTTGTGGTGCGCGACTTTATCCAATGGTGGACGCACCGGTTGCTGCATGCTAGCGAGTGGTTGTGGCAATTTCACAAGGTACACCACTCGGTAGAGCAAATGGGCTTTGCTGCTCATTTGCGCTATCACTGGATGGAAAACGTAGTGTATCGCACGATTGAATACATTCCCTTGGCCTTGTTGGGCATTGGGCTGTACGACTTTTTCGTCATACACATCTTTGCCCTTACTTGGGGCCATTTCAACCATGCCAACATCAGCGTAGATGGGCGTGTTACCGGTGGTATTGTAGGGGCGCTGATCGGTATTGTGTTGAGTCAGGGGCTGCTGGATGTGCAGTTGTTTGATGGGCTTACGGTAGCAGGGCAATTAGGGGTGTGGGGCGTGTCGGTGGCTGCAGGTGTGTGGCTGTTGGGCCCTTTCATGAAGGTGTTGTTCAACAGCCCAGAGATGCACATTTGGCATCATTCATATGACCTGCCACCCGATATGCCCAAAGGTATCAATTTCGGCCTGACGCTGGCCATTTGGGACTACCTCTTTGGCACGGCCTATGTGCCGTGGTGCGGCCGAGACATACGCTTGGGCTTTCCAGGTGTGGAACAGTTCCCAAAGGACTTTGTACATCAAAACCTCTATGGCATTTGGTTACAGCCCAAAGAGGAGATACGCCTGACTCCCAACCCACTGCCCCTAAAGGCTTCACTGAAACAGCCCGTACATTTGCCTGTAGATACTACTTGTGAGGCGCCTTCTGATGTCCAACCCCAACAGACCAATCCGAAAGAGCAATCGAGATCTGACGTACATCAAAGCGTAGACTCAACTATTTGACCAACCAATCAAAGGAGACGTGCAATGAGATATGGATTTATCATCGACAACCGAAAGTGCATTGGTTGTCATGCCTGTACAACCGCCTGTAAGGCGGAGCATCAGGTGCCCATTGGGGTCAACCGTACATGGGTGAAATACACGGAAAAGGGCACCTTCCCCAATTCTAGGAGGGTTTTCAGCGTCATGCGGTGCAATCACTGCACGGATGCACCTTGCGTGGAAATTTGCCCAGTGGAGGCCTTATTTATACGTGACGATGGCATTGTCGATTTTGACAATCGCCGCTGTATTGGCTGCAAGTCGTGTATGCAGGCCTGCCCCTACGATGCGCTGTACATTGACCCTGAGACCAATACAGCTGCTAAATGCAACTACTGTGCACACCGCATCGATATCGGTTTGGAGCCAGCTTGCGTCAATGTTTGTCCTGAGCATGCCATCATATCTGGCGATATGGACGATCCCAACTCGGAGATCTCTATCCTTTTGGGACGCGAGCAGGTGGTAGCGCGTAAAGTGAGCAAAGACACCAAGCCCAATTTGTTCTACATTGATGGCGACGAAGCGGCACTCGACCCATTGGAAGCACCTCGCGAAACCGATTACATGTGGAGCGAGCAGGCTACAGGTGTGGGCCATTACGCCAAAGCTGCTGAAGCACTGGCCTGGAGCAACGACAATGTGGTGGCAGCAGTGCTGGAAGCCTCGGGCTTGGATGAAGCAGAAGATGCGCCCAAAAAGTCTATTGATGTATTGTTAGGGGCTCACGGTCCAGAAAAAGCACGGCGTGCTTATGACGCTCCAGACAAAGGTATTTTGTGGGGTTGGGAAGTGTCGGGCTACGTGTTGACAAAAGCTATTGCGGCTGGTGCTTTTCTTATCGCTTTTCTGGGCTGGCTGACGGGCAAAAGCACGGCATTGGCAGCAGAAAACCAATGGTGGACGCTGGGCCTTTCATTGGGCTTCCTCGGTGCTACAGGTCTGTTGTTGATCAAGGACTTAGATCGCCCCGACCGTTTCCTCTACGTATTGTTGCGGCCTCAGTGGCGCAGTTGGTTGGTCAAGGGCGGATATTCGATTACGCTCTATGGTGGCTTGCTCACACTTTGGGGCTTGAGCCTCTATTTTGGCTGGGAACAACTGATGCAACCGTTAATGTGGGTTACTGCCATCATGGCAGTGATAGTAGCCATTTATACGGCCTTTCTCTTTGCGCAAGCAAAGGGGCGCGATTTCTGGCAGAGCCCTTCGTTAGCCTTGCACATGCTAGTGCACAGTGTGATGGCTGGTGCTGCGGCTTTGGCAATAGTAGGTTTACTATTGGGCGATGGTTCTGAGTGGATGGCCTTTTTGCGCAATGTGTTATTTGCCGCTATCGGCTTAAACCTGTTTACCATTGCCACTGAACTGATGACGACGCATCCCACTAAGGAAGCCCACTTCACCGTGACGATGATTACCAAGGGGCGCTATGGCAATCGCTTCTGGTGGGGCGCTATCGTCTTTGGCAATATTGTACCACTAGCTTTGCTCATCTGGGGTGGTACCAATGCTTCTATCATGGCTGTAGCAGGGCTTATCGTGCTGATAGGCATTTACCTGACGGAAACCATTTGGGTAGAGGCGCCACAGCGCGTGCCATTGAGTTGATATTGGATTTTGCAAAAACTTGGAATTGATCACATTTTGGGCTTTTGCCATAAAAAAATAGCTGCCTCATGAATAAAAAGAAAGTATCCTTTATAGAGCGCATGGCGGAAAAGTTGGGCATCATCCCTGACTTGCATAAGGGCGAGGAGGATGCACCTTTGCCACGCCTTACTGAGCCAGGTAAACTTACTCAATTTCCCGACCGGCTCGATGACTGGGAAGAATACGAGGCCAAAGCTTGGCCTGTGCGCAAAAAAAGGCGCTACACCATAGTGCCCACCACCTGTTTCAACTGCGAGAGTGCCTGTGGCCTTACGGCCTACATCGACAAAGAAACCATGGAGGTACGCAAGCTGGAAGGAAACCCCTTCCATCCGGGCAGTCGCGGTCGTAACTGTGCCAAAGGGCCTGCTACCATTAATCAGCTCACTGATCCCGATCGCATCCTCTATCCCTTGAAGCGCGGAGGCAAGCGTGGCGAAGGAAAATGGGAACGCGTCAGTTGGGAAGAAGTTTTGGAAGACATTGCAGGTCGCATCCGGAAGGCTTTGCAAGAGAACCGCCACAATGAAATTGCCTATCACGTAGGGCGCCCTGGGCACGAAGGTTACATGGATCGCGTGTTGAAAGCTTGGGGCATAGATGGCCATAACTCGCACACGAATATCTGTTCGTCAGGTGCGCGCTTTGGCTATAGCATCTGGTATGGCTATGACCGCCCCTCGCCTGACCATGCCAACGCCAAGTTCATCCTATTGGTGTCGGCACACCTGGAGAGTGGCCACTACTTCAACCCGCATGCCCAGCGCATCATTGAGGGCAAAATGAAGGGGGCCAAGCTAGCAGTAATGGATCCACGCTTGAGCAACACGGCCAGCATGGCCGATTACTGGATGCCTACTTATCCGGGCTCCGAAGCTGCAGCCCTTTTGGCTATGGCCAAAATCATCATTGATGAAGGGCTGTATAATCGCGAGTTTTTGGAAGACTGGGTCAACTGGCAGCAATACCTCAAGGCGCGCCATCCAGATGTGGAGGTGACTTTTGAAAACTTCATCGCTAAGATGAGCCAGGAGTATGCCGAGTTCACGCCTGAATTTGCTGAAAAGGAAACAGGTGTGCCGGCTGAAACGATTGTTGAAGTAGCTCGGGGTATTGGACAGGCTGGCACGCGCTTCGCTTCACACAACTGGCGTAGTGCTGCTTCGGGTAACCTCGGCGGTTGGTGTGTGAGCCGTGCGCTTCACTTCTTACAGGTACTCACGGGCAGTGTAGGAACACCTGGCGGTACCTCGCCTAATGCTTGGAACAAGTTCAAGCCTACTTTCTTTGACAATCCGCCTCCACAAAAGTGGTGGAATGAGCTGCACTTCCCCAAGGAGTATCCGTTGGCTTTCTTCGAGATGAGCTTCCTGTTACCACATATGCTCAAGGAAGGCCGTGGTAAGCTCGATGTGTACTTCACGCGTGTGTTTAATCCCGTGTGGACTTATCCTGATGGCTTTAGTTGGATTGAAGTCTTGCAGGACGAAAGCAAAATCGGCTTGCATGTAGCTTTAACGCCTACTTGGAACGAGACGGCGTTCTTTGCCGACTACGTCTTGCCCATGGGCTTGGCTTCCGAACGCCACGACATCAATAGTTATGCGACGCATGGTGGTACGTGGGTGGCCTTCCGTCAGCCTGTCTTGCGCGAAGCTGCACGACGCATGGGCAAGCAGGTGACGTTCACCTACGAAGTCAATCCAGGCGAGGTATGGGAGGAAGATGAATTCTGGATTCAGCTCAGCGCGCGCATTGATCCCGATGGCTCAATGGGCATTCGCAAGCACTTTGAATCGCCCTATCGCAAGGGTGAGATCATTAACATCGACGAGTACTATCAGTACATCTTCGAGCACACGCCTGGCTTGCCAGAGGCAGCCAAGAAGGAAGGGCTAAGCGAACTGGAATACATGCGCAAGTATGGTGCTTTTGAAGTGGAAAAACACAGCTACCAAAAGCACTTGCGCGAGCTGACGCCTGAAGAGCTCGAAGGCTCCGAAACGAATCCAGAAACTGGCGTGATCACTAAGAATGGCAAGGCCATTGGTGTAGTGGTGCGTGGAGTGGCGCGCGTAGGCTTCCCCACGCCATCGCGCAAGAACGAGTTTTACTCCCAGACAATGGTCGATTGGGGATGGCCCGAGTACGCCATTCCGTGTTACATCAAAAGTCACATACACCCCGAACGGCTCGACAAAGAGAAGGGAGAATACTGCTTGGTACCCACATTCCGCTTGCCTACACTCATCCACTCGCGTTCGGGTAATGCCAAGTGGCTGGCCGAAATCTCGAACCGAAATCCCATTTGGATGCACCCCAAAGATGCCGCGCGCTGGGGCTTCAAAACAGGTGACTTGGTGCGCATCAATACTGATATCGGCTACTTTATCGATAAAGTGTGGGTTACTGAGGCCATCCGACCCGGCGTCGTGGCCTGTTCGCACCACTTAGGGCGCTGGCGCCGCAAGCAAGATCAAGGAAACCGATGGGCTACCAGTGTAGTGCATATAGAAAATGACGGAAAGGGAGGCTGGAAGATGAAGACCATAGAAGGTATCAAGCCCTTTGAGAGCTCCGATCCCGACTCGAAACGCATCTTCTGGCGCGATGGAGGCGTACACCAAAATATTACACATGCTGTGCATCCCGATCCCATTAGTGGTATGCACTGCTGGCATCAGCGCGTGCGTATCGAGCGACCGCGGCCTGGCGATGAGTACGGTGATATCTTCGTGGATACCAAAAAGTCGTTTGAGAACTACAAAGAATGGCTCAAGATGACGCGCCCGGCACCAGGCCCGGGGGGATTGAGACGCCCATTATGGATGCCACGTGCTTTGCGACCCCGCGACGAAGCTTTTTATGTAGATTGGGATCCCGTGGCAGAAAAGCGCACGGGCAAGATAGACTGAATGATCGTATGAGTTTCGGATAAGTGCGAGGTGACAGTGTAACTACTGTCACCTTTGCGTTTTGTGGCAAAGTTTCATTTTTGCCCAAAGGCAGTGCCGCCATTTTTTGTTTACTTCTGCACCTCAAGACTATGGCTACTTCTACAGGTGTTTCTCTGAAGCGTTTTTTCCCATTTCTCACATGGTTGCCCCAGGTTAACCGCCAAACTTTGCGTGATGATCTAATTGCGGGCCTGACGGGCACAATTATCAGCCTGCCACAAGGTGTGGCTTTTGCCATTATTGCGGGTATGCCGCCCATTTATGGGCTGTACAGCGCTATGGTGATGCCGATCATTACGGCACTATTTGGTTCGTCTTGGCACATGATTACGGGGCCTGCTACAGCTATTTCCATAGTCGTTTTTTCGGCCATCAGCCCACATGCCGAACCGGGTACACAGGCCTTTGTGGAGTTGGCCTTTGTGTTGACCTTTGTGGTGGGTGTCATTCAGCTGGTGATGGGTGCTGCCCGCTTGGGTACGCTTGTCAACTTTGTTTCGCATACGGTGGTGATTGGCTTTACCGCGGGGGCAGGGGTACTCATTGCGGCTAAGCAGCTGAAAAACGTCTTTGACCTGCCAGTACCGCAAGGTGCTTCTTTTTTTGGCATTTTGCAACAGGTGATCGGCCAGATTGGCCAGTCGAACTGGTATGCCTTTGCTATTGCAATGATCACGCTGTTTAGTGCCATTCTGCTCAAGCGTTTTTGGCCTAAACTGCCACATATGCTGTTGGGCATGATTATCGGCAGTGTAGCAGCTTACTTCATAGGTATTGAATCACATGGAATTAAGGTAGTAGGCAAGATGCCTGCACACTTACCCCCTTTCCATATGCCCCAGCTGAGCTGGAGTAACATTCAGCTGTTGGCACCCAACGCCTTTGCCTTAGCACTGTTGGGGCTGATCGAGGCGGTAGCTATCGCGCGGGCTATAGCCTCTTATTCACATCAACGCATTAATGCCAATCAGGAATTTATAGGGCAAGGTTTAGCCAATACGATTGGCAGTTTCTTCAGCTCGTTTGCGGGCTCGGGCTCTTTTACTCGTTCAGGTGTCAACTTTCAGGCGGGCGCGCGTACACCTTTAGCAGCCATTTTTGCAGCTGTGTTTTTAGCACTCACCTTGATGTTTGTAGCGCCTCTGGGTGATTACTTGCCCATTTCGGCAATGGGAGGTATCATCTTGCTGGTAGCTTACAACCTTATTGATGTAAAGCACATCCGCACGATCTTACAGGCCAGCAAGACCGAAACAGCGGTATTGTTGATTACGGCGTTGTCTACGATCTTCCTCAACCTGGAATTTGCCATTTATGTAGGGATCATATTTTCACTCTTCTTCTATTTGATGCGCACCTCTTCACCGCATATTACTCGATTGGCACCTGATCCAAAAGATGGGCGGCGACTGGTCAATATCAAGCGTTTTCCTCAGGTTAAGGAATGTCCTCAAGTAGCTATTGTGCGTATCGATGGATCGTTGTATTTTGGAGCAGTGGAGCGCGTAGCTGACTACTTTCAGGAACTTGCAGAAGAGGGTGTGCGTGTAGTGTTGTTAGTCGCGCAGGGTATCAACTTTGTCGACTTGACCGGTGCGGAGTGGTTGGAGCGCGAGGTGCACAAGTGGCAGCAGCGCGGCGGGGATTTCTTGATCATGGGGCTCAAACAAGTGGCTCAGGATGTATTAGTCAAAGGTGGCTTTCGCCAAAAAATTGGGGAATCTCGGTTTTTGGCCACCAAAAAGGAAGGTATTGCAGCATTGTTTGAGCGAGGATTAATAGATGCTGGAGTGTGTAAATGCTGTACGGCACGTGTGTTTGAGGAATGTGCCGATATGCCGGCCCCTGCTGCAACAACTTCTTGATTTTTTGGGCCTGTAATGGCTCCATACACCTTCACACAACAAGCCACAACAAGCATCATCGCTATGGATCGCCGACGAGATAAAGCATGTGGTGTGAGTCGATGGGAACGGCTCAAACAGCAGATCGACCACCTTTCGCCTGCAGCTTTTGCGCAGATGATGCGCCGATCTGATGTTGTCTTGCTCGATGTACGCCGTCCTGATGAATTTGCTTCGGGTCATTTGCCCCATGCACGCAATCTGGACTATTTGGGTGAACCCTTTATTGATGAGTTAGAGCAGCTCGATCGAACTGCTACCTATTTGGTTTATTGCAACAGTGGTCGCCGCAGTTTGCGCACTTGCGTATTAATGTGCAATAGTGGTTTTCAAAAAGTATACAACTTGGATGGAGGCTTGCGCCGCTGGTTGGCTGCTTCAGACATACCTAAGCCCGAGTTGGTAGGCTAGTTTTTGATACTGGATCTGGAATAATATAGATAAAAAAGTGGCGTATAACGCAATCAAAAGCGAGCTGCCCATTTTTAGGCAGCCCGCTACGGACTTGCTGGTGAGTGCGGCTTGAACCTCATTTAGTTGAACCACCAATGCAGGTTGATTTCTTTTGTTTCGCCATTGGGTAGGGTGAGGGTGGCTTGTCGGTCACAGGTGCCGTCACCAAAGTCGATGCTAAAGGTTTCGTCGCCTTTGGTCACTTGCTTGACACCGGATACGATCCAGAGGCAGACGCGCTTTTTGATGAGCGGTTCGATAATTTCGCTCGAGAAGGCTACACCGTTTCGGTTGACCCCACTGGCACTACCTGTTATGGAAAACACGTCGTCCATCCAAAAGTCGGTATCGAAGCCTTCGGTCCATGTACGCGTCCAGCTGGCATCGAGCGAGCTGCTGGTGCCATCGGGGTAAGTGATCACTAGGCCGGATACCTCGCGTGTGAATGAAGATTGCCCTTCGTCGTTTACTCCGTTGTTGGTCAGGGTTTTGCTACCATCGATTTGTGCGCCATTGATGGAGAAGTTCTGAAAGGTAATGGTGCGTTGTGCACCTGCTTCATACATGGGTGCTGTTTGTGTGACGATGATCTGTCCGGCGCGTACTTTGCCAAATGGGCCTTCGCAGCTGTCGCCAAAGTCGATGGTTATTGTTTTGGGAAAGGATCCATCTTCGGGATCTACGGTTACCGTGGGGCAGTCATCGTCGCCACCTGAGCGAAAATCTACGTTGTAATCTACTTGGGTTTCAATGTCGGCGATGACGTCTTCCATTGTAGCGTCATCTTGGGCGGTCATGGTGATCGACTCTGTGTCGGCCAATTGGTTGGATTGTTTGTCGCAGGCAGTGAAGGCTACTATGCCCAACAATGCACTCAGCACGCCAACATACTTCTTCATAAGTTCAAAATTTTTTGGGATTAATTAAAAAAAGGAAAAATATCTTAATCTTACCGTCCTTGCTGTAAGCACGCTTTATAGATGTACTTGGGAGGTGAAAGGTTTAGCCCATTTGCAAGTCTGACCCAGATTTGACATTATCCTACGACTGGCCTGAAATCCTCCATTGATCGAATACAATACTTTGCTTGAATTCTTTTTGCAGTAGCAGGCGTAGGTTGGTCAACACGATTTCGCCCATGGTTTGGCATCGCAAGAAAGCAGCATTTTGATGGTGATCGGCTAATTCGTGTTTAAGCTGCCATACTTTGTCGGGTTGGCTTAGCTCTTCGGTGACCATCACATCGAATAGCTCTTTCACCTGTGTCACTGAGGCCTTAATACGGGCTGCGATGAGGCTGCGTTCTTCGAGTTGGTATTGTCGTACAGTTTCGTGCGACATGTGTTGGATGCCCAAAAAGATGATGGGGTTGTTTTCTTTGAAATATTGAGGTAGGTAGAAATTTTTCCTTCCCTCATAGCTTTGTTGGTCGAAGTCAATGGCGCGCATACGGTACTGGTATCCTTCGATGTCGGGCGTGATGTCGATGACGTAGTTGTAGGAGCGCATGTCGCCCAGCAAGCGCACAAAACAACGCTCATTGAATTTGACAAATTCTTTGGCGATGCGGATCTGGTTGAAAGTGGAGGTGTCCAGTTCGGTGTTCATGAAGTCGTCGCCAGGGATGCCGGCAATGTGCTCTTCGATGAGGGTATCGTCGTGTACCAGATACATTACGCGATTGGGCGAGAGTAGATCTTCTAGCTCGAGCCCGTACACGCGCGATGCATCGGCTTTTTTGATGTAGAAGTGGTCGTAGTTGTCGTTGAGGCGGTTGATGATGCGCACGCGAAAGGGTTTACTGTTCCCGAAGGTGCAGTAATCGACGCGAGCTACTTGGAGGTGCTCCATGACACCAGTGTCGCCATCGGTTTTAAGTAGTGCATAAATTTCGGTAAGGGCATGGTGTAGCTCGGCTTGTTCGTTAGGGGAGTAGTACACCGTTTCCCAAAGGGTGTCGTTGCCATTTTGGTCGAGCAATACGAGCGAAGTGTCGTAGTGTAGCAAGTCGTCGTAGGTAAGTGGCAGCTTGCGATAGCGGTTGTGGCGCTTGAGGTATTGTTTGAAAGGGTCAGAGATGGGAAACATGACCTTCTTGCGCGAAGGCACGTTGCGTTTCATGATTTTGCGCTGCTGCTTCATAGTGGCATTGTCGATATGTAAGGCAATTCAATTAAGTAGGTAATGCAAAAATACCATGCTTCACTCCATCAATATGCTTTTGCCGTAATGGGGAAACAGCGACAATTTTCTTTACACGCGCGGTATTGCGCCGTCAAGCTCATTGAGGGATGATAGGTAGTTGGTTGCAATGGATTGTGAGGTACTGACGGACCACCCTTGGTGTGATGCAAAGGACTAATAAAAAGCAACGCGGCTATCGAGTTAGGGCACTTTCGCTTCTGAGCTGTTTATCAGCAGGTTGTTTTTATTGATGTAGCGCCCTCTGTCGTGGTGGTAAAAAAAGGTGAGAATAATGGAGATGGCTATGGTAAGTGTTCTGAGTAGGTTTGCGTAGAGATCGCCTAAAGCATTGTGGCTCGTATCGAAAAAAGCCCACGAAAAGTTCATCAGGCTGTGGAGGAAAATGGGTACCCAAAGGTTGGCATCCCATTCGATGTAAAGCCACGAAAACCAAAGGGCGCCCAGGGCGGTAATGAGGAATATACCCACTGTTTCAGCTGTCGTAGCCCCTTGGTACAGGTGGCCCAGCCCGAAAAAGAAGCTACCCATCAGGGCGGCGGGAAGGAAGCCCCATTTGAGCTTTCGAAAAAGCAGGCCAAAGAGAAAGCCTCTGAACAAATATTCTTCGAAAAAGCCGGCAATGAACGTTTGGTGCAATAAAGCCGTCCAGTCAATGGGTGTAGCGATCTGCCCAGCACTCGCGCCACCGAGCCACATGGGAGCGGTACAGATCAATGCGACTACCAGCCCCGTCTTGGGACTTCGGTTTAGGCCTAAGCAATCAGGTGTTTTTCTGAGGCTCCAGCAGGTGGCGAGTAGGAGTATAGGAGGTAGGGCCCACCATAGGTAGAAGTAGCCTATGCGCAAATATGGCGATGAGAGAGAGCAGCTCCAAAACGCGTCGAGCAGAGATTTCCCGTAAAACGAGATGATAAAAGTGAGTAGCACGGCAATGGTTTGGATGATGTGTGTGCATTTCATTATTTGGCCCAAGTTGTGGTAATGTAGACGGATCAGGATGCGCTTCTGAAGGTATAGACGCCTATGAGGCGGATTGAAGATCCCACATTTGCTCGGCGGGTGCAAGTGTATGAGGTGGCACTGCCCGACATTGGGTTATCTTTATGGCCGATTTAGCTAAAATGGACTGTTATGCTTGGACTCAAACTGCCCACAGACCCCCGTTGGGTAAACCTTGCAGAGAAATCGCTCGAGGAAATACTGACAGATCACGCCTATTGTGAGCAAAAAGCAGCTACTTCCTGTATCTCACTCATTCAGGCTTATCCCGACAAAGAAGAGCTCGTGCGGCGCTTGGCCCCTGTAGTCACCGAAGAATGGGGCCACTTCAGAATGGTGTTGGCCGAGCTCGATAAGCGCGGTTTGAAGTTAGGGCGACAGCGCAAAGACGTGTATGTGAATGCCTTGCTCGACTTCCAGAAAAAGGGTGGTAGCCGCGAGGAGCGCTTGTTGGAGAAACTGCTGACGTGTGCCCTGATCGAGGCACGCTCGTGTGAGCGTTTTCGGCTCTTATCGCTTCACATTTCTGATGAGTCGCTGCGCGAGTGGTATCACAAATTTATGGTTTCTGAGGCAGGGCATTACCGCTTGTTTATTGATCTGGCGAAAATGTATTGTGGTGAAGCGGCTACGCGCAAGCGCTGGCAAGAGTATTTGGCCTATGAGGCTGAGGTAATGCGTCAGCTCGAGCTACGAGGTGACCGCATGCATTGATCGCCTTTTTGCCTGTGAGGCTGGAGTTGAGTTTTTATGAGGACAGACTTAGCAGTAGATGAGCAGCGTAGCCACCTGTTAGCTCAGCTTGCTGAGGTGGAGCGCCTGGCTCGTGCCAGCAGGTGGCGGCGTTTGTGGGCGGCTCCTAAGCGCTATGTGTGCGGTATGTGGTGGCGTTGGGTGGGATATAGGCTGATGCATCGGGGCCAGCTAGTCGATACGCGTACGTTTTTCGGTGCTCCTATGCTCGTGATGCTTCCAGCAGGCATGGACTTGTTCTTGTTAGGGGCTAAGACGCATGACTCTGAAATTCGACTGGCACGCTTGTTAGTAAATCATTTGCCGAAAGGCACTACAGTATTGGACGTAGGTGCGCACTATGGTTATTTTTCCTTGTTGTCGGCGCACTTAGTGGGGCAGCAAGGGCAGGTGCATGCTTTTGAGGCCAGCCCCAGTACTTTTGAGTTATTGCAAGCCAACAAGGGTAAAGGGGTATGGCCTCAACTGCACGTACATCACTTGGCCTGTGCTGACAGGCGAGCAAAGGTGGCTTTTTACGAGTTTCCCGTCGCTTTTTCTGAGTACAACACTTTGCGCCCCGAACAATATGCACGTGCCGAATGGCGGGGACCTATTAGACCGCAACGCGTAGTAGTGCCTGCTATCGCATTAGACGAGTGGGCTGCTGCATGCGGATGTGTCCCCCAGTGGGTCAAAATCGATGTAGAAGGAGCTGAGCTACAAGTGATACAGGGCATGCGTCGGTTGTTGGAGGAAGCTGAACCGATAATTGTGATGGAGTTTCAATCAGAGATGACGCAAAACGGCGTGCATCGGCAAGCTACCGCATTGCTGTGCGCACAAGGGTATTGCCCCTATCTCATCGATGAGCATGGCCGTTGTGTGCCCATAGGGGGCGATGTGGCGCAAGCTGTACAGCATAGCGGACTGGTGTCGGAGAATGTCGTCTTTTTGCCTTCGGGCAAATCGCTGTAGTACTTTTACTTATTGAAAGTTGAGGTGGTGCGTATAGATACCCTGTGCGAGCGAGTCGCGCGACTGGGGCGTGAGGACCAGGCCGTTTTTGCGTAGCACAATACGCGAAGAGAATATGCCGACTCCTTCCGATAGGTTAGTGTATGTAGGGAGCTCCTGAGCACCTGTAATGCCTACATTGGCTTGTGATATGTCGAGCAGCTCCTTGAACTCAGTACCAGCACCTACTACTTCCAAATCGATGCTTTTGAAGTTGCGTATTACGGCCGACTTTTCTGGGATGTTGTTGGCCATAAACTGATAGAATTCTAAGCCTGGAAATTCGACTAGTACCGAAGCGACGGGTTGGCCGCCACTTACTTCGCGCTCGATGCCTTTGCGCACCTTCCACGTCAAGGTTTTGTCCAGAATCTGGCCTGGGTTATCTGGATTTGTTTCCGCATAATGGATGTACATGATCAGGTCGAAGACCCAGGCATTGGGTCCGGGTATCCAAGCCACGCGTGTGTCGGACGTATATCGAAACGATAGCTTGTCACCAGGTAGGCCAGTGGCAAAATGCATGTCTTCCAGTATGTAGGTAGTAGCCGTAACTGGGGCGTCGTCGGCTTCATGACGCATCACGATCAATTGAAGCAGTTCGCCACCTTGTAGGTCGATGAGATCAGCTCGAATTTTGTAGAGATAGTTGGGAACTTGGGCAAAGATACCTGTCTGTCGTACGTACCCTTCCTGGTTGCCGTCAACCATTTCGAGCGTATAGGTTTCGCCAGTAGTTACTTTTACCAGCTGTACTTCTGCCTGATCGTAATAGAGTGAATCGGCAATTTGCGCAAGGGTAAAGGCATCGGTTTGGGGGTCGAGGAAGGCTTTTTCCACGCGGATGTAGTGGGCTGTATCTTGTTGGTTGATCAGTCCGTATACGACGGGAATATCTTTCCAAGGGGCAGCAAGCTCCAGATCGTTATTACAGCTGGCAAATAGTGCTACCAGCACTACAAGTAGGTAGGTCCGATTACTTTCCATAGCTGCAAATGTAGCGTAGCCCTTAGTTTCTTCACCAGTAGAAAATGAAGCTTTGTCTGCCAGCTGGTAGTTTGGTTGTTCACAGGCCGAGGCGTTCTACTTCGAGGATGGCTTGTACGTGTGCCTCTGCAATTTTTTGGCGCACTTCATCTTTGATTAATTCTCGGGCTTGCTGTTTGTTGTTGTAGAAGCCATTTTCTGTGAGAATGGCTGGCATGTGTGTTTTTTTGAGTACGTAAAACTGGCGTTGGGGCTGCGACTTGATGTGGCGGTTTTTCCAGCCGGTAGCTCGTACTAAGTGACGCTGAAAGATGGCTGCCAGCTTTTTGCCCTTGGCGCTGTTGTGGTAGAACCACGTTTCAATGCCACTAATGGCAGGATCGCACCATGCTTCGGGCGAGGCTGCAGGCGCTGCATTGGCATGTACGGAGACGAACAGCTTGGATAAATCGGTAACCAATTCGTTGGCGCGACGCACGCGTTCCTCAAGTGCGTTGCCGACTTGCTCCACTTCGGGCATTACTTCGAAGAAGGCGACGCCTTCCTCTTGGAGGCGCTGCGCGATGCGCTGTACCACGTCGCGGTTGAATTCATACTCGAACAGTCGCGTCTGGCCATCGTCGAAGAGGGGGGAGCGCTTGCCTTGCGACAATTTGCCGTGACCGTTGTCGAGGCACCACATATATCGAGGCTGTCGGATAGGTAGCGGTTGGGGAGGGCGCACTGCCTCGGGGCCAATATCAGGGCCTAATGGCGGGTGATCTACATCGCTGTCGATCACTTCTGCTTCATTGATTACAACTACGACGGTGTCGGCTGGCATTTCCTGAGCATCGCCAATAGGTGGTCCATTCGGAGTAGAGTAGGGCGTTTTTTTGCCGAGCAGGCGCGTGAAGAGTTGTTGGATCCAAAGGATGAGGCGCTTCCACATGAGCAATAGTGGTTTTCAAGGGTGAATGCTATTGGGCTATTTTCTGCCAAAGTCAGCTGGAATTTCTCCCCAACGCTCGGTATCCCATTTCAGTATGGGGTTGCGGTAGCTATGTGTGGCTAGCCACTTTTCGGCGCGTTCGATGAGTTGGTAGAGCATTTCAGTGTGGCTGTTGCGTGGCAGGGTGGTGCGCGCCTTACCTTTCTTGACCCAGCCCAGCGCAATGCGCGAGTCGGTATACACAGGTGTGTCGTGCCGTCCTTCCTTTTGGAGCATGGCCAAAGCATGGACGATGGCTAAGAATTCACCTATATTGTTGGTACCCAGGGGAAACTTCAGGTAAAAAAGTCGGGTGCCTGTGCGAGGGTCTACGCCTTGGTATTCCATTTCGCCGGGGTTACCCGAGCAGGCGGCATCTACGGCGATGCTGTCCCAGATGACTTCCTCGTGCCGGGTCGCTTGCTCAGCAGCTGCAGGTTGTGCCTTTTTTTTCCCTTTGAGATCGATGTGGTGGCTGAAGTGCCCGTGATAGGCGGCCTCGGCCTCTTGGCGGCTCGAGAAGGCTTTGTAGCGAGCACCTGGCCAGTTTTTGATCTGTGCTTGGGCGTCTTGCCACCGCTCATAGATGCCGGGCTCTTTGCCTTCCCAAACTACATAGTACTTTTTCTTAGCCATGCGTACAGGGGTTTCCTCGTCCAATATAGGTATTTGTCCAATGAATAACGAGATAAGCCTGAAGAGAGGTTGCCTTTCGGCAAATGTGGCTTAGGTGTTGGTCAAAAATATGACGGGTGGCCACCAGATGATAGCTACCTGCAGTGCTTCGGCGCACCTTAAGTATAGCCGTCCTGGATTGGTTTAGAGAAACCCGGCCAAAAGTGAGTCCGGGATTGTACGGTTTGGGCGGCGAAAGCTGCCTAAACCGCTTCGTTGTTTATACTTTACACCAGCAGGCGAATGGGGTTTTCAAGTATAGCCTTGAGAGTTTGCAGAAACTGTGCGCCGGTGGCGCCGTCCACCACGCGATGATCACATGAAAGGGTAACCTTCATCATGTGGCCAGGTTTGATGGTGCCGTCTTTAACTACAGGCTTTTCAATGATGCTACCCACAGCAAGGATACAGGCGTCGGGCGGGTTGATAATGGCCGTAAACTCCTCGATGCCAAACATGCCCAAGTTGCTGATGGTGAATGTGTTGCCTTGCATTTCTTCTGGCTGTAGCTTGCGTGCGCGTGCTTTTTCGGCTAAGATGCGCACCTCGCTGTTGATTTGCGAGAGCGATTTCATGTCGGCATGGCGCACGACCGGCACGAGCAGGCCATCTTCTACAGCTACTGCTACACCGATGTGTACAGCCTTATATCTTCGGATTTTATCGCCTAACCAGGAAGCGTTGACGGCGGGATGTTGCTTGAGTGCCAGTGCACTGGCTTTGATCACTAGGTCGTTGAAGGAGATTTTTTGAGGTGCTACTTCATTGATTTGTTTGCGCCATTCAATGGCTTTGCCCATGTCGATCGCTACAGTGAGGTAGAAATGCGGTGCTGAGAACTTGCTTTCGCTGAGGCGACGGGCAATGGTTTTGCGCATTTGCGATACGGGTAGCTCTTCGTAATCTCGATTTTCCGTCATAGTAGCAAAGGCGGCAGGTGCTGTTGTAGTAGTGGAGGTTGACGCTGGCGTGGGTGTGGCAGGTGGGGGGGTAATAGTGGGCTGCGATTGTTTTTGTTGTAAGTAGGCTTCTACGTCGCGCTTGACAATGCGGCCATGTTCACCGGTGCCTTTTATCTGGCTAAGATCGATACCAGCTTGGCGAGCCATGCTGCGCGCCAAGGGCGAGGCTTTGATGCGCCCTGTAGTCGGTGTATCAGTAGATGTGGGGCTTGTGGTTGCCGTGGGCTGCGGAGTAGCTGCTTGTGGGGGAGCTGTGGAAGGGGCAGAGCTTAGATTGCTACTTGCTTCTGCTTCGATAGCGGCTTTCCAATCTTCTCCTTCTTCGCCGATGACGGCAATGACGCCATTGACTGGCACGGGCCCTTCCTTTACGGCAATATGTAGCAAGACCCCTTCCCATAGGCTTTCAAACTCCATAGTTGCCTTATCGGTTTCGATTTCGGCCAGCAGGTCACCGCGTTCTACTTTGTCGCCCTCTTGTTTATACCAGGCCACAATATTGCCTTCTTCCATGGTATCACTCAGGCGGGGCATGCGTATCACTTCTGCCATTGGTCTGTTCGTTTTTTGAAGATAATCAATTGTGCCGAATGTATGGCAAAGGCCTCACCCCTTTACCCCAAGACTTTCGGCCCGAGCCCCGAATTGCACTGATCAGTTCGGGAGGGGATGCTGAAGAGCGCTGCAAATTTGCAACATTTTCCCTTATCTGCGCCGAGGCGTTTTGTGGGGGTGTTTGAGGGGGGCTGGATTAGCCATTAGGTGGCAAAGTCGCAATCTGGTTCTAACTTTGCACGCTTACCGTAGTGGTAGGGGTGGGTGTAGTGCCAACATTATACTGAAGGTTATGAGCTATTCCTCGAAATTGATCGAACAGGCGGTAATGGCATTGGCCAATTTGCCGGGCATTGGGCCCAAGACGGCCTTGCGTTTGGTGCTTCACCTCGTGAAGCAACAGCCAGAGCAGACAGAAGCGTTGGCGCAAGCACTGCTGCAAATGCGCCGACAGATTCGCTCGTGCCGCATTTGCCACAACATTTCAGATACAGAGGTGTGCAGCATCTGTGCAGACAAGCGGCGCGATACATCGATCATCTGTGTAGTAGAGGGCATACGCGATGTAATGGCTATAGAGGAGACGGGCCAATATCGAGGGTTGTACCACGTGTTGGGGGGGCTTATCTCTCCCATTGAGGGGATTGGCCCTTCTGATTTGCATATCGATTCGTTGGAATCGCGGGTGGCCCAGCCCGAGGTTGAGGAGGTGCTCATGGCGTTGAGCCCTACCATTGAAGGTGAGACTACGCAACACTATTTGGCACGGCGTTTATCTTCTTTTTCTGTACGACTGACCACCATTGCGCGGGGCGTGTCGTTTGGCGGCGAATTGGAATATGCTGACGAGCTAACCTTGGGCCGATCTATTGTGGGGCGATTGCCTTTGCAGTGGGGTGAGGGTCAGAACAATACGTGATTTAGTGTGCCTATACACCACTGCTTGCTTATGAAGCTGTCTATTATTATCGTCAACTACAATGTGTGCTATTTTCTCGATCAGGCATTGCGATCGGTACGCAAGGCTTCTGAGGACTTGGAAGTGGAAGTATTTGTAGTGGACAACAATTCTGTAGATGGCTCTGTAGAGATGGTTCGCCGGCATTTTCCCGAAGTGCATCTCATTGTCAATGATCACAATCCGGGTTTTGCCAAGGCTAATAACCAGGCAATACGGCTGGCACGTGGTGAATACGTCTTGTTGCTCAACCCCGACACAGTAGTAGAGGAGGATACCTTTCGCAAGTGCATCGCCTTTATGGATGCGCATCCCGAGGCCGGAGGGTTAGGAGTACGCATGATTGATGGTGCGGGCAAGTTTTTGCCTGAGTCGAAGCGGGGATTTCCCTCGCCGTGGGTGGCTTTTTGCAAAACTTTCGGTCTGTCTCGCTTGTTTCCCCGATCGCGTTTGTTTAACCACTACCATTTGGGTTATCTGAGCGAGCACGAGGTGCATGAGGTGGAGGTGTTGGCAGGCGCATTCATGTTTTTGCGCAAGCGTGTACTAGACGAGATAGGACTGTTGGATGAGTCCTTCTTTATGTACGGCGAAGACATTGATCTATCGTGGCGCATTGTACAGGCAGGCTACAAGAACTATTATTTTCCGCATACGTGCATCATTCACTACAAAGGCGAGAGCACAAAAAAGGGTAGCCTCAACTATGTGCGTGCTTTCTATCAGGCGATGATCGTTTTTGCACGCAAACATTTTCAGGGGCAAAAGGCTCGTCTGTTCATTTGGATGTTGCAAGTGGCTATTTACTTTCGCGCAGCGTTGACATTGTTGACTCAGATAATCAAGCGGCTGTGGTTGCCCCTGCTCGATGCAGCACTTATAGTGAGTGGAATGTTGGTATTGAAAACCTATTGGGCAACCCATTACTTTCACAATCCCAATTACTATCCGCCTTCTTTCGTGTGGTTTAACATTCCGCTGTACACCTTGGTATGGTTGGGCAGCCTTTTTTTTACTGGTGCCTACGACGAGCCTTTTCGCTTGCGACGGCTGGTACGAGGTATGCTGACAGGGACGTTGTTTTTGGCCGCCATTTACGGTTTTTTGCCTTTGCAGTATCGCCCTTCTAGAGCTTTGGTCTTATTAGGGGCAGTATGGACCACAGTCAGTATGGCGGCGTTGCGCACTTGGGTGTATTTTTTCCAAACGGGGCGCCTGGATGTGGGGCGCGATTGCGATAAGAATTTGGTCATTGTAGGGCGACAAGACGAAAGCCAACGCGTGCAACAACTACTGCAAAAAGCGGGTGTTCAGGCGAATATTATTGGCACGGTAGCGCCTGAGCCACAGGCCGATTTGCACCATTATCTCAGCACTATAGACAAGCTCGATGAGGTGGTGCACATTTTCAAAGTGCACGAGCTGATTTTTTGTGCGCGCGACGTGTCTTCGAGTAGCATCATGGAGTGGATGACACAATTGGGGCCTCATGTGCAATACAAGATCGTGCCACAAGACAGCTTGTCGATCATTGGCAGTCATTCACGCGACAGCGTCGGCGAGCTGTATACGATCGAGATACGCTATCAGATTGCACATCCTACGGCACGACGTGCCAAACGCTTGTTTGATTTGGCCTTGTCATTTGTGCTGCTGGGGCTTTATCCACTTGTTGTGCTAGGCGTTGCACGACCTGTAGGCTTGTGGCGCAACTTGTGGCAGGTGATAAAAGGGCGCTATAGCTGGGTGGGATATGCTACGGCTACAGGGCGCCTTGGCAAGCTGCCACGCCTTCGGCCAGGAGTGCTTACGCCTTTAGATGCTCTGCAAATAGCTACCCCTGATGAGTTGACCACTCAGCGCATCAATTTGTTGTACGCAAAAGACTATCGCTTGTCCGATGATTTGGACATTGTGTGGAAAGGTTTTCGACAGCTGGGGCGCCAAGTGGATCTGCACTGAGTGATGCTCAGCAACGGTGTGTTAGTTACCGCTTTTGCCCTTTTTGTCCTTCTTGCCAAAGGGATTCCACTTCTCGAGTTTGTCTTTAATTTCTTCCACTTCTTTGGGAGGATTGGTGCCGATCACTTCTTTAGCAGTTTCTTCTACTCGCTTGCTTACTTCTTTTCCGGCTTTTTCCTTCACTTCTTCGATGGCTCGTTGAGCTTTCTGATCGGCTATGCGTTGCAGGGAGTCTAAGGCTTTTTGTTGTTGTACTTGTACTTGTTGCAAAAGGGAATCTTTTTGTGCGTGCACTTCCTCTGCAAGCGCTTCCTTTTGATCAGCTATTGCTGTCTTTGCCATGTGCTGGGCTTGCTGGCTCACTGAAGTGGTCGTATTGGCACCTTCAAAGCCAAGAAATTTGACTTGTACTTTCGGTTGCTTGATGGGGCCGCTCAAGGTGATGCGGACTTTGACAATTTGGCCAGTATCGAAGGGCAAGCCACGTGCGGCGGCTTGTTGCTCCAGCCAGCTCAAACCGGCATTAGCTTGGGCCCCAATGGGATTGGTTTCAAATTTATCGCGTGGGATGCGTGCTATGATGACATAATCCATCATGCCATCGAGGCGATGTTTGCCTTTGATTTGCATGGCAATGTCTTGCCATTGGTAGTTTATAGGTTTGATCTCTGCGGTGCCGTCCTGGATCTCGAACCAAACTTCTACTTGGTCGAGAGGCAGTTGGCGGAAGAGCGGTACGTTGAGTTGTTGGCTGATTTGTTCAAGTGGTGGATAGCCTTTGATGAGGGCATCTACGGTTTTGAGAAAGCCCTGGGCATCCAAGGTGGAAAGTACAGGGAACATCTCCTTGTTCAATAGCCCTTCGACGATGAGCTCGCTTTGGAACTTGCCTTCGATAAATTGGGCAATAGGTGCCAGAGCGCGGAAGGTGGCTACCTTTTTAAATACTTCCTGAAATCGCAGGTTTTGCAGTTTGTACTTGATGGCAAATGCAGGTTGATCTATGTTTTGCGTGCTGTATTTACCCGATAGGACCATTTGGCCTCCCATGGTAGTTGCTTTGAAGTCTTCGAATAGTAATTCGCCATCGTTTGTCGATAGCTTTCCACTGACTTGTTCGAGTGGTATACCTGAGTAGATGAGTTTTTCGATGCGGGTTTGGATGTCGAAGGCAAATGCTTTGGGCACTTCTACCACAGCACTTTCTTCAGTAGAAGTGGGCGCACTGGAGGGCTCACTGGTCATGAGTTGATCGGCATCCAGCAGTTGGGAACTCAACGCCAGCGTGCCTTGCACGGGTTCGTCGAGGTAGATGTACTCGAGGTAGTTTCTGACAGTTCCATGACCAGAGAGGTCACTACGGCCAATTTTTGTGTCAAATTGGTCGATTTGTATAGCTTGCTCAGTAATACGTGCAGTGCTGCGCAGGTCGCTGAGTAGATAGGCATCGTATTGAAATTGTGCGATGTGCCCTTTCAGTGTCAGATCGTAACGGATGTTAGGTATACTTGGTGTGGTTTGATCAGTGTCGGATGGGATGGCTTGGGTGGTTTCGGGTAGTAAGTCGGCATAGTCCATAAATTGAGAGAAGAATTCGATCTGTCCACTCAGCGGCACGTTGTAATTGACAAAGTCCATTAGGTGGAGCAACTGACCTTTGCCCTCAAAGTCGGATCGACCTAAACGGCCCGTGAGGCGATCGAGCTGTAGGCGTTGGGGGGTTAGTGTGCCTGTAGCTTGAAGCTGACGCAAGTCGTAGAGGTCGTAGAGGAGCTGCTGGATCGACAAGTCGAAGGCGAAGTGCCAATTTTCTGTTTGTGTGGTAGTGGATGTGGTGGGCACAGGCGTAGGCATCTGGGGGGTGGAGGGCTCATCCGATTCGCTCATCCATTCGTTTAAGTCTAATTGTCGTGATTGGAGTGCGATACGCCCTGAGCGTTGTTGGTCAGCGGCAAACCAGCCTAGTAGATCGTTGAACATGGCTTTTCCTTGTAGATCGCTGCGTCCCAACTTGCAGTTGAAGTTGTCGATGCGCAATTTGTTGGGCTGTAGTGTGCCGTGCAATTGGACAATCTGCACGGGTGGCATATCGTCGGCGATATAGGTTAGGTCAGTGAATTGAAAAGATCCTCTCATTGCTGCTTGGTCGTAGCGGCCTGTTTCGAGTTGTGAGCGACGGGCGTGGGCATTGAGGTCGCACTGTAGTGATCCGCTTAAGCTGCGTACACCTTCCATGGGAAAAGCTTTGACCCAATCGTCGAGTTGTAGTTGAGCTTGTAACTGGGCATTGAGGTCGGGATCGCTTAGCGGTGTGCGCAAGTGGAATTTTCCAGCAAGTGTGCTTTGGCCTACTTGCAGGTCAAAAGTAGGCATGTCTATCTGTATGAGGTCGGGAGCGCCACCTGGATGGGTGATGTGCAGTTGTGTGTGCACTTGGCTGATACCTAATGGCATGCCAGGGTAGTGGATGGCTCCATCTTGTGCTTTGAGTTCGAATTGGAATGCGGGCCACGATGTGGCTTTTGTGTCGTAAGTGCCTTGTAGGGCAAGGCTGAGCGTAAAAGTGCCACCAGCGCGTACTTGCTCGTATCCTTCGATGAAGGCGCCAGGTACGAGTGAAAAGAGCTCAGCAAAGGAGTTGTTGGGTGCACGCAAGGCGAGATCCATCTCGATTTGATCATCGGCAAGGCGCGACCAGCCTTCAGCTTGTAATTTTAGTGCATTAATGGACAGTTCGTTGTCCTTTATCTCGAAGCGCATCTGGTTGAGGTCGATACCCAGCGTAGCTTGCAGGTCGAGGCGCACTTGGTCTAGCCATGTGATGCTGCCAGATTGTATGCTGAGCTGATCGATATGTGTGCGTGTATTCAAGTCGAAAAGCGATTCGGTAAAGTGGCCTTTGCCACTATGGTCGAGGTTTTCGGCTATTACTAGTAAGTCGCTCGTATGATCTTCATAATGGATGCGTCCTTTGGAGATGGCGTAGCGGCTCAGTGCTATAGCAAAGGGAGTAGTTTCGCCATCAGCCGTCTGGCTCGTATCGGGCAAGACAATGTCGTAGTTGGCTTGTCCGTCGGCCAGTACCAATACATTGAGTGCAGGTGCTTCTATGAGAATCGATTCTATGGTGAGCGGGCGGCGGCTGCTGAACACTGAGCCCAAATCGATGCGTAAGCGGACGGATTTGGTTTGTGCTAAGGGGACGCCTTCGAAAGTGCCTTTCCCAGTGATGCTGAGATCCAAGATGTGCACACTTAAGTCGGGAAATTGGCGCAATAGGGACAACTCGACGTCGGAAAAATCTATTTGCGCGTTGAGTTGTTGGTTAGCTACGCGCTTGATTTGCGCTATGATTTCGTCTTTGAAGAAGTAGGGTAGGCTGATGAGCAGCAATAGTAAAAGAGCGATAAATCCGCCTATTGCTTTAAGGATGGTCTTTTTCTTGATTTGCATATTGAGGTGATTTGGGGTGAGTAGTTGCGAAAATCCAATCATAAGATTAGAAAACCGCTCAAAAGTCACTATAATAGAGATTGGGTTTTTTGCTAACGGTTTGCAAGCGGTAGTTGTTTTGCAGCACCAAACAGCGTTTTCCTATCTTTAGCGCTTCAGAGCTTCCCCAAAATTGCGCTGCCAATGACTTCGCAAATGTACCATTATAGTCTCATCAGAACGGCTGATGAGTTGCGCGATTTTTCCGAAAGTCACAAAAGCCTATCCTGGTTGTGCTTCGACACTGAGTTTATTGGAGAGAAGCGTTTTCATACCCAGTTGTGTCTCATACAGGTAGCGTCGTCGGAAGGTTTGTTCCTCATAGATCCATTGGCACTACAAAACTTGGACCCTTTTTTGGAATTGATATGCAGCTCGGATATTCAGAAAATCACGCATGCTGGCGAGAATGACTATCGCCTATTGTACGAGCTGTATGGAATCTTACCTTCCAATGTAGTGGATACGCAAGTGGCAGCGGGTTTTGTGGGGTATCGCTATCCGGTATCGTATCGGGCATTAATTGAAGAAGAGACTGGTGTGCACTTGACCAAGAGCTATGCAGTGGCCGACTGGGAGCAGCGTCCTTTGCGCAAGAAGCAGATCAAGTATGCGTTGCAAGACGTTTTGTACTTGCCTCAGGTGTGGGTGCGCTTGCGCGAGAAGCTGGAAGCCATGGGGCGAATGCCTTGGCTTAGGGAGGAGTGTCGCAGTTGGGAGCATGCCGCGTATTATGCTAAAGATCCATGGCGCGAGGTGCTCAGTAGCCGTCTGATACATAACGTAGGGCCACGCCAACAGCTCTTTTTGCTGCGCTTGTACAAATGGCGCGAAGAGGAGGCGCGCCGTCGCAACCATTCACGCGAGATGGTATTGCCTCATAAGCTCATCTCGCACATTGTGCGTAGTATTAGTTCGGGCAAAGATGCCTTGGCACAAAACCGGCGGATTCCCGATAAGCTGGTACGCGAGTTTGGGGAAGCCTTTGTCGAATTGTTCGACAAGCCACCTACAGAGGAAGAACTAGAAGTGCTTGACAGGCTACCAGGGCGTACTGCCGTGCAGTCGCCTCAGCAGGAGATCATTGTGGAAATGTTGGTATTGCTAATTCGCTATCGTTCTTTGGAAGCACAAATTGCACCTGATTTGGTGGTGCCGCCACCCGTCATGAAACTGATGAAATTAGATTCGGATTTTTTTGATCCTATTTTTGAAAACAGCTGGCGCAAAGCCTTTCTCGGTCCCGAGCTGTTGAAGTGGCTCAAATGCCGGAGAAAGCTCGAGCTCAAGTTCGCTCATGGCAGCTTCAGCATGCATCTGGATGAATAATTATTGACTGTAGGTGGTTGCAGCTTTTCGGCAAATAACGGATAGGATGAGCTGCGCTGAGTCTATTGAATACTTGCATATGCCTTTACTGGAGATAAATGGATTGACCATCTCTTGGCAAGCTGGTGCCCAGCGGCAGGAGGTAGTCCACCAGTTGCACTTGCGCATTGATCAGGGACAGACAGTGGCCTTGGTAGGTGAGTCGGGATCGGGCAAGACGACTACGGCGCAAGCCATTGTCGGTTTGTTGCCCGAAGAGGCACATTGCGACAGTGGTACGATTCTTTGGCATATGCAGGGGCAAAAGCTCGAGTTGAGTACATTATCCGCTGATGAATGGACACAAGTGCGGGGGCGGCATATAGGTTTTGTGTTTCAGGAACCGATGAGTGCCCTCAATCCCGTGCTGCGTTGTGGCGATCAGCTACAAGAAACCATTCACCATCATTTGGGGCTTGATAAGGAACGAGCTATGCAGCGCGCCTTGGAATGGTTGCAGCGCGTGCAGTTGGCTGATGCCGAGCGTATTTATCGCGCCTGGCCTCATCAGCTTTCTGGAGGGCAGCGTCAGCGCGTCATGTTGGCTATTGCGCTGTGTGCCGAGCCTGAGCTGCTCATTGCAGATGAGCCCACTACTGCACTTGACTTGTTGCGCCAACGCGAGTTGTTGGCTCTGTTCAAGGAGCTGAAAGCCTCTTTGGGCTTTAGTTTGCTATTTATTTCTCACGACTTGAAAGTAGTGCGGCAATTGGCCGACTATATCTACGTGATGCAGCAGGGCCAAGTCGTAGAAAAAGGGCCAGTGAGTCGGTTGTGGGCTCATCCGCAACACTCGTACACGAGGGCTTTGCTCGAGGCCATACCTCATGTGTCGATGAAGCCTTGGGTGCGGACTGAGCCAGACAAGGCACAGCCTGTATTGCGTGTGCAACGTTTGCAAGTGGCATTTGCCGAAAGGCGAGGTTGGTGGTGGCGCCGCACGCGACCTTTTGTGGCAGTGCACGATGCTTCCTTTGAGTTATATGCACACGAAACACTTGGCATAGTAGGGCCTTCGGGTTGCGGCAAGACGAGCTTGGTGCGAGGTTTGTTGCGCTTGGTGCCTGCGCGCGGTGAGGTGCGCTTAGGACGTACCAACTGGATGGGCCTACAGGGAGAGGCGCTGCGTCGGGTACGTAGGCATGTACAACTCATCTTTCAGGATCCGGGGGCGGCTCTGAACCCGCGTTTGCCTATTGGTGAGGCCATTCTAGAGCCCATGCGGGTACATGGCCTTTTTGCCGATGAGGAGGAGCGCTTTGCCCAGATGCAGCAGCTACTCGAAGAGGTAGGGTTGCCTGCTCATTGGCACGAGCGCCTGCCTCGTCAGTTGTCGGGAGGCGAGCGTCAGCGCGTATGTATTGCGCGAGCATTGGCATGTCAGCCACGCGTACTCATTTGTGACGAGTGTGTAGCGCAGCTCGATCTGACAATCCAAAAGCAGATCTTGGAATTGCTTATTAGCTTGCAGCAAAGGCACAAGTTGGCCATGCTTTTTATTGCACACGACTTGTCAGTGGTGCGCCTGGTGTCGCATCGTTTGCTGGTAATGGACAGTGGGCGTATTGTAGAGCGGGGCCCTACGGAAACCGTTTTTTCGACACCGCAATCAGCTATGGCGCGAGCTTTGGTAGCTGCGGCTGCAGAGGGGTTAGGTGAGAAAGGATGAGTTAGTGTTGGCTCAGTCGTTGTGATAGGGCTGACCACGCATGATAGTGAAGGCGCGGTATAACTGTTCGACAAAGAACAAGCGCACCATTTGGTGTGAAAAGGTCATGGGTGAGAGTGATACAAGGGCGTTGGCACGCAGCTTGAGTACGGGTGCTGCACCCCAAGCTCCAGCAACGACGAAGATGATGCGTTTGGCAGAGTACTGTAGCCACTGTTCCAACTGGCGGGCAAATTTGCGAGAAGTATAGCCCTGTCCATTTTCGTCGAGTAAGACGAAAAAATCGCCTGGCTGGAGGCGTGACAATACCAATTCTGCTTCCTTTTCCATGAGTTGTTCAGAGCTTAAGCGGTGACCACCTTTTACTTCAGGCAGGGTGACTATTTCAAAGGGATTGTAGCGCTTGAGGCGTTGTTCGTATTCAGCAATACCTTGCAGTAGCCACTTATCAGCACTTTTGCCGATCTGCCATAATTCGATCTTCATGATTGGTTTTTCTTTGTTTTGTTCGGCTAGCCTGCTTTCGAGCAAAATACCAGACTACAGCGGCCAATCCCCCCCATGCAAAAATAAACCAACCCAAGTGTAGTTGATGGCGGAATACGGCTAAGGATACAATGGCAATTAGGAGAAAGGTGGGTACTTCGTTGTATAGCCTGAGGCCAAGGCTACTCATAGGGCGCTGTGCTTGTTGTAGAGCACGTGCCAGCCATCCGCACGAGAAGTGATAGGCTGTTAAGAGCACCAGTAGTACAAGCTTGATGTGAAGCCACTGATTTTGTGCCAACCAAGACAGGCCATGCCACCCGATCATACTCAGGCCGGCCAGCCAGGTAAGCCCCATGGCCGGCGTAGTGATGATGCGGTAAAGGCGCTGGGCCATCAAGCTGAGTTGCTGTAGGAGAATGGAGCGTTCGGGTTCAGGGCGAGCAAGTGCTTCCACTTGATAGATAAACAGACGCACCAAGTAGAACAAGCCGGCAAACCAGGATACAAACCCAATAATGTGAAGCGTTTTGAAAAGCAGTAGCCAGCTCATGCTCATTTGCAGGATTTGGAAGCTGTTTTTTGCAAGTGCACTTAGTGCTGTTTATCTGGGCCTACATAGGGCACTTCTTTCTTCGAAAAGATGCGCGTATAGCGCTTGGGGTGTAGGCGCAAATCTTCGAGTAGGAGGGCTGCTTGATGGGTAGTTCGTTGCAATTCTTCGTACAGTGCAGGGTCAGCAGCCAGCTTGCCCAAAGTTCCTTGTCCGCTGTTGATGTTTTCCAGCAGTGTGTGGAGTTGTGTGAGTGTTTGTTGGGTAGTGTGTAACGTGTTTTGCAAGCTGACTAATGCACCGTTGGCTTGACCTATGGTTTGGCCTAGATCGGCTTGTTTGAGCTGTTCACTTAGGGCAGCAAGATTGGCTAAACTCTGTTGGATGTCTTGTTGGCTGGCTTTCAGCGTATTGGTCATTTGGTGAGCATTGTCGAGTGTGCCAGCAATGGCAGGGGCGGTGCGTGCCATCAGGCCGTCGAGGCGGCCGGTGAGCGAGCGAATGTGTGCTGCAGTTTGTGTTAGATCAGCCATGGGGCCTGTGTCGCCTCCCATTTGGCTGGAGAGGCTGTCGATCAATGCAGTAATTCCTGACTGCAATAGCTCTAGGTACTGTGCTACTTCGTCTTGTGGTAGCATGGAAGCCAGCAGACCTTTGCTTTCAGCACGAATGAAGTCGCCACTTTTGAGGCAGTCTTCATCTGAGCAGTGCCCTTCGAATTGCAGTACGATCGCTTTCCCGCCCATAGGATTGGAAGTGATTAGTTCGGCTACGGCATCTTTGGGCAGCTTGACGTGTTTGTCGATGTCGAGCACTACGACAATTTTGTCCAATTCGTCGGGTTTTTGATACAGCTTGGTTACTAAGCCTACTTGATATCCGTGTAGCCAAACGGGTGCCGAGGGCTGTAGCCCATTGACATCGTCATATACGGCATACAGAATCAGGGAGCGCGACAGGATGTTTTTGCCATTGAGATATTTGAAGCCCCAAATGGCCAAGAACAGGGAGATGATAGCTAAAATGCCGATTTTAGTTTCTCTTCGCATTGGCTGTCAATTTCTTATTTGGTTTTCGGTTTGCAGTTGAGCACAAAAGTAAGGCTAAATTTGTTTCGAGGGTGTGTGATGCTCTATGCTAAATTTTTCTTTGGTGTGTATAGTCGGTGGTTTATTGGTCAGCTACTCAGCTGAAATACCTTTTCTTTGCAGCCAGTGTTTGCCCAAGGGGACTGATGGTTTTTTGCCGAAAGAGTGAGTGTTATTCTATAGGCAAACAAAGGAAAAAATTATGTCGATACACAAAGAAGTAAAACGCATTACTACCCATGTGTTGCAGGCGATGAAGGCGCGTGGCGAGAAGATTACGATGCTGACGGCTTATGATTACTCCATGGCGCGCATTTTGGACGAGGCAGGGGTAGATGTACTATTGGTAGGCGATTCAGCTTCCAATGTCATGGCGGGTCACGAGACGACTTTGCCCATCACCCTTGACCAGATGATCTATCATGCAGCGGCGGTAGTGCGTGCGGTAAAGCGCGCGTTAGTCGTAGTGGATTTGCCCTTTGGCTCCTATCAGGGCAATTCGCGCAAGGCGCTCGAGTCGGCCATTCGCATTATGAAAGAGTCTGGGGCACATGCAGTAAAGTTGGAGGGTGGCTCAGAAGTGGCCGAGTCGGTAGCACGCATTCTGTCTGCTGGGGTGCCTGTCATGGGGCACTTGGGACTGACGCCACAGTCGATCTATAAATTTGGTACCTACAAGGTACGTGCGCGCGAGGAAGAAGAGGCGCGCAAGCTGAAGGAAGATGCCCAATTGCTCGAAGAGCTGGGGTGTTTTTCTTTGGTACTCGAAAAAATTCCCGCTACGTTAGGCAAGGAGGTGTCCGAGCAATTGTGCATACCTACTATTGGCATCGGTGCTGGCCGTTTTACTGATGGTCAGGTGTTGGTTACACACGATTTGTTGGGCATTACCAAAGACTTTCAACCTCGCTTTTTGCGGCGCTATTTGGACTTGTTCGAGGTCATCAAAGGTGCTACGCAGCAATATATTCAGGATGTGCGCTCGGGAGATTTTCCTAATGAGTCTGAACAGTATTGATGAGCTGGCTGTCAGAATGCTAAAAGCCAAAGAAGTAGTGTGATGATTGGCTTGCGATTCAGCTGTATAGAGTAAGTTTTTTGGATGCATAATTGCATTAGGACCATGACGCGTAAAAAGAAGCACTTTTACAGTCGGATGATATGGGGGGCACTGTTGTTGGTGGGGGTGTCTATAGGTATGGCTTATTTGCTCGAGTATGCTCATTATTTCAGGAAGAACGTACCTGAAAACTTGTCGCAGCGCTATGTGTATATTCCTACAGGTGCTTCGTTTGAACAGGTGGTGCAGTTGTTGTATGAGGGAGGCTTTTTACTAGACACAACATCCTTTGTGCGTACGGCTCGAAAGATGCGTTATGCTCGTGCGCAAATGCGCTCGGGCCGCTTTGAGATTCAGCCTGGATGGCGCAATTATCAGTTGGTGCGCCATTTGCGTGGTGGCGCACAGGCACCTGTGCGCGTTGTGTTGACTGATGAACGCTTGCTGGAGGATGTAGCGGCAAAGGTGGCAAGTTTTATAGAGCCCGATTCGGCAGCTCTGATGGCAGCTTTTACTCACGACAGCTTGTTGGCTTCGCTTGGTGTGACGCAGGCAACGCTCATGACACTGTTTATCCCCAATACTTATGAGTTTTTCTGGAATACTAGCCCGGAGGGCTTTCTCCGACGTATGAAAAGAGAGCATGATCGCTTTTGGCAGCAACACGACCGTTTGGCAAAAGCCAAAAAAATTGGGCTGAGTCCTGCTGAAGTCTATACCTTGGCATCTATTGTAGAAAAAGAGACATTGCGGAAGGATGAGCGGCCTCGTATTGCAGGCGTATATCTGAATCGCTTGCGCCAGGGGATGTTATTGCAGGCCGACCCTACTGTGGTCTTTGCTACACGTGATTTTAATACGCCACGCGTATTGGAGCGACACCTCAAGTTTGATTCTCCCTACAATACTTATTTGTACAAGGGATTACCGCCTGGACCTATTGCAATGGCGAGTATTTCTTCGATCGATGCGGTGTTGAATGCCGAAGTGCATGATTACATTTTCTTTTGTGCGCGTGGTGATGGGTCGGGCTATCACGAGTTTGCTAAGACATTAGCCGGGCACAATCGCAATGTACGCAAGTATCGGGAGAACTTGCGCAGGCGACGGCTTCGTTAGGCATTTTTCAATGCACGATCTTAACTGCGGGTGCTTTGCCCGATTGCTGCACTTTAATGGGCTTGTCGGTGGGGTTGGGTTTGTTGCGCAAGATCACTTCCGCGCGATTGCCTTTGCCGCGTTGGTGTACAATGACGGGAGGCTGCCCTGCCTGTTGCGATACGATTCGCGCTTGGTTGTCCACACCGCGTTGAGTAGCCACTACTTGATTGAGTGCGCCATCTTGCATGAGTAAAATAGCGTTCTCTTGGCCTGCTTGTTGGGTAGTGGCAATATTGGCTGTGCCTCGTTGAGCGCCTACCACTACTTGCTTTTCGCCTCCTTGAGTGGCGGAAAGGTGGTTACCTGGTGCACCTTCGGGTGATAATTGTTGCACGCGTACGGCATTGTTCTTACCCTGTTGGTTGAGTTCGATGGTGTTTTGTGTTTCTTGTGCCCCGTCGATCTTCATACGTGCTTGTTCTTGCAAAATGATATCGGGTGTTTTACTGCCTTTTTGTGCTTGTACCATTACACTGCAAAAGATAAACAGAGCGGCTATTAGCCATTGCCAAAGGGGAGCCCTGGTCTCTTGCTTCAATCGGTGTACTACGATCATTGTTGCCATGATGCCTCTGATTTTGAGGAGCGAAACTGATAAATAGGGCGGGGAGAGCTGAATCAAGGGGGTAGGGTAGATGTGTTTTTTACAGCAAAAATCGGGCCTTATTGGCATGTCATTCTTGATATAGGACAGGCCGAACCTTTTCAGGTTCGACCTGCCGCGTGTTCATAGTGTAGTAATTTGGTGCGTGTGTGTGCATATCTCGTAGTGGGGTTACATGCCTTTTTGAGTCACCTTTGCGGTGTTTTTGTTGCCACTTTGCAAGATGTGGCTCTGGTTGTTGAAACCGGTTTGGTAGGTTTGCGCCTTGTTCAAATCGCCCGTCTGTTTGATGACACTGGTGACTGTTTTGGCCTCTTCTTGTGCAATAGTGGCCGTGTTCTTGTCGCCGGGTTGGACGATGGTGGCGTGCGCTTTTGTACTTTTTAATTGCTTAATACTTGCGCTGTTGTTGTCTCCTTCTTGATAGATGCCGGCGGTGCTATAAGTGGTTTGGCTCTGCTGCGCAGTAGCTGTGTTCTTATCACCGCTTTGTGCAATGTGCGTTTGCGTATGACTGCTTTGTGTTTGGCTGATCGTTGCTTTGTTCCAATCACCCGACTGGGCCACATTGATTACCGTCTGCTTTGTGCGACTCTGACTGATGCCCGTCGTGTTGTTGTCGCCTGACTGTGTGATGTTGATCTTGTTTTCTTCAGCTTCGACTTGTTGCGACACGGTGCTGAGGTTGCGGTTGCCTGTCTGGTCAATGTTGATGGTGTTTTTGCGAATGGTGCCTGACTGGCTGACTTTGGCCGTGTTGATGTCGCCCAATTGGCTGACGTTGATGAGGTTGTGTGTGACGCGGCCCGATTGATTCGCGGTGCTGAGGTTGCGGTCGCCTTTTTGTTCGATATTAGTTTGGTTGAAGCGTACATTGCTACCTTCTTCGTTGAGCTTGGCGGTATTTAGATCGCCCGACTGCAAGATGTGTGCTTTGTTGTTGCCGGCCTGATTCTGTAGGGCTGTCGCCGTATTCGAGTCACCTGTCTGAGTAATGGCTATCTGGTTTTTGGCCGCACCATTGAGTTGGCTAATAGCTGCTTTGTTGCGGTCGCCTGACTGATTGACGTTGGCTAGGTTGTCCTTAGCCATTGTTTGGCTCACAGTAGCCGCGTTCTTGTCGCCGCTTTGTAATTGGTTGGTCGTGTTGTTCTTGCCGCTTTGCGTGACTACTGAGCTGTTTTCGCTGCCAGATTGGATTGTGTTGTTTTTGTTTTGCCCCATGGCAAAGGTCGAGAATAGCAGTATGATAGCGCTAAAAAAGAATACTTTTTTCATGGTTGTGATGTTTTTTTGGTGTGTTATTACCCTGATTGCAATGCAAAGATGGGGGCATACAGTCCCCTTGCACCAGCGTGCAAAGGCGTAAAATGCAGCTGTGCAAAAACACGTAGCTATTACGCCATTTTGCGTAGGGGAATGCAGGGAAAAGTCATGTTACACAGGAGGTTGGACTCACTCTTCTTCTTGGGCCAAAAGCGCTCGATTGACGACAATGGCAGCGTTGAGCTCAAAGCCTACCAATAGAAAAAGTACGTTAAACTTGATCCATAGCATGAGTACAATGATAGCACCAATCGAACCGTACAACTTGTTGTAGGTGTCGAAGGCATCGACGTAGGCTGAAAAGATGAGCGAACTGGCTACAATGAGACAAGTGGCTACTAAGGTGCCCGGCATGAGCCATTCAAAGGGGCGTTGTACAGGTACACCATAGCGAAAAATCAGTGCGATGCCACTGTATATGAGTACGATTGTGGTAAGCCATCGGAAAGCATTGAGCAATTGTTCGGATGCTGTGCTAAGGTGCAGCCAGCCTGTCAGCAAGCTCAGCAGGTGACTGCCCAATACGATAAATAGCACAGAGAGGAGCAACAATAGGCCCATCTGGATAGTCAGCGCAATGGCGATGAGCTGCTTTTTCCAACCAACCCGTTTCTTAAAAGTCGTCTTGAGGTAAGATTTCTCAAAGCCTTCCATGAGTGCCAGCATGCCATTGGAAGCAAAGTAGAGCGTCAACAGCAAGCCTAAAGAGAAAGCACTGCCACTGGGCCGCGTGATAGCGTGTATGAACGATTTGAGCTCTATGCCCGCTGTGGTAGGCATGATCTGATCGATGTAGCTATCTACTGCCTGAATGAGTGTGTCGTAAAATGGCAGCCATAAGGCCACGTGGAATAGAAAAATAATGGCAGGAAAAAGGGCCAGAAAAAAGCTAAATGCGATGGCATTAGCGCGCATGTTAAGGCTTTGGCGCTGCAGCTCGCCTGCCACAAACCAACCTACGTTGTATAGGGACACACCGCCCGAGCCGGGAAAGGTCGTTCGATTGGCCCAAGCTACAAGGCCTTTCAGCCACGCAGAGCGTTCGATACGCTTTCGCCATTCTTTAACTCTCAACCATTGCATCTACTAACTTTTTCACTGCTTGCGCAATTGCATGCTTGATCACGTAGGCAAGGGGCATCTAATGAATATCTTCAAAAAAAGGACGTAGTCGCTGGAGTAACACTTCAGGTGGACCTATTCGCTTGCCGCTGTCCATATCGACAAAGCACAGTCGGACGGTGGCGCTATTGATAAGCTGTGCCTGTTCATTGAACAGCTCTACGTGGAAGGTGATATAGTCGGTGGGTAATTTGCGCAGCGTAGTGCATATAGTAATCAGATCGTCGTATCGGGCTGGGCGCAAGTAGCGCACCTGCATGGCTACTACGGGCATCATGATGCGGTAATCTGCTTCGAGTGATTTGTAGGTGAGTCCAAGAGCGCGCAGCATTTCCACTCGACCAATTTCGTAGTAATTGGCATAGTAGCCATAGTAGAGATAGCCCATGGGGTCGGTCTCGCCATAGCGCACGCGTTTCTTATATTCGAAAGAATACATAGTGCAGTATTGTTGTGGATGCGTGTCAGGGCAAATTGCGAGGCGAAAATAGGGGATGAAGTCGTATTGGCCGCAAGACGTGTTGCACTATACATCTGACAGGGCACTTTGGCGTAATGACGCGGCAACTCGCTACCTTTGCCCCATGATAGTGGAAAATTTGCGCAAGCGCTTGCCATGGTGGCCTGTTGCACTAGCGACTGGGCTGACGATTGCGTTGCTGGTGCTGTTTTTCCCAAATAAGGCGAGCTTTCGCTATGCCTATGAGGTAGGTAAGCCTTGGCGCTACGACGACCTTTATGCACCGGTCACCTTTCCCATTCTCAAATCAGAAGAAGAACTGGCTGCTACGCGTCAGTCGATCGAGCAACACATGCCGCCGGTATATGTGTTCGATGAAGGCATGGAGCGGGTACAACTCGAGCGCTTTTCGCGTGCCTTTGCCCAACGCCTCGAGGATGCACGTGTGCAACAACTGTACGACGACTTGCTGCACCAGCCCGACACCTATCGCAAATTGGCTGCAGGGCTGCTGCATCGGGCCTATCAGCGCGGCATCTTTGAATTGGAAGAAGCTCATCGCAATGCTCCGCCCGACTTTGTGCTACAGGTAGTGCGTGGCAATACCGTCAGCCGATTGACGCGCCAAGAAGTGCAGACAGTCGAAGAAGTGCGGGCCCTCCTCAGTGATTCGTTGCTGTATAGCCAATTGCCCGAAGCCGAATTTTTGCTGTTTGTCACTGATTTAGTGGTGCCCAATGTGCACTACAGCGATAGCCTTACGCGCCAATGGTTGGCCAACGAGCTGGCCAAAGTGTCGTTGGTACAGGGCGTAGTCAATGAGGGTGAGCTGATCGTGCCGAGAGGAGGAATCGTCACGCCAGAAGTAGCTCAAAAACTCAAGTCGTATCAGGCCGAGTTGGCTCGCCAAATGAACAGTGTATCGCGTTATTCGCTTTTTGTCGGATATCTGCTGCTAACTCTCCTGGTCTTGGGTGTGTATTTGATGTGGTTGTGGTCCTTTGTGCCTTTTAGCTTGGAGCGGTTTTCCATATTGGTCTTTCTACTCATGTGGTTTGTACTTTTTGGCTTTCTGACCTGGCAAATGGAAGGCACGGCAGGCTTGTCAGCTTGGATGGTGCCCTTTTGCATTGTTCCCATCGTCGTCAAGACCTTTTTTTCAGAGCGCTTGGCCGTACTGACACATCTGGCAGTAGTGTTGCAGGCCAGTATTCTGACCAGTTTGGGATATGAATTCACTTTTTTAGAGCTCCTGGCTGGCATGATGGCAGTGCTAGGCACTACCGACACGCGCGACTGGGGCCGTTTCTTCCGACTGCTCACCTTTATCATGATGATCTACTTGTTGGGCTATTTGGGTTTAGTACTCATCCGGGAGGGACACCTGGCATTGGATACATGGGCTGTGGCGGCCCAGCTGGTAGTGGCCAGTGTGTTGACAATGTTGGCTTTTCCACTCATACCCTTGTTAGAGCGCGTCTTTGGCTTTATCTCGCCCATCACCTTAGTCGAATTGTCGGACTTGAACCGGCCCTTGCTCAAAGAGTTGTCGTTTAAGGCTCCTGGTACACTACAACATTCGCTGCAGGTAGGGCATTTGGCGGAAGCTGTTGCTAATGCCATAGGTGCCAATGCTCTATTGCTCAAAACAGCAGCTCTCTATCACGACATCGGCAAAATGGTACAACCTCACTATTTTGTAGAAAATCAAAGTAGAGAAAACCCGCATGATCAGCTTTCGCCAAAAGAGTCAGCCCAGATTATCATTAGCCACGTGACAGAAGGCCTCAAGTTGGCGCGCAAATACAAGCTACCTCCAGCATTGAGCCGGTTTATTCCCACACATCATGGTACCTCACGAGTAGAGTATTTTTATCGTAATTGGCTAGCTACTCACCCGCAGGCCAATAAAGGGCCTGTAGATGATAGTGATTTTCGCTATCCAGGGCCTAAACCCTTCACACGTGAAGAGGCCATTCTCATGGTGGTCGATTCCGTAGAAGCAGCGGCCCGTAGTCTCAACAAGCCTACAGGCAAAGACCTCGATGAGCTAGTAGACAAAATCGTGGCACAAAAAATGGCCGATGGCCAGTTCGATGAGTCTGAGTTGAGCTTTCACGATTTAGTGAGCATCAAAGACGTACTCAAAAAGCAGTTGCGCAGTGTGCATCACGTGCGCGTAGAATATCCAAAGGGGAAAGAAAAAGTACAACCTGACGACAAGCCTTGATGTTTGCGAAGGGAAAACGCCAAAAAATGGGTTATGAACGCAAAAACAACTCCGCCAGCTATCACCCAACCTCGCGTCGTCTTTCAAGACTTGGGCCTCATACCCTATAAGCAAGCATGGGATTATCAGACGCAGTTGCACCAAACATTGGTGCAGCGCAAACTGCACAATCGGTCATTGCCACCTGAGCAGCAGCAGCCGCAGCGCCACTATCTACTGTTTTGTACCCACCCACACGTGTATACCTTGGGCAAGAGTGGCTCCTTAGACCATTTGCTGCTCGACGAAGCAGCGCTCCGCAGGCGTGGTATCGAGTTCTACAAAATCAATCGAGGTGGCGATATCACTTACCATGGGCCAGGCCAGATCGTGGGCTATCCCATATTTGACTTGGATGAGCTTTTTACCGATGTACATCGCTATGTGCGTATGCTCGAAGAGGTAATCATACGCACACTGGCAGAATACGGTTTAGAAGGTATGCGCATTCCAAAGTATACGGGGGTGTGGCTGGCCGGTAGCGATGTGCTGCCGCAGCGCAAGATTTGCGCTATTGGCGTGCACTTGAGCCGCTGGGTCACTATGCATGGCTTTGCCTTCAATGTCAATACCGATCTGACCTATTTTCGCAACATCATCCCTTGCGGTATTAGCGATGAGAATAAGGCTGTCACTTCTTTGGCACTAGAGTTGAGCCATCAGGTTGATGAGGATGAGGTGCGCCAAAAGCTCAAAAAGCATTTTTCTGAACTATTTGGGTTCGAATGGGTCGTGTAGGCTTGCGCTTTAAGCATGTGTTTTTCATTTTGCGACAAGCAAAAGGCACAGCCTATGCTCAAAGACATTCCTCGACGTAAAGTTACTGATGTGGCTATGGCCGTAGCGCCAAGACTAGACGACCCTCACACAGATGACTTGTGGGATGTGTACCTCATCAACATGAAAGAGGTGCCCCTATATCACGTATTGGTAGCTTCGGAGGGCTATGGCCAAATAGGAAATGACAAAGTAAAGACAACAATTTTGAGACATTATTTTGAAGAAGTAGGACCTTTGCGAGCCGTGCAAATCGAGCCCATCATGCCGGATATGTTTCAGATCACCAACCAATTTTGGGTGAGCTTCTGGCACGACGGCTATATGTACGACAAGAAATACGTCTTCGTGCGCGGTAGTATCCGGGAAGACCATTTTACAGCCCTACCATTTCTCAACCAACAAGGTGTAATGATCCGATGAGTGAACTTAGAGCTAAACGCGTAGCAGAGTCTGAAACCATCATGACAGAGATGGTCATGCCTAACGATACCAACCCTATGGGCAACCTCATGGGGGGCAACCTCATGAGATGGATGGACATTGTGGCCAGCATCTGTGCAGGCAAACACACTGAGTCGCATGTGGTCACTGCCTCAGTAGACCACGTCTCTTTTCAACGAGCTATCAAGCTGGGAGAGATTGTGACTTTGCGTGCGCGCGTCACGCGTGCATTTAATACTTCAGTAGAGGTGTTTGTAGAAGTCTTTACCGCTGACATCAAAGGCCACAACCATCGACGCTGTAACCACGCTTACTTCACTTTTGTGGCTTTAGACGAAAAAACGCTAAAGCCACAGCCCGTGCCCCCTCTCTTACCCCTAACTAAAGAAGAGCAGGAGCTCTACGACAGCGCTATACGTCGGCGGGAACTCCGCTTGGTGCTCAGTGGTCGGATGAAACCTGAACAAGCTACTGAAATCAGAAACTTGTTTGCCGAGATGGACTGAGATGCGCCTCTCAAAATCAGGGGTATTTGAAGGTCAAACTGGATTCCTTACTTTGCGAGCTACTTTGAAAATGGCTCGCTATGACAATGCACATCTCTTTTTTACGTCCTGCTTGGCTGTGGATTTTGGCTGTAGCCATTTGTTCTGCTTGTGAAACCCAAATGCACGAAGCGACTATGAGTATTGTCGACAAAAAAGACATTCAGCCACCCAAGTGTGTACAGCGACCCAAAGAACTCACCATTCACGGGGATACGCGTATCGATAAATACTACTGGCTGCGCGAACGTGACAATCCTGAAGTCATCGCCTATCTGGAAGCTGAAAATGCTTATACCGACACCATGATGAGCCATTTGAAACCCTTTCAGGAGCAGCTCTTTGAGGAAATGAAAAGCCGCATCAAGGAGCGCGACGTGTCGGTACCCGCATTCAAAAATGGCTACTGGTACTACACGCGCTACGAAGAAGGTAAAGAATACCCGATCTACTGTCGTAAAAGGGGTAGCTTGGAGGCCATAGAGGAAGTCATGCTCGACGTCAATGAGCTGGCAGCCTCGCACGACTACTACCACGTTAACAGCCTCAGCGTCAGCCCCGACAACAAATGGTTGGCTTTTGGCGAAGATACCCTTAGCCGCCGTCAGTACACGATTCGATTCAGAAATCTGGAAACGGGTGAGTTCCTCCCTCAACGCATTCTCAATACGACGGGCAGCGCCGTATGGGCTGCCGATAGCAAGACGATCTTCTATACGGCCAAAGAGCCCGAAACTTTGCGCGCCTACAAAGTATTACGCCATCAGTTGGGTACCGATCCTACCCAAGATGTGGAGGTGTTCCACGAAGCTGACGAGACTTTTGTGTGTGGCGTAGGCAAGACGCGTTCAGAAAAGTACATTCTCATCGGCTCTTGGCAGACGGTCTCGTCCGAGTATCGCTACTTGCCCGCTGATCAGCCTCACGGCCAATGGCAGGTATTCGAACCCCGCCAACGCAACTTGGAATACGACATTGATCATCATACCGATGGCAAGTGGTATGTGCGTACCAACCTGGATGCCAAAAACTTTCGGCTGATGGAGACATCTGAAGGTGCCACTGGCCGGGCACATTGGAAGGAGGTAGTGCCACATCGGTCTGATGTGTTACTCGAAAGCGTGGAAATATTCAAAGACTTTTTGGTACTCGAAGAGCGCATCAAGGGTATCACGCATCTACGCATATGGCCGCTTGCCTCAGATATGGAGGCGCATACCATTAGTTTTCGCGATGATGCCTATGTGGCTTATGTAGACAACAATCCAGAGTTCGATCAAAAACAAGTACGCATAGGCTATCAGTCCATGACTACGCCACCTACCGTCTATGATTACAATCCACGCACGCGCCAGCTCGATCTGAAGAAGCAACAAGAAGTATTGGGCGGCTTTTCACCCGACGACTACGTATCCGAACGCCTCTATGCACTCGCTCGCGATGGAGTAGAAGTGCCCATTACGCTGGTTTATCGAAAAGGCTTTACCCAAGATGGCAGTGCCCCATTGCTTCTCTATGGCTATGGTTCATATGGGTATAGTCTCGACCCCTCGTTTAGTACTACGCGCCTTAGCTTGCTCGATCGCGGCTTCGTCTATGCCATCGCACATGTGCGGGGTGGCTCAGAGCTGGGCCGGCAGTGGTACGAAGATGGCAAACTGCTCAAGAAGAAAAATACTTTCTTCGATTTTATCGATTGTGCCACCTATCTCCTCGAACAGAGCTACACTTCTAAGGGCAAGCTCTACGCCATGGGAGGCAGCGCAGGAGGCTTACTGATGGGTGCAGTGGTCAACTTCCGCCCCGATTTGTGGAAGGGCGTCGTAGCGGCAGTGCCTTTTGTCGATGTGCTTACCACGATGCTCGACGAATCCATCCCACTCACTACGGGAGAGTTTGACGAATGGGGCGACCCCAAAATCCCCGAATACTACTGGTACATGAAGTCTTATTCGCCCTACGACAACGTCAGTGCCCAAGACTATCCAGCTATGTTGGTCACTACGGGCCTTCACGATTCGCAAGTGCAGTATTGGGAACCTGCTAAGTGGGTGGCCAAACTGCGCGAGCTAAAGACCGATCACAACCCCTTGCTGTTGTATACCAACATGGAAGCGGGGCATGGCGGTGCATCGGGGCGCTTCAGGCGCTTGCGCGAAGTGGCTATGGAGTATGCCTTCCTCCTCGACTTAGCGGGTAAGGTCCAATAGTGAAAATGTGCTATCTGTATCGTTGTACAAAAGACAAGTAACATGCAACCTACTTATGAACAAGCACAGCAAGCAGCCTCTTTTGTTGCTGAGCATTGGCCTCATCGGCCTGTAGCGGGCATTATATTGGGCACGGGCTTAGGTGTGCTTGTCGAAGATGTGGTAGTAGATGTGCGTCTTCCCTATGCAACAATCCCGTATTTTCCCGTATCTACAGCGCCTAGCCATAAGGGGCAGCTATTGTGCGGGCGTTTGGCGGGCAAGCCCGTGTTGGTCATGGAAGGGCGTCTACATTACTATGAAGGCTATTCATTGGCCCAGGTTACTTTTCCTGTAAGGGTGATGAAGCTATTGGGTGCAGATCTGCTCGTGGCTTCTAACGCCAGTGGCGCTGTACATCCGGATTACGAAATCGGCGATATAGTGGTGTTGCGCGATCACATCAACCTGTTGCCCGACAACCCGCTACGTGGACCCAACGACGAGCGCTTTGGCCCGCGTTTCCCCGACATGTCGCAGCCCTATGATGCGCAACTCATCGAGCAAGTGTGGGCTTTCGCCAAAAAGCAGGGCATACGCATCCACAAGGGCGTGTACGCCGTATTGAGTGGCCCCAACCTCGAAACGCCTGCCGAATACGCGTATCTGCACCAAATAGGTGCTGATGTAGTGGGCATGTCCACGGTGCCTGAGGTGATCGTAGCTCGTCATATGGACATGCGTACCTTGGCACTTTCGGTGGTGACGGATAGAGGTTATCCACTTGAAGTGATTCGCCAGGTCAGTGTGGAAGACGTCATAGCTGCCGCCGAAGCGGCAGGTAAAGATATGGCCCAGCTGATATGCCATGTATTGGACCAACTTGAGGGATAAAGCTGTAGTAGCAGGATAGAGGGCACTTTTCTGTGTCTTGGCTACAATGACGAACATTTTGAAAAATGATGCTGGAAGCAAAAGACATTCACAAGTCGTACGATGGGCTACATGTGCTTAAAGGCGTAAATCTCCAAGTGCGCGAAGGAGAGATTGTCGCCATTGTGGGTAAATCCGGTGCAGGAAAGTCTACTTTGCTACATATTATAGGTGCTTTGGATGTTCCCGATGCAGGGCAGGTATATATCGCTGGCACGGATGTATTTGCCTTAGATACCGACGAGCTGGCACGCTTTCGCAATCGCTACATTGGCTTTGTCTTCCAGTTTCACCACCTTTTGCCCGAGTTTACGGCGTTGGAGAACGTATGCTTGCCTGCTTTTATCGCGAATATGCCTGAGCAACAAGCGCGCAAACGCGCTCAAGAGTTGCTCGATTATCTGGGCCTTAGCGATCGGCTGGAGCACAAACCTGGCCAGTTGTCGGGCGGCGAACAACAGCGCGTAGCCGTAGCACGGGCACTAATGAACCGCCCTGCTATTGTGTTTGCCGATGAGCCTTCGGGCAATCTCGACTCAGTCTCTTCACAAGACCTGCATCAGCTGATTTTTCAGTTGAGAAATGACTTTGGACAAACTTTTGTCATTGCCACGCACAACCAAGACCTGGCCACGATGAGCGATCGCATCATGCGCATGCGCGATGGCACCTTGGTAAATGAAAGCTGAATTTACATCGAGCTGCATGGCCTTTTACACCAAAAACGCAATACCTTAAGGTGTCAAAACCAACCAGATCCCTCTTGTGAGCTTGTGAGGCTATAGCCGGGCAAGTGGAAATATGGTTTGCAACTCAAGGGCTCTTTGTAATATATCGCCCTGCTGATCGAAAACTTTCTGTCTTTATGGAACGCATTCAACTACTCGATTTGCACTTCCGAAATACGCCCCAAGCCATAGCTGCCTTCTTGGTCGAGACCCAAGCAGGGCCTGTGTTGATCGAGACGGGCCCGCACAGTACATGGCCCCATTTGGTTGAAGCACTACGCACACATGGCTATGCTCCTCGAGATGTGTCGCACGTATTGCTCACGCATATTCATTTGGACCATGCAGGTGCCGCATGGGCATTTGCTCAACAAGGAGCCCAAATCTATGTACACCCCAAAGGTGCTCCCCACTTGGCCAATCCGCAGCGCCTCATCAGCTCGGCACGCCGCATCTATCAAGATGAGATGGATGCACTTTGGGGCCGCATGGAACCCATCAAAGCTGATCAGCTAGTGGTACCTGAAGATGAGCAGCAGTTTGAAATAGGAGGTGTCACTTTTCGAGCACTTTTTACACCGGGGCATGCCGTGCATCACATTGCTTGGCAAGTGGGCGAAGCCATTTTCTGTGGCGATGTAGCAGGTGTGCGCGTACCGGGTGGCATTGTCGTGCCGCCGTGTCCACCTCCCGATATTCACATTCCTCATTGGCTGGAGAGCATCGATCGGATTAAGCAATCGGGAGCTACTCAGCTATGGCTTACCCATTTTGGCCCAGTAGAAGAAGAGGTAGCATCACATCTGGATGCTTTAGCCGCGCGTCTGCTCGATTGGGCCAATTGGATGCGTCCTTTTTTTGAAGCAGGTACGCCTCCCGCTGAGGTGACGCCCAAGTTTCAACAATACGTGAATGCACAGTTGCGTCAGGCAGGGATCACTACGCCTGAAATGCACAAACGCTATGAGCTGGCTAACCCCGCGTGGATGAGTGTTTGGGGGTTGCTCAGATACTGGGAAAAGATAGGGTCACGCGCTGATGAGTAGCACAGTGCAGCACGGTGAGCTACTGTAACTGAATCGTACGGCGGATGGCGTCTACAATCTTGATGAGGACTATCAGGTCGGGCATGGAGAGTTTGTCTTCACGGGTGTTAGGCCCTTCCACTATTTCTTCTTGTACATCAGATTGGGAGATTGTGCAGCTGCGCAATGTGTTGAGGTACCCATAGCTTGCCGTGCTGGTAAGCAACATAAAGGCGAAGAGATAAATAGGAAGGCGTTTTTTCATTCTTTTCTTTGAAGTTTTATAATGGTTTATCAAAGGTACTGCGATTTCCGCTCAAGGAGAAGTGTTTAAGTCGAGGAATTTTAGCTACTGGTCTATTAGCTTCCGTATTGAAAAGACGGTATAGGTGGGCAATAAGTTGCACGTTGCCCTGTGCAAAGTTTCAACAAGAGAGCCACTTGTGGCTAAGTGGCTCTCTTGTCGCTCGGATTACATTTTGACAAAAGTATGTGAGAGGATTTGACTACCCACTTGTATGCGCAACCAATAGACGCCTTTCGGCAAATGCGACACATCGGTCCGCACTATGGGTTGAAAAGGCAATTGCCGCTGAGTGTATACGCGTCCCATCGCATCTACTATTTGCAAGCTAAGTTGAGGGGCGGCTGCTTCACCCTTGATTTGGATGCGGAGCTGATCCCAAACGGGGTTAGGCGATAGCTGCAGTTCGAGCAGGGTACCCGTAGGTGATGAGGTGGCTACTACGCCAAATAGTTCGGCTAGGTCCAGGCGCACATGCATGATGTAATTGGATGCGGGGTCGTCTTCGTCGCCCCGTATGGCCAAGCCTGGCTCGAAGTCTTGTTGGTAAGTGAGATGTAATTGCTCGTCGAGTACATTGCGTGCCACACTGGGAAAGACTGCTTCGGTGAAGTCGATTAGGTCGGGATCGGAAATATCGGGGTTGATGATGTCATAGGGCGCTGTCCAGCTCATGCCGCCATCGATCGATGCGATGACGTATACATGTCGGTAGTGTTCGGGTACGATGCTGCCTTGCTTGGTGGCGTTTTCATTGATCTTGTCTTCAGCCACGGCTGAGTATGCCAAGTAAATGTTGTTTTGTGCATCTACACCTGCTGAAGGGAAACTCGTAAGGGAGGTAAAGTAAAGCGCGATGTTGTTGATGCTTTGAATGTCTATGGTATCATTGTCATTGGCATCGACGAGGTCAGCGATCAGTTGCAGGCTGTCGTTGCCAAAGGTTTCGTTCCAATACAAGATGCCACTCATAGCCGGGTAATATTGAGTGGCACCGTCGGTGAAATCCGAGTCGATGACGTACATGCGTCCAAACCAGGCATGAGCCATGCCATTGCGATCGATCAGTACTGTACCCGAATTGTCGGAAGTGAAGATAGCCAGCGAGTCAGGTGCAGCGGGGTCAAAGCCATTGAGGTCGTCGAAGGTGTATCCCTGGTCTACCTGATAGTTGTCCAAGGGGAAGTCGTTGAGGACATAGCGCGTCCAAGTTTGCCCATTGTCATTTGACTTGGCCAGTACTACGTCGTTCCAGCTATTGAACAAAGCAATTGCCACGTAGTTGCTATCCGCATCAATGGCGTAGGAGTCGGCGTCGTTGTTGGTAAAGTAGTCGGGGCCAAAAGCTGGAATGACCATGTCGGTAATGTCCCAAGTGTCGCCTCCGTCAGTAGAGCGGAAGTAGAGCAGCTGGCCGTCGACGCCATTGTAAGGCGCTCCGCTGAGCCCAGAAGGCGTGGTAATAGCAATGGCATGAATGGTATTGCCATTGGGGCCGCCTATGGCCATTCGGGGCCACAAAAGGCCATCGGGCGCGGTGCTTGGGATGTCGAATTCTTCCCAGCTACCTTGCTCATCTTGGCGCAATATGTGAGCTTTGTATGGAGGTGGCGAGGCGTGGCACAGGATCACATCGCGCCCATCGGCTAGCGTCCCGATGGCAGGCCAGCCCGTGCGCAAGTTCATCTCCAGGCGGCTGGAAGGGCTGTCTTCCCAGCTCGTGCCATCGAAATGGTTGTAGCCGGATCCTCGATCGGGAAAGCCACCTGAGGCTTGAAGTCCTATGGTCCAGCTGGCACTAAAGGTGCCATCGGGGCGCCGCACCAGCCGGTGTTGCATGGAGTTGTTGGTCTGCAAGTCGTACAAAGTCTCGCCAATTATTTGTTCTGGTTCGGCACGTAGATGTGGCCATGGGGAAGGTGCCACGGGTAATGCAGGTAATGCTTCTAGCCCGGTAGTGAATCTAGCGGGGTACACTTGGTCGCGCAGTAGTGCTGCTGGCCTGACCAGTTTGCCCACAGGCTGAGCGCCAGCCAGCAGCGTCCATAGCGACAAACTAAGGGTGAGTAATAATCTGTCCATATCGCCTGAAGTTTATGATGATGAAAAATGCTTCAGTTAGTAGGAAGATATCTTCCTGCTACAAAGAGATACAACTAACTGACAGTGAGCTTTAAGTGGTGAAAAATATTTGCTCTCTGACAATTAGCAGCATTGGGCTGTGTGGGGACGTTCCTGTCGAAAGGAAGTTAATTACATTTGCCCAATGTGGCGAAATAAAGTTTTATCATACTTTGTTGCCTCTATATTTTTTTATTAAAAAAAAACTGTTATGAGCAAATTTACTCGCTATCTGACCTGGTCAGTAATCCTGTTGTTAGCTCTATTGAATGGGCAGGATCTTCAGGCCCAGCGCAACTATCAGCTAGTGCTGTCAGGAGCTGCTTCAGGTACCTACACAGCAATTCCTGCTGCCTTTGGCGGTGCTGATTTTTGTGGTGGTGTTACGGTAATGGGAGACTTGGTGATTGTCGATGATGGGACTGGTACTACTACAGATGGCTGCGAGATGCCTCAAAACGATGTCGCCGGAAAAATTGCTTTAATCGATCGTGGTACTTGCCAGTTTGGGGTGAAGTGCTTGAATGCGGAGAATGCGGGTGCCATCGCGGTGATTATCTGCAACAACAACGATGATCCGCCTTTCCCTATGGCGCCTGGCAATGTAGGTAATCAAGTGACTATCCCGAGCTTTATGATGGCTAAAGCCGATTGTGAAGCATTTCGCAACGAGATTCCCGCTGGCGTCTCGGCCAATTTAGAACCCATCCCTGTAGAGCTGCCTGCTGTATATACGGTACTTTGGGGTGGCAATGGCGAGGGGTCTTTTACGGATAGCCTCAATGGCTGGACGGTGAACAGCATTTCATGTGGTGGCGTGCCTACAAACTACCAGTTGTGGCAGTGGACCCCTGATGGCGATATTTCAGATCAGGGCGCATATGTCGGTGGAGGTGGACTGATGGCTTCGCCCACTATGTGTACAGGGGTCGCTTACTTCGACTCGGACTACTACGACAATGACGGCACGCCCAACAACTTTGGCAACGGTCCTTGTGCTGCTCCTCAGGTAGGTGAGCTCATTTCTCCCCCTATCGACATCAGCCAGTATAATGTAGCAGGGGTGAGCTTGGTGTTCTATCAGGCTACGCGGCAGTTTCAGAGTGCCTATATCGTGGGCTGGAGCACCGATGGTGGCGTCACTTGGGATAGTACCTTTATCAATACCGACCTGCCCATTAACAGTGGCCACATCACGGGGTTGGTGCGCGTGCCACTGCCCGGTGCCGCTGGTGCCAGCGACCTGCGCATCAAATTCCGCTATGAGGGCAATTACTATTACTGGATGATTGACGATGTATACATTGTGGAGCAGGAAGCCAACAACATGCAAGTCAACTCGTTCTATGCCATTCCACAGAATGCTCAATTTCCGCAAGGTGAGCTCGACCCCATTTACTTCTTAGCCGATATCGAAAATGTAGGTGCTGTAGATCAGACCAATGTCAATTTGAACGTTACGATCGTCAATGACGATACAGGTGAGGAGGTGTTCAGTGCCGACAATTTCTATGGCGATGTAATGGCCAACCAGCTGGTAGAAAACATACCTTTCGACGAGGTGTTCGTCCCCGAAGTGCCTCAAGGAAGCTATACAGGTACGTACACCATCTCGGCAGATGAACCCGATTTTGACGAGTCGAACAACACGCAGACTTTCCATTTTATGGTTACGGACTCTACGTATGCCAAGGAAACGGGGGCTACGCGTACCGTGTTTCCGGCTGAAAGTAACTGGGATGACACTGAACCCCATAGCTGGGCTTACGGCAATTGCTATTACATAACTAATGGCAGTGGCAAGTTTATGAGCTCGATGAGCTTTGGCATCGGCAATGCTGCCGAAATACCCGATCGCGACCTACTGCTCACTGTGTACAAATGGGTGGATGACAACGAAGATGGCAACTGTGATCCGGATGAGCGCACGCGCGTGGCGCTGGGGCTGTATACCATTCAGGGCACGGAAAACCCAGAGGACTTGGTGACCGTGTATGTGCCGGGATTCCCCGACGACGAGATGCCCCTCATGTTAGAGGATGATACCTATTACGTGGTCATGGTAGAGTATATCACTGAAGACCAAGTTGATTTTGTACTTTCGGCTTCGGAAGATTACAACTATCAGGCCATGGCATTTATCACTGGTCCTGATATTCTGAATCAGCCGCGTTATGCTGCGATGCTGGGTATTAATGGAGACTTGTCGGTAGAGCCATATAGCTGGGTGGGCTTTGGTCTTGACATCGTGCCGGTGGTGCGCATGAATGTCTCACCCGTCACTTTTGTCAATGAGCCACTGTCGGAAGCCAATAAGGTGAATCTGTTCCCCAATCCAGTGCAAGATCAACTGACGGTTTCACTCGATATGGAACAACGCTTCGACAAGGTGTACGTGCGTATTAGCGACTTACATGGCCGCATCCTCAGTGAGGCTACTTACGACGATGTGTGGCAAACTACACTGCAGTTTGACACCAGTGCGTATCCTTCAGGTACCTACCAGCTTACCATTATTACCGATAAGGGACACACCACGCGTCGCTTTGTCGTCACTCATTGAGCTGGTGGCCAATTGAGGTAAAAGAAAATCCCGAGGCAAACTCGCCTCGGGATTTTCTTTTTGTAATGTGTCAGCTCACTTCAGTACAAAGCTGCCTTGTCCTGCCAGGTATCCCTTGTTGTAGATTTCAACTGTGTAGTTGCCCTTTTGGAAGTTGATGTTAGGCTTCCAGTCGAAGCACATGCGTTCTTCTTCGTTGGCGTATTCGTGTTCGGCTACTTGAGTGTAGAGGATTTCCTCCTTCGTTTTAGGGTTGACGATGGTACCCGAGCCCAACTCTTCAATTGCCAAGGTTTCACCTACGGGATTGATGATGCGGATGAAGAATTTTTCCGTTCCGGGCTTAGCTACTTCATTAGGCAATGCAGTAAAGCAGATGCGCAACAAGTCGACGTTTTTGGCAGTACGTCGCCGGCTAGGTGATTTGCCTTTGCGTTGCTTATAGCCAGTTACTTGTACATCGGCCACTTTGATCACGGAAGCCAGATGTACTTTATCGGCCAGTCGTTCTTTTTCGGTAACCAGTACGGCCTGGGCTTGTGCCAATTGTTCTTTTTCTGCCAGCGTGCCTGCAAGCTGTGCTTCTAGCGAGTCTGCTCGCATGCCCAATGAGTCGGCTTTGGCAGCCAACATGGCGTTTTCTTCTTTGAGCGCTTCGATTTCTTCGATATAGCTGGCCACTTGTTCGCGTAGTTGCGCCAGTTCGGCACGGGCTTCTTCCAGCCTCCGACGATCTTTGATGAGGTTTGCGATTTTGCGGCGCTGGGCATTGAGCTCTTCAATTTGTTCTTCGATCAAGGAGTTGAGCTCGGCATTGGTGTCGCGCAACTCTTCCAGTTCCATGAGTGCGCGGTCGTATTGGTCTTCTAATTCGAGGCGTAGGCGTTCGGCTTCTTCGAGTTGACTCACCTTTTCTTCTAGTTGTCGGCTTTTGCTCAGGTTTTGGTAAGTGAGAAAACCAATTACAGCCAACAAGAGTACGCCTATTACTACCGAGATCGCTACGATGCGTTCTGATCCTTTGCTTTTGTTCGGTATAGGTGTAGTGGGCGTGCCCATACCTTCCGGTTGCTTTTGGTTAGTCGTTGACATAGCATTCATTTTTTGTGTAGTGTGAATTGCTTTTTTTAACAGCTCTGGACAAGGCAGCTTTTTGTGTGACTGCATTGCCAAATGCATTGATTGAATGTCAGGATAGTGGAAGTTTGTTCGCTTTTGCCCAGAATAATTTGTAGATAGCGCGCTGATAGCTTGTTGTCTTTACTTTGAAAGAGGTGCTTACTTTACAGGGCAAATGAGGGGTGGGTGATGAATGTAGCTGCTTTTCGGCATTATTGTTTGAGAAAAAAGGGAGCAAGTGAATCACTACCCTTTAACGAGGATACCTTCACCTTCAAGGTGAAGGGAAAAATATTTGCTTTGCTGCTTTTAGATCAGATACCAGCTCGAGCCAACCTCAAATGTGCGCCTCAAAGAGCTATAATATTGCGTGAGACGTGGCGTGAGGCGATCTTGCCTGGCTGGCACATGCACAAAAAGCATTGGAACACTGTGGTGATTGAGGCATTGCCCGAATCTTTGTTATGTACTTTGATTGATCATTCATATGCATTAGTAGTATCGGGATTGCCTCAAAAACTACACCGACAGTTGAAACTCATGTCATGAAGCGCGTAGACGTATTAGTAGTAGGGATGGGGTTGGCAGGAGCTTTGCTGACGCGCGCCTTGCAGCAGCAAGGAATGCACGTACAGGTATTTGATCCATCACCTGGACATAGCGCTACACGCATAGCTGCAGGTGTGGTCAACCCCGTCACGGGGCGTCGACTGGTAAAAGTCAATCGCGTAGAGGAGTTTCTGCCTGCAGCAGTACATACATGGCGCGGGCTGGAAGCAGAGTTGGGCTGCACGTTGTGGGAGCCCATGCCTATTGTGTGGGCTTTATCCGATGTGAAGGCCGAAAATGATTGGCTGGCGCGTTGTGGCGATCCAGCATATGCGCCATGGATTAGAGAGCGTGTCCCTCCCCAGTGGCTGCCCCACTGGGTGGCACCTGCCCGTCACTTTGGCTATACGGTGGGTGGGGGGCGCGTGCGTTTATCTGTGTTCCTCGATGCATTTGCTCAGAAGCTGCAACGAGAAGGTTGTTGGACGGCTGAACCTTTTGTCTATGAGGCGTTACAGGTGCGGGCCAATGGCGTGTGTTATAAAGAATGGCAAGCAGCACATGTAGTCTATTGTGAGGGAATAGGTGTGCGGCACAATCCGTTTTTTCGACACTTGCCTTTGCGCGCGGTAAAGGGAGAAATACTGCTTGTGCGTATTGGGCTATCTTTACCTTCACTTATGCTCAAACGCAAAGTGATGCTGGTGCCATTACGCGAAATAGGGCTATTGTGGGTAGGGGCTACTTTTGTCAATGACTGTGCTCAGGCCCAACCCACAGTGGAAGGCAGGCGTTATTTAGAAGCTCGAATGCACGAGTTGCTGCAGTTGCCCTTTGAAGTGGTCGATCAGCGTGCAGGGGTGCGGCCTATTACTACTGACCGGCGCCCTGTGTTGGTGCGTCATCAGATATATCCGCGCTTGTGGGCTTTTAACGGATTGGCCTCCAGGGGGGCACTTACAGGGCCGCTATGGGCCGAAGAGATGGCTCGCTACCTAATGAAGGGGTGGCAAGTGTGAAGCATTGCAGCAATCCTTTACCAATACGCAACTCGATGGAACCTCTTGCAGAAAGGATGCGTCCTCGTAGCTTGGACGACTATGTAGGGCAAGCTCATCTGGTAGGACCAGGAGGAGTGCTGCGACGCGCCATCGAGTTGGGGCGATTGCCGTCATTGATTTTGTGGGGGCCACCAGGCACGGGAAAGACCACGCTGGCACGCATTATTGCCCATAGCTTAGATTGCCCTTTTTTTGCACTTAGTGCGATTAGTTCGGGTGTTAAAGAAGTGCGCGATACTATAGAGAAGGCACAAAAGCAACGATTTTTTGATCGCCCTGCTCCTATATTGTTTATCGATGAAATACATCGCTTTAGCAAAGCACAGCAGGATTCCCTGCTGGGTGCAGTAGAACGCGGCGTGGTAACATTGATCGGTGCTACTACAGAGAATCCCAGCTTTGAAGTGATTCCGGCCTTGCTGTCGCGTTGTCAGGTGTATGTTCTAGAGCCGTTGGGCCGTGAGCAGCTGCAACAATTGCTCGAACGGGCCTTAGCGCAGGATGTGGTGTTGCGTCATTTAGACGTGGAGCTAAAAGAGTATGAAGCATTGCTGCGCTATAGTGGTGGGGATGCGCGCCGGCTATACAATGCTTTGGAATTAGTTTGTGCGCAAGCACAACCCGGAACACCATTGGTCATTACTGACGAGCGAGTGCGCGAGGCCGTGCAGCATCAGACCATCTTATTTGATAAAGGCGGAGAACAACACTATGACTTGGCCTCAGCTTTTATCAAATCCATTAGAGGAAGCGACCCCAATGCAGCTGTGTACTGGCTGGCACGTATGATTGAAGGAGGTGAAGACCTCAAGTTTATTGCGCGGCGCCTTGTCATTAGTGCAGCCGAAGATGTAGGCCTGGCCAACCCCAATGCACTACTAATGGCTACCACAGCAGCACAGGCTGCCCTTCAGGTGGGTTTACCCGAAGCGCGCATTATCTTGAGTCAAGCAGCTATTTATTTGGCGGCTTCGCCCAAGTCCAATTCGGCATATGAGGCAATTAATAAAGCGCAAGCAGCCGTACGCCAATATGGCGCTGTACCCGTACCATTACATTTGCGCAATGCGCCTACATCTTTGATGAAACAACTCGGCTACGCTAAGGACTATCGCTATCCACACGAGTTCGAGGACCATTTTTCTGTACAGGAGTATTTGCCGAAAGGGCTGGAAGGTAGCTCCTTCTATCGCCCTGCCGAAAATGCTCATGAGCAGCGCCTGGCTGACTATCTGCGCAGGCTGTGGAAAGAGAAATATGAATATTGAATTGACGCTACTTGTTGGATGTCTATTCGCTGGCACATAGCGCGAAAAATTGCATTACTGAGTAGTAAGTAGTTTTCTATCAGTAAAACACCTTTCATCATCTTGTCTCTAAAGTGAGGAGCGCGTAATGAGAAAGAAATCCGTTGCAGTCCTTTTGGCACTATTGTTTGGGTGGATGGGAGCCCATCGTTTTTATTTAGGGCAACGAGTTTTAGGACTAATCATGATGAGCTTATGCCTCATAGGCATATGGCAGGCATCTGTGCCTGTCTATTTTCCCATTGTGCTGGTGTCCATCGGCTTGTGGTGGATATTGGACTTTTTGTTGTTTCTAACTATGCCGGTAGCTGAATTTGACAGAAAATACAACGCCGAATTTGTGGACAGAGGACAAAAGCGCAAATGGCGCCGTACAGCGGGCAAAAGGAGCAAGAAGAAGTCCATGCGCGTAGATCCCGAGTTTCAGCGACTGAAAGAGCAGGGCATAAACGCACTCAAGGAATACGAATTGCAACAAGCTTTGCATGCTTTGAAAGAAGCAGTACGCCTATATGCCGATGACGAAGAGATACATTTTCATCTGGCATGTGTGTATTCTTTGTTGGAAATGCCTTATCCGGCAATGTATCATCTGGCACAGGCCGTTTCATTTGGCTTTGCCGATTTGGATCAGATCGAGACCCATGAGGCACTGGCTTTCTTGCGTACTCATCCCGACTTTAGGGCTTTTCAGCAGCGGGGATATCGCTACGAAGATCCCCAAGACACTTCATTACAATTGGAAGCCCCCTCTGATGATGGGCCCAACTTGCTGGCGCAGCTGAAGGTGTTGCAGGACTTGCGGCAGCGCGGCCTACTCACAAAGGAGGAGTACGAGCAGGAGCGCGCCCGTATTGAGCTCAAACGCACATGAACCCTTATGGATCTACGTCTATAGCCCATCGGGTGGTGGTGAGGCCTTCGCGTTGCCGAAGTTGGTCAATGAGCTGGCGCACGAGTTGTTTGGCATGGGCCAATTTTAAAGTTTTGGGTGGCAATTTGATGAGTAGATCGAGCAGATACCAGCTTCGAATGCGGCCTACCAGCGGGATGGCAGGCCCCAGTATGGCTTCGCCCAGCTCTTTGCGCAGCTCGTGGGCCAGTAGCTTGGCTGCTTCGTTGGCTGTGGCAGGTGTTTTGTGTTTTACAGTGATTTTAATGAGTCGTTGCCAAGGTGGATAGCCAAATTGCTGGCGCTCGCGTATTTCACGGGAAAAAAAGGCAGCGTAGTCGTGAGCCAATACTTCGTGCAGGACGGGGTGGGTAGTATCTTCGGTTTGAATAATGACTTTGCCTTGCTTGTTGCGGCGGCCTGCGCGTCCTGCTACTTGGACCATGAGCTGAAACGCGCGCTCAGTAGCGCGAAAGTCGGGAAAGCGCCACAACTGATCGGCACTAAGGATGCCGATGAGGCCTACATGTGCAAAGTCGAGCCCCTTAGTGACCATCTGGGTGCCTACAAGTATGTCGAGTTGTTGCGTTTCGAATTGGATGAGTACCTTTTCGAGTTGCTTTTTTGATCGGGCCATATCGCGATCTAGGCGCCCGATGCGGGCATCGGGAAAGAGAATCTTGAGTTCATCTTCGATTTTTTCAGTGCCAAAACCTTTGAGTACCAGCTCGGTACTCTGGCAGGCAGGGCATTGCTGCGATATGTGTTCTTGGTAGCCACAGTAGTGGCATTGCAAGTTGTTGAACTGTTTGTGATATGTGAGGGTGACATCGCAGTATTGGCATTGGGCAGCCCAACCGCATTGTTGGCAGCGCAATGCGGTGGCAAAGCCGCGCCGATTCTGAAACAGGATGACTTGCTCGTTTTGCGCAATTACGCGTGCGATTTCTTCCAGTAGTAAAGGGGTAAAGTGGCTGCGCAGTTGTTTTTTTCGACGTGCTGCACATACGTCAGCTACTTGCATCTGAGGTAAACTGATGCCTCCATATCGCTCTTGTAGTGTGACTAAGCCGTATTTACCTCTTTGTGCATTGAAATAAGACTCTACAGAAGGCGTGGCCGTACCCAGCAAGATGGGAATGTCGAGATGATGGGCATACCACACAGCTGCATCGCGGGCTTGATATCTCGGGGCAGGATCAGTTTGTTTGTAGGAGGGGTCGTGTGCTTCGTCTACGATAATGAGTTGCAGGTTGGTAAAGGGCAACAGTAGGGCCGAGCGTGCACCTGTAATAATGCCATGGCCTGCCCGCACGGCTTGCCACAGCTCGATGCGCTCGTTTGGGGCTAGTCGGTGGTGGTAGGCCAATATTTCCTTTTGTGAGAAGTATTGGCGTAGGCGTCGGAACAGCTGAGTGGTCAGTGCTACTTCAGGGACGAGGTAGAGTATTTGCCCGCCTTGCTGCAGCACTTTTTGCATGAGTGTTATGTATAGGCGCGTCTTGCCACTACTCGTGACGCCATGTAGCAACACGGGGCGCCTTTCGGCAAAATGCCGCTCGATGTGTTGCAGGGCGCTGGCTTGCGCAGTGGAAAGGGGTGCGTGGGCGGGAGGGAGCCCTTCGTCGGCATCGTCGTCGGCAAACAGACGACTCACCTGCAGTTCATATGATGTGAGGACACCCTTGCGCTCTAGGGCACGTAGCACGCCGTAGTCTACACCGGCTATTTGGATGAGCTCTTTTTTGGTGACGTGAGCCTTTTTTTGTGAAAGCTGTACCAAGGCCAGCAATGCGTGGGCTTGACGTTCGGATCGCCCGCATCGTTCAAAGGCTTCTTGTATCAACTCAGGGTGGTCATGATAGGGATCGGCCAGCCGGATGCAGCTCGCTGTGCGAGCCTTGTAGCGTTCGCGTATTGTTTCTTTAATGTAGACCATGCGCTGGTCGAGCAGCTGTTTGACTATAGGCATAATGGATTTGCGCCCCAGAATTTTTCGCAACTCGCCTATAGGCAGTGTTTCACGGATGCGCAGTGCTTGCACGATGGGCTGTATCTGTGGGGAGTGTGGCGTGTCGGCATCATCGTCAAAAAGGGGGCTGAGCACAATCATGCGCTCGCTACTGAGCTTGAAGTAGGTAGGTAGGGCTACATCCATTACTTCACCTAACGTGGCCGCATAGTAGGTGGCGATCCATTCCCATAGTTGTAGTTGCGGCTCGCTGACGATGGGCTGGGCATCCAATACCGATAGAATGGGTTTAGTGGGATGACTGGGCTTCGTGTTGTGCACGCGCCATACGAGCCCTGCGTAGTACTTTCCCTTGCCAAAGGGCACTTCTACGCGCACACCCCGTTGCACTTGCGTAGCCCATTGCTCGGGTATGTGATAGGTATAGGTGTGTGCTAAGGGAAGTGGAAGCACTACCTCGGCCCATATCGTCGTGCTGGGGTCGGGATGGAGCTGTGTGTGTGTACTCACGTGTCGACGGTTTTGCCCGTGTGCTTGGGCACAAAATACGTGCAATTTAGCGGCAAAAGCTGTGTGTTGTGCTCGCGATCGGTGCGATTGGGTTCGCCCTTAAGGCAAGCATTGCACTTGGAGAAGACGCCACGTGTGGCTTTCTCTGTAAATAGCAAACTGTGATGGCGGAATGGAGTTGCACAATTTTTTCCATTTGGACGAACAATTCTGACCTTTTAGTACATACACAAAATACCACAGCTAAAAACCGATTACATCGCCTTGGACGCCATTCCCTATCGAAGCGCGTCACTGCATTCAATTGAGCGACTCCAAAAAACCAATATAACCAAGTCCAAGAGCTTAACTGGGGTTTAGTTACTGACGGAAAAGCGTGGCCTGCATGGCCATGCTTTTCTTTTTTGAGCCACAAGCTATATTGAGTAGGGAGGCGCTTAGTCTTGGCAGGGAACGGTTACCTTTGCACCCCAATAGTTCGAACCCCATATCTAAATCCCAAAACAGCAGCTGCTCATGCGCATAGCCCCTTTTCAAGCAATCTTGCCCAACTTGCGGCTTATCTCTTCTTTTGATCGCTTTTTCAAAACGGTAAAAGAAGCTTATGCCCAATATGCAGCTCATGGATTTTTTCAAAAGGCAGCCCAAGAGTCGATCTACGTATATCGCATCGAGCAAGAAGGGCGAGCTCACTGGGGATATGTGTGTGCGGTACATATAGAGGACTATTTGCAAGGGCATATTAAGCCTCACGAGCATACACTTGCGCAAAAAGAGCAACAGCAGTTGCATTTGATGTTGCAGCGAAAGGCACAAGTGAAGCCCGTGTTGCTTACTTGGCAGGGGCAAGACAATTTGCTGGTTTATGCGCGCCGTTGGGCTGCACTACACGACCCTACACTCGATTTGGAACTCGACACCGAAGACAGCCGGCATACGCTATGGGCAATATCGGATGGAGCAGCGATTCGTCAGGTACAAGATGAATTTTCCCGACGGGTGTCCACTACTTACATTGCCGATGGGCATCATCGCAGTAAGGTAGTAGCTATGCTCTACGAACGCGCTGCCGATGCGGATCGCCAATCGCAATTTGAATGGCTGTTGGCGGCGTGTTTCCCCACTGACCAATTGCGCATTTGGGACTATAACCGCGTCATCGATACGCGCAATGAGATCAGCTTCACGCGGTTTTTGGCTCGGCTGTCGGAATATTGCGATATCACTTACATGGATATCCCCCATCAACCGCGTGCCCCTCACTACATGACGCTTTTTCTGGCCAATGAATGGTATGCGCTTCGTTGGAAATCCCAATGGGTACGCCCTGTACAGCCCCAACTGCCCGTTTTGGATGTAGACTTGTTTAATCGCTACGTGTTGGGCGATATTTTGGGCATTATGGATGTACGCCACGACAAGCGAGTAAGCTATGTGGCCGGACGGCATGGCTTAGAAGGACTCAAGGAAAAAGTGTTGAAAAACGAGCATCGCATGGGATTTTGCCTGTATCCAGTAGCGATGGAAGACTTTTTGACTATCTCGGATGCCGGTTGTACACTTCCTCCAAAATCTACTTGGTTCGAGCCACGCATGAAAAATGGGTTAATCGTGAAGGAGTTGATGCTTTGATGGGGTGTTGGGACAGTGCATGAGATTTTAATGTGTAGTGCATATGATGGCGAAAAGGATAATAGGTATTTTGCTTTTAACAGGCTTGTTGATTTCGCTGGGCTACAAGCTAGAACAGGAGTTGGAACTTGTAGCGGACAATAACCTGCTGTTACTGGTGGTGTTGTTGGTGTTGCTGGTATTGATTTTGGGGATTCGGCGTGTTTTGCGCGATTGAGCGCTTGCTGTGGAGCGTTCAATTGTTGCGATCTATGATGCGGCCCTTGATGTAGTTTTCAAAAAAGGAATCGCGATAGGCACGGCCTAAAGGCAGGTAATCTTGCCCCAGGTACAGGCCTGTGTGCTCTACTTCAGTAATGTAGTCGAGGTTGACAATGTATGACTTGCCTATGCGTGCGAAGCGGGTAGCAGGCAGTTGTCGATAGATCGTGCTGAGATTCATAGCTGTGATGATCTTGTTGCCATCGGCGCAGTGCAAAATGACGTAGTCTTTCATGCCTTCGATATAGCGGATATCGTGAAAGCTTAGCTTGATGAGTTTGCGTTCAGAACGCACAAAAAAGTATTCTTGGGCTCCGCGTTGCTCTAGTTCATTTTGTCGTATAGAGGTAAATATTTGGCGTGCGCGCATCACTGCTTTCATAAATCGCTCTTCTCGGATGGGCTTTACCAGATAGTCCACTACTTGTAGCTCATAGCCTTCTAATGCATATTGGGGATAGGCTGTAGTAATGATGGTAAGCGGCGGATTTTTGAGGTTGAGCAGCAAGTCTAGGCCGTTGATTGCGGGCATTTCAATGTCGAGGAAGAGCAAGTCGATGTCGCCATTTTCCAATCGGCTGATGACCTGCATGGGATTGCTATAGCTGCCTTCAAGGACCAACCATTCGTAGGGTTCGAGAAGCAACTCAATGCCCTGTCGGGCCAAAGGTTCGTCATCAAGGATGATACAGTGCAGCGGGCAGTTCATCGGTCTTTATCCTTGTATGGAGCATGAGTAGGATGTGGACAGTCCATGTACTGGGCTCTCGCGTGATCCATATGGCATAATGCCCTGGGTAGAGGGTGTCAAAACGCTGACGTGCAGCACGCATCCCCAGCCCAGAAGGTTTGTCCAAACTCTGTTGAGAACGCGAATTAGTGCAAATGAACTCTATATGTTGTTCACCTACAATGAATTTTATATCAATGAATCCATTTCCATCTACTAAATTGCCATGCTTGACGGCATTTTCCACAAATGGAATGAATAGCAAAGGTGCTACCTTGATTTTGTCGGGCTGGCCTATCACCTCTAGGCTGACGCGCTGAAATTGTCCTCTGATTTTTTCCAGTTCTAGGTAATCGCGCAGGAAAGAAATTTCTCGCACTAAGTCTATTCTGGAAAGCTTGGTATGGTAGAGGTGATAGCGCAATAGCTCAGAAAGATGCAGCAAATATTGTGCTGCTTTCTTGGGTTGGCTTTTGCTCAGTACATATAGATTGTTCAGTGCATTGAGCAGAAAATGAGCATTGAGCTGACTGCGAATAATTTTCAGCTTTGAATCGATGGTCATTTGGTCTTGTTGCTTGACCAAAATGGACAGGGCATAGTAGTACTTGAATAATTTCAGCGATATGGCTGTGCCCAATAAGGTGAGCGTAGGGTGGTAGGTGGTGAGGATAAATTCAGAGATCTGCTGTTGCATGGAACATTCGGTGCAGGCCAAATCCCAAAACACAAAATGCGACCACAAAGCACTCAGTAGTGCAAAGATGAAGGTCAGTACTATATAGAGCAAGTAGCGCTCTTTGAGCAGCAACCACGGGATAAGAACGTACAAGTTGGTATATACAATGAGCATGTCTACGGATAATCCCATCGCTACGAGGTCATGGTCCCAAGCTTCAGTAATGCCAAACAGCGAAAGCGTCTCATCCATGTAAATGCACATCCAAAATATGATGTGTAACAAAATGCGTATGCGCCAATCGCGCATCCAAAGGGGAAGGATAGTCGTATCTACTTTGGGGGGGGATGGACTGATGTGAGGGGAGGTAGCTTTTTCCTCTTTCATGGGTAGTTGGGATACAGTGTGCGGAACGCCAATGATTTTTCTCGTTTGGATCGAGGTGTGGGGATCATTTTTGTAAAAACGTGACAGGAAAAGTGGTACAAAAATTGGTGCATGGGTAATATATAACAATTATACTTTATCAATGAAAAATCTTCTCGAGTTATCGCGGATTATCACTAAGCGCAAGGTGCGGAAAATTGAAATTTTTGATGCAGCGACACTAAAGCAAAAGTCGAGCAAATTCAACGAGTTTTACGAAGCCCTCGTAGAGGGCAAGTTGAAAAATGATCGCGATGCAGCCAAATTGTTGTACGACTGTACTCCTACGGAGGATAAATATAGGCAATTAAAGAGTCGTTTTCGCAAGCGCCTGCTCAACACTTTGTTTTTTATTGACATCAATGAGCCGGCAGCGTCCAATTACGATCGCGCTTATTTTACTGCCAATAAGGAATGGACTCAGATACGCATCTTGCTGCAGTACAATGCGAAAGCTACTGCAGCTCAGATGGCCCGTAGGTTGCTGACAGTGGCTTTAAAATACGAATTTGCTGACATTGTCGTCAATTGCTGTCGGATTTTGCGCCAGTTGGCTGCTGAGTATGGGGATGAGAAGGAATTTGAGGCGTATGAAGATCACTTACAGTATTTTTTGCCAGTGTTGCACGCGGAGTTGGAAGCAGAAAGCAAGTACCAACACATCTTGCTGGAATATTACAGAACGGATTATACAGATGAGGCTTTCCAGAAGCACATGCAACAGTGGTGCCATGAGTTGGTTGCTTTGTCGGAGCGTCATCAGTCGCCACTGATCTTTTACCACATGTTTTTGGCTTGGGCTATGCGTTTTGAGTTAGCCCATGATTTTCGTTCGGTGATTGAAGTATGTGTTCAGGCTGAGCATTACTATCGGACACACAGCAAGTTTTATCAGGCCAGACGCTTGAGTGATTTCTATTTTCACCAGTTGGTGGCATTACTCCACTTACGGGATTTTTTGCGCGGCAAGGCTGTGGCAGAAAAGGCTTTCAAAACGCTGGAGTTGGGCTCAGAGCAGTGGTTTGCCTTTATGGAGCGCTATTTTTTGTTGGCTATGCATACGGAGAACTACATCCAAGCGATGGCTGTGCATGGCGAGGTTGTGGGGCATAATCAATTTCGCAAGTTACCATTGGAACAAAGAGAGCGTTGGCACATTTTCGAAGCATGGTTAGCCTATTTTGTCGAGGCTTTGAGCCAAGTGCAGCCCATTTTGAAGGCCCAACAAACAAAGCGCTTTAAGGTACGGCAATTTTTAGCTGATCCCATATTATATCCACGTCATCAGCGCATGTTTACGGTGCAGAAAGTGACCGTTCAGATGTTGTTTTTCCTGGAAAGGAACCAGTACAATCAAGCTGCCGATTGTGTAGATCGCCTACGCAGCTATGCCCGTCGACAGTTGAAGAAGGATGAGTACGTGCGCGTGGTGAATTTCATCCGGCTACTGCAACAGTTGGCCAAAGTCGATTTTGATCCGCAGCGGGTGCAGGGGGCAGACAAATATTTGACACGTCTTGAAGCACATCCCTTTTTCTATCGGGGATTATTGTACGAGTTGGAGGTAGTGCCTTACGAGCAATTGTGGCAATTTTTGCTACAACGCTTAGCCAAGTAGTTGGATCGATTTTTCGACGTACTTTTGCGGCCGACCAAAAGCGCTTCGTTTGAAGAAGATTATCATTGCCATCGATGGCTACAGCTCTACGGGCAAAAGTACGCTTGCCAAGGCTTTGGGTGAGGCCTTGGGCTACAGATACATCAGTACGGGCGACATGTACCGAGCAGTAGCGTTGTATTTTTTACAGCATGGCATTGCCTTGACCGATGAGGAGGCCATCCGCAAAGCCTTGTCGGATATTGAGCTGCGTTTTTACCGAACTCCACAGGGAAACCGATTGCATCTCAATGGCAGAGACGTGCAAGACGACTTGCGCCGAATGGATGTAGCCGATTTGGTAAGCCAAGTAGCTGCAATTCCTGCGGTGCGCCGCGAGATGGTGCGCCAACAGCGCCTCATGGGCCAGGAGAAAAGCCTTGTAATGGATGGACGCGACATCGGTACAGTGGTGTTTCCCGAAGCTGAGCTCAAGATCTTTCTCACGGCTTCGCCTGAAGCACGGGCGCGTAGGCGATATGAAGAGCTCAAGGCAAAGGGGGTAGAAGTGACATTGGATGAAGTGCGTCGCAACATCGAACAGCGCGACCGAATCGATACCACCCGTGCTGATAGCCCCTTGCGCATGGCTGAAGATGCTGTACTCATCGACAACACCCATCTGAGTCCAGAGCAGCAATTGGACTGTGCGCTGGAGCTGGCACGCCAACGCATTGAAGATTGCTAATTGGCTATCTTTGTAAGTTAAAACAGTCTTGCCATGAGCCAACAACGAAAGGAATCTCCGCATTCCGACGATCAGCCTGAATATATTGGAAATATCTGGGGGTGGAAATTCTCGCTTATTAGCCTGGCGATTATCTTGGCTACAATGGCGCTCATGGTACTGCGCTATTATACGATGGACAACCCTCCAGACTCGATTTTTTTCTTTCCCCAATCTCCACCAGATACCATGCGGGTAGATACTTTGATGGAGTAAATATTTCTAGATGAAGGTACCTTTTGTCAAGTATCACGGCACCGGCAATGACTTTATCCTCATCGATCAGCACCAACGGCAGTGGCTCTCGCCAAAAGACCACGAAACAATTGCTGCTTTGTGTCGTCGGCGTTTTGGCATTGGCGCGGATGGGCTTATTCTGCTACAAGCACATGAACAGTATGACTTTGAGATGATCTATTTCAATGCCGATGGCCAAACCAGTACCATGTGTGGCAATGGTGGGCGGTGCATTGTAGCTTTTGCCGAAAGGCTAGGCATTGTAAAAGAGGGGCAATGTCGATTTGCAGCGGTAGATGGCGTGCATGAAGCGCGCATCCGGTCCGATGGCATCGTTGAGCTACGCATGGGGGATGTGCACCAGATCGAGCAATGGGCGGAAGATGCTTGTGTGTTGGATACGGGCTCGCCCCATTACGTGCAATTTGTTCGGGAAGTGGCACAACTTGATGTAGTACAGGCAGGGCGGCGCGTGCGTTATAGTGAGCCTTTTGCGCGCGAAGGTATCAATGTGAATTTTGCTCAAGCAAAAAGCGATCATCATTTGGTAGTGGCTACTTACGAGCGCGGCGTCGAAGATGAAACCTGGTCGTGTGGTACGGGCGTGACGGCAGCTGCGTTGGCTTGGGCTGCGCGCCATCCACAGGTAGGCAACTCAATAAAGGTGCACACTAAAGGTGGCCTGCTGGAGGTGCGCTTTCAGCGGAAAAGTAGTGGCTTTTCGAATGTGTGGCTTTGTGGCCCTGCCACTTATGTGTTTTCGGGCGAAGTGGAAGTTTGACTGTCGATATTAAGCGCTAGCTTTGCTGCGCATTTGGCGCCATAGGGCGATGGCTACTACAGCCATGAGCAACAATAAGCTGAGCGCAACTGACCACCACTTGAGCGTGGTAAAAATGGCAGCAGCATGCCCAACCCATTCGGGATAATCGGGGTAGCACCAAGCCATTGTGCCGATGCACAAGTTCTCCAACCAGTCAACCCATACGGCCAATATGGGCACAAAAGCCAGGTAGTAGTAGTGGGTATGCGCTTTTTGGGAAATGGCCCATGGCAGGTAGCGCAACAGTAGGAATACGAGCAACAATCCATACACCACAGGGTACACCATGTCGACAACCCAAGAGGTGAATAATGCCCATGACCGAGCGGCCCCCAGGTGTGCAGCCCAGGCTCGGCCTTCATTGGCAGTCCAAGACAACCGGATGTCGAGTGGCGGCAGTACTTCAGGGTTGACTTGCTGCATGTGGTGTACAAGTGCGGGAAAGATGGCTAAGTTGAATAGTAGCAGCAGTGCAAATAGCCAACCGATGATGCGCCATTGAGTTAGAAGCATGAGGCGATGAATGAGTGGATGCATGGTCGCTGGATTTACCGTAAAGGTAGTGTACCAGGCAGACCAAGAGAAATGGGTACTTTTGCTGAGGAATAGTCAAGCTCATTTTGGGAATATGCAAATCACAATAATTGCACTGAATGAAGTTGGATGAAGCAAAAGAGCGTTTTATTCAAGCCTGGGGTACTATGGCCTCGAGCTGGGGAGTGAATCGTACAATGGCCCAAATACATGCACTATTACTCATTACCCCCGAACCCCTTAATGCCGACCAAGTAATGGAGGCCTTGCAGATCTCAAGGGGAAATGCCAACATGAACTTGCGCGCATTGATGGATTGGGGATTGGTGCACAAGGAGTTGATTACCGGGCAGCGCAAAGAGTATTTCCGTGCAGAAAAAGATATTTGGGAAGTAGTGCGCCGCATTATTATCGAGCGTAAAAAACGCGAGCTAGAACCCATGATCCGCGCTATGGAAGAATTGAAAAAAGTCGAGGGCGAAGGGCCCGAAGTAGAAGCCTTTAGAAAAACCGTTTCGGAGATTGAAGATTTGTCGGTAAAAGCCGATCAAGTGCTGGAACGGCTGGTACAGACCAATCCCAATTGGATTTTGAGTGCCTTGCTTTCGTTGATTCGTTGAGCAAATGATGTGTTTACCTGATTAGATCACCTGTAATTGGAACACTTCAAATACAAACTGGCGGCACGACTCAAGCAACGGGCACATGCAATGGGCTTTGATCACGTCGGCATTGCCCGGGCTGAATATATGGACGAAGAAGCACGTCGCCTGGAAGCATGGCTCAATCGTGGCTATCACGGCACTATGTACTGGATGGCGCGCCACTTCGATTTGCGCGTCGATCCGCGCAAGCTGGTGCCGGAAGCGCGCTCAGTCATCGTATTGACGTACAACTACTATCCAGCACAGCAACCCCCACATGCCGACGTGCCGCGTATAGCGCGCTATGCGTGGGGGCGTGACTATCACAAGGTCATTAGAAAGAAGCTGAAGCAGCTATTGCGATGGCTCAAGGACGAGAGCGGTACTGACGTGCAGGGGCGCGGCTTTGTAGACAGTGCACCCGTACTAGAGCGCGACTGGGCCCGACGTGCAGGCATCGGTTGGCAAGGCAAGCATACCTTGCTGTTGCGCAAAGGCGAGGGCTCATGGTTTTTTCTCGCTGCACTCATCGTCGATTTGGAGCTACCTGCTGATCCACCGGTGCGTACCGATCACTGTGGCACGTGCCGGCGTTGTATTGAGGCTTGCCCAACTGGTGCCATAGATGCTCATGGATATGTGCTCGATGCCCGCCGTTGTATCTCTTATCTGACCATCGAACTCAAAGATGCCATTCCACACCAGTTTACCGACCAACTGAAGGGCTGGGTCTTTGGCTGCGACATTTGTCAGGAAGTTTGCCCTTGGAATCGCTTTGCACGCCCCCATCATGAGCCCAATTTTGCGCCTCACCCCAAGCTATGGCACATGACGCGCGAAGACTGGCAAGCACTCACACGTGAAACTTTTGACGAAGTATTTTCGGGTACGCCTGTTGAGCGGGCTGGATATGAAAAACTCATGGAGACTATTCGCTTGCTACCTTCAGCAAAGTCATCTACTGAACCATCGCCGTAGTAGTGTGTACTACTTGGGGCACGAAGATGCGTAGGTAATATAGCTCTAATACCCGGTGGTGCGGCCGTTCGAGGATGTGTATAGAACTCCCCCTTTCAAGGGCAAAGCCGCCGATTCATTGACCATCCTTACTTACTGCTATCAATAGGCCATCGGTAGGCAAAGGCGCTTGCCACTTGATGAATACTTTGTCGCCTTTCAGCAAAATAAGGAAGACGGGAGCCTGAGATGCTTGGAACCAACCTTCAGCTTGAGCTTTTTTCACTCGACCGCTCTTGGTGTCGATGAGTCGTACTCGCTCGATAAATATTTTGCCCCAACATAGGCGAGGAGTCAATCGTAGAAAAAGAAACGCTCGACTGTACCACTTTGGGCACAATGGGTGAGCCGATGGGCTGCCATTCTTCAAATAGATCGTAGCGTTCTACGGTCAGTGTAAGCCAAGGCAAGTAGCCACTAAGCACTCCGTCGAGTGCAATGGCTTGGCCATCAAGCGTAGGGTGCGCTTTAAAGGACTGGATAGAAATGTCGTTGAAAGTACAGCTATCCCTAATTACCACATCGACTACTTGTGTGCAGCCATTGGCATCGCTGACGGCAAGCATGTACGTACCTGGCGATAGTCCATTCAGGTTACTTTTGCTGGCGCCAGTACTCCATTGGTAGAAATGGGGTTGTGTGCCACCTGTATAGCCCATGCATCTAAATCGCCGTCGTTTTGTCCGCAGGGTGAAGCAGTGGTCGTTACCTGTACTTGGAGTGAATCAGGTGCTTCCACCAGCAGGTCGTGTACGAAAGTACATCCGTTGGCATCTGTAATGTTCAGTGCCCATTGTCCCGCAGCCAGGATTTCATGTACGGTAGCCGTACTGCCATCGGGCCAGCTGATGGTGTAGGTCGGTTGGTTGCCCCAAAGCGTGAGTATGGCTGTACCGTCGTTAGCGTCGTAGTAGCTTGGAGGCACAATTTGTATGGCTATTGAAGGCGTATCGCAAGAGGGCGGACAACTTTGCGGCCCTACAGCTACAATATTGGACTCGACGAATGAGTCGCAGCTCCACAGGCGCACACAGCGGCGAAACCAAGTAGGTTGGCTCACTTGTGGAGGCTGGTACCACAGCTCATGCCATTCAGCAATAGGTGTTCATACACTGATACCACTAGTGAGTGGTGTAGTTGTTTGAATCCACACAACTTGCAGTTGGTCGTTAGATAAGCTCGGATCGGCCAGGCTTTCGATTTTTTGGGGTGTTTGCCCAGGGCAAAACTCTTGATATGCCGGTCCGATCATGCCAGGATCAAATTGACATTGGGCTACTGCTACATAGCATGGCAGCCATCCCAAACAGCATATGATCAAAAGGGTAATTCGCATTTGCAGCGATTCGCTTTTTGCCAGCAAGTAATGGATTTTGAAAATGTACTGTTCGTATTGACAAGTGTGTTTTGCAACGGGATAAAGTGTTTGATATGTAAAAAATAGACCGACTATCCCCTTTCAGCTATGGCGCTGCTTCGAAAGCTAAAGTCTTGGATTTGGATAACTGCTTCGGCTTATCTTGGCCGATCAAAACCGAAAAACCACGTTGCCCATGTCTGGTGCTCCTATCTGTATTGTCGGGGCAGGCCCTGCGGGAGCTTCGGCTGCGTTGAAGCTAGCCTATTACGGCATTTCATGTGTGCTCATTGACAAAGCTACTTTCCCACGAGACAAAGTTTGTGGCGACGCGATCAGTGGTAAGGTGACCACTTTGCTCAATCGCCTCGATCCTACCATTATTCAGCGTTTTGAAGGCGAGCCCATCAAGGTGCCTATTTGGGGCATTCAGTTTTTTGCACCTAATGGGGTACCCATGGAGATCCCCTTTGTGCCTTTACCCGGTACGGATCTACCGGGTGCTCCTGGCTATGTGAGCAAGCGCTTGGACTTCGATCACTTTATGATCAAGGAAATAGCGCGCTGTGCAGCCGTTCAGTTGCGTTTAGGCGTAGCAGTGACGGGCTATGAGCGCACTGCTTTGGGGTGGCGTGTGTCTTTGGCCAGTGGAGAAGTGCTCGATACGCCGTTGTTGTTGGTTGCCGACGGCGCACACTCGCACTTCAGTCGCCACATAGCGGGCTTGCCCATGGACAAAAAACATCATGCAGGTGCTGTGCGGGCTTACTATCGTGGTGTACAGGGCATGGACTCGCGTGGCTTTATCGAACTGCATTTTCTCAAAGAACTGACGCCGGGTTATTTCTGGATCTTTCCCTTGCCTGATGGTCAAGCTAATGTAGGCTTGGGCATGCGTTCAGACTACATTGCACGCCGCCGCGTCAATTTGCGCAAGGCCTTTGACGAGGTGATACGCCACCATCCGGTATTGAGCAAGCGTTTTGTACAGGCTGAACGCTTGAGTGCTGTACAGGGGTATGGCTTGCCATTGGGCTCGGGTAGGTATCGCATTTCTGGCGACCATTACATGCTTTTGGGCGATGCAGCCCATTTGGTGGATCCATTGACAGGCGAGGGGATTGGCAATGGGTTTTATTCAGGTTTCATTGCTGCAGATCAGACAAAAGCTTGTTTAGAGGCCAATAAGTTTTCTGCCGACTTTATGCGTGCTTATGACCTGCGCATCGATCGGGTGTTGGGGGGCGAGTTGCGCCTCAGTTACCAGATGCAGCGCTTGGCGCGCTATCCCTTCTTGGTCAACATCATTGCACGCATCATACACCGCAATCAGGGAGTGGTTGATGCCATCTCGCGCATGTACACCGATTTCGAATATCGAAAGCAGTTGATCAATCCCTTTTTTTGGTTGCGACAGATGTGGAAATAGGTAATGGTCTTACCCCAGCAATAGGGGAGCTACTTCAGGTAGGGCCAACACTTGCTGGATGTTCGGCTGGTCAATTTGGGTCAGACGGATGGCAAAAGACTGCCGCAGGCCCTGAGGCAACATCGGGTTGGTGAGCAAATGGGCGAGTCGTTGGATAGCGACAGGGGAAAGTCGGGAGGCTTGTTGGTGTAGCCAGTGCCATGCCTCATCAAGCCAGCCAGCCAAGGCATCGAGTTGCCATTCAGGGCGATCTATTTTCTGGAGAATTTGGTGCAGCGCAGGGGAATCTGCTTGGGTGAACCACACTTCGGGTGAGGGCCATTGGTCTATACCCATGCGTACGAACTGGATGAGTTTGTCGGCAGTGTGGGTGTCCAGACATGCGCATGCTAGTTGGTATAGCATCTTTTCGTCTTGCTGCCAATCAGGTAGCTTGGCAGCAAGCTGAAAAAACTGAACGAGAGAACGCGGCGTAGTAGGAGGGCGTTGTACCAGTGTAGGCCAGGTACGCACAAAGCGAATAGCGCGCGAATCGATGTGGTGTGCGCGTGCCCATGCCACCCAGCTATCTAGGTCGAATCGCATATGGAGGTGTATGAGCCTGTTGTGCATGGCATCGTCGAGTGGGGTGACGCTATAGTCGCCCTGATCGGGATTTGCGGTGAGCACCAACTGCCACTTTTCGGGTAGTCGCCAGCTGAGTAACTCGTGGCGTTGCCATAGGGGCATTAGGCCGCGCAAAATGCGATCATCTGCCCTGTTGAAATCATCTAGCAATAGGATTCCTGGCCCTGTTTCTTGTGGTATCCAGGCAGGAGGGCGCAATACGGTGTGGGTCCCTTCTATGGCAGGCATGCCGATCAGATCACCCATTTCTTCAAATTGAGCTGGGGCGATGTGAATGAGGGGCCAATCTAGCTCTTGTGCAAGGGCTTCTACCAGGGCAGTTTTGCCAATGCCTGGCGGCCCCCACAGGCAAGGGCTAAGGCGTGCTTGGCCTGTGAGAGCCAGATGCATGTTGGTATGAAAAATGTGGTGCAACAGCTGGCGCACCTCACGCGGCGTCAGTGTATGAGGTGAGCTCATGGCCTTTTAGTCGTTAGGGGTAATGGGGGTGTGCAACCAGTGCATGGCTAGATCGCGTTCGCGCTGTTGCCCGTCTTTGTGGTAGAATTCGTTGGTTGCGTGATCATAGCGGTAATCGTCGGCCCATTGCTTGTGGTTTTTTGCTAATTCTTCGAGGGCATGTACGATGTAATGCGCTTCTTGATCAGTCATGGTTGGGTGTATAGACAGGCGTACCCAACCAGGTTTTACTTCCAGGCGGCCGTGATCGATCTCGTCGGTAATGGCTTTCGATTTTTCATAGGAGATCTGCAAGAGGTAATGCCCGTAGGTGCCTGCGCATGAGCAGCCGCCTCGCGTCTGGATGCCGTAGCGGTCGTTGAGCAGCCGTACCGCCAAGTTGTAGTGCAGCCCCTCGATGTAGAACGAGATGACGCCCAATCGATGGCGTTGATGGTCGGCCAGTAGGTGCAAGTTGGGTATGCGCTGCATACCCGGCCACAAGATGTCGAGTAGTGCTTCTTCACGTTGCCACATCCGTTGGGGGGTCATTTCTTCTTTAAGGCGTATGGCTAGCCCTGCTTTGATAGTCTGTAGAAAAGCCGGTGTGCCACCATCTTCTCGTGCTTGGATGTCGTCAAAATATCGACGCCCACCCCAGGGGTTTGTCCAGGCTACGGTACCGCCGCCGGGCACGTCGGGCACTTCGTTGTGATACAATTCCGAGTTGAATACGATGATACCAGGTGTGCCGGGCCCACCTAAAAACTTGTGTGGCGAAAAATAAATGGCGTCGAGGCGTTCCTCTTCCTTGTCGGGATGCATCTGGATGGGGATGTACGGAGCAGCGCAGGCAAAATCTACGAAGCAAAGCCCTCCATGATGGTGCATAATGGCTGCTAATTGATGATAAGGAGTGAAGATACCCGTGACGTTCGAGCAGGAGGTGAATGCCCCTATCTTGAGCTTGCGTTTTGCATAGCGGCGCAGTAAGTCTTCCAAGTGGTTGAGATCTACTTCTCCAGTGTCGGTGGGGCGGATCACCTCTAAATCTGCAATGGTTTCGAGCCAGGAGATCTGGTTGGAGTGATGCTCCATATGAGTGACAAACACCACAGGGCGGTCGGCTTCGGATAGATGGATTTGATCGCGGAATCGCTCGTGCACGCGCAAGCCCAAGATGCGTTGAAATTTGTTGATCACGCTCGTCATACCAGCCCCCCGAGCTAAGATTACATCTTGTTCGTTGCCACCCACGTGTTGCTTGATGAGTTGTAAGGCTTCGTGATAGGCATGTGTCATGGCCGAGCCCGTGGTGCTGGTCTCGGTATGCGTGTTGCCGACAAAGGGCATGATCTGCTGTTGTAGCCGCGATTCGATTGGGCCATAGAGCCGGCCCGAAGCGGTCCAGTCGGCATATACCAAGGGTTGTTTGCCAAAAGGCGTTTCGAACTGTTGGTCAATACCGATGATGTGTTTGCGAAAGCGAGCAAACCACTGCTGGAGTGAGGGGTTTTCAGTAGAAACAGAAGTTGTTTTTTTCATATCACAAATTGTTGTGAGGGCAAATATGGCTATTGGAGCGTGCTTGTATAGGCACTTGTGGGTATGCAGACAGTGAATATTGTCATCATTTGCAAGTACAAGGCGGTGTAAATTGCCCGCTGAGCACAAAAATGCTAAATTTCCACCTCCAAAAGGCATATTTGTCTTTGTGGTACTCAACGCGTTGCTGATGAACAAAGTAAAGGAAATCCAAGAAGAGGTCACCATTAAATTTGCAGGTGACTCGGGCGATGGCATGCAGCTTACGGGTGCCTTATTTACCGATAATACGGCGCTGACGGGCTCGGACTTAGCCACCTTTCCCGACTTTCCAGCTGAGATACGTGCCCCGGCAGGTACCTTGCCGGGCGTGTCGGGTTTTCAAATCCATTTTGGGAGCAAGAAGATATTTACACCAGGCGACGAGTACGATGTCTTGGTTGCCATGAATGCTGCGGCACTCAAGACCAACTTGTCAAGAGTCAAGAAAGGAGGTACTGTCATTGTCAATACGGAAGGTTTTGATGTCAAAAACTTGCGCTTGGCCAAGTACGCAGCTAATCCTTTGGAAGATGGAAGCCTTCAGGGGTACGAGTTGTATGCCATTCCCATCACCAAATTGACCCGAGAGGCACTGGCCGACACTTCGTTGGGCACGAAGGAAAAGGATCGCAGCAAGAATATGTTTGTGTTGGGCTTTCTGTTGTGGCGTTACAATCGCGATGTGAAGAGCGTAGAGCGCTTTTTGGAGGCGAAGTTTGCCACTAAGTACGAAATTTTGCGTGCCAACCTCAAGGTATTGCGTGCCGGATACCACTTTGGAGAGACTACCGAAACATTTACAACTACTTACGAGGTCAAACCGGCACCCTTGCCCAAGGGGACGTATCGCAGTATCATGGGCAACCAGGCATTGGTGTTGGGCTTGTTGGCTGCAGCCAACAAGTCAGGCTTGCCTCTTTTCTATGGTTCGTATCCCATCACGCCGGCCAGCGACATTTTACATCAGTTATCCACTTATCGCCATTTGGGCGTGAAGACTTTTCAAGCTGAAGATGAAATCGCAGCCATCTGTGCAGCCATTGGCGCCTCATATGGGGGTGCCTTAGCCGTGACGGGCACTTCGGGGCCGGGCATTGCGCTCAAATCAGAAGCCATGGGCTTGGCCGTGATGCTGGAACTGCCTTTGGTCGTGTGCGATATTCAGCGAGGGGGGCCTTCTACGGGCTTGCCCACTAAGACGGAACAGGCCGACTTGCTACAAGTTATGTATGGGCGTAATGGCGAAAGCCCCATGCCCGTGCTGGCAGCTCGTTCACCTTCTGATGCATTTGAAGCGGCTTTTGAGGCTTGCCGCATCGCCCTCCAACATATGACTCCTGTAGTGCTGCTTAGTGATGGATACATCGCCAATGGTGCTGAGCCATGGCGCTTTCCTAAGGCTGATGAATTGCCTGAGATACCTGTGCATTTTGCGCAAGCCAAAGCTTCGGAAAATGGGCAGCCCTTTTTGCCATATGCGCGCGACGAGCGCCAGGTACGCCCCTGGGCACTGCCAGGCACTTCCGGCCTGGCCCACCGCATTGGTGGGCTGGAAAAAGCGCATCTCACCGGCGATGTGTCTTACGACCCGGACAACCACAACTTGATGGTACGCCTGCGCGAAGAAAAAGTACAGCGGATAGCCCAGTTCATTCCCGAGCAACAAATAACTTCTGGTGTGGAGCAAGGGGAACTACTGCTATTGGGTTGGGGTTCGACTTTTGGTGTGCTCGAGTCTGTGACGCGTACTTTATTGGCTGAAGGGCATCGAGTAGGCCACGTGCATTTGCGCTATTTAAATCCGATGCCCCGCAATTTAGGTGAGCTGATGAGGCGCTACGACAAGGTATTGGTACCTGAGCTCAATAGGGGACAACTGGCTCAGTTGCTACGTGCCAAGTATTTGCTTCCCATAGTGTCGTTCAACAGCGTGCGTGGTGTACCTATTTCGCATAACGAACTGCTGGCATTTGCGCGTGAGCAGTTGCGTCAAGACGCGCAGGTGTCTTGAATCAGGCAGGTAGTTACAACTTTTGCTTTCGCTAAAACACAAGCCATGACTACTCCTACTACCACGGTGCGTAAAGCCAAAGATTTTGCCAGCGATCAGGAAGTGCGCTGGTGTCCTGGATGCGGAGATTATTCTATTCTCAAGCAAACGCAAAGCGTAATGGCCGAGGCAGGCCTCGACCCCGATCAGGTAGTGGTCGTTTCGGGTATTGGGTGTTCTTCGCGCTTCCCATACTACATGAATACCTACGGTATCCATGGCATTCACGGGCGAGCACCAGCTATCGCAGCGGGTTTGCGCATGGTACGGCCCGAGCTCGACGTATGGGTGATCACAGGCGACGGCGACGGCCTGAGCATTGGTGGCAACCACTTTATTCATGCTTTGCGCCGCAACTTCAACATGCGTATCCTGTTGTTCAACAATCAGATATATGGGCTAACGAAGGGACAGTATTCACCTACTTCCGAAGTTTTTAAAAAGACCAAGTCGTCGCCATGGGGCTCGCTCGACCACCCGATCAATCCCGTGGCATTGGCCTTGGGGGCCGATGCTACTTTCGTGGCTCGTTCGTTAGATCGCGACCCCAAACATCTCAAGGAAATGCTGCGGCGCGCACATGAACACAAGGGCTCGGCGCTGGTAGAGATTTACCAAAATTGTCCCATCTTCAACGACAAAGCTTTTGCTCCCTTTACGGAAAAGGACAGTAAAGAAGTAAACGATTTGTTTTTGACGCATGGCCAACCACTCATTTTTGGCGCAAACCGCGACAAAGGCATCCGGCTAGAGGGCTGTAAGCCCGTAGTAGTCGATCTGGAAAAAGATGGCTACAGTGCGGATGACTTGTGGATACACGATGAGCGCGATTTGTTCAAAGCCCAAATATTGGCGCGCTTCTTCGATGATCCACATCAATGTGACTCGCCCTGTTTGCCTCGACCCTTTGGCGTGATCTATGCTGTGGAGCGTCCGTGTTATGAAGATCTGCTCGAAGCTCAGATCCAGCAGGCACGTGCCATCAAAGGTGAGCCAACACTCGACCAACTACTGGCCGGCAACAATACCTGGACCATTGAATGAGTAGATAATAGCTGATCGCTCTAGCGCCAGCTAACTGAGATTACGACGCTACAACCAGAACCAACGCTGCACCTTATAGAGCACTGCGTTAGCACACACTGGTGTGCTTTAGGTCTGAAAAACCAAGGGCATCGACTCACACCTGTAGAAAATACCAGCCTGCTTGGAGAGTGGGCAGGGCTTGCAGTTTTCACAAATCAAAACCCATCGATATGCCCTTTAGTGATCACGTTGTAGCTGTATTTGGTGGTGCAGTGTCGGGTGCTGAGGCAGCCTGGCAACTGGCCACGCGAGGTGTGCAGGTAGTCGTTTTTGAACAAAACAAATTGCCTTACGGCAAAATTGAAGATGGCTTGCCCAAGTGGCACGTGCGCCTGCGCGATAAAGAAGAAGCACGCATCGATCAAAAGCTCACCCATCCCAACGTCATTTTTGTGCCTGCCATCAAATTGGGCCGAGATTTGGATTTTGAAGACATAGCGCGCAACTGGGGGTTTAGCGCCATTTTGCTGGCCATAGGTGCTTGGCGTGACCGACCTCTGCCCATACCTGGCGTGGATCAATATATAGGCAAGGGGTTATGTTATCAGAATGCGTTTATGTATTGGTTCAACCACATGCATGAACCCAACTATGATGGCCCCAAGTGCCAGATAGAAGATGGTGCTATTGTAGTGGGTGGTGGGCTGGCTTCGATCGATGTGTGCAAGGCCATCATGATGAGCTTGGTAGAAGCGCGTTTGCGCCAGCGCGGCATCGAGACGCACCTGTTCGAGTTAGACAAAGGCATCGATCGGGTATTACAACGCCATGGGTTGCGCTTCGAAGACCTCCAACTCCAGGGATGTACGCTTTTTTATCGGCGCCGCATCGAAGACATGCCACTCACCCCAATGGATACCTCGACGCCTGAGCTATTGGCCAAAGCACAGCTAGTGCGCAAAAAAGTGTTGACTCATGCCATGCAAAAATTTTTCTTCAAGGTAGCTCTTCAACACGTACCCGTAGACAAACTCGTAGCTGATGATCGGCTGGCAGGGCTGGTCTTTTGCCGTACTCAGTTGCAAGAAGATGGCCGCGCAGTGGCTATACCTGGTAGCGAACGCCCCGTGCAGGCACCGCTCGTCGTCTCTTCCATTGGCTCTATACCTGAGGTCATCGGCGGTATCCCCATGCAGGGACAGACCTATAAGCTGGTAGCCGACGATTGTTGTATGCTCGATGGTTTCGAGCATGTGTTCGTGATTGGCAATGCCCTCACAGGTCGTGGCAATATCAATGAATCGCTGAAACACGGGCGTATCGTATCAGAGGCTTTGGCCAACTACTACCTAAATGATGATGAAGCAGCCATAGCAGCAGCTATCCAACGGGCAGAAGAAAAAATTTCAAGTGGATTGGTGCGCATCTTGCGCCGTATCGGCAAGCGAAAACCACCAGATGCGTCTACGCGTCAGCGAATTTTTGAAAAAGTCAAGGCGCTGCAACGGCAAGTGGGATACGACGGCCAGTACACTCAGTGGATCGAACGGCACCGGCCCATCCGCCTCGAAGAGATGTTGGGGCTAATGCATGAGTGAAGTGCTCTGCCAGTACCTCGCATGTACCTTGGCAACTGCTTGCAAGTTGATCTTTAATCTTGTGCACCGTATGAAACGATTTTTTGCCTTGCTACTGTCATGTAGCCCAATGCTGTGGGCTGGTTGCTCACAAGCTGATATGTCGGCGGAAATACCTCAAATTGCCGTGACCTATGAGCTCATTGCAAATGGCTGGCAGGGGCAGCCACAGTACAAAGCTGCTTTTCGACTGGAAAATCGCGGCACGTGCTCCTTGGCCGACACCGCTTGGAGCTTGTGGTTCAACCAGAGCTATCGGCCTTTAGTGGCCGATAGCACTACGGGTGGCGCGCGCATCGAACGCGTCAGTGGCGATTGGTATCGGCTGATGCCTACCCCAGGATTTCGACTGCCTCCCGACAGCAGTGTGGTAGTGACTATGGTGGGCAAATGGAGTATTGCAAAGATATCAGATGCACCCTGTGGGCTCTACTTTACGTTTGGCGACAAGCAGGTGCCGGTAGCACAATATTCCATTGCACCATTTGTACGACCCGAGCAAATACACCGCCTACCGGCCGATCGAGTGCCCATCCCCAATGCAGCACTCGACTTTGCCCAAAACAGTCGTGTCAGTTTGTTGCCACCAGCACAACTCACGCCGATATTGCCTACACCGTATACTTTCCAGCGAGGCCAGGACAGCGTCGTGCTCGATGCTCGACAGCTCGAAATCCACTATCAACCATCGCTGCGCCGTGAAGCAGAGCTATTAGCTGACCGACTAGCGCAACTCATGGGGCAAAGCCCCTCTCTACTACCAAGTGGCAATGGAGGTAAAGGCCACATATTGTTGGGAGTGAGTGCTATAGGGGTGGATGGCAGGCAGCAAGAGGCCTATCACCTTTCGGCAAACGGCGTATCAGGTATAGAGATTTGGGGTAGCGATGCGGCAGGAGTATTTTACGGATGTCAGACCCTCTTGCAACTCTTCCCCATAGATGCATGGGCAAGCCCGCAATCGCGTATTGAACTGCCAGCGGTATTGGTGCAAGATGCTCCGCGTTTCAGGTGGCGCGGGATGCATCTCGACGTGGCGCGCAATTTCCACACCAAGACCAGTGTATATCGACTACTCGATGTAATGGCATTTTACAAGCTCAATCGGCTGCATTTTCACTTGAGCAATGACGAGGGCTGGCGCCTTGAGATTCCGGGATTACCTGAACTGACGCAGGTGGGCGGCCGGCGTGGCCATACACTCGACGAAGCCGAATTCCTCCATCCGGCCTATGGATCTGGCCCCGATCCCAATGCCCCTAACAATCGCGGCTCGGGTTGGTATTCCACTACCGACTTTGTCGAGATCTTGCGCTATGCAGCAGATCGCCATATAGAGGTAGTTCCCGAAATCGTAGTACCAGGGCATGCTCGTGCTGCTATTAAAGCTATGGAGGCACGAGCCGAGCGCTTGCGCATCCAAGCCCAGCCACAAGCAGCTGATCAGTATTTGCTTTCCGAAACGGCCGATACATCGAAATACCTGTCTGTGCAGGGCTATGACGACAACGTCGTCAATGTGTGCCGAGAGTCGGTATATGCTTTTTTGAGCAAAGTTATCGACGAGTTGCAGGCGATGTATCGGCAGGCAGGGTTGAGATTGCACATGGTACATACGGGCGGCGACGAGGTGCCCAAAGGCACCTGGAGTGGCTCGCCCCTCTGTCACGAGTTGGTCCAGTATCGCGATGAGCTGAAGCAAACCTATGATCTGACTTACTACTTTCGGCGCAGATTGCGCGATGTGTTGCGCATGCGCGGCTTGACTATGGCAGGGTGGGAAGAGGTAGGTATGCGCATCGATGAACGAGGTAGCCGTCCCAATCCCGAGTTTGTGTCTGATTCCATCGTGCTGTTTGTATGGAATAGCCTGTGGGGGCAAGAAGATTTAGGCTATAGGTTGGCCAATGCGGGCTATCCGGTTGTGCTGTGCAATGTGACTAATCTGTACTTCGACCTGGCATACGACAAAGACCCCAACGAACCCGGCCTGTATTGGGGAGGCTATGTCGATACGCGCAAAGCTTGGGAGTTTCAACCGCTCGACTTGTTTCGCTCTTCTTGGGTTGATCCATTGGGCCGTCCGCTGTCGCGCCAGCGACTGGCGCAACTAGAGCGACTACGACCACAGGCAAAAAGCCGTATTTTGGGCTTGCAAGCACAGCTATGGAGCGAAACCGTCAAAGGGCCAGATATGCTCGAATACTATTATTTGCCTAAAATGTTGGGATTGGCCGAACGCGCATGGGCACCTCAACCTCGATGGGTAACGCTCACCGACACAATCAGTGAAAATGCAGCCCGCATGCAAGCATGGAATGAATTTGCCAATCGGGTTGGCCAACGCGAGTTGCCGAGACTTGATTACCTCAACAATGGATATCACTATCGCATCCCACCACCTGGTGTCCGCATCGAGCAGGGTGTATTATATGCCAATGTGCGATTTCCGGGGCTTACCATCCGCTATACCACAGATGGTAGTGTGCCCACGGCACAATCGCCCGTATACAGACAGCCCGTAAGAGTGGGGCAAGCTACAGTACGAGTGGCAGTATTCGATCGTCAAGGGCGTTATCGCTTGATGCGGTGAGCTGCTTAATCAGGAATGGGGGGTGTCAAAGTCCTTGATTCGTACGATCATAGCCAACATGAGGTAGAAAATGAGGCTATTGGGTAATAGCGTAATGGCTTCTTGTGGATAGCTGGCCAATGCCAGCATAAACACACAAGTGACCAGTGCCAGATACACGAGTTTGAGTGACGGGGCATGTACCCGGTAATACCAGTATATGCCCTGCTGTAGCGCTGCAAATAGTAGTATCATGTAGAGTAGTAGGCCTACCCAGCCGGTTTCTACTGCGAGCCGTACGTACAGGCTATCGTGTGCAAAGTTGGCCAACCATGAATCTGGGGTGAACCGCTTACCCCAATAGCCCGTACTACCCAACCCAGCACCAAAGGGGTGTGATTGAATAAAGGGCTGAATTTTTTCCTGGTTTTTCAAGCGCAATTGTAGGGAGGCATCTTCTGTAGGGCGAAAAGCTGACTGCAAGCGATAGATCACGGCGCTGTGAGTCGATTTCATCATAAAAGCAGCACCTATCAAAAATACCGCGATACTGATCGTGAGGCTTCGCCTGTTGAGCGACAGTAGCGTGGCAAAGGCAATCCCTGCAGGCACCATTACTACAGGCGTTCGCGAGCCCGCATAGGCAATGGCCAACCACATGCTGATGCCGCCTAGGGCTAATAGCAGGCGTTTCCACCATTGCCAGTTCCCCGCAGCTAATATGAAGCAAGCTACACTTATGTAGGCCATAAGTATGCCATAAGTCGTCGGATCACTGAAAAAGCTGAAAATGCGTAAGCGCCCCCATTGGTAGATGAGCTGAAAGCGCAGGGCATCGGCGTGTAGCCATGCCATTTCGGTAGGGGTGAATCCCAAAAATTCTTGCTTGAGGCCATACAGTGCGGCGACAAATGACCAAAAAAGAATCGCCCTGAGTGCGCGAAAAACTTCCTTGCGCGACTCAAAAGCGCGTAGTGCTACAAAGTACAATAGTAGCAACAGAGCCACACTACGCACTGTGTAGATCCAAGCTAAACGCGAGCCCGCTACCGGATTGATAGCCTGTAACAAGTTGTAGCCAATCCATATGACGATGCATAGCGAAATGGGATTGGTTGCGTAGTGCATATGCTTTTCACTTGCCAGCCGAACCAATAGCCCGAAGATGAGCCATGTCATCAGTAGATCGAGCAACGTGCCAATGGGAGCAGTGGTGTATTTGGCCGCAAGGCCGATGAGAAAACCCGCGGCTATAGTGAGCTGGAGCCCAAAGGTCAGGTCGACCAGGGCGAAGAACAGCAAGGGCATGCCGATTATCGCAGCTGTGGCAAGCAAGGCGATCTTTAATGGCAAAAGGGCATACAGCGTCACACAACCTGCAGCAAGGCTTAGTCCCAGCCCCAGGCCGAGCCACCCGTCGAGCTTACGTTCGATGAATTGTGTGCGCAACCATCTCACAGCTTAAAAGATGACTACTTTCAAGAAAAAGCCCAGTAACATCAGCAAACAAAGGCCTAAGGCCACGTATTCGATAATGCGTTCTTTGGTGTTCAATTTTCTGCTTTCCATAGCTGTTTGCATTTTGAATGTCGCGATAAGATGTCGAACAATTGATCTACGCGTGCCTGCCAACTGTTCTGGCGCGCTATGGATAGGCGTTGTTGTTGTAGTTCCGGATTTTTATCGGCAGCGATGGCGCGATCGATGAGTTGTACAAACTGTGCAGGGTGTTGGGCCAGGAATATCACTGGCTCGAAGGTGCAAATGTCTGCTGAAAATGCAGTGGACACTACTGCCTTGCCAGCAGCCAGATATTCGTTTATCTTCAAGGGGTAGATGCTGGCAGTAAGTGTGTTGCATGCAAAGGGCAGCAACGTACAATCGAAGTGTTGGAGCCAGGAAGGTAGCGCTTCTATGGGGCGAGGTCCCATGAAATGGACATTGGGCAAGGCACGCAAAGGAGCAATTTGCTCGCGTTGTGCGTTAATAGGGCCTACGAGTATCAGCTGTTTGTCTGGGTGGCGCTGGGCCACTTCGTGCAGTAGTGTGTAGTCGATGCGATAAGGATCGAGGTTACCCGTATATCCTATGAATGGACCAGATAGGGCTTGGAGCTCGGCAGGTCGTGGCAGGGGGTGGGCCAGAGCTTGTGCAAAACAGTCAACATCTACGGCATTGGGAAGTAAATAGGTGTGTGGGTTTAGAGGTTTTTTCAGTGTGTAGAGTCGGCGCGAGGTGACCCACACGACGTCTGCTTGACTGATGGCCTTGCGTTCGAGTTGAGGACCATGACGGGCCGTCCATGGGTCTTGTGTGATGTCGTCCACGCATTGATACACCTGACAACAGGCTTGAGCTGCTGCTGGTAGTGTAGGTAGATAGTAGGGGTTGTAGCAGTTGATATACAGAAATTGGCGTATGCCATGCCGATGGAGCCATTGGTACACGGCGTTCCACGCAATGCGTTCGTTGTATTGTCGCAGGTACTCGTACAATTTGCCATGTGGCAAAAAATTGATGGGCAAGATGGGTGGGGGCTGCAATACTTTTACTTGTGGCAGCTCTGGGATACTTTTCTCGAGGGGGTGGCCACGTCGTAGCACCTTCCACCGTTTTTGCGTCAGCGGCTCGCGGCGTCGCTGCCATAGGGTGCGCCAGCTGTAAGGAGGATTGACATACCAGATGCGATGGCCTTGGCGGGCCAGCTGGCAGGCAAGGGAACGCGAAATGGAACTGTAGGGATTTTCCCAAGGGAAAAGTGTATGGTACACTACGTCGAGAGGCATGAGTGCGCTTTTTCCAATAAGACAAACTCTTTGGTGATGAGCAAGTGTAGTGGCCAACGCCTGATCCATCCTTGAGGGATAGCTGCTATGCGGTTGAGAATGCTATGGCTTTTGCGCCAGCGCAATTGTAGGTCTGTTTGTGCCAATATGGACATCAGCTTTGGATGAGTGAGCTGATTGAGTCCCCGATAAGCCGACAATAAATCTGATTCAAGTTGCCCTACCAGTGGCTTATTGTGACGGCGGATGAGCCATAGCAACAGAGGCTCGGGCAAATATTGGCACCACGGGATGCCCACTGCATGTACTACGTGGCTGGCATAAGGGCTTTGCCAAGGTGGATAGGAGATGAAGAGCTGCCCTTCGGGAGTAAGCAGTTGAGAGAATGCGCGAAAGATTTGTGGCAGGTGTTCTATAGGAATGTGTTCGACTACATCGTTCATGGCTATGAAGTCGAATGGACCTTCTGGAGGGTCTTCCAGGAGGTTGCGTAGCTCAAAGCGGACATTGCGCACACCATATTTGTCTTGTAACTTTTGGGCAATAGCAAGGTGGTGTGCGTCGATGTCGATGCCTATTACTTCGCATTGCCAAGTGGTCGCATACCACAAGCTCATGCCGCCCATGCCACAGCCAAAATCCAAGATACGCTTGCCATCCAGACGGAAGTGCTGGCGCAGTAGGCGCTTGTCCACCTTGAGGTGAGGTGCATGTTCGTCGATGAAGTTGGTTTCAGCGTAGGCGATCCCTTCGGCAAACAACTCCATGGGCATATCGGCAAGCGGATGTGGTCTCATTTCATTCATGGGTAGTACGATTAGTTGTGACATGTGGCTGGGCCTGAGTGGAGGCCGTCGTCTTTGTGGTGCCAGCTCGGTTGCACTGCACTAACGCAATACCTTTTTGGGCAAAAGCCCAACTGTGTACAAAGCACCGCCACCACCTCACGTCCAAGTGTTTGCGCAGTTGCCATTGCATCAAGAGGAAGAGTATGAAGTAAGTGAGTAGTGTGCCCCAGGCAGCACCGATTACGCCCATTGCATTGATAAACAGAAAGTTGCATGCCATATTGAGTAGTGCTCCCAGAAGGGTGAGCTGAAAATTGAGGCGTTGGTGGCCAATGGCGTCCATGATTGTACCAAACTGGACGGCAAAGGGCAGAAAGAGTGCAAACAGTATGGTAATGCGCAGTATGGGCACTGATTGGGCATAACCAGGACCAGCAATGAACTGGATGCACCAGGGTGCAGTAAGCCATACACCTATTACGGCAGGTACTAATGGGGTCAAAATGGCACCTACTGCTTTTTCGTATAGGATACCTACAGCTTTTAGGCCTTGTGCCTCGACGCGTAGAGCGGACTGAGGAAAGACAAGGCTGGCTAGGCTATGTGTGGGTACATCTGCTAAGTTGTTGATCTTGATTGCGGCTTCGTAGAGGGCTATTCCCGTAGCCCCTGCATTGGGCAGAATGCCAAGCATGAGCTTGTCGATGCTCCGGTAGAGCATAGTGCTGAGATTGGTACCCAAGGTGTATTTGCCAAAAGCCAGCAAAGTGCGCATCCATTGCTTGTCGGGCTTTTGCGGACGGCACAAATAAGGCCAAGCTGTAAAGGTGGCTACGCATGAGCCAGCAGTAGCCGCACCAACTTGTGCCCAAGCTAAATAGTGTAGTGGCGGAGAGAGCTCTTGCCACCAGAAATAGAGAACAACTAAAAAAAATGTGAGCTGGCGCACCACATTGCTGTAAAATACCCCTTTGAACGATAGTTGTGCTTGCTGTACGAAATTGAAATGAAAAAACGGAGTGAGTAATAGAGTAGTAAGTGCATAGATGCGCAGCAGCGAGGCAAGTAAAGGCAGTTGCAGACTGTGGGCAAGTAGCGGTGCACTTACCCACACGCCCATGCTGATTGTAGCGGCCAACAACAGGTGAAGCGTCAATGAAGCATAGAACACGGTATTGTAGGTCGGTCCTTGAGCGGGCGCTAAATGCTTGACCAGCCCGTTCTGAATAAGACCTATACGCCCTACTTCTAGTATAGATGTGAGCGTGAGCAACAGGGCCCATGTGCCCATAGCCTCCTTGTCGAGTAGGCGGAAAAGCATCCAAAGACTGCCTAGACTGATCAGGAGTGCGCTGCCTTTTTCCAATAGGGAAAAGATGCCAGACTTGAGCCAAAATGATGCTTTCAATTTCTTGTTTTTTATTGTTGTCCTTAAATGACTACAAGTTTCGCATGTCCACTTTGTTGAGTATAGCGCCCAATAGCTTTTTATCCAATGACTTGAGGTAGAAGATACTTTGTTGATCTTGTTGTTCGATGGTATCGCGTGCCGAGCAAATGAGTACTACTCTTTGGACAAAAGGATCTAGCTCTTTGCTATCGGGAAAGTCGTTGAGTGCTGCTCCTTCCAGAAAGATGAAATCGAATTGTGTGCGATAGTGATCCAGCATTTGCTTGAATTCTGTTTCAGAAAACACTTCCATGGGCGATCGACCCATGGATTTGTTGCCGATGATGGTGATCGCTTCGGGGAGGGGGGATAGAACGATACCTATGTCTTGAGGTTGTAGATTGGGGTGAGTGCTGTGTTGGAAGGTGCTTAGGGTATTGTGTCGGAGGTTGGTATCGACGATGAGCACGCGCTTGTGTTGTAGAGCCAATGCATAGGCGGTACACAAGATTAAGTACGACTTGCCGGCACCTTTCCGGAGGCTGGTGAATAGCACGATTTGTTTTTTGGAGGCGATGAGCTCGTGACGAAGTGCGCGAATGTTTTCGCGAAACAATTGAAGTGGGTTGGGCAAGGATGCTGCTTCAAATAGTTGCGACAGATGGAGCTGAGGGCTCTGGCTGTCTACTACGGCCACTAGGAGTGGAAGCTCTGTGCGTTGTACAAAGACAGGAGGGCTGTACAAGGTAGTATCGAGAAAAGCTGCGAGCAAGATGAGCAATACCATGAGCCCGCCTGAAGCGGTGGCTGCAAAGACCGAGATGAGCAGGCGCTTTTTGGGCTTGGGCTTGTCGGGCAAGGTAGGAGGTTCGAGCAGTCGAATAGGTACTTCCTGATGCTCGCTCTGCAACTTGGCTTCTTTGAGCTTTTCCATCAGTTCTAAATATTCCTTTTCCAGCACTTGGCGTTCTTGCTCCATGCGCGTCAGCTCGGCATCATTGGCTACCAGCAAGTTGGCTTGCCCACGCAATCGCTCAATTTCCTTGTGCAAGGAGTGTACAGCGGCTTTTGCCAACTCTAACTCTAGTTCTTTATCGATGCGGGCTTTGAGCAAGGTCTCTACGCGATCTTCTGAATGTGGGCCGCCATCTTGCCGGAGGTTGGCCAGTCGTGCAATGAGTTTTTCTTGGCGTTGGCGCAATTGGGCAATTTGTTGGGCCAGCTGATGGTTTTTTCGTCCATCTTTCAAGTACTCGGCATTGAGCTTTTTGATCTGGTCGGTTAGGGCTTGCACTTCTTCGTTGAGGAAGATCGTGCGTGCAAAGGCATCTCCCTTAACGTGGTTACGTGCTAGGATATACTGATTGAGGCGTTGAATGGCTTTTTCCAGTGCTGGAATCTTTTGGGCTGTGCGTTCGCGTTCGAGTTCCAGTTCGCGCACATGAGCAAGGAGGTTTTCTTTTTGGCGTGTGATGTCGACTAGGTTGTTCGATCGGCGATATGCTTCAATCTGTGCTTGTTTTTCTTCGAGCAGTTTTTTCTTCTCTTCTACTTGTTTTTGCCAAAACTCCAATGATTTGCGCTCATCGGCTACCAATTCTTGGCGATATAGCTGAAAAAACTCTTCCAGATATGCCTTAGTGGCAAACAGGGCCAACTGAGGAGATTCAAAGGTGAATGACAGCTCCAAGTAGTCGGTATCACCTTTGCGCACTATTTCCATATGCTTGAGTAGCGATTCGTAGTCGTAGCCGTAGGCTTGGGCCAGACGGTTGAGTTGGACAGTAGCTTCCCAAGTGGTTGTATCGGTTTGTAGGGCCAGCGCCACGGGCTGTTGTGCCTTGTGCGTATCGGTGGTAGGGCGCTTGATTTTGTCAGGTTGGCGAAATGGCTGATCGCTGTATAGCTCGTGTTGAAGTAGACGCCAGCTTAGCCGTTGTACGATAGAGCGCGACTTCATGAATTCGATGAGCTGGTTGAAACTGCTTTCAATTTGAAACTTTTGTACAAAGGCCGATTCGCGCTCAATGACGATTCCCTTGTAGTTGAGTATACCTGTCTCGATAAGCGCATTGGCTTGATATTGCGAGGGCAATAGACTAATAATGAGAAAGGATAGTATGCCTGTTACGGCCATTGTTGAGCCGACGAGCCATTTTCTGCGCCATAAAATAGTCCATAAGTACCCGATGTCCATCATTCGGGGGTTGTTTTCTCAAGTATGCGTTGCGTAGCAGTGAGCCGCGATTGAGAGGCACACAAGCTGATTTTGTCGAAATGAGCCAAAAACAGGGCCGATTTTGGCACAAACTATCGGACTTGAGGGAGTTTGTGTCAACGGGGGGAATAATACCCAAAGGTACAGCTTGTAGCTGTGTAAAAAAAGGAATCGACTCTATTGCTATAGAGCCGACATCCCAATGATCCATTGTTGTACAGAAAAGCTTTTGTGTATAAAGTTGGGTTGAGTATGTGCAGGGAGTTTTCCACGTATTACAATAGATGAATGCGGGCCATAAGCGAGGGCTTGTTGGCTCTGCTGATGGGGATGACTTTATTGCCAATGACTAAAGAATTGTCTTCTATGTCTTCAATTTTGCTCATGTTGACAATATAAGTTCGGTGTACGCGGTAGAATCTCGTCTGGTCCAACTTTTTGTAGATGTTTTTGAGCGTACTGTAGATAATGTGACTGCCTTTTGTGGTTTTGATGCGCACGTAGTCACCTACGTTTTCAAAGTAGAGGATGTCGTCGTAGTTCAGCCGAAGAAAGCGACCGTCTTCTTTGATGTACACCTCTTCGCTGCTACGTGGCGTCGCATGTAGCAATTGTTGTTGGGCTTTGCCTACGGCTTCTAAGAATCGGGGCCAAGTGATGGGCTTCTTGAGGTAGTCCACCGCTTTGTATTCGAAGGCTTCATAGGCGTAATCTTTTTTGGCAGTGGTGAAAATGACTAGTGGCAAAGTAGGTAGATGTTCGAGTAGCTCGATGCCACTGAGTTTAGGCATCTCTATATCGAGAAATAGCAAGTCAATTTCTTCCTTTTCAAGCCATTGTTGAGCTTGTTGGCCGTCGGTAGCTATGCCTACTACTACCAGATAGGGGATCTGTTGGCAGAATCGCATGAGCGATTTGCAGGCTAAGGTGTCGTCATCTACGATGAGGCACTTCATTTTCATGGCGGTGGGTTGAATTGGTTTATTAGATATTGTACAAGTATGGTTTAGGGAATGTGTTGTAGTGTCAAAGGAGTTGACCTATCACTTTTTTAAACTGTTCGTGTGATACGGGTTTGGTGAGTACGGCTGCTGCTCGAGCTGCTGCACCGTTGAGCCGTTCTACTTTGCTCGTTACGAGTACGACGTGTTGTGATTGTGAGGGGGGCAGGTGTTTGAGCAGTTGCTTGCCGTCTATGCCAGGCAGATCTAGATCGAGGAAAACAATATCGAACTGTTGATTTTCCAACATCGATAATGCCTCATGGCCATCAGCACACGCACCAATCACTTGCAAGTGAGGCATTTTGTGGCACAGGCGTTCAAGCGATTTGCGTGCAATTAAGTCGTCATCTACGATAAGACACTTTTTCTTCATGTTTGTCTGTGTTTTGGTTAAAAATGAGAAATGTCAAAAGCCCTTTGCTTATCCTACTACGATTTCACTAGCCTTCATGAGGGTTTTTTTCATTCGTTCTAGGTCGGCTTGCAATACAGGTATCAGTTTTTCGACCTGCTGTTCTAATTGTTCTATTTGCCCCAACAGTTTGGCAGGGGCAACCTTGGTGATATCGGTATTTTCCAAGATCTCTAACTTGTTGCTGATGTGAGATAGCCCTACCATGAGAAAGTTGGGCTTGAGCTTGTGTGCGAGTTTTGCGAATGCTTTCCACTCTTCTTTTTGCGCCAGACTTTTTAGTTGGTAGAATTCTTTGAGCGTCACTTTGAGAAAAGTCTCGAAGATATCGGTGGCATATTCTAGGTCGCCTTCGTAGAAAAATTCCAAATAATTGGTGTCCAATTCGTTGCTAAAGTGGAAGGGATCGTTGTGATTGGCGGCCTTCATGCTGCGGCCTCCTTTGATGGCGAATTTGTTGAGCAGTTGTTGGAGCTGCTTGGGGGCAAAGGGCTTGGTGAGAAAGTCGTTCATGCCTGCATCCAGTGCTTCGCTTTTGCGAGAGGTAAGGGCTGAGGCAGTAAGTGCGATGATAGGAGTTGTTTTATTGGGCCCTTTGCCTTTTCTGATCTGTTGAGTGGCTTCTATGCCATCCATTAAGGGCATTTGTAGGTCCATAAAGATGAGATCAAAGGATTTGGTAAGGGCCATGTGTAGCCCTTCTTTGCCATTTGTAGCGAGTTCGAATCGGATGCCCCATTTTTTGAGCAATTCACATATGTATTGTCGATTCATGTAGTTGTCTTCTACTACCAGTACGCGGAAATTGTGTGTGTGGAAGGATATATCTTCGACCCATTCTTCGCCGATGTGTACGGCTTTTTTACCCGTATCTGTGAAACTCAGGTAGATAGTGAAGGTAGTGCCTTTGCCCAGCTCACTTTCTACGTGGATAGAGCCTCCTTGCAGCTCTACGAGGCGTTTGGTAATGGCCAAGCCCAATCCCGTACCTCCGTAGCGGTATTTAATTTCTTGGCTAGCTTGTTCGAAGTTGTTGAAGATATGGGTGAGGCGTTCTTTGGCAATGCCGATACCCGTATCGAACACTTCTATTTTCAGATCTACGCGTTTGCCTGCTTTATTGAGCCGTTCGATGCGAATGCCGAAGTGCCCTTTTTCAGTGAACTTTTCGGCATTGCTCATCAAATTGAGCAAGATCTGATTGAGCATCATATCATCGCCGATGTAGAGCGTGTCGATAGCAGAATCGATTTCAACACGCACCTCTACGGATTTGTTGGTTGCTTTCATTTTGAAGGTGGCCTCAATATTGCGCACTAGGCTGTTGAGATCAAATTCGCGCTGTTGTACTTCTACCTTTCCCGACTCGATCTTGGAGATGTCGAGAATGTCCGAGATGAGGTTGTGTAGTATTTGCGCCGAGCTTTTCAGGGTAGATAGATAGGCCTGTTGGCGTTTGCTGAGTCTTGTGTCGGACAGCAGGTGGGTCATACCAATCACTGCGTTGAGAGGTGTGCGTATTTCATGGCTCATGTTGGCCAGGAACAATTTCTCGGCCTGTTGTGCTTCTTCAGCTGATCGCTTGGCTTGTTCTAGTTCTTTGAGCAGCCGTTTTTGGGATGTGATGTCTAACAAGGCAGAGATAGATCCAATGATGTGGCCATTGAGGTCGTATCGCGGCGCCATGCTGACCATTGCCCAGAAGAGCTCGCCGTTTTTTTTGCGGCATTTGAGTTCGAAGAGTGGCATTTGTGCACCCAGTCCTTTTTGCATTAGCTCGCGGGCACGCCCTTTATTGCGTTCGGGGATAATCATTTCCAGGGGGTCAGTGCCGAGAAGTTCTTTGTGTGAGAAGCCCGTCATGGAACACAATTGTTCGTTGACATCTATAATGCGTCCTTGGTCATCCATTTCCAGTAGTCCTAATTGCATGCGCTGGATAATGGTGCGGTATTTTTCTTCGTTGGTGCGGATGGTTTGATGAGCGCGTTCTTCGTCGGTTACGTCGCGAAAGTTCCACAGGCAGCCCAAATATTGCCCTTCTTCATAGATGGGTACAAAGTCGATGCGAAGCAGCTTGCCGTTTTTCAATTCCCACAATTGGTTGATCTGTTCTTGTTTGTCTTGCCATACTTGTTGGCTCCACTGACTGAAGCTTTGCTCATCCTGGAAGGCTTTGTGGATGTGTTGAAAGAGTTGCGCGGTGGGCTTTCCAATAAGCCATTCGGGGCTGATGAGCAAGTGAAAGGTATGACAAAACATTTCATTGACTAAGATGACCTCACCTGTCTCATTGGTCACCAGTGCACCGCTGTGCAGGTTCTTGATCAGGGCAGCTAGCCGGGTTTGAGTTCGCTTGAACTGAGCTTCGGCTTGCTTTTTATCGGTAATGTCTTGCGCTACACATGCAATTTCAAGAATATTGCCTTCTTCGAGTATCAAGTTGGTTTGGATGTGCACCCATAGTATTTGCTGGCCTGGGGTGATTAAAGCTGTTTCGTAATAGCTGCTCAACCTTTTTTCTTCCATTTGTGCCTTGATCTGCTCCCAGAAAGCCTCGCGCGAGGCGGCTGGCACAAATTGGCGGATGTCGGTGTTGAGTATGTCGGCAGCGCGAATGCCCAATTTCATGCATCCCCTTTGGTTGATATAGGTGACATTACCCGAAGGGGTGAACTTGAAGACTAAATCGCCAGCTGATTCTACCATCTGTCGATAGGCCGATTCGCTTTGGCGCAGCGAGTCTGTGACCAAGCGCAAGCGTCGTTGAAAGGCGTGTTCTTTTTCTTGTAGCTCTGTTTGGAGTGCTTGTATTTGTTCTTTCAGGGCGTGCATGGCCTTTTCGGTAGCCATGCGTGCTTGTTGTTCGCGCTCTAAGAGCCGTTCGAGTACTTCTCTATTTTTTTCAGGCATAAACCATCTTTTTCATGGGGGGAACCATGAACGCTCTGCACCTTTATAGGGGGACATTGTACCGTGAAGGGATTAAAATTTGCAGGGTAGGTCAGGTATGGATGAGTGTGTCGTTCGTCGAGTATGCGGCAAATATAATAGCCTGCATTTCGGGCATGTGCCGAAATACAGGCTATAAGTGACATGAAAGTCAATGATTGGGCGGTGAGCTTTTTTCTATATGCCAGTGTTTCTGTGTCTAATGGCTTGAGTTGTACATTATTGTCATTCGGTTTGTTATGGATTTTATATTTGGTTGGGAATTGGGCAGTTGTTTCATTCACTACTATTTGTGCATGGTGATTCGCTCTCTTTTGTATGTGACATTTTTCAAGCGGAGTGATTTAAGTCAAAACTGCATCCCTTCCGTGTGGGAGCTAAAGTTTTCCCTACCAGTGCAATACTCGGGAAAATTGCGGATGGGAGCTTGTTCATCGGGTTGGTTGCGCTGGAAGAGGCAGTCCACTAGGTCGGGGGCAGCTTCTCCTTTTAGCCTCACGTTGTAGATAGCTGTGCCAGATACGTATACACTATTTTCGATGAAAGAGCAATTTTTAAGAGTAGGGTTGCTTTGCCCCTCAACGCCATAGTTGATCATGGCGCCGCCATAATTGGCAGAATTGGCTTGAAATAGGCAGGACTCAAACTGCGGATTAGCCGTGCCATTTGCACGCCCATCGTTGAAGATGGCGCCTCCGTCTAGGTCACATCTATTAGCTACAAAAGTGCAGTTCTTGAACAGGGGGTTGGCCATTCCTCCCTGGGCATTGTTGTAGAAGGCACCACCGTCACGGGCGTAGTTGTTGGCAAAGATACAATTGCGGATAGTAGGGCTGGAGGGTCGTTGGGTGCCGTCGTTATACCAGCCACCACCGCTGCGCCTTATACTGCCAAAATGCCCGCTGCCATTGGCCGTGCCATCTGAGATGATGAAGCCATCAATGATGGTAGCGGGGCTGACGCCTTTTGTGAGTACTACAGTAAAGGCATTGTCTTCAAAGCTTTCTGTGCCTATTTCACCTGAAAGGATAGTGGCATTAGCGACCCAGTCGCGTTGCATAAGACTCGTTTCATGCCCTGCAAACCCACCGTATAGTTGTACGCCGTCGGGGATAATGAAAGAGAGTGAGCGGTTGTAATCGTTGGTGGTTTTGTAGCTACCTGCTGCCACCCATATTTGATCGCCTTTTTGGGCAGAAAAGAGAGCAGCTTGAAGATCGCCCGTAGCACGTGCCCATGAACTGCCATCGCCTTTTCCTCCGACTTTTACATAGATGATTTTTCCTGAAGTTTCAGTAGCAGAAAACGACTGCCACAGCAACAACCCTGACAGCAAGAAGGTTATTCCTACTACTACGTGCAATATCCTTTGCATAGCAACTCTTTTTCTGGTTTTCGTGGGGTGTCACGAGGCTGTTGCAAAGGTGTTGATGCCTAAGGTGAAGTGTAGGATTATTTCGTTTTTGGGTAGAAAATATCTTGTTATTGGTCGAGTGATAGCGATGGATAGGCAGGTAGTGTCATTGGATGCGTTGAGCACGTTCCCATAATACACTTTGACGACCACTGATTAGGCGAAAAAAACCGCGATATACGGCATAATTCATCACGCAGAAGTAGTACGGAATAAAGAAAGCTTTGAAGCGCATAGGGCGACGGGCCAGCAGTTTGCCAGCTAAGGCCATGCTGTAAAAAGCAATTTGGGTGCCGAAGAGCGTACCATATAGCCAGTGAGTAGGAGCCAACCATCCGTTGGTGATGAAAAGTATAGGCAGACTCATAGGAGCAAGCGTCCAGCGTAAAAGCCGATGAGAGATGTATTGAAAGCTAAGCGATCCATAGCGAAAGGGATTGACCAAGCTGCGCAAGCGCCAGGCGGCTTGTAGGCCACCTGCTGCAATGCGAATCTTTCGCTTGAGTTCTTCCTCTATGGATACCGATTGATTTTCAATGGCATATGCTTGAGGCTCATACGCCACCCGATAACCGCGCATGGCAATGCGCGTGGTGAGAAAGAAGTCTTCTACAATGGTATCGGATGGCACAGCTTCGTATAAGCAGGTGCGAATGGAAAATAACTCTCCTGCAGCACCTACTACGCTGTGCCATTCAGCATCGAGCCGTTTAAGAGTTGATTCGTATTTCCAGTATATACTTTCGCCTGCACCGGGTGCATCGCCTTTTTCCGGAAGGGCTATGCGTTTTTCACCAGCTACGGCGCCCACTTGTGGATCCCTATAGTGCCTTACTATGTTTTTGATGGCTTGGGGGTTGACCCAAGTGTTGGCATCGCTGTAAATTACAATAGGCGATTGGACCATGGGCATGACGCGGTTCACAGCTGCAATTTTGCCTTGTCGTTTAGGCTGATGCGCTAAAATGACTTCGAAAGGACCAGGTGGATGGGCGCTTACTAATTCAGGCGTGCGATCTGTAGAACCATCTGTCACCACCAGAATGCGTAGCTTGTTAGCTGGATAGTCGAATTGTTGACTGTTGTCTAGTTTTTTTTGGATGAAGTCTTCTTCGTTCCACGCAGCAATGATAAATGTCACATTAGGCCATGTATCGGGTGTTGATATAGGTGCTGAAGGCTTGAATAGGCGCTTACATTTTACTAAAAACCATAAAAGTGCTGCATAGCCTATGTAGGTATATAAAGCAATGCCCAATGCCGTCCAAAAAACAACTTTCATTAATTAGTTTTCTAATTTTCAATAGTATTTGCATTCAGAAGGTGATGCCTATGTAGTGAATGCATGGACCTTGCATACCTTCCCCCTTTATAGGGCTTCCAAGATACTGCCAAAGTGCTTAGTGGGCGTTTGGTCAGTGGGAATATTGAGTGTATCAATTAAAAAAAGTACTGATTTACATTGTCACTTTTTGTAGAAAGTATTGCTGTGTTTTCATGTGTGTAAATGTGAAAAAATAGTGACTGGAGAAAAACAATTAAATTAGTTGTTTTATGTATGATTTTTTTTCTAGTTTATATGTACGTTTTGAATGTGTTTTTCTGGAAAAAATTTGTTATGTATTTGTGTGCAAAGTAATTTTATGAGTTGTATCTTATCTTCATTGTGACATGACTATTGGGAAATGGAGTTGTGATACGTGAATAAGCTTTTGTATCTTTGAGTAATCAGTGAATTTGACGAGCTAAAGTTCCCCCCACCAGAGAAGTAAAATTATTCCCCCCCGTGTTTTTGAGCGCAGTGCTTGTGGGTGGCTAATGTCCTATCTGTCACTTTTTAAGTTAAGGCATTTACCTGCAGCACACGAGGTTTTACAATTTTAACCAAAACGACCATGCCTGCAGTGACTGGCAATGCCATCCTTATTGTAGAGGATCAGATAGCTATGCGCTATCTGCTTGAAACCTTTCTGGGACGTACCTATGAAGTAGTATCTTGCCGTGATGGTTTAGAAGCTTTTTCTTGGTTAGCAGTTGGTAATGTGCCTGCACTTGTCGTATTAGATTTGGCTATGCCCCGTCTTGATGGGATGACTTTCCTCACCCAATTGCGTAGTAGTGGGTGGTACCGCGAAGTGCCAGTAATTGTCGTTTCGGCTGATGGTGCAGAAATGGACGCACAGCAGTGCGCTCAATTGAATGTAGCTGACGTATTGGTAAAGCCTTTTGATCCGAAACGATTACTGCAAACAGTGGACCAAATATTACATAAGTCTTCTGTGCCTTTATGAGGCACCTACATCCTGTGAAAGAAACAACACACTATGAACCTAACCCTAGTACACACTCGTACCAATACTCGCGTTGTATTGGCTGTAGGCTTTGATGGCAAGTTTGCACATTACCTCACTTATGGTACGCTTCAGGGGCAGTACACACGCGAGGAATTGTATCCTATTCGCTCGTTTGACAACGCCTTTGTATGCTATCGGTGGCTAGCGCGTTATGTTCAACGGATGCCGCAAGGCCAGGAGTATCAACCTTTCTTTATTGCGATAGATTTAGACCACTTGCTGAGTAGTAAATTTGCTTTGGTGCAAGCTTTGTCCGAACATCCTGTCTTGTGGCGTGTGCCTGTGATTGTAGTGAATCGCGGACATCCCGGCCACAAATGGAAAGCCATGCACCCAGGGGTAGATGACTGCTATGATTACCCATTGCGATGGGAAGATGTGGCGCGTCGTGCCGAGTTTTTGTGGCAGTACAAACCGCTCTTTCGCGTGCATGACAAGCCAAATAGTAAAAGCGCACAGGAGACCCTGCCCATATCGGCGTATAAGGTGCCTTGGGCCAAGCGGCTGTTTGACATTGTTGTGGCAGGAGCAGCATTGCTCGTGTTGAGTCCATTGATGCTACTCATCGCCTTAGCTATTAAATTGGAGTCACGAGGGCCTGTATTATACGTATCGAAACGTGCTGGGCAGGGCTTCCGTATATTTGATTTTTACAAGTTTCGTTCCATGTACGTCGATGCCGACAAGCGCTTGTCGGAGCTGGCCCATCTAAATCGCTATGCTGATGATGAGGGACCAGCTTTTCACAAGTTGGAGCACGATCCGCGTGTGACCCGAGTGGGCCGTTTTTTGCGTAGGACAAGCCTTGACGAACTACCACAACTATTCAATGTGCTTAAGGGCGACATGAGTATTGTAGGCAACCGGCCCTTACCCCTTTACGAAGCGCAGCAGCTTACTACCGATGAGTGGGTGCAGCGATTTTTAGCGCCAGCTGGCTTGACGGGCTTGTGGCAAGTGAAACGAAAAGGACAAAAAAAGATGTCGGCACAGGAACGCGTACAGCTCGACGTGCAATATGCACGTGAGTGCTCTTTAATCAACGACATGAAGATTGTGATTGAAACCTTGCCAGCACTTATTCAGGAAGAGGAGTGTTGAAAGAAAGCTTGGAGGTCTATAGGTAGGTTTAAAGTAGTAGTATTTATCCCCCCGATAAATGAAAAATTGGGATGAATCGACGAAAGGTGAGCGTCATCACCGTGCACTACAATGCGCCTGCGATGACAAGGCGTTTATTGCGTTCGTTGCAGCAGATAGAGGGGGATTACGAGGTCATTGTGGTAGATAATGGCTCTGCACCGGTCCATTCAGCTCGGTTGTGGGCCGATGAATTTCCGCAGGTGCGTTTTGTGTATTCAGATGAAAATCTCGGTTTTGCTGGGGGCAATGCGTTAGCACTGCCGCATGCGCAGGGGCGTTATTTGTTTTTTCTGAACAACGATGCATTTCCTGATTCGCAGACGATAAGTAGGTTAGTTCAATTTTTAGACGGACACCCTCGCGCAGGGGCTGTCAGTCCTTTGATTTTGGCTCGAGGCCAAAATGGCCGACCAGCTCAAGTACTTTATGCGGGAAAGACGGCGCTGCATCCGCTTACGGGGCGCAATCGCACCTTGAGGCGTGGCACTACGGCCTGGCACTTGTGGCAGGATCCGTTTCGCACAGCATATGTGCATGGTGCTGCCATGATGGTACGACGTGAGGTGATCGATCAGGTGGGATTTATGGATGAGCGCTTTTTTCTGTACTACGAAGAGCTCGACTGGGCTGAGCGCATGCGCTCAGTGGGTTGGGAGTTGTGGGTAGAGCCACGGGCACATGTATGGCATGATGAATCTTACACGATCGGGCCACAAAGTGGTTTGAAAGTGTTTTTTCAAACTCGGAATCGCTGGTATTTTATGTGGCGAAACCGACCTACTTGGGCCTTTGCCGCATTCGCGGCATGGTTTTTTGCAGTAGTTATTCCCAAGCAGTGGTTGGCTTTTGCCCGAAAGGGCTACGGCGTACAGCGGCGTGCAGTCATTGATGCGTTGAGATGGGTATTGGGTAGTCAGGCCAACCGCCGCCGCATCGATGCGCGGTGGAAAGCTGCTGCATCTAATGGTGTAAATGTCTGATTTTTATGGAACTAGTACAAGGCGTTTTTGGTGTAGTGGCAGTAGCCTTTGCCTTTTTTCTGCTGTGGCCTTTTGTGATGGTAATCGTATCGCGCAGATGCGGCGAAAAGCTAACGCCACAGGACCCAAATGCTACACCTGACTATGCCTGCATTGTCACTGCCTGGAAAGATGTGGCCATAGCACGGCCATTGGTGGCGTCTTTGTTGCAACAGACCTGGCCTCATCTACACATCTACCTGGTAGCCGATCGCTGTTCGGCCCAGCAGTGGGACTTGCACGATAGGCGCCTGACAGTGTTGTTTCCCGAGCAAGCGCTCGACCTCAAGGTAAAGAGCATTGCTTATGCAGTCGCGCGCTTTGTCCGCCCCCATGACTACACAATTGTATTTGATGCCGATAATCTGGCCCATCCGCGTATGTTAGAAGTTTTGAGCCGATACGTACAAGCAGGATGGAAGGCTATACAGGGCCAACGACGAGCTAAGAATCTCGACACCGTCATTGCTTGTGCCGATGCTACGGGTGAGTTTTACAAAAACTACGTAGAGCGCTATGTGCCCTGGTTGTTGGGCAGTTCTGCGGTAATTTCGGGCTCGGGTATGGCTGTACATTCCAATTTGTACAGAGCGTGGTTAAACAGTTCTGAGGTGGTGCGTGGGCAAATGCAGGGCCGACGCATGATGCAGGAAGACAAGATTTTGCAAAATTGGTTAGTAGGTCGCAATCATCGCATTGCATGGGCCCGAGAAGCGGTGGTGTATGACGAAAAGGTGACTACGCCTCGGGCTGCACGAACCCAGCGAAGTCGGTGGCTGTTTTCGTATTTTCAAAACGTGCCTTATGCACTAGGACTACTGTGGCAGGGGATCCGCAGTGGTAGTTGGAATCAAGTATTGTTTGGCATCCTCACTTCCATGCCTCCTTTATTGTTCACCGTAGGTGGCGCTGTACTTTGGGCCTTTCTGGGGTTGTGGGTGTGGCCAGTTTGGTCGGCGGTTTTGAGTATCGCACTGCTCGTATTTGGGCTCAATGTGCTGTGGACATTGTGGCTTACGCCGGTGCCTGCAGTCGTATGGCGTTCGCTGTGGGGTATACCTTGGTTTGTAGCGCAGCAGGCAGCGGCATTAATACTCATGCGCAATCCTGAGCACAACTTTTTACCTACTCGCCACAAGCACCGAGTAGCTATCGATGAAATTTTACACGACGATGAGTGATCAGCTGATCAAGTGGGTGCTTGTTGTTTCGTTGTTGGCCAATGGGTTGGCTTTGGGTGTGGGGCTGTGGTCGGTACAGCGGTTGGGAGGGTGGAAGTATTTGTGGTACCGGTTTCGCACACAAGGCATTGGGGCCAGCTATGTGCACCGAAAATCACAATTAGACATGTTGCCTACTAAACGCGCAGATATCGTGATGTGGGGCAATTCGCTGACGCGTCAGGGAGAATGGCAGGAGTGGTTGCCCGAGTTCGTGGTGTGCAACCGCGGTATAGAGGGCGATCATGTTGCAGGTCTGATGGCACGTATGGACCAGGTGGTTGCCCTACAGCCTCGATGGGTATTGCTTATGATTGGCGTCAATGACTTGCTCTTTCACGAACCAGACTTCGTATTGTCCCAGTACGAATTGCTTTTGCAAAAGCTAGTGGCGGCTTTGCCACAAAGCCACATAATAGTGCAAAGCCTCTTGCCAGTCAATAACGAAGTGCGGCCCTTGGGTATTTCCAATGAAGATATTGATCGGGTAAATGAAGGCTTGGTACGGTTAAGTGCACGTTATGGCTTGCGCTATTTAGACTTGCATGCGCTACTGTGCGATGCGCAAGGCCGCTTGGACGCTCGCTTTACACGCGATGGCATACACATCAACGGCGCGGCCTATCGCATCTGGGTGCAGGCTATAAGGGCAGAGCTGCAAACGTCACATTCATTTGATGGTAAAGCTAAGGGGCAATGATTTTTAATAGCCTGCCGTTTCTCGTCTTTATTGCGTTCTTTTTGCCGGTGTATTTTCACCTCAGGGGGCAATGGCGGTTGTGGTGGTGCTTGTTGGCGAGTTACTTCTTTTATGGGTGGTGGGACTGGCGTTTTTTGGGGTTGATTGCTTTTTCTACCCTAGTAGATTTCTTTGTGGGGCAGCGTTTAAGTCGCACTGAAGAGCCAAATAGGAGGAAATGGTTGTTGGTTGTCAGCATTGTAGTCAATTTGGGCGTGTTGGCCTTTTTCAAATACTTCAACTTCTTTGCTGCCTCCACCGCAGCTTTTTTGAGTATGTTGGGTTGGCAAGTCAATTGGGATGTGCTTCACATCATCTTGCCTGTAGGCATTTCCTTTTACACCTTTCAGTCGATGAGCTATACTATCGATGTGTACCGTCGGAAGATTCCCGCCACCGATAGCTTACTGCGGTTTGCTACTTACATTGCGTTTTTCCCTCAATTGGTAGCAGGGCCCATTGTACGAGCAGCAGCACTTTTGCCTCAGTTTCAGCGCGATCATCACTTTCGGTGGGACAACTTTGTAATTGGGGGTACACAGGTACTGTGGGGGTTTTTCAAAAAAATAGCCATTGCCGACTCGCTTGCTCCCTTTGTCGATCAGTGTTTTCAATCGCCCCACAGTTTTGCTGCCCTGCATCTGTTCATTGGCATTGTCTTTTACAGCTTTCAGATCTACTGCGATTTTTCGGGCTATAGCGACATTGCCATTGGCCTAGCTCGAATCATGGGCTTTCGCTTTCCCGAAAACTTTCGGGCACCCTATTTTAGTCAGAGCTTTAGCGAGTTTTGGATGCGCTGGCACATCACGCTTTCTTCCTGGCTGCGCGATTACCTGTACATTCCCTTAGGTGGCAACCGCCATGGTGCTTGGCGTACTTATCGCAACCTCATGATCACTATGGTGTTGGGTGGGTTGTGGCATGGTGCCTCTTGGGTGTTCGTGTTTTGGGGGTTGCTGCACGGCTTGTATTTGGTAGGGCAGCGCCTTGTGGGTCCGCCTTTCGGCAAATGGCTTTGTGCTGTGGGCATGCCTGCTGTGGGCCGTCGGTTGCTCAATGTACTAATCGTGTACACTTTGACCAATGTGGCATGGGTGTTTTTCCGAAGTCCTGACTTTGGCACGGCAATGGCCGTGTTTGAAGGGGTAAGTGACTGGTCTACCTTTTCGTGGAGCTTGGTCATCAACAAGTTTCAGGTACTTAAAGGTGGGCTGCTCATTGCCTTGCTCTTATGGGTAGATGGCACAAGCATGCGGCTCAATTGGCAGCAGCTTATCTGGCGCAAGCCACAATGGCAGTGGGCCACCTGGGCCGTGATGTTGTGGCTGATCGCCTTTTTCGGCACTTTCGGTGCCAATGCGTTCATCTACTTTCAGTTTTGAAAATGTGCTACATTGATAAAAAAATCCCACATATCGACTGCTGAATCTTCACCTGTAGCTATTCGGACTCAGTGGTGGTTTTGGGTAGCATGGTTGCTATGTGTGTGGGCTGGTGACCGGTTGGGCGGTTGGGTGCTTCAGCAAGGCGTGGCACATAGTCAGTTTCGCTATTCGCGTTTATATCAGGGGCGTGCCCAGGCCGATGTGCTGCTGTTAGGCAATTCTCGGGGGCTGATATTTTACCAACCCGAAATAGAACGGCAGTCGGGACTGCGTAGTATGAACTTCAGTTACAATGCCTTGAGCATCGATTTGGGACGCGTGTTGGTACTTGATTGGTTGGACCGATATGGAAAGAGCGGTGAATTGCTACTCATCGATGTGACGATGTGCGATCGGACCAATGATCCGCTCGTGGCCAGCTTCAACACTTATCGCCATTGGTCGGCACGTCTCGATAGTCTCATTAGGCGGCGCGTGCCCAAAGCATGGTGGGGTGGAGTGCTCAGTCATCTGTTTCGCTACAACAGTGAGCTTTTCCAACGCGCCCTGTTTTATTTATGGCACAGCGATGAAGACTGGCTGCTCGATCGCATTATTACACCTCGCATGAAACAAGCGAATGAGCATGCACTACCTTATGCAATTACGACCCAAACTTATCTCATGGAGCAATTAGCAACTTTGGTGTGTGAGGCTCAAGCACGTGGTGTGCACGTTCGCTTGCTCATCAATCCCTATTGGCCACCCTTTGCTGCTCGCATCACAAACCTCGCGGAGTTTAAGCACCAGGTCGAGCAGGCTACGGGTTTACCTGTGTGGGATTATAGCACGGCATTGCGAGGCGATCATCTTTTTGGCGACTACCAGCATGTGAACAAGGCAGGTGCTGCGCGTTACGTGCAATTGTTGGTCAAAGATGGCATTTTGCCTAGCGCAGCTGCCGACAAATGAGGGGCTTGTCGTACCTTGTTCTCATGAAGGCTTTGCGAGATGCTTTGGCCCAGCATTCTGTGCTCATTCTTGATGGTGGCGTAGCCACCGAACTGGAGTATCGCGGTATCGCATTGGACGACGAGTTGTGGTCTGCAGCGGTGTTGAGCCAGCTGCCGGAGGCCATTGCACGGGTCCATTACGACTATTATTGGGCAGGAGCCGACATCGCTATTTCGGCTACTTATCAAGCTACTCATCAGGGGTTTGCCCGAAAGGGCATTCATCCGTGGGCACAAGATCGGCTTTTTCATCTGGCCGTACGCCTTGCCCAAGATGCTGCTCGGGTCTGCAAGCGTCGTTTGCCGAAAGGCCACACACGGGCATGGCTTGTGGCTGCGAGTGTTGGCCCGTATGGCGCTTTTCTGGCCAATGGAGCAGAATATCGGGGCAATTACGGGCTTAGCCGTCAGGAATTGGTGGAGTTTCACGCGCCTCGCATGGCTGTATTGGCGCAAACACAAGCGCATTGTTGGGCATTTGAAACCATTCCCGATCGGGTGGAGGTAGGAGCTTTACTCGAGCTACTTGCTCGCTGGCCCCAACGCGACGCCTGGATGAGCTTTAGCTGCCGCGATACGGCCCACTTGGCCGATGGTACGCCTATCGAAGAGGTGGCTGCATTGGCAGCCCAACACGAACAGATTACGGCATTAGGCGTCAATTGCCTTTCACCTCAGTGGGTGACCCCCTTGTTAACACGTATTCGCACAGTAACTCATAAGCCCTTAGTGGCCTATCCCAACAGTGGCGAACAATGGGATGCGATGCAACGCCGTTGGGAGCAGCCCACTTGTGCAGTCGATTGGTATACCTATGTGGCTGAGTGGCTTGGATTGGGTGTGCGCCTCATTGGGGGGTGTTGCCGCACGCGCCCTGCCGATATTGCGACTATGCGGCGGGTTTGCTTGCAAACCATGACGTAGTGCATGGGCAATACATATGCCGATGAGACAACTTCACTTCTGCTTGCTGCGTTCACTTTATGTATGGACGTCATTTTGCTTGCGCAAAAACTCGTAAGCTATGATCTTGATCAGCGACGTGAAAAAGCTTTTTTTTAGCTTGAAAGCGCTTGCGCATTCAGCTACCGCCAAAGTGAGAGCTCAGACACGCGAAATCGGCAAACAAATACCAATACGTGATTATTTATCAGCACAAAAATCGCCTCCAATGAGAGAAGAACAACCAAAACGCACTGATGAGCAGCCCAAAAAATCGGTAGAAGAGCTGTTAGCACAAGCCCGCCAACGTGCGGCCAAACTCAAAGCTGAATTGGAACAAAAGACCAAGCCCCTCATAGATGAGGCACAGCAGCACGTGAAGCCCCTTACCGATAGAGCCAAAGATGCTGCGGAAGTAGTGGGCGAAGAGCTCCTCAAGACTACTGCACCAGTTGTAGATAAGGCCAAAAATATGGCGGAAGATGTAGGTGAGAAACTGCTCGAAACGGGCGAAGAAACCATGAAAAAGGTAGAGGAAACTGTAGAGCAAGTAGGTGAGCTCGTATTGGACAAAGCAAGCCAATGGCTCGAAAAGACCAAGCATTTGGCCGAAGAGCTAGGCGAAAAAGTGCTGAAAAAAAAGAATGAGTTGGCCGAACAGGCGGCGCGCGAAATGGGCCAAAACCCCGATGAATTGGAAAGCCTCAGCGAGCTGGCTAAGCGAAAAGCCGAAGACCTAATGCGCAAGCTAAGTGGTAGAGAAAAAAGCGAATTTGC
>JALSGS010000031.1 GCA_026982695.1 Saprospiraceae bacterium
GCAGGAAGAGGCTTTTACCCCCCCCCATTTAACAGTAGAAAAACGATTAAAACGTTTCATGACAAAAAATTTTGGTTAAAAAATATGCCAAAACGGCTGCTCGGAAAGCCGTGGTTTAGCCGCAATACGATGTCTTTTTTTTTTGTTATTACCACCTGTGGATGCGTGTTTTCTATATACTTCGCTGCAAAAGATACAGCGGTTTTTCATAAAACACAAATTTTTTTAGCTTACTAGCTGTAACCTAAAAAAGCTTCTTCTTTTGGCTTGACCCAAAAGAAGCAAAAAATCAAGGCCTGGCCAAGGCGGCTGCACATGGATATAAAATGGAAACAGTGGGTTGACACCCGCTGCAATTAGGGCCTGTTCTATGGAAATTTGCCCTGCGGTGCCTTTCGGGCATAGCCGGAGCGAAGTGGGTTGGAAAAATGAGCACGCCGTCGGTGTGGTTTCCGCTAAGGTGCAAAACGCAGGCGCAGCCCGAGCTGCGGCGAAGCTTTGCAAGGCAGGCGGAGGCCGCAACGCAAATAAACAATTCCCAAACCCATTACGGGCAGAACTTACATCATATTCTTTATTCCACGTCTTTCCCTCTTTTTTTTAAAAACAAAGCAAGGACCACAGGAGTCAAAAACTCGATTCCAAACCCCGTAATAAATCCCCAGGCCAGATTCCGGTTGATCTGCTCTTCTAAAGAAGTGCCGGATAAATAATCAAACAGAGTAATCAAAGCAAAAAGGTTCAAACTTAGTGTTATGGCCTTTAATATTCTTAGTATGCTGCGATTTATAGTCATAGCGAAGTAGTTGAGTTTATTTGACCTTTCGTAAACGTCGGCAGACTAGAGAACAAAGCATCCAGGATTACTTGTACAACAACCCTGGATACTTTAGCTTTCATCTACCTGACATAGAATAACTTGCTGAATCCCAAACTGTACCAAAGGTTGCGGCTACAGCTATCGTGGCATTTGCACCTGGTACAGGCGCAAGTACAGCACTACCCACAAAACCCGAATACGCACCTAAAGCATCAGCACAAATGAATTTACCAAAATCCCACTTTAACATCCCCTGATTTCCTTTTATCCAATATACTGCTGACTTTTTAGCCACTTCAGCAAATACTTGGATTGCCATCAATTCACATTCATTCAACTCTAAAACTAAAGAACTACTAAGTAGCTTATCTAAATTTCTTTCTAAATCCTCCAAAGAGCTTGCTTCCAAAACAACATCAATGGCTTTTTGTGTAGCCCCTCTAAACTCTTTAGACAACTTTCTAGAAAAAGAAAACTCAGCCACAGAAAAGGTAAATAATTCTTGCGTAAGACGCACATCCAAGTTAAAGGACTTGTACCCCTCTGGGTAGTTTGATCTTAAATAAGCTCTATAAGATGAGTATAAATCTTCTAGAGATCTCCCTTCCATATTTTGAATTGCAGAAGGAAGAATTTGATTGTGCAAGGTGGCTATATTCACAATTTCTTCCTCAGATAAAGAACAGGTATCACCTAATTGCTCAATAGCTTGGTAATCCAATTCCAACTGAGTATCTGGCAATATTACCATACCCATGCAGGTAAGTAATAAAACAACTAAACTTTTCATGCTTGCTTTATTTTAAAGGTTAAAAAATGTTTCGCAAGCGCAAATAAATAAATAAATAAAAACCAGTGTTTTTTAGAAAATTTGCCCGCTTTGTCGGATAAACGACATTTTAGGCTCTGCAGTCAATATCCGTAATAATTAGGTAGAATTCATTCCTCTTGACCCATCTCACTTTGTGCTCTTTGGGTAGCTCTTGCTGGCTCTGTGGTTTAAAAGGTAAGAAGATTTGTCAGGGTATTTAAGTGCCTTTACACACGCTGCTTTCAAAAATTCCTGATGATGCTATCGCACTTCTCGTAGCGCTCAAGCAGGCTGCCCGATAGGCCTTTCCCGATTTCCTTTTCACATTTTTTGTAGTTTTGGTGAAGCCCCAAAACTACCGACGACTTACAGCCTGAACAAAACGTGGTTGGTTGTATGCGTACATCTTTGGCTGGATATTTGGGGCTTTACAGCTTTAGCCCCAGTCCACTCTATTGCACGGATTGGGTTAAAAAAAGAAGGCAGTCTCAGTGGTTCTTAAAGACAATGAAATACTGAAAATATTTGACTTGAATCATTACCTTTGACTACCGGAACTTTGAGGTGAGTATAATTCTTTGAAGTACTACATTCCCTGCTATTAGTATTTCGTATTATATAGCGTGCAAACATCAAAAAGCACCGATGAAAAAAACTTTTTTCCTCATACTCATACCCACACTTGGCTTGAGCATCTTTTATTGGAGTTCCTGTCAAAAAGATGGAGTATATCGACCAGATGTACTGGACCACATCCCTGGCAATGTCAGTTTTGCATGTGTATTCGACATGGCAAGTCTGTTAGAAAAAGCCGATTTTGAACAATTACGTCAGCAACCGCTTTACCGCAACTTTCTGGCTTCCATAAAAAAGGACGCGCCCTTTTTGGGCACCATACTCGATAATCCAGCTGCCACAGGTATTGATGTGCAAAAACGCTGTGCATTATTTTCTGTTGTAGCAAAACACGACCCTACTCTTTTGCTTATCGTCTGGACACTACCACTGAAAGACACACTGGCATTTACACGAACCGCTGCCACCCAGCTTGTTGAAATCCAGCCACACAAGGGGGGATATCAAATAGCCTATTTCCAAGGTGCAGATCGCCAGCCTGAGATGCCCTTCGTGGCCTGGAACAACCAAGTGGCCTATATCGGTATGCGTTTGCAAAGTGGATGGCCCACCCCCTTGGAAGATGATATTCGAAACTGGATGTACTTAGACCCTCAAGAGGCACTAAGTGCCCAAAAACACGCACGAAAGGCTTTGGGTGCCTCTCATGATCTCACCATGTGGATGTCATTAGACTTTGCCAGCCAACACCCCAGCATACGCACCACAGCTACCCTGATTGACATCGCCCCTCAGGCTTTGAAAGGAAACTGGCTCTCAGGATGGTACGATTTTGCACGAGGGTACTCTGAGGGAAGTCTCACTTTCCATCTGAAGAAAGAATTGTCCGATGATTTTGTAGCTCGGCTCTTTAAAGATACCCCCGAGTTCGACCTCTCTGCCCATTTGCCGAAAGGCAAAGTCGATGTAGCAATTTCCTTAGCATTTGATCTTCTCACAACCGATCAGTGGCTGACCGAACATCCCGCCACGCGCGATTTTATCAAGTCTATCTTACAATCAGTACATCTGACCATAGAAGAGGCCCAAGGAATCTTTGGAGGTGAACTGCTCATCGCGCATTATACCGAACCCGACGAGGGATTGGTGTGGGGGCTTTACGTTCAGGATATAGCAGCCCTGCGTCACTCGCTGGCTGCTGCGGAAGCACATTATCTGATCAAAGCACGTAGTGACAATATATGGGAAATAGACTTGATAGACGTGGGAGATGTCTTTTTCCGGACAGGCAAGCCCATTGCTTTGTTGATAATTCAACACGAAATATTGTGGCTTATACCTCAAGGCCCCCTTGCCCAAGTGCTGACTAAAAGTCAGCCAGTAGTTCTACCTCGTCCCTTCCGAAATGCACTAAAGAATCATCCATTTGGGCTGGTGTTAGACATCGCCTCCCTTAAACGCTCTAGCCACTTGTTGCCCATGGAATGGTGCACACTCTATACGGAAGAAAATGCACTTTACAACCACATCAGATACAAAGAGGACAAAAAGAACAGCTTGAGGCAACTCCTCGATTGGCTACAAGCAAAATACAACGAATAACACCCACATACCTCTTTCGAATGAAGAGGACATACCATCACCCAACAAGTAGTTTATCCTACATCTTATGACAGAAGGGACCTATGCAACATGCTGATCATCAGAGTTTATCCTGGGATCTTTTTTCTCAAATAACTAAAAATCAATCAATTAAAACCCAGTAATTTTTCAACCTTTTTTTCATAACAATAATTTGTAAATCAGCTTCTTGCACGCAGTTCATCTCCTTCGCCTCATTTTTTGAGGCAGAATGCTTGTCAGTTTGACAAGTGTTGCTGTATATTTGCGTCGCCTTCGGTAGAAGGGCACCAGCCATGCGGGAGTAGCTCAGCTGGTAGAGCACAACCTTGCCAAGGTTGGGGTCGCGGGTTCGAGTCCCGTCTCCCGCTCAAAAGCCTTCATTTTTGGAGGCTTTTTTCGTTTCTACACACACTGTATCTTTGAGCCCAGAAAGGCCATATGCCCGGATGGTGGAATTGGTAGACACGCAGGACTTAAAATCCTGTGGCCCGTAAGGGCCGTGCGGGTTCAAGTCCCGCTCCGGGTACCAATAATCTCAGTTTCTCTTTGGAGGGTTGACATTCACATGAGAAATATGGCTATCTGTAAATGCTGAGCTCAAGGTCAAGTGTAGCAGATAGCCACAAATGTCAATGCGTCAATCCCTTTCGGCGTTTTTTCTCTTCTCTTTTCCGCGTAAGTGGAGCTTCTGATCACGCGTAGTCGTCCAAACATTTGTTTGAATGTCGTGGCCATACCCATTTTCCGGATCCATACAGGCCGAGGCCAGTTGTTTAATGCCATCGCCAAAAACAATAAGTAGTGGCTATTGGATTCGCCGGCGGATTTTTCTGCACAACGGGCAGGGGGCTTGCAAAATGCCTCGCTCAATTTTGGGATATTAGCCCCACTTTTGCGCTTTGCGCTAAAAACCTGCTACTGACCATGAGGGCTCATACTACACATTCAGCTACTACGGACAAAACCTACTTGCGTCTATTGGCTAACACCATTCGCGGCTTGAGCATAGATGCCGTGCAAAGAGCCAAATCTGGCCACCCTGGCATGCCCATGGGTATGGCCGATGTGGCTGCTGTATTGTGGAAAGATTTCCTCAAGCACAACCCGAACAATCCACAATGGCTTGATCGAGATCGCTTTGTGCTTTCTGCGGGGCACGGTAGCATGTTGCTCTATAGCTTGCTGCATCTCTTTGGCTACGAGCTGCCTTTGGATGAGCTAAAAAATTTCCGGCAGTGGGGCAGTCAAACGCCAGGCCACCCCGAATACGGCCATACACCCGGTGTTGAGACTACTACCGGACCCTTAGGACAAGGTATTGCCACTGCGGTAGGCATGGCTATTGCTGAGGCCTCGCTAGCAGCCCGTTTCCACGACGACGCCCATCAGCCCATAGATCACTATACATGGGTAATCGCCAGTGACGGCGACATGGAAGAAGGCATCTCCCATGAAGCCTGCTCGCTGGCAGGACACTTGAAACTCGGAAAACTCATCGTATTGTACGACGACAACCGCATCAGCATTGATGGCCCTACTGCCCTTTCCTTCAGTGAAGATGTATGCAAGCGATTTGAAGCCTACGGCTGGCATGTACAACGCATCAATGGCCACGACTACGACGCCATCCGAAAGGCCATTTCTTGGGCACAAGAAGTGACCGACAAGCCTTCACTCATTGCGTGCCGCACTACCATTGGCTATGGAAGCCCCAACAAAGCGGGCACTGCCAGTGTGCATGGTGAACCTTTGGGCGAAGAGGAAGCCCGGCTAACCAAGTGTGAACTGGGCTTGCCGCCCGACAAAACGTTCTTCATCCCAGAGCCCATACGATCGCTGGCCGAAGAAACGCGCCAACGAGGAGCAGCGCTCGAATCACAATGGCGCGAACGACTGCAGGCCTTCAAGGCCTCTGATCCCGTACGTGCTCAACAATGGGATGCTACGATTAGTAAAGAAGTGCCGTCCGATGCATTGGACATACCGCTCTTTTCAGATGAACAAATGGCTACCCGCGCCGCCTCTGGAAAGGTGCTCGACTACATTGCACCGCGCATCCCCTCACTGATAGGTGGCTCGGCTGATCTGACGCCTTCCAACAAAACCTTCCCAAAAGGGGAAACTGCCTTCACACCGACCAACCGCCAAGGGCGCTACATTCATTTCGGAGTGCGCGAACACGCTATGGCCGCTATCATGAATGGCTTAGCACTGCATGGTGGCGTGTTGCCCTATGGAGGTACCTTCTTCGTCTTTACTGACTACATGCGTGCGGCTATGCGCCTGTCGGCACTCATGGGGCTACAAGTAATCTATGTACTCACTCACGACTCTATTGGTCTGGGTGAAGATGGCCCCACGCATCAACCCATAGAGCATCTAACAGCGCTACGTGCCATGCCACATATGCGCGTCATCCGCCCTATGGACGCCAATGAAACAGCTGAGGCATGGAAACTAGCACTGCAACACCGTACTGGACCCACCTGTCTAGTACTCACCCGTCAAAAGTTACCCGTGTACCCTCGCGAAGTCCAAGGTTTAGCACCAGCCACCTTAGTTCACAAAGGTGGATATGTACTGTGCGAAGACGAAGGCTTTGACCGAATCATCATCGCCAGTGGTTCGGAAATATCTCTGGCCCTACAGGCTAAAAAACTGCTCAACGAACGCGGCTACAAAGTGCGCATCGTCAACATGCCCTGTACGGAGTTGTTTGACCAACAGGAGGCTGAATGGCAACAACAGGTGCTCCCCTCGCACATTCGCAAACGCGTAGCTGTAGAGGCAGGTGCTACCCTTTGTTGGTGGAAATACGTAGGTATGGAAGGCAAAGTAATCGGACTAGATCGCTTTGGCGCATCTGCTCCCTACCAAGTACTCTACGAAAAACTGGGCTTGACCGCTCAACGCATCGCTGAAGCATTGATTGACTAAAGTTTTTGTGACATGGTGCACACAAAAACCTCATCAGTAAGATGAGGTTTTTGTGTTTGTAAAAACACCTGACTTTACACTACTACAAAATGTCTTTATAAGTAATTCGGCATATATAGACACCTTTAGCCACCACACGACATGTTCGATTACATATGCTCACACGTTATGACAGGGCAAAAGGTTGTGACAGCCATCACGATCCCCCCCTACATTTCACCTGACCTTTGCATCAGCTCAAAATCCTATTAAGGACGCTATCACTTTTAAGTTTACATTGCGTACAATCAATAACACCTGTTCACACTCATATAATCCGTTGCGTTATGAACCTAAAACAGTTTGTTCCCATCCTTGAATGGTTACCACAATACTCCAAAAAAGAGCTCACTGGCGACTTAGCTGCTGGCATCACGGTAGGCGTGATGCTCATTCCTCAAGGAATGGCCTATGCCATGATTGCTGGTCTTCCACCCATTTACGGTCTATATGCCTGTACCCTACCTCTGATCCTGTACGCCATATTTGGCACCTCTCGCCAATTGGCTGTAGGGCCTGTAGCCATGGTATCCTTACTGACGGCAGCGGGTGTAGGCGTACTGGCAGAACAAGGCACTGAGACCTACATCACTTTAGCTGTTTCTTTGGCGCTGTTAGTTGGTCTCATCCAATTTGGATTGGGCGTTTTTCGGCTAGGCTTTTTAGTCAACTTTCTGTCGCACCCTGTCATCAGTGGCTTCACTTCCGCTGCAGCACTCATTATTGGGTTGAGCCAACTGAAACACCTACTTGGTGTGGACATTCCGCGTAGCCATCACATTCACGAAATATTGTGGCATGCCATTCAGCAGTTTGGCCACATCAATTGGATGACTTTCACTATAGGCATTTTGGGCATTGTACTCATCCTATTGGGCAAGCGCATTCATCCTGCGATGCCTAGCCAACTCTTGGCTGTAGTCTTTGGGATTTTAGCTGTCTGGCTCTTGGGGCTCACCGACTACGGTGTGAAAATTGTCGGTGAGGTACCCAAAGGATTGCCCAGCTTCTCTATGCCGCAGTTTGACGCAGCCACCATTGAAGCCCTGTTGCCGGCAGCACTTGCCATTTCGTTAGTAGGCTTCATGGAAAGTATTGCTGTGGCAAAAGCCATCCAAGCCCGACACAAAAACTACAAAGTAGATCCCAACCAAGAGCTCATCGCTTTAGGTATTGCCAACATCGGCGGCTCTTTTTTCAAGTCTTATCCCGTGACGGGTGGCTTTTCACGCACCGCGGTCAATGATCAGGCGGGCGCCAAAACGGGGATGGCCAGCATTATCAGTGCGCTATTCATCATGCTGACTTTGCTGTTCCTCACGCCTTTGTTCTACTACTTGCCCAAGGCCATACTGGCTTCAGTGATCATGGTAGCTGTGTTCGGCCTCATCGACTACAAAGAAGTCATCCACCTATGGAAAGCGAATCGCACCGACTTGGCACTGTTGCTCATCACTTTTGTAGCCACTTTGAGCTTGGGTATCGAACAAGGGATTGGCATAGGCGTAATTCTTTCGTTGGCTATGGTCATCTTCCGCACCACTCGGCCTCACATCGCTCGTTTGGGGCGAATTCCAGGCACACGCGTGTATAAGAACGTAGAGCGCTTCGACAACCTGGAAATACGCGATGATGTGCTCATCATACGCTTCGATGCCCAGCTGTACTTCGCGAATGTCAATCACTTCCGCGAGACACTAGAAAGTTATGCAGTACAACTCGGCGATCAACTCAAAGCAATTATCCTCGATGCCGAAAGTATCAATAACATAGATTCCACGGGGGTACATACCCTACTCGACGTCATTCAGGACTTCCGCCAACAGGGCATTGATTTTTACTTGGTTGGGCTCAAAGGGCCTGTACGCGATGCCCTCACACGTGCACATGCTTTAGAACAAATCGGCATCGACCACCTCTTTGTCACGATACAAGATGCCGTAGACGCTTTTGATGGGAAAACACCTCGCAACATAGAGAAAAAAGCCCCCATTACGACCCAAAGCCAAAGCAAGTAATGTGAGCAATAGTGTAACGATTATCACATACACCACTGAGAAACAAGTGACTATCGTCACCACAAGGCCGCAACTATCCCTATACCTTTGTGTTATCCACAACGAACGATCATTCAGTCAAAAATTAAAAGACGACAATCATGGATCTGAAAAAAATTCTTGCACAAGAAAGCACCACGCTCGTAGACGTACGTGAGCCCTTTGAATACGCTATGGGGCACATTGATGGTGCAATCAACATTCCGCTAAGTACCATTTTTCAGCACGTAGATGAGTTTCGCCGCATGAGTAAGCCCATCGTAGTGTATTGCCGCTCGGGCAATCGCTCAGCACAAGCAGAAGCTTTCTTGCGTACACAAGGCATCGATCATGTATACAATGGCGGTAGCCTTGAAGAAGTAGAATACTTGAAAGCACAAGTTGCCTAAAACTAACAGAGATCATTACAGACAGTGGCTACGTAGCCACTGTCTGTCTTCCCTCTTTTATTACACCTCAAACAAACCAAAGCTACTATGCTCAGCTTTCTCAAAAAGCTATTTGGCTCTGAACCGATCCCTTGGGAAGAGCTCAAAAAACAAAAGGCAATTGTGTTAGACGTGCGCACCCCTGCCGAATTCAAAGCAGGGCATGTAAAAGGTGCAATCAATATTCCCTTGGACAAATTGCCTCAAAACATCAAAAAAGTGCAACGCTATGGAAAACCCATCGTCACGTGTTGTGCTTCTGGGCGACGCAGTGAAATAGCTGCTAAATACCTCAAGCAAGCCGGTGTCACCGCATGGAATGGTGGCCCATGGACACAAGTACGCAATCACCTTCGCACATCCTAACCCACTAGCTGCCAGTACCGCCAGCTCGCCTCTCATGGAAGCACTACACAAAGATGGCACCTATGGAAAATTGCTGTACTTCCACTGTATGACTGATACAAATAGGTTCCATCATAAAAACTGAAAGCCATGAAACGCATTCTCATTCCCACCAACTTTTCCGAGCTGGCCGATTACGCCTACGGCATCGCACAAAAGATAGCAGATGCCACTGGCGCCAAATTACACGTACTGTATATCGTACCAGCACCTGTTAATGCCGAGTTCACAAAAGAAGGCAAGCTCAAAGAAGTACCAGGTTATAACTACAACGACCTGTACACAGCGCGCGACAAAGCCATGGCTAAGTTGCTCGAATGGGCTACTGACAAAAAAGACTACGTGGCACGCGTGTGGTCCACAATTGATCACGTCGAACACGGCATACTCAACCACATCCAAGACCAAAGTATCGATTTGGTCGTAATGGGTACAGAAGGCGCATCGGGCACCAAAGAGCTAATCAGCGGCTCACATGCACAACACATTGTCAGAGAATCACCCGTTCCCGTACTGACGCTCAAATGCGACCGCAGTGGCATGGAGCTGAACAAAATGGTATTCGTCAGTGATTTTCTCGACACCAGTCAGCCCGTCGATCTCTCGTTGCCCAAAGAGCTACAAAAGGCCTTTAACGCCGAATTGCACCTGCTCAAAATCAACACTCCTTCCAGTTTTGATACCACGCGCGAAGCCATGCGCCGCATGCGCGCCTGTGCCCAAGCCAATCAGCTCGACAACGTCCAATTTCACGTTTATTGTGATACCGATGTAGAGCGCGGCATTGCCCATTTCAGCGCAGATACTGGTATCGACTTCGTAGTGATGGGCACACACCAACGCAAAGGGTTAAGCAGGCTGTTCCAGAAAAGCATTTCCGAAGCAGTGGTCAATCACCTTTGGCAGCCCGTACTTACCTTCCCCATTAAGGTGCAAGCGCAACAGGCCGACAGTATCTCTGCTTAAAAACAGTACCCCGCTTATACCTACTTGCCCTACGCGAGGGTTATGAGTGCAAAAGTAGACAGCACGTGCCGACTATCAAATGTCCCAGTGCCCGTAATAGGTAGGGGTACAGCTCGACTTCAGTACTACTACAAGGACCAATAATCACCTCATTGCCAACGCAAAATGCTGCACTCTACCCTCGCGTATGTGACATATATGACATGCTCACCATCCATACGTGCCTTGCTACAAGTTTGTAGTACCATGTCCAATTGCCCCATGCCATCACTCACCATAGCTAACACGAAGGCATATAGAAGCATTCCTCCTTGGCAAACCGCGAGACAGCCCAGCAATTCCCTCTCATGGCCCCACTCAGTTTTAATCACTCACCCCTCACTTGATCGCGCCTAACATGTAGCTGGCTGGTAGTTCACCAATTATGGCAGTTGCTCTATGTGCATCGCATCACTTTCTGAGCGATTGAAACAATCCATCTTTGCAGTAACAATGATTTAAAATCAAAAAAATTTAGCTAATCATGAAAGTCGAACAATTGTACACGGGCTGCCTTGCAGAAGCAGCATACTACATTGAAAGCGAAGGTGAATCCGTCATCATTGATCCACTTCGCGAGACCAAGCCCTATCTCGAAAAGCTCGAAAAGGAAGGAGCTAAGCTCAAGTACATCTTCGAGACACACTTTCACGCTGATTTCGTCTCAGGCCATTTGGATTTAGCGAAAGCTACAGGTGCCACCATCGTATACGGCCCCAATGCCAAGACTGAATTCGAAAAATACGAAGCCCAAGACGGTGAATTTCTGCACGTAGGCAAAGTAAAGTTCCAAGTATTACACACTCCCGGTCACACGCCTGAAAGTACTTGCTACCTGCTGTACGACGAAAATGACAAGCCCTACGCTATCTTTACTGGCGACACCCTATTCATTGGCGATGTGGGCCGCCCCGATCTGGCGCAAAAATCAGGCGAACTGACCAAAGAAGATCTGGCAGGTTGGCTCTACGACAGCTTGCGCAACAAGATCATGCCATTGCCCGATGACGTGATTGTCTATCCTGCCCATGGTGCAGGTTCAGCTTGTGGCAAAAATATGAGCTCAGAGACATGGGACACACTGGGCAATCAGAAAAAGACCAACTATGCCCTGCGTGCCGATATGAGCAAAGAGGAATTCATTCACGAAGTAACCGCAGGCCTGCTACCCCCGCCACAGTACTTTGCCAAAAATGCCAAACTCAATAAAACGGGCTATCAGAGTATCAACAATGTACTCAATCAAGGACTGCGCCCCCTTACTCCTGAAGCTTTCGAACAAACAGTAGAACAAGAAGGTGCACTGATGCTCGACGTACGCAGTGAAGAAGACTTTGTACAAGGGCATATCCCTGGCTCCATCTTTATCGGTCTAGATGGCAACTTTGCACCTTGGGTAGGTGCCCTGATCCCAGATTTGATGCAGCCTATTGTACTGATCGTACCTGAAGGACGCGAAGAAGAAGCCGTAACGCGCCTTAGCCGCGTGGGCTATGACAATACACTGGGCTTCCTCAAAGGGGGCATTGAGGCATGGCAGGCAGCAGGCAAGGAAATTGATTCGGTCAACCGCATAGATGCCAGTCAGTTTGCTAAAGATTATCAAGAAGGCAAAGTCGAACAGCTGCTCGACGTACGCAAACCCACTGAATACCTGAGCCAACATGTGGTAGGTGCGATCAATGTTCCGTTGGATTATCTAAACCGCAATATGGACAAACTCAACCCCAACCAAACGTACTACCTGCACTGCTTGGGTGGATACCGCTCGCTCATCACCACTTCAATCTTGAAGTCCAGAGGATTCCACAGCCTGATCGATATTCGTGGTGGCTGGCGCGAGATTGAGAAAACCGATGTACCTAAAACGGAATACGCTTGCCCTACAACCATTCCGCAGGAAGTTATTGACAAAGCCATCGAAGAGGTGGCCTAACCCTACTACACCACGATTTGTTTGATCAGTACATAAAAACATGTTGGCTGCCTCGGGACTAATCTTGGGTTCCACGGCAGCCAGCTTTCTGTGCAAAAAGAAAGCCCACGCATGACACACTAATCCTTCCGTAACGGCTCCTACTCAAAAAGCTAAACTACTGGCTTGTTCTGTTTGGCTACAACCACTATTCGACAACTTTATCCGTCATGGAAGCATTTAACATCCAAGTAATCGAACCGAAGCGCTTTTTCCAAGTACTACAAAGTTTGCACAAGCCTTATCTGGTAGATGTACGCAGTCTCGAAGAAACTCAACAATATCCTGCTCCTGTACCTGCTTACCACTTCAACTTAGAAGACGGCAATTTCAATCTCATGGTCCACAGCCTGGACAAGCGAAGAGCTGTCATTGTCTTTTGTCAAGACGGCAAGCGCGCCAAAAAAGCCTGCCGCTATATGGCACTTACTGGTTTTGAACGCGTATATTGCCTGAAAGGAGGATTAGAAGCACTTAACCACCATACACAAGTCGAAAAAGCTTGACGTATATGCGTTACCTACTGGCTATACTTCTTTCAGCTGCCATCTTAGGGAGCTTGTTCACGAGTTGTGAAAACACGCCTCAATCTACAAGTTCAAATACAACACCTTCCGCTGTACCCCTTGACACTTCATACTTTTTGAAAAAAGGAGGCGAAATAGCAGCTTTGAGCTTTCAAGCACTTAGCACAGAGCTGAAACAAGCCTTACAACGTGGCGGTGTAGCAGAAGCCGTGCAGTACTGCCAGCTCAAAGCATACCCCATAGTCGACAGTCTCTCGCACATCCACCAAGCGCGCATACGGCGCACTACACTCAAAGTGCGCAATCCCAAAGACACACCCGATGAAGTAGAAGCCAACATACTGAAGCGCATGCAACAGCAAAAGGCGCAAGGGCTCATGCCACAACCCGTCGTCCAACGCATCACCCCTGATACCGTGCTATTTGCAGCACCTATTCTTACCCAACCACTTTGCCTAAAGTGCCATGGTACAGTAGGAAAAGAAATTGATCCAAACGACTACGCCCTTATACAAAAACACTACCCCAATGACCAAGCTACAGGATATAAAGCAGGCGATTTGCGTGGCATGTGGAGTATTCGCATATATTCGCCAAGCAATTAATTAACCGATCTAATTTTTTCATCACAAAAAACTGACAAAATGAAACATACCATTCTGCTCGTGTTTGTGTTGAACGTGGGCTTGTTCCAAAGCTCATGTGCACAGCAACCCAACAATCCCCAAAGTGCAACCAAACGAAAGGCCGAAATAACCACAACAAACACTCCAGAACCACAAGGTCAAGTTGTCGATATCGACGTCGACCAATTCAAGCAAATGATGCAACAACCCGAAGTAGTCATCCTCGATGTACGTACCCCACAAGAAGTAGCACAGAGCAAAATATCCGATCAAATAGTCAATATTGATGTGACGAACAAACCCTTGTTTGAACAGGAAATCGAAAAGCTCGACAAAGACAAAACCTATCTGGTCTATTGCCGAAGCGGACATAGGAGTAGCATCGCTGCTCAGGAATTAGCCCGTCGAGGATTCAAAAAAGTGTATAATCTCAAAGGCGGTATTCTGGCCTGGCAACAAGCCCAAAATGGCCAATAACGCCTTGACTTTCGACCGACATCAACTATATCAATCTGCACAAAGCATGACACTTACTCGAGTTATTTATGGTGCATTGACCCTCTGGTTGCTTTACGATGGTGCGACACGAGCCAACTACCTGAGCTTTTTATTGGCTGCCCTCGTTGGCCTCATGGCCTGGCGCAATGTGAGTTGCCCTCTGGGGCTATGTGCCCCCAGCACATGGCAACAACCTAATCATAAGCTCGACTCCAAAACTTCAACCCAAGAGGTCGAGTACGAGGAGATCTGATCTTCAAACGTATCCCAAATAGCTCATACACCGACAGCTGTGCAGCTGTCGGTGTATTTTTTTATCTATAATGTAGCCAAAATCACTTTTTTTTCAAAAAATTTTGAAAACATTTGCTCAAAGAAAGGAAAAAATGAGCACTCATTCATATTTTTGTACAACAAGTAAATGCCACTCACACCATGGAAGAAGGCGCAATTAAGGTTGCATCCATAGTGAAAGAGCCCGTAGGGCATGAAGAGGAAGGCGATCAATTTCGCTCGAACTTCATCACCAAGTACATCTTCAGCCAAGATCACAAGATGATTGCCAAGCAGTTTCTGATCACGGGTATGATTTGGGCCTTGATCGGGGCCGCTATGTCGGTCATCTTCCGCTTACAATTGG
>JALSGS010000032.1 GCA_026982695.1 Saprospiraceae bacterium
TCTGGCGCATGCCCCGTCCGATGAGGTTCTCCGCCGTGCAGGTGGACGTGCAGGGGCAGGTGAAGGTGCGACTTTTTGTCGATGGACGCCTCGAATACGAGCATGTATTCTCCGAGAAGTACCGCTCACGGCGACTTCCGCAGATGCGCCGCGGCGTCGAGTTCGAGGTAGAAATCGAAGCGGACGAACCCTTCGTGCTGCACGGGTTTCGCTTCGCCACCAGCAGGACGGAGCTTCTCTGGTCATGAAATGCGAACCTGATCTGAAAGCGCTGTTGCAGCGCTATGTGAACACTGGCGATGCGCGCATGGACACCGCTGCCATCGAGGCGGGCGTAGCCATTTTTCGCGCGTTCTATACGACGTACCGGATCTGGCTGGTCGATGAGGTGAATGAAGACCTCGCCCAGGATGTGACGCGTATGTTCGTCGATTTCAGTTTCGCACTGGCGCGTAATCCATTCTGGGCTCAACACGCTGGGCACCTCAACCCCATCACAGCCAATGCCGTGCTTACATGGACGGTGTCGGCCCAATACCTTGACAAGGCGCTGAACGCTCCGTCCGGCACGGCAGGGGAAGAGGTGGCCCATTATCGGGTGCAGGCGATGGCCACTCAGAACGCATTCATCGATCTGATGTGTGCGCTGCTGAGCCTTGCCTGCCCCGATTACCTGGATCGCGCACAAGAGATCCGAGACGCGCTTGTGAGGTTCAAGGAGCAGTACTTGTTCTCATAAGACTGTTGACGTAGCGGCTAGTTTCCAATAATCTGCTGCTGTCGATCCACCTCCCCTCCTCTGTTAGGATCGTCTGCCTCCGCAAATGCCCCTGCTGGTTTGCCCGCCGGCAGGGGCTTCATTTTGTCGCATTGTTTTGGCAATGCATAATGTTATATGCCGTAAACAGGATACGGAGGGATACTATGAAAATGCATCGCCATATGCACTCTGAGGCTAAAAATAAAATATTTATAGAACGGTTGCGTAGTATATATGGCGATAAATATGACTTTTCTCATGTCGAATATAAGGGGCGTACGTACTCGGTAACACTTATTTGCCCAACCCATGGGCCTTTTTCTGTGCGGGCTGATGTGGCTTTGCGAGGTAAAGGTTGCCGTAAGTGCGCGCATAGAGATAAAATGCTGGAGTCTTTTTTAGAGAAAGCTAAAAAAGCCCATGCTGATAAGTATGAATATGATATGTCGTCATTTATTAAGTTTACTCGCCATCATATGCGGATAAAATGCCCAGAGCATGGATGGTTTTCCCAAGAACCAGCCAAACATGTTGCTGGGCAAGGTTGCCCAAAGTGCTCACGGGACAAAAAACGCCTTGGCAAAGAGTCCATCATCAAGAAGTTTGTTTCTGTACACGGCAACAGGTATGATTACACGTTCGTAGATTATAAAACATACCACACAAAAGTTAAAGTTGTGTGCAAGCAGCACGGCCCGTTTTTGGTTACTCCTTCTGACCATGTAAGCGGAAGGGGTTGTCCTCGCTGTGGACGTTTGCATGCGGCCAAGAAGAGGAGAAGGCCGCTTGATACTGTAAAATCGCGCCTGGATGCACTTTATGACGGGAAAGTTTCGATCGTTGCAGAGTCTTATAAAGGGACTAACGCCAAGGCTTTGTTTGTTTGCGCGGAGCATGGACAGTTTCGTGCGCATGTCAACCACGTACTTAATTCTCATGGATGCCCTCAATGTGGGAGGAAGAAACTGTCTAAGACCCTCATGCTTGATCAGCATGAAGTGGTTGAGCGCATGCGTTTGCTGCTTCCCTCCGGTGTGCAATTTGATCCTTCGTCTTACAGCGGCACGAAGCATCCTATGAAGTTCTTCTGCCCGAAATGTGGAATCATTCGTAGAACACCCGATCTTGTGTTCAGTAAAGGCTTTTTATGTCGCTGTTATCGGCATGGACCAAACAAGTTTGAACAGGATGTAATGGATTATTTACAGTCTCTAGGGTTTGAGCCAACCCACAGAGCAAATAATCTGTTGGCTGAACCATGTAGCTCTAGGCATGAAATAGATTTGTATGTAGAAAGTTGCAAACTTGGCATAGAATGCCACGGTGCAGTTTGGCATTCTTCTCTGTTCAGGAAAGATTACACTACTATACATAGAAATAAACGTTTGGCAGCGGAAGCCGCAGGTATAGACCTTATTCAGATTTTTGATTTTGAATGGGGCGACAA
>JALSGS010000033.1 GCA_026982695.1 Saprospiraceae bacterium
ATGTGCGTTCGAGCGTGGGCATTAGTATACATCATCTGCCTTCGTTTTTTGGAAGTGAGGCAGCTGTCGAATCATTCCAACAATTGCCTACTGAAGTACCTGTGCAAATTACACTGCATGCAAGTACCATTATTCCCGTGATCATTTTTGAGGGGGTGGGACATGCCGTTGCTTTGGCACCCAACTTCAAGATTGAAGTGTGGCGAACAGGTGCTGCGCTTCGATGGAAACCTGCAAGTGTTCAGCCTTGGGTGCCTATGTGCTATATCGGGGATTTCATTGGGGCTTTTTCTATCAGAACAAGCTGCCTGTACCCACCAGGATACATACAGATGCATGGATTGGCTCTTTTGGGTGGTATCAGCCGATGAGCCGATCTGCTCGACAATCTGCCCGAGTGTTTGTGGAGTTCAGCATAGATATCAATACTTCGAGCTTGGGTACGCGTGCAGGCAATGCCTATGAGCTAAACTTCAGGTATTTCCTGCCGATAGTACCTTGGCTATTGGGCCAACAACGTAATGCCAATGCCAAAAAACTGTTGGACTGCAAAGATTTTCTTTTCTGATCATTTATAGATAGTGGCTATCATGAAGACTTACTTTTCCCTTTTTGCTGGGCATCATGCTTTCTTAGGTACTTCGAGCCGATTGTACGTTTGATATTACCAACCCCGTCGCGTGTCCTGGTGAAACGCTCACTTTTTCCGTGGTCGATCCCCTATATACTACCTATCTGTGGGATTTTAACAGCGATGCTTGATCGATGCCATGGGAGAAACCGTTACCTATGCCTATCCCTATCAGACCACAAATCAAAATTATCAGGTGGCCCTCTACTTGGACGATGTGAGTAATCCGTGCAATACACAGCAAGTAGCGATAAAGGCTGCCCCCGACCCAGCTATTGGATTAGTGCCTACGTGCTCTTCTCCAGGCACGCTGATGGTAGGCGATGCGATCAAAACTTGCCAGAGAAGTGCTTCAACTACCATTGCCATTTTTAACAATTCATCCACCTATGAAGATGATCAATACTACGAGATCGATTGGGGCGACGGCATAATAGAAAGTTACAATACGGCTACTTTCTCTCCCACTGCCTTCATTACGCATGAATACACGACGTTGGGGTATAAGATCATTGCAGTCAAATCGGTACACGTCAATGGCTGTTATCGGATAAAGCACTACGTGTTTTACAGTAGCTCTAATCCATCGGTGGAGATTGGCTAATCCCAGCTAAACTGTGGGGCTCTGCGCACCTACTACCATAACTTTTCTAATAAACAATACGAGTGATAATCCGCCAGGTACGGTATACGAAATTTTTGTAAACGAATTACTCGTACAGACTTATACCCAGAGCAATGTGCCCAGTTCGTTTACCTGTACTTTTACAGAGTCCTCATGTGAGCAAACCACGAATTCTGGCTTGTTCAGCAATGCTTTTGATTTGCACATTGTGGTTTCTAACCCTTGTGGTGTGTCGGCAGCGACGGTAGAACCCATAGAGGTGAGCTTGCCGCCCATTGTCGACTTTCTCATTGAAGCACCAGTGCCCACTTGCCCTGGTGAGGTGTGGCAGTGTGTCGCGTTGGAGGCGTACGCTATAAGGTGCCGAATTTCTATCTTGTCGCAAAAGATCGATTTATGGATTGGCCTTCAACCTTTTTGCCTGTGGTGCACCTGCTACTTGGGCCGTTGCTGTATTTGATAGCTAAAGTTTTTCAGTTGTGGCCGCCGAAAAGGATCAATTACATTTACGGTTATCGCACGCGGCGCAGCATGCGCAATCAGTGCATTTGGGAAGAAGCACAGCGATATAGCGCGCACCTCTTGGAGTATGCTGCTTTATTTACGATCGCCTTTCAGGTAGTGGCTACACGTCTGTGGCGTGGCGAAAAAGCCCTACTGTATAGTGTGATCTTTATGGTCTTGGTGCTGTTAGGTGCTATTGTGGCCACGGAGAATCACCTCAAAAAAACTTTTGATGATGAGGATCAGTGAAAACTTATGGTGTAAGTGTAGCGGATCTGTGGGCTGGCGCTATCTGTGGGCCTTGTGGTGTGCCTTGGCATTAGGTCAATGGGTGTCGGCACAGTCTGCTGGACGTTGGGGCGGGGTAGTGGCGGGAGTGCCATTTGTGTATGAACATTTGCCGGAAGGCAGAGCTTATCAGCCGTATCAGTTGTTAGGCTGGTGGACGTTGAGCGATTTGAAAAAGCGCGGTGCAGATCACCTCTTTTGGTATGTCGAGCCGCAGCTGGTATTTGTGACTTTTTCTGATGATAGTGGGCCCGATTGGGAAGTAGGCCTCAACTCTGGCTTGATGTACCAACTGGCATTGGGGCAAGGGTGGTATGCTACGGCAGCCATTGGCACGGGGCCGCACTACGTAACGGTAGAGACGTCTTTGCAGGCACGTGGCTTTATCTTTTCAGATAACTTTGAAGTGGGGATCATTGCACCTGGAGGCAAGCGCATGCAGTTGCACATGCGGACGCGTTTTCGGCACATCAGTAATGCGGGGTTGAAGAATCCAAATAAAGGTATTGATGTTTTCTTTGCACTGGCAGGTGTGGTGTGGCAAATAGGAGCTCAGCTATAAACGCGCGCGAGCTCGTGTGCTGCATCAGCTCAAAGACATGTATTCTGTTTATCAAACTTGTAGCATGGCATTGAAAATCTATACGCGCACGGGTGATAAAGGTACTACTGCCCTTTTTGGGGGAAAACGATTGCCCAAGTCAGATCTGCGCATTGAAGCATATGGTACGCTCGACGAGCTCAACTCTTGGCTAGGACTGGTGGGCTGCTATTTGCCGGAGGGTGATGCAGCCAAAGAAGAACTGTTGGCTGTGCAACACTGGCTATTTGCCACAGGCGCTCACCTAGCTGCCGATCCGGAGAAAGACTTGTCGTTGCCAGCGCTACCTGAAGAGGGCGTAACTCGCTTGGAACAGTGGATCGATCGCATGGAGGCAGCGTTGCCCCCCTTGAAAAACTTTATCTTGCCTGGTGGATCGCATGGAGTGGCCCATTGCCACGTAGCTCGAGCCATATGTCGGCGGGCTGAGCGCAGAGTAGTAGCCTTGGCACAAGGCGAAAAGGTAGACATGCGTATCGTGCATTTGCTCAATCGCCTTTCAGACTATCTGTTTGTATTGGCGCGTTGGATGGGGCATCAGGCTGGCGTCGATGAGATTGCGTGGCAGCCCTAAGAGGTGTACCCAACTACTCGCTGCGCCCTAACTCAATGGCCCGCTGCAGTGCTGCGCGCAATCCTTCTTTGATGTGTTCGGACAAAGTAGTGCCTTCATAGGCGCGTAGTGCAGCCTCTGTGGTGCCGCCTTTGCTGGCTACGCGCTGGATCCACTCTTCAAAGGTGTGGTCGGCCTTGTTGTATAGATCGACGGCACCGCGAAAAGTTTGGTATACGAGCAATTCGGCTTCGGGCACTGAAAAGCCCATCTCGCGCGCCGCTTCGTACATGGCTTGCATGAAAAACCACACATAGGCCGGCCCACTTCCCGATACAGCGGTGGCTGCGTCGAGGAAGTCTTCGTTGTCGACGTACAGTGTTTTGCCCGTCGTGTTGAGCAGGTTCTGAACAGTTACTAGTTCAATGCGCGTCACTTGATCGCTTGAAGTGAAGACAGTCATGCCTTGCCCAATCTGGGCGGGCAGGTTAGGCATGGCGCGAATGACTTTTTGTGCACCTAACGCCTCCACGATGGTGCGTATGCGCACGCCAGCCATGATGGAAAGAAAGACTTGTTGCGGGTCGATGATCGAGCGGATACGAGCAAAGAGTGCGGGGGCGTCTTGTGGTTTTACAGCTAATATCACCAGGTCGGCGCCGGGCAAGCAGGCTTCAGGCTCAGTGAATACAGTGCCGATGTCGAGTCGGCGAAGTGCTTTGGCTTTTTCAGCAGCGCGCTCCAAAATCATCATGCGATCTTTGTCGGCAATGTGGGAGCGCAGGAAGCTGCGGGCATAGGTGGTGCCCATATTGCCCCCACCAATGATCAATATTTTCATTGGTCGTTAGTTTGGTTTTGAAGCTGCAAAGTTGGGTTATTGTTTTCGTTCCAGAAAGCAAATCTGGATACCTGGAGTTGATCTTCACCTGTGCATTCGGAATATAGCTGTGGGCTATACTGATGTTTTACTATGTTTGACGCGGCTCAAGAATGCCGATCATCCGATTGTTTTATGGATTAAAAAACAATGCAAATGAAAAAACTGGCTAGTATGCTTGCCGTAGCAGCTCTTTTTGCTTTAAGTGCTTGCGACAAACAGGTGCAAAATGGCCATGCACAAAAAACAGCCGTAACTGAAGATGATGTACTCACAGCGCGGTCGCCCTATGCGATAGTCATTCATGGAGGGGCTGGTACCATTCGCCGAAAGGATTTAACGCCTCAACAAGACTCGGCCTATCGAGCGGCGCTCAATGCTGCCCTCGATATTGGCGAAGAAATTTTACGCAATGGTGGCAGTGCACTCGATGCCGTAGAGCAGACCATCCACTATCTAGAGGATTCGCCCTTGTTCAATGCAGGGCGAGGGGCTGTGTTTACCAATGCAGGTACGAACGAACTCGATGCTTCGATTATGGATGGTCGTACGCGCAATGCAGGGGCAGTAGGTGGCGTGACGATTGTCAAGCACCCCATTAGTGCTGCACGTGCAGTCATGGAGCAATCGCCTCACGTGTTCTTGGTGGGTAAAGGTGCAGAAGACTTTGCCCTGAGTATAGGACTGGATACGGTTGATCCTGCTTATTTTTTTACCCAACGGCGCTGGGAAAGCTTGCAGCGCGCCAAGGCACGTGAAGCTCAAACGGGTCAATACCTCGTCGATCCCAATCCCGACTACAAGTTTGGCACAGTAGGTTGCGTAGCACTCGACAAAGACGGCAACATCGCAGCGGGTACCTCCACAGGTGGTATGACCAACAAGCGTTGGGGCCGCATTGGCGACTCACCCATTATCGGTGCCGGCACCTTTGCCGACAACAATACCTGTGGTGTGAGCTGTACGGGGCATGGCGAATTTTTCATCCGTTGGGTCGTAGCGTATGACGTAGCAGCACGCATGGAATATTTGGGGGAATCCTTAGAAGAGGCTACACAGCACGTCATCCGCGAGAAGCTCAAAGCTGTAGGTGGGATCGGTGGCCTCATCGCTTTGGACCGAGCAGGCAACATCTCGATGGAGTTTAATACAGAGGGCATGTATCGAGGCTATGCACGCCCAGGCGAGCGCTACGTGGGCATCTACAAAGACTAAACAGAGCATGCCCTAAATGGGTAGGGATTTTGCTTTCGCAAAAAAACAAAATATGTATTTACGCATTCTTTCCAAGTATTTGCCGAAAAGCTACCTTGCCGTTCTACTCATAGTTGGGCTGGGCTTGGGCTACAGCAATTGTTCGCACCCTGAGCCCGAAGTATCGGCTATCTATCAGAGCCCCGATGAGCTGTACGGACAGCTTTTTGTAGACGTACAACTGGCGCACATCTTTCCCGATAGCAAGACCTTTCCCGACTGTGTACCCAAAGCACCTCCGCAGGAAATTCTGGCTGCCTATGCTCGCGAAAAGGGCAAGGAGGGGTTTGACCTCAAGGCTTTTGTCTTGCGATATTTTGAGCTTCCTCACGACTATGCCAGTGACTTTCACAGTGATACGGCGCGCTCTTTAGTCGAGCACATCAATGCACTGTGGCCTGTACTGACGCGTCAGCCCGAAGATCAGGAGCGAGGCGGCTCACTCATTCCCTTGCCCTATCCCTACATCGTACCAGGAGGGCGCTTTCGCGAAATTTATTACTGGGATAGCTATTTCACTATGCTGGGCTTGCAGGCAGCAGGAAGAACGGAAATGATTCAACACATGGTGGACAACTTCGCCTGGTTGTTGGACCAGTTTGGCCACATTCCCAATGGCAATCGCACCTACTACCTGTCGCGTTCGCAGCCGCCTTTCTTTTCCCTTATGGTCGGGCTATTGGCCGAAAAAGAAGGCGACAGTATCTGGATCAAATATCTGCCCCAGCTCGAACGAGAATACGCCTTTTGGATGGATGGAGTAGATAGCCTGTCACCTCAGCGCAATGAGTACAGGAGAGTAGTGCACCTCGACGACGGCACCATCCTCAACCGATACTACGACGACAAGGAGGTGCCGCGCCCCGAGGCCTATGCCGAAGACGTGGCTACTGCTGCACGTGACCAAATGCGCTCCCCAAAAGACGTCTATCGAGAGCTGCGCGCCGCAGCTGAGTCGGGATGGGACTTCTCGAGCCGCTGGTGCCGCGGCTGGATGCATCTGGAGACCATCCGCACTACCGAGCTGATACCTGTAGACTTGAACAGCTTGTTGTACCATTTAGAACAATGCCTGGCCAAAGCCCATGCCCTGGCAGGCCATGCCGATAAGGCAGCCCAATACGAGGCCCGTGCACAACAGCGTGCACAAGCAGTCCGCACTTATTGCTGGTATCCGCGGCGAGGCGGCTTCTTTGTCGATTACGACTATCCGGCACGTACTTGGTGGGTGGTGCCTTCTGGCGCAGGGCTCTATCCGCTGTTTTTCAAAATAGCTACGCAGCCACAAGCCGATTCGGTAGCTGCCAATGTGTGGCGTTACTTTTTGGCGCCAGGAGGCTTGGTCACCACCAAGCTACAGACAGGGCAGCAATGGGATATGCCCAATGGCTGGGCGCCACTACAGTGGATTGCCATTCAAGGGCTTCGCAATTACGGGCATGACGAGCTAGCCGACGAGATTAAAAAACGCTGGATTGCACTCAATGAAAAGGTGTACAAAACTACTGGCAAGCTGTTGGAAAAATACAACGTAGTCAATCTAGAGCTGGAAGGTGGGGGTGGTGAGTATCCACTGCAAGATGGCTTTGGCTGGACCAATGGCGTGTTGCTCAAACTGCTTACTGAAGAACCAGCTATGCAGTAATGTGCTATAAGCGTGTCAATATATGGCTACCCTCGTGCCGGCAAGCATAGTCGTTTTTCCCGAAGTGCATTTTTCAAATAAGAATGTGACGAAACTCATCATAGAGCACATTTGATTTTCCTATTTTTCGGCCCGCAACGCAAAAAACCGGCTTTATGAAAATAGGTGTTCCCAAAGAGCAGGACGACCCGCGCATCGCACTGGTGCCCGCAGTGATCGAAAAAATCCGCAAGCAATTGGGCGTGGAGGTCGTAGTGGAGCGCGATGCAGGACAACAGGCTTACGTCACCAACGAAGCATTGGAAACTGCAGGAGCCACCATTGGCACGCGGCAAGATGTTTTGCAATGTGATTTGATCATTTCTTATCATCCACTGCCCGATGAAGAGCTGCAGCAGTTGCCCAAAAGTACCTGGCTTATATCCATGTTCAAACCTTATTTCGATTCGACCATTACCGAGAAGCTGCGCAAGCTGGGGCTTAAGGCTTTTAGCATGGACATGATCCCGCGCACCACGCGTGCCCAATCGATGGACGTGCTCTCTTCTATGGCCTCGCTTGCCGGTTATCAGGCTACCTTGCTAGCAGCAACCCACTTGCCCCGATATTTCCCCATGATGATCACGGCGGCAGGTAGCATCAAGCCAGCTACAGTAGTTGTATTGGGCGCTGGCGTAGCTGGTTTGCAAGCTATAGCTACTGCGCGGCGCTTGGGCGCTGTGGTGGAGGCCTTCGATACGCGCTCGGCAGCCAAGGAGGAAGTGCTTAGCTTGGGCGCCAAATTCATTGAAGTGGAAGGTGCCAAAGAAGACACCTCAGCAGGTGGCTATGCAGTCGAGCAAGATGAAGATTTTTTGCGGCGCCAGCGCGAAGAGGTACAGCGACGCGCTGCTAAGGCCGATGTACTCATCACTACAGCACAAGTGCGTGGTCGTAAAGCGCCCTTGCTCGTACCCAAGGAAACAGTGGAAAAGATGCGGCCTGGCTCGGTGATCGTCGATTTAGCAGCCTCCACAGGAGGCAACTGCGCGCTGACAAAGGACAAGCAAACCATTGTGCATCATGGTGTGACCATTATTGGCAATAGTGAGCTGGCTGCACAAAAACCCATGGATGCCAGCATACTATTCGCCAACAATGTGTTCAATTTCCTCAAACTCATTATCAAAGATGGCGCACTGCACCTTGACTTGGATGACGACATCGTGGCCAGTGCCCTGTTTGTGCGTGAAGAAGCAGCTGCCGAAAACTGATCTATCGTTCAACTCGAAACTGCCTGTATTATGGATATGGTTTACCAGTTTTTTCTTGAAAATCTTACAGAAATATACTTGCTCATCTTCACTGTAATACTTGGCTTTGAAGTGATCAGCAAGGTGCCTACGGTGTTGCATACGCCACTCATGTCGGGGGCCAATGCCATTTCGGGAGTAGTCGTCATTGGGGGTGTCATTCTCCTGCGCAATACGCCACCTGATAACTACCTCATGCTGAGCCTGGGCGTGTTGGCAGCGGCATTGGGTATGGTCAATGTGGTGGGTGGTTTTGCCGTGACCGATCGCATGCTGGAGATGTTTAAAAAGCGCAAGTAGGCCTGAGGGCCATTAATTCAGGCTTTTGCCAAAGTGAGGGAAGGAATGCAATTCTGAAAAATCAACTTGCACGACGATGGCTTTTGAATTTTGGATCAATTTTGCCTTTCTGCTATCGGTGGTATTTTTCGTCTGGGGGCTTCGGTTGCTCAGCTCGCCCGATACGGCACGGCGGGGCAATATATTAGCTGCTATTGGTATGGGATTGGCTGTGGTAGCCACAATGGTCATGCCCGTGCATGGTGCCTACAATAACTACGGCTGGATCTTGGGCGGTATGGCAATAGGGGGTGCCATTGGATGGGTGGCTGCACGTAAAGTGGCCATGACTGCTATGCCGCAGATGGTTTCTATTTTCAATGGCTTGGGCGGAGCTACCGCCGTGGTGCTGGCTATGGTCGAGCTGATGAACTTTTACAATGGCGATAGCCACATGGCGGGTGGACAACTGGGCATTTCGTTGGCGGCCTTAGTCATTGGTGGCATCACCTTTACGGGCAGTATGTTGGCTTACTTAAAACTTGATGGCAAGGTGAAAGACAAGCACGTCACTTTGCCCCAACACCAAGCCATCAATATCTTGATGTTTCTCATCACTATTGCCCTTTCCATTTGGGTCTACTGGCAAGGCAGTGCTGCCACTACGCACTGGGCCGTGGGCCTAATGGCGTTGTCATTAGTGTATGGCTTCAGCTTTGTCGCCCCCATTGGCGGAGCCGACATGCCGGTAGTCATCTCTCTACTCAACTCTTTTTCCGGCTTGTCGGCAGCAGCTGCAGGCTTTATCTATAGCAGTCAGGTCATGATTGTGGGAGGCATCTTGGTGGGTGCAGCAGGTACTATTCTGACTGTGCTGATGTGCGATGCCATGAATCGTTCTTTACTCAACGTACTCATAGGTGGCTTTGGCGGTGGCGGGTCGGCAGCTGCTCAAGGCGATCAGACTGTGCGCGAAGTGACGCTCAACGATGCGGCTATCATGTTGTACTATGCCAACTCGGTCGTCTTTGTGCCGGGCTATGGGCTGGCGGTAGCACAAGCGCAAAAAGTGCTCAAAGAAGTGGATGATTTGCTTTCTGCAAATGATGTGGAGGTAAAGTACGGCATTCATCCCGTAGCAGGTCGTATGCCTGGCCACATGAACGTCCTTTTGGCAGAGGCTGATGTGCCCTATCCAAAACTACTCGACTTGGATGAAGCCAATGAAGCGCTCAAAAATGCCGATGTAGCTGTTATTGTAGGTGCAAATGACGTAGTCAACCCTGCTGCCGAGACTGATCCGGGGAGTCCTATCTATGGTATGCCCGTCTTACGCGTGTGGGAAGCTAAAAACGTCATTGTACTCAAACGCAGTATGAATCCTGGCTATGCAGGTATTCAGAACCCGCTGTTTTTTATGGACAATACGCGCATGCTATTCGGCGATGCAAAAAAAACCCTCACGGAATTGGCTGCCGAGCTGAAAAACATGTAGGCATCGAGCTACCCCAAATAATAGCTTAGGTGTGACAGAGTGGGCACATTGCACAGCGGTAGTGTGCCGTAGGGCCTTTATATAAATTGGGAGTGGGAAGTGTAACTATGACTTATAAGTGATGATAGAATTATAATTTTGTGTAGGTGCTTTGCACTGTGTGCAATCGTTGGGGTGTTGTGAAATGAAATTCTGGCTATACCGTTTTTTACTTTTTTCTATTTGAAAATGTCTCTATAGCATTTTTGTCCAATCACCACGTGGTAATAAAGGGATCGTTTTGTGCATTACCTCAGTTGGTTAACAAAACAGAGTGACAGAGTGGATTGTGTGATGGAAGATAGCTTAGCCTTTCATTTCTGAGCTTTTGTGCAATACAAGTGAATGTCCACTGTATATCCGCACCTCTAAAAGGCAATTTGGCCTGGTAAGAAATGTGGGGCTGCAAGCTTTTGTGAAGAGATATTGACCAACTCAATCGCTGCTTTTGCAAGCGATATCGAGCCGTATGTGCATTTTTAGTGTTTTTTGACTGTCAGGCTTATATTTACTCTTAAAACCCAAAAAAATGAAAGCAGATCAACTGATTTTTATTGTAGTGCTTACCATAGGCAGTGCGGTATCCTCTATGTGGGCCCAAAAGCCAGTGGTCAAAGAAGTGTCTTCTGAGGTAAAAGCCGTGAAAGTGTTTTTACAAGGTGCTTGGGTGACGCGGCAAGCCCAGACGCAGTTGCCTGCTGGCCTCACTGAAGTGGTGTGTAAGGGGCTACCGCATACGCTTGATGTACAAGGTTTGCGCGTGTCGGGCGAAGGCGCCTTTACACTTTTGTCAGTGCGCACCAGCACCGATTACTTGGGGCAACAGGCACGTACCGATACTTTGAAACAGCTATTGGCCCAGCAGTACCTATTGCAACGGGAAAAGGAAGTGCTGGGGGTCGAGCAAGCATTGCTGCGCCAACAACTCGATTTGTTAGACCGCAACCGTGCAGTGGCGGGTAGCCAAATGGGATTGCACGCCGAACAGCTACAAGCTGTATTGGATGTCCAGGCCAAAGCACGACGCCGCATCTTGCGCGAACAGTTGGCCTTAAAAGGCAAAGTCAGACGAGTGGACAGCCTTCTAACGCGTGTGAATAATCAGATTGCTGCCACTCAAAACCGCCCCGATCAGCCCGTACGCAATGTACGCCTCTTGCTAGAGGCCGAGCACCCTACACCTGCTACTATCGAGTTGGCTTATTACGTGCCCGAGGCTTCCTGGCATGCCGTCTACGACTTGCGCGTACAGCAAGTCGGTGCACCTGTGGAACTGGAAATGAAAGCAGGAATCAAGCAGCATACCGGCGAAGACTGGCGCGAAGTGCAGCTGACATTGTCTACAGGAAACCCTCAGACCGACTTTTCGCTACCCGTGCTGCAGCCTTGGTACCTGCGTCCAGGTAGTCGGTGGCGGGCTGGTGTACAAGGTGCTAAGGTGTCGGGTATGGTACTGGATGGTACCAATGGTCAGCCTTTAATTGGTGCTACAGTACAGGTGCCCGGTACAGCCATCGGTACTGTCACCGATTTGCAGGGGCGCTTTGATCTAATGTTGCCCGCTGAGGCTCGGACAATCACCGTGTCGTATTTGGGATTTCAGTCTCAGACCATTAATGGGGTACAGCCAGGGCAAGAGGTATCCATATACTTGCAGCCTCAGCACACTGCATTGGAAGAGGTGGCAGTAGTGGATGGCCGCAAAAGAGCGAAGGAGCACCCCTTGCAGGCCACACCACCAGAAACCATGCCCGACATGGCTGAACCTCCTGTACAAGTACAACAGCGTGCTACTCAGATAGAGTGGGAAGTCGATAAGCCCTATTCGATCCCTTCCGATGGCAGTATGCAAACCGTATCGGTATTGTCAGAAAAGATCCCCGCTGCTTTTGAGTACTATTCGGCACCGCGGGCTGTGCCCAAAGCTTGGCTTAAAGCCATGCTTACCAACTGGTCGGGGCGCCATCTGGTAGCAGGTATGGCCAACTTATTTTACGAGGGTAGCTGGCTAGGACAGACCTTACTCGATCCTTCTGTAGCCACCGATACGTTGACCCTTTCTATCGGTCAAGATAAGGCTGTCGCGGTACAGCGCGAGCTGCTTAAGGAAAAGGTGCGCAAGCGTCGGATCGGCAGTAAGCGTATCGTCGAGATGTTCTACCGCATTGAAGTGCGCAACAACAAAAATGTGCCTATTACTATCGTATTAGAAGATCAGGTTCCACTTTCAGGACATGAGGAGATTGAGGTGGCGTTGCTGGAGTCGGAGGGGGCTCACTTAGAACCCAATACGGGCTTGCTGCGCTGGCGGCTGGAGCTGCCTGCCGGTGCGCGTAAGGAGTTGACCTTTGGCTACAAAGTGACCTATCCGAAGTGGATGCAGCTCAACTTGGAATAAAAAACGACAGCTGGTTGTGTACATACCTGTCTGCAACACACCCATTCCACTTCTTTAGGTAATAGGGAAAGGCCTTTACTTGCCTTCCACCAGCTCGAGCCAGGCAGCTTTTAGTGAGCGTTCGATGCCTTCACCATGCCACTCAGGAGTACCAGGAATAGCTTTTGTCTGGGTCAACAAATCGTCGAGGGTCATACCTTTGCGGTGCGCTGCCCTTACGTAGTCGAGCAAGCGCTTGAGGTAATCTTCAAAGGCTTGCAGGTCTGCAGTGGTGCCGCGCACGGGCCAATCTTTGCCGGCATGGCCAAACACATAAGTAGCTTGGCTGCCAAATGTCTTGCGTGCCTTTTTGAGCACCGCGATCCAGTTTTGGATGTTGGCGCCAGCCGTTTTGTCAATATACGGATAGCGGCGATTGAAAACCAGATCGCCCATGTGTACGACGTCGGCGCGCTCAAAGTGGACAATGGCGTCGCCATTGGTGTGGGCGGGCCCGAAGTAGTACAGGCGGATCGTTTCGTCGCCTATTTGGGTGCTCCACTGATCGGAGAAGGTGGTGACAGGTAGTAGCTGCTGGTCGAGCGTGCCTCGTTGGCGCGCTATGCGCTCTTGATTGGCGCGAGCATTTTCGTGGGCTACATGTTGTCGTACAATGCCTTTGAATGCAATGTTGCCTGCTGTGTGGTCGAAGTGGTGATGTGTATTGATGAGTAGGTCGATGGGCTGGGTGTTGGTTTCGCGGAGTCGCTCAATAAAGTGAGCGGCCTGTTCGGGAAATTGGGTGTCGACCACTACAATATGCTGGGAAGTGAGATACCAGCCGATGGTGCCGCCGCGTTCGACGTAGTAGCCCACGTGCTCGCGGATGGGATACATTTTTCCAGTAGAGAAAAACATGTGGGCTAACAGCTTTCGTGCAGGCATAAAGGTCATGCCCGTCATGAGGCCACTGAGGAAGAGAAACTGGCGTCTGTCCATATCCATTAGATTTGTTGAGCGAAACACAGGCAAGCGATGAGGTGTGGCGTGTGGTGTTGGGCCTGTAATATAGGATGGTATTGAGCTTTTGCAAAAACTTTTCAATTTCGCTGCGGCGCCTTTGCCCATTCAACGACGAATGATGCCGTTAGATGCAGCTATACAAGAATTGCGCTTACACTTTCCAACTTTGGCAGAGCTGGCAATACGCTTACCTGTGCGCAAGACAGCGGCTTCTCCTAATGTGATGCTTGCTTTTGAGCAAAATGGCATGGCTCAGCTGTGGGTGCATGAGGTAAATTGGTCGTTGTGGCCGTTGCATCTACAGGCTGGCTTATTGATGCATGAGTTATTACACTTGCTATTGGCTCATCCGTGGCAGCGTGCAGCTGCTGTGCCGTGGCTTTTTGATTTGGCTGCCGACTCACTCGTGGACTCATTAATGCGTAAAGAATGGCGGTTGCCTCGACAGGATGTGCTGCCTGAAACAATACGTCGCTATTTGCCAGAGGGCCAAATGGATATATGGAAATGGTATGATGCCGTGGCACACTGGAAGTTATCGGACTGGGTGAGGAAGCAAGTGACTGAGGGCTTTTTGCCGAGAAAAAAGCACGAGACATGGCTACACGCTGGTGTGCTGGCGCAAATGCGAGTGCGGCGCATATGGGAGGAATGTCGTGCTGTGGTAGGTGCTGGCGTACAGATTGACGTGGCGGACTGGTCGGTAGCGACACAAGTGCTTTGGCAAGTAGATCCAACTACCCAAGTAGGGCCTGACTGGCGCCGCGTCTTGCAGCTATTTGCTCGAAAAAGTGGTCGTACCGCGCTTCGCCATACGGTTAAACGACCTTCGAAGCGCTATGGAAAGGTGCCGGGCATCAAAATAGATCGGCGCTGCCGTTTGGCGGTGGCTATCGACACCTCGGGTAGCGTGACCCCGGGAGAGTTAGCTATATTTGCTCATGAGTTGAGGCGCTTATGGCGTGCGGGTGCACAGTTGGTGGTATTAGAATGTGATTATCGCATCCGAAAGGAATGGGGCTATCGGGGGCAGCCCTTGGCCTATGTGCACGGCCGAGGGGGTACAGACTTTCAACCAGCACTCAATTGGGCGGCTTCCCATCATATGGATGGTTTGGTGTACCTTACCGATGGTATGGGTGCCGTACCGCAGCGGCCTCATCGATTGCCCGTGTTGTGGCTCATTAGTGCCGAAGGCTTAGCAGAAGGCACTGGAATTTGGGCTCAGCTGCCAGGGCGAAAAGTCAAATTGCGCACGTGAAGTCAACTGTAAGCGATACTTCGCTCGAATATCAAATGTTGGAAAGTGGCTTGCCCTACTTCGATCAGCTGGAGCAAATGATCGATAGGGCAACACAACGCATTTACTTGCTCACATATGTATTGGATGAAGATGAGACGGGTCAGCGCATTGCGCGCTTGCTGCAAACGGCAGCACGTCGCGGAGTGCGCGTACACGTGGTGTTGGACGGAGTGGGTAGTGGCCACTTGAGTAGAGCCTTTGTAATGCAATTGCAGGCTACAGGTGCAGAAGTGCGCTTTTTTTCGCCCGTGCATTTCCAATTGCCTTTTCGATTGGGGCGTCGTTTACACCTCAAGCTGGTAGTGATCGATGGCAAAGAAGCGCTTGTCGGCGGGATCAACCTAGCCGATCGCTATAGAGGTACGCCTGACTCACGTCCATGGCTCGACTTTGCCATTTGGTTGCAAGGAGCACCTTGTGTGCAGCTCGAAGAGCTGGCACTTGAAATATTGAATCGTCGGGTGTTTCGAGCAGTGACGCCTCGCTTTAAGCGGCGAGGACCTATAGTGGAAGTATTGCTCAATGACTTTTTTCGCAATCGTTTGGCCATACGGCGCAGCTATCTGCGCATGTTGCGTCAAGCGCAAAGCGAAGTCATCATCTTCTCTTCTTACTTCTTGCCCAACATACGCATGTTACGACGCATTGGACAGACGGCCAAGCGAGGTGTGCGTGTGTTGTTGGTGTTGCCCCACATTTCGGATGCGTTTCTCTACCATTCTGCCGTACAGTATCTGTATCCTTATTTGCTGAAGCGAGGGGTAGAGTTGTACGAATACCGGCCTACAGTGTTACATGCTAAGGTAGCAGTACGCGATAGCCAGTGGCTAACAGTGGGTTCGTATAATCTCAATGATCTAAGTGACTTGCTCAGTGTAGAACTCAATGTTGGGGTGAATGACCCGAAGCTGGCAGGCCAATTTGCCGATAGGCTAAAGCAAATTGTAAAGCGAGATTGTATGCCAATAGCTCCTGAGCAATACCTCGAAGCACCGTGGTATAAGCGCATCCGCTGGTGGCTCAGCTACTTGGGGCTTATTCAGGCCTTGCGCCTGATGCATTATTTGACGCCTCGTGAGGCACGCAATTTCCTCGAGTGATGCATTTTTGCCTTTCTACTTAATCTATGGCTTCATGGAACAGTTGTGGGAGCTGATGCTACATGCGGATCAGCACGTTGCAGAGCTAGTCGCTGAATATGGTGGGTGGACTTATGCCATATTAATGTTGATTATTTTCGTAGAAACGGGACTGGTGGTCGTCACGTTCTTTCCTGGAGACGGCACGCTTTTCACAGCAGGTATGTTAGCTGCATCTGGTCAGTTGGACTTATGGGCTCTTTGGATACTCTTGACCATTGCTACGGTATTGGGGCATACCTCCAATTATCTCATTGGCCGTTGGGTGGGGTATCAGTTTTTTCGAAAAAGGAATAGCTTGCTAAAGCAACAATTGGAGCGCGCTTATCGCTTCTTTTTGCGCTATGGCTTTTGGGCAGTGGTAGTCAGTAGGTATATCCCCTTTATGCGTTCGATGGTGCCTTTTGTCACAGGTTTGGCACATATGCCTTTCGGCAAATTCACCTTAGCCAATGTGTTGGGCGGTGCTGTATGGATTGCCACATATTTATTGGCGGGGTATTTTTTGGGAGAAATACCGGTGGTGCGGCAACATTTTGGTCTGGTGTTCAGTTTGATGTTGCTGCTGTTGGGCGTAGCCTTATTGGCAGCGGTGAGCAAACAGTTGTGGATGTGGTTGCGGCGGCGTTGAGTGCTGGCATCGCATGGAATGTTTTTTGAATATGAGGGCTGATGGAAAAGTATACCCTATGATACCTTCGCTGCCGTCTTGACCGACGGCAGTTGTTGCTGGTCGTACTGGTATTGAGTTCTTTTTTCGATTTGGGATTGGTGGGCTATCGCCTCCATTATCTGGGTTATGACTATTGGCGCTTTGTCGATCCCGTGACGATGTATCGCGAGCGGGCCATTCCCACTTTTCTCTTTTTAGTGTGGAATTTAGCTTTGGCCTGGTTGCCTTTGGCTTTTGCCTTGGCTATTCGATGGGTACGGAAAGCATGGTGGCAGGGAAGCATGCTGTTTTTTTGGCTGCTTTTTTTCAGAATGTGCCTTATATCGTCGCTGATTTGTTACATCTAACGCCGCGGCCACCTGTACTTTATTGGTACGATGTGCTCATGATTTTTTCTTTTGCATGGACGGGCTTGCTTGTGGGCTTTTTCTCTTTGGTGGAAGTGCACGAGTTTCTTGCATTGCGATGGGGGGCGTGTGGCATGGCTGTTTGTTTCGGCTGTGCTGTGGCTTGCTGGCTTTGGCGTATATATTGGTCGTTTTCATCGGTGGAATTCTTGGGACTTGTTGGCCCATCCGCTTCACCTACTTTCGGATGTAGTTGGCGTGTTGCGTGAGCTTTGGGCTCATCTCTCTACTGTGGGGCTGGCATGGCTCATGGGTAGTCTGTTGTTGCTGGGATATGTGGCGCTGTTATTACTGGCACGTGTAGTGCGAGATGGATAACTGATGCGTCACCTTTGCATTGTCCATGGTGTGAGTGGAAAGGGCTTGATGTGGGTTTGTGACAGGGTTATGGATAGCGTGTAGGACAGCACGTTTGAGTGTGATACATTTAGATCATCCTATCTTTGCTGCTCGACAAGTATGCGTTACTTATGTGGAAAGATGCTCTTCGCTCTTCAGATATAGTGCCTGATTCGTTCAAGTATTTTGCTGCTTCAACGGCGCATTTCATCCATAGGTGGGATGGGGAGTCTATAGAAGAGCTGCCAGGACAGATAGTCTTACTGGGGTTGGATGCCGCCACAGCTGATCCGGTGCGGACGCAATTCTTTGAGTTGGCCTGGCATTTTGGCAAGGCCCAGCTCACTGACTTAGGCAACTTGCAGGCTGATGCGCATGAAGCATTAGCTATTGTATTAAGTCATGTGCGTCAAAGTGGTAGAATTATCTTGTGCCTCGGTGGCAAGCCCCAGCAATGGGAAGTGGCCTATGAGGTGTTAAGGCAAGCGAATGCCTATGCGCGCTTGGCATGGATCACTGGCCATACGCCTGCTGAGCGTCCTTGGCTCGATCGATGGCTAAAAAGCACAGCAGCATCTGTAGAAGAAGGGCTTAGTCTCATCGGTGTGCAATACCATTTTTTGTCGCCTGGGCGCATGTCAGTATTGGCGGAGCAAAGGCTACCAGTAGTGCGACTCTCTGAGCTGCGCCGCCAAAGTGCGTTGGCAGAACCCTTTTTGCGCGATGCACACATGTTGCTTTGCACCTTAGGTGCACTCAAATTTACTGAGACTGCCGCTGCTTGCTCGTGGCCATCAGGCCTGACATTGGAAGAAGCTTCGCTGTTGGTGCAGTATGCAGCACTGGGCGAACGCATGCAACTGGCCTGTATTGAAGGCAGTGGGCAAATTGGGGCAGCTGCCCGATGTAGTGCTGTATTGTTGTGGTATCTCATAGAAGGCTTGATGCATCGCAAAGGTGACTATCCTCGGAATGAAGCTGTACTACAAGAGTTTGTCGTGCATGTGAGCGATCAGCTCGATCTCACCTTTTTCAAAAGTCGCCTGACGGGACGTTGGTGGGTACGCCACCGATCGGGGCATCTGGTGGCTTGCACCGAATCGGACTATCGTGCTGCTGCTTCAGGTGAAATGCCCGTGCGTTTGTTGCAACTAATTTGAGTGTTGAATTAAAATGCGTGCAATTTTGGTATTTTGCAACCAGCGTTTTGCTTTATGACATCGTTAATTTTTAGCCAATGACAACCACTTGTTGTATTGGGGCGTTATCAAGTGCTGTGGTTGCTCATTTTGATAGATACACCTCCCAAAGCCAAATCAAAAACGACTACCTTTTGCTTCATGAAGATCCTTCAGGTCTGCAAAAAGTTTCCTTTTCCCTTGAAAGATGGTGAGTCGATCGTGGTCACGCACCTTGCTCGAGCCATGCATGCCTTGGGCTGTGAGGTGACCTTACTCACCATGAATACGACCAAGCACTACTTTCCATTGGCTGAGTTGCCTGATGACTTTAACCACTACAAAGCTATACATGCCGTTACGGTAGATAATCGCATCACTTGGTGGGGCGCTATCCACAACTTATTTGAGGGCTCGTCGTATCATGCAGTGCGCTTTCAAAGTGAGGCTTTTCGCCAAAAGCTCATTGGACTATTGCAGCGCGAGCAGTTCGATGTAGTACAACTCGAAACGCCTTTTTTGGCACCTTACATTGCCCACATTCGCCGACATTCCGATGCGATAATTGCCATGAGGGCGCACAATGTAGAGCACGAAATTTGGGAGCGTTATGCCGACAATCAGCCTTGGCCTCTTAGTAGCTATTTGCGCTTGCAAGCCACGCGCCTCAGAGACTTTGAGCTGAGACATCTCAACGACTATGACCTGCTGATCAGCATTACTGCCCGCGATCTGGCGCAGTTTCGACGCTTGGGCTATCGAGGGCGGGCTGTAGTGGCGCCTGTTGGCCTCGACATACGCGACTATCACCCCGACATTTGCAGCTTTCGCAAAAAGCCACTAAGTGTTCAGTTTATCGGTTCTTTAGACTGGCTGCCCAATCGAGAAGGTCTCGATTGGTTTTTAGCATATGTGTGGCCCTTGGTGATGCAGCGTCATCCGCAGGCACGCTTTCACATCGCGGGGCGCAATATGCCTAGGCGCATCCGAATGCTCCACCAGGAAGGGGTAGTAGTACATGGCGAGGTACCATCGGCTACCGATTTTATCAATGCACACAGCATTATGGTGGTACCTTTGTTCTCGGGAAGTGGCATGCGTGTTAAAATCCTCGAAGGTATGGCATTGGGCAAAGCCATCGTGACTACTAGCCTAGGATTGGAAGGCATAGATGCTCGTTCAGGTAGAGAGGTGCGCATTGCCGAAACGGCAGCTGAATTTGTCGAAGCTTTAGATCAACTTTTACTCAACCCTAGGGCAGCACTGGCACTCGGCGAAGCTGCTAGACGCGTGGTGGAGCAATATTTTGACAACCTGCATGTAGGTGGTACGCTATTAGAAGCTTTCAACAGGTGTATAGGGCATCAAGTGCAATTTGCGCAGGTATATGCCCAGAGCCACAAGGAAGAAAGCTAAAGCACCTATAGGAGGCCTTATGTGCTTTTCTCACTTGTAGTTTTCCTGGAAAAAAAGAGTTTATCTTGCCCCTTGAGGCAAGGCAGTGGGCTTTGCGGGCTTTTTTTCTTTGTGCAACTTGAAATTTAGGAATGCTTCTACGTTCCTCTACCTATTACTGTACTCATCTATGTGGATTGCTGGCGATCAGTGGCGTATTTTGGGATAGCATGATGCTTCCACATGTGGCGGGAGCTCAGCAGCAGATGCTCTACGACAAATTCACACCGCGCCTTAGGGCGCGCATTGCTCTGGACAGCCAACAATGGCAGCCAGTGTATTTGCAGCTGGCCGATGCGGATGAGCAGGGCATGGTATTCGACTGCTTGCATCCTTTTGTGCTTCGGGCAGTGCACATTTATGCCGAGGCTACGGGAGCACGTATCGTCCAGTTGCAAGATGCAGAAGGCAAATCATTGGGTCAGAAGGTGGTGTTTGTCGATGAGACGGGGTGGGTGCGTATCCCACTCAATCTATCTGTACCTACAGGGCAAGGCTTGGGGTTGATTAAAGTGGGAGGCAAACCCCTTTTTGCCAACACATCAGCTATGACGGGCTTCCCTTTTGAGTTGGAGGATGTGTTGATCATTCGGGAAAGTACGGTCGATGAGCAGTCTTGGTCGTATCTCTACAATTGGGAAGTGGAATACGAAGAACTCTGTTCGCGCAGTGAAGTATTTGTACCTGTCGATTCCTCAACTACAGCTTTGGCAACAGCTGCTTTTGTCAGTTCGGCTGATACACTTGACTTGACAGATATGTCTTCAATGGTGTCTTTTACCGACTTATCGGAACATGCAGTGGCCTGGTTATGGGATTTTGGCGACGGCATTTCCGCTACTATTGCACAACCCAGTCATGCCTGTGATACGGCGGGCATGTATATAGTAAGCCTGTCGGTAGCCGATGGTATAGGCTGTGCTGTGGCTGCACTTGACACAATAATCGTGCTTGGACCTTTTGTCACCACGAGCTTGCAAGCTCAATCAGGAGTCACTGCTTATCTGGCGGTGTACGATCTGTTTGGGCGTCGTATGGCATGCTATGCGTTGCGTACAGGTAGTGAGATGCCGGTAGTTGTAGATGTCACACAGTGGCCGGCTGGTACTTATGTGGTGGTATGGCATTCAGGGGCGGCTACAGCAGCTCGTCGTGTGTTGAAACAATAGTTGGTGGAGGTCGCATGTGCTGATACGGCGTGAGTACCCCACGGTGAAAGGTTTCGCTTCATGCGCATTCACATTTTAGAGCCCTTTTTTGGCGAAAGCCATAAGCATTGGGCAAAAGGATATCAGCATCATAGTTGTCATGATGTGGAAATTGTGGCATTGCCTGGCAGTTATTGGAAATGGCGCATGATGGGAGGGGCGGTATCAATGGCGCGCAAATATTGGGAAGGCTTCTTTTCGGTGCCCGATTTGTGGTTAGCAAGCGATATGCTTGATTTGGCCACCTTCCTGGGACTGATGCGAAAGCAAGCAGAGCGAGTGCCTGTTGTGGCTTATTTTCACGAAAATCAGTTGACCTATCCTTGGTCGCCTCATGATGAGGATCCACTTATAGGTAGAGACCTGCACTATGCTTTTATCAATTATACCACGGCTTTGGCAGCCGATATGATATGTTTCAACTCTCAGTGGCATCGCGATGTCTTTCTCGATGCGTTGCCCAACTTTTTGCGGCGTTTTCCTGATCGGCGCGAACGGGGTCTACTCGAAGGACTGCATCGCAAGGCGAAAGTATTGCCATTAGGTATGGAACTCAAGGCATTAGATACCTGGCGTGTAGCTCGACATGGGGGAGCACCGGTGGTGTTGTGGAACCATCGTTGGGAGTACGACAAAGGGCCCGAAGCTTTCTTCCAGGCATTGTTCCAGTTGGCCGAAGAGGGTATTGCCTTTCGCGTAGTGGTATTGGGCGAGGCATTTGCACGTACACCTGCAATTTTTGCGAAAGCCAGGGAAAAGCTAGCCGATCGCATATTGCATTGGGGTTTTGTATCCTCAAGGCAGGAGTATGTGCAGTGGCTTTGGCGTGCCGATTTGCTGCCGGTCACTTCACAGCAGGATTTTTTTGGCATCAGTGTGCTGGAAGCCGTATGGTGTGGCTGTAGGCCGTTATTGCCCAAGCGCTTGGCTTATGTAGAGCACTTCCCTCAGCCTGAATTTGAGCCGCTTTTCTACGAAAATGATGAAGCTTTTTTGCCGCGCTTGCGACAGCTGTTGCAGCAGTGGCACATCGACACACAACAACACTGGCCGGCGAAGTGCCGCTGTGCCATTGCCCACTACGACTGGTCGGTGCAGGCACCAGCTTATGATGCGTTATGGACTACCACTTACGAACGCAAATAGGAGGCGCCATTGACGTCGAGAATGGCGCCGGTGCAGTAGGCTGCCTCCTCAGATGCCAGGAAGAGAATGGCGGCGGCAACTTCTTCGGGCCGGGCTACTCGACCCAAAGGGCTTTGTTGGCGTATAGCTTCACCTTGCGGCCCATATAAGTGCGCTGCTGCCATATCGGTGTCGACCCAGCCGGGAGCTACTGCCGTCACAATGATGTGATGAGGTGCCAATGCCTGTGCTAAAGACTGGGTGAGCTGGTTGAGCCCCGCTTTGGCCGCACCGTATGCTGGTGCTTGCGGTTCACCGCGAAATGCGCCTCGTGAGCTGACGTTGACGATGTGCCCACCACCTTGATGCATCATTTGATGAGCAACTAAATAGCACATTTGGGCCGCTGCAGTGAGATTGACTTGCAGATGCTGGTGCCAAGTTTCCATCCATTGTTCGTAATTCATCTGCTCAATGGCGTGCAGCGCATAAATACCGGCATTGTTGATCAACACATCGATTCCGCCCAGCTCGCGTACCGCAGTCTCGACCACATTTTTGGCTACTTGGCGATTGGCAATATTGCCCTTGATGGCCAAATGCCCAAATCCTTCCATAGCCTGGATGGTCTGCATGGCGGCCTCTTTATTTGCCTGGAAGTTTATGGCCACGCAGGCACCTTCTCGTGCAAAAGCTATGGCGGTGGCGCGGCCAATCCCTCTCGATCCTCCAGTGATAAGTATGCGCTTTCCCGAAAATTTCATATGTGTTGGGGGTTATGCTCGGAATAGCATGCCCGTTAGTTTGAGAAACCTTTTCCTCAATGCGATGTGCCCATCGCTTTGGTCTATGCTAAATAACCACTATTTGTAGATGTGTAGATGTTTTGTGTGCACTCCAATTTTCTTGCCATTTAAATAATAGTTACATGGGTTGATCGGGGAAAGTTAACGATGTTGTATTTGGGGCAAGACATGGCAAAGGGAATGAATATTTTGCGATTGCTGTTTAACTTGTTGGTAATAAGTTATTTGTGTTTTTTTGTTGTGGGCTGTTCGTCGCTCATAGGGCTTTGCCAAACAGGCCTATATTTGCAACTCTTTAGCTGGTAGAGCGTTTTGGCCAGTGTGAAAATCATTTTCCAAACCAAAAAAGTAAATCATGGCATTTGAATTGACCGATGCAAACTTCAAGGAAAAAGTACTGGATAACGAGGGTGTAGTCGTGGTGGACTTTTGGGCAGCATGGTGCGGCCCTTGCCTCATGATTGCGCCTGTTATTGAGGAGCTTTCGAAAGAATACGAGGGAAAGGCCTTGATTGGCAAGCTGGATGTAGATACCAATCCTGAAACGCCGTTAAAATATGGCATTCGCGGCATTCCTACTTTGCTCATATTTAGAGGAGGTGAAGTGGTGGACAAGCACGTAGGTGTGATCAGCAAGGCGGCTTTGGTAGAAAAAGTAGAGGCACAACTCGAGCAGCTGGCTTCCTAAACTGATAATAGCTGCAAGAAGATGGGTAACATAGGTGTATGGGTATGGCTGCCAGCGGCAGGCAGTCATACACTTGCGTTCTGTATATATGGATCCTGCAATTTTGTGAGTTGAATATCTCAGTACATTGTGCGTTTGCCATGTGGGCGCTGCAGTGGTGCGTATCGTTGGGTGTTATGTCTTTGTAGCCTCGAAGACTTTGCATTAATGGCTTGCTTTTAAAGAGGGCTAAAGGTGTGGTGGTTATCCAGGTAAGATTAAAGTAGCCGAGTAGAGCGAGTCGCCCTGCAGCCCTTTTCTTTTGGATACGATTGAGTGAATATCGCAAAGTAGGTCCAATCGAAGAGCAGTAGTGCCACCTATATCTGTTACTTTTGACCGTGCTCGTGCACATTGTTGAAAAAAACACGGCAGAATGACAGATATGCATATTAGACTCAGACGCGTTGACGAGGCATTTAAGATGGAAGCCGTCAATGAAGAAGGGCATGTTGTCGTGATGGATGGTGCTGAGACTATAGGCGGCAAAGGGGAAGGAATGCGTCCTATGCAGGTGTTGCTGTCGTCTTTAGCTGGATGTAGTACCATAGATGTAATACACATTTTGCGGAAGCAGCGCCAACAACTGGACCATATTGAAGTACAGGTGCGTGGTGCACGTGCGCAGGGGAAGGTGCCAGCTTTGTTCACCCATATTCATTTGCATTATCGACTCAAAGGCCCCCTGAAAGCCAAGAAAGTACAACAAGCCATACAGTTGTCTATAGAGAAATATTGTTCAGTAGCTAAGATATTGGAGCCCACTGCGCAAATTGAATGGAGTTTTGAGATTGTCGATTGATCAATTGTTTACCAGCTAAAGCGCATCGTCATGGCCCGATTTGAAACCGAAGCTATTCGGCAGCAAATGCGGCGTACTCCTTATCGGGAACACGCCAGCCCCCTGTTTTTGACTAGCAGTTTTGTCTTTGACAATGCTGATCAAATGGCGGCCTTGTTCAATGGTGAAGCGGAAGGCGATATATACTCGCGTTATTCCAATCCCAACGTTAACGAGTTTGTAGACAAGGTGTGCGCTATGGAAGGGGCCGAAGATGGTTTTGCTACGGCTTCGGGTATGGCGGCAGTATGGGCAGGTATGGCGGCTTTACTGCATGCTGGCGATCACGTCATAGCTTCGCGTGCGGTGTTTGGCTCTACCCATCAGATTCTCACCCAGGTTTTGCCGCGCTGGGGCATTACGCATACTTATGTGGATCCTACTGATGTGGAAGGATGGGAAGCCCACATACGCCCCGAAACGCGCATGATCGTGTTGGAGACACCTTCCAATCCTGGACTGACATTGGTCGATTTGGAGCAAGCTGGTGCCTTGGCTCGCAAGTACCAGCTCGTGTTGCTTGTGGACAACTGTTTTGCCACACCTTATCTGCAGCGCCCTATCGATTTTGGTGCCGATTTGGTGATGCACTCAGCTACCAAATTTATGGATGGTCAAGGGCGCGTGTTGGGCGGTGTGCTGGTAGGGCGTAAAGAGCTAATTGAAGAGGTGCGGTTTTTCTGTCGTCACACGGGGCCAGCGCTTGCTCCCTTCAACGCGTGGGTATTGAGTAAAGGACTGGAAACACTGGCAGTGCGCATGGAGCAACATTGTACCAATGCACATGCCTTGGCCGAATGGCTCGAGCAGCATCCGTCGGTAGCACGCGTGGCCTATCCCTTTTTGCCCTCGCATTCGCAGTATGCCTTGGCCAAAAAACAAATGAAGCGCGGAGGTGCACTGGTGGCTTTCGAGATCAAGGGCGGGTTGTCGGTCGGCAAGCGCTTTATCGATGCCTTGCAGCTGTGTTCGCGCTCGTCTAATCTGGGCGATGTACGTACTATTGTCACTCATCCAGCTTCTACGACTCATTCCAAACTCAGTGAAAAAGAGCGGTTGGCAGTGGGCATTACACCTGGCCTCATTCGCATTTCGGTAGGCCTCGAACACATCGATGACATACAGAAAGACATCGAACAGGCACTTGCTCAGGCGTCGGGTTGAATGCGCCTGTTGTGCTCAACATAATGCTGCTTGCAAAGAGTGATTTGCCATTTTGGGGTCGAGAATGGTGAGAAATCTTGTCCCAAAGAGAAAAGCTTAGTGCCTGTAGCAGAAACTCACCCTTTTTCCAAAAACCACCACATAGGATGGGTTTTGCGCACTATTCTGAAGTTGTCTTGAACAAAGTACTGGATGTGATCAATAGCCTCGGATACTGAGTCAGTAAATTTGATGAGTTGAAGGTCATCAGCAGATATGGTACCTGCTTGCACCATATCTTCGAGGAAGTCCCAAAGTGGTTGATAGTAGGCTTTGCCCATCAATACGACGGGAAAATCAGGTACGATACCTGTTTGCGACAGCGTAAGAGTTTCGAATAGCTCGTCCATAGTGCCCCAGCCGCCAGGCAAGACGATAAATGCATAACTATACTTGTGCAACAGCACCTTGCGCACGAAGAAATACTTGATGTTTACCCATTTGTGTAGGTAGCGGTTGGGCTGTTGCTCGTGAGGCAAGATAATGTTGCATCCTACCGACTTACCACCAGCTTCCCAAGCTCCTCTATTGGCTGCTTCCATCACACCTGGGCCGCCACCAGTCATGGTAGTGAAGCCCATTTGTGCAATGGCTTTCCCCACTTCGCGTGCTTTTTCGTACCAAGGATGCCCTTCTTTGAAACGAGCAGAGCCAAACACTGTGATACAGGGCCCGACAAAATGCAGCGCCCTAAACCCTTTGATGAATTCCCAAAACACTTCAAAGGCGAAAATCAACTCGTTGCGGCGTTGCTTGGGGCCTTCCAGATAGTAGCCTTCGGCAGGTAAGGGTAGGTTTTTGCGTCGTTTCATCTATGCCGTTTTTGCTTACAAGTGTTACAAGATGCAATGTAGTGTCTGCTTATACAGGCAGTTTGTAAAAACTGCATGCAACCCGACATGTCTATAAATGTTTTGCAATAGCATCTTTGTCCTGGATAAAAGAGGGTTAATTTTTGTGCAGCACTTGAATTGCAAAAGGTAGGATTTTGGTATGAAATATTGTGGGATGAACGCCTCGCGAATCCAAATACCCCAAATCGATGGCCATGTAGGCACTCATGACTTGGGAAATGGATACTTTGTCTCAGTGCACAACCGTATAGAGCAAGTGCGCCGATGGTGGGCGCAAGTCGTCTCTGACAACGATGTCTTTTTGCGTGCAGACTATCTGAGTGTACTTGAGGCTGCACCACCCCAAGGTATGGAGTGTTGGTATTTGTTGTTGTGGTCGGGAAGTCACCCCATAGGATGCATCTACCTACAATTGATGCATTTCGAAATGGGAAAGAGCTTGCGCTTTGAACGACCTGCCCCAACTGATTGTGCCCTCCAGCTGTGGATGGATTGTCTAAAAAGACGCTTACACCGGAAGGTGTCCTTTGATGTGCTCATATGTGGCAATCTGTTAGCTACAGGTATGCACGGATTTCACTTTGTGAAAGAGCTGGATACATCGCATACCTTGTCATTGTGTGTGCAAGCCTTGGAATGGTTTTCCTCCACCTATTTGCCTTTACAAGCTCGTCAGCCTGAAGTAGTTTTGGTAAAAGATTTTCCCACCACGCGACGAGATATCAGACAGGCATTTCTTGGTGCTCAATATCGCGACTTTCGCTTTCAGCCCAACATGGTATGGCAGCGACGTCCTCATTGGCATACTTTCGACGATTATCTCTCAGATATGAGTTCAAAATATCGGGTACGTGCACGACGTGCAGCGAAAAAAGCGGCCTCCTTGCAACGACAAGATTTGTCATTGTCTGATGTGCGTCGGTATGCCCCGCGTCTATATGCCCTTTATAAAGAAATTGCCGAAGGTGCTGACTTCAATGCTTTTGTCTTGCATCCGAAGTATTTCCTTGAGCTAAAAGAAGCACTTGGCAATAATTTGGTCTGTTCGGCTTGGTTTGAGGGCACTAATCTTATCGGATTCAACACGGCTGTGCGAAATGGCAAGAGTGAGCTGGTAGCTCATTTTTTGGGGTTTGATCCTCGTTACAACCCTTCTCACCAAATTTACCTCAATATGTTGTACGACCTAGTAGCGCGGGCCATCGATATGCGAGTTGATCGACTGGTCTTGGGCCGTACTGCTCTGGAAATTAAATCCTCTGTAGGTGCTCAAGCGCAAGAGATGAGTTGTTTTTTGAGACATCGCAGTGCACTGCACAACAGCGTAATGCCTTTTTGGGTGAATTGCTTGGAGCCCAAAGTAGCTTGGAAAGCCCGCCACCCATTTAAGCATTGATTACTACATACACCATCAATGTAGCCATATGCTCCATTTCAATACATGTACTGTCCCGTCTGTCCTGTATCGCTATTTGGCATTTAGCGTCATGTGTCTGTTGGCCTACAAAGGGTTGTGCCAACAAGTGGCTGGATGGGTGAAAGATGAAAAGGGTAACCCTTTGCCGTTTGCCAATGTGTATGTGGTAGGCACTACGCTGGGCGCTATGACCAATTCGGATGGATGGTACGAGTTGGATCTGAAATCAGGTACTTGGCAGCTGGAATTTAGCTATCTGGGCTACAAATCCGAACTTAGAACGGTACATTTACAGCCAGGGCAACAGCAGCAGTTGGATGTGGTGCTACCCTCGCAAGGTCTTACCTTGAGTACTATAGAAGTGCGGGCTCAGGACAATCCGGCTCATAGCATTATCCGAAAGGCGATGACACGGCGCGTCTATTGGTTGCGACAAGTGAAAGCCTTCAGCTGTGATGCATATGTGAAGGGAAGCATTCGCATTGTCGATGTGCCTGATCAGTTGTTTGGCATGGAGATCATCCCTCAAGATATGGGATTAGATTCCACAGGTCAGGGCTATGTGTATTTGTCGGAAACCCTATCGCGCTATTACTACCAATGGCCTAATCGATGCAAGGAAATTATTGAGCGTTCTAAAGTAAGTGGTGACGCGCGGGGTATAACTTTCAACTCTGCCGCTGAGCTGGACTTAAACTTGTATCGCCCTACTGTGGAATTAAAGCGTGATATCGTCTCGCCCATTGCACCCAATGCCTTTCAGTACTATCGCTATGAGCTTTTAGGTACTTATGTGGATGCCCATAACCGGATGATTTATAAGATTCGGCTTGCGCCAAAACAACCAGAGCTACCTGCTTTTCACGGTGAAGTGCACATCGTTGAGGGGCTTTGGAACTTTAAACACGCGTATTTGTGGGTAAATGGTGCTGCAATTAACGATCCTAGTGTCGATACGCTGAGTATACAACAGGACTTTATACCTATAGCTGGCGACTCCATCTGGCGCATGTTCTCTCATCGCATTGAATTGAAAATTAGCTTGTTGGGTATTGGGTTTGAAGGCATGTTTGTCGGTGTCTTTCGCAATTATCAAATCGACCCCCTATTCCCAAAGGGATTTTTTGACAAGGAGGTGTTGCGCATGGAAGTGGATGCACCTCAGCGCGACACAGCATATTGGGAAGTAGTCCGCCCAATCCCGTTGGCGCGAAGTGAGCGCATGGACTATCGCATCAAGGATAGCTTGGAGCAAACACGGAGTTCAAAAAGCTATCTCGACTCTGTCGATCGCATAGCCAACAAGTTTAGCTTCGTGAATTTGTATACAGGCTATACGTATAGGAATACGCATGCTGCACGTAGGTGGTCTATTGGCTCTCCCTTACTCAATAATGGATTTGATCCGTTGCGCGGCTGGCATGCAGCTATTCCATTGTCCGCTCGCTGGGCGTGGAAAAAGGAAAGGCAGCGTCAGGAGCTACAGGTACGCGCTCAGCCTGAATTTGCATTTGCCGAAAGGCAGTGGCGAGCTACGGCGGCATTATTGTTACAGCTCGACCATCTGACGCAAACCAGTATATCGATTGAGGGGGGACGCAAAGTGCAACAATTCAATGAAAACGAACCCATAAGCTGGTCGCTCAATGCACTGCATGCATTGTACGACAAGCGAAACTTGGTGCGTGCCTACGACAAAGCCTTCGTCGCTGTAGGTGTGCGCAGCCAGCCCGTAGTGGGCATACAGCTGAGCTTGCATGCCGAACTGCTGCGCGAGCGTTGGATGCAGGTAGTATCTCAGCGATGCTTTTGCCGAAAAACGGAAGTGCCATATGCTGCCAATGTAATCCAGCCTGTTGGGAACTGGCCTACTTTCTCCGAGCTGCCTGCGCAAGGCATGCGTGTGCAGCTGTCGCTAAGTTGGCAACCCGGGCAGCAATACATCAGCTATCCGGACTTTCGCATTCCCTTGTCGGGAAAATGGCCTACACTACAGCTGATACTGACGCGAGGCCAGCCATTGGCTTGGGCAGACCCCACACTGCAACTGCTCGATTATTGGAAGGCAGAAGTAGGGCTTGAAAAGCGAGCTATTGACTGGCGCAATTGGGGTACTTCGGCTATCAGCCTTCGAGCTGGTGCTTTTCTCTCGGAAAAAAACTACTCGTGGCCACATGTATTCCACTTTAATGGCAACGAAACGTGGTTTATGACCTCCACACACTATGCACAGGGCTTCTTTGCCTTGCCATATTACCAGTATGCTACTACAGGCCCGTGGATCTATGGGGCTTGGTCCCACAACTTTGAAGGTGCCTTGCTCGATCACATTCCGCTTTTGCGTAGGCTCGGCTTGGAGACGCTGTTCTCAGTGCGCTATCTGCATACATCACAGCTGTCTTCCTACTGGGAATGGGGAATAGGGCTAGGCAAGTTGGGCTTTGGTGCGTTTCGCCTATTTCGCCTCGATGTCGTGCGCAACAAGTTTGCCGATCGGCCAGGTAGGTGGCATCTTAGGGTCGGTACCACTATATCCTTACCCTCGTCTATTGAGTAGTGAGCCTTAGACAATGGTGTATTGCATACCTTTGTATCGCCTTTCGGCAAATGTGACCTTTGCCGCAAGCATGGGGCCAGGTGCTACTGCCTATCTATCTAATTGAGTGCCATGAAGAAGACTACTTGGACTGTTTTGGGGTTTTTGATGTTCTTGTTCGGTTTCACTTCGTTGATCCTTCAAATGGTAGGGCTACAGTTTGTATTTATGCGCTGGCTGGATATGTGTGGGCCAAGCTGGGGCTTCTTTTTTCGGCTCCTACTCATCTTGGCCGGATTGGTCATCGTGTATTTGATGCAGACTAATTGGGACGCCGAGGCCTGAGCGAAGCACCACAAGCTATGGATACTTGCTGTGTTGCCCGGGTAATAACAATTCGAACTCTACTCTTCTGTTGAATTGACGTCCTTGTTTGGTGTCATTGTCAGCGATGGGATATTTCGCTCCCCAACCACGCCACGATATCCGGCTTGGATCAATGCCTTTTTTGGTTAGATACAAAGCGCAGTTTTGTGCACGTGCTTCTGAGAGTTTGCGGTTGAATTGCGCACCTCCAGTGTTGTCAGTGAAGCCATGAATAATGAGTAGATAGTCGGGGTTGCGCTTGAGTATTTCTGCAATTTGATCCAAAATGGCGAAAGAAGAAGGCAACAACTGAGCACTACCTCGCTGAAAGCGCACGGCCTTAATGGCCATTGTAAGCACCTGGACTTCCTGTTGCTGTAAGGTAGAAGTAGTAGGACATCCCATATTTGATCTGGAACCTGCCATTTCAGGGCAGTGGTCATCCGCATCGGCAATGCCATCGCCATCGGCATCCGGGCAGCCTTGTGCGGTTTCAGCACCTGCTACCTCGGGGCATTGATCGTCGGAGTCGGCAAAGCCGTCGCCATCAGTGTCAGGTGGGCACCCCTGCCACTCAGGAATGCCAGCTACCTCAGGACAACGATCATCCACATCGGCCAGCCCATCGCTGTCGGTGTCTGGGCAACCGGCAAGCTGATGGGTGCCAGCGCGCATAGGACAGCGATCATCAGGGTCAGCAATACCGTCGCCATCGGTGTCGGGGCAGCCAAATAACATACGGGTACCTGCTTGCTCAGGGCAATGGTCGTCGGGGTCGGCAAGGCCATCGCCATCGGTGTCGGGACAGCCAGCAAACTCTGGGCGACCAGCTACATTGGGGCACCGATCATGAATGTTAGCAATGCCGTCGTCGTCGCGGTCAGGACAGCCATTGAGCTGGGCAGGGCCACGCGTTTGAGGGCATTCGTCCAAACGGTCGGGTACACCATCGCTGTCGAAATCTGGGGGGCCAATATCCATGCTTAGCTGGAGGCCGGTAAAGCTGTACCAATCGGGTTGTTGTGGGTTGCCAGCTTGACTAATGCCATCGAGATAGTCGGTAAATGCAGTGCGCAGACCAGCTTCTAGGTTGAGTGTAGTGCGCTTGTCCATATCGATGCGCAGGCCTAAGCCCATTCCTACTTGAGGATGATGTACATTGTAATCAGCCTCTTTATCGGCGCGAATGCGTGCTTTGAATTCGGGTGAGAAGTCGCCAGAGCCCCATCCCGTTTGTGGATCTACCGAGGCCATGCCACCTTGTGCAAAGAAGTAGGGCGTCCAGATATTTCTAGTAATGCGGCCATCTTTGCTAAAACGCAGATGACCACGCAACTCGTAGTCTAAGCCTATACTCAGCTCAGAGAGTGTGGCCGTAAAGGTGAAATTGCGTGTTTGCATAGCAGGATCGGCACTATTGGCATCGTGTGAAGCTAGATTGCCACGCAAATACTGGAGGCGCAATCCTGTATGGGGGGTGAGGCGGTGTCTGAGGTACAAGCCATAAGTGAGTTGTGATTCTTCTGGCCGAGGAGTGGGGGAGTCCACTAAGTCGCCCAGATAGTTGGCTAAGCCTACACTGATGCCCCCTTCCCATTTTTTTTGTGCAAGCGAAAGAGAAAATGTAAAAACAGTGAAATAAATGACGAAGGTGAAGTATCGGTTCATAATTTGGGGAGTGTCTTTAAATATGTGCTCGCAAGTTGTTATTTCAGGTACAAAATTGCATTATATGGCGCGTACGCTTTATTGCAAATTACAAACCAAAATCAGTGCTTGATGTGTGTCGTTTTATTTTTTTTGTCTTAAAATGTATTTTATTAAATTGGCTTGTTTTTAGGCATGCCTAAAAACCATTGATATAGAGGAGCCATGAGTGCTGAACCTTTGCGATATGTGCAGCGGAGCAATGATAAGGCGAGCGGGTACACGTGCAATGCCATGAGCTTTCGTACCTTTGGGCTTCACATAGCATTCTTCAATTTAATACCAAAATTTTTATGCGTTATCTCTTTTCATTGTGGATGGTTGCGTTGCTTTTTGCAGCTTGCACCAATGAGCCCTCTACGGATAATGAGGCGGAAGGCAATGACACCACGGGCAAAGGTGCCATGAGTGATGCCGATTATCAAAATATGGCTCAAGAATTATGCGATTGTCTCCAACCTGTATTGCAACTTACCAAAGATCTACAGCAGAAGGAACAAGAAGGTGATGAAGCTGGTATGGCGGCATTGTTGGAAAACCTCGAGTCCATCATGAATACGAGCAGTAGTTGTGTGGATGGAGTGGATCAGAAATACCACGTCACAACAGAAGAACAACAGCGCAAAGCCACGGAGGCTATGGAAAAGTCTTGTCCAGAAATCATGGCGATGCTCAATGCATTGCAATGAGCTGATGCCTCTAAGGTTGTTTTGATGAGCTAATCCTGAGCATACTGGTGCCGGTACCAAGCTGTGTGCCGGCATTGTTGTATTTTCATGGCGTGGATTTCTTAAGGCCAAGTATTTGCTGTATTTAGCGATTGTTGGGGCTGGGTGGATGGTAATGATAGCGAGTATGTAATGGGGCACTATCGGACACCTGTGGCTCTCCACCCCAGCTGCCCACTACATGCCTGTGTATGCCATGACAGCTGATGTGTTGATAAAAGTCAAGGAATAGGTTGCCGCATATCAAGTATTGCTATTGAGCGGTGGGATAGGTTTGTGCCGTAAATATCAAAACAGACTAGTCATGGCGGCACAACATCACGAATTGCTCATAGTAGGCGCAGGCACGGCAGGTATTACGATAGCAGCGCGTCTGAAGCGTAGAGATCCCAAAGCCGACGTAGCGCTCATCGATCCTGCGAAATGGCACTATTATCAACCTGCCTGGACGCTTGTAGGTGCTGGTGCCTATGACTTTGAACGGACGCGGCGGCCCATGCGTTCCCTGATCCCCAAAGGGGCGAGGTGGTACCAAGATGCCGTGACCCAAATCGATCCGGACAAGCAAGAGGTGCGCACCAAAGAGGGACGCCTGCTGCACTACGACTATCTGGTGGTGTGCCCTGGCATTAAAATCGATCTCAGCTTGGTCGAGGGGCTGGCTGATGTGCTCGACCAAGATGACGTAATCAGCGTGTACACCAATCCACAATTTGCATGGGAGAAAATTCGCAATTTCAAGGGCGGGACAGCACTGTTCACCCAAGCTGCTACACCGATTAAATGTGGAGGTGCACCGCAAAAGATCATGTATCTGGCCGATGATTACTGGCGCAAGGTAGGTATACGCGATCAGTCTACCATCGTATTCGTTACGCCGGGTACCGTAATTTTTGGCGTGCCTGAGTTTCGGGCTACTCTTGAAAAGGTACTCGATCGAAAGGACATCATGGTCAAGTTCTATCACGAGCTGGTGCGCGTAGATGGTGCTGAAAAAGTGGCGTGGTATCGCATTAAAGCGCAGGCTATAGCCAATCCAGCTATACAGCTGCGCAATCCCAAGCCCATCGAAGAAGAAAAGATAGGAGAAGATATGGTGGGTGTCCACTATGAGTTGATGCACCTGGCCCCACCTCAGACTGCTCCAGACTTTATCCGTACATCCAAGCTGGCGTGTGCAGAGGGGCCTCAGAAAGGTTGGGTATGTGTGGATGCACACAGCTTGCAGCACCAGTACTACGCCAATGTCTTTGCATTGGGCGATGTAGCAGGTTTGCCTACAGCTAAGACAGGAGCTGCTGTGCGCAAACAGGCACCTGTAGTCGTGGAAAATTTGATGCGTTTGCGGGCTGGTCGCACTGACCTGTGGCCAGGGTACAATGGCTATTCCTCTTGCCCATTAGTGACGGGCTACGGCAAAATGGTGCTGGCTGAGTTCAAATACGGCAATAAACGAGCCTCTGATCCACTCATTTCCAAGCTGATGGATACAAGCAAGGAGCACTACTCGATGTGGTTGCTCAAGAAATACGGGTTACCATTTATGTATTGGAATTTCATGCTTAAGGGGAAAGCTTGAGAATGGTACTACAAAAATTGGCACAGGCCGGTACACCTTGGTGTCCGGTCTGCGCATAGGGCTCGATAGTGCAGCGTTCAGAATTCGTATCGCAATCCTGCGAGCCACCAGCGACCAGGCATTTCTGCGCCCAGAATGTCGGCATATTGTACGTCAAAGATGTTGAGCAAGGTAGCCGTAAGGGCCAGCGGCTGTCGGGTGGGAAATACTTGGGCGTGTAGGTTCCATACCATGTAGTTGGCGGGCAGTTGACGCCCGATGGTATCTGCTGTTTCAGCCGTGCGCTGCTTGTACAAGCCATTTGCCGAAAGGCGAAAGTGCCTGCTGGTCCATTGGCTCTGTAGGTTGAATAGGTGACCAGCACTGTTGGCTATATATTTAGAAATGACCTCACTTTCTTGCCCAAAGTTTAACCAGCGATAGGCCGCTGTAGCTTCGAGCTGGCCACTCTCGAAGGTGGCGCGATAGCGCAACTCGAACTCGATGCCTGTGGTTTGTAGCGTAGCAATGTTTTGGGCGTAGAAGTAGGTGCCTGTAGGGTCAATATTGGTGGCATTGGGAATCTGGCTGCCTTGCGTGAGTACGAAGTCGATGAGGTTGCGCCCATCTCGGTAATAGGCCGTGAAGTGGGCTGACAGTTGGTCCGACACCACGACGTCAGCGCCTAACTCTGCATTCCAGGCACGCTCAGCTTGCAACTGTGGGTTGCCTAGGTTGCGGCCAGGGCTCAGCATGGGCAAGTTTGTACTGATGTACCTTTCGGTAAAATCGGCAGCGCGGATGCTGCGACCAGCAAAGGCGCGCAGTCGCAAGGTGGGTTTCAGACGGTAGGAAAGACTTAGCTGCGGTACCCACTCGACGCCAAAAGAGCTTTCACTTTCTAAGCGCAAGCCACCCTGCAGGTCGAGTTTGCCAAAAGGCTGAAAATGGGCCAGTACGAAGAACCCAAGCTGCCCGATTTGGTGGTTGCCTCGATCATTGCTGGTAATCCGCTTGTGCAGATACTGACCGCCTAACGTGAAGCGCACTGCATCGTTGGCTTGCAAACGGTGCCACGCCTTTAGATCGAGCTGTTGCGTAGTGTGATTGTTGCCTGGAAAAGCAGGGTTGAAGAGAAAGGAGTCGGTAGTGGTCTGATAGCCTGCAATGATCTGTGTCTCGTTGCGATCGTTTTGCTGCCAGCACCAGGCTACTTGATTGAACCAACGCGCCACTTGCTCGCGCGATTGGTCGTAGGGACTACGCGTATAGAAGAAACGGGCGTTGAAGCCGCGCATATCTATGGCGCTGCGCACCGACAACTGCACGTTGTGCGCCAGCACCATGCCCATCCCTATAGCTGCAGTAGTGATATCGAAGTCATAAGGAATGGAATCGCCTTGCGGCAGATATCCATCAGAGCGGGCATGCCGCAGCCCACCTGCGATGTGGAGGCGCTCACCTTTCCAGCTCAGGCCGCCGTCGGCAGTCAAAGTCCGGTGTTGGCCGTATTGTAGGCCGGCTTGCCCTTCCAGCTTGCTTTGTTGGGTGCCGCTAAAGGTCTTGGTGATGATGTGAATGATGCCCCCCACTGCCTCGGTACCGTAAATAGCTGAGCTAGCCCCATAGATGATCTCAATGCGATCGATTTCAGCTAGCGTCACGGGCATGTAACTGTTGAAGTGGCCTGTCAGCGGATCGTTGACGCGCACTCCGTCGATGAGTACGAGTACTTGATTGAACGTGCTGCCGCGCATGCTGATGTCGGCTTGAGTGCCAAACAACCCTCTGTTATGTACTTCAATGCCTGGAAGATAGCGCAGCAAATCGTCGAGCGAGGTGACCGGCAAATTTTGCAAGCTTTTTCCTCGCAATACGATGACGCGTTGCCCCATTTGGCCTGCCTCCAACTCGAGCCGGCTAGCTGTAACGACTACCGAATCGAGTAGATGTTGTGCGTCCACCTTCATACCCAGAAGGCTCGCCACTAACAGTGTGAGGAGGTGAGAGTGAAACTTGTTCATAACAATAAAAAGTTGACTTTCAGTTTTGTATATGCTTGCGCTGTTCTTTTAGGCTGCAAAGAAATTCAAAATGCACTTTTCAATTGTCAGCGCAGTGTCTGTGAAAGGCTCAGGCCGGTGTCATCGTTGTTTCCCCAAGACATACATGTGATGAAAGTCAGCTATGTAGGTAAGCAGAATTTTTGACTGGCTGTTCGGTCAACAAAAAAATAACTTCTATTTTTGCTTAAAACCAGGAAGATGAGTCCTCGTACACCCCAGCAGTTTGAGGAGATCCGCACGCGGCGCATAGACCAGATCAAGCAGACGGCTTTGCGCTTGTTTGCAGAGCGGGGATATACCAATACTTCGGTCAGTGCGATTGCACGGGAAGCAGGTGTGTCGAAGGGGTTGATGTACAACTATTTCAACAGCAAAGAGGAGCTATTGCACGCCATTTTGGAAGATGCACTTGCTCTCAATTTGGAGTTGGTGACTCGATTGCAGTCGGTATCTGATCCCAAGGATCGGCTGCGCCAAGCCATCGAGGCGGTATTTACCCACGTGCAGCAACATGTCGATTATTGGAGGTTGTTCATCTCGTTGGCCTTTCAGCCGGCAGTGAGTGGGATAGTCCAGCGCGTGTTGGACCACATGCCTCAGGCCGTGATAGATTTTGCCATAGAAGCCTTTCGGCAAATGGGACACGTGGATCCTGAACGGGATGCGTGGTTTTTTGCAGCTGCACTCGACGGCATGTTGATGCATTACTTGCAATTGGGTAGCCGTTATCCGTTGGCAGAGATGCAGCGCTATTTGATGGTGCACTTTGTGGATTCAACTGAATAAAAGGAAGCACTATGAATTATAGGCATTTTGCGTTTTTAGGGTATATGGCCTTGCTGATGCCGCTTATAGGGCGTGCCCAACAGCTTATGGACAAAGAGATCGTACAACGGGCCGATGAGCGGCTGCGCGGTGTCCATTCGAGCATTGCTGAGGTAAAGATGACGATCATTCGCCCTACTTGGAAACGAGAGATGCAGCTGAAAACTTGGTCGAAAGGCACGGAATATGCCTTAATCCTCGTCACGGCGCCAGCACGAGACAAGGGCACGGCTTTCCTCAAGCGGGGTGATGAGATCTGGAATTGGCAGCCCTCGATCGATCGGGTGATCAAGTTGCCGCCATCGATGATGGGGCAATCGTGGATGGGATCCGACTTTACCCATGACGACTTGGTGCGTGAGTCGAGCATCGTCAAGGATTTCACCCATCACTTGTTGGGCAAAGAAGTGGTCAATAGTCGGTTATGTTACAAGATTGAGCTGAGGCCCAAACCCGATGCGGCAGTGGTATGGGGCAAGGTTGTCCTTTGGATTGATGTACAGGATTTTGTCCAGATGAAAGCTGAGTTTTACGATGAAGATGGGTGGCTAGTCAACACCATGATTACCACCAAAGTAGGAGAAATGGGAGGGCGCGTCATTCCCATTGTCATGGAGATGATTCCTGCCGATAAGCCCGGGCACAAAACGATGCTTGAGCAGCTGCACATCGAGTTCGACAAGCCCATTCCCGACAGCTTTTTCTCTATTCAAAACATGAAACGGCTTCGGGCATAAGGTGGGCGTGAGGTCTTGTGTGCCTCGTGGCGGCAAACGACGCAAAAACTGGCTGCATGGAAACACTCATTGTATTGGCCTGGCGGAACATTTGGCGTAACAAGCGTCGCACCTTAATCACGGCAGCTTCTATCTTCTTCGCGGTGTTGTTGTCCACTTTAATGGTGTCGATCCAGAAAGGTGCATGGGATCGCATGGAGGAGAACGTAGTCAATTACTACTTTGGTTATGTGCAAATTCACGCCAAAGGGTATTGGCAAGATCGATCGCTGGACCTCACTTTTGCAGCTGTTGACAGTTTGTTGCAACTACCGCAGTGGGTATCTGGCGTAGCTGTTGCAGTGCCCCGCATTGAGTCGTTTGCCTTAGCTGCCCATGCCGACAACACCACTGGTGTAATGGTAGTAGGTATCGATCCGGTGCGCGAACACGAGATGACGCGCTTGCGCGAGCGAATGGTGGCAGGTACTTATTTCGATCATGTACGCGAACCAGCCTTGTTATTGGCCGATGGCGTGGCGCAGCGTTTGAATGCAACGGTGGGCGATACAGTGGTATTGCTCAGCCAAGGCTATCACGGCGTTAATGCGGCGGGAAAGTATGCAGTAAAGGGATTGGTACATTTCGCTTCTCCTGATCTCAACCGGCAAATGGTATACCTGCCTTTGGCTGTAGCACGGTACTTCTATGGCGCCGATAGTTTGCTGACATCTATAGCGCTCAAAGTGACCGATAAAGACAAAGTGCCGCAAGTGTTGGCGCAGCTACGCCAACAGCTCGATACGACGCGCTACGAGGTCATGGATTGGCACGAGATGATGCCTGAACTAGTGGAAGCACGTGCTGTAGACACAGCGGGCAATTACCTCATGCTACTCATTTTATACCTGATCGTCTCGTTTGGCATCTTTGGCACTATCCTGATGATGACTGCAGAGCGCACCTATGAGTTTGGGGTGCTGTTAGCTATCGGCATGAAGCGCATCCAGCTTTCAGTAGAGGTATGGCTCGAAATTTTATTTATTGCCTTGCTGGGCACGTTGGCTGGTTTTGTGGCTAGTTTTCCAGTGGTATATTACTTCCACCGCCATCCGATCGACTTTTCGAGTTCGAAGGAGATAGCAGAGACTTACGCGCAATTCGGCTTTGAGCCCATCTTTCCTGCTGCCTTTGAGCCCTTTGTCTTTCTCAGCCAGGCATTGGTGGTGCTCTGTATCACTACGCTATTGGCCCTTTACCCCTTTTGGAAAATCGCTCGTTTGGATCCGGTAAAAGCCATGCGGCATTGATTGGGCTGAACACGTGCTGTGCTAATTTTCAAATCCATTCGACATGATTTTTAGAATTGCTTGGAGAAATATATGGCGGAGCCCGCTGCGCAGTTGGGTCGTGATAGTAGCAATAGCTATGGGCGTGTGGGCCGTCATTTTTCTGATGGGCTTTTCGATCGGGATGGGCAACAGCTATGTAGTCAGTGCCATCCGTTTGGAGGTATCCCACATTCAGCTCCACCATCCAGAATATCTCAAAGACTTCGATGTGCGCTATTACATCGAACGGGCCGATACTTTAGCTAGGGAAGTAGCCCAAGAGGCAGGCGTGCGGCACGTCAGCCCGCGTACGCTGGTGCACGGCATGGTGGCAACGGCACGCGGCAGCCGAGCCTTGCGCGTGCGCGGCATTGACCCGCAGGCTGAAGCAGCTATTTCTCAGCTCGACGCCAAGTTGGTAGAGGGCGCTTATTTGCCGCAAGGCAAACGTCACGCTATCTATATGGGCAAGAAGCTGGCCGAGCGATTGGGCGTGCGGCTGCGCTCGCGCGTCGTGCTCACTTTCCAAGACATCGATGGACACATCACTTCGGCCGCTTTTCGCGTCGCCGGCCTCTTTGATACGAACAACAACGCCTTTGAAGAGAGCACTGCCTTGGTGCGGCGCGAAGTACTCAATGAGATCCTCGGATATACAGGCATCGCCCATGAAGTGGCCGTATTGCTCGACGATGCAGCCTTGGCCGACACGGTAGCTGCGCGTCTGCAGGCGCGTTTCCCACAGCTCGACGTGCAGACCTACGTGCAGCGATCTCCTGAAATTCGCTTGTTTGAATCGCAGATCTCTACTTCTGTCTACATCATCATGGTGATTGTAATGTTGGGGCTTATCTTCGGCATCATCAACACCATGCTGATGGCAGTGTTGGAGCGGGTGCGCGAGTTGGGAATGCTCATGGCGATTGGCATGAATCGCTTTCGAATTTTTGCTATGATCGTCTTGGAAACAGTAATGTTGGGTGTGGTAGGTACACCAATGGGTATTGCGTTGGGCGCTGTCATGATTCAATGGTTTCAGATCCATGGATTGGACCTGAGCCACTATGCCCAAGAAGGGTTAGCCGAGTTTGGCATATCGGCGATCATTTATCCCGATGTATATCCCGGTATGTACGTGGAATTGGCTATTGCGGTGTTCATTACCGCGATGTTGGGTAGCATCTATCCGGCACTGAAAGCCATCCACTTGCGACCCGTAGAAGCACTGCGAAAAATATAAAGCAGCGACTTGGCGCCTAAGTGGTGCTTAGGCTTTTACCGTGCTAAAATACAATGCGATGATTGTCATCAAAGCGCAAGGACTGACCAAAGTATATAACCCCGATACGGTGCCCGTGCATGCGTTGCGCAGCGTGGATTTGGAGGTCCACCAAGGCGAGTTTACAGCTATTGTGGGGCCATCGGGCTCAGGCAAGACTACTTTGCTCAACATTTTGGGGGGACTGGATCGCCCCACGGCAGGCAAGGTGTGGATCAATGGCACCGACATTTCCACCCTTTCGGAAAATAAACTCATAGATTTTCGCCGCGACCACATTGGCTTTGTCTTCCAGTCGTACAACCTCATCCCCGTGCTGACGGCACGCGAAAATGCTGAGTTTGTGATGTTGCTGCAAAAATGGCCGCGCGCTGAACGCCTGGCGCGTACCGAACAGCTATTGCGCGAGGTGGGCCTGGCCGACAAAATGGACTATCGTCCTAGCCAGCTGTCGGGTGGACAGCAACAGCGCGTGGCCGTGGTGCGTGCCCTGGCACCTAAACCCCGATTTATTCTGGCTGACGAGCCCACAGCCAATCTCGATTCGGTATCGACACGTAACTTGCTCGACATTATGGCGCGCCTCAATGAGGAGGAACGCGTCACTTTCTTGTTCTCCACACACGACCAGCGCGTCATCGAACGTGCTCGCCGCGTGGTTACATTGGAAGACGGCAAAATCGTGGCTGATGAAACCTTTGACCGGTAGTTTGCTCGTGCTTTTGTTGTGGGCATCCGCGCTTTGGGGCCAAGAAGCGTCGTCCCAATCCAAAGTCTTTGCTCGCTGGCAAGCTTCGGGATACGTAAAAAGTCTACAGTCGGCCTTTTTCGTCGAGCCACTGCCGCCGTTGTTTCCTTTCGAAACCGTGTTGTACGACAATTTGATCCATCAGCGCCTCAACCTGACTTGGTACGGTAGCGAACATTTTACCTTCAAGGCCGAGTGGCGCAACCGCTTGTTTTGGGGCGATCAAGTTCGACTTTTTGGTGACCAGTTTATTGATTGGCAGGACAACGACGATTTTTTTGACTTGTCTTGGGGGCGGGCTTCCGCCAAAGGTGTGGCCGTGCATACTGCACTCGACCGCCTATATGGCATTTACGTGCACGGCCCATGGGAGGTCAGCTTGGGGCGCCAGCGCATCAACTGGGGCATCAGCACCGTGTGGAATCCCAACGACTTGTTCAATGCTTTTTCCTTTATCGACTTCGACTACGAAGAGCGGCCCGGCAGCGATGCCCTTCGCATACAGTACTGGAAGGGCTTTGCCTCGCGCATTGAGTTGGCCATTGAATTGGCTGACCGACTCGACGAAGCGGTCATTGCTGCCCTCTATGCGTTCAATGCGCATGCTTACGACTTTCAGGTGCTGGCCGGAAAAATGCGTTCCGATTGGGTGGTGGGCTGCGGTTGGGCTGGTAGCTTGCACCAAGTGGGGTTCAAAGGCGAACTGACGGCCTTTTACGATCCCGCGCGCGACTCAGTGCGACTCCAGCTAGCCGTTACTGTGGGAGTCGACTACATGTGGGACAACTCGCTGTATCTCAACACTGGCCTGCTATATACGAGTACGGGGTCTACTCAAGGTGTCATCGATTTGTTCTCCTACCAGCCTTCGGCAAAAAACTTGTGGCCTTTTCGCTACGCCCTCTTCGGCATGCTTTCTTATCCCTTTACGCCTCTGGTTAATGTCAGTATGGCGCTTATTTACAGCCCTATCAAAAGCCATACTGCTTTCTTTAACCCCTCTGTACTCATCTCGATAGCCGACAATTGGGATTTGTATGTGGTGGGTCAGTTGCAGGCCAGTCGCCAGCAGGGCACTTATCGCATGCCGCTCAAAGTGGGCTTTATGCGACTCAAGTTGGCTTTCTGATAGTGGCGCCTTTCAGAAAATGAATTATTTGGAAAGACGCTTACCAGCCCTTTCCCCATAGGCCCTATATTTGGCATCAGCCAAAAAAAATGCAACTTATGAATCGACTCTTTGCCTTGCTCGTACTGAGCCTCATGCCCATTGTCCTGTTGGCGCAAACTCCACGGTGGCAACAGCGCGTATCTTACACGATGGATATCGACTTTGACCATACCACACATCGCTTTACCGGCACCCAGCGACTGGTGTATTACAACAATAGCCCTGACCAGCTCGATCGCGCTTTTTGGCATCTGTACTTCAATGCCTTTCAGCCGGGTAGTATGATGGACGTGCGCAGCCGCACCATTTCTGATCCAGATCGTCGAGTAGTTGATCGCATCAGTAAACTCAAGCCTGAAGAGGAGGGGCATCTGCACGTCAAAACCTTGAAAATGAATGGTCAGCCAGTAGCCTTCGAAGAAGTGGGCACGATCTTGGAGGCCCGCCTGCCCGAACCTATTCCTCCTGGCACTTCGGTCGTCTTTGAGATGGAATTTTGGGGGCAGGTGCCCGTACAGATTCGGCGCTCGGGCCGCGATAATGCCGAAGGCATTGCCTATTCCATGTCGCAGTGGTATCCCAAGCTGTGCGAATACGACTATCAAGGTTGGCATCCTGAGCCCTATATCGGCCGCGAGTTCTATGGCGTTTGGGGCGACTTCGACGTCACCATCCACATCGACCGCAAATACATACTTGGCGCTACTGGGGTGCTGCAAAATCCCGAAGCGATTGGGTACGGATATTTGCCGGAAGGCCAAAAACTACAACGTCCCAAAGGCGACAAGCTGAGCTGGCATTTTAAAGCCGAAAATGTGCACGACTTTGTCTGGGCTGCTGATCCCGATTATAAGCACGTGGTGTATCGGCGAAAAGATGGCACGCTCTTGCACTTTCTTTATCAGGAAAACGAGCGAACCCGAGAACCTTGGGCCCAGCTACCCCAGATCATGGACCGCGCTTTTGATTTCATTAATGCCCATTATGGACAATACCCTTACCCTCAGTATTCCTTTATACAGGGCGGCGATGGTGGTATGGAATACCCAATGGCGACCCTCATCACCGGCGAGCGAAAGTTGTCGAGCTTAGTGGGCGTCAGTGTGCACGAGCTAATGCATTCGTGGTATCAGGGCGTGCTAGCGACCAATGAAAGCCTCTATGCCTGGATGGATGAGGGTTTTACCAGCTATGCCACCAGTGAGGTGATGAACTTTTTGTGCCAACAGGGCCTTATCCCCGGCCAATGGACGGAAAATCCTCATCGATCCGATTATCAGGTATACACGAGGTTTGCCCTTTCGGGGCAGGAAGAGCCACTAAGCACTCATGCCGACCATTTTCAGACCAATCGAGCCTATAGCATTGGCTCTTATGTGAAGGGCGCAATCTTTTTGCACCAATTGCAGTACATCGTGGGCAAGCAGGCCTTTGACAAAATCATGCTCGACTACTTCGATACTTGGAAGTTCAGGCATCCCAATGACGAAGATTTCATCCGGGTGGCCGAGCGCAATAGTGGCATGGTGCTCGACTGGTATCACCAATACTGGATCAACACTACCCATACGATCGATTACGGCATTGCGGAAGTGCGGCCTATAGGAAAAAGAAAGGTGCTGATTAAGCTGATGCGTGTCGGCAAAATGCCCATGCCACTCGACGTAGTCGTCACCTACAAAGATGGTAGCCAAGAACTCATCACCATTCCCTTGCGCATCATGCGTGGCGCAAAGCCCCAGGAGCACCCTCAGATGGCCTTCCGCGTGGCCGATGACTGGCCTTGGGTCAATCCTACTTATGAGCTGGTGCTGGATGATGATGTAAAGTGGAAAAATGTGCAACGCGTCGAAATCGACCCTTCTGGGCGCCTAGCTGATATCAACAAGCTCAACAATGTATGGGAAAAACCAGAGCGATGAGTACGTCGAGGTGGGCATAGCGGCAGCTAGTGCAAAGGCATGGTGCAAGCAAGCGTTGTGCATTTGCGCTTTTGCTGATCCTATTCGGTGAAATAGCGATGCTGTTGCTAACGGTGTTGCTGGGCATGCTTGGTAGTGCGCTACACCTTGTTGCGCGAGCAGATAGTTGGTTGGATGCATTGTACTGGCGCGCGGATTTGGCTATTTTCGCGCCGCTTTTTCATTTGCCGCAAGGCCAAAACGGAGATCCATGAGCCCTTCCAAAAAGCGATACTTAGTTACTTCTGCCCTTCCTTATGCCAATGGCGCGCTGCATTTGGGGCACTTAGCTGGGGCGTATTTGCCAGCCGATATCTACGTGCGCTATTTGCGCATGAAGGGCGAAGAGGTGCTGTTTGTCTGCGGTTCTGATGAGCACGGTGCGGCAATCACGATGCGTGCCAAAAAGGAGGGTGTCTCGCCCAAAGAGATCATCGACAAGTATCACGAGCTCAACAAAACAACTTTCGAGTGCTTGGGCATCTCGTTCGATATTTATCATCGCACTTCTGATCCGCTACATCACGAAACGGCACAGCAGTTTTTCTTGCGCCTGTACGAACGCGGCGATCAGTTCGAAGAACGCACCACGGAGCAGTACTACGACGAGGAATACCAGCAATTTTTGGCCGACCGATACATCGTGGGCACTTGTCCCAAGTGTGGTTATGAGGAAGCCTACGGAGACCAGTGCGAAAAGTGCGGCTCGGCCCTTTCCCCTTTGGAGTTGATCAATCCGCGCTCGGTCTTGAGCGGCAAGCCGCCTGTATTGCGCCAAACGACCCACTGGTATTTTCGGCTCGACAAACACGAGGGGTGGCTGCGCGAGTGGATCAGCCAAGGCACGCTCGACGGCCGTCCGCATCACGACCCAGCAAAGTGGCGCAAGCACGTCGTGGGGCAATGCACCTCTTGGCTCGATCAGGGCTTGCAGCCACGTGCCATCACGCGCGACCTGGATTGGGGCGTGCCTGTGCCGTTGGAAGGTGCTGCTGGCAAGGTATTATACGTGTGGTTTGATGCACCTATCGGCTACATTTCCGCTACGCGGCGGTGGGCTAAGGATCAGGGACAAGATTGGGAGGCTTGGTGGAAGGGCGAAGAGGTGCAACTGGTGCACTTCATTGGCAAGGACAACATCGTATTCCACTGTATTGTCTTTCCAGCTATGCTCAAAGCGCATGGCGAATTTGCCTTGCCCGTGAATGTGCCGGCCAATCAGTTTTTGAACTTTGAAGGACAGAAGTTTTCCAAGTCGAGAGGGTGGGGCTTAGAACAACACGAATATCTGGAAGCATTTAAGGATTTTCCCAATAGGGAAGACGCCTTGCGCTGGGCTCTGGCCCGCAACTTGCCCGAAAACAGAGATAGTGACTTCAAGTGGGACGAGTTCGTGGAGTTTCACGACAAGGAGCTGGCCGACAACTTAGGCAACTTTATCAATAGAGTCGTTGTACTGACCAACAAGTACTTTGGCGGGAAAGTGCCTGCCTTGAGCGGCCCATGGACGGAGATACTCGCTCCTGTGCGCCAGCTGGCCCGACAGTGGAGTGCGTCGATTGAAGACTTCAACTTAAAGCAAGCAGCACTGTTGTTCATGGAAGTCTCTTCCTGGGGTAATCAGTACCTACAGGAGCAGGCGCCTTGGGCTTTGTATAAAGAAGACAAGCAGCACCCGCGCCTGGCTGAGATTATGGGCGTAGCGCTTCAGGTAGCGGCTTTGCTCAGCATGATGGCCGAGCCCTACGTGCCGTTCAGCGCGGCGCGCTTGCGCAAACTGCTGGGCATGGGCTCCTTGCGCAAAGGCGAATGGGCTGAGGCAATGGAAGCATTAGACGCCGGCATGCCGATTTTGCCGGAAGGCCATCAGATTGGCGAACCACAAATCCTCTTTGCCAAAATCGCAGATCGCAAAGACGACAGCCGGCTGAAAATTGTCGAACAGCAAAAAGCAAAGCTGAAAGCCTTACAAGAAAAAGCCGAAGATACTGTTGCCTTGCCTTACCCACCTGTGGCACCCCAGATTGCTTATGACGATTTTGCCAAACTCGACATTCGCACGGGCACTATCCTTGCTGCCGAGCGCGTCCCCAAAACCGACAAGCTACTCAAGCTAACTGTAGACATTGGTATAGAAAAGCGCACAGTCGTGTCGGGAATTGCTCATCAGTATGAGCCGGAAGCAGTAATCGGGCAGCGCGTCTTGTTGCTGGCCAATCTGGCACCGCGCAAACTGCGCGATATCTTGTCGCAAGGAATGATCTTAATGGCAGAAGACAAGGAGGGAAAGTTGGTCTTTGTACAGCCAGCAGATCCGACAATGGACAATGGCGCCAAGGTGAGCTGATCAAAAACCTCTTTGCTCCCAAGCTTATCATTGCTCGGTTTTTTGCCCCAATTCACGGGGCTTTGCCCTTTTGCCAGCCAATAGGTAGCAGCACACATAGTGTTGCTTGGCACATCTATCCGTGTAAGCATGCGGGCATGTGGCCTTTACCATCAGTGGGGGCATTATTCATCTGGCATTAGCTATTGAAAGTCATGTCCACCTACGTCATTATATGTAGCTAACTAAAAAACAGGATGCCAAATGAAAAATGAATATCTAAATAGCGTAAAAAGGCAGTTTAAATATTATAAATCTGTTGGAGAAAAGACCTTTAGCCAACTTGATGAAAGAGGTTTGTTTTGGCGCTTTAACGAAGACACCAACTCAGTAGCGATAATCGCAAATCACCTTTGGGGGAATATGCAATCTCGATGGACAGATTTTCTGACCTCAGATGGAGAAAAAGAATGGCGGAAAAGAGATCTAGAGTTTAAATCAGTTATAAAAACAAAAAAAGAACTCCTTGAGAAGTGGAACGATGGATGGAAATGTCTATTCGATGCTTTGGAAGCTATAAATGAAACAAACTTTGAAACCAAAGTCTATATCAGAAATCAAGCACACACAGTGGTTGAGGCCATCAATCGACAGTTGGCTCATTACTCTTATCACATTGGACAGGTTGTTTATATTGGAAAAATGATTAAAGGAAGTGAGTGGAAAAGCTTGACTATTCCAAAAGGGAAGTCAGATGAGTTTAACAAAGAGAAATTTTCAAAGGGAAAACATATAAGGACATTTCTCAGATAATGTAAAATAAAAATTGGAAAAGACCACATGCTTATGGGTGTGCATTTGCAAAAGTAATTGCTAAACCACGCAAGTGCACATAGCCGATACAATATCAACATAGGCAGTGGCTTGTGGTGTGCCCAGTGATGAAGACGCCTTGCAGCTGCCTGGAGGGTATGCCAATTTCGGTAATCAATAAAGAATCAAGTGATGTAGTTTATTGTTGGTGTGTGTGTCTGACAGCCGCATGTTCAAAAGGGTGGCTTGCATAAGCAGTGCAAACCACCTTTTTAGGAAATGCATAATGCTTGTTTGTAGGGAAAAGTGTACTAACGTTGTACTTTTCTGTTGTCTACGGTGGCCTCATCCTGTTTCGAGGGTAGGAATACATCCAGAGGCCGGATAGGCGTGCCATCAGACCAGACACCAAGGTGGCGCTGTGCTTCTGTACCGCCGAAGGCGATGTCACACCATTGGCCATTGCGGGAGCAGGCCAGTAATGCATCTCCCAATTTCCAATGGCCGTAGAAGTCTACAGCATCAGTACGACTGATGCGCAATGCTTTACGAGCGGTAGGGTTACGCTTGCCCGTGTCGAAACTCATGTCAAGGGCATATGACTGGTTGTGGCCAGCCTCGATTTCGGGTTTGCCGTATTTGTCTTTGTACTGCCTGAGCAAGTTGCGCCAAGGAGTACGGGCAGCCTCTCTAAACAGCTTCCATGCAAATTTTTCGCCTACCACTCTATCGCGTTCACCAGTGATGATGAGCAGCTTGGTATGCGCGGGAAAGCCCGAATAATCATCCAGCACAGCACCATTGAAAGGGCCTGAACCTGGCGCACACAACAATGCTGCTTCTGGCTCGGGGAGATCAAATGCTTTGGCACGTACACTGAGATGAGCAGCAATCACACCGCCATAACTATGGGCAAAATAGCTAACATGCTCGAGCTTGGGTTGTGGCAGCCCCTCTTGGGTAGTTAGCAACTCGAAAGCATCGCGAATGCCTTTGGCAGCGTTTTCGGGAAAGCGATCGGGCTTGGGCGAAATCAGATTGCGTTGGTAGCGAGGAAAGATGACAATGTTGCCCTTGCGTACCAAATGGCGGATCCAAGCGCCGTAAATCATGGGGTTGTAACCCCCATAACCGTGGAAAAACACCACTACAGGTGCTTCTTGAGGAATGGGTTGAGCAGGTACGTACATCCAAAAACCATCGGGCAATTCGGCCTGATCAAACATCAGTAAGCTATCGTGCAGATACTCTTGACCACCTGGTCCTTTTATGGGTTGAGCTTGGGGTGTAGGAACTTCCTTCACAAGTGGCTGAGCAATCAGTTGAGGGGAAACCCAAAGAATTGAGGTGAACATGAGACTACACAAAAAGCCAGTCACCACGCGAACAGCTACCTTCGCTGTAGCATCAAGGGTTTTTGCGGCATCCATAATAAACGTATTTAAAAATTAATAAAGACATTTTTTCTTCTCATTTTTAAATGGTTTTTTATGAGATGTACACTATAGGTGTATTGTTTTTCAATTTATAGGACAATAATATCGAATTTTTTATACTAAATTTTATTTTTCTATTGCCTTTTACTTGATTTTGAAGTTGCTTGTTGCAAAGTAGGCCTATTACCTTTGCCCTTATGACGAAAAACCACAGAAAAATAGCAGGGGTAATTGGTACGGGTAGCTTTGGCACGGCGCTGACCATGCTACTTTCAAAAAATGCCGAAGTTTGGTTGTATGGCCGCAATGCAGAACTGATAGATCAGGTCAAGCGCACACGCGAGCACTTTGGTGTTATACTGCCAGAGAATGTCCACCTCACTTCCCATGTAGAAGAAGTAGCGCGGCGTTGTCGGGTGATTTTTCCCGTAGTGCCTTCGGCCAACTTTCGGCAGATGATGCGACAGTTAGGCCCCTACCTTAGTCCTAAGCATATTCTCATCCATGGCACTAAGGGGTTCGATGTTACAGGCCTTCCGGATGAAGTACCCTTAAAACCAGAGCACGTGCACACGATGAGCCAAGTGATTAGACAAGAAAGTGCAGTGGTGCGTATTGGGTGCCTATCCGGTCCCAACTTAGCATCTGAAATATTGGAGGGTCAGCCCACTGCTACCGTCATCGCTAGCCGCTTTTTGGAAGTGACCGAGGCGGGCAAGCGATTGTTGTCGAGCAAATTCTTCCAAGTGTTTGGCACTTTTGAAATTTTGGGTGCCGAGTTGGCTGGCGCTTTGAAAAACACCATTGCCATTGGTGCAGGTATTTTGGCAGGATTGGGATTGGGCAAAAATATTCAAGCACTACTTATTACGAGAGGCCTCAATGAGATGATTTATTTGGGAAAGGCCATAGGAGCAAGCCCAAAGGCTTTTTTGGGCACTGCAGGTATTGGCGACCTGGTCTGTACGGCTACGAGCGAAAAAAGTCGAAATTTCACCTTTGGCAAGCGCCTTGGGCAGGGCGAATTGCCCATGCATATTATGGATACCATGCCAGAGCTGGCCGAAGGTGTACGCACGCTCAAAATAGTGTGGCATCTTTCCAAATACTATCAGCTGAATATGCCCATTAATCAGATGCTCTATCGCGTCGTGTTTGAGGGATATCCCATCGACAAGGCCATTGAGTTTCTCATGCGTTATCCGTACTATGTAGATGTGGATTTTCTCGACTGACGTAGCTTACCTTTTCTGTTTGCTTGCGAAATTCCGGGCTATCTGCCTGAGTCTTTTCGGATTCAGGTTTTGCCCAACAAAAGCACCTATATGAGTACTGTAGGCCACTTTGACTATGACATGCTCGTCATGGGTAGCGGCTTTGGCGGGGCAGTCAGTGCACTGCGCCTTGTGGAAAAGGGATATCGCGTGCTGGTCGTAGAGCAGGGCAAATGGTATCGACCTGAGGATTTTGCCCGTACTAATTGGCATTTGCGCAAATGGCTTTGGATGCCTAGCCTAGGGCTTCATGGCATTATGAAAATTAGCTTGTTGCGCCATGTGGGCATCTTGTCCGGTGTGGGCGTAGGTGGTGGCTCGCTTGTCTATGCTTGCACATTGCCTATGCCTACGAAGGAGTTCTTCCACACGGGCAACTGGGCGGGCTTGGCCAATTGGCAGCAAGAATTGGCACCTTTTTACAAAAAGGCGCGCCAGATGCTGGGAGTGGCTACTGTGCTGCGCATGGGCGATGCCGACAAAGCCCTACAACAGTTGGCCTACGAGCTGGGCAAGGAAGTTGATTTCCGGCCTACTGAAGTGGGTATCTATTTTGGTATGCCAGGAAAAACGCATTCTGATCCTTATTTCGATGGCAAAGGCCCCGCCCGCACGGGTTGTACTTATTGTGGCGCTTGCATGACGGGTTGCCGTGTGGGTGCTAAAAACAGCTTGGACAAAAATTACTTGTATCTGGCCATGCAGCATGGCGCCCAGATTTTGGCTGAGCACAAAGTGATAGATGTGCAGCCATTAGGTGCTGCCGATGGCAGCGAGGGGTATGTCGTGCGCGTACGTCCCAGCTTGAAGTGGTGGGGCAAGCAGCGGACCTTCCACGTACGAGGAGTCGTCTTTGCTGGTGGCGTGATGGGTACGGTGCCGTTGCTGTTGAAGCTGCGTGCTCGTTCGCTTCCAAGGCTTTCGCCTAAGGTAGGCCACTACATCCGTACAAACAACGAAACGTTGGTCAGTGTGACCACACTCACGCGTCAGTTTGACTTTTCGAAGGGCGTAGCCATTGGTTCCATGCTCCATACTGATCCACACAGTCACTTGGAGGTAGTGCGCTATGGTGCTGGCTCAGGGTTCTGGCGTCTGTCGCATGTACCACATGTCGATGGCCCTAACCTTTGGGTACGGCTGAGGCACATGTGCCGCGAAATGTTCCGAGATTTGCCTGGCTGGATACGTCTCTATAGTGTGGACGACTGGGCACGGCGTACGGTGGTCCTGTTGTTCATGCAAACACTCGACAGCACTTTGCGCTTTCGCAAAACGCTATGGGGTGGAGTGCGCACGACACTCAGCACGGGCAACCCGCCCAGTGCCGATATTCCTGAGTCGACGGCTCTGACCCGCCGTTTTGCCCAGCTCGTCAAGGGCAAAGCGACAGCCTTCTTCCAACAACCTTTTATGGGCAAGGCTGCCACCGCGCACATTCTCGGCGGTGCTGTGATGGGGCGCAAGCCAGAAGAAGGCGTCATAGATACGGCACATCGCGTATTTGGCTATCAAAACATGTGGGTAGTAGATGGTTCAGCTGTCTCGGCCAATCCTGGCGTCAACCCTTCGTTGACGATTACTGCCATGGCTGAGCGGGCAATGTCCTTTGTTCCGCCCAAAAAAGGAGATTAACTAGCTGCATGTGTTAACTCTTGAGCTGGCGCTGATACCACCACTGGCTTAGAGCATATACCGGCGTTTTCCATATAGCGCTTTTCGGCAAAGAGCCGAGCTTGGCCTGCCATTGGGCGATGAGTTGAAAATGTTGATCCAATAGCTGCTCACTCTGTGCGACCTGGCTCGATGCAGGAGCATCCCACGCAAAAGAAAGGGCTGAACACTCGATTTCATCGAGCTGGGCACGCAGCTGTGGCCTGAACTCGCGGTAATAGGGAGCCAGGGCACGGCTCATCAGCTCATTTTGCCACCACAAGGATGCATCGGGCAGCGCTGTGGGTTGGTTCCATCGGTGTTGAGGTAGTAGCAAGGGGTCATCTATGCGAAAAGGTTTGAAGGCACTAGTACATGGGTAGGACGTTCCTGTCAGCCAGATATGTGGCCTACCTTGAGGTGGGATGGCTACAATCATAGAGCTCGTAGTGCTACTGGGATTCCATGGTCCAGTGGCATGCATGCAGATGGAAGTTGTATTAGCTCGAGCAGGGGTGAAGCTCATCTGAGGTAAGTTGTGCTGGCGGAGCAAGTGCATGAGCTGTAAGGGCTCGATACCGTGCCGGTCCATAGTAGAAGTGGTGAGTTGTTGGCGAGTGCGGCAGCTACTCATGTGCGTGTAAAAGCGATCGCTAAATACTTGGGCAAAGTGAAACGGCCGAGCGGGGCGCCACCACCCTTGTTTTTGGGCGAAAGCTTGCGTGCCAGGTGCTATGAGGTCGAATTCGGTACCAATCGTGAGGCCATTGCTGATGGTGACTATGCCTCGCTCAAATCGGCGGGCAGCCCAGTAGCGATCCACTGTTTCAAGTAGCCATACTTCTTGCCGGTCGGCGATAAGAAAGCTATTGTGGTAGTAAAAATTGAGATTTTTGTAACCACTACAACTATCTTGACCGTATGCTTGTAGCAAAGTCGTAATAGTATGGACTGCGGCTTGGGCTGTACGGCATCGCTCCAAGGCCAGGCGCAATAGGTCCATACCGGTGAGGCCATCATTGCATTTGGAGAAAGCCACTTTTGTGAAAACGGCTTCATTGCCAATGACCAGCCCATGCTCGTTGACGCCCATTTCGGCACCCCACATGTGGAAAGGCTTGCTAAGCACAACGGCGTAAGTTTGTGAGGCTTGGGGAATGCTGATGTACGTACAAGCAAGAAGAGTGTTGGATGACCATCTTTGGGCGGGAATAGCTACTATGGCTTGTGCCTCATTGGGCTCTCGGTCGGAGTTTTTGGCAAAGAGTATGGAGCCATCAGCAGTTCGATCAGACAGAATGGCAATAGTATCACACATGGCTTGTTTGTTGTTGTGCTCATCCAGTTCGAAAAGTTACGATAAACCATGCAACTCAATTTAGCGTTTCTCCTTTTGGCTAATATCCATTTTAATCCGATTATCCCAAGTGTAGCAATTTTTTCCGTAGCGGTGTTGGCCTTGGGGTTTGTTTTGCGCAAGCTGAAGCAGCCCTTTTTACTAGCCTATATTCTGGCTGGCGTATTGTTGGGTGAGCAGGGATTGGGGTTGTTTACCAATCCCGACCAAATTGCGCTGTTGGGCGATGTGGGCATTGTGCTGCTACTGTTCTTTATTGGAATGGAGACGAACTTGCCCGACTTGGTGCAACAGTGGCGTATTGCTGTATTGGGCACTTTAGGGCAGATACTCTTGTCGGTAGGTTTGGTGGCTATGGTAGGCACACCTTTAGGTTGGGCGTGGAGCCGAATTATCATGTTGGGATTTATCATTAGCTTGAGCAGCTCGGCCGTAGTGATCAAGCTGTTACAAGACAACGGCGAGATCAAACGGCGGTTAGGGCGCAAAGTGGTATCGATCTTGCTGATGCAAGACGTGATGGTAGTGCCCATGTTACTTATCGTCAGTTATTTGGGTGGCGAGCCGCCACATCCCGAGGACTTGATGCGTCAGACCATAGGCGGAGTGTTGGTGTTGGCTTTCTTTATTTGGCTTTTGCGCAAGCGCCATGTTCGTTTGCCTTATACCGACTATTTTGAGGAGGACCACGAACTCCAGGTGTTTGCAGCGCTGATTTTGTGTTTTGGCTTTGCCTTTGTCACTTCTGCGTTCAATCTGTCAGCTGCTTTGGGCGCTTTCTTAGCAGGTCTCATGATTCACTCCGATCGGCATACTCGCTGGTTACACGATAGCCTCGAATCGTTTCGCGTGCTCTTTGTGGCGTTGTTCTTTGTGTATGTGGGCATGCAGTTAAACTTGAATTTTCTTTCGGAACATGCCACTATGGTAGGCGCCATGTTGGTGTTGGTTTTGGTAACCAATCACTTGGTAAATGCGCTAATTCTAAAATGGTCGGGTTGTGGATGGACCGAAGCGCTATACGGCGGGGCATTGTTGGCTGAAATTGGCGAATTGTCTTTCTTGTTAGCGGCTACGGGTTATTCTATTGGTGCATTGAGCGAATATGGCTACCAAATGACTTTGGCCGTCATTTCGCTGTCCTTATTGGTGAGTCCTTTATGGATTAGCCTGACAAAACACCTTATAGGATTCACTACCGCACGTGAACGCATAGAGGCCTATCGGGCTCAAAAAGCGAGCATGTGAAGTGCCCCTAATCCAATGTGTTAGGGTACAGCCATAGAGGATGGTGGATTGGCCTCTTCTTTGGTCACGTCTTTATGTCGCAGGCTGTGTTGCAGTTGAGCTATCAGTTCGCGCAGTTCGGGAAACTGAGCTTGCCATTGCAATACCTGTTGGCGCTCTTTCGGGCTAGCTAACCCCAATGCATACAGATGGATCAGTCCAGATTTGAGTATATAAGGCAAGTCAACATGCTTCATGGGTGTGTTTTTGGTGAAAAAATTGTCTGTATCTCCAGCTATAGTAGGTGTTCGGCACGACCATTTGTTCGTTCACCATATGTCTGATCTGTTTACCAGTTGGTAAAGGCCTTGTTGAAAATTTGATTGACCAATTCCTCATTGATGGCTTCAATAAGTTGGTCTTGGACGTCTAATAGGTTCTGATCGGCGCTGTAATCGGCAAAATAGCTAAAGTTGCTTTTCCAATTTTCAGCCTCATTTCGGTGGTTGATATATTCGACGCGGACGCCGATGGTCAGGCGGTTGAAGGCAACTAGCTCCCCAGGTTGGGGAGCTTCTGAGCTGACGCGCCAGGTGGTAATGGTACCTATAAATTCCACATCAGGTTGCTCATCGTCGAAGATCAAGCGCGATTCATTGAGAATTTTTTCTCGCAGTGCTTCAGAAAATGTAATGGGTAGAGTGGGAGGTGCGTCGGGGGCTATATTGTCGAAGGGAGCCACGTAGAAAGTATTTACATCTGGTGAGATGCTGGTGCCTTTGAAGCTATAGCAGCCCGTAGTACTAATACCTATGAGGAACAACAAACATTTCGAGATTATGCGAATGACTGTACACATGGCATTGAGTGTTTTTTGCCAAAAGACAAATATAGCGATTCACAAAATGTGGGTTGAGAAATAAATGCTTGTGTAGATACTACCTTTGTGGCCATTATGTTGGCTGAGCGATTATAGAGACGGAATGGAACTAAGGGCGTATGCCGAACATTCAGTCCCATATAAGTATTTGCTGCCGTGTACAAGTGCAATAGGAGTTTCTTGATTTTAATCTGCACAGCAATGCACCTACATACTGCCACCACGCTTAACTGCAAGGGACGATTGTTGGACTTGAGCCGACCACTTGTGATGGGTATTCTCAATACAACACCTGATAGTTTTTACGATGGGGGCCGATTTGTGGACAAGGATGGCGCAATGTGGCGGGTAGAGCAGATGCTCGAAGAGGGGGCGACTATCATCGACATAGGTGGCATGTCGTCGCGCCCAGGAGCCACCCTCATCTCAGCCGATGAGGAGTTGCGGCGTGTGATGCCAATAGTGGAAGCTGTCGTTGCGGCGTTCCCACAGGCTATCTTCTCTATTGATACAGTACGTGCACGGGTAGCACGTGCGGCAGTGGAGGCAGGTGTGCACATTGTGAATGATATTTCGGCTGGTCGCTTTGATGAAGATTTGCTACCTACGGTAGCTGAGTTGGGAGTGCCTTATGTGCTCATGCACATGCAGGGCACACCTGCTGATATGCAACGTCAGCCGCAGTACGAAGACGTGGTCGTGGAAATCTTGGACTTCCTCATTGGGCATTTGGGCCATCTGCGCGCTTTGGGCGTGCGCGATGTAATCGTGGATCCTGGATTTGGCTTTGGCAAAACAATTGTGCACAATTACCAGTTGCTCAAAAACTTAGCGGCGTTGCGAATATTGGGTTGTCCGGTATTGGTGGGTTTGAGCCGCAAGCGCATGATTTGTCAGGTGTTGGGTGTGTCCCCTCGGGAGGCACTTAATGGAACTACAGCCTTACACATGGTAGCGCTACAGCAAGGCGCTTCTATTTTGCGCGTTCATGACGTGGCCCAGGCCATGGAGGTTGTCCAATTGTGGGAGGCGATGCAGCAGGCTTGAAGGCAATTGCCAGATTTGTGCGACCTTTGATTTGCATACTTGCTAGCACGTCTGAGTGCTATTCTAACGGTATTTGAGCTACACAACTATGAAACAAGATGCATCTTTTCCAACCCAACAAGATCTATTGACCGAGCAGCGCATCAAGCAACTCGCTTTGGGTTTCCTCAAGCGGCATTATCTCCAGTTTTACGCTAATGAACTCGATTTGAGCAAGGGTGAAGAAGCAGTTTTGCGCGATCCGGGATTGGTGGCGCGTCTTGATCAGATGTTGCCTGGTGATATTATTGTGGATGGAGAAATCCGTTTCCAACGAAAAGACGGCCGGCAGTTCGTAGCTACTTTTGAAGCTACCTCGCGAGAGACAGCGGGAGAGTTGCGCTATCGCTTTCAGCGCAATTTGCTGCTGTGGGATGGACTGGCTACAGCTTCGATGACGGCACTTGCTGTATTGGCTTTGAGCTATGCCATTAACATATTGCCGTTTGACCAATGGGGATGGGGATTCAGTTTGTTGATAGTGAGTGTAGAAATAGGCTTACTTACTTTATTGTTTGTCTTGATCATGCGCCATCGTTCGCGCTACCGATACATCTATGCCATTGAACAGTTTAAGCGGTACGATGCCGACGAACATTGGATCGCCTTTGGAGAAGATGTTTTTGATGGCACTTCAGACCCCTATTTTGTAGAGCTGCGCACGCAGGCAGTGCGCCAAGGAGTAGGTTTGTTGGAAGTGACCCACTCAGGGCAAATTCGTTTGTTTTTCTTGCCGCGCAGACAAACGCCTGCTATTAGTCAATCTGTCATGAAAGCACCTAGTGGGCAGGTAGTTAAATGGTACCTCCTACTTAATCAGTTTAATCAACGATTGTGGCAGTGGTGGCCTTGGAAAAGAAATTCCCGCTCCTATTTGCGTTTTAAGCGTAGTTACATCAAGCAAATAGGTATTACCCTTTTTGCTGTGTTGGGCATCGGCCTGATTATGAATAAGACTATTGTCCACAAGCCAGAACGGCGGGCTACGCGTGCTGAACTCAAGCAACTCGAGCAGCTTGAAGAGCCACCAGAACCTCTGGACTACCTCATCGATTCACCCATAGTAGGGGCGCAACCGCTGGTAGAAGAAGTTGTGTCCGTCCGCACTACTACTGGTGGTGAAATAGCCACACCTGCTGTGCAAAAGCCCGCTAGCCGCCCACAAGCAATATTTTTAAATAATTGGGACAAAATCTCTTTTACGGATTGTGCGCGTTTTGCCAACGTGGTGGGCCCTGTGTGGTTAGTAGTAGATGACTGGTTTGATACTTACGATGAAGCCCTGCAACAACTGAGCTTTTGGGAAAGTGAAGGTCAGATGGCCAGTCTTTTGTGGACAGGATGCTTGCAAGGCAATTTTCCAGGTGGGTTTGTCGTATTTCTTGGCGAAATGTATCCCGATAAAAAAGCGGCCCAGCACCATGCAACCCAATTCGAGGCACGCGTGCTTGATCATCAGGCTAGTACGACAAACGACAAGCTATTTGAGCTGGTAGCTGTGTATTTTGACAATAATGCCGATTAGGCAAAGTAAAATGACCGTATGTTACGAGTAGGCGTTACGGGAAATATAGGCAGTGGGAAGACCACCGTTTGTCGCATCTTCGAGTCGATGATGGTGCCCGTGTACTACGCAGATGCCCGAGCCAAAGCGCTGATGGTAGAAGATGAATCTGTGCAGCAAGCCATTCTCGAGCTTTTGGGGCCACAGGCCTATTTGCCCGATGGTTCGCTCAACAGCGCATGGATCGCCCAACGCGTTTTCAACAATTCGGACTTGCTGAGGCAGCTCAATGAGATCGTTCATCCAGTAGTTCATCGCGATTTGCAGGCTTGGTTCACGCGCCAAGAGGCGATAGGCCATCCTTATGCCATTGAGGAGGCTGCGCTGTTGTTCGAAAGTGGCGCTTATCAACTACTCGACAAGATTATCGTGGTAGTGGCGCCAGAGCCCGTGCGCCTTCAGCGCGTTATGGCTCGCGACGGTGTGAGTGAAGCACAAGTGCGGGCCCGCATGAAAGCGCAGTGGCCCGAAGGCGTGAAAGCAGGACAGGCCGACTATCTCATCGTCAATGACGGTACCCACCCACTACCTGAACAAGTAGCGCGTATACATCAGCAATTGATACACGAAGCGAAAGCAAAATTGAACTAAGTAGCGGCTATTTTTTAAGTGGCTTTTGTTGTGCATCCGCCCATGAGTTGCGAATTTGCCGCCCCTTTGTTTCACCCGATTGTTTTACGAAAAACAAATGCCATGAAAAAATTGCTGATAGCGCTGCTGTTGGCCCCTCCTTTTTGGACCTTTGCACAGCCTCAGATTTATCTCCATTGCGGTAAGCTAATCGATACGGAACGCGGCCAAGTGCATGCCCGCCAGACTGTGATTGTTTCGGGCAATCGAATTGCATCAGTACAAGATGGGTACGTACAGCCGCCTGCAGATGCTCGCCTGATCGATCTAACGGAGCACACCGTCATGCCAGGCCTGATGGATATGCACGTGCACATCGAGCACCAGTCCAATCCCAAAGCCTACGAAGAACGCTTTCGCAAAAACGAGGCAGATGTGGCTTACGATGCGGCTGTCTATGCCCGGCGCACGCTCTTGGCTGGCTTTACAGTGGTGCGAGATTTGGGAGGTAGGGGAGTTAATGTGGCTTTGCGAAACGCCATTAATGCTGGAAAAGCAGTTGGCCCGCGCATTTTTACAGCTGAAAAATCTATTGCCAGCACCGGAGGCCATGCCGATCCTACTAATGGCGTGCGGCGCGACTTGATGGGCGATCCTGGGCCTAAAGAAGGGGTAGTAAATGGACCGGATGAGGCGCGTAAGGCAGTGCGCCAACGCTATAAAAATGGTGCAGACCTAATCAAGATTACCGCTACTGGTGGCGTGTTGTCGGTAGCCAAAGACGGTCAAGGACCGCAGTTTACCACAGAAGAGCTGAAAGCTATTATCGAGACGGCTCACGACTATGGCATGCATGTAGCTGCTCATGCCCATGGCAAGGAGGGGATGAAGCGGGCTATTTTGGCTGGCGTCACTTCCATAGAGCACGGCACCTTGATGGACGATGAGCTCATCGAGCTGATGAAAAAACACGGCACGTGGTACGTACCTACAATCTCGGCTGGCAAGTTTGTGGCCGAAAAAGCAAAAACCCCGGGCTATTTCCCCGCCCCAGTGGTGCCCAAGGCGTTAGCTATAGGCCCCCAGATACAACAAACTTTTGCCAAAGCATACCGAGCAGGAGTAAAGATTGCCTTTGGTACTGATTCAGGCGTATCGCCACATGGTCAGAATGCGCGCGAATTTGCGTATATGGTCGAAGCAGGCATGCCACCTATGGAAGCCATTCGCGCTGCTACACTACACGCAGCCACATTGTTGGGGCAAACACAGCATCTGGGATCTATTGCCGAAGGCAAACTGGCCGATATCGTAGCTGTAAAGGGCGATCCGCTCGAACAAATCGACTTGTTGATGCAGATGAGCTTTGTCATGAAAGACGGCAAGATCTATAAAATAAACGGTAAGGAAACGCTACCTCATTGAGGTACGCCTAATCCTAATATGCGTTGGTTGAAAAGTGAAGCTATGAGTAGCATTTTCCAAAAGGAACTATCCGCCTTTTTCAGCTCCTTGATAGGTTATATCGTCATTGGTGTGTTTTTGACAATCATGGGCCTAGTCGTATGGGTGTTTCCCGACACCAGCTTGCTCAACTATCAGTATGCTACGCTCAATCAGTTGTTCGATTTGGCACCTATTGTATTTATGTTACTCATTCCGGCCATTACGATGCGCATGTTTGCCGAAGAGCAGCAAAGTGGCACCTTTGAGCTGTTAGTCACTCGGCCGTTGACTGATCTGCAAATTGTATTGGGCAAGTATTTGGCTACCTTGGTTTTAGTGCTATTTTCCCTGTTACCCACGGTGCTGTATTACTACACAGTGTGGGAATTGGGATCGCCTAAGGGCAATATCGATTCGGGAGCTGTGTTGGGCAGCTATATAGGCTTGGTGTTTTTGGCGGCTGCCTTTAGTGCCATAGGCATTTTTGCTTCTGCACTTTCGCAAAATCAGATCGTGGCTTTTATTCTTTCCGTCTTCCTTTGCTTTTTAATTCACTGGGGGTTCGACTTTCTGAGCCGGTTGCCTGTGTTTGTAGGCAAGTGGGATAGCTTAGTGGAAATGCTGGGCATGGAATACCACTATGCCAGTGTGAGTCGTGGATTGCTCGATACGCGTGACTTGTTGTACTTTCTTTCTATTGCTGCGTTCTTTTTGGCTGCTACACTTATTGCCTTGGACAAAAGGCGCTGGTAAGGAGTGCTTAAGTGACAATACCGAATTTTAGGGATGATGAATAAAAAGTGGTCGAGACGTACGCTGTCATGGGTGCAACTGAGTTTGTTCACTATGGTACTTGTCTTGCTCAACATATTGAGCAATGCTTTTTTTACGCAGTTTGACCTTACGGAGGAAAAGCGCTTTACGTTGACAAAACCCACTAAGGAGCTGCTGCACAGCATAGATGATGTGGCTTATGTGCGCATTTTGTTGGAAGGGGAATTTCCCGCGGGCTTCAAGCGGTTGCAACGTGCCACTCAAGAGTTGCTGCAAGATTTTCGCAGCTATTCTCCATGGATTGAGTTTGAGTTTGAAGATCCCAATGAAGGAAGTGTAGCACAGCGCAACAAGCGCAGAAAAGAGCTGAGTGAGTTGGGCATTAACCCGACTACCTTGCGCCTAAAAGATGCCGAAGGCACCGAAGAGAAGTTGATTTATCCTTGGGCTATTGTTTACTACAAAGGACGGGAAGCCTATGTCAACTTGCTCGAGCAGCAGGGCATGCAGAACCCACATGTGGTACTCAACAACTCCATAGCCCTGCTGGAATACAAATTTGCCAATGCAATCTCGAAGTTGATGAAGGGCACCAAGCCTTACATCGCCTTTACAGTAGGGCATGGTGAGCTCAATAACTTGGAGCGCAAAGATTTGGTCAATCACTTGGGCCAGTATTACAACGTGGGCACCTTTGTGCTCGACAGTGCGGCTTATATTCCCGAAGAGGTGGCCGTGCTGATCGTGGCGCGCCCCACATCGCCTTTTAGTGAAAAAGACAAGTTCAAGATCGACCAATACGTGATGCGAGGGGGCAAAGTCATCTGGTTGATCGATCGCCTCAATGCAGCACTCGATAGCTTGCGCGGCCGCGACGCCTTTGTACCTTTGGACTATCCGCTCAATCTGGAAGACTTATTGTTCAAATACGGCATCCGGATTGAGCCCAACTTGCTATTAGACCTCCAATGCGGGCTAATTCCACAGGTAGTGGGCATGCAAGGTGGGCAGCCACAAATCGATATGTTTAAGTGGTACTACTTTCCCGTCGTCACCCCAGACTTGGCCCATCCCATTACTAAGGGTCTCGATGGCATCTATTTGGAATTTCCCAGCACGATAGACACAACCGTGCGCATCAAAACACCTGTAACGCGCACCGTATTGCTACATTCTTCGCCCTATAGTCGGGTACAATATTCGCCTGTGCGCCTCAACTTCGACATCTTGCACTATGAGCCTGACCCGGAAAAATTTAGCAAAGGCCCCTATCCAGTAGCTATGTTGCTCGAGGGCGAATTCCCTTCCTTGTACGAACATCGTGTGACGGAAAAGATGCTAGCAGGATTGGAAAAGATTGGCAAGCCCTTCAAGGCGCGGAGCGAGTACACGCGCATGCTGGTTGTCTCTGATGGAGATATTGCACGCAACCCCGTCAACCTCGATGGCACCATCATGCCTTTGGGCTACAATCGCTTTATGCGCTATCAATTTGCTAATCGGGATTTTTTGCTCAATGCCATCGAATATTTGCAGGACCCCGATGGCGTCATAGCTGCACGCGCCAAAGATGTGAAACTTCGCTTGCTGGACACCGTGCGCACACAAGAGGAAAAGCTCAAATGGCAATTGATCAACTTGGTCTTGCCTTTGGCTTTCCTCATCCTTCTTGGCGTAGTGTGGAATTGGTGGCGCCGTAGAAAATACGCTATACGTCAACCTGTATAGCTTTTTGTTAGCGTGCTAAAAATGAGCATTATGCCGAAAAACCTGAGTATACTCCTTGCGCTTGCACTAATCTTGGCATTGCTTACTTGGTTTTACCAATGTGGCCCGTGGAGTGCGCGCAAGAAAAGGCAAAATTGGGATCGCGATTTCCGCATCGAGCACACCGATGCCATTGGCAAGATATTCATGGTGCGCAAAACTGATGGAGCTATCGTGACGCTTCAGCGAAAAGGGCAAGCCTGGTATGTCAATGACGAGTACAAAGCCAATCCCAATGTGGTAGATAACTTATTGGAAGCCATTAGTGGCCTTCGCGTCAAATACATCCCGCCACGCGCCGCATTAGATCACATTGTCAAGGATCTAGCCACGCGTAGTATCAAGGTGCAAATCTTTGATCGAAAAGGCCAACTGATGAAGAGCTATTACGTAGGTGGCGCACCCCCCGATGAACGCGGCACCTACATGATTATGGAAGGCGCTGAACAGCCTTATGTCATGGAGCTACCTACGGTATCGGGTAGCGTGCGCGGGCGCTACAACATCTTTAGAATTGATCGGTGGCGCGATAAGACTGTTCTTTCCATTGATCCTGCCCGCATCACTTACGTGTCGATTGATTACCCGAAGTTGCGCAACAAGTCCTTTGAGCTGAAGCGCATAGGCCAGCAATGGACCGTCGAGCCGCTGTCGGTAACTACAGCTCGAAAGTCCACACCTCCCGATCCAGGTGAAATTCAGGTGTTTTTGTCGGGCTTTCGTCAGGTATATGGCCAGAGTTATCAGAATGACTGGCCAGGGCGCGACAGCGTGCGGCAAATTTTGCCGTTTGCTCGCATCACTGTGCGCACTGCCGGCGAAGAAAAAGTCGTCACACTTTGGCCATTAGAGCAGTACGTGTCTGATCGCGATTTGCCCGTAGTGGATAAATACTTTGCCGATGTGCAGCCACCAGGCGATTTTATGATTGTGCAACATCGCCTGATCAAAAAAATTCTCTGGGCATATGATTTTTTCTTCACACAGCCGCAACAAGTCACGCAGTCGAGTAGCCGCCATACTGCTGATAGCCGTTAGTGTAGTACCTTGGGGTTTCTTTGGCCATCGCCTCATCAATCGGCAAGCTGTGTTTACCTTGCCCACACCGCTGATTGGCTTTTTTAAAAAGCACCTGGAATACGTCACTGAGCATGCAGTAGATCCCGATGTGCGTCGGCATGCCACACCTCACGAAGCAGTACGCCATTATATCGATTTGGATCACTTTGGCTCTTGGCCATTCGAGATGATACCCCGTGCTCGCACTGATGCTTTGTTCAAGTTTTCCAGTTGGTACGTGCGCACTCCTTTGGGCGATACGCTTCAGCTGGTGCCCCCAGGCACTTTTGGACCTTACCAAGATTCCTTTCTGTTGCTGTTGCCCGATTCGAGTTTTATGGCACTTGCGCAAAAGCCTTGGCGCCAAAAGTTTGTTCATTGGGTGTTGCCCCAATACTACGAAGCTCGTTGGGTGTTGCCTGCAGACAGCCTACAGCATTGGCTCGACAGCCTCGATGTTCCCATTCAGGTGCAAGAAGCTTGGGTAGAAGATCACCTCACGCCTTATGGCATATTGCCTTGGGCACTTGAAGATACTTATCGAAAACTCGTTGCCGCTTTCGCTCAAAAGGACGAAAGGCGCATTCTTCGGTATGCTGCTGATCTGGGCCACTATCTTGCCGATGCGTGTGTGCCTTTACATACTACTGAAAACTACAATGGCCAACTTACAGGGCAAGAAGGCATTCACGCCTTTTGGGAGTCGCGTTTGCCTGAACTCTTTGCCGAAGAGCAATACGACCTGTTTACGGGGCAGGCCAGACTGGTACTAGATCCTTTAGCCTATTTTTGGTCATTGGTGTTGGATAGCCATCAACTGGTAAATACTGTGCTCGAGATTGAGCGCCGCGTGCGCGATTCCCTGCCATCGGATCGAGTATGGTGTACGGAGTTGCGCAACGGGCAAGCTATACGAGTGCGCTGTACTACCTTTGCGCAAGCCTATCACGAAGCTTTGAATGGCATGGTTGCACGCCAGATGCGACGTGCTATCAAAGCAGTAGGTGATTTGTGGTATACGGCCTGGTTAGAGGCGGGTTCGCCCAATTTGGGCTGGAAGGTGGAAGCCGTACCTCCACTGCCCTCAGCCCAAGACAGTGCTGAACATGCCACGCATATTTTGCGCAAACACAATTGATGCTTTGCAGGCCTTCCGTATCATTGTGCACATGAAAGACAAAACATCTGTACGTACTCTTGGATTGATATGGCGCGGCATGGCAATGGGAATAGCTGAGGTGGTACCAGGCGTATCAGGCGGTACCATTGCTTTTATTACCGGCGTATATGAACAGCTGATTCTTTCTATCAAGTCATTCGATGCGCAGTTGTTTCAGTACCTGCACAAGCGCCAGTGGCAAGCGGCTTGGCAGCATATCAACGGGCCTTTTTTATTGTACTTGCTATTGGGCATGGCAGCAGGTATGACAATAGGTGTATTTGGCGTGACGCACGTTTTGGAGCGTTATCCCCTTTTACTGTGGGCATTTTTCTTTGGCCTCATTCTTGCCTCTGTACGACCTGTAGCCCGATACGTGTCGCGCTGGACAATCGCCCAATTTGTGGGGTTGGGCTTCGGTGCAGCTGTTTCATTTTACATCACCATAGCGACACCTGCGCAGGGGATAGCCTCGGAGGGATTTATTTTTCTGTGTGGTGCTATCGCTATTTCGGCTTTGATGTTGCCTGGCATCAGTGGCAGCTTTATGCTGTTGTTGCTCGGCATGTATACTACTATCATTCCGGCAGTCAAACAAGCCTTGTCGGCATTTGATCCTGAAAGCTTGCGCATATTGTCGTTTTTTGCTGCTGGCGCCTTGGTGGGGTTGTTCAGTTTTTCTCGAGTGCTGACATGGCTATTCCGTCACTACCACGATACGACTATGGCTGTGTTGACGGGCTTTATGCTCGGCTCGCTCAATAAGCTTTGGCCGTGGAAGGAGGTGCTTTCCTGGCACGTCAATAGCAAAGGAGAGCGGGTACCTTTGCTTGAACGCAGCATATGGCCTACTCATTACGAAGGCGATCCCCAGCTGTGGGGTGTGTTGGTGTGTATGGCCTTGGGTTTTGCATTGGTGTGGCTGTTTGAGCGCTGGAGTGCACAGCCGAAAACATCTCCCTGATGGACACACATGAAGTGAAGCATCTATTTGGCCTCATTGGTTATCCGTTAGGACATTCATTTTCGGGCCGGTATTTTTCGGAGAAGTTTGCTCGCGAGGGATTCCACCACTGCCGCTATGAGTTGTTTCCCATTCCGACTATAGAAGCTTTGCCCGATCTATTGGCGCAACATGCTCACTTGCGGGGCCTTAATGTGACGATTCCTTATAAAGAGCAAGTGTTGGCATTTGCGCAAGCAGGTGAACCTGCTGTGGAGTCTTTGGGGGCTGCCAATACATTGGTCGTCGACTCTTCGGGGCAGCTATGGGCCTACAACACCGATGTGATAGGCTTTGAGCGCTCCTTATGTGCGTGGTTGCACGAGTTGGGAGTGTCAGAGTCGGACTTTGATCAAATCCAGGCTTTGATACTGGGTACAGGAGGTGCTGCTAAGGCAGTAAGCTTTGTGCTGCGCCAGCTACGCATCTCGTACCGGATGGTGTCGCGCAGTGCCACTCGGGGTGAGCTGATCTATGAGGAGCTCACTCCTGCTCTGCTTCAGCGCGTCCAGCTGATCGTGAATACCACGCCGTTGGGTATGGCCCCTCATGTAACGACCATCCCATCGTTGCCTATGGAGGCCATTGGTTGTTCGCATATGATTTTTGACTTGGTATATAATCCGGAAAAAACCCGACTTTTGGCAGAAGCTCAACAAAGGGGGGCGCATGTGAAAAATGGATTGGAAATGTTGTACTTGCAAGCTGAGCAATCGTGGAATATCTGGCGAGCACACCATCGCATTGAGCCATTGGCGCAATGAGAAGTGCCCAAGTCAAATAGAACCAAACTTATTAGCATGAATCGAATAGGTAAGCCCGTACCCGTATGGCTACAAAAACTCGACGCCCTGATCAAGAAAGTGTATGCCACAACTACACAGCCTATAGTGGACTTTAGCGATACCTCTATAGCTTTTGAGTCGCGAAGTGATGCTGAGTTGCGAAAGGTGTACTATTTGTTTCGCCTGATGAATTATCCTTGGTTGGTCAAGCTCGGATCCGCTTTGGCTATGTGGGGCATCAAGATGCACTTGCCGCTGATCGAGCAGTTCATCTTGCGCACCATTTTCCCACAGTTTGTAGGAGGGCGTACTTTGTTGGAATGCGTGCCTACTATTGAGAAGTTGTGGCAGTATGGTATTTTTTCCGTATTGGATTATGGCGTTGAGGGTAAAACCAGCGAAGCTGATTTTAACCATACAATGAATGAAAATTTGCGTGCCCTGGAGTTTGCCGCCAGGCAGAAAAGTGTACCCGTGATCAGTACTAAAATCACGGGAATGGGGCGTTTTGAGCTACTGGCTAATATGCAGGCTGGCAAGGAACTTACAGCTGCTGAACAACAGGAATGGGAAAACGTGCGTAAGCGCGTTGATTCCATTTGTCATGCAGCGGCGCGTTTGGGTGTGAAAGTTTTTATCGATGCGGAAGAAAGTTGGATACAAGACCCTATCGATGAGTTGGTGCACGAAATGATGGGACGCTATAATAAAGAGCGGGTAGTGGTGTACAATACTTATCAGATGTACCGCCGTGATCGCTTGGAGTTCTTGATAGCCTCGCACGAACGTGCCCAACGCGAAGGATGGATGCTTGGTGCCAAGCTCGTGCGTGGCGCTTACATGGAAAAAGAACGTGCACGTGCCCGAAAAATGGGATATGCCGATCCGATTCACCCCAACAAGGAGGCTACTGATAAGGCATACGACATGGGCATTGCTTATTGTGTGGAGCACTATGAAGAAATTGCTAGTGTCAATGCTTCACACAATGCCAAAAGTGCACTGCTCCAAGCTGAGCTCATCGCTCGGCGCAATTTACCACGTCGCCACCCACATCTGAACTTTTGCCAACTCTATGGCATGAGCGATCACATCACCTTTAATTTGGCCAAGGCAGGTTTTAACGTGGCCAAATATGTGCCGTATGGCGCTGTGCGCGATGTGATCCCTTATCTCATTCGCAGAGCCCAGGAAAATGCAAGTGTGACGGGCGACATGAGCCGAGAACTGAGCTTAGTAGTCAAAGAAATACATCGCCGTGGCATTGTTTAGCATGATGGCAGTAGGGTGTATTATCGCACTTTTACCAACTGGCCATTCACTTCTTGTACGACAAATGCGCCTTTGAATCCCCTTTTCTCAGCTACTCGCGCTGCAGCACGTGCATCTTCCAAGCTGTCGAAGCCGGAGAGCAGTACGACGGTGAGCTGCCCTTTAGCTCGCTTTTCAATCACGCCTAAATCAAGCAACTTGGATTCGTCAAAAAAGCGCATCGAGCTGAATGCACCTACTTGTACTTTGTACGGCCCCACACCAGGATTAGCTATGCGGCCTGGTGAAGCGGAAGGAGATGCGGCAGGAGGCAATGTATTAAGCTGTGGGCTTTGGGCTACGATAAATGCTTTTCGAAAGCCTCGGGCCTTGACGATCGCCAAGGCTGCTTCAGCATCTTGCCGGAGCTCGAAGGGCCCCAAGCGCACCTTTTTCATACCTTTCTCTTCCATGACGTAAATAGGTCCCAGTGTGCCCAACTTTTTCTGAAAGGGGCTTAAGTCGGGTTGTTTATAGGCACGTACAGCAGCCAATTGGATTGCCCAGCCTCCAGAAGGTGCTGCTGGTTGGGCGGTGGATGTGGAGGGCGATGTGTTGGTTAGTGGGGTGGTGACGGGTGGTAGTGAAACAATGCCCAAGATCGATTTATCGGTGCCGTCACCAGTGTGCACTGTACGGTTTATTTCTCGGTACCCGACCATGGAATAGCGGATCAAGTAAGAGGCGTTGGGTTGCAAGGCCAACTGATAGGAACCATCGGATTGGCTAATTACTTCTTGAAATTGCTGGCTGCGAATGTGGGTAGCCCGAATGTGTACGCCTCCAAGTGGTTGAGTACTTTGCGCATCTACCACGCGGCCGGTATATAGATTTTTAGCATTGGTTAGTAGTATTTCTATAATGCGATCACTATTTGGAATGCTGCTGGTGAAGTTAAGAGTAGCTGGGACATAGCCTTCTTTTTGGACGATCACCTTGCATTGTATCGGTTCGACAAGTTGAAAGCTGTACATACCATTGGCATCGGTGTGATATCGTTGCTGACCACAGTTGCCAAAGTCAATCGTAGCATTGGCAATAGGCGTGCGCGTGGCCGCATCTAGCACGCGAAAAGTGAAAAGCGATCCAGCTTGGCTTACCCGATAGATGTCTTCCAAGCCTTGACCACCGGGACGATTCGAACACAAATAGCCAATATTGAGCACCGGATCAAAGGTCAAGCTGTAGTCGTCGTAAGTAGAATTGACACCAGGCCCCAGATTGATCAGTGTGGTAAAGCCTCGTGTGGTACGTTCGGATTTGAATAGGTCAAAGCCTCCAAAACCGGCATGCCAGTCAGAGGCAAAATACAGCGTGTTGCCTACGACGTAAGGCGTGAGTTCGTGACCCGGTGAATTGACTACTGGACCGAGATTTTCAGGAGCCGACCAACTATTTCCTTGACGTACGCTGACGTACAAGTCGAACCCACCAAAGCCACCTGGGCGGTCTGAGGCGAAGTACAGCATCTGGCCGTCTTCAGAGAAAGCGGCAAAGCCAGTAGAATATCCCGCCATGTTGTGGGGAAAGGGATGCATGCCTGTCCACGTGCCGTCGGCAGCGACCGTGGCGATAAAGAGCGAAAGTTCTAAGCCTGCCGAAGGAATTTGTCGCGTGCCATTGACGAAGTTGTTTTTCGTAATCACTACGGTGCGCCCGTCCGGAGAAAAAGCTACAGGACCTTCGTTGAAGTGAGATGCTGGGTCTCGGTGGTAAATGGCTACGTTGCTGAGAAAACCTCTGCTGTCGCGCTGGGCGCGGAACAACAAGTTGCTTTTCTTAATCCATTCGCGCGTGTTCACTCCTTGAGGTTTGATGTCTTGTCGGGCAGAGCCAAAAACGATTTGTTGCCTGTTCAAAAAAGAAGGCCCAAAATCCGATTCGGTAGAATTGATGGCCTCTGCCACCACCTCAAAACGCGGTGGGTCATCTATGTGTTCCATGGCAAAACGACAGCTTTCGGCCATTTGGTTGGCCCACACTGGATCGACTGTGCTGTATTTGAGAAACCACTTGCGTGCTTGCTCAAATTGTCCTAAGGCCTTGAGCACATGCCCGTATTGAAGGTATACAGGTGGTGGTACTTCCTTGAACTGCACAGCTCGTTCATACCATTTGGCAGCTTCTTCCATCTGGTTGAGATGTCGATAGCAATCGGCCAGCTTATAGATAGCCTCTAGTACATTGGGGCTGCGATCCAATACGTTTTTATAAGATTGAGCAGCTAGGGAAAAGGCTTTGAGTTCGTATTGCTTGTTGGCTTTTTTTAGCCCGCGTTGGGCAAAAGCCATATGCCCACATAGGGATAGTAGCACAAAGGCAAACAGCGCAGATTTGAAATACATGGGGTTGATTTTTTGTGGTGATGATGGCAATAGGCACATACTTTATGCCGAAAAGTTAGGGAAATAGGGCCAATTAGGGGATGCCCATTGAATAGCATGGGGTAAAAGGGCTTCCACGTCGATGGCAGCACAGCGGAAATGGCCTTCTGGGCAACTTCTGCGTCCATGTAGGCCGCAAGGGCGACAGCGCAGCGATTGTGGGGTCTCTACTACGGCCGATTTTTCAGATAGCGGGCCAAACCCAAACCACGGCACTGTACTGCAAAAGATAGCTACTACAGGTGCATTGACAGCAGAAGCCAGATGCAAGGGTGCCGAATCGTTGACGTAATTGACCTGAGCGCGTTGCATCAGCGCGGCTGCTTCCAGTAGGCTGAGTTTGCCTGCCATGTTGTGCACATGGGGGTGAAGGCTTGCTGTCTTGATTTGTTCACATGCTTGTATGTCGGCTGGGCCACCTAATAGCTTTATCTGCCATTCCAGAGGTAAGTTGTTGATTAGTTCTACCCACTTGGTGGCTGGCCATTGTTTGGTGTACCATACCGAAGTAGGTGCAATGCATACGTAGGGCGTATTGGTAGTAGGCACTTTTGCGAAATGGCGTGGGGAAGGGTACAAGCGGGGACGATAAGTGCCTGACCCGGCAAGTGGTTCGCCCAAACTGCAATTGCGCTCTACTTCGTGAATGGGTTGTTGTGGAGTGCCGATGGCGTGTGGCATGGCATGAGTAAACCAGCTGGAAAGAGGATTTTTGCGAAAACCCACCCGCTGGGAGGCCATGCTCATCAGCGTAAGCAGGCCGCTGGAGAAAAAACGCTGCAGATTGAATACCCAATCATACCGCTCTTGCCGTATAGCAACTCCCATTTGGATGAGGTGGCGATACTTTTGCTTGTGCTTGCGCCATACATAGAGGCGATGTAGGTAGGGATGATCTTCAAACAATTCCTCGTTGCCCTGGCGCACCAGCAGGTCGATTTGAGCGTGGGGCACTCTGCGATGTAGCTTTTCGAGCAGGGATGTAGCCAGAATGGCGTCTCCGATATACGCTGTTTGGATGACTAAGACCTTCATGATGGCCAAAGAAACGAAAAACCGCACAAGACAGATTACCTCGTGCGGTTGTCAAAACACCGTAGACTATGTCGAGTAGTCAGCTAATCTCTTCAATTGTTCCATCTGGGTTTTCCTTGATAATAACGTTGAGCTTGCCATCTTCTCCAAAGAGCTCTCTCGATTTTTTGTTGTAGGCCAGTGCTGCCTCTTCGGCTGTGTCAAACATGCCCAAATGCAGGGATTGGCCGTTAACTGAAATGACGGCTCGGAAGCGGCGTCCTTCTCGGTACACACCGGTATAGCCCGTTTTAGAAGTGGTCTTGCGTTTTCGGCTGGCTACCGATCGAGATCGGTATTCCAGATTTTCCAATCTGCAATCTAGCTTATTGCCATTTTTGGCTCCCACCAGTCGTTTTTCCTCCGTCTTCTGGTCGCGCAAGTACTTTTCTGCGATTAGTTTGTGCAGGTAAATCGTTTCGGTTTTGTAGCTGCCATCAGCTCGCTTCCACGTTTTTTGGAATACAGCACATCCACTCGAATGACGACGCAAGTTGTTGATTAAGTCTAACTTGACCAAATGAGGGTCTGTAGTAAGCCATTCAAATACATGGTCGTCGAGGATGACCATGTCATCGGAATTTTTGAGTTTGACTTTGTACAACACGCTCTCTCTGATTTTGGTGATTAATTAATGTATACAATTTCCGTATTGGGTTTAAAAATATATACTAAGTACTGATTAAATGGAGAAAAAGAAATTAGGGGCTGAAAGGAGACCCATGTGTACTTTGTCTGGGAAAGAGCGGCGCGCCTAATTTCTGGAAAAGGATAGCTTGTTCCAAATATAAAGAGGTAAAATTTGTTTTTTTGCTTATGATGGAATGCAGCGTACGATACATGCGACGATGTTTCGATCTGGCTCGTTTGGGCAAGGGCTTTGTCTCGCCTAATCCGCCAGTGGGAGCACTCTTGGTGTATGATGATGAGATTATTGGAGAAGGCTTTCACAAAAGTTGGGGCGGCCAACATGCCGAGGTGGAAGCTATACAGTCGGTCCCTGAGCATTTGCGTCCACTAATCCCCAAATCCACATTGTATGTGAGTTTGGAGCCTTGTTGCATCCACGGGAAAACTCCTCCTTGCATTAATTTGATCCTTGATCAAGGAATTAAAAGTGTTGTGGTTAGCGCGATAGATCAAACGCCAGGAGTACGGGGGCGCGGCCTTTCTGTACTTCGGGAGCATGGCGTAGAGGTACATCAGGGGGTATTGGAGGCTGAGGGAAGGTGGCTAGTGCGCTTTCGCAACAAATGGGCAACTACGGGGCGGCCGTGGGTAATCGCAAAGTTTGCCCGGAGTAAAGATGGCTTTATGGGGTTGCTAGACAGACAAGTATGGATTAGCAATGCGCTGAGTTTTCGTTTGGTACACCGTTGGCGCCACGAGGTAGATGCCATTATGGTAGCGACCAACACGGCCTTGATCGATAATCCCAGACTTACTACGCGTTTGTGGTTTGGCTGTTCGCCGCGTCGCGTCATATTAGATCGCCAGGGGCGTTTGCCGCATCACTTGCACGTGTTCGATGGGCAGGTGCCTACTATTGTGATTACCGAGCGAGCCCAATGTTTTCGCACTTTACCTGTACAGACTATTCAGCTCGATTTCGGCACTCGGTTCTGGCCTTCGCTTTTAGATCAGCTTGGCACTATGGGCATTACTTCCCTCTTGGTGGAGGGTGGGAGTAGGTTGTTGTACAGCTTGGTTGAATCAAATTGTTGGGATGAAGCGCGGGTGTTTGAAAGCCCTATGGTATTAGGCAAAGGAGTAAGGGCACCGTCTTTTAGTGGTCGGGTAGTACAAAGTCTTTCTCTGGGCGACAATACTTTAACAATTTGGCACAATTTCAAACCTGGATGTTAAACTGGGTTAAAAATAGGGACCAAACTCATGTATACATGCATTCTTTTTTTTTCAAAAGGTACATTTGTCTTTGTAGTCGGGTTGTTGGTAGGGGAATGGCTGAGAGCCATAAAACTGGAGTGTTATGGGTAAAATGAACCTTCTCGTTATGTCGCAGATGGCTGCATGTTTGGCGTTTTTTGCTGGGTCAGCACAGGCACAAGTGCGGTGGTTGTCGTGGGATCGAGCCATAGAACTGATGGCACAGCAACCAAAAAAAATGCTTGTGGATGTCTATACAGATTGGTGTGGCTGGTGCAAACGCATGGATGCCACAACTTTTTCCGATTCGCTCCTAGGCAACTATATCAACGAGCATTTTTATCCGGTAAAACTCAATGCAGAATCTCGGGACGAGTTGGTTTGGAAAGGAAAAATTTATGAGTTTGTGCGTTCGGGCAGAAATGGTTACCATGCTTTGGCTGCTGAGCTAACACGTGGTCGGCTGAGCTTCCCCACAATTGTTTTTCTCAACGAGAAGATGGAAGTCATTCAACCTTTGCCTGGTTATAAAGAACCAAGGCTTTTCGAGCAAATAGTCACTTACTTTGGTGAAAATGCCTATTTGCACATCCCATGGGAAGTGTATCAACGCAATTATATCTCACTAAAAGAGCGCCAAGCTGGCCATTGAGTACTTACCGCTCTGCTATGCCTTGTAATGGGTCAATTATCTGCGCGAACTGCGTTTGCGTGTTCGCCTGCTACGGCGTCTGCTACTGCTTACGCCAAGTACGCCGAGTAGACCTCGAGTCAATTCTCGAGCTACAGTCCGGCCAATTTGTCGAGCCAGAGAACTGCCCATCACTTCTTCTAAAAGGCTTCTTTCTTTTCGACTTTGGGTACGTGGCCTGACGACTTTTGCCGCTTTTTCGCGTTGCGATAGCAATGCTTTGCGGTGGGCAGTACTCTGGGCTTCCTCTATCTTTTGTTGCAATATTTCGTATGCACTTTCCCGGTCGATGGGTCTGTTGTATTTACCCGCCAGATAGGATTGGCTGACTAGTTGACGAATTTCTTCTTCAGTCAAGATATCCATACGCGATTCCGGAGCACGCAAAAGCGTGTGAACCAATGGTGTAGGGTGCCCCTTTTCGTTTAATGTGGTGACGAGCGCTTCCCCTATACCTAACTGGGTCAAAAGGCTCGGTACATCGTAAAACTCGGTAAGTGGATAATTGGCAGCAGCTTCCTTAATGGCCTTTCGATCTTTGGCAGTAAAAGCGCGCAAAGCGTGCTGTATCTTCAGTCCCAGCTGGCTCAGCACCACTTCTGGAATGTCTGTGGGATTTTGAGTGACAAAAAATACGCCGATTCCCTTGGAGCGTATGAGTTTGATAATTGCCTCTATCTGATCGAGGAGCACATCTGAGGCTTCATCAAATATTAGATGTGCTTCATCGATAAACAAAACCAGCTTGGGCTGATCTAAATCGCCTTCTTCGGGCATAGTACTGTATAGCTCGGCCAACAGTTGGAGCATGAACGTGCTGAAGAGTTTAGGCCTGTCCTGTAGGTCGGTTACACGGAGAACATGTACAATACCTCGCCCTTGCTCATCGAGGCGCAGCAAATCATCTGTATCGAATGACGGTTCACCAAAAAACAAGTCTGCATCTTGTTGTTCGAGTGCGACAATGCGTCTCATAATAGCACCTAAGCTGGCACTGCTGAATGTACCATATTGGGCTCGAAAGATTTCCTTGCCTTCATTGGCTAGATACTGCAATGTCTTTTTCAGATCTTTGAGATCAAGCAAAGGCATCTCATTGTCTTCAGCAAATTTGAAGACTACAGCCATAATGCCAGATTGTGTTTCGTTGAGGCCTAAAATTTTGGAAAGCAAAATAGGCCCGAACTCGGCAATGGTGGCGCGTAATCTGGCACCAGGCTCATTGGAAAGGGTGAGCAATTCTACGGGGCTGGCACTGGGTGTAAAGGGAAGCCCAATCAGCTGATGGCGTTCGTCAATCTTGGGATGGCCAGGGCTGGGCTGGGCAATTCCAGAAAGATCGCCTTTGATATCCATTACTAAGGAAGGTACGCCCTGTTTGGAGAGTTGTTCGGCCAAGATCTGCAGTGTTTTTGTCTTACCCGTACCAGTAGCACCGGCAATTAGCCCATGGCGATTGAGGGTGGCTAGGGGCAAGCGAACATGCAAACCGTTGATAGGCTGTTGGTCGTACATCGCACCACCCAAAACGATAGATGGCCCCTCGAATGAATATCCAGTTTCAATAGTACGGATGAATGTTTCCTTTTTGTCCATATTTTGTGGTAATGCGTTCGATGGCTCAAATTAAAGGCTATTCCATGGCCCAAAGATCCAGGTCTATTTGGCTTTCTAACACCTTTTCCAGCGAGTCTTCCATGAACTGTGGGAAAAAATCTATTCCCGTGAGTTGTTCTACCGAATCGATTGTAGTGGCAAATGTGCTCAATGGGGCGCGTATTGGCTTATTGGGAATGACAAAAGCAATCCCTTTCAGTTCAGGTTGTGACAAATCTAAGATTACTTTGTAAAAAGCACGTGGTACTGCTACGCGATTGCGGCCAATGTATTCAATTGGAGGTAAAGAGGTGATGGGGCCTGCTATGACATACAGGTGCTTGAATCGCTTAGCCCAATGGCGGGTGAGCACTTCGAGATCGTGCCAAATGCCATTGTTAAATTCGCGATCTTGAGGAGCTATATTGCTCATAAGGAAAGATTCCGACATGGCCTTTTTACTAAATGCCATGTCAGCTGCTGGAGCCAAGTGTCCTCGATCCCAACCTGAGCCCCGATAGTCTTCCGGTTCTGCCGATCCTGTGCGCACTTTAGGGTCAGGACGATAGTTGTCTTGGCGTCGAACGCGCTTCTTTCGAAGCTTGTCTCTTTCCAATTCCCATGCTACCCATTCGGCTATTTCCCAATCTTCTAAATAGGACAAGGCAAAATAATGATGCACGACCACTTGTCCAGTGGTAGACGTAGGTGCATAATAGGGGGCCTCTTCCGGAGAAGTGCTACTCGAATAGGTGTTTAATGCCAACCACAGCAGACCCACAAACAGGAGGGCAAGCAGAGCCTGCAATATCAATCGGAAGGCACTGGACTTACCTCTTAACCCTCCACCTCTATGAGGTACGTGGCGAGAGTGTAGCTTGGGCATGAGCTATCGATGTTTGCTGTAGTGCTAAAAGGCATCCCAAGACGTGGCACATCAAAATTTTCTTCGATACATAGTGGTGCTCTATAGGGGATGAGCGCAAATATATGTTTGTCACTCATTTCACTGCGACTGTACGCGTTCGCGGTACTGTTTTTCGTAATATTGCTGATATGCACCAGAAGTGACGTGCGCTAACCACTCTTCATTGTCGAGATACCACTGGGCTGTGAGTCGCAACCCTTCTTCTGCAGATACCGTAGGCTGCCAACCCAATTCTCGCTTGATCTTACTGGCATCTATGGCATAGCGGCGGTCATGACCAGGCCGATCTTTTACGAAAGTGATAAGTTGTCGCGAGCTACCCTGTGCTCTGCCCAACAGCTCGTCCATGATGTCACATAGCTTTTCTACCAGATCAATGTTTTTCCATTCATTGTTGCCACCGATGTTGTACGTTTCGCCATTTCTCCCCTCGTGGAAGATGAGGTCAATTGCAGCAGCATGATCTTTTACCCACAACCAATCACGTGTGTATTGGCCATCGCCGTAGATAGGTAATGGCTTGTGGTGTTTGATGTTGTGAATGACCAAAGGAATGAGCTTTTCAGGAAACTGATATGGCCCGTAGTTGTTCGAACAATTGCTAATGATAATAGGTAAACCGTAGGTATGGTGCCAGGCTCTGACCATGTGGTCGCTACTTGCCTTTGAAGCCGAATAGGGCGAGCGCGGATCGTAGGGCGTCTCTTCGGTAAATAGGCCTGTCTCACCCAATGAGCCGTATACCTCGTCGGTAGAGACGTGATAAAACAGCTTTCCTGCCGTGTGATCGCCCCAACTATGTCGAGCTGCATCCAATAGATTGACTGTACCTATAATGTTGGTCTCTATAAAGGCCAGTGGGTTGAGGATAGACCTATCTACGTGGGATTCGGCAGCTAAATGGATGACGCCATCGAAGCCATAGCGCGCAAATAACTGCTGGAGCATTTCCCGATCTACAATATCGCCTTTGATGAAAACATAGTTGGGCGCCGACTCGATGTCTTTGAGGTTTTCAAGATTGCCCGCGTAGGTGAGTTTGTCGAGATTGACGATCAGGTACTCAGGATACTTTTGCACAAAGTGCCGCACGACATGTGAACCGATAAAGCCCGCTCCACCTGTAATGAGAATGTGCTTAGAATATGCCATAGCTTATATGTTCGTTTTGGTACAATGGTTTATGCAACTCAGTAATGGGGTGCTTAATTCTTTTGCGACCCTAGACCTAAAACCTCTTCCTTGAAATAGGCTAAGGTGCATTTTAGCCCCTCTGAGCGAGGTACTTGAGGTTCCCATCCGAGTATTTCACGTGCTCGGGAAATATCGGGTTGACGCACTTTAGGGTCGTCTATGGGTAGGGGCTTATATACGATGTGCGCCTTGGGGTTGCCCACTAGCCGAATGACTTCTTCGGCAAACTCCTTAATGGTGATTTCATCAGGATTGCCTAAGTTGACAGGTAAGTGATAATCGCTCATGAGTAGCCGAAAGATGCCTTCTACCAGATCGTCTACGTAACAGAACGAGCGCGTTTGCGAGCCATCGCCAAAAACAGTAAGCCCTTCCCCGCGTAGCGCTTGAGAGAAAAAGGCAGGCAATGCGCGGCCATCATCTACACGCATGCGCGGCCCATAGGTGTTGAATATGCGTACAATGCGCGTTTCTAATTTGTGGTAGTTGTGATATGCCATGGTGATGGCTTCCAAAAAGCGCTTAGCTTCGTCGTAAACACCGCGTGGGCCTACAGGGTTGACATTGCCCCAGTAATCTTCCGTTTGTGGGTGAACTTGGGGATCGCCGTATACCTCTGAGGTGGAGGCCACTAAAATGCGTGCATTCTTTGCCTTGGCTAACCCCAACAAGTTGTGCGTGCCCAGTGCACCTACCTTTAGAGTTTGGATAGGCATCTTGAGGTAGTCGATGGGGCTGGCAGGTGAAGCAAAGTGCAGAATATAGTGGAGTTGGCCAGGTACGTGTACAAACTTCGACACATCGTGGTGGTAAAACTCGAATCGTGCTAAGGAAAACAGGTGTTCGATGTTTTTCAAATTACCTGTCAGAAGGTTATCCATGCCTATGACGTGAAACCCCTCAGCAATGAACCGATCGGCTAAATGCGAGCCGAGAAAACCGGCAGCCCCTGTGATGAGTACTCTTTTCAAGGTCGGTCAGATTTTGTGATTTGTCGTGGGCACAAGTTTAAGTATATTATTGAGTTGTGAAGCCACAACCCAACGGTGAGTTTCCCCCAGAGTGTACAAAAAGTACACCAATAGCATGTTAAAAGACTTTTTAATTTGGGCTACTGTAACAAGCTTTCTAAAGTTTGTATTAACTTTGTGTAAACTGAAGGTTTGCTTGCTGTTAACTGCAAGTGGGTGTCAAAAAACAGGTGTTATGGCAGAGAAGGAGAAATACAAAGAGACACAGACTTTTGGCTATCCGGAAGTTTGGATGCTAATTGGTGGTTTGCAAGTAGGGCTGATCATTCGATTTGTGCAGCATTGGCTGGAAGGCAGTTATGCCTTGTTCCCGTTTGAGACTTTACTGTTTCTGAGTGCACCCCTAGTGGTGCTGATGGTGTTTTTGTGGAAATTGCGAGTCGAAGTGCGCGTTTCGGCTAAAAAAATAGCAATCCATGTGCGCGATTGGTATCGTCACAAGCGGGCAAAAATACCAGTAGCAGAAATTGAAGAAATTGAGTTGATAGACACGCCGCCTGCAGCGCAATGGGTAGGTGGAAATATTTCTTTCGACCATGCACACCAGTTTAGTCTACAAGGCAGGCGTGGTCTGTTCATTCGTACACGTGAGGGTGAGGAATATTTCGTAGGGGTAAGCAACATTCAGCAGTTAAAACCTTTATTGCGCAAGCTGAAAAAGAAGCTGAAATCTTAAATTAGTAAGCAGTAATTGTGCGCTGAATAGTGCATATTATTGTAAGTGTGCCTATGATGGTAGTGGTTACAGGCCGCTACCATTTTTTGTTTGTAAAAAGCAGCACGGCATTATGTTTGTTGGCATAATCCATGATCAAACTAAGTAGATCATGCGACTTTTCTTTCTTTTATTAGGGCTTTCCTTATTTATACGTTCTTGGGCGGATACGAATACCACGCAACAGCTTCCCGATTCCTTAGCCCAACAATTGGCTAGCACTCGTGGTGAAGCACGTGCTGAGGTACTGCTACATATAGGTAGTTGGTGGGCCAAACAAGGAGATGTCGGCAAGGCCTTGCAGCAATGGCAACAAGCGGCAGCTTTGGCTATTGACTCGGGAAATAAACGATTGGCCTGGAAAGCTAAGCGGCAACAGGCCATGCTTTTGTCTCAGCATTATGCTTATGAGCGAGCCCTGAAACTTTGGCTTGAGTTGTTAGAGGCTTTTGAAAAAGAAGGCGATCACAAAGAGCAAAGTGAAGCTTTAGTAGCCATTGGGCGCTTGCACTTGCAGATGGAAAATTTTGCGGAAGCAGAAAAAGCTTTGAAACAAGCCAATGACTTGGCCGCTGTGATGAGTGACAAGCAACTGCTGGCTGAAAGCTGGAGTGCTTTGGGCGATTTGTTCAAGCACAAGGGGGTATTGGGGCAAGCCAAAATTCACTACAAAAAGGCGCTAGACGCATGGATCAACCAGAAAAATGTAGAAAAATCGCTGGCTTTGGCTTCCTTGATTGGTCAGCTGAGTTTCCAACTGGGTGATTATGAAGGAGCCATTTTACATTTCCAGTTGGCTCGAGATATGCACAGTCAGATGGGAGATATGGCTGGCTTAGCCTCTGATCTGTTGTACATAGGTGAAGCGCAATTGGCACAAGGATATGTGGATGAAGCTGCACAAACAGTAGATGCGGCATTGGAACTCGGGGGAGGGACATCTATGATCAGGGCTAAGCTACTCATGCTCAAGGCTAAAATGTCCGAATCTTTAAAACAGGCTTTACCGCTGCTTAGACGTGCCAAACACTTACTGGCTACAGCACCAGCTATTCGGGAGTTGCCCGACGTGTGGGAAGCACTGGCGCAACAGTTTGCCGATATAGGCGCGTTCGAACAGGCCCTTGAGGCTGCATATCAGGCCAACGAGGCGTTGGTGCGCTATTTCGACGTAGAGCGCAATCGGGCCATGTTGGAATTATCCAAACGATTTGAAACCCAATCGACGCTTAGAGAGCAGCAGCAACGCATTGAGATGCTCGAAATGGAAAAAGCGCGTAGCCAGTTATTCCGCCTTATGCTATTGGTCGTGTTGGGTTTGTTACTAGTAGTAGCAGTTGTGTTGTGGCATGCCTATCGCGTCAAGCGCAAGGACAATGCGCTGCTCAAGGAGAAAAATGCCCAAATAGAGCAGGCTCGAAAAGCCATCGAGCACAAAAACAAGGAGCTGGAAGAGATGAATGCCAAACTTGAGGTGCTTAACGAACAACTAGTTCGTGAAATAGGCGAACGCGAGAGTGTGGAGAAGTCTTCTTTCGCACGTGATCGTTTTTTGGCTATCATGAGCCAAGAGATGCGCACTCCACTCAATGTCATTACTAATTTGGCGCATCAATTGATAGAAGATACACCGCGTCCTGATCAGAAAGAACAGCTACGACAATTGCAGTTTGCCGCCAATAGCTTGGTCGTTTTCATGAACGATGTATTGGACTTTTCGCGTATCGAGGCAGGTAAGCTGACTCTTGATAGCAGACCATTTCCCATAAAAAGGTGGATCAAAGACATAGTAGAACAGTACCAATTGGCTGCAGCACAACAGCAAGTCAAATTCAATCTATATTTAGACCCCAAAATTCCTGAATGGGTAGAAGGTGATCCCAGTCGTATAAACCAAATCTTGTCCAACTTGCTTTCTTTGGCCATTGATCGCTCTCCCAAGCAGTCTGTCGATTTGATGGTGCATCTGCACGAGTTGCATCCCGGTGAAGCCATTATCAACTTGTCGTTGATTTCTGCAACTCCTTTGTTATCGGAAAAGGAAAGAGTAGAATTGCAAAAGCATCTTACCATTTCGGATGCAGATCAGATGGAATCCTTCTCGCGGGCCGATCTGTCGTTAGTGATTACTAAACGGCTTGTCGATTTACAAAATGGGCATATTGAAATAACCGATAAAGAAAATACACATACTATTATGATCTTTTTGCCATTCAAGGTGGCTGAGGCTGAAGACCTACAAGAGGGCAAGCAAACAGCGGATGCGTCTTCATACGATCATTTGGCAGGCAAACGGGTACTATTGGCCGAAGACAATAAGATCAACCAAGTTGTAGTAGCCAATCTTTTGCGCAAGCTGGGTATGGAGGTCGTTACGGCCAACAATGGCCAGGAAGCGGTGGAGGCTATTCGACAGGCTGATTTTGACATCGTGCTCATGGATATTCAAATGCCAGAGATGGACGGTTATCAGGCCACCATGGAGATTCGCAAAATGAAAGACATACGCAAAAGGGAGGTACCCATCATAGCTTTGACGGCTTCGGCCTTTCTTACCGAGCGCGAGAAAGCACGTCTGTTTGGCATGAACGATCACGTAGGCAAGCCTTTTAGCCCTGAAGAGCTAATCGATAAGATCAGCCATTTGCTCAAGGTGCATGCCAAAGGTTGAAGGGCATCTTACTGCTACCAGCCTGCTACGTCGTCGTCAGGGTTGCGGTGATCACCGGCAGCGACCAGTTTGCCGTTGGGCAAACGCGCAATGGCTTTGATGACAGCCATGCGATCCACTTCTTTAGTTTGGTGCCCCATGGCGTGTAGTTGTGCAATAAAGGTGGAATCCCAAGCATTGCGCTCGTACATTATTACGTCAGGTAAAAATTGGTGGTGAAAACGGGGAGCTTGTACTGCTGAGTCGAGTGACATACCAAACTCCATTTGATTGAGCAGTACTTGGAACACAGCTGTAATGATGGTAGATCCACCCGGAGCACCCAATACATATCGCAAAGAGTTATCGTGCTCTACAATGGTTGGTGTCATGGAAGAAAGCATGCGTTTACCCGGAGCAATAGCGTTGGCTTCAGCACCTACCAACCCAAACTGGTTAGGTACGCCTGGCTTGGCGCTGAAGTCGTCCATTTCGTTGTTGAGGAAAAAGCCTGCACCACCCACTACTATTTTACAACCGTAATTGGAGTTGAGCGTCGTCGTGACGGATGCTGCATTGCCCTGAGGATCTACTACTGAAGTATGCGTCGTTTCAAAGTGCTCTGGTAAGGGTTGTGTGCTGAGGGCTTGAAGTGCTGTGCTAGGTGTGGCTCGTTGGGGGTCGAAGTCGCTCATTTTGGCTTTCAAATAGTCCGGATCGAGTAGTTGTGCTATAGGCACTGGATAGTAGTCAGGATCACCCAAATAAGCAGCTCGGTCGGCATAGGCACGCCTTTCTACTTCGACCATTAGGTGGACGGTGGGCAATGCGTGAAAACCCCATTCTTTTATGGGGTAGGGAGCAACCATCTGGAGCATCTGGAGTAATACAATACCACCACTTGATGGGGGTGGCATGGAGATAATGCGATAGTTTTTGTAACGGCCTTCAATAGGAGTACGCCAGCTAGCAGTGTAGTTGCGCAAGTCTTCTAGCGTGATCAATCCGCCTCCACGTTTCATTTCTGCGACGATCAGCTCAGCTACTTTCCCTTGGTAGAAGCCTTTGGGCCCTTGTTGTTGGATAGCACGCAAGGTAGCTGCCAGCTGGGGTTGTACTAGTAGGTCGCCCTCTTTCCAAGTTTTCTTTCGAGTAAATACGTTGGGTTGCGTATTGAGCTCGACAAAGTCATCGTGATACCGGTTGAGCCGTGCTGCCTCCGTCGCACTAATGCGAAAGCCATTTTGGGCTAATGAGATAGCTGGTTCAAGTAGCATCTCCCAGCTTTCCAGTTGTCCGAATTTGGTAAAAGCTTCCCACATCCCCGCTACCGTACCGGGTACACCTACTGCTAAGTGGCCGCGTGTGCTCAGCCCTTCGATTACATTGCCCAAGCTGTCCAGATACATGTCTTTGTGTGCAGCTGCTGGTGCACGCTCGCGATAGTCTAAGGCGGCAGTCTGCCCTTCGGCAGTACGAATAACCATAAAACCACCACCACCTATGTTGCCTGCTCGAGGGTAGACCACTGCCAGGGCAAATTGAACAGCAATGGCGGCATCCACGGCGTTGCCGCCTTGTCGCATGATTTGCAAGCCAGCCTCACTAGCCAACGGATGTGCAGAGACGATAGCTGCGCTGTCGAAAACAGCAGTTCGTTGGGCGGTATAACCAAGATCTACCTCATGGCTACCGCCATCACAACTCCATAGCCCGGATAGGATAATCGGTAGAAAAATAAGGTATTGCCACGCTAAGTGGTATGAATTTTGGTAATTCATATGTAAACAAATATAAAAAACAATTAAATGATGATCCCCCCTTTGCGCACATTTGCTTTATTGGTGTTTTTGTCCATTTCATGTATTGCTTGGGTATTACCCCCTTTGTGGGGAGGCGTAATTTACGGTGAGGAACTGAGTGTTCGAGAGGTTGAAGTGGGAAATTTTTTGCGCTGGACGACCGTACAGGAGATCGACAACATGCGCTTTCGCATTCAAAAGTCGTCTGATGGTTTTTCCTTTGTGACTATTGCTGAGGTGAAGGGCAGAGGCACAGCAGATGGCGAAAAGGAGTACCGGTATCTGGATCCTGCTATTGGTGAGCAGCAAGTGTGGTATCGCTTGGCTCAAGAAGATCGCAATGGCACACTGACTTATTCGCACGTGGTGCGTGTACAGCGTCATTTGCCCAATGAAATGCGCATTACGGCCATGTCTAGCACGCGGACGGGGCGTTTCTTTTCTTTTACACTTTTGTCTAAAATTTCGACAGAAGCTGTGCTTCAGATGAGCGATGCTACAGGCAAACTCGTGTGGTGTAGTAGCCAGGATATCCGACCAGGAGAACAGGTGATAGTGGTTGATATGGAGCCCTTTGCATTGGGGCTGTACAAGATGCAGCTGCGCACGGCGCATGAGGTGGAAACTGTAATAATCGAGAAAACCTCGCCAGAGGATACGCCGCACATCAATGTGGCAGTTCACCATTGAGGGGAGAAAGTTGAAAATGGCATGGCACCTGGCCATGCCATTTTCCTTTTGGGGCGAAAAGCTGTTAGAATATAACTATCTGATCAATGTCGTATTGCCTTTCAAGATGCCTGTAGATCCGTCGGGGAAAGTAGCTTCAAGGTACCATATATAAGTACCGGCTGGCATGGGCTGCCCCATAAACGTACCATCCCAGCCAACATTTGTATCGTTTACAGAAAAGTGGGCTTGTTCAAACAGCACTTCGCCCCATCGGTCGTATATGCGAAACAAGTTGATCTGTACATCAGAGTCTCCATGCACGTGTAGTAAATCGTTGAGGCCATCGCCATTAGGTGAAAAGGCAGTAGGTACTTGTATGTTGCGCCAGGTGGCCACAAATACGGCTTTTTGGTCAGAACCACGGCATCCGTTGCTGTCTTCAACTACTAATTCGAAGGTTGTAGGTGCCAATGGTCTGACAAATGGACGGAACCAGTTGGGGTATTGGACGATGGTTGTGTCATTGGGGAACCACATGTAGCGCACTATGGAATCAGCAGCTATAATGTTGGGAATAAGTCGGATTTTGTCGCCAAATGTAATGGTCGTATCAGGGCCGAGATCGACAATGATGGGGTCGGGTTGGTCGATGTATACACCTTGTGATTGCCATTCACAGCCCTTGCTGTCTCTAATAGTGACGAAGTGATGACCTGCCGCTAACCCCAGCAAGGTAGAAGTGCCCAAAAACGGCCTACCATCCACGCTAAAGACATAGGGGGGAGTGCCACCTGAAGGAAAAACGAATATTTTCCCATCTTTATATCCGAAGCAGGTAGCGTCTTCTACATCGAAAGTAGCATTGATGGGATCGCCCGGAGCGCTAATCACAGCTGTATCCACACGTGTACAGCTATTAGCATCGGTAATGGTAAGCGTGTAGGTACCTGCAGTCACTTGCTCAAGGGACGTACCATTTGCACCTGTACTCCATAGATAGGTATAGGGTGGAGTAGCACCGCTCACCAATACTTCGCTACTGCCTGTTTGGGCATGGTAGCAGGCTACATGTTGTATTTGAAAATCTACTTGCCATTGAGGGGGCTGCTCAATGACAACTACTGTATTAGTCGTACAGCCATTGGCATCTGTAATGGTGACTGAATAACTGCCTGCACGCAGATTGACTGCTTTTGCTTGAGTTTGGTGTCCTGCTTGTGCGTCCCAGATATAGGTGTACGGAGGAACGCCACCGTCGCCTTCTACATGTGCACTACCATCGCTGCCATTGGGGCAAGAAACGGGTTTGATATCTACCAATCGGTAGCTAATAGGTGGTGGATTGCTTATTGTAAGTGTGGCTGTGCCCGTGCAGCCCAACGTATCGGTGGCCGTTACCGTATAAGTTTGTCCGCCCATTAGTCCTGTCGCTTGACTGCCCACTTGGGGTGGAGAGCTGTTCCAGTTGATGGTAAAATGGTCAAGCAGTGCCACTTGATTTCCATAAGCAATGGTGGTGACCATTGCCTGGCCATCTGATCCATTGTGGCATCCTGGTGGGATTTGTGACAAAGTTATCTGGATAGGCCCTAATTCGTAAAAAGTGGCTTCAGAGAAAGCGGTACAGCCATTGGCATCAGTGACAGTGAGCATATAGGTACCTGCTGTTAGGCCGGCATTCAGCTGTTCTGTGGCGCCATTGCTCCATAAATAACTATAGGGTGGCGTGCCACCTGATGCAACGACTTCCACATAGCCATCATTGCTATTGTGACAAAGCCACTGTTGTGGCTGATTAGTACTGAGAGCAAGTGCACTATTGGGTTGTGAAAGGGTGGTAGTGAGCGCAAGGGTGCAACCGAGGCTATCATCGGTAACAGTGAGCGAGTAGGTACCGGCTGTCAACTGCACTAAATCTTCTTGTGTAGCCACAAACCCATTGGGCCCTACCCATTGATATTGATACGATCCGCTGCCGCCGGAAGTACTGACTTCTATAGCGCCGGTAGCTTGTCCAAAACAAGCGATGTCTGTCGTGTTGAGCGTGACTTCGAGTGGAGCAGCTGCTTCTATGGTATATGTTTGTGTAGTTATACAGCTGTTGGCATCGATCACAGAGACAGAATAGGTACCAGCACCTAGTCCTGTAGTGAGGCTATCCGTATTGCCATGACTCCACTGATAGGCATAAGGGGGAATGCCTCCCTGTGGCAATAAGGCGATACTACCATCCATGGCGTCGTTACAACCTGCATGGGAGAGCACAGCAGTTACATTAAGACTGTCGGGTTGGACTACTGTAGTACACGCTGTGGCTATACAGCCGTTCTGATTACTGACAGTAACGCACCAAGTACCTGAGCCAATATTAGCAATAGTACTATCAGCAGGTGCTGCTGGCGTCCACTGATAGGTGTAAGTATCATTTGAGGAATAACCATTGGTAAATACTACAGCTAATTGTGCATCGGTGGCACCAAAACAGGACACAGTATCGGCGGTGAGTGTGATGGCAATGGAGTCGGGGGCACTGATCCAGATGGAGTCTGAGCTGGTACAACCATTATTGTCGCGCACACTGGCGTATATCCAGCCCGAGCTTAACCCTGTCAATAGTGGGCTGCCTTGATAGGGCCCGCCATTCCACGACCAAGCGTAGGGCTGTACACCACCATTAGCACTAGCCAGTAGCTGGCCATCAGCAGTGTTATAGCAGCTAGGTGGAGTGGGGTCGAAAGAGATTTGAATAGGAGGGGGCTCGTTGATCGTTGTTTGTGTACTAAGGCTGCACCCTTTGGCATCTGTAACAGTGACGCTATAAGTGCCTGCCGGCAAATTTGTTACAAAGCTAGTAGTGGCATTAGTCGCCAGGGAGTCCCATTGATATGTGTAAGGGGCTATGCCACCTGTTGCTACAACAAATACTGCACCATCAGTTGCACCATAACATTGAGCATCTTCGCTACTGGCAAAGAGCGTCAGCGGAGGAGGTGCTATAAGTGTATAACTTGTACTTTGAGTACAGCCATTGGCATCCGTCACTGTGACTACGTAAGTGCCTGGAGATAATTGCGTGCGCAGCGAATCGCTGCTACCGTCTTGCCACATAAACGCATAGGAAGGGGTGCCGCCTGAAACCAGGACTGCGATACTGCCATTATTGCTATCCGAACAGCTAATCTCATTAACCACACTGATATCTACTTGTAAGGCTGTGGGTTGATTAATGCCAAAAGGCAAGGTGACTTCACAACCTTGTGCATCGGTAATTGTGGCTGTGTATGCACCTGCGACTAGATCTGTAAATGCTCCTGTGTTGTTGGTTTGCCCTGCTACAGTAAAAGTAAAAGGTGCGTTAGGGCCATTCGCAGACAGAAATACGGCGCCATCATTGCCACCACTACAACTGACGTGCTTTAAGGAGTCGAGGTTGGGTTGGGCATCTGGGCATGGTGGAGTAGTACAGGTAGCACTGCCTGCTAGGCTAGGACACATGTTTGTTACTGCCCGTACTTGTATCTGTACCGTCTGATCATAGCTCAACCCAGTAACTATGTGCATGTCCATTGCATCGGCAGGTATCCACCCCGTTTCATCGACATTGACTTCGTAACTGAGTGCACCAGCTTGAGGTGACCAGGAGAAAGTGACACTAGAATCCGTAATAGAGCTACACTGTACCTCAGGAGCAGCTAGTGCTGGCAATACTTCTATGGTGATGGTGTCGTAGACTTCACAGCCATAGCTGTCCCAGGCAGTGAGGTAGTATGTAGTAGTGGTATCGGGAGTAGCGATAGGGTTAGGGCAGTCGTCGCAGCTAAGTCCTTCAGCTGGTTGCCATTGATAAGATATTTTGTAGAGCGGTTCAAAGGTGATGGTCCAGTCGAGTAGTACGCTGTTGTCGAATCCTTGTGCATCATCAATGATTAATAGTTGCCAAGTGCCATTAGTAGGGCTGTCGCCATCCCAAAGATCGGACCATGGGCCTTCTGGCGCGAAGTTGCCCGTAAAAGGAGCTGCTGATGCAGGAGCTACTGGCCCTGGGAAGTTGATGGGGAATGGCGAGTTAGGAGTGAAGCAAGTATTGATATAGTTGTCGCCATCAGCACCATTATCGGTAGAAAGTTCTAAAAACTGACCGCCTGGTGCAATGAGAAATATGTCTAGATCGTCGTCCCAAAGAGAGGAGATGTTGAAACATACTGATTGGATCACACCCGGCCCAAGTTCGAATGGTTGCACCCCAGCTACTTGTATAGGCGAATAAATAGGGGTAAAGGGTGGACTGATGAGATAATCTTGGGTGTTGGTAAAAGAAGGTGGGTTGGGGAGCTGAATGGGTAGGGTGCCATCAAGCCATACCGTATCGCCTTGGCAGATCGTCGTGTCAGGGCCTAATTGAGGTGGGGCTAATTCATTGTCGCGCAGGTAGATATAAAAAGTATCGCGGTTGCACAAGTCTCGCTGCACGTCCAATGCTATGTATTCGATGTCCTCGTCTATGCTGTCTGGAATGGCAATAAGAGGTACTTCTAAAATGCTGTCTCCTGCAGGGATGTACAAAGAGTCGGGGATGATCTCATAATCGACACCATTGATGGCAGTGCCAAATATTTGATAGTCTAGGTAAAAGTTACTTTCTACCGGTTGGGGCATTTTGAAAGTGATGAGCCCTTGCGCGCAATCTTCTGTGATGGTACCATCCAAGCTTGCGGTGGCTACATCCACTTGTAACGATCCCGTGCCAAAGCTTTTGGCTTCGAGAAATACACCTGAGTCATAGATGCCGTCGCCGTTATCGGCAATGACGAGCTTAATGGTATAGGTTTCACAGGGGATCACTACGGCTTCTGCCGTCAGCACAGTGGTGTAGCCATCGTATACGGGCTGAGTGGGTTGTGCATCGTTGTCGATGTAGTATTGGGAGTAATCTAAAGAGCCGTTGGGTGGAGTACAGTTGGTGATGTTACCCGCACTTCCCACTTGGCCGCTATTGAGGTTATTGATTGTTACGGGAAGGTTGGTGCCTGGAATTTGTGCGATGTTGATGGCGTTGTTTGAATAAGGGCCATTGATACCTGGGCCGCTGATGAAAAAACCGAATACGTCGTTAAAATTCGAGCAAGTGTATTCGGGATATTCTTCTGATCCCCATACATAGCGGAATCTCAGTGTGTCGGCAGTAGGTACGAAGGTAATGGTGTATCGAGCAATATTGAAAGGCGTGCTACTCGAAATGGCTACGACATCGGGATCTGTAATGACGCTGGAATTGTTGTTGGAGGCAAAATTGCTGCCCAGCCCATCTGCACCAAAGGATGATCCTGTTGTAGCAGCTAAGCCAGAGGTCATGACAATGCCCCGTTCAATGCCAATTTCATCCGAGCCATTTTTGAAAAAACCTACTGCCAGAGGGTCACCATCGTATTGTACAGAAAGTACTTCTACGCCATCGCCTAAGAATACATTGGTGATCAGATTCTCAGGGGTATAGGGGGCTGTGGTAGCAGCTGTGACCTCAATGGGTTGTGCCTGAGTAAGTGAAATACATAGGATAGCCAGTAAGAGAGATAAAGACAACGTGTAGATGCTCATAGTCACGTAATTTAGCACGGATAGGCATGCATGAGGCATTTCGTTGAGCGAAGTTTAGCTGCATGCCAAGCGCTTCTGCATTCCGCTGACACGAAAATAAGTTTCTTTTAATCAAAGAGATGCTAAACTCCTTACACTGTTGTCGGGATATGACAAGCAAGTTTGTTTTTTGCTAGGTTCGATCAGCTTGTTGTCAAAAAAGCTCGCTACTTTCTTTTAATGCGCTATGCCATTATTGAGTCTATACCATTTGAGCATAGATCGCTTGATCTGTGATTGCCATAAATTGATCGAAAAATCGCTATGAGTGGCGCATATTCTCGTACTTTCACCTCTGAAAAAAGTGAGCCATGAAGCAATTCTTCAAATTTGCCTTTGCCTCTTGTTTGGGTGTGTTTCTGTTTTTTGTTTTGTTTGGGGTGATTGGCTCAGTGTGGTTGGGTCGAAGGGCAGCAGCTGAATCTGCAAAGCCAGTCAAACCCAATAGCGTGTTGAAGATCACTTTAGACAAGCCCATCCCAGAGCGTACCAACAACTTGCCAATTAGCTTTATAGATTTTAAGGAGGAAAAGACTTTGGGTCTTACCGACATCATCAGAACCATTGAAGCAGCTAAGGCCGATGATCGAGTGAAAGGTATCTATTTGGAGCTGGATATAGTGCCATTAGGCCTTTCTCAAGCTACTGAACTACGTCGTGCATTGAAGGATTTTTCCGAAGCGGGGAAATTTATCGTTGCATGGTCAAAAGGCTATACACAGCAAGCCTATTATTTAGCTTCAGTAGCTGATATAGTAGCACTTCATCCTTTAGGGCTCATCGATTTGCGGGGCTTCGGAGCTGTGGTACCCTATTTCAAACACTTGCTAGACAAGGTGGGCATTCAAATGGAGGTGTTCTATGCGGGCAACTATAAAAGTGCTACAGAGCCGTTTCGCCTCGATCGCATGAGTCAGTACAACCGCGAGCAGCTACATGCTTATCTGGACCCCGTATCTAAGGCATTTTTGCGAGAAATTGCCCAGGACCGTGGCCTTACGCCCTCAGCTATAGAGGCTGCAGTGCAAAACTTCGATGGGCGCGATGCAGAGTTGTGTCTTGAGCGAGGGTTAATCGACGCAATAGTGTGGAAAGACTCCGTGCGTCAGCTGATTCGTCAAGAGCTCGGATTGGACGAAGCAGATGATATTCCCGTTGTGACGTTGGGGCGTTATTTCCCACATGTAAAAGATGGTGTAGACTACGACTTAGAAGACCGCATTGCCATTGTGTATGCAGAAGGATCTATCGTTGATGGTGAAGGTGAACTAGGTCAGATTGGCGATGAGCGCTACACAAAAATACTCAGAGATATTCGCCACTCAAAGCGTGTCAAGGCAGTTGTGTTGCGCGTCAACTCGCCTGGTGGTAGCGCAATGGCATCTGACAATATCTGGAGGGAAATAAAACTCCTTAAGGAGGCTGGCAAACCAGTAGTAGTCTCCATGGGTGATTATGCCGCATCCGGGGGGTATTACATCAGCTGTAATGCAGATAGCATCTTCGCAGAGCCCAATACTCTTACAGGAAGCATCGGCGTGTTTCTCATGATGCCTAATATGTCTGGGCTGTTTCGAGAAAAGCTCGGCATTACTTGGGACACGGTGCGCACTCATGAATGGGCCACCCGTTTGACGCCGTATTTTCCCCTTTCGAAAGATGAAACAAAAGTCATGCAGGGGTTGGCTGATAAAATCTACGATATTTTCCTGACCCGTGTAGCCGAAGGGCGAGGCATGACTAAGGAACAAGTACATGCCGTAGCACAAGGGCGTATCTGGTCGGGAGCGCGGGCCAAAGAATTGGGACTAGTCGATGAGATAGGTGATCTCGATCGCGCTATAGAAGCTGCAGCTGCTTTAGCTGGCTTGGCAAAATATCGCATCACGGAGTATCCTCGTGTGAAAGAACCCCTACAACAGTTGCTCGAAGAGCTGGTAGGGATGGAAGAATCAGATTTGGCGGCAAAGGCGCTACAAAAAGAGCTGGGCGTACACTTCGATACCTATGAGCAAGTGCGCGCATTGCTCGACATGCAGGGACCGCAAGCACGCTTGCCATTTTGGATCGAGTGGTAGCGCGATTGCAGTAAAAAGCCCTCAGAAATTGCACGTAATGTGTTTCACTTCTGAGGGCTTTTTGCATAGAAAAAGTGTGGTCTGTAGAGAAGTGCTAAGATGTGTCGCATAGGCAAAAAAAAAGCCCGATGCTGGCATCGGGCACTTTGACAAATCTTACAATTTTAACCAAAACTTACATCAAATTGATAACCAATTATCGTGCCATACGAAAAGTACTTGTGTTTTTTTTAATGGTTTATCGCCCATTTTTTTGATTGACGGCGATGGATATACCGATACGAATGCCACCAGATCGAGCTGTGACAGGGTTGATAGCTAATAAAATGTTTTCCGAAAGGATATGCCAACGGATGGGGCCCACCTGAAGCACCATGCCTGCTCCTATACTGAGCTTGCTTCTGTTGCCCCAGCTTATCCCACCTATCAATTCGATTGTGCGATTTGGGTGCCAGAAGAGTGAAGTGTTTAGGTGTTGACGTAGCCCTATGTGGTCTGAAATGGCTTGCAAAAAGAAAGCTGTGCGCAAATACGGGGTCCAGTCAGCGGTAGCACCTATGGTAATTGCAGGCCCTAGTAGGTTGATCTGTACTTTTGAGGGCTGCACTGCGATGGGGAAGGCTTCTTGGAGTTGTTGCCGCAAGTCGTTGACTTGGTCGTCAAGTGTGGCCGCCTTGTCGTTGCCAGGTTCAAGTGAGAAGCCTTCGAATGTGATTTGCCCTGTGCCAGCTGTGTAGATGCGTTTAGCATCCGCAGCTGATACAAAGAGAAAATTGCCTAAGTTGTGTGCGGATAACAAAAAAGCCCATCGCGGGTTGATTCTATAGTTGGCACCTAGATCGAATGCAATGCCTGTGCCATATCCCAGTGGTGAAACAGAGCGCATGTCGTTGGAATCTAGTAGGATAGCATAGGCACCGGTAGCTGCTACGCTCACTTCTGCTGATGTATTGAGGGCATAGGTGGGAAAAGATTGTTCGTCCGTTTGTATACGTATGTACCATCGATCCAGCGAGAGGGTACCAATCGATCGCAATATGTGTAAGCGCCCACCTACTTTAATGCCATCGCCCAAGTAGCGTGCATATCCTATAGAAGCATCAAGGTAATGTTGGGCTGTAAGCGACTCCTGGTTAAGCATGATGGGTGAGTCGGTGTTCCCGTTTCCATTGGCTAAAAAATTCAATAAGTTAGGACTGTATCCCAGTTGTACTTGGTTGCGCAAGGCCAACCCCAATGACCAAAAGCCATTGCCTATGCGAATGCCTACGGTGGCCAATTGTAGTGAAGGGGATAACCGTAATTCGTTGAGCGATGGACTGTCGGTCGCCATTTTGTTGAAGTCCAGATAAAACCGTCCATCGTTGCCTTGGGTGAGCATCTGGCGTAGGCTGAGCGTGCTGTTGCCGCCAATGTACACCGAGTGCAGTAGCGGCAAGCCTATATACCATTTGTCGTTGTTGGAAAAGGAGGCCGCGTTATATGCTAAGTTTAAGAATGTAAGGCGGCTACCCAAGCCAAAAGCTGGATTTTGTGCTGGCGATGTGTAGAAAGATACCAGCACATAGTAAGCTAAGAGAATAAAACGCATGGATTGTTGCATGGGATTGATTTTTCGATTTTTGAGAAATGTCAAAAACCTTGTTCTAGCTCGAGTGCCGCTTTGATACCCACGCCTATGTCAATTTGGTAGTCGGTATAAAGTGCTACGGGAATCTGACCTTGTTGGTAAGAAGCAATTTGTATGCGTGCGAGTATTTGCGAAGATTGGAAGAGTACATCTGCCTGGTCTGCAGTAAGGGTAATAGTCTGGCGCCCGGTTTGTACAGCCTGTACCCGGCCGTTGCCATTAACAGAAGCGGCAGGGAGTGTGATACCACTTGTCAAAAGTATATCAGTAGTGAGGTCGATCAAATCCATTGTGGCTTCAAAAGGAAAGCCATTGAGGTAGTCCAGTTGGATATCGGCCTGACGTATTTTGCCTACCAGACTATCTTTAGGTGTAAGTGATAGCGTATCGTAGACCGTAATTTGGGTAGCACGCAGGTATAAAGGCAAATCAAAAGTGGCGTGAATCAGGAGATAGCTGTTGGGCAGTACGTAGTTGATCATCCCTTGATTGCCTTGTGGATTGATGCGCCCCGAACTACTGTAAGCAAATCTATTGGGATAAATGCTGAGTAAGTCGACGAGATTGCTATTGTATTTATTTATAACAATGGCACTGTATAGTGGCTGGCCTGCTTGGCTGAGTGGCGGATAATCGAAAATGAGCGAAGGAGCATTGAGCAAGCTGGTTTGTCCTTGTGGCCCATAGGCTGTGAGCTCGAGTTGAACTTCCAAGGGAAAGCCAAATGAATTTTCGTATTCCAAAGTCAGGCTGGGACTTTCAAAAAAGATGGGATTGTTCGAAGCATCAATGAAACTAAGATCGAGGTCAAGTGTGATTTCATCGGGGGCAATTTGTTTTTCCACTTGTCCGAAATAGCCTTGTGCTTGTGTGATCTCGAGCTGTGCAAAATTGAGTTGGATGTGTATGCCGTCATTGGCATCGAATACCACTTGTTGGTTGGTGGGTGGTAAGGCGTTTATGGCCACACTCAAAGGAATGCGGTTGTAGGGCTGGTCTGTATCTTGCGACAAGTCAATCTGGGCACCACTAAGATCGATACTCTGACTTACCTGTCCCTGAGCAGGTAGTTGAATTACTTGTTGGACGGGACTGCCACCTAAAGTGGCAGAAGGCAGTGTGTACTGTACTTGTACGGGAAAGGACAAGCTTGAGCTGAGCGTGTATTGTATTGCGGTGTTATCGCCGAATGTAAGCCATGATATGCGTGCGTCGTTGTCTGTCTGTATTTCGAAAAAGGCGTTGTGCTCCAAGTGGAGCATGGGTATTTGGACTAGCCTACTAGAAATCAGGATGGATTCAAGGCTTATGGAAAGCTTGAGTTGGTCATTTAAGTCGATCAAAGCAGGTCCAGTACTTCCAGATGATTCAATATAGGTAATGCGCAAAGCCAGGTTGTCGTGCAAGGTCTTTTGTACGATCTGATATTGGATGCTTTGCATCTGCCCTGTAGACACGTTGAATGGCGGCAGTGTGATCGTCTCATTATTTTCCAGATCGACAAGGGCCAATGTGATTTGCTGCAAATCGAATGGCAATTCATTGACCAAGGTGAGTGTCAATTGGGCTGTGTCGATCTGTATTTGTGAAAAAGAAGAAGGGGTAGGAATGGCAAAGGGTATTGTAGAAGTACCACTAAAAGGCGGTATAGTACCCATGTTGCCAGCCATTCCCAAAATGAGCGTAGAAATAGCTGGATCGCTGAAGTTGTTCATGAGCTCACCCAAGGTAATACTTCGTTGTTCACTTACAGGGGCTAACGTCACTTTGCCTATGGCTTCTTGTTGATCGAGGGAAGCCGACCAATTGCTCGTGATTTCCGTGGCAATGTCCTTAAAGGATAGGTAGATAGCTGAGTCGCGCCGATATTTAAGGGAAAGAGAGTTATCAGAATTGGTGGTGAGTAAGCTATCTTGGTCGCTCAGTATGTTTCCCAACACTACGTGAAGTTTCCCTAAAGGAAATGCCAAGGTTGGGTTCAGCTTTACACCTGCAAAGTCTGTGATCTCTTTTTTCAAACAACTGGAAAAAAATACCATCCCCACTGCCCCGAAAAATAGGGCATGCTTCATACGCATACGGCTCATGGAATTAAGCTTGATCAAATGATTAAAAGAACTACTCCAGCTACTAATGCTACAAGATGCATTCCAGATTATACGAATGTAATATAGGGATTTTACTCATGTGTTTTGTGGGTTGCTTTTAACTTTCATGCGATGATTAGTGATTGGGTACTGGCAGTGGGAGTTTTGCTTTTAAGTGGGTTTGTTTTGGGGCGTCTGTGGGCCTATTGGGGTATTCCCAAAGTGACGGGCTATATCTTGGCAGGCATTGCGCTTAACCCGGATTTGTGGCCATTGTTGCCTGCGCATATTGACACGGTGACGGCGCCACTGACAGATGTATGTTTGGCGTTTATCACATTTGAAGTGGGAAGTGAGCTGCGCTTTTCCAGTTTGCGTGCTTTGGGCATCAAGGTGTTGGGACTAACTATAGGTGAAAGCTTGGGTGCCTTCATCTTAGTCACTATAGGTATTGCAGGCATGCAATGGATGGGGGTTAGCGCATTGGGAATGGAGCCACAGGATGGCTTGCCTCTTGCCCTGTTATTGGCGGCATTGGCGGCACCCACTGATCCTACGGCTACGCTGGCTGTACAGCATGAATATCACGCACACGGGCCGGTAGCAGATATAATTTTACAAGTGGCTGCTTTTGATGACTTGATGGGGATTTTATTGTTTTCGATAGGGGTAAGCCTTGCTGCATTGATAATAGATGGGGAGTCACTATCGGTATATTCCATCTTGCATGGCCCTGTAGTAGCTATAAGTGGTGGTATTATAGTAGGTGTGGGTGCTGGATAGTTTTTCATCCGATTGAGTAAATGGCTACACCCTTTAGCTGAAGGTAGTTATGTCGTGCTTTTGTTGTCGGTGCTGGCCATTACTTTTGGCTTGAGCTGCCTCAGCCACTGGGACAGTGTATTGAGTACTATGGTAATGGGAGTAGTGATAGGCAACTGGCACCCGCAACGCTACCTTTTGCTCCAGATCGTTCGGCGTTATACTGAAGAACTTGTCTTTGTACTATCCATTTACTTTGGGCGCCATGCATTTGGATCTGAGCCTTGCGGCAAAAATGTTGCCTTGGGCCAGCGTGTACGTGCTTTTGCGCGCAGTGGGCAAGTTGAGTGGCTTCAGGTTAGTGGCCATGGGTGAAGGACTTGATAGCAAGGTACGTACGTGGGCACCTTTGGGGCTTATTCCACAGGAGGGAATTGTCATAGGATTGGCATTGGCTGTGCAGCAAAATGTGCGTTTTGCTGCTTTTGGCGATCAGTTATTGGCCGTGGTTATGGCAGCTACTGTAATACACGAATTAGTTGGACCACTATTGGCTCGGTTTGCTTTGCAAAAGGCAGGCGAGATAGGGCCCCTGTAGTCCATGGTTCAATTGTTACCTTTGCAGAAAATTTGACAATCCATGCAGATGAATACGGCTAACATTGTGGAGTTGCTCAAGAAGGTGCCAGACCCTTTGACCGGTCAAGATATCGTGACGGCGCTGCGCATCAGAGACATGAAGGTGGAAGGGCGCGCTGTTACCTTTTCCCTTGAGTTTCCCAAGATTGACGATGAGACCAAAATGCAGTTGTTGGCCAAGTGCAACGAGCTAATTCAACAAGCTTTTCCTGAGGCTGAAGTGAACATCCACTTTTTATTGCAAGGTGGAGGGGGCACCGGGGAATTGAAAGAGGCTGAGCGCCCCTTGCCCCATATTCAAAACATCATTGCAGTGGCTTCGGGTAAAGGTGGTGTGGGCAAGAGTACCGTATCGGTCAATTTGGCCTTAGCGCTCAAAGCCTTGGGTGCCAAAGTCGGATTGATGGATGCCGATCTGTACGGCCCTTCAATTCCCACTATGTTGGGGATAAAAGGGCAACGCCCCAAAGTGATGGAAAGATACGGCCAACCCAAAATCGCACCATTGGAGGCTTATGGCATGCCCGTTATTTCGTTGGGAAATATCATTGAGCCGGAGCAAGCCGTTGTGTTGCGGGGCCCACGTTTGGCTGCAATTATCAAGCAGTTCTTCTTCGATGTCATTTGGCCTTCCCTAGACTTTCTAGTGGTCGATTTACCACCAGGTACTGGTGATATTCAACTCACACTGGTGCAGACCGTACCTGTGACGGGAGCAGTGATGGTCACTACGCCGCAAGAAGTGGCTTTTGCCGATGCACTCAAGGCCATGAACATGTTTCGCTTGCCTTCTGTCAATGTACCTGTATTAGGTGTAGTAGAAAATATGGCTTGGTTTACGCCGCCAGAATTGCCTGGTAAGCGTTACTTCCTATTTGGAAAAGATGGTGGAAAGCGCTTGGCCAAAGAGGCCAATTCAGTTTTGCTGGGGCAAATCCCCATTGTAGAGCAGGTACGTGAAGGTGGCGATGCAGGCCAGCCTGTCGTATTGGATGAAGCCTCCCCCGTGGCAAAAGCCTTTATGGAGGTGGGCAAAAACGTACTGCGTCAAGTAGCCATTCGCAATGAAATGTTGGAGCCTACGCGCATTGTAAAAACAGAAAGCTGAACTCACTTGCCAAGTGCGTGTTTCAATATGCAAATGCTCAATTAAAGTAAACGCCATGACGCGCGAACAACGCATGCAGCTCCTAGAACGCGTAGATAGAGCCTTGGACGGCGTAAGGCCCCACTTGGCTGTAGATGGTGGTGATGTGGAAGTTGTAGATATAACAGATGACATGTTTGTCAAAATACGCTGGGTGGGCAATTGTGAATCTTGCAGCATGTCTGCCATGACGCTGCGGGCTGGCTTGGAGCAAGCTATCAAAGGTGCTGTACCTGAAATTGCAGGTGTAGTGCCCATTAATGGCGTGCAGTAAGTATAGCGTTGTCCAATTTCCTTTCCTTCTACTCGAGCTATGAATTCAGAGCAACTTTTTCACCTCATTCGGCGGCGACAGTCGTTTTTGTGCGTGGGCTTGGATACCGATGTAGATCGCATACCTGTCCACTTGTGTCACCAGCCTGATCCGGTATTTGCCTTTAATAAGGCCATCATAGATGCCACGCGCGATTTGTGCGTAGCCTATAAGCCCAATGTAGCCTTTTACGAAGCTTTGGGCGCCAGTGGCTGGAAAAGCTTAGAGCGCACCATCGCTTACATAGGCGATGAACATTTGGTAATAGCCGATGCCAAACGAGGTGATATTGGCAATACTTCAAAGCGATATGCACAGGCCTTTTTCGAGCAGCTCGGCGCCGATGCGCTTACAGTGGCGCCTTACATGGGGCGCGACAGTGTGCAGCCCTTTCTGGGCTTTCCAGGCAAATGGGTGATTTTGCTGGCACTGACTTCCAACGTGGGAAGTCATGACTTTCAGATGTTGCACCTGGAGACGGGGATGCGGCTTTACGAGCAAATCGTCGTACAGGCAATGGAATGGGCAGGACCCGATGAGTTGATGTTTGTAATTGGTGCTACTCATCCGGAGAAACTAGCACGACTGCGCGCTTTGGCCCCGGATTACTTTTTTTTGGTGCCTGGCGTGGGTGCACAGGGAGGGCAACTCGGTGAAGTGGCTCGTGTGGGGCTCAATGTGCGCTGTGGACTATTGGTCAATGCGTCGCGCAGTATCATTTACGCGGGTAGTGGCCTAGATTTTGCCCAAAAGGCACGTGAAGCTGCGCGTGCGTTGCAGGTGCAAATGGCTGAGGTGCTTTGCCAACAAGTTTCAGAATAGTCGTAGCTGAGTACCGGTAAGTGGGCTGTCGGGATTGGGAAATCTGCATTGTGCCCATTCTTGGGTGCATAGCCTAGTGCCCAAAGCATGGGCTAATACAGGGACGTGTTGGGCTTGGGGCTCGTGTGTAAAAAACCAAACAGCACGGAGCCCTTTGTGATGCCATGTCTTGAGGCGCGCTACCCATTGATCCAAGCGTTCAAAGTCGGTGGGATGTAAGTCGTTGCCTACGAAGCGCACCAGTAAGGCGGGACCCGTAAGTGTCATATGGGCGGCATCTCTGCGGCCAGCTACGTCGGTGATTACGGTAAGTATGCCGTGTTGGCGAAAGTGAGCGCTCCACGTGCAGCGTGCAGTAGGCATAAACCAGGCCTTGTGTCTAAATTCTACTGCCAACTGCAGATCTTTAGGCCATTGTGCGACGAAATCCAATAGCAACCCTAGGCGCTCAAGGCCGAAAAAAGGAGGTAACTGTAGAAAACACGGCCCCAGTGTGCGGCCAAAATGGCGGATGGCTCGTGTAAATGACTTTCCGTAAGGCTGGCCATGTGCCAGCTTGGGGTCATGGGAGATGAGTTGTGGTACTTTGGGGCAAAAGCGGAAGTCGGCAGGTACTTGGGCGGCCCACTTGCGCACTTGCCCGGGATCGGGTATGCGGTAGTGGGTAGTGTTGAGCTCAATACTGTTAAATTGCTTGCCATACCACTTTAAATAATCCGACGGCTGTGTGCCTTCCGGATAGATTTGCCCTACCCATCTCTGCTCGGCCCAACCCGTGGCTCCGATCCACACCTGCAGTGGAGTAGTTGGAAGGCCTGACCATACGTGCTCGTTTTCCGGAGGATCTGCGGGAAGGGAAAAATCCACGTGGCTGACGTCTTCCAGCTTGCCGAATTCCATGTCGTTGTATTGTGAATGTTGGTGAAAATGGACGATTTGTTTTGCCAAAAGTACATGTATAGCCCCAGGGCTGAGTTGTGCCTTTTATCTTTGGTGCCTCAATTGCGTACCACGGGATGCAAGATTGCAAAAACCAACAAAACCATTGACCATGAGTGAAGAGCGACTCAAAATCGTAGCTGGCAACTGGAAAATGCACAAGACCTATCGCGAAGGTCGGGAATTGGCATTAGACATCGTCGAAAGGCTTACTACCACCCAAACTATGGTGATACTTTGCCCGCCTTTTATCCATTTAAAGAGTATCAGTACCATCATTAATGACATTACCCATCTGGAATTGGGTGCCCAAAACTGCCACTTTGCTGAACAAGGTGCGTATACTGGGGAAGTTTCGGCATCCATGCTGCGTTCGGTAGGTTGTACGTGGGTCATTCTTGGGCATTCTGAGCGCAGGGAATACTTTGGTGAAGACGAAGCGCTTTTGGCTAAAAAAGTGGATGCAGCGCTTACCCATGGTTTGCGCCCCATTTTCTGCTGTGGCGAGCCGCTTGAGGTACGCGAGGCCGCACAGCACATAGAGTGGGTACAGCGCCAACTGGAAGGCGCGCTGTTCCACCTCGAGGCCGACGAGTTTGCCCGATTGGTCATTGCGTATGAGCCAATCTGGGCTATAGGTACAGGCAAAACGGCTACGCCACAACAAGCTCAAGAAATGCATGCAGCTATCCGTCAGATGGTTGCCGACAAATACGGTGCGCAAGTAGCACATAAGCTCAGTATACTTTACGGCGGCAGTGTAAAGCCCAACAACGCCAAAGAGCTGTTCGCACAGCCCGATGTAGATGGTGGCCTAATAGGGGGCGCTTCACTGCGTGCTGAAGATTTTGTCACTATCGTAAAATCGTTTTAGCGTGCAAGGGTGGTGCTGGATCAGCCTATGTCTATGTGTAAGCCAGGCAATAGCGCAACGCTTTGCTTTGCCCGATGTATTGGCGGAAGTGTCTGGGCTGTACGTAGCCACTGCTGATTCGCTTTGGTGGCACAACGACTCGGGCAATCGCCCTGTGCTGTATTGCACCGATGGGCAGGGCAGGCTAAAAGACAGTATTGTGTTGTCGGTGCCCAATCGCGATTGGGAAGACCTCACAGCTGATGCACAAGGACACATGTTCATCGGCGATTTTGGCAACAACCGCAATACGCGTACCGACCTGATAATTTGGCGCCTTTCGGCAAATGAGCCTGCTGAACCTCAGCCTATTGCTTTTTCTTGGCCCGACCAGCGTGCATTTCCCCCGTCTATGCCGTGGCGCAATTTCGACTGTGAGGCATTCTTTTACTATCGCGATAGCCTATACTTGTTGTCGAAAGACAAAGTAGGGCGCCAACGCGGCCGCTATCGCACCAAGCTGTATGTCCTACCCGACAGCGCTACCTCGCCACTAGTAGCGCACCTACTCGACAGCTTATGGCTCAAAAACCGCGTCGTGACGGGTGCTGCCTTGAGTCCCGATGGTACGCAGGTGGCGCTGATAGCCTATGACTTTCGGTTTATTTTTGGCTTTTTGCCCTGGTCACGTGCTTCCATCTTTGTGTTCGAGGGCTGGCAAGGAAAGCGCCTTTCGGGTTTGCGCGTTTGGCGCAAGCATGTGTCATGGCTACTCCCTACTCAATACGAGGCTATCGATTTTCTGGACGACCAACATTTGCTCATAGGGCGAGAGCGCACGCCCTTTACCAAACAGCTGGCAAAAGTTGTTTCTTTGCGCCGCCTTAGACCATGGCGCAAGCAGGTACGCCTTATCCAAACACGACCATGAAACACGTGGCACGAACGCATACATCGCTCGATGAGGGCCAATGGCAGGCCCTGCTACAGTGGCTGTATGCCCAATTGCCCATGTACCAACGGCAGGGAGCACCTGCCATGAAAAAGGACTTAACACCTATCCGACAGCTCATGGATCGGCTGGGGCATCCTCATCGCCAATGGCCTGCTATCCATGTAGCAGGCACCAATGGAAAGGGATCTGTGTCGCACATGCTGGCTGCACTCTTTCAGGCCATGGGATGGCGTACCGGCTTGTACACCTCGCCGCATTTGCTGGACTTTCGCGAGCGCATCCGCGTAGATGGGCAAATGGTAGCGCGCGAATGGGTGCATCGGTTTGTGCATACGCATCAGTCTGCCTTTACTTCGATTCGTCCTTCTTTTTTTGAAATCAGTGTAGCTATGGCTTTTCAGTATTTTGCCGAAAGGCAAGTAGATATGGCCATAGTGGAAACTGGGCTTGGGGGGCGGCTCGATTCGACCAATATTTTACAACCTCATGTGTCGGTAATTACCCATATTGGCAAAGACCATCAGCAGTTTCTGGGCGAGACTTTGGAACAGATAGCTGCCGAAAAAGCGGGCATTATCAAGCGAGGTTGCCCAGTTGTGGTGGGACAACGACAGCCATCTATAGATGTCGTCTTTTGCCGAAAGGCACAGCAACTGAATGCCCCTATCACCTTTGCTACAGATACTTGGAAGGTGCGCTTTCGCAAAACAGCAGAAGCTGGCCAATATGTGGATATATGGCATGCAGGGCAATTGTGGCTCCCAAATCTCTATCTTGACCTAGGAGGGCGATATCAATTGAAAAACTTGGCCACTGCATTGGCCACTTGGAAGCAGTGGGCTACTATGCAGGGCATTGACTGGGCTGATAAAGCCCTAATCAGGCAGGCTATGGGGCAAGTGCGCACTACTACAGGATTGCGTGGGCGCTGGGAAGTGTTGGGGCAAAATCCCCTGATCATTGGAGATGTGGCGCATAATGTCGATGGTTTGGCTGCTGTGTGGCGACAACTACAGGCCTTGCCATACCAGACACTGCATGTAGTGTTGGGTATGGTACGCGACAAGCGCCTCGAAGAAGTATTGCCACTTTTTCCTCGGGCGGCCCATTATTACTTCACCTGTCCCGACATCCCAAGAGGATTAGATGCCAAGCAGTTGCAGCGAGCAGCGGCTACCTTTGGGTTGAGGGGAGAGGTATGGCCTTCAGTGGTAGCGGCCTATGAAGCAGCTAAGGCTACAGCGGGTAAATCCGATTTGATTTTTGTAGGAGGCAGTACCTTTGTGCTCGCCGAAATTTTGGCTCGCCTGTAATTGGATTCTTTAACCATGTATTTTTCGCTATGAACTTGAACAACGGCCGCTTTGAGTTGCCTTCGGGTAGCGATCCTCTGGCATTAGTAGCGCGCTTTGGTGCACCGCTATACGTGTATGATGCATCTGTGATGCAGCGCCAATATCAACGGATGCTACGTGCTTTTGACCTGCCGCGATTAAAGATCAACTATGCGTGTAAAGCGCTGTCTAATGTCCATGTACTCAAGCGCTTTGCCCAGTGGGGAACAGGGCTCGATACGGTGAGTATTCAAGAGGTGGAGTTAGGGCTAAGGGCTGGCTTTCAACCTGGAGATATCTTATTTACACCTAATAGTGTGAGCTTAGAGGAGTATGAGATGGCTGCACAGCGTGGCGTGCGCATTAATATTGACAGTACCAGTATCTTGGAGCAGTTTGGCAATTTGCATCCCGATGTGCCGGTGTGCATCCGATTCAACCCCCACATTATGGCAGGAGGGGGGCACAAGATCTCTGTGGGGCATATCGACAGCAAGTTTGGCATCAGCATCCACCAACTGCCGCATGTGTTGCGCATCGTCGAAGCGACGGGCCTGAAAGTAGAAGGGTTACACATGCATACTGGTAGCGATATCCTGGATCCCGAAGCATTTCTCACAGGTGCGGAGATCTTGCTCGATCAGGCGCGCCATTTTCCCGATCTGGATTTTATCGACTTTGGCTCGGGCTTCAAAGTGCCGTACAAAGAAGGCGATGTAGCTACTGATATAGAGGAGCTAGGCCGACGATTGTCGATGCGTTTTCGCGCATTTTGCGAAAGCTATGGCAGAGAGCTGGCGCTGATGTTTGAGCCGGGGAAGTTTCTGGTCAGTGAGGCAGGGTATTTTGTGGTGCGCACGAATGTGGTGAAAACCACACCTTCTACGGTGTTCGCTTGTGTAGATTCGGGCTTTAACCACCTCATTCGGCCCATGTTTTACGATGCGTATCACCACATTGTCAATTTGTCTAACCCTTTGGGCAAACCCCGCATCTATACAGTGGTGGGATACATCTGTGAGACCGACACCTTTGGGGTGAATCGAAAACTACCAGAAGTGCGCGAAGGCGATTACCTAGCCTTCTTCAATGCTGGAGCTTATTGCTATAGTATGTCATCCAATTACAACTCGCGTTTTCGACCAGCTGAAGTGTTGGTAGAAGACGGGCAAGCCAAGTTAATACGCCGCCGAGAGACACTTGAAGACTTACTGGCTACGCAGATGATTGATGAGCGTGAATTTGCTCAATGAACGCATAATTAGTGAAAAACGGTAAAGAACATATGGAGTTACCTAAGCGTTATGACCCCAAGGATACAGAAGGTAAGTGGTATGACCATTGGATGAAAAAGGATTACTTCCGCTCTGAACCTGATGAGCGTGAGCCCTATACCATAGTTATCCCCCCCCCTAACGTGACAGGCGTGTTGCACATGGGACACATGCTCAACAACACCATTCAGGACATTCTCATTCGGCGTGCACGGCAAAAGGGCTACAATGCCTGTTGGGTACCAGGTACGGATCATGCTTCTATAGCTACTGAGGCCAAAGTCGTACGCATGCTGCGCGAGCGAGGTATTCAGAAGGGGCAGCTAAGCCGCGAAGAGTTCTTGGACTACGCTTGGGAGTGGAAAGAAAAGTACGGTGGTATCATTCTGGAGCAGCTGAAAAGGCTAGGGGCCTCGTGCGACTGGCATCGCACGCGTTTCACTATGGAAGAAAAGCTGAGCCGTGCGGTAATTCACGTCTTTGTGGATTTGTATCGCAAGGGCAAGTTGTATCGCGGACTGCGCATGACCAACTGGGATCCCGAAGCTCAGACTGTGTTGTCGAACGAAGAGGTCATTTATCGGGAGGAAAAGTCTAACCTTTATTATGTGCGCTATGAGGTCGTCGAACAGGATGGGACTAAAACGGGTGAATGGATTACCATCGCTACGGTGCGCCCTGAGACGATCTTGGGCGATACGGCCATTGCCGTACATCCACAAGACGGACGTTATGTCCATCTGAAAGGGAAATGTGCCATAGTGCCTCTGGTGGGGCGCAAGGTGCCCATTATCGCCGATGAGTATGTGGAACGGGATTTTGGAACAGGCGCCTTGAAAATCACTCCGGCCCACGACCCCAACGACTACGAGATTGGCCAACGCCATGGCTTGGAGGTAATTGACGTGTTGAATCCCGATGGCACGCTCAGTGAGGTGGCACAGTTCTTTGTCGGGATGGACCGTTTCGAAGCGCGCAGGGCTATGGTCAAGGAATTGGAGGCGCGCGGGCACTTGGTGAAGGTCGAAGAATACGTCAACAAGGTAGGGCGTTCTGAGCGTACCGATGCTGTGGTAGAACCGCGCCTCACCTTGCAGTGGTTTGTCGATATGAAGGGATTTGCGCGCACAGCACTTGAAGCGGTGCGCAAAGGCGAAGTGCGTTTTTTCCCTGAGCATTTTTGGAATATGTACTACAACTGGCTCAATGAGGAGAATATTCGCGACTGGTGTATCTCTCGTCAGTTGTGGTGGGGGCAGCGTATTCCTGCCTGGTACTATGGCGATGAAGTATTCGTGGCAGAGACAGCCGAAGAAGCTTTGGCTATGGCCCGAGCGAAATTGGGCAAGCCCGACCTGACACTTGACGAGCTACAACAAGATCCCGATGTAGTAGATACCTGGTTTTCTTCCTGGCTCTGGCCTATCAGTGTATTCGATGGTTTTGACTGTACAGAGGACTTCAAGTATTACTATCCGACCAGTGTGCTGGTGACGGGATGGGACATCATGTTTTTTTGGGTGGCCCGCATGATCATGGCTGGATATGAGTATGCCGAGGAGCTGTTGGGGCCCGAGCTAGCTGCTAAAAAGGGCAAGCAGCCCTTCCGAGATGTATTCTTCACAGGCATGGTGCGTGACAACAAGCGCCGTAAGATGAGCAAATCGCTAGGCAACTCGCCCGATGCTTTGGCCCTCATCGAGCGATATGGTGCCGACGGTGTGCGCTTTGGCCTCATGTCGGCTACTTCGGCAGGCAACGACATCATCTTCGATGCACCGGTAGATCCCAAGACGGGCCATGTACGCAATGAAAGCAAATTGTGCGAGCAAGGACGCAACTTTTGCAACAAGATGTGGAATGCCTTGCGCTTGGTACGTGGTTGGCAAGTGAGCGATGAGTTGTCCCAATCGGATGTCAATCACTTAGCTGTGGAATGGCTCGAAGCTAAGTTCAACCAACATTTGGCGCAAGCCGAAAAGAATTATGAGCAATACCGCCTCAGTGACGTGCTTATGTCGCTTTATCGTCTTATTTGGGATGACTTTTGCTCGTGGTACCTCGAGATGGTCAAGCCCGCATACGGGCAGCCCATCGACCGCACTACCTATGAGGCTACCATCAACCTGTTTGAGCGCCTGATGACAGTGTTGCATCCCTTTATGCCGTTCATCACCGAAGAAATTTGGCATGGCTTGCGCGAACGGCAGCCAGGCGACGATTGCATTGTGAGTTCCTGGCCAATAGGTGGTGCGTGGGATGCCCAATTAATAGAAGATGTAGAACAGGCAAAAGATATCGTGTCGAAGGTGCGCGAGGTGCGCGCCAAAAATCAGCTCAAACAGCGAGCACCTTTGCAGTGCTTCATTGAGCACAGTACGCGTGCACAGACTTTGCTACAGCGGTCGGGCTTGCGCCAGATGCTCGAGAAAATGGCTGTACTCAAAGGCGTGGAGTTAATCGATGAGGAGCCCCCCAGCAGCGTATCGTTTATCAGTGGCACGGAACAGTGTTTTGTGGTCGTGGAACAGCAAATCGATGTAGCTGCCGAGCGCGCTCGCTTGGAAAAAGACTTGGCGCATGCGCGCAAGTTCGTAGCGAGCATCGAGCGCAAACTGGCAAATGAAAAATTTATACAAAATGCGCCCCCACAGGTGGTGGCACGCGAGCGCAAGAAGCTCGCTGATGGCAAAGAGCGCATTAAAATTTTGGAGGAGGCCCTTCAGCGTTTGGTGGGATAGCTGAGGTGCATGGTGGACTAAATGGTTCTTTGCTGAAAGGCTGTGAATCGTGCTGGCTCCACTTTGCTACCGATCGAAAAACCATACCCTGGTTGTGATGTCGTACAGCTGGGGTACTTGTTTTTGTAGATATGTGTGTTGGTGCACCTTTATCACTTGATGATCTTTTTGCACATCTTTTGTCCATCAATGATTTGGACAAGTAGGGTATAATTTCTTCATTTTAATTGGATTGGCCCCAATATAGATCGTAGAATGATAAGTTGCTGGGCAAATTCTGAGCAGCTTCTTTTCCGTATTCGTTCCAGTTGATCCGTAGCGTGTTGGTGCCATCGTCGGGGAAGCTGGCCCAGTTAGTCGAGTTGTCGGTTGGAAATGGCTCAAAGAGTAGCGTGTCGGTTTGGGCGATAAGGGTAGCTTCACCACCCATAACATGAATAAGCGTAGCAGATACATTTGCTTCATGGAAAAGTTTGGAGTAAATAGATGGAGGAAAAACAATAGGGCTACACTTGTAGCCCTATCGGTGTGTTTGTCATTCCAGGTTGATGAGCTTGGCTGTGTATACAGCATGACCGTCGGTAGCCCGAATTAGATACATGCCTTTGGGCAGGTGCGTCAGTGGTATTTCCAGTGAGCCTACAGTAGCATGCGGCAATTGCCATTGCTCGAGTGCGCGTCCTGTGAGGTCGAGTAGCTGGACGTCTAATTGGGTAGATTGGGGCAGGTGGAAGTACAATCGACTTAACTCTGAAGCGGGGTTAGGTGCCAGCTGGAAGGCCTGGGCAAAGGCGTTGGCTTCTTTCACACTCGTCTCGGGATCGAAGGCCAGCACCCATTGGAAACCCGGGCTATCAGTATCTTCGCTGTCCCATTCGATGTAGTAGGTGGTACCTGCCGTGACGGGAAAGTCGAAGATGAGGCTCTGTAGATCGCATTCGTCATCACTGGAGGCAACGAGTTGCAAATTGCCAAAGCCGCATGCTCCCGTATAGACCCATACGCGAGTATCTTCAGTGGTGAAGCCGCAAGAAGAGATGCTGACCATACCATTGATTTCGGGTGTAAATCGATACCATTCTGACTGGGCATAGTTGGTAGTGCTAGCACCCGTGTGATTGATATTGGGCCCAGCTACAGCGGCGTCGCCATTGATCTGGTCGATGGTGATTGTGTCACCTTCTATGACGGGAATGGCCGTTTCGCAGAAGTCGCCTGGTGTGGGCGCATCGGTGGTAAAGTTGAGCTCAAAGTCGAAGCCGCCACTGTCCCAGATATCGTCCCAACAGATGTGGTAAGTGGTACCGGCATTGACCAGTACTTCTCGGTAGGATGCGTATTCGTCATCACCTGGCGCCATTTCGCAGCGATCATCGTTGACGCCTTCGAGTTGGAGGACAGAGCAACCTTCTGAGAAGATCCACACACGCGTGTCTTTACCACTGTTGCACGAGCTAATGCTGAGGATACCATCGGCAGGGGCTGTCCATTCATACCAAGCACCGGCTAGTCCTTGCCCACCGGCGCGCACTGTAAAGCCTGCACCGTAGCACTCCAGCTCAATGGCGGTGTGTAGCCCCGTGTCGATAGGGATAGCCATGTGGCAATATTGCCCTGCCTCTGCTTCAGGTAGTTGAGCAAAATACACGTCATCAACAAAGTAGTAGTGAGTCGTATTAATGGGGAAGAAATCCACGGCGCCAATTTGCATGTAGCCCCCTGTGGTGCTATTTGCTTGCCAGCTGACCGGCCATGCACTGATGAACTGGGTGTCGAAGAACAGATACATGAAGTCATTACTCACATCAATGACCATGCGCACTTCGAACCATTCTTCCTGCGTATAGGTAAAGCTAATTTCTTCATCACCTACAGAGACATAGCCCGTTGCGTCATTTTCGAAGAACACTTCTACAGCCCACTGTTCGCCAGGAGTCTGCGAGCGCTGTAAGTTGTAGTAAGCCCCTGACTCGCCAGGTATGTACATCTTCCAGCGCAAGAGGAATATGCCATCGGGTTGGTTGCCCAGATCCAGGATGACATCTTGTGGCCCTCCCGAATCGCTGCCACCTTCAATGACCAGACTTTGATTGCCAGAGGCAGCATTGTCGCTGGTGACGATGCCATCTTCGGCACCGCCTTCATTGCCACTCCAAGTAGTCCAGTGGGCTGCTTGTGGACCCAAGACACCTAAGGCATAACTTTCAAAGTCGTCGTAAATAAGAGTGTCAGGGTTAGCACAGGTAGGACCTTGCTGGGACCACAGGTTTTGGCTACTCCACAAGAGCAGCAAGATAATGGTGGATGAAAGGTAATGTTTTGCCATGTGCATTTTTTTTGTATTTGAAGTGATACAATAATAAGTGTTAGTGATCCAACAAGATATTGAAATTGATTTGGTTGTTTATGTCCTTTCTTATAGGAAGTTTTGATTGAAAAAAAAATTCAATAGAACGAAAAAAGGTGCTATAGCTTAGCTGCTATAGCACCTTGTATTTCAGTAAAAAGCCGAAAGGCAATTAGCGCACGATTTGTACTTTTTGTGAAGTGATACCTTCTGCTGTGCGTATCAGTAGGAAGTAGTTGCCTTGAGGCAGCGTGCTCAAGTCAAGTGTAGTGGTTTGTCCATTGCCTAAAGTAGCCTGTTGTACCAACAGGTGCTTGCCTTGTGGGCTAACCAAGCGCAGTTCAACCTGTGTGTGATCGGAGTTGGGCAGGCTTACCTGCAAGAGATCTGAAGTGGGATTGGGCGAGAGCAGTACTTTCAGGTTGCTGAGCAGTGGTTCGTTAGTAGCAGTAGATATTGGACGGACGTTCAGGCGCACGACGGGTACAAAATCCCAGCCGAAGCCCAAAGAGCTATATGTTTCGACAGTTAGATCGCCATTGATGCCCAACATGCCGGCGTAACGCGGAGCGCCCAATTGGATGCTATTGAGAATCATAGCGCCATAGTCAAAATCTTCACTAGCCACAAATTCCACTTCAGTATCGGTATCGGTGATGTACTCGAGCATGAGCACGTAAGCAGTGTTGGATTCCAACATTACGTACTCATCGTCTAGAGTGTATAACATCACAGTGACAGGGATCACAGGCGTTTCATCGCCCTGGATTTCATAGAAATTGATTCCTACCAATTCGCGTTCGTCGGGATTGCAATTGCCATCTTCATTCAGGTCATTCCATTTGTACAATGAAATGTAGACTGTTTCACCTTCGACGTCTTCAGCGTTGCCCAAAGCGAAGCTTGCCGTATAGGCATACATGCCTCCATTGGGGACATAGTAATAGTTGCCATAGGCCCATGAACGCGGCTCACCTGGATCCCAGTTGCTTGGAGCAGGATAGATGGTGCGTGTACCGCCATCTTCTTTGGCGAAGGTAGAGTCGGTAATTTCGAAAAAGAAGGGGATCTGGTTGTTGTCTGGATCGGAGTCTAAGGCGATTGAGTCGTATTCAAGTACGTATTCAGCTCGATAGATGCCCTGATCTGCAGGTGGCAAGAAAGCGCCAAAGGATTGGTTTTCAGCCAGGCTATCGCGCGCAATGGTGCCATAGTCGTGATAATCGGTGTATACGGTATCGCCTCCTACCTTGCGAATGATCATGTGTAGCCTGACATTTGTTTCGTCGAATGCACCTACATTTTCGATGTCGGCCAAAAAGCCAAACTCTTCGCGCTGGCTTTCAGGAATTTTGAAGTTGGGCGCAATGGCATACCAATTGTCGTTGATTCTCATTTCGTGATTTGTGCGACGTACAATCTTGACGTCGTCAATTACCCAAAAATAGTAATTGGCTTCATAGATAAACTTGATGCGGAACTGGCTAGATCCCGAAGCGCCTTTTAGTGGTACATAGACCACATTGTCGCGGGTAGTCATTTCGTTGATACCGATGTCTTCGTTGAAGAAGATGGGATCGCTCCAAGTATTGCCGCCGTCCATACTCCAAGCTACTGCGTAGGTACTTTGGAAGTTGCGCGTAAATTGGTTGAAAGTGACAGCCAGTGCATCTTCTCCAGAAAGATCCATTATAGGAGAGATCAACTCAGCTACTTGTGGTGCTGGATAGGGACCTTGACCGATGGCGTTGGGGTCACCTCCGTTATCGTAGAAGTCTGAGTCGAATACCATGGCGCCGTTATCTACACTGGGCGATAGGATGCTCAAAGTACCTGTACCAGAAGAAAAAGCACCTTGATCGGCCTTGCCATCGGCCTCCCAAACCCAATTGGCCTCGGGATAGGTGATGCCTACAGCTGTCCAGTCGTTCAAGCCACCGTCAAATTCCGAATTGGGATCACCTGCACCACCCCAGACGACGTTGGGGTCGGGAGGTGGAGGAGGAGTGCCTTGACTTTCCAGGCGGATATCGTCGATTTGCCACGAATAGGCGCATCCGCTGCTTGGGTTGTTGGGATCATCACTCAAAAATTGGAATGCAATGCGTGCGGTAGCGCTATTAGCCACGTATTGCGAGATGTCGATTTCTACTGTGGAAGGGTTGTCTGTACCCTGATTGATTCCTATTGCTTCGTTGACTTCAATAGCTGTCCAGGTAGCACCATCATCGTTGCTGACTTGTACAAAAGTTTGGCTGAAAAAGGCAGCATAATACTGTTCGAAGAAAAGCACTACGGTATCGTGGCCACTTAAGTCGATAGTAGGTGAAATCAGCCAGGCATTTTGTGAGCCACTACATAGCAAGTCCGAATCGAAGATGGCCCAGCCATCGTTGGCAGTGGTGCTGGCAATAGGGCCAATGGAATAAGTTCCTTGAGGTCCTACATTGGTCCAAGTCCATAGATCACCGGTGCTATTCATCGATTGGTCTTCCAATGTCCAGCCATTGAGGCTGTCGGCAAAGGTTTCGCTCCAGATTTGTGCATGCGTAGATGTGCATGCCAGCAGAAGGACTGCGGTGAAAAATGAGGAAAGTTTCATCATGATTGTGGAAAATTTGTTTTACCAAATTGGGTGCGGCCAAGATAATATGTCTTTAGGCCTGGTTGTGGTGATAATAATGGGCTTTGTCTTTCAGTTGCCAATGGATCTTATGGGTGAGCAAGCATAAGGCGTGATCATCCGCCTTTGCGAACTACTTGAAACCCACGTGATGTGAGCAGTGTGACTACCTTGTCTCGTTGGTCACCTTGTATGATGATCTCGCCGTCTTTGACGCTTCCGCCTACCCCACATTGCTTTTTAATCCACCTGCCCAACTCTTTAAGATCGGCTTCTGCTCCCACGTATCCGGTGATAAGCGTGACTTCTTTACCACCTCTTTTCTTTCGGTCGCGCGCTACGTAGAGCTTTTGCTTGTGGGCCGGCAAAGGAGGATCTTGTAATTCGGACTCCCGATTGAAGTAATTACCTAAGACACTTTGTAGCGTGGCATTGGGATCAGTAGAATACACTAAGGGATCATCTTTAGCGCGTTTTTTCTTGGCTTTTTGCTTTTTAGCCATGGTGCTTTATGATTTTTATTTTTTGTGTCTTGAGTGCAATTTAGCGTGCATCTCGCAGTTTCTTAACGTGCCATCCGCGCATTAAATAGCGCAGGGAGAGATAGCCGAACTTACCCAGTCCAATTGCGGTATCTGCAAAGACAATTATGGCTTTTTGATAATCTGGTGCAATAGCGATGTATGCGCTATGGCCATCTGTAGCACCCGATTGAGCCACCACTTTGATGTGTTTGCGCGGAAAGGTGGCGTGGCCTCCGGCCGTGGCCCATACGCCCTTGCGATAGGGTACGGCTGTATATGGATCGAATAGGGGTTGGCAACTGGGCTCTTGGAGTAGCCAGCGTATCAAGGTCGCCATATCGCGTGGTGAGGTCTTGAATGCCAAAGCACCTTCAAACGAACTGAATTTCCAAGGTGCAACAGTTCTTCCCCCTCGATTATGTGGTATGGCCATTTGCGTCCACATATTTTTCGTCCATTGATATCCCGATTCGTATAAGCCTGCTACTTGGCCAATCCACGCGTCGAACAATTGCTCGATGGGCTGGCTTGTGAGATGTTCTAGGATGAGTTGTACCAAGGCATAGTGGACGTAGCTGAAGCTATAGGCAGCTGCATCGCGGGGTTCAGGCAATTGTTTGAGCCATGCGAGCAGATCAGACCATGAATATTGTGCGAATGGCGATTGATCAGGTTGGTTCAAAGTGCCTTTCATATCGGGCTGGCGGGCTAGTCCTACTTGGTGTGTGAGCAACTGGCGCAAGCTGTAGGGTGCAAGCCATTCTAAGCGAAAAGAATCGGGTAGATAGTGATTGATGCTGCTATCTAGTGAAAGTAATCCTTTTTTTGCCGCAAGGCATGCTAGCGCAGCAGTGGGTAGCATACTCAAGGCACCAACTTCGTACACGGTTGCACTATCAGCTGATGAAGTGTGCTGGCGGCCCGTGGCTTCAAAGTGGGCTATCCAAAGGGAATCGCCATCGATCAGCACCATCTGTATTTCGGGGCGATGCTTGGGATCGATAGCAGTTTCTACTTGTAGTATGCGGCTTAGATCGCGGTACATGGATTTTGGAAGTGGGCTAAATGTGTGCTGTGCCCAAGTGGGAGCAATGATGCCCAACCAACCTAAACCCAGCCATAAAGCTCTTTTCACAAAAGTTTGCTGTATTATCGTTCCTATTGCCATAAAGAGGTAGTTGGTGATAAATGGAGCACGTGTGGCACACAAAGCTGCCAATTATATACAAAAGAAAATGGCTTGAAGCATCGTTTTGCTGTTTTAAGTGCATGTTATTTGCCAAGTCTGTTGGGGGTATAGATGTGGCATCTTAAAGAAGATATTTGGATGAAAAAAGTGGTGTGTTTGGTTTGTTGGATGATCGTGGTGGGATGGCTCGGGGCACAGCAATTGGACAACTGGCCAGAGACCATCAGTTATGAAGGCAGATTTCGAGTACAAGCGCCAGATATATTGCACGAAGCTATAGATAGTGCCGATACTGAATTGGGGCGCTTGGCATTTCATAGGCATTTTTTTCAACCCCCAGACCCCCAGTCTGCTGCCAACTTATTTTATCAAGTTATGTGGATAGACTATCCCGAAGCGATTCCTCTGGCAGATAGTGTAGACTTGCTGCGCGATTTTTTTGATACCACTATTGAAGAGGCTGCTGAAAGCGTAAAAGGAGAAGTGGTTTACCAAGCAGATCAGTTGTGGAAGGGCTATCCTGGCCGTGTGTGGCGTATCAGCTATTTGGATGGTCAAGCTGTGATCAAAAGCCGAGCCTTTTTGGTAGGGCATCGCTTCTATTTGTTGTCGACAATCAGCTTACGCGAAAAAGCACTCAACCCCGATTCGGATCGCTTTTTCAATTCCTTTCGCTTGCTGTCGGATGATTAGGCCTAGCTACATGGCTGTGCGTACATCACATCTCACTGAGTTGTATCTGCTCGCAGCAGGACATGGAAGCTGCAGCGTGGCTTTTTCTATATTCGCCCAGCTCACCTGATTGTTCATGAAAGGCTAATACTATGAAAAATTTCATTCGCTACACATTGAGCATGTGGTTATGGTTGGGCTGTTGTTTCCCCTTGACGGCTCAACAACTCAACTTGAATCAGTTTAAACACATGAAGATCCGGAATATCGGCCCTGCTGGTATGAGTGGACGCGTGACAGCCATAGATGTAGTTTTGGCTGACCCTGACATTATTTATGTAGGTACAGCTTCTGGCGGTGTATGGCGATCGACCAGTGGTGGTATCGATTGGGAGCCCATTTTTGACCAAACTGCTACCCAATCTGTAGGAGCTATTGCGATCAATCAGCGCAATCCCGATGAGATATGGGTAGGTACAGGAGAAGGCAATCCTCGAAACTCTCAAAATAGTGGCAATGGCCTGTACAAATCGATAGATGGAGGACGTACTTGGAAGCATGTGGGCTTGAGCAATACCAAGGCAATCCACCGCATTATTATTCATCGAGACGATCCAAACACTGTTTTTGTAGCTGCTTTAGGATCGGCTTGGGGGCCTACATCAGATCGTGGTGTATACAAAACTACTGATGGGGGGCGTACCTGGCGCAAGGTGCTATATGTCAACGAGTTGACAGGATGCGCCGATCTGGTCGTCGATCCCACCAACCCTAACAAGCTCTTTGCTGCTATGTGGGAATACCAACGCAAGCCCTGGACTTTTCACTCTGGTGGGGAGGGCTCAGGCCTTTACAGGAGCTATGATGCTGGAGAAACTTGGGTTAAGATTACTGAAAAAGATGGGTTGCCCAAGGGGCCGTTGGGAAGAATAGGTATTGCCATTGCCCCTTCAAAACCTCAAATTGTATATGCCATTGTCGAAGCACAAGAGAATGCGTTTTACAAAAGCACAGATGGCGGGCATACTTGGAAAAAAACGGCTACTAAAGGGATTGGTAACCGCCCCTTCTATTATTCCGACATTTTCGTGGATCCCAAAAACGAAAACCGGGTGTGGAGTCTTTTTTCCGTCATCAACTGGTCGCAAGATGGCGGTGAAGACTGGCAGCAATTTTTAGGATGGAAGATCCATCCCGATCACCATGCTTTTTGGGTGCACCCCGACGATCCCAACTACATCATAGAAGGGAATGATGGGGGAGTAGCCATCAGCCGAGATGGTGGTCAAAGCTGGGATTTTGTCGACAATTTGCCCTTAGCCCAGTTTTACCACATTAGTGTCGACAATGATATACCCTATCACGTGGCAGGAGGAATGCAAGACAATGGCTCTTGGGTAGGGCCTAGCCAGGTGTGGAAGCGTGGAGGTATCCGAAATGCCGATTGGCAGGAAGTGTTTTTTGGCGATGGCTTTGACGTGGTCTTTCGACCTGATGATAGTCGGTATGTATATGCCATGAGCCAGGGTGGCAACGTAGCTTACATCGATCGCCTTACGGGAAAAACAAAGTTTATCAAGCCCGTGCATCCCGATGGCATCGAACTGCGATTCAACTGGAATGCTGCTATTGCCCAAGACCCCTTTCACCCATGTGGTGTGTATTTTGGCAGTCAGTTTCTCCATTATTCTCCGGATTGTGGTGATAGCTGGCAGACCATTTCTCCTGATTTGACAACCAATGATTCGATCAAACAAGCCGAAAGCAGGCGTTCTGGTGGCTTGACCCCCGATGTGACGCATGCAGAAAACTTCACTACCATCATTGCCATAGCATCTAGCCCCTTGGATAGCCAGGTGATCTGGGTGGGTACCGACGATGGTCACTTGCAGCTCACACGCGATGGAGGAACTACATGGACGGAACTGTCGGGGCGCCTACCTGATTGTCCTCCTGGCAGTTGGATACCACAAATTCGCGCCTCTACCTACGACCCCGCTGAAGCGTTTGTCGTCGTCAACAACTACAGGCGTAACGATTGGCGCCCAATGGTGTATCATACCAAAGATTTTGGGCAGAATTTTCAGCGCATCGTCGATGAAGGGCAAGTGGGAAGCTTTGTACTGTCGATTGTGCAAGACCCTCAAGTGCCCCAACTATTGTTTCTCGGTGCAGATGATGGCTTGTATTTTACTCTGGATGGCGGATCTAATTGGCAGAAATGGGATAAAGGTTTTCCCAGTGTACAAGTCTCTGATTTGCAAATTCACCCACGTGAAGGTGACCTAATCATCGGTACTTTTGGCCGAGCTGCTTGGATCTTCGATGATATTCGCCCCTTGCGTGCTATAGCGCGTACGAGGGGAAAGGTGCTTCAAAATCCCTTGACCATATTTGATCCCCCCGATGCTTATTTGGCCCAGTATCGCTCTGTAGAAGGCATGCGCTTTACAGGTGATGGCATATTTGTAGGAGCCAATAGGCCTGCAGGTGCACTTCTGACCGTATGGCTGCATCGCGACTCAGTATTACAATTGCAAAAGAAGGCCGAAGTAAAACAGCTTGAGCATAGCAAAAACGCCAGTCAAAAAGCCGCTACACCTAAGTCCAAGAGAATGCGCGCTACAATTCGCATTGTCGATGCTGAGGGTGACACCATTCGCACCTTTAAGTCGCCTATTGATACGGGCATGAATCGCATCGTTTGGAACTTGCGCATGGATGGCGTGCAACCCCCTCGTAGGCAAATGCCGCAAAGAGCTGAATCTCATGGCATGCCATCGGGCCCCGAGGTGTTGCCGGGCACTTATAAAGTGATCGTCACCTATAAGGGATGGGCGGATTCAACTATTGTCACGGTGCATCCAGATCCTCGAATACCTTATGACGCCGATAGAAAAAAAGCGCAATTGGCTGCCTATAGCGCACTGAAAAAGGTCATTGAAACAGCCAACGAGGCATGGAAACAGCTGACGAATGCACGCACTTCGCTCGATGTAGTCGAGCGATCTGTTTCCTTTTTACCCGATAGCATCAAAAAAGCAATCAGCAGGCAAATCAAAGAGCTGAATGCGCAAATCGATTCTTTGGAAACAGTTTTTGTAGGGCCCAAAGAACCCAAGGGTATCATACGTACCTCTGAAACGGTATCGAGCTATTTGTGGCGCGCCATACGCTACTTGGATGCTGCAGATGGGCCGCCTAATCAGAATGCCCATATCAGTATGGAGTTAGCTCAAAAGAAAGTGGGCGAAGGAGTAGCTCGTGTCAATGAGTTTCTGGAAGAGGATTTTCGATCTTTTAAAGAAAGCATCAATTCAATGAGCATTCCTCTATTTATGGACACTGAATCGGTAGAAATCAAATGGTAGATCACCTCTGTCAGTGTACCCGAAACTTGTCAGGAGATACTTTCAATTTCTCCCACCCTTTAGCGTGAAAATCTAATAAAAACACTGGATTAGCTGGATCTAACAGTAGAGAGTGTAGATCCGGCTTTTTTGTATTCTCTAATGACTTGAAAGATGAGTCATATATTAATGGTTTGATTAACGCAATGTTTGACAATTCATTTGTTTGGCTAATAATGATTTGGAGCATAATTGTAATTGTCCAATGCTTATTTTATATTCTGGCCGACAGAATTGGTGAATATTAAAGTGTGGTGCAGAAAGCTGCTATATCTTTTGCCGGTATTGAAGTTCAGGTAGACCATACGAGTTCGCATAACGCCCAATCTGTCTACCTTATCAACTAAGAGGAGATCGAAGTGAAAAATAGGATGGAATACACACGCTAAAGCCTTGTTGAACTGAAGTAAATGTGCATAGTCACTTTTCAATTATGGCTTTATGCAAAGAGTATGTCTTTTTTTCATATTTGTTCTGTTTTGTTTCTATACACAATTGTCCAAGGGACAGGTAATAGGAAAGGTAGCACAGGATATTTCAGCGATTTACCAGCTAAATGGACATACCAAAGGGCGTTTCCTGATTGATCAGCCTGTCGATGAAATGCAGGTGCAAATCTGTGATTTACTGCCAGGAAAGCGCTATCGATTGTGGGTAGTAGGGCCACAGCCTGCTTCGTTTACTGCAAAGTTGGAGTTGTACAAGGCTGCCCAACCTACAGCTCATTTGCCAGACAATACACCTACTTGTGAGTGGTGGGGCTATTATCACATTTTTTATGCAGAGAGCGATTGCCTCACGGTAACATTAAATGGTCAGAGTCGCTTATTGGGCAATCGACCTTTGTACGTGAGTATTCAATGCACTGATTGTACGGCGCAGGCCCAGGCGATGGAAAAGGGGGATCAGCCGGAGCTCCCCGTGCTTTCTGTTTTGTCGCAATCACCTACTTATCTTATCCAAGATGTATTGGTAGGAGGTGGGTGTTTTGACGTGAGTGCCATTTCGCCAATCGGTTCATCAGCGGGTTTGGGAGAGTTTTTTAATGGATTGAGCTCGGTGGGCTTCGACCATGGCGTGTTGTTGGAAACGGGGTCTATCTTCAATGCACTAGGCCCCAACAATTCCAACAGTGCGGGCAATAATTTAGGTAGTGGTGGAGATCCCGATCTGAATATTCTTGGCGCAGGGCCTGTGTACGATGCCGTAGGCATTGAGTTTGATTTTACGCCTACTGTAGATACAATCACCTTTAATTACGTGTTTGCTTCAGAAGAATATTGCGAGTATGTCAATTCTCCCTATAATGACGTGTTTGGCTTTTTCATCAGTGGGCCAGGATTTAATGGTGGCTTTACCTCTAACGGTGAGAATATTGCTTTGGTACCAGGTTCGAGTCAGTTTGTTGCCATCAATACGGTTAACCATCTGCAGAATCAAATTTACTTCAACCCCAACCAAAACAATTGTAATGGCACGACCAATATGACGGATATTCAATTTGATGGATATACCACTATATTGACAGCTACTGCAGTTGTGGTGCCATGTGCTACCTATCACATCCGCTTGGTAGTAGGCGATGTAGGTGATGGCATATATGACAGCGCTGTGTTTTTAGAAGCCAATAGTTTTACACCAGGTAATGCGGTGGCAGCTAATGTGGTGTCAGGAGTGGGTAGCTCGGGTAGCAGCAATGCGACTATCTATGAAGGATGCACAGGGAACTTTCTCGTTTTTGAACGTCAAAACAACGACAACTCTCAACCTATTACTGTCTCTTACATTATATCCAACACGAGTACCGCTACTGCCGGTGTAGACTATGATCCGCTACCTGTCACTGTGACGATCCCTGCTGGACAAGACACCGTGATGATACCTTTGACGGTATTTGCCGATGGCATTCCCGAAGGTGTGGAAACCATAGTGATTGAGCTGGATAATCCCTGTACCTGTACGGGCAACATAGTCACGATCAACATTGAAGATGTGGACCTACAGGCTGCTCTCAGCAATATAAATGGATGTGGTGCTGCCCCCCAAACTTTGACTCCTTCGGTAGAGGGTGGCCCTGCACCGTATTCCTATGTCTGGAGCAATGGTGCTACCACCCCCAGTATTACTGTTTCTCCCCCTTTGGGTACACCTACTACTTATGTGGTGACTGTGACAGATGCCTGTGGCAATACTGATACAGCTGCAGCTACAGTGACCTTGGCTGTGCCACCTACTGCAGTACTATCTGGCAATGGCACGGCTTGCGGTACTGGAACTACATCAGTTGATGTAACGGTTACCTTCACTGGCACGGGGCCTTGGCAGTTTGTTTATACTATTAATGGCGCAGCTCAGCCAGCAGTGACCACTTCTGACAATCCCTATACTTTTACAGTAACGGGTGTGAATGCTGGGGATGTGATTGGCTTGTTAAGCGTCGATTATGTGGATGTGGCGTGCCCTGGTGCAGTTTCGGGTACAGTCACTATCTCTCAGGTGGATTTGCAGCCATCGGCTACTACCGTCGATGTGAGTTGTGCAGGTGCCAACGATGGGCAAATTAATCTTAGCGTATCAGGTGGTACGGGGAATTATAGCTATCAATGGAGTGGTGGCCTGCCCTCTGTGCCCGTATTGACCAATGTGCCACCAGGCACGTACACTGTGACAGTAACTGATAATGGGGCGGGGGGATGTATGGGTACGGCTACTGTGACGATCAATGAACCGCCTCCCTTAGATGTGTCGATTAGTACAACACCTGTAAACTGTAATGGGGGTGGAAGTATTTCTGTAAATGTAACAGGTGGGACACCTGCTTATACATACATTTGGAGTGATGGGTTGGCAGGAGCAAACCCTTCCAACTTGTCATCAGGTACTTATGACCTTACTGTATCAGATGCCAATGGCTGCACAGATATGGCTTCTGTCACGATAGGCGAGGACCTCGTGCCTCCTACGGCAGCTGCTACTGCCAGCGGAATCATTACCTGTGCGCAGCCCGAGCTTACTTTATCAGGTGTGGGCTCCTCTACTGGTAGCAACTTTACGTATCAGTGGTCGGGTCCAGGCATTGTTTCGGGTGGCACGACGCTGACACCTACTGTCAATGCGGGGGGGACCTATACACTTACCGTGACAGATGAGTCTAATGGCTGTACGGCTACGGCAACTGTGAGTGTACCTGAGGACACTACGCCGCCAACGGCTGTAGCTTCAGGTGGTACGATTACCTGCTACAATCCACTTATTACCATCAACGGAGTGGGTAGTAGTACGGGAAGCGATTTTACGTATCAATGGTCGGGTCCAGGCATTGTTTCGGGTGGCACGACGCTGACGCCTACTGTCAATGCAGGGGGTAGTTATACGCTTACCGTGACAGATGAGTCTAATGGCTGTACGGCTACGGCAACAGTAACTGTATTTGACAACACAACGCTGCCACAAGTGAACGCTTCCGCACCGCCGATTACGTGTGCACAACCTGAAGTAACACTTAGTGGAGCAGGTACGAGTATAGGGTCCAACTTTGCATATCAATGGACGGGCCCTGGAATTGTGTCAGGCAGCAATGGCCTCTTTCCTACTGTCAATATGCCAGGTACGTATACTTTGGTCGTGACCAACTTGGTCAATGGTTGTGTAGATAGTGCGTCGGTGACAGTAGTAGAAAATACTACTCCGCCTCAGGCACTCATTCAACTGCCTGAACCATTGGATTGCATGCAACCTACCGTTACGCTAAGCGGAGCTGGGTCGAGTACAGGACAGCATAGCTATCAGTGGGATGGCCCTGGAGTTGTTTCGGGTGGCAATACCCTTATGCCTGTAGTGAATGCACCAGGGACATACGTCCTCGTAGTGACGGATAATGTCAATGGCTGTACGGACACGGCTTTTGTCACTGTAGTAGACAACAGCGATCCTCCTATAGCAGTAGCATCGGTATCTAATCAACTAGATTGTGTACATAGCACGGCTACTTTGTTCAGCAGTGGTTCCACTACGGGTACGGGTATTCAATATACCTGGACAGGTCCAGGAATTGTCAGCGGGCAATTTAGCCCTACAGCACTAGTCAATGCACCAGGCAATTATGTACTTTCTGTGTACAACAGCAATAATGGTTGTGCCAGTTCTGCAGTCGTAACGGTAATCAGCGATACGGCTCCCCCCACGGTACAGATTGCCCAACCTCCTCCGTTTACTTGTAATACCAATTGGGTGACTATTCAAGCTGCAGGCACCTCTACTGGCAATGAGTTTAGCTATTTGTGGACCACTACCGATGGTGTTATTCTTACAGGGCAGGGTACATTGACACCTATAGCAGGAAGCCCTGGTACGTATGTGCTAGAAGTGACCAATACAGATAACGGCTGCAGCGCTTCAGACTCAGTGACCATTACATCGGATACACTGACCCCTGTGGCTGATGCCGGTCCCCCACAAATGCTGAATTGTGCGCATCCTGAGGTTACCTTGCAGGGAAGTACATCGAATGGTAGTACTAATAATTTGGAGTTTTTATGGATAGGGCCTGGCATTGTGTCGGGTGAAACTACATCTACACCCATAGTCGATCAGCCAGGAACTTATACGCTGATTGTCACCAATGCAACTAACAACTGTAGCGATACGGCTTCGGTAGTAGTAGATGAAGATGTGCAAATACCTACAGCGATAATCCAGCCGCCTGGTACACTGAACTGTCAAGATACTGTATTGCAGCTCGATGCTTCACAAAGCTCTACGGGTACTTACATCATGTATACCTGGACAACTACTGACGGACTTATACTCGATGGCGCAACGACGCCTATGCCCACTATTGGGGCGCCTGGATTGTATATACTCAGTGTCTACAATACAACCAATCAGTGTAGCAATATTGCTTCGGTGACTGTTGATGCTGTGTACAACTATCCAATAGTGGATGCGGGGCCAGATATGATCATCACGTGTACGACCTCAGAAGTTGTGCTCGATGCGACCAACTCGCAAGTAGCTTCTGGGCAAGTGATTCAATGGCATTCCCTTTCGGGAAATATTGTATCGGGAGCTCAATCTCTGACCCCTTTAGTCAATGAGCCGGGCACTTATGTGCTTACCATTACAGACACGCTTTCTGCCTGCGCGGCTACTGATGAAGTAGTCGTCAGTGTGGATGCCAATGTGCCTGTTGCAGATGCAGGGCCTGATGTCGCGTTTAATTGCATTAGTGGCGATACACTGATGCTCGATGCCAGCAACTCTTCCTCTGGTCCGAACTTTGTGTATGCCTGGCAAACTGTTGAGGGTCAAATCATTAGTGGCGACAGTACGCTCATGCCCCTCGTTGGCGCACCTGGTACTTACGAACTAGTTGTGACCAATACGCAAAATGGTTGTGTGGCATTTTCTTCCGTTACTGTGGGAGAAAATTATGTGGCGCCTATTCCTACTATTGCCTCGCCCGAAGTGATTAACTGTACGCAATCTGCGGTGTGGTTGGATGCATCAGCCTCAACAAATGCAGATTACTATGCCTGGAGTACGCCCGACGGCTCTTTTCTGTCGGATACACTCACTGCATCTGTGGTGAAAGTTGGTGCAGCAGGTACCTATGTACTCACTTTGACTAATGAGTCCAGTGGCTGTACGGTTACAGACTCTGTGGAAGTGACTGAGGACTTTACCACACCGCTGCCACAAGTGGCTGCTGTACCGCTGCTTACCTGTGCCCAACCACAGGTGATGATTGATGCCACCCCTTCTGTGATTGATAGTTTGACCACGATATATTGGACTACAACCGATGGCCACATCATTGATGGAGATAGTACACTTACCCCTGTGGTAAATGCGGTCGGGCAATATTTGTTGACCCTTACGCACCAGCTCAGCCAATGTGTCGATTCAATGACTGTAACTGTAGTGGCGGATCAAGCATTGCCCGAGGTAGATGCAGGTCAGTCCTTTACACTAGATTGTAGTGAGCCTCAGGCGTCGCTTTCTGGCATGTCCGACAGCACAATGGTTGTATGGTGGACTACTTCTGATGGCCAAATTGTGTCGGGAGATAGTACGCTTACTCCTATAGTCAGTAGTAGTGGCACCTATGTATTGCATGCGATGAACCCGCAAACGGGCTGTTTGGCTCAAGATTCAGTGGTGGTACAAGATGATAGCTCTTTGCCACAAATCTATATTGAAACGCCTGAGCCTTTATCCTGCTATCAAAGCGAAGTGGTGCTCGATGCCACCAATTCGGATTCGGATAGTATGTTGATAATCACTTGGGAAACGTTTGATGGGCATTTTGTGTCTGGGCAAAATTCACTTATGCCTGTAGTGGATGCGGCGGGTGTCTATACACTGAGCATTGCCAATCCCCTTACGGGCTGTGTCAGTGAGGAGAGCGTGACCGTCCAAATAGATACGACAGCCCCCGTGGTGACTATCGCGCCGCCACCACTTATGGGATGTGGAATCAATTCAGTGGTACTCGATGCATCTGCTTTTGCACAAGGTGCAAATATTTCCTATTTGTGGACGACACCAGACGGACAAATACTTGAAGGCGAGTCATCTGCCACACCAGTAGTAGGTGGGCCGGGTACCTATGTACTCACTGTGCACAACACAGTCAATGGTTGTCAACGCACTGATACAGCGGTGGTAGTACAAGACTTGACACAGCCTCAGATTTCTGTAGGCGAAGATCGCTTCCTCACTTGCGCCCAGGACACCTTAATTATTCAGGCACAAGTGGCTTCGGATACGACAAATCTGGTATATCAATGGATTGCAGACAGTGGCCTGGCAATGGCATGGTCGGGTTTGTCTGTGGTCATTGACCAACCAGGTATGTACGTACTACTTGCCACTGATACGGTGAATAATTGTTCGGCAACCGATACTTTGCTTGTGGAAGCAGATACCGAAGTGCCTCAAGCAATGCTTGTAGCCTCGGGAGATATTACATGCCTCCAGCCTCAAGTGTTACTCGATGGTGAGGGATCAGCTACAGGGACATACATCACATATGAATGGAGCACGATGGATGGTGCTTTGATTGATACGGCTACAGGGCCTATGGCTATAGCTACCTTGCCGGGCACTTATGTGCTTACCGTACTCAATACCCAAAATTATTGTACTGATACAGCATCTGTAGTAGTGGGAATTGACACCGTTGCTCCACAAATTGGCGTGCAGCCGCCTCCTGTGCTTACCTGTGCCCAGCCACAAATATCATTGTCAGGTGTAGTCAGCACGCCTTGGCCCTTCCAAGCTCTTTGGACGGCTTCGAATGGTGGTCATATAGTGTCGGGGGCTCAGACGTTGACTCCACAGATCGATGCTGTGGGTACTTATACGCTAACCGTTACCCAACTCGAAAATGGGTGTAGTACTGAATTGAGTGTTGAGGTGATAGGCGATTTTGAAACACCACTTGTGCAAATAGCACCTGTGCAAACGCTTACTTGTGCGGTGCAAGCAGTTGTACTCGATGCCTCTGCCTCGGTAGGGGATAGTTTGGCTTTTGCGTGGTCTACTACTGGAGGTATACTTGTCGGTGATCCTACTGCAGCAGTAGTACAAGCAACGGCTCCGGACACATACCACTTGATGGTAACCGATTTGTCTAATGGCTGTGTAACTGAGGAATCGGTAGCGGTACAACAGGATGTGGGTGCACCTGTGGTGGCTGTACATGCATTGGGACAGCTCACTTGTGCGCAAACAGAAGTAGTAGTAAGTGGCACGGGGAGTACTCAGGGTGTCAACATAGCCTATGCCTGGAGTAGCGCTGATGGATTGATTCTTTCCGGCGAACAACAGCTAAATGCCATTGTGGGATCAGCGGGCACTTACGTGCTTGAAGCGACTAACTTGCTCAATGGCTGTACTGCTTACGATAGTGTGGTGGTAACTGTAGATACCGTTGCACCTTGGCCAGTAGTGGCACCGCCGACACTGTTGACTTGCACTCAGCCCCAACAAGTGCTCGACGCCACAGCTTCTCAGCCCGCTGGTATGCTGGCAGCTCAGTGGACAACTTCGGATGGATATCTGCTTAGTGGGCAGCAAAGCCTGACGCCTACTGTAGGCGCAGCAGGTACTTATGTGTTGTGGCTAGAAAACACGCATAATGGATGTACCGCACAATTGGAAGTAATTGTCTCTGAAGACAAAGAACTCCCCCAAGTTTTTGTCGCTGACCCAGATCCCATCACTTGTGTGCAAACACAGACTACACTCGTAGCTCAAGTCGATGCTGCTACCAACGATTTTTCCATGCAGTGGACAGATAATGCGGGCTCGCCATTGTCCAATGACCTTTCCGTGGTAGTACAAGCACCTGGTTGGTATCAAGTACAAGTGATTGATTTGGACAATGGCTGTAGTACTACTGAGCAAGTACAAGTGGCAGATGAGCGCATTTATCCTCAGATCGTAGTCTCGCCGCCTCCTTTACTCACTTGTGCACAGGAGATGGTACAGCTCAATGCGACATCCTTACAAGGGACACCTTCTGATTTGATTGAATGGTTTACACCTGACGGAAACATTGTGTCGGGGACACAAACGCTTATGCCTACAGTGGATGCGCCTGGTACTTATATACTCGAGGTGACACATGGCACATCGGGTTGCGTGACAGCTCATTCAGTGGTAGTAGAGGCCAATAAACAACCACCTCAAGTGGATGCAGGGCCTAGCCAAGTGCTCGATTGCAACCAAACTCAGGTAGTGCTACAAGGAAGTACTTCTGCAAGTACTTGGCAAGCGAGCTGGAGTACTGAGGATGGCCACATCCTCAGTGGCACACATACTTTACAACCCACAGTGGATATGCCAGGTGTCTATGAGCTATCTGTTGTCGACCAGTGGAATGGATGCAGTGCTAGTGATGTGGTACAGGTAGTGCGTACTGTGCCCGAAGACATACTTGTAGAAGTGGTAGACCCTCTGTGCCATGGCATGACGGGTGCGGTCAGCATTTTGGAAGTGTCGGGTGGTACACCACCTTACCAATATTCTATTGATGGCGAAGACTTTTCGCCTATTCCTGCGTTTGCTGGCCTACATCCTGGTACCTATGCCGTGCTGGCCCTCGATGCCAATGGATGTATCGTATCTGATACAGTAGAGATCATAGATCCTGAGCCTCTTGAGCTCTTTGTCGAGCAGCCAGAAGTGCTGTTATTTGGCGATAGTGTACTGTTGGTGGGCCAGTCCAATGTGCGTGAAGATCAGCTTGCGCAAATCCAATGGACGCCTGTCGAAGGTTTGAGTTGTGATACTTGTTTAGTGACGTGGGCCAAGCCATTTGAATCCAACTGGTATACCTTATTACTTGTAGATCTGAATGGCTGTATAGCTGAAGAAACGATCTTTTTGCGCGTGGATAAGCGGCCGGCTATATATGTGCCCAATGCCTTTAGCCCTGATGGCGATGGATACAACGACAAATTTTATCCTTTTGCCAAAGAAGGTACGGTGCGTGAAATTCGCTCGTTCTTGGTCTTTGACCGATGGGGCGAGGCTGTGTATCGCTACGAACATTTTCAACCCAATGATCCCACTGCAGGCTGGGATGGCACCTTCCGTGGTCGGCCTCTTAACCCACAAGTCCTCGTCTGGTATGCTGTAGTTGAATTGATAGATGGCCGAGTCATTACGCTCAAGGGAGATGTGACTTTGGTGCGATAAATAACTTTTTTGGAAAAAGATGTGGCTGAATAACCACTATATATTGGCTATTCAGCCACACGCATCTGATGAATACAGCAGTCAATTTTGTCTATTGGCTGCGCGTGTAGGTCAGCGTTTTGCCTGAACCTCCTTGCATGCTCAACTCTAGCGTTTGGCCGTCGGCTTTGACAATGATGTATGGCAAGTGGCATTGTACTCGCCTTTTACCAATATACAGCTCATGTCTTCATATCTACCGCAGGGGGATGGGCACTGGGCAAAGAATAAGAATTCATACGTGAAATGTGCTACTTCCTTTCCATTGTAGCGTTCGACATAATGCCCTCCATACAATGATGATTTCATTGCGTGGGGTCGGTAATGGAGGTTCATTGTCCTAGCATATTGGAATTGGAAGAGATAATTGCTTCGGGTGGCAAGAAAGGATCTATATTGGAGACACGTATATAGGTGCCATCGGCGATGACGCCTTGACCAAATCCACAGCTGGCAGAGTTGCCCTGTTGCGTCTCCACTATGACTTGTCCTTCCTCGAAAGTGAGCTGAATGACGCAAGGTGCTTCTCGGGTGCCTAATTGGATAAATCCCTTGCGTTTGTCAGCAAACCACGCTTCGCCCTCTGCCAAACCTTGATTGTGACTAGGGGATCCGCCGATTACTGTGAGCTGGAAACGAAAGGCTTCGTTGTCCAATTGGCTAAGCAAGAGCTCGCCACTTCGATTTTCACTCTGTAGCTCATAAGTACCTGTGATTTCGACCTCTGGTCCGGGTGCGTGTAGTAGTTCTTTAGGGCCAAAGGCATCGATAAGTTGCTGAGCATAGCTTCCCAGCTCGGGCTCTGGTATTAGCGATTGCAAGACGCTCATTTGGCTAGCGTCTGGTGTGATGTCTTGTTGTTGTAATTGGGCGATCCACTTTCCGAATGGGTCCTCGCTCGTTTGTAAAGCGCTTTGGTAAAAAGCATCGAGTACTTCGCGTGGTGCTTTCACGAACAGCTCGTAGATTGCTAGTACTTGATTGGTGCATGTACTTTGGCATTCGGTAAACTTTTTGACCATTTGGGCGGGAGTGGCCATTTCCGCATTACTGCAACCCGCCCATAAGAGCGGGAAGCAAAGGCTCGTCCATCCCGGTGAAAGAAAAGTATTCATATATAAATTGAGATTTTGAAAAGTGATGAATGTTTGTTGTGAAATAAGGAGGTGTGTACTAAGTAGGCTTTGTTCATCTATAAGCAGCATTTTTTTTGTGCGGTATCCTCTTTGTTTGCGCTACTTTTGCGCGGCCTAATTCGATTTTTTTTTTACAGAAAACAACTTGACACATGGCGAGCGTATTGATTGTAGGTGCAGGCGGTGTAGGCCGCGTGACCACTTTTAAATGTGCGATGCATCCTGAAGTATTCACTAACATCATGTTGGCCAGCCGCACTAAAAGCAAATGCGATGTCATTGCGGCTGATGCCATGAAGACTACGGGGCACAAGTGCATTCAAACTGCCCAGGTCGATGCTGAAAATGTGCCTGAGTTGGTAGCTCTAATCCGATCTTTTAAGCCCGATATACTCATTCATGTGGCATTGCCTTACCAAGACCTCACGATTATGGAGGCTTGTCTGGAGACAGGCGTGCATTACCTCGACACAGCTAACTATGAACCCAAAGATATAGCCAAGTTTGAGTATAAATGGCAATGGGCCTACCATGACCGGTTCAAAGAACGCGGCATTATGGCGGTGTTGGGCTGTGGTTTTGATCCTGGTGTGACCAATATCTTTACTGCTTATGCAGCCAAGCACCATTTTGACGAAATTCAATATCTGGATATCGTCGATTGCAATGCAGGGGATCACGGCAAGCCCTTTGCAACCAATTTCAATCCCGAGATCAACATTAGGGAGATCACCCAAAAGGGGCGCTACTACGAAAACGGCAAGTGGATCGAGACCGAACCACACGAAATTTGCATGGAGCTGAGCTATCCCGAAATTGGTCCGCGCAAGTCCTATTTGATCTATCACGAAGAGTTGGAGTCTTTGGTCAAGCATTTCCCTTCTATTCGCAGAGCGCGTTTTTGGATGACCTTTGGCGATGAATACCTGACGCATCTGCGCGTGATCCAGAATATCGGCATGGCACGTATTGATCCTGTTAAATACAAAGGGGTAGATATCGTGCCACTTGAATTTCTCAAGGCAGTACTACCTGATCCAGGTGAACTGGGCGAAAATTATAAGGGGCAAACGAGTATTGGTTGTCGTATTCGGGGTTTAAAAGACGGCCAAGAGCGCACGTATTACATCTGGAACAATTGTAGCCATGAAGCTGCATATAGAGAAACAGGGGCGCAAGGTGTATCTTACACTACTGGTGTGCCCGCTATGTTGGGGGCCAAGATGGTACTTGAAGGTAAATGGCGAGGCGAAGGAGTTTTTAATGTCGAGCAATTTGATCCAGATCCGTTTCTTGCAGCGCTAGGCGATAATGGTTTGCCCTGGCACGAAGCGTTTGACGTCGATTTGGAAGTGGACGATCCTTCCAAGACCTGTAAGTGATTTTGTAGAGCTAGGTGTATTTGCCGTAAGGCATAAAAAAAGCGCCGCTACAAGATAGTGGCGGCGCTTTTGCTTTACGGCTTGATGCCCAACGCCTTTTGCATGGGGTTGGGCACAGGCTCAGTCTTATGGCTTTTGTAGACTTTGAAATAGCGAGGTGTTTGGGGCACTGGCGCTGTGTTGTTGGATTCGTCGACATCGGCCGTTTGTTTCCACGGGTCGAGTTGAACTTGAACTACTTTTTTGTCTTTGACAAAGACTTTGCGCACGCGATGTTCGTTCTTGCGCCAAATTTCAACGGGCACGCGTTCTAACTCGGTGGTACCATCTTCGTAGGTCCATTTGATAAAGATGGGCATTACCATACCGCCTTTGTTGCTGAAGTACAGCTGATAGTAGTGTTTGCCGGCGTATTTTTTCTTTTCCTTTTTATTCAGTGTTTCGGCATAGAGATGGGTAATGCGTGTTTGTACTGAGTCTTCTGTTTCCCAAGGGCGGTAGTTGGTGTAGAAATCGACCAGAGCGGTATCTTTCTCTACGGCAAACTCGATGCCTTGTTCGCGATCGCGCACTTGGCTGAGTGCCTTGAAAGGCTTTTGGGCGCGTATTTGGCGCGTGACGGTGCGTTGGGGTGGATCATTGTTCAGGTCGAGGCGATAGTAGATGATGCTATCAAGCGCAATGTCGACCTTTTCGATGCTGTAGAACCATCCACGCCAGAACCAGTCGAGATCTACTGCGCTGGCATCTTCCATGGTGCGGAAGAAGTCGGCAGGCGTGGGGTGCTTGAAAGCCCAGCGCTCGGCATAAGTGCGAAAGGCTTTGTCAAATAGTTCGCGCCCCATAATGGTTTCGCGCAAGATCCACAGGCCAGCGGCGGGTTTTGCGTAAGCATTTGGGCCAAACTGCACAATGTTATCGCTGACAGTCATTACGGGTTCCAGGAGGTTTTCGTCTTGGGCCATATAGCCCGTAATGGTGTGTGCGGGTCCACGACGGTGGTTCCAGTTGTTGTCAAACTCTGAGAGTGCCAGGTACTGCACAAAAGTGTTGAGACCTTCATCCATCCACGACCACTTGCGCTCATCACTATTGATGATCATGGGGTAGAAGTTGTGTCCTACTTCGTGGGTGATTACTGATATCGCGCCATTTTTCATGCGTTCTGTATAGGTGCCGTCTTTTTCAGCGCGCCCAAAATTGAAGCATATCATGGGGTATTCCATACCGTTAGAGGCTTCTACAGAGATGGCTACAGGGTAGGGATAAGGAATGGCGTATTTGGAATAGACTTTTAAGGTATGAGCAACTACTTTAGTTGAGTAGCGGCGGTATATGGGATAGGCTTCGGGTGGATAGTAGCTCATGCACATGACGCGTTTGCCCTCTGAGTTGTACCAGGCCATGGCGTCCCAGATGAATTTGCGGGAGGCTGTCCATGCGAAGTCGCGCACCCTGTCGGCTTTATAGATCCAGGTCTTCATACGGGTGGAGGGCTTGCACTTGAGGTTGGCTTGTGCTTCCTCCAATGTGATGATCTCTATGGGCTCATCAGTAGCTTGCTGTGCCTGTTGCCAGCGCTGATATTGCTCGTCCGTGAGTACATCGGCGTAGTTGAGGCATTGACCTGTGGATCCCACCACGTAGTCTTCGGGCAAAGTCATACGTACAGTAAAGTTGCCAAACTCCAATGCAAATTCACCTCGGCCAGTAAACTGCTTGTTTTGCCAGCCTTCTACGTCATTGTACACGCATAGGCGCGGATACCACTGCGTAATGGTGAAAATGTAGTTGCCGTCTTCCGGAAAGTACTCGTAGCCGCCGCGCCCCCACGGGCCATTGATGCGATCCACCAATTTGTAATTCCACTTGATGCGGAAGTGAAATTGTGCTCCTGGCTTGAGCGGTTGTGGTAGGTCGATGCGCATCATCGTACCGTTAATGGTATAGGGCAGTGGGCGATCGTTGAGATCGGTGACCAGTTCGATGTTGACCCCATATTCGGTGAGGTCTTTCCACTGCTCAAGCATCTTGAGGGCCTGTTCGCTCATGACCTCTTCTAGCTCACTTTCATTGAAATATTGGTGGTCGAGGTTGCCTCGATGTTGGTTTTCGTCGAGCTGCAACCACAAGTAGTGCAGACTATTGGGCGAGTTGTTGTAATAGGTGATGCGTTCATCGCCATGCAGGCGTTGTTCGAAGACGTCTAAGAATGCATCGATTTCGTAATCGACTTGCTGTTGCCAGTAGTCAGGGCCAGGTGCCCCATCAGCACCGCGGTAGGGGCTAGGATCGCGCAAGATGGGATCCAGCGGTTCAAATTTGTTGCCGTGATTGGATCGCTGTTGTGCCATTAGGCTACTCCCCGTGAGGCACAATAAGCATACAATAAACCATTGTTGCCGGGTGATCATTGCCACATCTGGTTTTAGTTTGAAAAATGAATCAACTCGACTCGTGCGGTATGTCGCGAATCGGGACGCAGTTTTGTGAAAAAAATTGAATTGACCAAGCTTTTATGCTCCTCCAATAAAGCTGTATAGCTGATTTATAGCTCAAAACTGCCTTGTGTCTTCCCCTTTTTTAGCAGCAGTGACATGCGATTGCGACCAGGAAGCAGCAGGAAATGCATGTTGACTTGTTCGGGAAATTCAGCTAAGAGAATTGTATTGTCGATGGTGATTTGTCGGGGCAAGTAGGCTACAGGATCAGTTCGAAATTGCACTTGGGTTTGTCCGGCTTTTTCCATAATATTCTTATACTTTACTATAACTTTCTCACCATCAAAACGAACTAAAAAATGACCCAACAAATACGCTACGGCATCCCGAGGGGCAATTGAGTCGTGCAGTGGATCGCCGTAGATGCCTAGCCGGAAGTCATCGGCAAAGAGAAAAAAGCGCAGTTCGAATGCGCTTTCTTCAGGTAGGTATTCGATTTCGCACACGCTCAGTCGCAAGTCATGAGGTAGAGTAGAGGGGGCATTTGCCGAAAGGTGCCATAAGGCGCATAGAATTAGAAAAAAGGTATACATAGCAACGGCTATTGATTGCCTAATGGATGGCTTTAGTGATTTTCCAAGATGCCTTGAATGAATAATACGAGTGCACCTCCTGTGCCGATACCGGAAAGAAAAGTACTCCAACGTGCAGACTGCCATGCAAATAGGCGTTCCCCTGCATAGAGCAGGGTAAAGTATGTAGTCACTATAGCCAGTTGGCCAATTTCAATGCCTACATTGAAAGAAAATAGGGGAAGTACAATATTGCCACTCAGCCCCATCATGAGTGAACGAAAGTAATTGGCGAAGCCCATTCCGTGGATGAGCCCGAAACCAGCCGCCAAGCTATAGTGACGCCAGTCTGTAGCGCTTTTTTTTCCGTGAGGATGTTGAAAAAAGTTGTAAGCACCAGTTGCCATAATGGTGAGCGGGATAGCACTTTCCACCCATTGGCTGGGTATGGAGATGAGGTCAAAGCCGGCTAATGCGAGCGTGAGGCTGTGCCCCAAGGTGAAAGCAGTGACTAATATGACAATTTGTTTCCAGGCCTCGGGCCGATAGATAGCGCAGAGGGTTAAGATGAACAGGATGTGATCGAGTGCAGCGACATCTGCGATGTGGTGTAATCCTAAGGTGACAAATGTTTGGAAATCTCCCATAATTGTTTCAGTGGTTGTAGATATATCTGGGGGTTTTTCACATGTGTGGAAAGTTTTCCACATTATTTCAGTGGGTTTTATGTGTTGATGGCGAGCTTGTTTTATTTGCGAAAAAATAGATATTGTTTTTTGGAATAATATTTGAATTGCTTCTGCAAAGCGAGTATTTCCTGCCTCCTGCTTCCGCTATCCAGTGCTGTGCCCGCCCAGTGGTAGCAGATATCTGGGTTTTAGCGTGCAAGTTGCTGCGATACATGTTGTGAATCAATATTGAAGATGAATCAACCGAAAATCCAATCAACTATGGGAAGACCCATACTTCGACTCATCTGGCCGGCGTATGTTCCCGTGCTTTGGTGTATAGGGATGGTGTGGAATAGCCACCCCACGTGGGCTACTCGTGCCGACCGCAGTACTGAATACTTGGTGTTCCACGAGGGCGAAGGTAGCCCTTTGCGTATATGTTTGGCATGTGAAAATGCAACTAATGGGGGGCTCATCGCAGGTGATGAGTCGGGATGCCCAGATCCTATATTTGATCCAGGACCTATCACCAATGTGCAGTTGCCAACGGGGGGCACAGGCGTGCTCGAATACGTGTGGATTTACACTACGGACGATCCGAGCTTGCCAGGCGCTGTATGGGAGCACATTCCCAACAGCAATACGCCGGAGTTAGATCCAGGGCCCATCACGCAAACGACTTGGTATCGGCGATGTGCGCGTCGGTCGGGATGTGTGGACTATGTGGCTGAGTCGAACATCGTCGTTAAGGAGGTGAGTTGCTGCAGCAACGTCAGTGACGGCGGCCTGATTGGCTTCGATCAGCAGGGGTGTGGTGTACCTTTCGACCCACTTCCTTTTGCCAATGTGGTCGCTCCTTCTGGTGGTGTGGGTGATATTGAATACGTGTGGTATACTAGTGTGACGGGCTCACCTTTTGTGCTGGGCAATCCCGATTGGGTGGCCATACCCAATAGCGATACAGCTGCTCTAGATATGGGGCCTATCATTCAGACTACTTGGTTTGTCCGTTTGTCTCGTCGGGCTGGATGTAATCTTTTTTTGGGGCAGTCCAATATCATAATGGTGGAAGTATTGCCAGGCTTTGATTTGAGTGCCCAGATCAGTGGGCAGCCCCTTTGTCCAGACGACAGTGTGGCTGCAGTCAGCCTCACTATTTCGGGTGGCGTAGCCCCATTTGATGTTACATGGAGTACAGGCCACACGACACTGGTGGTGGATAGTCTTCCGCCTGGACAGTACGAAGTGAGCGTGACCGACAGTTTGGGTTGTGCCGAGACGCTTGCGGTGAATATCGATGGGCCTGCGCCTTTGCAGATTTTGTTTCAGACGGGAGATGAGACTTGCGCGGGTAGGGAAGATGGATACGTCATTGCACAGGTACAGGGCGGAACTTCGCCATACGCTTATACATGGGACAATGGGCTGGTAACAGATAGTCTTACGGACCTGTCGCCAGGCATGTATTGTCTTACCGTTAGCGATGCCAATGGCTGTAGCACGGCCTCATGTGCCGAGGTGTTGCCCGCTGTGCCTATAGCAGCAATTTTGTCGAGTACACCGGTGCAGTGTGCGGCAATGAACGACGGCGTGGCGTCGGTAGATAGTGTATGGGGGGGGACTCCTCCTTATTCCTTTCAGTGGGACGATCCATTAGGACAGACGACAGCACAAGCTACAAACTTGTCTGCAGGTTTGTATCGAGTCACGATTCAAGATGAACGTGGCTGCCAGCGCGTCGATTCGATAGTGGTAGATCAACTCAATCCCATTACAGTATTCATCTCAGTGACGCCAGCTACGTGTATGGGCTATGCCGATGGTGCAGCAGTAGTATATGACGTACAAGGTGGAGTGCCGCCCTATACTTACCAATGGAATGATCCGCTTGCGCAAAGCACAGCACAAGCAATCAACTTGGCTCCGGGATTTTATGAAGTGTCCGTCACCGATGCCAATGGATGTATGCAGGTGGCACAAGCCATTGTACCTACTACACTTGTGTTTGATATACAGTCTACTGTAAGTGCCCCGACTTGTTGGGGAGGGGCTGACGGTGCAATTTCCATCGATAGTGTGATGGGTGGGATGCCACCGTATACCTTCGCATGGAGTACAGGTGATACTGTCCAGCAACTCAGTGGATTGACAGCAGGTCAATATGAATTGACCGTTAGCGATGCACAAGGTTGCCAGACGCTTCAAACTTTTATTATTGGGCAACCCGATAGCATGGTACTTGAAGTGCAAGCAGTAGGGCCAGCATGTGCTGGCCAGGCGACTGGTTTTGCTGTAGTCGATGTGGTGTCGGGTGGTACAGCGCCGTTCAGTTATCAGTGGAATGACCCTGATACACAGACTTCCGCTACCGCGTTTGGTTTGTCGGCAGGTGTCTATGCTGTAACGGTTACGGATGCCCTTGGATGCCAAGCAGTAGCTACAGCTATACTATCTGATGGCGTGGCTCTGATCACGCAAACCAGTGCTACGGACAATTTTTGCGAAAGTGATACCATGGGCACTGCTACTGCCGTGGTAGAATCAGGACAGGCCCCTTTTAGCTATCAGTGGAGCGATGCAGCCCAGCAGACAACACCTACGGCTACTGGCCTGACCAGTGGCACGTATATTGTAACTGTTACTGATGCCAATGGTTGTCAAGCCGTTGATACAGCAATTGTGGGGGCACAAGTTGCGCTTGGCATTATGGTATTGGGAACGGATATAAGTTGTTTTGGTGCTCAGGATGGTATGGCCACAGTTGTAGTCGCCAATGCCAATGTAAACAATCTGGTGTTTGAATGGAACATAGCGGGCACCGATGGCCAACAAACGATAACTAATTTGGCACCAGGAACTTATATGGTTACAGTGACGGATACTACGGCGCAATGTAGTGTTACAGGACAAACGACGATCGATGAACCCACTCTGCTCGATCTTTCCATGCAAGTTGCAGATGAAAGTTGTGCCCAAGCAAGCGATGGCAGTGTACTGGCCATACCTCAAGGTGGCACTCTGCCTTATGCCTTTAACTGGAGTAATGGCGATACGACCCAAACCATCACCGATTTGGCGCCAGGTACATATGTGCTTACTCTTACGGATGCACGTGGGTGTCAAGCGATCGATACGGCCGTAGTTGCTGCAGGGCCTGCTTTGAGTTTGAGCGTAGCAGTGCAAGATGCTACTTGTCCTAATACTGCGGATGGTGTAGCCAATGTGCAGGTGCTTATGGGGCAAGCACCATTCGTCTATGAGTGGAGCGATGCGCTTGCACAAAATACGTCCCAAGCCACGGGGCTTGCCCCCGGCGACTATTCCGTCACCGTGACAGACTCGATAGGATGTAATGGCACGGCCATGTTTACGATAGGATCTCAATCGGATTTGAATGTCGTTGCCGAGTTGATGGACATCAGCTGTGCGGGTATGGCTAATGGCAGCATTGCAGTACATGCCACTGGTGGAGGTGGAAGCTACAATTTCAGCTGGTCAGGAGTGGCGGCTACTGATAGCATAGTTACGGGACTAGGCGCTGGCACCTATTCTGTGACTGTCAGTTCAGCTGATGGCTGTGCGCTAACACTCGACATAGCACTGGAGGAGCCGCTGCCACTATTGCTTGATGTAGTCAGCGAAAATACCTCTTGCCCAAATAGTGCCGATGGCAGTGCGATTGCGTTGCCAGCAGGGGGTACAATGCCTTACACCTATCAATGGAATGACCCGGCTGCACAGACCACCCAAGCAGCGGTGAATTTGCCGCAAGGTACCTGGCAAGTCACCGTGACTGATGCTAATGGATGTACTGCTACAGCTGGTGTAACAATAGCTATAGACAGCGACTTCTCGCTAACCCTTGTCAGTACAGATGCCTTATGTGTAGGGACGGCTACCGGTTCGGCAGCAGCGATTGCCACTGGCGGACAACCACCCTATACTTACCAATGGGATAATAGCCAGACTACGGCTCAAATCGACAATCTAATGCCAGGCTGGTATGTAGTCAGTGTTACGGATTTGTTGGGCTGTACGTTGGTCGATTCGGTAGAGATAGCTGCACCCATGCCAGTGAGCTGTGCCGCTACAGTAGTACAGCCCATTTCGGGCTATGGATTGAGTGATGGTATTGTCTCTGTGTCGGCAAGTGGTGGCACCTTGCCCTATCAGTATGAATGGAATACGGGGGATACTACCCAGCAAGTAACAGCGCTTTCTGCAGGTATCTATGAAGTCACAGTAGTAGATGCCAATGGTTGTCAGTGCGTACATGCCGTGAGCTTGGACAACCCCTCGCGTTTGGGTAACCGCGTATGGCTCGATGCCAATGAAAATGGCATACAGGACAATGGAGAAGCGGGTATACAAGGCGTTGTCGTTGTACTAACTGGCCAAGCTACTAATGGCCAACCCATACATGATACTACTCAGACAGATGCCAACGGCTTGTATTGGTTCGATGGATTGCCAGCGGGCAATTATCAAGTGCGCTTCTTCCCTCAGCCTCAACATACATTCACTTTGCCTCAGCAAGGCAATGACCCCACGCTCGATAGTGATCCAGATCCTAGTAGCGGTACTACTGATTATGTGAGTTTGCCAAATGCGAGCAGTAGAGATGATATCGATGCAGGGCTAATCGAGTTGGATGAACCTATGAATATTGGCGATCGCCTTTGGCACGACTTTAATCGAAACGGCATTCAGGATCCAGCAGAAGAAGGTATTGGCAACGCGTTGATCGAGCTGCGTACTTGGCCAGATATGACACTTGTTGCATCAGCCCTTACCAGTACCAATGGTCTTTATCTGTTTTCCAATGTGGAGCCTGGTCAATATGTCCTGGTACTTGACCTGACTACCTTACCACAAGGATATGTACTGACCCAACCCAATGTGGGCAATGACACATTAGACAGCGATTTTGATCCCATTACAGGACAAACATCAGTCATAGAAGTGCTTCCGTATCAGCCCGATAATCTCACCATTGATGCTGGAGCTCATGCTGAGTGCGAGAACGTGACCGATGGCGGCCTTATAGCTGGCGATGAAGTGCTCTGTGGACCGGGATCTGACCCCGCACCTATTGTCAATGTCGTTGCGCCTAGTGGTGGTGTGGGCAATATCGAATACCTGTGGTTGGTAGGCACTTCGCCTCAGTTTAACGGTGCTGGCGACCCTAACTGGACGCCTATCCCCAATTCAAATACCCCTGATTACGATCCGGGCCCATTGACCCAGACACGTTGGTTTATTCGATGCGCACGCCGAGAGGGCTGCAGTACATTTGTGGCTGAGTCGAATATTGTAGTCAAGGAAATAGTAGAATTGCCTCTTACCCAGATTATTCAGGCACCCGATACAGCATGTGTCAGTAGTGGGCAGGTATTTGCGGCAGCCAATGCTGGCGGAGGTGCTACCTATGCTTGGCAGTTTGGACTTGGAGCAGTACCGCCTACTTCTAACTTGCGCGTCGTACCCGATGTGTACTGGACGCAGGTGGGCAATCAAACTGTACAACTTGCCGTCATGCGTTTGGGTTGTACCGACACAACTTACCATTCTGTGGTGGTACAAAACTGTCCCAGTCCATTGGCTGTATATAATCTGACGGCAGAGATCCACAATGGCCAAACGGTGCTGACTTGGTTCACTGAAAGCGATGATGCCCAAACTTGGTTTCAAGTGGATTACAGCCAAGATGGCTTACAGTGGGAAGCATTGGCGTTGCTGGAGGGTGAGTCGGGCCCAGGTATACATATCTATACCTGGCTACATGCACAACCCATCTTGGGAGAAAATTGGTATCGCATTCGCCATTTTAGATCTGACGGCACACAATTTACCACCCAACCAGTTCGTGTAGACAAGCTGATTGCTCCGGATTTTCTGGGCTTCAGACTGTACCCCAATCCAGCTAGGGGTGTGATTCAGCTGTTTTTTGATCACGAGCTAAAGGAAAATACTCCCATACAGTTGGCTACAGTATATGGTGTAGTAGTACACAAAGAAATAGTGCCTGCTCATACCCAAAAGTGGTCGATAAATGTCAGTGATTTGCCTGCAGGCACATACAATTTGTTTGTAGCTTATCCATATAGGCGTCCAGTGTCCGTGTTATTGATTGTAGAATAGGCTGTCGTTTGATCCAGATGTGGTGACAAAAGCGCTACACTGTTGTGCTCATCTGGGCATAATTGATTGGTATTTTCGGGTTGAGCCGATCTGTAAAAGATCGGCTTTTTTTCTCGCTGTTATCAGCGCAGCGAGCTATGCCTAATAGCGAACTACCCATATGGGTATATCCTTGCAATAGTCGAGTACGCGCTCTGTGACACTGCCAAAAAGCAGTACTTCGATGGCAGTGTGTCCTAATGCACCCAATATGAGTAGGTCAGCTTGTTGCTCAGCTGCTGCATCCGAAATGGCTTGGGCTGTACTTTGATAGTGGTTGTCGCGCAAGGAAAACTGCAACGGGGCGTGGTCAAACGCATGTGCTTGTGCAAACGACTCCCATGTTTTTTGAGCCGTTTGCTTGACCATTTCATTATAGGCCGACAGCTCCCGCTCGTTTAAGTAGAAACCCGATGGAGGCAATTCTACGACGTATAGTGCTTCGATTTGCACATCAGTGATGTGTTGGGCCAGATCCAATGCTTTCTTCAGTGCTCGAGCTGAGTATTCGGAAAAGTCTATTGCCACTACTATGCGTTTGATAGGTCGAGCAAACGTTTCGGGTATGAAGAGCACTTCGCTTGGCGTGCGCCTTGCTAAGCGTCGAGGTAATACGCCTCCACTGCCTGCTTCTACTTTGTTGCCCATCAACACCAGATCTGGGTTTTTTACCTCGATCCAGTGCAAAAGGGTAGGTTCAGGTTTGCCTTCCAATACATTGATTTCCCACTCTGGTAAGAGCTCCGAGATGCCACTTTCTAGCAATTCCATTTGTAGTTTTTGTCGTAGTAATTCATCTACTGGTAAGTCGGGAGCAAAAAGATGGGCAAACTGTGCTTTTATGTGTTGGGGCAGCACAAAGTGGTCAGTGACGTGAACAAAGTAGCACTTTTGTACAGCTAGGTGTTGACACAAAAAGGCGTTGACAGCCAATAAGCTGCGATCGGCCAAACTAAAATCCAGACCAGTAAGCAAGCGCTTCAACTTCATCTACAGCCTATTTGTAATGATTTTACAATTAAAGCTTGCCGAAAAGCTCTTGTAAACTTTGTGTGCGTGTCCTGATGAAGATCAGTGGGCCAATTGATTTTGGTCAAATGTACGAACAAGGTGCTCCAATACTTTTGGGGCGTGTGTATGGATGGTTTCACCAGAAAAACATCGCCATGAAGACCCAAAGTAACGCCCAAGCTGAGCAAGTGCACATAGCGCCTTTTTCCATAAGACAAGGGCTTGTGGGATTATCCCTGGACCAAACCGATGAGAAAACCTTAGAATATTTGAGCTTTTTAACGGGCAAGATTTCAGCAGAAGCGCTCTATTTTTTGCACGTGGTACCTGATAGCTGGGTAAGGAATCCCTTTCCCGAGGAAATAGAGATAGATACGAGTTTGGCGCAGAGTGAATGGCAACTCTCCGACTCTATCATCGGAGCGATGAAAGCTCAAATCGACAAGTGGTTGGGACAGAAGCAGGGATGCAATATTGAGTTTGATCTGCGGCACGGCGACCCACTGGAGGAGTTCCTGCACCAAGCTCAGGAATTAAACGTAGATTTAGCAGTAGTGGGGAAAGATACACGTTCGGGAGATCACGGCATCATAGGGCGCAAACTGGTACGCAAGGTGCAAGCTAATGCACTGGTTATTCCTGATAGAGCTAAGCCAGGCATTCATCGCATCGTGGTGCCAGTGGATTTCTCGCAAAACAGCAAGCGAGCCATGGAGGCTGCCCTGTCTTTGTGGTTGGCTTTGGACCAGGAGCCCGAACTGATTGCATTGCATGTATATGAGCTGCCCTCCTTGAGCTCGTATCGCCTCAGCAGACCTTTTGAACATCTCAAAAAAATAGTGGAAGGCAATATCCGAGATGGCTTTGAAGCCTGGACGCGCACCTTCTTTCCAGAACACACCCATGCCATTCGCCGCGAGCTACACGGTAGGGACATGCCTTCACCTGCACCTTACATACTCGAAGCAGCTGATGAGCTGGCAGCTGATTTTATCGTGATGGGAGCCAAAGGGCATTCCAAAGTAGAGCTGTTGTTGATGGGGAGTGTCACGGAAAAACTGCTGACCATCAATGACAACTATCCCGTACTGGTAGTCAAGTAAGTTGCACTACCTACATGCTGAATCATTCCCTTTGATTATCAAAAAAGCGAAAAATTATGTGGATAAAAGATGATATGACCATCAGTGAGCTTCAGCAGGCTTTTTCCGAAAAATTTCCCTTTTTGCGTATCGAATTTTATTCCGAGCCACATGAAGTAGGACAAGGATCGCCCGAGACGAAGAAAATTCCAGCCGACAAGAAAGTGGGAGAGGTGCGTCTTGTACATACTGAGGGCGACTTCCGCATCGATCCTAAGATGAAAGTAGCTGACGTGGAAACGCTCTTTGCGGAAAAATATGGGCTTTATGTCCAAGTATTCCGCCGCTCTGGGCAGCTGTGGTTGCAAACCACTGCTACCGATAATTGGACGCTGGAGGAACAAAACGAGCGAGGTAGAGCTTCTTTGGAAGATTTAGCCCGGGAGTGAAAAACAACACCATACAGTAATAATTTGGGTTTTTAGGTGGTTTCCGGGCAATCACTTAGCTGAAAGTGATTGCCCATTTTAAAATGGGTAGCGTTATGAAAAAAATATGCGTGCCTGTAGATTTTAGCCCTGCCAGCCTCAAGGCATTGGACTATGCGCTCTTTTTGGCAGAAAAACTAGATGCCCGTGTAGATGTAGTACATGTGTATCACCTTTCGCTGGCAGAAGCGGGTAAAATTCCACCCGAATTAGTAGAAGACCGATTGGTGGAGCTCAGAGAGGAGGTCAAGCAACAACTAGAAACATTGCGACAAAGAGCACGTGGCGCGCGCATAAACCAGACGGTGCCTCTCTACGGTATCTTTGTCGATGCAGAAATTAGCGATTATGTGCGCGGTGCGGGCTGCGAGCTTATCGTGATGGGAGTGCGTGGCCAACACAGTGTGTTGGAAAAATTGGTAGGATCTACTACTACACAGACGATGATGCATGCACCTGTACCAGTTTTAGGTGTACCTGAAGAAGCGCAAACTCGGGAAGTTAAAAGAATTGCCTACGCTACGGAGTTCAGACCTACGGCCAAACTTGCTGTGAGCCAACTCAAAGAGATTACTCAAGCATTGGGAGCAAAATTGTATTTGGTGCACGTATGTAAGGATCCCAAGCAAAATCCTGGTGCATTGATCAAAGAATGGGAAAAGGAGATTGGCAGCACCTTTGACGGTATCAGCATTCTGTACCGCCATTCCGTTATAGAGGCGTTGGACGAATACGTCACAAACCACCATATCGATATTTTGGCACTGTTCATCCCGGCTAGGCGCCTGTGGGAGCGGCTTTTCCACAGCAGTGTCTCCAACCGCATGATATACCATAGTGCTACGCCTTTGCTCATATTCAAGGAATAGTTTTTTCAGCATTCGCAAAATGCCATAGTATATCGCGTAGGCAAGCCATTACCTGCGCGTTTTTTTGTGGAATATCGATTTTAAAGTGCGTCATCATCCGCTGATCGATGGCTTGGCGGGGGACTCGGTGTCTGAAGTGGTCGTGCGCGTAGCACCCTTAGGACTGGAGACTCAAGGACCTTTGTTATTCACTCACTGGGGCCTGAGCGGGCCCGCTATCTTGCACTTGTCGGCTTGGGGTGCACGCCATTTACATCAGTTGAAATACAACTTTGCTGTTTATATTGATTGGACTGGTGGACGTGGGGCTAAGTACTGTGCTAGAGCTATGGAAAGCACAATGGGCAAAGAAAATGGTGCGTGCCCATCCTCTTTTTTTATCCCTCATATGTCCAAAGGGCAATGGCGAAATTTACAGCGAGTACTCGCCCATACGATAATGCCTGCTTTGGGAAGAAGCACTCATAAAGGAGAGTTTGTCACAGCAGGTGGTGTGGCACTCGAGCAGATAGACTTTCGGCGTTTTGGAGGCCGTGTGGTACCAGGTCTGTTCTTGGCAGGTGAAGTACTCGACATCGATGCAATTACGGGTGGCTTCAACTTTCAGGCAGCATGGACAGGAGGGTGGCTGGCTGGAACAGCTATAGCGCGTGCACTCAATGGTGCAAGGCATTGACAGCTCAAAAGGAGGGCCATCCGGCTTTTGGGTCGATAGCTGCTTACTGTAGCAATTCAGCTTGGATGGCCAATACGGGTGAGGTGAGGTGGTAAGCCATTTTTTTGGCTATAGAATAGTTAAATAGCTCTTGCAAGACACTTCTCCGATGTGTGAGCATACACAGCACATCTACCTGATGGGTTTCTATAAACTTTTTTATTCCTTCCTCCAGGCTGGTGTCATCGATTACTACGAATGTCACGTGAGGATAGGCTTCAAACTCTTTTTTAAAGGCATCCATTCGCTTGGCCATTGATTCCACACGGGCTACATCTACGTGGAGTACGGAAATAGTAGGATTGTCAAACCAACTGGCAAATTCCAGTACTTTGTACAGTGCCTTCTTTTCCTCTTCTGCAAATTCAGTGGTGACAGCAATGCGATCGAACTTGCCGTCAAAGGATGCCTTTTCGGGAATGGCCAATACGGGTGCCGTGGCGTGTTCCATTACTTCGCCTGTAAGACTACCTATAAAAATTTCTTTGAGCCCAGAGGCACCCTTTGTACCCATCACGATCAGATCCACGCCTTCTTCGGCGGCAACACTAAGGATAGCTTCCAAGGGGCGCCCTTGAATCAGCACGTGATATTGTTCTACTGAGTCAAACCCCTGCGTTTGAGCTATTTCTCGCAGGTGCGGCACGTAGTCCTTGTAGTTTTCGAACTCTTCCCATACGATACTTTCGTAAATAGTAGCGAGCGTATATGGCAAAGCTGCCCCCCTAATTTCTTCTATTTGATAGGCATGCAGCGTAATTAAAGTGGCATCCATTCTCTGGGCTAACGCTAGGGCATAGATATAGGCGTTGTCGGCAAGAGGCGAAAAGTCAGTTGGAAAAAGGATCTTGCGCATGGCTCATTGAGTTAATTTTCCTTGGTTGGAAGGTACACATCTTCTTTGAATGCATAGTTTAAAAGATCATAGGTAGTCACTATGCCCAAAAGACGTTTGTGCTCATCCACGATGGGAATGGCGTGAAAGAGGTTCTCCCGAAAATAGTCAGCTGCTGTAGCTACAGTGTCATCGGGATGTAGTGTAGCCACTTGCTTGGTCATGACATCTTCGACCAAGATTGAGTGAAAGAGTGCTTCGTTATAAGCCTCACTTTTGGCCGTGTGGAATAGGGTCAGGCCATGTTGCATTTTGAAGTAGTCACTCTTGCTGATGATGCCTACTACTTTGCTTTCATCATTGACTACAGGTAGATGGTGGATGGGATGCATTTTGAAGATCTCATCGACTTTAGTCATGGTGTCTGATGGCTTTACCGTGATGACTTGTTCGGTCATGATCTCTTTTAGCTTGGCGTATTTGTTCATAAGTTGCTAGTTTTTGAGTTAATCAAGCAGGTGAAGGGGAGTTTCACCTGAATTAAACCCTGTTTTGTCAAAAGCAAAGGCCAGCAAATCGTGTGTCGTGACAATACCCACGAGCCTGTCGTTTTCTACGATGGGCAATGCATGAAATTTATTGGCCAAAAAGATGTCAGCTGCTAAGCCAATGCTATCATCAGGGTCTAACACCATGGGGTTAGGTGTCATGAGATCACGTGCAGTCAGGGTGCGAAACATTTTTTCCGAGTAGGTAGGGCCACTTGTGTTGAGGGCCAACAAGTGCGTGATCTTGTAGAGGTCTTCCTTGCTGATAATGCCTATAATCGCTTCACATTCGTCCACGACTGGTAGATGGTGAATGTTGTGCCGTGCAAACACGCTTTGCACCTCTTTCATAGAGGTATTTGGTACAGCAGTAATGAGTTGAGTAGTCATTATTTCGCGAATGGGCATTTCCGGATTCATAATTGGTGCTTTTGATAAGCAATTGATTTTAGCATCGTAAAAGTCGTTCAAATACTCGTTTTAGGCGTTGATGCTTGTCAAAAGGAATTGCTGATGTTTGTCATGCTTTTAAAGGGGTGGGTGATGCTTTGGCTATGCAAGCAGCAAGCACACTTGTAAAGGTAGCGGGTGCATTGTCAAAGCAGTAAAAAAGCGCTTTCTTTGGCCTGATAAAATATGTGTAAAATGTTTCAAGTGAAAATATCATTGGGCTGGGACGAATGGGCCAAAGTGGTTGGCGGGTTTTTGCTTTTTTTTATTGTAAGTAGTTGTAATACAGTGCACGTGCCGCCTACACCTCAATATGATCGCGTGAATCTTACACAAGAGACTTCTGTATTGACTTTGCCTGTGCGCGTGTCGCGTACAGAGTTGGTCAAACTGCTCAACGAGCAAATAGGGCAGTTGCTGTACGAGGATGTATCGCCCCAGTCGGACTTGAAGATGCGCGTGCACAAAGGTGGGAACTTTGAGTTGTGGTTCACCGAGCACACCATTTTCTACGAGTTGCCACTCAAACTGTGGGTCCGTCAGGAGTTGATGTTTGGGGGTGGAGTTGAGGCTGAAGGCAGTCTGCGCCTCAAATTTGCCACTCAATGGGATATCGATAGCAGTTGGCAATTGCAAACGCAAACGCTTTTGGAGGGGTTCGATTGGATCGAACAGCCGCGCATACGGCTGGCGGGTTTTTCACTGTCGGTTACTGCGTTAGCCAATTTGGTACTTGACCAATATAGCGGACAGATCGGTGCCCAGATAGATAGCTTGATCAGTGAACAGTTGGATTTGCGACAAATGGTGGAAGAGGCGTGGCTAAGCTTGTTTGCACCTAGCCTGCTCTCTGAAGAATACAACACCTGGCTGCTGATCAATCCTCAATCAATAGGACTGACTCGGCCTCGCGTCACACCCGACTCTTTTGCCTTTGAAATTGTAGTGGAGGGGATGCCTTCTGTTTTGGTAGATGCCGTACCACCTTTGGTGCGCCCTGCTCCTTTACCACCTCTGCAATGGCTTTATGGTGTAGGTGAAAACTTTGCACTCTACATCGAGACGAAAGTCTCATTCGATGAAGCCGAACGCATGGCCAATGAGTCGATGCGGGGGTATGTCTATTCGATGGGTAGAGGTAGGGCTGTGGTAGAAGAAATTACTTTGTATGGGCAAGGCCCCCGCCTGGTGGTGCGCACGCGTCTTTCTGGGCTTTACAACGGTGACGTATATCTTTTGGGCAAGCCCAAATACAATGCGCCGCGCAACCGCATTGAACTGGAAGATATAACTTTTGATTTTAGCAGACACCGCGGATTGATGCGTCTGCTCAGTTGGCTCTTTAAGGGGTACTTGCATCGGCAAGTAGAGGAAAACCTCAATTTCTATTTGGGCTATAACCTCGAAGAGATCAAACAGACCATTGAAGAATCATTGAGTTACTACGAAATTGCTCCAGGCGTAACACTTCAAGGGCAACTGGAAGATTTAGGTGTACAGCACACCTGGATCGCACCCGATGGCATACGCGTACAGGTAGTGCTCAAGGGCAAACTCCTGATTGGTGTAGGAGGTACTATTATGTCGGCCCAGAACATGGCAGAATGAAGAGTTAGTCATAACATCCTGCTCGGCGCCGGACGGGCCGTTTTCGCGCGCCGCGCAAGCCGTTGTCCATAAACCGATAGGCGATACCCAATGTAGCGGCAAAGTACCAGTCAGTAACAGCACTGTCGCCCCGAGCAGCACCTGGTTGATAAGCGGGATGCTCGATCAGTGCCCTGTTGGATAGGCTGGCTGCTATAGCTCCTCTAGCTTGAGCCAATGGAATGGTCTCGACGAAAGTAGTGCTCACATCGTCCAAGTAATCGGTAAAAGCTTTGCGTGCCCCCACTTCCATAGACAGCGTCCATTTGTCGTTGAGTGCGTATTTCACTCCTATGCCAAAGGGAAGGGCTACAGCAAAACGCGCATAAGGTTTGCGCTCGGGATAGTTGGCTAGCCCTTGTCCTTCTGTACCTAACGGTTGGAGATCGTACCATACACCATCGAGCTGTGCTTGTGGATTGAAGTGCGTACCAGCCAAGCCTACAAACAAATAGGCAGACCAAGGGGTAGTTAATGTAAGCGGATCGATACCTGGAATGTTCCATTCGAGGAGTAAGCTGAATTCCTGTAGCTGAGTGCGAAAGGATAGGTTGCGATTGTATACCAGTGCGTCTTTCGAGTTGCTATCTTGCCCGCCAATCATGGCCCAGTGAAAGCCTGCACGCAGCGCGATGGGGCGGCCAATTTGATAGCGGCCAAAAATACTTGCTGCAGCACGCGTCTCTTGGAGATATACCGTACTCGAATTGTTAGATAGATCGCCTAAGTAGTTGCTACCTCCTACCTGTAATCCTACTTCGAAGTATTGGGCATGGAGGGTTTGTATTAGGCAAAAGACAAGGATAAAGCTTGTACAGAATTTGAACTTGGTGTGCATCGTACGGGGAATTGAGCTGAGTAACAGATACTTTGTTGAGTTTATGTGCAAAAATGAAAAAATTGAATGGCACGATTGAGTTTATCTGAATATTCGGTACGCCTATGCATAAATTAAATGATATGCAGCCCTTGAAAAAGCGCTTTTACATTTCCTTGGGGGCTTTGTGCTTGATGTGGCTATTTAGTTTGTTGCCATCTTGGTGGATTGAGCAGTGGTATAGTAGATGGATGTATCCTTGGTTGCACAGCATGTTGGCCAATATGTTTAATGCATTACCTATTCCTGGTGTATATATCTTACTCATCTTGTTTTTTCTTGAAACGGCGTTGAGCATACGCCGTATTTGGCGAAAGCCACAAAGATGGAAGCGATTGGTACTTAGCAGTGCGAACGTGATAATCTGGCTTGTAGTGCTTTTTCAACTGCTTTGGGGGTTCAACTACAAGCGTGTGCCCATAGCACGTCAATTACAGTTTGAACCTGTGGTACCCGATACGACTATGTTGCGATCATTGGCTTTTGAAGCAGTGGACAGCCTTAATGCATTAGCTTGTGAGGTGCCTCGCATCGATAGCGTATTGCTGCGATCGGTTGCAGTGCGCTTGGACCTACCTCGTCGTCTTCGAGCTATTTGGTCAGATAGTGGCTACTGCCCATGCCCCTATACGCGTGTGCGCGATGTGAAACCAGCTGGAATATTGCTGCGATTTGGTACTGCTGGGTTTTACTTACCTTACTCGGCTGAAGCACATGTCGATCAGGGGTTGCACACCCTACAGCTACCTTTTGTGTTGGCCCATGAGTTGGCACATGGTCAAGGCTTTGGTGCTGAAAGTGAGTGCAACTTTTGGGCTTGGTATGCTACTACTACTTTAGCTGATCCACTAGTGCGCTATAGTGGGTGGTATCATTGGTGGTTGTATTTGACCGATGAGCTGCGCCGTTTTGCTCCATCCATTTTACAGCAAGCTCGTGCCCAGCTCAATCCTTGGGTGAGGCGCGATATGCGTGCTGTAAAATGGCAAATGGATCGATATCCAGATTTCTTGCCTGCCTTGCGCAATTGGCTGTACAATCAATATCTGTTGATACAGGGCGTAGAAGGCGGAATGGCCAATTATGGGCATGTTGTTCAGATGGTGATCGCCTGGCGTCAAAAACAAGGAGCTTTTCCCGAGCTTATGCGTCAATTAGTACCTGGATCATCTGGATTAACACCTCATTGAGGCTATTTATGGCCTCGGCCAACTTCCAGTTGGCTCGCTGACGTGCCTCGACGCGATTGGACAAGCTTCGTATGCTAATGAAGGGTACCTGATGGATTAAGCAAGCCAGAAAGAAAGCGGCCCCTTCCATGTTTTCTACGTCGACATCTGGAAATTTGTGGCGCAGTTGGCGAAGTGCACTTTCTGTGCCTGTAACATTATTCACACTCAGCCCATGGGCTTTGGGCAGGAAGGAGAAGCCATAGCTTTGGTCGTTGTACAACACACCATCGCGAAAAGGTGGGGCGTTGGGCTCAATGAGCCCCATTTCGTGTGCGGTGATAAAGCTACCATCTGCTTGGGTAGCGCCCAAGTCGCCTAGACGCTCACTGACTACTTCCACCACGTTTGCTAAGGGCCATTTGTCGTGAAATGCACCGGCGACACCTGCTTGGATGGCTATATCGGGTCGATGTAAGGCAAATAGGTGGCCCAAGTTGAGGGCTGTCAAAGGCATTCCCACCCCGGTAATGCATATTTGCAGGTGATGGTTGCCCAGCGAATATGAGTTTGTCACTTTGGATGCGTAGTGCGCGTCGAGCCACTGCAACAGAGGAGTCACCTCAAAAGGTGTGGCAGAAGCAATCAATATGTGCATTATATTTTCTTTCAAATGGCAAAAAACGCGGTGAAAGTACTTATTGCCCCCGATTCCTTCAAGGAAGCCTTGCCAGCTACTGAGGTAGTAGAAGCTATTTGCCGTGGGTTGCAAATGGCTAGCCCAAAATTAGTGTGTATTCCTTGCCCTTTGGCTGATGGCGGAGAACATACCCTTGACGTGTGGCTCTATCATGTGCAGGGACGTCGTCATCACATAAAGGTAGGCGATGCATTGGGGCGGCCACGAGCTGTAGCTATAGGCTTGTCTGCTGATGGGCGGACAGCTTTGGTGGAGCTGGCTCAAGCTGCCGGACTCGAACACATAGCTGTGGCGCAACGCAATCCATTGTATATGTCAACTTTTGGTGTTGGGCAAATGATCCGGGCTGCTGCTCGGCAAGGTGCCAGTAGCTTGGTGCTCACATTGGGCGGGAGTGCCACTCATGATTGTGGCGCTGGTATGGCCGCTGCCCTGGGATGGCGATTTTTGGATGAGACGGGAACAGCTTTTGTGCCTACAGGTGCCACGTTGGATCGCGTGGTACGCATCGAGCCACCAGAATCACCGTGCCAGTTTCAAGAGGTGATCGCGTGGTGTGATGTACAGAACCCACTTTTAGGGCCACAGGGAGCCGCGCACACTTATGCAGCGCAAAAAGGTGCTACGCCAGAAGAGGTAGCACTCCTCGAAAGGAAAACTCATCACTTTGCTCAGTTATTGGAACACACGATGGGGTGTGCCGTGGCGTCGATACCTGGTAGTGGGGCGGCAGGTGGTATGGGGGCGGGTGCTATGGTTTTTCTCGGCGCTCGCTTGGTGCCAGGAGCTGCGTGGTTGTTGGACGAAATCGGTTTTGACCAGTATTTGACTCAGGCCCACTGGCTCATTACGGGTGAGGGGCAGTTCGATGCACAAACTGCTCATGGCAAACTCATCGCTACGGTGGCAGCCCGTGCGCAGCATCGAGAGGTGGGAGTAGTGGTCCTATGCGGTAGCTTGGAGGCTACACCTGAACAGATACGCGCTATGGGAGTGACTGCAGCCATGAGCATCGTACCTGGCCCTGTCGATTTATCGCAGTCTTTGACGCATACATCGGAGTGGCTTACTTATGCAGCATGGGCTGTAGGCCGGATCATTATTCACACAGATTCCTCAACAGGCAATTCTTCAAAGTAGCCTGTACGGGGATTCTTGCGCACGTTGTTCCAGTGAAAGTAACGGCCATTCATGGCAACATACACACCGGGTGGCAGTGTTTGTACAAAAGCCAATGCACTGCCTAGGTTGAAAAAGCCATCACTTGAAGTGCCAAAGGCATAAGGGATCAGTGCACCTGTCAGCACGATCGTCTTTCCCTCTATCTTTTGCTCGGCCAGGTAGCGCGCCGTGTGTACCATCGTATCGGTACCATGGGTGATGAGAATCTGGTTTGTTTTGGTCAGGCGACAATTATGTGCTATGATCGCTCGGTCGGCATCTGTCATGTCTAAGCTGTCGATCATCATCAACGTTTTGATGTCCACATCTAAGGTACAGCGCCCTCGTTCGAGCATCTTGGGTATGTGCGTGTCTTTAAAAAATAGTCCTCCTGAGAGGTAATCGTATTCCTTGTCGAAAGTGCCTCCTGTAACAAAAATCTGGATCATGAGCTGACGATCATTCATTATTGAGTAAATACTCCTTGCTGACGCAAAAAGTATAATAGCGCCAAGATAGCCACGAAACCCAGTACAAGGATAGCGATTTTCACCCAAGACAAGGGCTTACTGCCACTTACTTTACCAGTTTGCCCATTGATCATGAAGTGATAGCGTTTGCCTTTATAGGTATACGCTGCAATCCAGATGGGCAAAAAGATGAGTTTGAAAGTTTGATCGGACTTGTGGCTGCGAATATACAGGTTGCGCTGGGTGTCGCCGCCCAATTGTGCAGCACACATCTGCCTGATGCGATGGTCCATGATTTTGTCCGCAATTTGGTAGCCTTTATCTACCTCCACCTGATAGACTTCGGCGTCCCATCCCAACATCAGGCGAGGGTCGAAATTGACTAACTCATCTAAGCGATAGGGTTCGATTTCGGCTACTTTCTCGGGCGTAAGCCCTCCAGAGGCAGGCACCAACACATCATCGAAAAAATGGCTCAAATGTCCGCTGCGATGTACCCAGCGTATGCGGCGTTCTTGCACTACTTTAGGTTTGCCATTGACCATAATGGTACGCGTCACATAGTAATAATAGCCCGCATCTCCTTCCCAGTCGCTTTCAGTTTGGGCGTCAAATGTCCAAAAAGGCAAATACATGCCCTGAAGAAAGGATATTTGGGCTAGTCGCTTGAGTTGGTTGGGATGAAACCATCCTTGTTTGATCCACTTTTTGAATAGTGTGGTGGCTTTAGCGCGTCCGATATAGAAGGGAATGATGCCTACAGGCTTGATAAACTTTTGGGTAATGGCTTGTACGTTGATGTTTTCACTCCCACAAAAACTGCAGCGAATGTGTACTTCGTCGGAATCTACTAATACCTTGGCCCCACAGTTATGACACTCAAATTGTTGGCGGCCTATTTCCTGAGGCGACCAAGTGGTTATGGCGCGGGCAATCTCAGATAAACTCTGTTCTACCACTTGGTCATTGGCTCGGTCAAAGTCTTCTTCATATCCGCAATATGGGCAGACGATTCGCTGCTTTTCTGCAGCATATTGGAGCTGCCCTCCACACGAAGGGCATTCTTCGTACAGAGTACCTTTTACAAAGGAAGAAGACGTGGACTGCGAGCTAGGTTTTGGCGATTGTGCTTGTGGCTCAGGCATGGCCGTCTGAAGGTAAACGAAAGTCAGATGAAAAGAGCACCTTATTATACGCCGCTTTTACAAGCGGCTTAGCAATTCCTTTTTCTTAGCTTCGAATTCTTCTTGCGTGAGGATGCCTTCTTTCACCATCCCGCCCAACTGCTTGAGCAAGTCCAGAATTTCTTGCTTGGACTGAGCCGTAGTATCACTTGCTGGTTTTGGTCTTTCTTGGCTGTCCATCATCATTTTGGCCATGCCTAGCCCCACACCAATGCCGATGCCTTCACCTGCCCCTCCTCCAGGATTGTCTGCTGCTTTTTCGATAGCTTGAGCTTGCAGAAAACGCGTAAAGCGCTCCATATCTTCGACCATGTTCATGTTGGTGACCTTGTCGTAAAAGGCTTCGACTTCTTTGGGCAGCGTGGTACTTGTGATTTGAAATTTCGTAATCTCCAGCCCAAAGGGTTCGACATCCTTTTGGAGGAAAGGTCGAATCTTGTCGCCTAACTCAGTGTAATTGGCCACTAACCCCATTACTGAGATGCCTGACTCGGCCAGCACTTCCGAAAACTTGGGGGCTACAATGCCACGTAGTCGTTCTTCGATGTCTTGAATACGCAGCACGGGATGAGTACCTGCAAACTCTTTGAAAAAGGTTGCCGGATCTTTTACCTTTACGAAATACACGCCATGAGCGCGCACCCGAACCTGCTTAAACTGGGGGTCAGTCATGATTACCGGGTTGGGTGTGCCCCATTTTAGATTGGTAAATGTACGCGTGCTGATAAAGTAAACATCTACCTTAAAAGGCGATTTAAACCCTTTGTCCCAGTTGCGCAAAGTGGTGAGTACGGGAAGGTTTTCGGTGATCAACTCCCATTGGCCAGGTCCCAACACGTCGGCAATTTGCCCTTCATCGACGAACAGGGCTACCTGCGACTCACGAACCGTTAGTTGTGCACCATATTTAATATTGGCATCCCGATCGGGAAACTTCCACAATACTACATCAGGATCCTGTTCGACCCAATCAATTACCTCAATGAACTCGTCTTTGAAAAAGTCAAATAACCCCATAATAAACTCACTTTTAAGGAATTCAGTGGTTGATGAAAGTGGGCCCTAGTGTAACACTTTTTCGCCGTGTTGCAAAGCTTTTCTGACTAGCAACCCTAATAATTTGTCTGTTTGCCTATTTAGGCCGAGAAAGAAGTGCCACAACCACATGTTTCTTGTGCATTAGGATTGTCGAAGGTAAATCCCCGATTGTTAAGCCCTTCTGCCCAGTCAATGCGCGTACCCATTAAGTATAACAAGTGAGCTTTCTGAATAAAGATTTTCAGCCCTTGATACTCGTACACTTCGTCGTTTTCCTTTTGTTGGTCGAAGCCCAGCACGTAGGTAAAGCCTGCACACCCCCCACCTTTTACCCCTACGCGCAGGCCCATCTCGTCAGAAATTTGTTGGTCTGCTTTGATTTCCATGAGTTGTTGAAAGGCAGATGGAGTAATGGTAAGAGGTAGTTCTTTAGTAAGTGTTGCAGCCATAGTCCCTTCAATTTTTGCAAAAATACAAAACACTTTGGGCTAAGGTTCATTTGCCTTTTGGCAAATTGCTCATCTTTGGGCCCCGCTGAGCAAGAGCCGATGTGTAGCTTTGCTTGGCAGTATGTCACACTATAGAGAAACTTTAACATGGCAGCAATGTCTGGATTGCTCAGCTTTTTGCTCGAAATACTCAAATTAACCATCCCTGGGCTGATCGTATTTTTTACGGCCTATCGGCTCATCAAATCGTTTCTGGACAAGCAACTACAACTCAAGCAAGTGGAGTTGAGCCAACAAGTGCGCAAAACCACTTTGCCGCTCAAACTTCAGGCATACGAACGCTTGGCATTGCTCATGGAGCGCATCAGTTTGCCCAATTTGGTGTTGCGTATTCGCGTAGAGGGTACTCATGCAGCTGCCTTGCGCGTAGCACTGCTCATGGCTATTCAACAGGAATTCGAACACAACGTCAGCCAACAAATTTACGTTTCTGACAACTTGTGGCATATCGTTAAACTGGCTCGCCAAGAGGTGGAGCAAATCATTAACGGAGTAGCAGAGCAAGTCGACCCTAAAGCTGATTCCAAAGTATTGGCAGATGCCTTGATCCTGTTTTTTGAAAAACAGGAAGAACCAGCTACGACAAAGGCTGTGCAGGCCATACGGAAAGAAGCTGCACTCTATCTGTGAAGTGGACTTTCTATTGAAAAAATCAGATACTGAAAATGAGATTGTTGTAAAGATGCATGACATTTAATTGATTGAAAATCATTATTTTAATCTTATGGTCTTGTGTTGTGATTGGGTAAAAAAGATCTCTTGTCAGCTTGGAAATGTCGCTTGATTCGGCCCATATTTGTACTTGCGCAAGACGCCTTCCCGCGATCTTTCTTGTGCACGTACTGAGGCTTCCTGCATGATCACGGATTGGCATCCCTCTTATTTTACAATACAGGCTTACTGATACCCAGGCACTCCATTTAGGTTGTGTGTGCTTTTGTATTTGTTCACTTATTTACCCAGCAGGTAATGAATCAATCTGAAGTCAGGATGGTTGACAAAGACTGCGTGGCTGTCTGGGGCAGTTGCCTGGAGATCATCAAGCGAAATGTAAACCCCCAGTCATTCCGCACTTGGTTTGAACCTATCAAGCCCGTAAAGCTTGAGCGCAATGTGCTCACGATTCAAGTGCCCAACAAGTTTTTTTACGAGTGGCTGGAAGAGCACTTTGTCATGGTATTGCGCCGTGCCATTAAAAAGGAGCTGGGCGAAAAGGGGCGTTTGGAATACCAGATTCTATTAGGTGATGGCCCGCATCGCACAGCTGCACGGGCTGGCCAGCCAGGTGGAGGACGTGCCAAGAAGCCCAAGAAAAAGGAGCAAGACGGGGCACTGGGCTTAGTAAATGCCAAAGAAATCAAAAATCCGTTTGTCATTCCCGGCATCAAGCCGCTAAAGATCAATCCACAGCTCAATCCTTCTTTTACTTTTGACACTTTCATTGAAGGGGATTGCAACAGACTGGCGCGCGCTGCGAGCTTGAGTATCGCCGAGCGGCCGGGCACCACATCTTTCAACCCCTTAGTCATTTTTGGCGATGTCGGTCTAGGCAAGACTCATCTAGCACAGGCTATTGGCAACAAAGTTGTGGAGCTTTACCCCCAAAAGTCAGTGCTGTACGTGTCGTGTGAAAAGTTTACCAATCAAATCATCGATGCGATTCGCAACAATGCTGTCAATGATTTGGTCAATTTTTACCAACTGCTCGACGTACTCATTGTCGATGATATTCAGTTTCTAAGTAACAAACCCAAAACACAAGAGATCTTTTTTTACATATTCAACCAGTTGCATCAAAACCAAAAGCAGATTGTGCTGACTAGCGATCGGGCACCTAAAGACTTGCCAGGGATGGAGCCCCGCCTGATTTCGCGCTTTAAATGGGGGCTTTCAGCCGACCTGCAACCACCCGAATTCGAAACGCGTATGGCTATTATGTGGGCCAAAATGAAGCGCGAAGGCGTGGAACTTCCCGATGATGTAGTTGAGTTCATCTGTTATCAAATACAGAGCAATATCCGCGAGTTGGAAGGTGTATTGGTCTCGCTGAGTGCGCAAGCCATGCTCAACGGCCGTCAAATTGATCTGGAATTGGCCAAAGAGGTGATCAACAAATTCGTCAATCATTTGCACCGAGAAATCACTGTAGACTTTATTCAACAGTTGGTGGCCGAATATTTCAATGTGCCAGTAGAAAAGCTGGCCAGCAAAACGCGTAAGCGACAAGTCGTTATTGCACGGCAGTTGTCGATGTATCTGGCCAAAAAACTGACAGGAAAGTCGCTCAAAGCCATAGGTCAAACTTTTGGAGGGCGCGACCACAGTACAGTGATTTATAGCTGTCGGACTGTGGAAAGCCTCATGGATACCGATCAGGTATTTAAAGGCAAGGTGGAAGATCTAGAAAAGAAAATTAGACTGAGCCTTAAGTCAAATGGTTGATAATGAGGTTGTTGCATCGCAATGTAACTCTTTTTTTCGCTAAGGGTTGTAAATAAAAACTGGCTTTTCTACCTTTGCCGCCACTGGAAATGAAACAGCATTTGGAGCTTTGAGGTGGAGTGGGTGAGTGGCTGAAACCACCGGTTTGCTAAACCGGCGTACTCCGAAAAGGGGTACCGCGGGTTCGAATCCCGCCTCCACCGCTAATGTTCCCAAAGGGGAACATTTTTTTCAAAAACTGAGGCTTTCATTCGGGGTGTAGCGCAGTCCGGTTAGCGCACCTGCTTTGGGAGCAGGGGGTCGCAGGTTCGAATCCTGCCACCCCGACAACTGTGGAAAGAACAAAAAAGGTCAGGCGATGCCGTCTGGCCTTTTTTATTGCCACTAATACGAGCTTGTGTAAGCTAAGGCTTGAGGCAAAATTGTACCTTTGCACAGGCAAAATGTACTTTTATGGCAGGACACAATAAATGGTCAAAAGTAAAGCACAAAAAAGCCGTCGTCGACGCTAAACGTTCTAAAATTTTTTCCCGGATCATCAAGGAAATCCACGTAGCAGTACGCGAAGGGGGAAGTGCCGATCCGGAATTCAACCCCCGTTTGCGCTTAGCACTGGCCAATGCTAAAGGAGCCAATATGCCCAAAGACAATATTGAGCGGGCCATAAAGAAAGCAGCTGAAGGTGGAAGTAGCGCCTTGTACCAGCCTACCTATGAGGGCTATGGCCCCGGTGGCGTGGCTATCTTTGTAGAGTGTACCACTGATAATACGAATCGCACAGTATCCAATGTACGTGCCATTTTCAACAAAAAGGGCGGTAGCTTAGCTACCTCGGGCTCGGTGGATTTTCTCTTTGCCCGAAAAGGAATATTTATCCTGGACAAGCCCGATATGGATCCCGAAACGCTGGAACTGGAATTGATCGATGGAGGAGCAGAAGACATTGAAGTAGATGAGGCAACGGGCGAAATCACGGTTACTGTAGATTTTGCCGACTTTGGTCAAATGCAAAAAAAGCTCGAATCGCTTGAGCTTGAACCAAAAAGTGCTACGATCGAACGCATCCCTCTCAATACCGTAAAACTCGATGTAGAAACCGCTAAAAAGGTCTTAGACCTGGTAGAAGCACTCGAAGAAGACGACGATGTGCAACAGGTATTTCACAATCTCGAATTAACTGAAGAGCTCGAAAAGGCACTTAACGTATAAGAAAGTGCCCTTGCTCAATGCCTAGACTTCTTGATGTGGTTTTACCACATCAAGAGAAGTATTTCTGTTCCTCTAATAAGTCGGCCAACTTGGAGGCCTAAAAATTGCGTGTGTGTTCATTTTACCAGTATAAGTGGGCTTTGTTGCATAAATCGAGCACACATAGCTATTGCTAATAATCCTTTAAATCAAGCCATTTTTCTTGGCTGAGCGGCAGGCATACCTTCGGCTGTCATTATGTTGAGCACTTTTATTTTGATGT
>JALSGS010000034.1 GCA_026982695.1 Saprospiraceae bacterium
TAGCCAACTGATCTTTCCAGTATTGCTGCCACTTAGTTAACACATGTTTTTCCAATAGCTGGTGTGCACCAATAATGATCAATGGAGCTGCTGCCTCAAAGCCCACGCGTCCCTTTATGCCGATAATCGTATCGCCCACATGCATGCCACGCCCCACTGCATACGGAGCTGCTAAAGATTCAAGTTGCCGAATAGCAGCCACTGGCTCGAGTACACGATCGTCAATACCACGTAGCTCACCCGATTCGAACTTCAGGGTCACCACACGGGGTGCTGTGGCCTCAGGTTGCGTTGGCCATGCTTCCGATGGCAAAGGTTTATGAGAAGTAAGCGTCTCAGCGCCACCCACGGAAGTACCCCAAAGCCCCTTGTTGATGGAATACTGCGCTTTTTCCCATGCGATGGATATGCCGTGCTTGCGCAAATAGCTGACTTCCTCCTGTCGGCTGAGTTTTAAGTCTCGAATAGGCGTGATAATCTCGAGCTCAGGAGCCAACACTTGAAATGCCAGGTCAAAACGCACCTGATCATTACCAGCGCCCGTACTTCCGTGAGCTACTGCCTGAGCACCAATTTTTTGTGCAAATTTTGCCGTCTGAATAGCTTGAAACAAACGCTCAGCGCTCACACTTAACGGATAAGTATGGTTGCGCAATACATTGCCAAAAATCAAGTACTTGATACACTGATCGTAATATGATTGCACCGCATCGATCAATGTCCAAGAAGCAGCCCCTAACATGTGTGCACGCTGTTCTAAAGCAGCTCGCTCTGCCGCATCGAACCCTCCTGTATCTACTGTAACGGCATGTACTTCCATGCCCATATCTTCACTCAAATACTTGATGCAAAAGGAAGTATCGAGCCCACCACTATAGGCTAATACCACTTTTTTTTGGTCACTCATGGTTTGTGTTTGTAGCGATGAATGAAGAAGTAGATGTACCCTTTTTTGCCACAGCTTCTTCCTCAGCAGAAGGCGCCAACATGCCTGTACACAAGCACATGCGCCGATTGTTGCGTTGCAAGATGTCGTAATTGGGGCAGCTACGACAGCCATCCCAAAAAGCTTCATCCTGCGTCAACTCAGAAAAGGTCACAGGTTTGTAGCCCAGCTCAGTATTGATCTTCATTACAGCCAAACTGGTCGTAATGCCAAAAACACGGGCCGAAGGATATAAGCTTCGGGCTAAGTGAAATGCTTTCTTCTTAATAGCTTTGGCTAACCCTTGCTTGCGATACTGCGGCGCTACTACCAGCCCTGAGTTAGCCACATAACGACCGTGTTCCCACGTTTCGATATAGCAAAAGCCGGCCAGTTCTGCGCCATCAAGTGCAATGACAGCCTTACCCGAAATGATCTTCTCCGCAATGTACTGGGGTGCACGCCGGGCAATACCTGTACCACGTGCCCGTGCCGAATCCTCAATGAGCTGGCAAATAGCCTCAGCATAATGAGCATGTGCAGGTCCTGCTACTTCTATGCGAATAGACATGTGCCACGTGATTAGCATCTGGCCTTGTAGGCAGATGTGGTGAAACCATTAGTTGCGTAAAATATTTGGGAAATGCGACTTGCTCTTTTCAAAGAAAGATGGCAGCTACCAGCTACCCTAGGTGGGTGATATGACTCATACGCGCCCCGAAGGGCGGCGACGAAAACGGCGCTGCATGTGCTGTGCAGCACATACAGGCAGCGTGACGATATGTCGCATTGCTTGAAGCATGGGGCAAAGATAGACATCGCTCTGTCTTAAGCAAACTTTGCCCCCCTGTACTTTACGATTTCCAATGCGCATTCGATCACACAAGCACGTGACACTATGGCAACCATGATGATATAAATTGTTGCCAAGCAGCGGCATGTGTCAGCCCATTGTAGCCACATGATGTAGCTAACTGCCGTATTCGATCGATTCGATCTTTGGAAATTGGCCCATGTGTGCGTACCCACTCGAGAGACTGCCCTTCATCTTGTTGCATCTTTTCCAGCAAGCATGCCAATGCTTGCGCATCATAGCGAAAAGGGCACAACACCTCCACGCATACCGAGTCTGCCTCCACGACGGCATTCGCTGGCCAGCTAATGGAAGCTGCTGCCTGTGCTGCCTCATCAAGCCCTTCTACCGGATTGCCCAGTACAATATCGCCTAACAAGAATCCCCCCGTAACCGCCCGCAGTTGTTCAAAAGCTACTTCCCTATCGGCATAGTATAACTCATGGGCGATGAGTGCCAATGCTTGGCTTTCATCTTCTATATAACGCAACAAGCCCGTAGTGATAAACAAATGCCCACCAGGCAATATAAAGGCATGAGCTAAAGAATCGTCGTAAATGAGATCCACACTCCATTCGTAATAGTCTCGATATTGGTATTGTGGCGTACGCACCACCATCAATAACAATTGCTCCATGTAGGCATAGGCCTCCTCGTACTGGCTGCGACTCAGCATGGGAAATTCAGCTGGCATACGCCGTATCTGCTGACGAAAAGCGGAACCTATCAAGCGCATCTGTTCGGGCGTAGCTACTTCCAAGTTTTGACTGACCACCACCCCCTTTTCTGGCTGGCACGACAATAGCGTCCATATCATCCCCAGCCCATACAGCATACCCCGCACGTGCAATTGTATCTCAAAACCACCCATGTATTCATCCGTTAAAAGTGAAGGAGGGCATAAGTTCTTGCCACTAAAATCATTCCGTTTTCGCCCCTTGTAAGTGCACAACAAAAAAGCCCGCCCCTTACATACAGGACAGGCTCGCCACCTTGGCACTGACGCTGCATTTCTCAGTGTACTTCACAAGGAAGTCTTGCGAAAACACATGTGGCCAAAACTTTTCGCTTTTAGCTCATCAGGTTCACGCCTCTGCTTCTTGTGCCTTGTGCTCCTCGATGAGCCGCTGTTGCACATCATGTGGCACAGGAGCATATTCGGCAAAACGCATCTTGAATTTAGCCCTACCTTGAGAAATGGAACGCAGCGTGGAAGAGTACTGGTACATCTCTGCCAAGGGTACCTTGGCAATGATCTTCTGATAGTGCCCTTCTGCTGACATACCTTGAATAATAGCTCGCCGCGTCTGCAAATCACCCATGATATCGCCCATGACGTCATCAGAGCACAAAATTTCTAATTCGTAAATAGGCTCTAACAGCTGTGGGCCTGCATGCTCAAATGCTCGCTTAAAGCACTGTAAAGCAGCTATCTGGAATGCCATATCATTGGAATCGACAGGGTGCATCTTACCATCATAAATGTACACTCGAATGTTTTGGCACGGTGAACCAGTAAGTGGCCCCTCCTCCATTTTTTGCATGATGCCCTTCTTAATGGCATTGCTAAACTTCGAGTCGATCGATCCACCTACAATACACCAATAATAGGAAAGTACACCACCCCATGGCAATTGCTCTTCTTCTTTATTCCTGATAGTCAGGTCTTCAGGATCGGGCATCCCCTCATACCACGGCTCTATTCGCATATGCACTTCGGCAAACTGGCCAGCTCCACCTGTCTGCTTTTTATGCCTATACGACTCATTGGCCTGTTTGGTAATCGTTTCTCGGTAGGAAATTCGGGGCTTTTCAAATTCCAAATGCACACCGTTGACTTTTTCCAAACGATACTTGATTAGGTCTAAATGCAATTGGCCTTGCCCGTGTAAAATGGTTTGCTTCAGCGTACGAGACTGCTCAACGATCAGCGTGGGATCTTCCTCTGCTATGGTAAAAAGAGCTTTCATGGCCTTTTCCATCTCGTTCTTGCCTTCGGCACGAATGGCTGTGCGAATGCGTGGTTCGGGCCAATGAATGGGCTCTATCTTGTGGGTTACCCCCTTTTGATTGAGCGTCTGATTGGTATGCGAGTTTTTGAGCTTGACCGTCACGCTCAAATCACCTGCCTTGAGCTCAGTAATAGGCGTGCGGTTTTTTCCATTGGCCACGTAAATAGCACTGAGACGCTCCACTGTGCCATTATCAGCGTTTACCAGCTCATCACCAGCCTTCAATGTGCCAGAATACACCTTAAAATAGGATACATTACCTACGCGCGGCTCTGAAATCGTTTTGTAAATAAATATAGTGGTAGGACCTTGAGGGTCACAAGGCAATGAGCCGCCTCCAACCAATTTCGCCGGAGGGCGATCAGCAGGAGATGGACATACATCATTGATAAAACCCATAACGCGCCCTGATCCCATATTCTTGGCTCCCGACGCACAAAATAGCGGCACCAAATCACAGTTGGCAATAGCCAAACGCAAACCGTACGACAACTCCTCCTCACTGAGCGTGCCTGCTTCAAAAAAGCGCTCCATGAGATCTTCATCGTTCTCTGCTGCTGCTTCTATAATGGCATTGTGCATCTCCTGTGCTCGTGCCTGTTCACTTTCAGGGATGGGTTGTTTTTCGGGTTTACCCCCCTCTGGCCCAAAGACATACATCGTCATGCGCAAGGCATCTACAATGGCGTGAAAATCGGGGCCTACTTGCAATGGATACTGGAATGGCAACACCTTGTTGCCAAAGCGAGCACGTGCTTGCTCTACTGTAGCTTCATAGTTGGCTTTATCATGATCCAGCTGGTTCACCACAAATAATGCAGGTGTGCGAAATGCTTCAATATATTCCCATATGAGCTCTGTTCCCACTTCGACACCACTGCGAGCGTTGAGCACCATACATGCCGTATCAGCCACTTTCAAAGCAGAGATCACTTCCCCCACAAAATCATCCAGCCCAGGGGTATCAATGATATTGATTTTAGAATCTTTCCAATTGGCATGCATGAGCGTGGCAAAAATCGAGCCTTTGCGCTCTTGCTCAATAGAGGAATAATCCGACACGGTGTTGCCTTCATCTACTGACCCTCTGCGATCGATTGCCCCTGCCTCAAATAGCATGGCCTCCGCTAAAGTCGTTTTGCCGGAGCCCGAATGGCCTAGCAAAGCGACATTTCTAATGTCTTTGGTGTCGTAGCTCATATACCGAATGGGTTTTATTGTTGAAAAAATTAGTTGCTTTGCACAGCTTATACCCAATAGCATTAAATACAAGGCTGACCATATGAGTTCAGCCTACTCCTTCACCATTAGAAACTGGCTTTGAAATTAGAAATTAAATGCCAATCGCAAAACTATTATGGGGAAATTGCCGCACCACTAATTTTTGACACTCCCAATTCGATACTTCTTTGCAAAGAATTGTGGAGCTTGGCCTCTTTGCCATATAAGTGAAGTTTAACCAACCATAACCATGATGCGCTATTACATGCTGAATGGGACACTCACTCCTATAGACCAAGCAGTAGTACCGGTGTCCGACTTAGGGTTGCTTCGGGGTTACGCCATTTTCGATTATCTGCTAGCACGACAAGGGCGTCCCATGTTTATAGATGACTACCTAACCCGCTTGCTCCGTTCTGCACAATTGTTACACATAAACCTCCCCTTTTCACAAGAAGTACTGCATCAGCAAGTCAAAGAACTCATTGCCGCCAATGACATTCGCGAAGCGGGCATCCGTTTCCTGGTCACAGGTGGAGCCAGCCTTGATGGCTACACACCGAGCTCAACACCTACGGTGGCTATTTTGGCACACCCCATGCCACCTTTCGACCCTGTCACATACGAACGCGGCTTAAAATTGCTCTTACACCGTTATCAACGAGATATACCCGAAGTAAAAACTACCAACTACCTCATCGGCATTCATGCTTTGCCCCGGCTAAAAGCAGCAGGAGCCGCCGAAATCCTCTACCACGATGGCACACACATTTTTGAAACCACGCGCTCTAACTTTTTCCTCGTGAAAAGAGATGGCACCATCATTACTCCAGCTAAAGGAGTACTTCAAGGCATCACCCGTAAACATGTGATCACATTAGCTCGTGAAGAATTTGAGATAGTACTACGTCCGTTGGCTATTGAGGAATTACATCAAGCGAGCGAAGCTTTTATCACCAGTACCATCAAGCGCATAGCACCGGTAGTGCAAATAGACGACATCCCTATCGGCAATGGACAGCCAGGGCCTGTAGCACGGCATTTGCTCCAAAAGCTCGTTGCATTAGAGCAAGCATACTTGGAAGCCCTGACGCATTCTTCCTGAAGCATGACCACCACTAGCCAATTATGCCGCTACAACTTCGACAAGCCATTAAGCCACATGAAGGGTTATTGGGTATGTGGCACATTACAGAGTCGGAAGAGTTTTTCCGCCATCATCTATCCCTATCAGCCGCCGAACAAGCACAACTACAACCACTTAAAGGCCGTCGTCGTATCGAGTGGTTGGCTGTGCGCTATCTCGTCCACGTACTTTCTGAGCGCAAGGTGCGCGGTAGCATTCTTAAAGACTCATATGGCAAGCCCCAATTGGAAGGGTCCAAATGGCACATATCGATCAGCCACTCACGAGATCGCGCCGCAGTCATCGCCTCGCCTCATATAGTAGGCGTTGACATACAAGTTGTCGTGCCGCACATCGCCCGTATTGCACACAAATTTATGCGGTCTGAAGAGCGCGCAGCACTCGACCCTCATCACCTCATCCCACACATGCACGTGTATTGGGGAGCTAAGGAATGCTTGTATAAAGCATGGGGGCGCCGCCAACTCGATTGGTGCACACACATGCGTATCGCACCTTTCCCCTTTCTACCAGAAGGTGGACACAGTCTAGGATATATTGAAAAAGAAGACCAATCGCTCGCTTTCGATCTGTACTACCGGCTCATTGATGGATTCGTACTCACTTGGGTAGTGCAAGTCATCCATCCCTCTGACTCATGACACTCGAGATATGTGCCAATTCGATTTCCTCTATCTTGGCAGCCCAACGGGCGGTGCACACCGCATCGAATCGTGCAGCTATGTCGAACGTGGCGTACTCACACCTGGCCCTGGTATTATAGAACGGGCTTGCGAACTGCTCCACATCCCAGCCACGGTACTACTACGCACTCAGCAAGACATTTTTGCTACAGTTTAGATGAAAAAAAGGCCATGCTGGCTTCCGCCAAACTTTGCCGTATAGCAGGTGCCTCCGGGATTGTAGCTGGCGCACACTCAACTTATCGCCAGCTAGATATATACCTTCTCCAACAGCTGCGTGAAGAGGCAGACTCGATGAAATGCACTTTTTATCGAGCGCTCGATTACTGTCTCAATTCATTAACGGCTATCGACCAATTAAAGCTATTGGGTTTTCACCGCATCCTCAGCTTAGGTGGTACAGCCACGGCATGGGGAGGCATACCCCAGCTGTAAGTATGGCAATAGGCTGCAGCACCCCACCTCGAGTTGATGGCAGATGGTAGCCTGCGCCCCGAACAGATGGCCCATTTGCACTACAATACGGGTGTGCGAGCCTTTCACCTCTCTGACAAGGTTTGGCACACTGTACTACATACAGGGCCGCCTTTAGGCCCCGAAGATTCCAATGGACGGTTTGAAACAGATGAAACTATTGTACGCCGAGCAAGAGCGGTACTCGATCGTTTAGGGTGGGCCAACTCAAAGCTCTTTGCGCAATCGAGCTACAGGAATGCCCAACTGCTCGCGGTACTTAGCTACTGTACGACGCGCAATATTGTAGCCACGCGCTTGCAGCATATTTTTGAGTTTTTCGTCCGAATAAGGCTTTCGCTTGTCCTCGTGCTCAATAATTTCGGTAAGAATTTTTTTCACTTCAAGAGTTGAAACTTCCTCACCGTCTTGTGTTTGCAAGCTCTCAGAGAAGAAGTCCTTCAATCGCTTAGTACCAAATTCTGTTTGTACAAACTTACTATTGGCCACACGCGAAACCGTAGAAATATCCAAACCTGTAATATCTGCAATATCTTTCAAAATCATAGGGCGCAACTTCTTGGGATCGCCCGTCAGAAAGTAATCGTACTGGTATTGCATGATGGCATACATCGTCTTGTACATCGTCTCCTGACGTTGCCGAATGGCGTCAATAAACCACTTGGCACTGTCGATCTTTTGTTTGATAAACATTACCGCTTCCTTCTCCTTCTTGTTAGGCCGCTTGCCTTTGGTGCGTTCCTTATATGCACGCAACATTTCCTTATAATGATCGCTGATACGCAAGTCAGGTGCATTGCGCGTGTTGAGTTGCAATTCCAGCTCTCCATCTCTGTTGGCAATGATAAAATCGGGCACCACATAATGCGTATTGCGCGTACCGGATGTATACCCACTAGCTGGCTTAGGATTGAGCTTGAGTATCTGCTCTATGGCGTCTTTGAGCTGCGACTCGCTAATGCCCAACTGCCGCTGAAGCTTCTGATAGTGTTTTTTGGAAAACTCTTCAAAATAGCCTGTGATAATGCGCAAAGCCAATTGCAGTGAAGCCAACTCATCAGAGTCGTATTGATCGGCTTGCTCGAGCTTGCGTTCCAGTTGAATTTTAAGGCATTCTTGCAAATTGCGCGCTCCCACACCCGGAGGGTCAAACTGCTGAATGCGCTTGATCCACGCTTCTATTTCTTCCTCTGTAGCTTGGATGTTTTGCGAAAAGAGCAAATCATCCACAATGGAGGCTACAGTGCTGCGCAAATAGCCATCGTCGTCGATACTCCCTATCACCTGCTGGGCAATGAGTTCATCTCGTTCATCTTTGGTCTCAATCATGCCCAATTGCTGAATAAGATACTCGTGAAAAGTATTCTCGACGGCTAGAGGCATGTTTTTTTCCTCTTCATCAGGATTGTAATTGTCAGCCTTGTATTTGTACCCAGGCTCGTCGTCTTCCAGATATTCTTCGTAGTATTCCTCTATGTCAAACTCTTCTGGTGCTGGCTCTATTTCTTCTTCATCTTCCCCTTCTCCCTTGCTCACATCTTCTTCTACCGCACGCCCTAACTCCAATGTCTCTTCCTCTTCCATGCTGACATCCCCCTCTTCAAGCGCTGGATTGGCTTCGAGCTCTTCCTTGATCCGCTGTTCTAAAACTGCTGTCGGAATTTGCAGCAGCTTCATTAATTGAATCTGCTGCGGCGACAGCTTTTGAATCATTTTTTGAGTCTGGGTCTGTTTGAGCATATATTCCCCCTTATATGATGGTTAAAGACAATTCCTCATTCACTCTTCAAAAATACATGTTACGGAACTTTTAATACAAATGCAAGCACATTAAACCCTATTGACAAGGAAGGTACAGACAAGCTTAGGGCCAGCATTCATCAACACTTAAAAGCCAAAAAATATGCCAATTTGTCTTAATATGAAGACGCTTAACCACACATGCCTCAATGCCCTTTCACAAAACTGCACTTTTTGCAAAGTAATCAACATTCATCCAAAGAAGTTGCCTTTTACCTTTAACTCTTCGTATTATAGGGTACATGACTTTCGCCATCCAACAAGCTCTCAATTATGCGCTACATTACTTGTACTTGCTTGCTCTGCACACTAGCACTACACCTTCGATCTCAGTCTGCACGGATAGATTCCACCTTACTTGACGAACTGGCTACTAAGGGGTATGTGGACTGCTTTGTAGTGATGCGAAAGCAAGCTAATGTATCAGCCGCAAAAGCTCTACCCGATAAGCAAGCCAAGGGACGCTTTGTATATGCCCAACTACAGGCTACTGCAAAAGAGACACAACACCGCGTGCGCTCCTTGTTACAAGCGGAAAGGGCGTTATTTAGGCCGTTTTTTATCGTCAATGCCATCTTTGTAAAGAACGCTTCGTCGGCGCTTATCTGGCGCTTAGCACAATTGCCCGAAGTAGCTCAAATCCTGCCCAATCCACAGGTCAAAATGGCCGATCCAATTCCAGCCCCCGCTATCCGTGGGCCTCAAGCAATAGAATGGGGCATCGAACAGATCAACGCGCCTCAAGCATGGGCATCGGGTTATGAGGGCCAAGGCGTCGTCATTGGGGGGCAAGATACTGGCTACGATTGGCTACATCCAGCACTCAAGACCAAGTATAGAGGTTACTATTCCCCCACCGACACGATAGATCACAACTACAACTGGCACGATGCCATCCACGAGATTAGCCCGTTGCACGGCGACAGTGTCCCTGACCCTAGTCTCAACCCCTGTGGCTTAGATGCCCCAGCGCCTTGCGACGACCACAACCACGGCACGCATACAATGGGGATTATGGTGGGCAGCGATGGCGACAATCAAATTGGTGTAGCACCCCAAGCTCAATGGATTGGCTGCCGCAACATGGAACGAGGCTATGGATCTCCTTATACTTACTTGGAATGCTTTGAGTGGTTTTTAGCACCCACTGATCTCAATGGGCAAAACCCCAACACTGATCTGGCACCCCATGTAATCAACAATTCATGGGCATGCCCTCCGATAGAAGGTTGCCACCCTGGCAACTTCTTTCTTTTAGAAACAGCCGTCAACAATCTAGATATGGCTGGCATTGTCGTAGTGGTCTCAGCTGGTAATAGTGGAGGATCGGGCTGTGGTACCGTCAATGCACCTGCCGCCATTTTTGAGCACAGTTTTTCGGTAGGTGCTACAGATGCAAACGACTATGTAGCTGGATTTTCGAGTCGTGGCCCTGTAACAGTCGATAGCAGCTTTAGACGCAAGCCTGATGTAGTAGCACCAGGGGTGAGTATACGTTCTTCCATTCGCAATGGAGCTTATGCTACTTTTAGCGGCACCAGTATGGCCGGACCTCATGTAGCCGGCACCATCGCTCTGATGCTCAGTGCACGCCCCGAATTATCTGGCCATACACAACTCATCAAAGACATTTTACAACAAACTGCAATACCACTTACGGATTCTGTGAGCTGTGGCGGATGGCCTGGCGATAGCATCCCAAATAACACGGCAGGCTACGGCCGCATCGATGCTTGGGCAGCAGTACAAATGGCACTGAATTGGCAGCTTACGCCTACCATAGAGGCAACATCACGGGTCGAGGTACAAGTGTTTCCCAATCCTACTACTGGGCCTCTTTTCTTCCTTTGGCCAAAAACACACCGTGCTACACACATTTACCTCTATGACGCGATGGGCCGAATGGTGCAAATGGTAAAGCCCGACATCCATACGTACGCCGCACAGCTATTTTTACCCAATAACGCAGTAGGTATATGGTTCTACTTAATCGAAGGGCCAGGATGGCAAGCACGGGGAAAGGTCATACGCAGCTGGTAGCTCTCGTTTCATAAATCGACGTAAACGCATTCGTCTAAACAAAACGACAAACCATGTTGAAGATTGACATGCACACGCACATCATTCCGGAAAAACTGCCTCGATGGACTGACAAATTTGGTTATGGCGACTTTATCTATTTGGAACACCACAAGCCCGGCTATGCCCGCATGATGAAGGGCAATGAATTTTTTAGAGAGATCAAAAGCAACTGTTGGGACCCCAAATTGCGCATCGAGGAATACGCCGCCCAGGGCACCCAAATACAAGTAGTATGCACTATCCCTGTCATGTTTTCTTATTGGGCCAAACCCAAAGACTGCCTAGAGCTCTCGCAATACCTCAATGACCATATTGCCCAGCTGGTACACGACTACCCCCAACATTATATTGGCTTAGGTACAATCCCCATGCAAGATGCCGAGCTAGCCATTCAAGAGCTCCAACGATGCAAAGAAATTGGTTTAGTTGGCATACAGATAGGATCCAACATCAACGACAAGAACTTAAGCGAACCGGAATTCTTCCCCATTTTTGAAGCTATGGAAGCCTTAGACATGGCACTATTTGTTCATCCATGGAACATGATGGGCTTTCATAGCATGCGCAAATACTGGCTGCCATGGCTAGTAGGCATGCCTGCAGAAACTGCACGGGCAATATGCTCAATGATATTTGGTGGTGTATTCGAACGACTGCCCAAACTACGCGTCAATTTTGCCCATGCGGGCGGCTCTTTTTTGCCTACCATCGGCCGCATAGAACACGGCTTTCACTGCCGCCCCGACTTAGTAGCCGTAGACAACCCAGTGCCCCCTAGTGCCTATTTGGGCCGTTTTTGGGTCGATTGCATCACTCACGACATACGCATGCTCAAGTACGTACTGGAAATGATAGGCCCTCACCGCGTCACGCTCGGATCAGACTATCCATTTCCCTTGGGCGACCTCACCATCGGAGCTTTTATCGAAACCTCTGACTTACCTACCCCGACAAAACAGGCTATATTTGCTGACAACACACTCGAATGGCTACAGCTGCCCAAAACTCATTTTCACTCTGAAAACACTTAAACCCTTTACCTTTTGGGAGCAGGTAAATATGTGGACTTTTTTTTGTACAAACGATCCAGCTGGCGCCTATAGCGCTGAGCAATGCGAGCGCGATTGAGCTTCATGCTGACAGTGATTTCGCCTGTCTCCACCCCCCACTCATCTGCTAACAACTGAAACTTGCGCACTCGTTCATGGGGCGCCAGCAGGGCATTTGCCTTGTCCACTTCTCCTTCCAATAGTTTTTCGACTCTTGGATTAAGTACCATAAAGGTAGGTGCCGTCCAGTGTACTTGATGCTCCATACACCAACGATGTAGCAAAGTAAAGTTGGGAACGATAAGTGCACTAACCCACGGCTTGCCACTACCAAAAGCCATACATTGCGCAATGTAGGGGGAACGCAATAATGCATTTTCTACTACCTCTGGTACGACAAACTTGCCCGAAGAGGTCTTGAATAGCTCACTTTTACGGCCTATCAATTGCAAGAATTTGCCATCGACCCATCGACCTAAATCACCTGTGCGCAACCATCCACGGGCATCCAACACTTGCCGTGTTTCCTGAGGCATCCCGTGATAGCCTACCATTACGTTGGGGCCACGTACCCATACCTCAAAGGTGTCGCTCTCATCTACCTGTTCGAGCCGCACCTCTATACCGGGAATGGGTATACCTACTGTACCAAAGCGATACTTTCCCGATTCAAAACAATTAAGGGTGATGACAGGCGCCGTTTCAGTCATGCCATATCCTTCCCGCACCTCAATGCGTGCTGCAGAAAACAAACTCGATAGCGATGCCTGTAGTGTAGCTGCACCCACCACTACTCCCTCTACTCGCCCACCCAACAAGCGCCGCCAATGACGGTAAATCAGTAAATCAGCTATACTGCGCTTCCACCAATAGCCCAATGGCATGTGCCCCCCCGCGTACTTCATACCCACACGTACAGCCCAAGCCAACATTTGCCTGTGAAGCACACTGCGCTGAAGCGCCTGCTCCCAGATATAGTCGTAAGCCTTCTCCAAAAGACGAGGTACTGTAGTGAACCAATGAGGGCGTACTTCTTTGAAATCTTCGAGGAGCATTCGATCTGAAGCATAATATACAGATGCTCCTAAGGCCATGTACAAGTAACACACCATGCGCTCAAATAGGTGATTGAGTGGCAAAAAAGTCAATACTCGCTTACCCCTGCGAATGGGTATAAGCTCACTCACCGACTTGATGTTGCTCACTATATTGCGGTGCGACAACATCACACCTTTGGGCATACCTGTCGCACCTGAGGTATAGACAATGGTGGCAAGGTCGTCTTCATGAATAGCAGCTTTGTAAGTTTCAAAAATTGCTTGATGGGTCTCAGTCGGTAAGGTGAGCATATCGTGAAAAGACCTCAAGCCTTCTACTTGCTCTAAGCTGTAGACTTCTACCAAATGAGGCACACTCTCGCGTAGCGTTTCCAAACAACTGTAAGTGTACGCATCGGCCACAATACAATGACGCACCCCCGCATCGTTCAATATGTGGATAATGTGCTCGCTACTTAAATCAGTGTGCAGCGGCACAACCACAGCTCCTATTTTCTGCAATGCAAAATCGGCCAAATGCCACCAAGGGCTGCTGCGCCGCGCCATGATCGCCACGCGTTGCCCTTTGCGAATCCCACGCTCAAGCAAGCCCGCAGCATAGTGTTCCATCAATCGTATACACTCCTGCGTGGACAATGCATGCCATCCCAAGTGATCGCGATAGTTTAGGGCACGTTTGTTGGAGTAGCGCCCCAACTGAAAAGGTAGTATCTCAAATAATCGGTTAAACTCCATAAACAAAGAAGCATATGCCCAACTCCCCGATGATCACCTTTGAGTGACACACCATTCGGATAGGCCGTTTTCACTTTATAGATCAACAACTTACGATATGCTCATAGAAACTGCCAGATAAGATTTAAACATGCCCCTCTAAACTATAAAATCCCCGAGGGATAGCGAAATGGCGTTTGCCCTACTCCTCATTACCTTTGCACCATAAAATACGAAGTACGATGTTTGGAAACTTGTTTGGCGATTTAGAAAAAAAGCAAGAAGAAATTCAACAACGCTTAAGTGCCATGCTTGTAGAGGCTTCTGTACAAGATGGTGCTGTACGCGTTACAGCTACAGCAGCAGGCGAATTGCGCGACCTGTTGATCGACCCGCAAAAAGTAGATGTGCACGATGTCGAAGCACTACAAGACTTAATACTAGAAGCCGTCAACCGTGCCTTGACACAAGCCCGCACTATCCAATCAGAGACCTCTCGTGAGCTGATCAAAGAAATGCTACCACCCGGCTTCGATAAATTGTTTGGATAAATCACGTACTTGCTAAAATGCTTCACGCATCATCTGCGTTGAGGCTAAAATTATCTATGCAAACGCTCAAACACCATCTCCTCATGCGTTTTCTGACTACGGTGCTACTAACCTTAGCCACTTGCCTTTGGGCAAAAAGTCAGGTCAGTGATGGCCTCATTGCCTGGTACACTTTTGATGGCGACTCGTGTCAAGCTATAGATGTACTGGGCACAGTAACCAATAATGGTTTTATGAATGGAGCAATCGAATGCGGATGCGGCGTAGTAGGTAGTAGCCTTTACCTCGACGGAATAGATGATTATGTCGTGTTTCCAGGTACAGCACTTAATGAAAATTACTTCAACACCACTGACTTTACTATCAGCTTTTACTTTAAACCTACTAGCTTGTCAAGCCAAGACCAGGTGATTCTCTCACGCCGCGACGGTTGCGGTATAGAGCGTGCCTTTGCTATCCGGTATAATCCATTTTCGCGCAACCTCAGTGTCTTGCTCAGCGAAGCTGCTGGCCTCAGTGGTACGATCTCAGCTCAACTCCCGCCTAATCAGTGCTGGTATCACGTAGTGGTCGTACGCGTAGGAGCTCGTACTAGACTCTACATCGACACCAAGTTTATGGGTGAAGTCAACGCACTTCAAAGAGTTGACATCTCCAATGATACCCTCTTACTCACTTTAGGTGCCAGCAATTGTACACTCGAACGCCCCTTTGAAGGATTTATAGACGAACTCCGTTTTTATGCAAAGGCACTTACTGCAGATCAAATTGAAACGCTTTTTTTCCAACCAGATCAAATCGGCATAGCGCGCTTTACCCAAGAACTTAAAGACACAATCATTTACTTGGGCCACTCCGTAGCTACCTATATCACGCCATCCTGTGCCTCTAACTTTGAATGGCAACCTCATACAGGTGTGGCCGATCCTTATGCACCGTATACGCTAATCACTCCTGAAGCTTCCACACTCTATACACTTTCCTTTTCCGATGCATACTGCACAGCTATAGACAGCCTACACATCACCGTGATCGATCCTTCAACGCTCGATTGCTCGCAAGTTTTTCTACCAAAAGCATTTACCCCAAATGGGGATGGACTCAACGAGACATTTGGCCTTAGCAACCCATTCATTATTGAGTCACCTTTTACTTTCGAGATCTTTGACCGGTGGGGCAACCGCTTGTTTTTTACAGACGATCCTTATGCTCGATGGGACGGCACCTACCGAAGCCAACCTGTTAGTCCAGCTGTACTGCTTTATCGCGTACAATGGCACTGTAAAGGGGAAAAGCTCATCTATACGGGTACTGTCAGTGTGATTCGATGACACAACGTGCTACCCTCCATCACACCGCGATGAAAAAATCCCCTACTTTACGTGGCACAAAAACAATTTACTTTTTTCCAAGAAAGACAAGGCCCAGCATAAAATCAAAAAGCAAGCACATCACCCAATGATGGCCATCACATATTCACCAAACATGTGATACCATTTTGGTAAATGGCAAACTTTTTGTTCCTTCTTCTTGGAGCATAGCACTCATTCACCCTACATGCTACTAATCTTTACTCCCAGTGTCGTCCTTTGGCATTCCTATCAATAAGCCTCATTTTCTTAGCTGTTTTCACGCACTTTATATGAAAAAGAGCCAATCACTACATCTTACCACACCAGCTCCCACACTCCATCCCACACTCCAAGACAATGCTCAGGAAAAAATGCCTTGAAAAGAACGATTTGAACAACTCCAGTAAACACACAGCCAGTTGGTACAGCAAGTGAACGGACTTCAATACTTCGCGTACGCCATATCCCATGATCTGAAGACAACTTTGCACACCCTCTCTGGCTATATAGGCCTACTCAAAAGATCAGTATCAAAACAAAGCAATCAAGAGATAGATAACTACCTTGACGAGCTCACAAAAGCCATTCAGCAGACACAGGCATTTTTAGAGTCTACGCTGCACTATGCAACCCTGCCTCACCTGAAGGTGAAAATGGCACCTGTACCACTCAATGGACTAATTGAAGAAGTGTTGCAAGCTGGAGCACAGAGATCCAAAAGAAGCGTGCATGTATTAAAGTAGATGCATTGCCCACCATATACACCGACTCAACACTCCTAAGTCAAGTATTTCAGCACCTCATTAGCAATGCACTGAAATACACTCCTTCCTACCGGAAGCCACATATCCACATCTATGCCTCATCTCACACAAGCGATTTAGTAGTCATCCACATAGCTGACAAATGGTATGGAGGCATCGCCAAAGCAGAGCAAGAAAAGGTATTTCAAGCCTTTCACCGAGCACATACCTGCACCTCATTGCCAGGCACAGGCTTGGGACTATCCATTGTCAAATACATTGTCGAGCACTTGAGTGGCCATATTGACTCACAATCTCAAGAGGGTAAAGACACTACCTTCAGAGTGAGCTTGCCTGTAAGGCGCCCATCGTGAACAATGCCTCCTATAGTAGAATAGATGCAAGTGTGTAATGTATCCATAGGCTAGGGAGCGTAGCTTTGTCCAAAAGCAAAAAAATGAAACGCATCCCTTTGCCGATCAAACTCTATGTGGTAGTCTCAGGCGTGCACTTGCTTGCCCTATGGTATGGTTGGCCTCGTATTGCATGGGCTACCAAGCCATTGCTCATGATTGTCCTAGGATGGTATTGGCTTACTTCACAGCATCAATTCAAATATCACACAGTAAGTCATTGGATCAGCGCTGCGATCATGTGTGCACTCTTAGGCGATGTATTATTAGAGATAGCCAAGCAATCCTCTACGTCTTCATTGTTGTGGTTCTCAAGTGGACTTGGCGCTTTTTTACTTGCGCAAATATGCTATATCGTTGCCTTTGTACTATTTCCTCCTCGAGGTAAAGGATTAGTTCAATATCGCCCTTGGTGGCTCATTCTGCTCATGGCATACTCGATTTACTTGTTATGGTCGCTTTGGCCAGGGCTACCCACTCCTTTGAAAGGTCCTGTAGTGGTGTATAGCCTGGCACTTACCCTGATGGTAGCAACCACCATGAATCTGGGTGGGCGCCTTGCATCTGCCCATTACCGTGCCATTCTATGGGGTGCGCTGCTCTTTTTGCTTTCCGATAGCCTAATTGGCATCAGCCGCTTTCGCCCGCAGATGTGGTCTTGGCCTCACGCCCAATTCTGGATTATGCTCACTTACATTACGGGGCAAGCACTTATCGTAAAGGGAGCGGCGCAAGCACTCAGCACCCATCCAAAGCCCGGTTTATAGTGGCGCCACACAAAAGGCTATTAGTATTATCTTTTCCCTTTCAGAAGGAAAACAATATTGCACGGACATGCTCAAGCAACTTAGTAGCTGGTTACTACACCTTTTGGGATGGCGTATTGAAGGGTTCAACCCCAAACAGCTGGACAAGTACATCATCATTGCCATACCACATACCTCCAATTGGGACTTTCCGTTGGGTCTGCTGGTACGCAATGCCTGGGAGCTCAACGAGGTAAAGTTTTTGGCAAAAGACAGCTTATTCAAACCACCTTTTGGATGGTTGTTTAGATGGTTAGGTGGCTATCCCGTAGATCGCTCTAAGCGAAATAAGTACGTCGACACGGTGGCTGATATCTTCGATCAGCACGAGCGATTTGCCATCACCATTGCACCTGAAGGTACACGCAGCAAAGTAGATCGCCTGCGCACGGGGTTTTACTATATCGCACGAAAAGCCCAAGTGCCTATAATCATGATTAAATTTGACTTTGGCAAAAAAAAGGTCACCTTTAGCCCTCCCTTTTATCCCACGAATGACAAAGCAGCTGACTTTGCCCACATTCGGGCCTTTTACAAAGGCGTACAAGGAAAAAATCCCGAATTGGGCATATGGTATGAACAAGGATAATAGGATACAAATACGCACTTTTTTACACCTAAGTGACTAATCAAACACACGGGCGCCGCAGCTTTAACTTCTAACGTCATCAATTCCATATAAAACAACTACTACACATGAAACACCACACGCTCTACACACTCTTTGCACTGAGCTTTGCCCTATTCATATGGAGCGCTAGCTCCGGTGGGCGTGCCACAGTAGCTGGCGAAGGCAACACGGGTGCACCGGGCGATGCCACTACCGCCAATGGCGCACCAAAAACTTGCGTCACCTGTCATAGCTCCAGCTCTACAATGAGTGTATCGCTACAGATTACCGTGCTCGATGACAATGACGAAGCGATAACCTCTTACGAGCCCGGGCAGACATATAAAGTTCGCGTAGCAGTCACCCCAACTATGGGTATGCCTCAACGCTACGGCTTTCAGATGGTGGCACTACAAGCACCTGAAGGGCAAAACGGCCCTGCCCTCAACGATAGCTGGGCCAACCCCTCTGACAATGCAAAAATTGCCCAAGCCAGTAATGGCCGAAAATACGTAGAACAAAAGGCTCCCAGCTCAACTAATGAATTCAGTGTAGATTGGACTGCCCCAGCTGCCGGCAGTGGCCCAGTTACTTTTTATGCCTGTGGAAACGGCGTCAACAACAACGGAAGCAATAGTGGCGACGCAGCAGCTTGCACCACCCTAAGCCTAAGTGAAAGTGCAGTAAACGCTGCCGAAGAAGTAGAGGTAAATACAAACCGCTCACCGCTGGCAATTGCACCCAATCCTTATTCGGGAGGTAGCCTTAGCCTGTGGGCACCGTTCATCCACGATGGGCAAGCTGTGCTTACCATATTCGATTATATGGGCAAACAAATAGCTCAGTACCCCATACAGATCGACCATCAACAAGGACAAATAACCTTGAGTAACTTACCCGCTGGCGTGTTTTTACTCACCTTGCAGCAAAGCAATACGATGTATGCCACACGCCTGGTTAAAATGCGATAAGTTAGGCGCGTTCAGTACCGCTCATGTCCTTGCGCAGACACCGAGTCGCTCATTTGCCACTGCTGTAGGAGCGAATCAAACCAGGAGGTATCGCGCAATAAAGGCATGAGCGGTATTGTGTCAGTAGGAAAGTCGACCATTGGTACTGGAGGGCGTCCTAATCGATGGGCTCCGTGCAGCAAAAACTGCTCACGACGCACTCGCTCGATAATGATCGAGTCGGCTCGACGGCTCGCTTCGGCATACACTTCTTCCCAACAACGGGCTTCCCAACCTGCTTCCCATTGGCGCGTACGGCGCGCCACTTCCCGAGCAATTAACTCCTCTTTAGATACAGGTGGATCGGCCGGCGTACATCCCGCATATATCAGTAGTACTGTTGCAAAAAGCACCACAACGACCAATAGACTTCTCATTGCTCCCCATTTTCAGGCCACGACCCCTGTGCCCGCAAACGGGCCTCGATCTGTTGTTTGCGCCTGCGAATCTCTTCGACGCGCGCTCGAACGATTGAATCGCGTGCTTGGCGCACACGTGTTTCCCACAATGCCTGGCAAATACTGTCGAGTTGTGGCTTGCGCTTCTGTACGTATTCGCGAAAAAGACTGTCGATTAGCATACGATCGCGATGTACCAAAGTAGGAGGGGGTGGCTCCGTACAACTTTGCCATGTGAGCAGCACCCATATTAATAATAACGCCATGTACTGCTCAATTTTGCCTTTACGCGGCATAAAAACGCTTTCATACGCTGATAATCAAGGATGCATCACCACCACACGGCCCATGGCCACTCTCCTCGACCGATGGCGCAACTCGACCCAATATAGCCCTGAAGACCACACTGATACATCGATTACTCGTTGCCTTCCCACATCGGCCACATCTATATTCTCTACATGTACAATTCGACCAGCTACATCCAACACGCGCAGTTCGATCTGCCCATCATTAATACGTGGACTTTCTGCCCACTGAATCCACAATTGCTGATTCGTGGGATTTGGCGCCAGCCGCAACACCTCTACCTCATCGCGCCCAATCTCAGAAGTAGCCACAGGAGCATCGGGATCAACGACTATATGATAAGCAGTAATAGGCAACCATCCGCCTGTCCCATCAGTAATTGTAAACAAGAAGCTGTCAATGGTGGCATTTGTGCCATTGTGCTCATACCACACCTGGCCCCCATTGACTTCACTTTGGGTAAACGTACTCCCCACATCAAGCCATTGGCCATCGCGCCACAAAGTACCATGTGATACCGGTGCTACAATGGTATAGGTAAGCACCGACTCGGGGCTATCCTCATCTTGAGCCACTAAAGTATAGTTATTCACCTCACGCACACCACCCGGTGGCACACGCAGCGTATCATTTTTGACTAAATAAGGACTCTTGGGCTGAATGGCACCACAAAACTCAACAGTCCATTCTTCGAGCTGCCCCCCATTACCAAAGGTATTGAGCACTTCAATCTCTAACGCCCACGTACCCTGAATTTCCTTACCATCAAAATCGGATAACATTCCCTTGGGCTGATAGAGCATCCCGCCTGTAGGCGGGCAATCTAAAGGATCCGGCGCCTCATCGTCAAAACCCAAGTCGAACAGTTGCGTATTGCCACAATCTTCCGACATGAGTACCACTTTGGTGGCGTCAGGACTTACTAATCGCATCTCAATATGGCGCACTGCATCATGTTTTCCTTTCACTTTCAACACATTGACATCATCAATAACACCTGTTTGCGACACTGCTATCTGAGAAGAGATCGTGGGCAAGCCAGCAGCCGATATATTAATCGGGGTGTCGTTAGCCGTATAACTAGTACATGATTGGGCCACGGTAGCAAAAGCCTGCACGGGTGTCCATGAGCCATAACCACATTCGTTGCCTGGACGTACGCGCCAATAATACACAGTACTGCCCTGCAACGTCACCGTCGGTTGATAAGTTGCTATTGCAACTGCCTGGGCTTGGTCCACTATTGTCGCACTGTCGAAAGCCGGGCTTGTAGCTATCTGGATATCGTAATAATTACCTTGCGGCAAATCGGTCCAAGTGAAGATAGGCAACACTTCTACGCCACTGGCGCCATTGGCAGGGCTCATCAATTGCAGTTCAGTGAAATCGTTATACACCACATTGAGGTTGAGTGGACGCACTACAGTGTCTATCCCTGGTGCTATCACTACTACCTCAACAGTAAAAAGACTATCAAGCTGTACGGAGCTGAGGTCTAAAGCCACACTCAGCGTGTCGCCTGCCTGTACATAAGGCTGTGGCAAATTTAACCCAGCATTGGGTGGTAGCCCTAATACCTGAACTTCCAAAGTTGTATCCAGCCCTGAGAGGCCTGCAGTCACCACTTCAAACGAAAAGCTATCTGGCACACATACCATAGCATTATGAGGCAGCAACTGAGCAAACACAGCAGGCTCATTGGGAAGTGTGATAGGGAAATTATGGTTTGAGATATCGAAAAAGATATTGTCAGCAGCTTCCACACGTACCCGCGCCTTGTCAGTGACTACATTGGGTACCACCACAAAAGCTGCGCCATCATTTGGGGTCTGTTCGAGCAAGGTAATTGGGTAAGTGTAGCCTCCATCAAGCGACAATTTGATGTGTACGTACTGACAATTCACTTGGCTATTAGTCGTATTGGCTACATCCCAAGTTACCTCGACATAATCGCCAATAGTCCAACTATCGGTAGCATTGTTAGGGCTTGTCACCTGAAATGGGCCGGCTGATGCAATAGCCTGAAACGCTATTTCATCGAAATCATAACTCCCCCCACCTGGATGATTGTCGCGTACAGTAAACCGGAAAGTGAGCCCTCGGCTATAGGCAGGCAATACCTCTGTAGGATGATTCACATTATTAACCAGGTAATCGTAGCGCGGAAACGTGCGCACAGGTGAGCTCGAAGGAGGTACCGACCGGAAGATAGGTGGAGTGCCATACTGAGGGTTGCCTAACTCTGTGGGAGGTCCCAAATCGTACTCCTCCCACACATAGGTTAAACCATCGCCATCGGCGTCGGTCGCTGTACCGCTAAGTTCGAAGGGCGTACTGATGGGAATGTAAAACCCGCCTTCAATGGGGATGTCAGCCTCAGGAGCCGTGTTATTGAGCTCAACCACTTGTGCACAGGTGGCTCCATAATCTTCGCGTGTGTAGTAATATATGCGCTCCATCGAGTTGATGTGATAATAGTCGTCGTCGATATTTTGCACATAGTTAGAACCACAATTGCTGGCACCAGCATAACACATGATGGTACTGCCACTACCAGGCTCATATGCAGTTGAAGGGCTTTCGTTTTCCCCATCACAGTTGTTGAAGGTGTGCAGCGCGTTGAGTTGGTGTCCCATTTCATGGGCTACAATAATGTAAAAGTTGTTGCCCGAATAAGCACCAAAGGTACAAGACACACCACGCGCTTTGCCCGAACGGCAGACTACTGCTACGCCCGCCAATCCACCCGCATTAGTACCAAACACGTGGCCAATGTCAAACAAATTATTGCCAATCGAATCTGCCAATACCATGGGGTTTTCTTGAATCATTTCACCAGTATTGCCATTGGTATAGGGGTCGGTAGCCCCATCGAAAAAGAATACTTTAGTCGTCTCATCTATGAGCATCATCCGGATGCCCAAGTCTCGCTCCATCACGCTATTTACCTGATTGATGATATAAGTTACTGCAGAAAGAACATTAGCCACAGAGCCTCCCGCCCCCCCATGTGAAACCGAAAATTCACCTGTAGTCGCCACCGCTAGCCGGTAGATATGTAGATTCTCAGGGCTGTGACTTTGGAAGCCCCGGCTAATTGCGTGGCGTTGCAACCAGTCGAGCGAGGGATCTACGCCTTGCACATCGCCAGCTACAGCACAAGGTGGAGGGGCATCCAAGTCCACATCTGCCAAGCGATAACTGATATAATATGCGCCCTGCCCCTCGTCGCTCCAAGGCTCAATGAGCACCGTCTCACCAACAGGATGGATTATGGCACGCAAGCCACGTGTACCCCATGCCATACGCATACTAATAGCCGGATCGAGTGTGCTTTGACCGCGCCAGGTGCGAATCATGGGAAAACGCGCCTGTAGGTCTGGCTCCAATACAGGTGACTCATATACTTCAAATGGATGGAGACTTCCTTCGCCTACAGGTAACCATACGATGACTGGCGGCGCATCACTCCCTTCCATTGGTGCTTGACGCAAGATGTTTTGTAATGCTTGGATATCCACTTGCCAGGCGTCAAATCGGGAAGGTAGCGGCATGGTACGCGGCAGATTTTCAGCCCACTGAATATCAGCGACATTGTGCAGGACCCAAAGAATAGTAGACCGTTGCTGAGCCAGCACATTTTGAAAGAGCATTAAAACACATATTACATTATATATGTATCGCATAGGAAGGATCATCATTTTTTGTTTTTTGGATATAGAGTTTTCGCCGAAATACCCACTCAACGAATCAGCTCTTCATATTCATATTCAGTCTACGATCTCCACGATCATGTCAATTTCACAAGCAATATTTCTCGGCAGTGATCCCATACCCACGGCTGCACGTGTATGCTTGCCCCTCTCGCCAAACACTTCAACCATCAAGTCGGAAAAGCCATTGATCACTTCGGGGTGTTGTTCAAACTCAGGGGCAGCATTGACCATACCCATCACCTTGACAATGCGCTTGACGCGGTTGAGATCGCCTAACGTAGCTTTCAACACAGCTAACTGATTGATGGCAGTAAGCCGAGCAGCTTCATAAGCTGCTTCCACATCCAAGTCGGCTCCAACTTTACCTGTAACAAAGGTGCCATCGGCACGACGAGGCCCCTTGCCCGCTAAAAACAGCAAGTTGCCTACGCGTTGGGCATTGACGTAGTTAGCCATGGGCGAACCTACCTCGGGCAATTCGATGCCTAAGTCTGCGATTCGCTGCTCCACATCGTAAGTATAAAGGGGAGGCTGTGAGGAATACTCGGTTTGAGACGATTGGGTGGGATGTTCACAGGCGCCCAGCAAACCAAGAAGGGAACATAAAAGAAAGAAACGCATGGTGTTCATCTTTTTATCGTACAGGTAGATCGAAGTATCTATCAGCCTTGACGAGACGTAGGGAAGGTGTAGCCACTTTCCCTAGGAGTTTATTTTGACTATTTTCCATGTACGCAAGCCCTCTAAAGCCGCAATACGCAATAAGTAGATACCTGGCGGCAAATGCACCAAGCGCAATGTCAAGTTTTGCGAAAGCACCGGTAGAAAGGTGCGATAATGAGTACGCCCTTGTAGGTCTATCAAGTTAACGTGTACTTCATGCAACGCTTGACCTACCAGCTGGATCTGTAACTGATCGGTAGTAGGGTTAGGTACAGGCAAAAGCGGTAAGTCCTCATGGAGAGCTTCTCCAGTAGCTACGGGCGCTTCTGGATCAATGGCGATGTAATAATGCGTCACACCAATAAAACCACCCTGTCCATCAGCAAGTACAAAGGCAAATCGATCAGTAGATAGGTCAGTAGCAGTATGTTGATACCGCACAAAGCCGTCATTGACTTCTTTCTGCGTAAAAGACTGCCCTACTTCCAATGGTTGCCCATACAAACTAAGGGTACCTTTTTGCGGCAGTGCCACTAAAATATAGCTCAGTTCTTGGGCTGTATTGTCTTCATCTTCTGCCAACAAGGTATTGCTATTAATTTCACGCATGCCCGCAGGCGGTACGTGCAGCGTGTCATTGACCAGCAGCCAAGGGTGCTTGGGTTCAAAGTCAGCACACAACTCGATCCCCCACTCTTCGAGCGTGCCTCCATTGCCAAAGTTGTCCAGTACTTTGACTTTGAGTTGCCATTCACCCATTGTACTTTCGCCCACAAAAGCCGAAAGGGGCTCTTGGGGCTTGTACTTCAAACCCGAAGTAGGGGGGCATTCAATTTCGAAGGCGGCCTCGTCGTCGAAACCGAGGTCGAAATCGGAGGTGTTGCCACAAATGTTGTTAAATAGGACTACAGAAGTACCTTGTGGGCTGACGAGCCAGACTTTCAGATGGCGCACTGCATCGTGATTGCCCTGCACGCGATACACGTTCATGTCATTGATAAGTGCATTTTCGAGGATAGTCAGCTTAGAGGTAACTGTAGGCGTACCTGCTGAAGGAATGTTGAGAGGTACGTCATTACTGGGAAAAGCTGTACAAGAAAGTGTCTTGGTATGCAAAGCATAGGGCTCGAGCCAATCACCTTGGCCACATTCGTTGATGGGCCGGATACGCCAGTAATAAAGTGTATTTTCCAGTAAAGCTTCCTGAGGTACAAAACTCGTATCGTTCAGCCCAAAGGCCTGATCCAATAGCGTGCCAGGTAAAAAGGTAGGTGAGGTAGCGATCTGTATGTCGTAACGATCGGCATTATCCACTCCCTGCCAGCTAAAGGTGGGCAGTGGCGGAACCCCACTGGCACCGTTGGCCGGTTGGTCGAGAGCCAAGCCAGAAAAGTCGTTGTATACTACGTAGAAATAGAGCGTTTGATATACCGTGTCGGTTCCTGGCGCTGTGGCCCGAAGGAGTACTTCAAACGTACCATCAGCAGTTACCTGGCCCATATCCAAAGTCAATTGAGTGCTTTGACCCGGCACAACGGGATTTTGACTGAACCACACTTCCACACCATCAGGCAATCCACTGATCACCTCCAGGGTAATGAGCGTGTCAAACCCACCTACTGCTGAAGTATGCAACGTGAGCACAGCTACATCAGGCACACACACCTGTTGGGTAGCAGGCACGGGCACCAGTGTAAAAGTAGGTACCTGACTAGGCTCAATAATGAAATTCTGATTAGACAAATCGAAGAAAATATTGTCAGCAGCTTCTACGCGAATACGGGCAGCTGTTGTTTGTACGTCGGGCAACTGTACCGCCTGATGCCCGTCGTTGGGTACGTAGTTGGCCAAGGTATAGGGATAAGTATAGCCGCCATCAGTGCTCAACCGAATATGTACATGTTGGCAATTGACGGGTGGCTGATCAGTTTGAGCCACATCCCAAGTGACATCGAGCCATTGACCTGCTGCAAAGGTACCTGCTGTGTTGGGAAAAGTCACTAAAAAGGGACCTGCTGCAGCCGTAGCGTGAAAAGCCACTTCACCCCAAGTAGCAGCCCCTGCGCCAGGATGGTTATCGCGCACCGTGCATTTAAAGGTCAAATTGCGCGAATAAGTAGGCAATACTTCCGTAATGTCATTGCTATTGGTCAGGATAGTGGACAAACGCGGAAATGTGCGTACGGGACTGTCCGTAGGGGGGAAGGATCGGAAAGCCGGCGCATTGCCTTGAGGACTACCCAGCTCGCTAATCGGCCCCAAATCGTACTCTTCCCAACAGTAAGTAAGGGCATCATCGTCCACATCGGTAGCAGTAGCTCGTAGCTCGAAAGGCGTACCAATTGGAATATAGAAGCCATCCTCATAGGGCAAAGACAACTGTGGAAACGTATTGCCTGGATATTCACTCGTTCCGCATTGGGTGCCGCCAGCTAAGCGCGCAAACTGGTAAATCTGCTCGAGCGAGGCCACGTGGTAATAATCATCCGACTGGAATTGCACGTTCTGGTCGCCACAAGAGCCTGAATACGACATGATGGTACTGCCACTACCAGGCTCGAAGGCGGTGCCTGAAGCAAGCTGGCTGCCTATGCCCGGGCAATTGCTCCATGTATGCGAAGCCGAAAGTTGATGGGCCAGCTCGTGTGCCATGATCTCTTCGGCAATGTACTGAATGTTGCTAGAGAAATGGCAAGTGACTCCAGCGCCCTTGTTGGTGCCACACACCGCGCCACCAGCTACACCTCCTACATCCGTACACGCCTGTGTAAAGATGTGGCCAATGTCGTAGTTGTCGAACCCTATGATGCCATTGAGCACATTGACGTTCTGACTTAGCAAACCACCACCATTATTTGCATTTTGAAAGGGATCATTGTCGGGATCTAGAAATATGAGCTGGTCATTGTTAGGTACCAGGACTAAGCGAATAGCTACCTCTCGCTCCCAGATTTCATTGATGCGATTGATCGCAATAGCAAAAGCGTCCATCACTGAGCTTACCGTACCTCCATGTGCCTGTGCAAACTCGCCCGTACAGGCTAAAGCTAAGCGGTATATACGTACTTCAAGTAAGTCTTCTGTACGCCCTCCACCATAGGTAGAGGCTTGTGGGCCAGGCTGCTGCAACCACTGTGCATCGAAGGGTACGCCACATGCCAAAGGAGGCAATTCCAATTGACTTACATCTACATCTTTTGTGAAATACGCCATGTAATACCGCCTCTGATGAGCTGCCCATGGATCGACATACACTGATCCTTGCTCGGTATGCACCACAGCATGAAAGCCCGCACCCGTCACGCCCAGCCTAGCGGTGTAAGTGGGGTGATCGATACCTCGTCCAGTAAAAGTGCGTATCTTCGGAAAGCGCGCCGATAACGAAGGAGGTAGAATGGGAGATTCCCAGACCTCAAAGCGTTCCATGCGCCCATCAGGTAAGGGTAGCGTTACTTCCAAGCCCGGTTGTTGCCCATAGTCCAACAGCGGGGCTTGTCGCAAATGCCTAACCATGGCTTGCAAATCGAGTTCGAGCAAGCGATAACGCGTCGGATGCACATCCCACACAGCCGTTTCGGGCAATAACATTTGCTGAGGGCGGATATCTTCCCACAGGGGTTGAGCCGACATTGCAGTACTCAACATTATCCATGCCAAGCACCACAAACATTTTATACCTTGCATAGAGATAAGTTTTGCTCAAAGGCTTTTGCTAAAAAGGAGCATACGCTGTATGGCACAATGGCACGTCCAAGCATTGTCTCTTCCTATGTTACACAAGATAAAAGCCTTTCAAAGGTAGGAGGATTCCACACTTTATGGGTTTCCACATATGCCCAAGTGAACATACTAATGTCGGATACATGCCAAAAATGCCGCTACCGGCTGGAAAAGCCCATAACGGCACTTAGTCGATGAGGAATACATCGAAAGAAATTAGGAGTTAAAGGCAATACATTACTCAGGAGGCATTGCCTTCCTTTTCCTTGAGTTGCTTGATTTCGGCTTCAAGTCGTTGGCGCTCAGCTTCGAGTCGCTTGCGTTCGGCTTCGAGTCGCTCTTGTTCGCGCATGCCCTCTTGCAGTTCGCGCTCCAGGGTACCTCGAGCAGCATTGAATTCGCGAATGCCCTTGCCTATGCCACGCATTAGCTCTGGGATCTTTTTACCTCCAAAAAGTAAAAGGATGGCAAAAAAGACCACTAGCATCTCTGGCCCCAAAAAGTTGAACAACAGAATGGTATTCATCTCTTTCTTATTTTCAAAAATCAGGCGATCATGCCACAAAAGTACACCTTTTGCGGCGTACACGCAGGAAATTCACATACCTCCAGCCCCGATATGTACATGATGGCTTGGCCGCATGCAAAGTTTAATTCCGCATTGCCTTCCCCCTACCTGCTCGACTTGTATATGAGCAGCTAGTGGTAGTTGATTATTCTTTCAATCCAATTTCGCGCAAGCGCTCGTCCAGGTACTCACCTGCAGTAATGGGCGAATATGCCAAGGGACGATCCTCACTCACACATTGAGGCAGGCAACTCAAGTCCATTTCGCTACGTGGATGCAGAAAGAAGGGAATCGATAGGCGCGGAATATGCCATTCTTCACGCGGCGGATTGACCACACGATGAGTGGTAGACTTTAGATAGTCGTTAGTCAGACGCTGTAGCATATCGCCAACATTGATCACTATCTCATCGTGTTCGGGCAATACATCTACCCACTCACCTTCTTTGGTCAAAATCTGCAAACCACCTGCCGAAGCACCCACCAATAGAGTAATGAGGTTGATGTCTTCGTGTTGTTCTGCACGAATAGCCGATTTGGGCTCTTGTGTAATAGGCGGATAGTGAATGGCGCGCAAAATAGAGTTGCCATAGGTGATGGGGTCGTCAAAATAGTCCTCTGGTAGGTCTAAATATAGGGCAATACCGCGCAGCAAAGCAGCTCCTGCCTTTTCAAACTGCCAATATAGCTCTATGCCTGTAGCGACAAAGTCAGGCACTTCTGCTACATGCACATTGTCGGGGTACTCCTTGCGCAGTGGATGACCCTGAGGTACTTCTTGCCCGATCTGGAAAAACTCCTTGAGGTCGCCGACATTGCTGTGCTTGGCGTGTTCTTTGCCAAAAGAAGTATAGCCACGCTGGCCTGCCAACCCTTCAATCTCATACTTGCGCTTCACCTCTTCGGGCAATGCAAAAAAGGCTTGGGCTCTATCATAGAACTTATCCACTAGCTGCTGAGGGATACCATGTCCAACCACCCCTACAAACCCGATTTCGTGAAAAGCTTTGCCTAATTCGTCCACAAAGGATTGGCGTTGTCGGGGGGTACCTTGCGTAAAGTCGCGCAGGTCCACTACAGGAATGTTTCGCTTTTTACTCATGTGTTGCAATTTGGTTTTACTCATCATTCATTGGGCAAAGTTCTCCATAAGCTGCCACTTTTACAAAAGCGAACCAACTAACACACTATATACAAGTGAGTTAACGCCTTTCCCCATGCTAAAAAGCTGCACCAGTCGTTGCCGACCGACACAGCCAAAGCCTCGTAATTACCCACACAATGAATTTACTCAAGAAGAAGTGATGGAAAGCACAGCTGTTTTGTAAAAGCACTTCGTCTTGGGGGTGGGGTTTATTCTGGCCTATTGATTAAAAAACTGTGTGTATGTGTAGATCCACTCCTATCTGACGCCGAGAATCGCTTTCTCCCATGCCGTTCCAAAAGTTGAGTGGGCACTTCACCTACCGTTTCAACAATCTTTTGTTTCATATGTACTATACTGAATTTTTGTGCACTTATTCGTGCTTGGGCTGCCATATGTGTATACAAAGACTGATCTTTAGCCAATAACTCTATGGCATGGGCCAGTTGGGCGATATCTTTCGGTTGAATTAATAGTCCATTTTGCCCATGTTGTACCAATTCCGTGGGTCCGCCTACGGGCGGAGCAATTACTGGTTTGCCATACCACATGGCTTCGAGTAGCGTCATTCCAAAAGTTTCTATCCATCGCTCTGGATAAGAGAGGTTAAGTACAAGATGTGCCCGTTGATAGAATGGATGCACGTTGCGTTGAGCAGGGAATACGATCAAATTATCTGTGATTTCAATTTGGCGCAGCGCAAACCACTGCCGAATCTCTTCCATCGTGGCATTGAGCACTAGTTCAAACTGAAATTGGGGCAGGCGAGCAGCCAGTGCGACAAATTCAGCAACACCTTTATAATCCTTTAGCGAGCACAGCATCAGTACAGTGAACGGGCGGCGCATGTCGCTTACCTGCTGGTACTGCTCTGCCTGCCTAATGAAATCTTCTGAAAGTGCGTTGTATACCACACTACTGGGTACGCCTTTAAGTGCCTCCTGCTTTTGTAAAAAGCGCGATACGAATATGGCGTGATGTGCCGTATGTCGAGCTACAAAGCGCAACCAACGTTTGAGCACAGGTGGGCGCACAGAGGTTTCGTGAATGTGATACACGACGCGTTTGCCCAATATTTTGCCCGCAAGGGCGGCACCAAAAGGCATAAGCGTGTTGAGGTAGAACACCACGTCTGAATTTGAATAATGCCGGTAACGCCCAACAAGCCGAACAAACAGCCAAAGCTGCACACGGAGCAATGCCCACAGGCGCATCCATTTGTTTTCGTGGAACCGATAAGGCATCTGCCATAAACAGCAGCCATCACATGCACTTAAAAAGCCTGGCCCTTTACTGGTGTACAAGTCGATCTGCCATCCTGCCTTTTGAAAGCCAGTGATAGCAGTGGCCAATACACGTGGACTTCCACTATAGTCGTTAAGTAAATGAACGACGACGATTTTCTTTTTCATAACGTGTTCGATTTTTTGGGCTTTTCAAACAAAATAGTTTTTGGCTGCCCATTTGTGCTTAGTGACTGCTTGACGCCCAGGTGGGCGAGATATAATCGTGCGATCTTGGAGCATGATCTCCTTGTAAGTATTGTAAATATGCCTTGCCTTGATCGAATAGGTGTAGTATTGTTGATAACGCAATCGAGCAGCCTCGCCCATCTCTTTACGCAAATGCCCATGGTGCATAAGTCGATCTAACCCTTGGGCAAACGCTTCTATAGATGCTTCATAAGTAGTGTATGGCACTCGGATGGCACACCGATCATCAGTAAATTCACCAGGACCGTAGTTGCGGAAGCACAACACAGGCAGGCCATAGGAAAGAGCTTCTATCACCACCATACCTGCTCCTTCATGCGAAGGAAAAAGAAAGACCGAAGCTGAATTGTAGTATTCAGGCAGCTCGGCCCGGTCAAGCCAGGGCACAAAGCGCACTACTGATGAGGGCATACCTAGGTCTTTCACCATCTGACGTAACCGTTGCTCTTCAGGACCACGGCCAATCAATACTAACTCCATGCGGCTTCTCCACGCAGATGACTGCCGATTCCAGCATCTGGCAAAAGCCCCAATGGTCACATCAAACCCTTTCAGCGCTACAAACCTGCCTATGCTCAACACGCGAAATTTGCTGCATGATGCTACATCATCGCGTAATACAGGAGGCTCGGCAGCAACTTGGGGAATGCGCACTTCTTTGTCCGAAGGTAATGGCAACACTTTCGCCACGCTACTATTCATTGTGAGTATCTTGCGCGCCTTGTTCATCGAGATCTTGAGAAAAGGATCAAGCCTCCAGAACATTTGCTTGAGCAGCCATAAGCTCCGATCTGTTAAATAGGCCCGCAGGCCATAGGGCTCCAGCCACGCTGCTGGAGTTTTATGATGATGCCCTATAGGCCCCCATACCAAGGGCTTGCCCAATTGCCACAGAAAAGAGGGTGTCCAATCATTGTGAAAATTGAGATGGTGTGCAATGTCAAAGGAAAAACGCCGGCGCCGAATGAAATGCACCACTCCCATATGCCACAAATAGTGATAGACCATGGCGCCGCGTTCGCCCCGCTTCCAAAAACGCATCCACTTCGGCAAATCGTAATACGCAAAATGCAAGGATACATGCGGTGGCAAAGGGTGCTGCTGCAAATAGTGCTGAATAGCTGGTGCATTGTTCTTGCGAGTAATGGCAATGACAGGTGTATGTGCCGCCACATGCCGTATGATATTCCAACCGGTGCCATCTTCCGAACCTTTGTAGGGGTTAACCGCATAAGCGGTTACCAAGACGGTAGGGCGCACTACAGGTTGCTCGTACATTTGTTTTTTCATAATTGCGTGGGTTAAAGATCTACATGAGTATTACCTGGCTGCTTCTAAAAATGCCGACTTTGTCTGGGCCTTCATTTCTTTAGGCTGCTGACTTGGGTGCTCCCCTTCATGCAGGGGCCTAATTACTCGAGCAGGTACGCCAGCAATAAGACTATTGGGCGGCATCGAACGCGTCACTACAGCACCAGCGGCCACCACACAGTTGTCGCCAATCGTCACCCCATCCAGTATCGTTACCTTTGAGCCAATCCAGCAATTGTGACCAATGCGAATGCCTTTGCGCGTCACGCCTTGTAGGCGGATAGGCTTGTCGGCTCGGGTAAACACGTGATTTTCTGGATGGCAGCTCAAATACTGACCGATAATGCACTCATCGCCTATTTCAAGGCCGCCGCCGCCACCCAGATAAGCGTACTCGCCAATGCCTACATTATTGCCTATGCGGATGTAGCTACCTACATTGTTGAAAGACGTGGCCGCTACAATTCGACTAAAAGCCCCGATGTGTACATTGTGGCCAAAGCTCACTGGGCGCCTCGACAAGGCACTGACAAAGACGTAATCGTCAAGCTGAACCCACTTGCCAAAACGTATATTAGACAGATGAAAAAAGCGCACACCACGCCCCAGAAAAAGCATCTGAGGCACGCGCCCATATAGGAGCAAACGCCAACCGCGCCACCAAGCAAATAGCTTCATCCAGCTCAAAGACAAAATTTGGCTCATTGTGATAGCCTCATCCCAGCTAAAATGAGGGGCTTTACGCCGGATGAGGCGTTGCAATAATTCCTTTAGCATAGCTTATTGATTTTTTTTTCGGTTTTCCCGCAAATCGGTATGTAGTATGCAGATTCTATTACCAGTTAGGGGGCTCAAGCAATGCGGATGTATTGACGCACCAAGGTGTCGAGCGTACGTTCCATTTCCACATTCTCTACTGGTAGATATATCGCATGGTCAGTTTTGCCACTCAGGTCTTCAAATAAACGTTTATATCTATGCGTCAACTCACCAATTGTGGCGGCATCCAACTCCCGCTTCCGAGCACGAATGAGGCGCGCATCAGCGTATAGAAATATATTTAAATCCGGCTCGAACAAAAAACGATATAGCCATTTGGGCAACCATTCTTCTAGCTCCAAATTAGTACGGCGTGCATCTACAATAAAATCAAAGTAATACCTATCATATAACACAATGTAGTTTCGCATTTTATAACGCATTAACACGTAGAACTGCCCGATGAGATAATCGATAAAGTAATAAGCAAACCGCAACAAGGAGGCGAGTTTGTTTCTGTTTTTCCCCTGTCGAGGAAGCGATTGAATGCTCCGCATTTCTGCATTTTTCTTGCCGTATATCCAAGCACTCAAAATAGGGAGCAATGAGGGCCTATGGCGTAGTATCACCACTTTTTGACGATAGCGCTTGCGCAAAATGTTGGCAAAGGCTTCCAAGATGGTACTCTTGCCCGCACCATCCACACCACTGAAAGTAATGATACGTCCACGCGAGTGAAATAAGTCTTTCAACGTATTAATTGCATATTGCAATGCATGTTTGAAGCGCTTCCATGGCGCATTTTCAGGTAAACGACGCACATAAATCAATAGCTTTTTATGGGTTGCCATATTCCAATCGGCCATCTGGCTAAAAGAGACAAACGTCGTCCCGTATTTTGCATTGAGATAGTCGAGCAAAAATTGCTGGCGCGCTTGCGGCAGTTGCATGTAGTAAAGCAAGTACTTAGGTGGTAGACCTGCACCGTTCAGATAATTAAACAGTAATACATGCTCCAACATGGCCAAATCGCTGTAAGTCACGACACCATTGACAATCTGCTTGTTGGCCAGCACCTCTCGATTGGGTAGGTACACTAAGTCCTTGCGAATCAGTTTATAGAGTATATCTAGCTGCAAAAAGCTCCCGTCTCGGAAAAAGATAAAAGCTTGCGTCATGTAAGATCGCCTTCTCATGCGAAAAGTGAGCACCTCCGGCTGATGCTCCAACCACAAGGCCAAGTCGTGATCTTCACCATCTGGCAATAGGATATCCAGATCTGATGATTCGGCTAATTGGCTAAGATCATGACGCAAGTACTTGAGCAAATAATACGCCCGATCGTTGAGCCACGTGAATAGCTTTGGTATAAACTTATTGCGAAGCTCCATATAGCTTTAATGTTGTTTGGATTTGACCATAACTTCACCCTTGAAGGACGATTCCAGTATTATGCCCATCCAAATTTAATTGAAAATCAAACTATTATATAAATATCATTTTTACACACATTCCCACTTTTATCTCCATTCCCAATTTGAGAAAGTGCCTGGTCAAGTGCTGCATTCCACACATTGATGAGCCAAAATGCTTGTGTGTGCAAATTGATCTGCGTCAGGTAGCGCGGCAAGTAATAGCTCATAATCCAACAGAGATAAAAGTGGTAATGCCATTCAAAATCCACCTGGTACTCTAGGCATATTGCTTGGCATACAGGATGTTTTTGTAACGTTTTCAAGGCAGGTTGTAACCCTTCAAAATCGCGATGCGACACCAAGACACCTGATTGAAATATAAAATGGAATGCATCCCACAACAATGGCATAAGTGGCTCGGACAACTCCCAGTCATATGCAAATACGTTCCCTTGTTCGTCGATAAAGTTGTTCCAAGGTGTAAAATCGCCATGTGCCCAGCCCACCGGCACGCGATAATGGGCCTGCTTGTACAGGTACTCGGTAAGCAGCTCGAGGCGGTCAATGAGTCGTTCCATTGCATAAGGCACAAAACGCCTAGTTTGCATAGCCGCATCTCTTGCCTCAGATTGCCACAAGCGCAACTTGTCCCATACAGGCAACTCACTTGCCCGCTTATGCTGTACACTTCGATTGTACAACTCGTAAAGTGCTTCCAAATGAGGGCGCATCAACTGGTGAGGTGAGCGAGCTTTGCGAGGCTGCACATTGCTCACCGCAATACCTGCAAACAACTCTGTAGCTTTTGGAAAATGGAGCACTTTCCAAGAATAGGCGCCCAGCGCTGCCAACGTATTGAGTTCTCTACGCACTAGGTGGCTAGCCTGTTCGGTGAGTGGCATTTTCACAAAGTGAGTCACTTGGCCTTGGCTATCCGCTAAAGCAATGACAGCCTTTCTGTTGTGCCCTACTGTACCCGTAAATACGGCATAATACTCATGAGGTATTGCAGCAAGTAGCCTTTCGAGTGGATGTTCTTTCTTGTACCACAAAACTATGTGGTGCTGCGCCGCCAGCACCTTTTGCATACCCAAATGAAAGCCCAAGCGAAAGCCATAACGGATCAATCGCCCTTTCCAGCCCTGTGCATTGTACAAGCTCAGAAAAACTGGATGGGGCATATGCACATCGAACAAAAAACGCATCGTGCCATCAGGATTCGACAACCACGTATAACGAGTATGTGGCGCTGTAGCCCTTAGCTGACCACTATCGATCAGCCAATCCACTTGTGGCCACTCGAAGCAATCGCGCAGCGACTCGCCCGAAAGATTGATCACACCACAATACCCACCTGCAATCTCGATTTGATTCTTCAAAGCGCGTTTGCTCCGCACAAGCCCAATGCGAGGATCTGCTGATACATTAGGCAAAGGAGCGTACACCAGTACGCGTGTGGACGCCCACCCGAAAAGCTTGGTGCAAACGACGATGTCTTCGGAATGTAGTAGTTTCATATCGTTGCCTTTTGGTAGAAGCTCGAATAACGAAGAAGAAAAAGATGAACTGGTAAAACATGATCCCGTAATTCGATTCGCCGAAAATCCCGAACTCAGTCATTGAGTTGATCAGCACAGGTACGAGCATGAGCGAAGCCATTAGCCTGAGACTGGGGTCCTGGGCCCGAATAACCGCTCGAAACGTGGCGACCATCTGGAGAAAAGTGACCCAAATACCCACCATCCCCAAATTCATCAATACTTGGATAAAGGTGTTGTGCGTCATCTTGGCCGCATAGCTATGAATCGAATCAAAGTAATCGGTGTAATAAATGCGCATAAAGCCATAACCCAACCAAGGCCGCTGGGGAAAGCCATCTGTGATGAGGTCTTGCCAAAAGGGCAAACGGCCCGTCATACTCATCACTTCCTCCATGTCGCCTTGCTTGACAACTATGGTCTGTACCAATATGGGCACGACCAACACAGCACCTACCACACTAGCTATTTGCAACTTGACATTGCCCGACTTGAGGATATACACGCCCGAACTGAGCATAAATGCACCTAGTGACGAACGCGACTGCGTCAGTAATAATATAGCCACACAAATCAGAAGGTTGAATACGTGAAAGCCTTTGGGCTTCCCACGCAACATCTCGATATAACTGGCTGTAGCCCCAATCACGGCTAGCATCCCCAGCTCATTGGGGTTGATGATAAACCCACCCAAGCGAGATACCTCTCCGCCATGCGTGTCGCGAAAAAAGGTGTCGGGATCCACGCCCAGACCAATGAGAAACGCAATACCTACAATGCACACCGCTCGAGAAAGCACCATGGCATAGCGGGCGTGGTCCCCACTGATGGCATTGTACAAGATGAGCAACTTGTAGTGAAAATACACGAAGAAGATACTCTCCAATGCCATCAGAAGCTGCAAGGTAGAATACTGGATGGAAGAAGTCCACAGCAAAGAAGCAATACCCAATAGCAAATACAGCACATACAGAGCGGCAGCAAAAAAGTTGTCATATTCAAATTTTACTTGCTTATACCTCTCCCTGAGCCAATAATAGAGCAACACACTCAGGCCACTTAGCGACAATCGCAGGCCTACTTTCGCAATTTGTGTAAGCGCCACAGACTTAGTGAACAGCGTAAAATAGCTGGTGATGCGCAAGGCCATCATAACGACCAACAGGATCATAAACCACCGCTTGCGCCACAGAATGAGCTGCCCTGTATCAGTAGTTCTAACCGACATATGTCATCGCGATTTGTTTGGTCTTGGCCAACTGACCATAATGAGCTGCAGCATATACCTCTGCCAGTTGCTGTGCAATCTTGTGCCAGTCAAAAGCTTGCTCAGCCATCTGCCGTGCCCTCCGCCCATAGGCCGATAAGCTGCCCTGCTGTACAGCATCATGTACCCGAGCCATCGCATCAGCAATAGCTACCGCATCGCCTGGCTCCCGTACGGGAAAACCTGCTTTACACTGCCGGATATAACTGTTGATATTGGTCGGTTCGGTAGTCAAACAAGGCAAGCCCAATCCCGCGGCTTCCAATACCGCCATAGGGAAACCTTCCATGCGCGAGGTATGCACAAACACATGTGCACGCGCCATAAGCCTGTATTTCTCCTCACCGTAGCGTGCACCATAGAAGGTGACCTTATCGGCTATGCCTAGTACTTTTGCATGCTGCTCAAGCCACTGGCGATCAGGACCGTCACCAATGAGCTCCAATCGGCCTTTCAGACCCCATTTTAGGTAGTGCTCAAACGCATCGAACCACCGATCAAGGCCTTTATGATATCTGTCTAACCGCCCGCAAAATCCGAACACTAAAGTTTCAGAGGGCTGAGCTGGTACCACATTGGGTAGCTCATTTAAGTCAATGCCATTGGGTATCAAGCACTTGTTGCGAAGTGGCAACAATTCGTCCAAATAACGAAACTCTTGAATGCCCAACAGTTGTACCTTATGTGCGCCCTTCAAGATGCGCGACTCGAATAAGCGAAAATACACGCGCTTCAGCAAGCCATTCTTAGTCATAGCAGCTCGAGTAAGCGCGCCGTGAGGTGTATACACATAAGGTATTCCACGCGCCTGCAACCGACGTGCCACCCAGTAAAACTCTGGCACGAACGAACCATGTATGTGCACTATGGCATGCGTACCTAAGCGTGCAAGCGCTCGCTCAAACGACGGATCAAGTTTCCATTTTTGCGGAAGCTGTTGAAAAAGCTCTGTAGGATAAACGCGAGGTGGATAATCATGACACGTATTTGAGGCAATACCCCATAACGTCACCTCATGCCCCAATTCGGTAAGAGCCGTAGCCAAATGATGGGCCACCTTATTGACCCCATTCATTCGTTCAGGGTTGGCTTTGCCCAATACGAGTTGAATAATGCGCATCTTGTTTTACTTTTAATTCGTTGCCAATCAAGCATCAAGCACGACTACCCTCCACATGCACCCCAACGCGCGCCAAAGAAGTATCTGCAGGGGCTACATCGGGGCGTAGCGACCGAATTTTTTTGCGTATAGCAAGAAGGTAAATTGCCAGAGGAATAAACTGACTGAGAATAAGCCCTGCCAGCACACCAGGCATTTGCCACCATTGCACCATGAGCGTAGCTGCAAACAAGCTGAACGTAGCACTGGCTGCATAACCCCAAAAAATAGGACGCGTATGTTCAAAAGTCCGAATGACAAATTGTGCCATTAGTGTAGCAAAAACCAATACGTATAACCCACAGTACCCCTGCACTACCCAAGCCCAAGCTGCCGCTCCATGGCCATAGAGCAAACTCACTATTGGACGAGCCCACAAGGCCAATCCAGCTAAAATGATCAAAGTAAGCCCCCCATAGCGCACAGCCTGGGCATGCATGTAGTGTAAGAAAGCATTAAGACCATTTCGGTGTAAGTGATATGAAGCGCGTAACGGAATAATGCTTTCAAGGGCGAGAAATAGCACATGTGTCAAGCCCAATATGTTTTGCGCAATGCGCACTGCCCCTGCTGCTGCAGGCCCCAACACGCTAGCTGCTGCAATGATAAATGCATTGCCCGACAGCCACTGAAGCAATGCCTTGCCCACCAACCACTTCGAAAAGGCATAATGTGCAGACAACACCCGGCGACTACATCGCCGCACACCAGAGAGCGGACCACAAGCCTGCACAAAGCGCTCGGCTATGGGGCACATCCATACAAGCGACATTAAAATGGCCGCACTCCACACCCCAAATACCGCTACTAAACCCAATGCCCCAGCCCACCACAATATCCCTAACCCAATGACTAACAAAACAAAACAGCACACATCAGCCAGCAATGGCCTGATGATTTGCCTTTCGGCAAATGCTGCTTTGCGCAAAAATTCCTGTAACAGATACACAGGTGTAAATACAGCCGTTGTCACGCCAATGTAAACCCAAACCTGTGAAAGCATTCCCCAGCGGCCCAATAACCCAATAATCCCTCCCACAGCCACAAGGATCACCCCTACAGGCAAATGCAACCACAACAAAACACCTAACCATGCCTTGCGATCACCCTCAGACTGTTTGCCCAATAGGGTAAACATGGGCTGAGTCACAAATGCCTGGTGCAAACTCAACGCAAAAAGTACTGCCATCCATGCCAAGGCAAAATGACCAAATCGCGACACCCCCCACAGCCGAGCCAAGGCAATGACAAGCAAAAAGTTGCCACCGCTTAACACCATTTGGTCCAGGATAATGCCGTAGCGCTTTAACAAGCGAAAGAATATGTCCTTAATGCGGTACTCCATTTATGCGCGATTGAGCAATTTGAGCTTCCTGAACATCCATCGTTGGGCCTGCTGCCGCTGCTTGCCGATATCTTTCTTCTTCATGCGCACATCATTGAGCAGCGCCATGCTATTGAACAGCTCCCACTCCTGGATGAGCTTGTCCAACAGCTTCACCTTGCGCACCTTCGAGTAGCGCGCCCGTACTACGAAAAGATTCAAATGACTTTGCTGCATTACCGCTACTGCATCAATAGCTAGACTCAGGGGTGGCGTATCGACAATGACGATGTCGTAAAGGCTTCCCATAGTCTGCAGCATGAGCTGAAACTCTTCAGAGAAGAGCATACCCGGATTGCAACCATTGACATCGCCCGCAGGAATAAGCTCCAGCCCTTCTGTAGCCGTCAGCAAAGGCGCCTGATGAATAGATATTTGCTCCGAGAGCACCCCACACACACCACCAAAATTGATTGCATCTACAAATTGGTGTAAAGTGGGTTTCCAAATATCCAGGTCGATGAGCAGTACGCGTTTACCTGTCTGGGCTAAGGCTTTGCCTATCTGTGCCGCTACAAAGCTTTTACCCTCTAAAGGAGCATACGACGACACAGTGATAAACATGCCGTTTCTATGATGCGCAAAGAGCTGGGTGAGCTTGGCCACCACCTTGGCATGTAGCTCAAACGAATCCATATCGCCCTGAGCTACATGGGCCAACGCTCCTAGTATCGGAATATTGACAAGCTCTTCTAGCTTTGACAAGCTATACACCTTCGCCCGCCAATAATCCCATGCATAGGCCACGGCCATTCCTAGCAACAAGGCCAGAAAGAGGGTTACACCTAAAATCAGCGGCCGGTTAGGCGAAGAAGGACTAGTAGGCAATAATGCCCGATCGATGATTTGATGGGGGTACAAGTTAGCCGACCGTGCAATTGCCAGTTCCGTACGCCGCTTGCTCAAATAATTGTACATCGACTCACGCAACTGCACCTCGCGTTCCAACGCTACAAGACGACGCTGTTTCTCTGGATAAGTCTTTAACATGGCATCCAGCTGAGCCATCTCTTTGTCGACTTTGCGCAAGCGCACATCCAGATTGCGCAGTGTATTGCGCACCGACTCATTGAGCATGGTGCGCAGCTCATCGATCTTGTACTGCACCGTCATTACTTCCTCACTGTGCGGCGGATAGCGCACTAGTAAATCGTGCTTTTGCAACTCTAAATCCTGTATTTTCAAATAGGTAGATCGAAATACATCTTCTTTCAGCGCCTGAAAATTTGGAGTAAAGTCGCGCAAATCATTCCCCGAAGCCAAATACTTGAACAACCGTTGAAGCTCCTCGCGTTGCAGCTCTAAATCGAGCTTCTGCTGACTGAGTTGCATCGTTTCCTTGAGCAAAGCATCGCTCTCTTGAGTGGGATTTACCAAACCACTAGCTGCCTTGAAAGCCGCCAACTCTGCCTCTGCTGCACGCAATGCACGCTCAGCCGAATCGAGCTTTACATCCAAATAGGCCAGCATTTCATCAGCCTTCTTCACCAACTTTTCGCGGTAGTAGTCCATGTAGGCATCCATCAGCGCATTGACAAACTGCATAGCTCGCCGGGGCACATCATTGAGGTAATAGATTTTGAGGATGGGCACATCTTTATCAACAGGCTTGATAAACAAATCCGCATCGTTGACCGAGTTGACCAGGCCGTCAATGGAATTGATACGAAAGGCAAACACATCACCTGGCTGTAAACTGTAGGGGTTTTCTCGCAAAAAGGGCAAGTTCAGTTGCAGCTTAAAGCGCAGGCCTTCGGCCACTACTTCCTTGCCCACTTCAAACTGCATCGTATGGGCTTTAGGATCTTCGCTTTTGCCAAACGAAAAACGCCGATTGCCCAAATAAAACAGGTAGAACAACTTATCGTAACCACGCTGGTCCAACACCTCATATGTGAGCGTAAAGGGGCGTTCATCTATCAAGGGCAAAGTCTTCATCTCGCCTTTGCGATACAAATCGAGTTCAAAATCCAAGCGCTCAAAAGTCTTTTTGAGAATTTCCCTGGATTTGAAAACTTCTATCTCGGCAATAAAGGCATCTACCTTACCTGATCCACCACCACCAGGTGCAGGAAATAAATCTTCCGCTAAGTGGTTTTCCTTGAGGTTGATGCGAATAGCACCACTAGCCCTGTATTTGGGCGTCATGTAGTCAATCATGCGCGACACAATCAGATAAGTACATGTCAAAATGATGACTATAAAAGGTGCGCCTCTCAATAGAGGCATTAGCACATTTAGTATATCTTTCTTAAATCCCATTGGCGTTCAATTCCTTAATTGGGCAATAAGTGCAACTGCAGCACAAGGTGCCTAACGAGCTAAGACAGAAATGACGACTGCCAGGCTGGTCAGAATGCTCACAATTGGAGTGGCTTTGTTGACGCTTTCGCGAAACTGCTTGTTGGGGTGAGGAGGTACGTATACAATATCGCCAGGCTGTAGTGTGATGTTCTTGGTAGCTAATCCCTGCACAGCGGTCAGATCAACTTTCCAAGTAACCGTTTTACCTCTGATGTTGCGCACTACTTCTACTTCCGTAGGGTCCCCGTAATCCCCTAATCCGCCGGCTTGAGCAAGCATCTCCACCAGAGTGGGAGTCTCATTATTGAGCTGGAAACGCCCCGGAGTATTCACCTCGCCCAATACAGTCACATAGTGGTTGAGCACTTTAACATTGATGACTGGATTGTTGATGTATTCCGTATAGCGCTGTTCCAAATAAAAGCCGGCCTCCTTCACCGTAAGGCCTGCCAAACGCACACGCCCTACCTTGGGCAAGTTTACCTCACCATCTGCATTGACTGTCAACCAGTTACCTGTCGACTCGTTGGCATTAAACGTGTTGTTCACCGAACCAATGCTCAGTTCGTCGTGCCCCCAGATACTGACTGTGATCTTGTCGCCAGGCTGAATCACCGGCTCACTCGGCTTGAAATATTGATAAAGCTGTGCAGTAGGAATGTACGCCTCAGACTGGAATAAACGCGGCATGGTACTGCATCCACTCAAGACAATACCTAAAAATATAACTGATACCATCCATCTCATCTTCTGGCATTTTTCGTGAACACCTCATTGCGTTCGTCCCTTGTCATTGCCAGAAGTGGACCACAAGACACATAACACTACAATCCATTGAAAACAAACCACTTAAAACAAAAAACAACTTACTACTGAGCTCTCATTTTGGGAATTGGCCCAGAAAATGGAACGGCTTTTGATGGCAGTAGGAGGGCACTACTCCTAAGTGCTTTGTACCCCATAATCCCCCACCCCCTCAACTTCTTCCCGAAAAACCCGACTCCTCATACACCCTAAAAGCGGACGCACACAAAACGCAGTAGAAGCTAAGGTCATATGAGCCAAAAGAAAACGACGCACACACGCATCTTCGTAGTCGAAGATGACTTCATGTACCGAAAGATGGTCAAGTACATCATGGAGTTGAATCCCGATCACGAAGTGCATGCCTTCGAAACGGGAAAGGAATGCCTCGATCACCTACATCTCAAACCAGATATCGTCTCGCTCGACTATGCACTGCCCGATATGAGCGGTGAAGAAGTATTCGAAAAAATAAAGGCCTTTGACAATCGCATTCGGGTCATCATCCTTTCGGGGCAAAAGGACGTAGCCACCGCGGTGCGTTTGGTGCAACGCGGCGCATACGATTACATTACCAAAGATCCCGAAACTAAAGAGCGCCTCTTAAGCGTATTGGCTCGCGCCAAACGCGACCTGGAAACCCAACAAGAACTGGAGGAGCTACGCCAAGAAGTCCAATCCAAGTACAACTTCAAGCGAGCTATCATCGGTGCTAGCCCCGTGATGGAAGAAATCTTTCTCCTCATCGGCAAAGCCGCACGTACCAATATAACCGTAAGTATTACAGGCGAAACGGGAACAGGAAAAGAACTGGTAGCCAAAGCGATCCACTACAACTCTCCACGTAGTAAAGGCCCATTTATCGCTGTCAATATCGGCGCCATCCCTCGAGAACTATTTGAAAGTGAGCTATTCGGATACGAAAAAGGCGCTTTCACCGGCGCACATAGCCGAAAACCTGGGCAGTTTGAATTGGCCAACAAAGGCACGCTTTTCCTTGATGAAATTGCAGAGTTAGATCTCAACATGCAGGCCAAGCTACTACGGGCCTTGCAAGAACGAGAAGTGATGCGCGTTGGCGGTACCAAGCCCATCAAATTTGACACACGCATTATCACTGCCACACATAAAGACTTAGCCCAACTGGTTAAAGAGGGCAAATTCCGAGAGGATCTCTACTATCGCCTCTTGGGCCTACCGATCAAGTTACCCCCCTTGCGCGAGCGCGACAAAGACATCATCCTATTAGCCAACCACTTTCTCAAAGAATTTGCCCGCGAAAACAACATAATCGCTCCGAAGTTGTCGCGCGAAGCCAAAAACAAACTTATGAGCTACCCCTGGCCCGGCAATGTACGCGAGCTAAAAGCCGTTATCGAACTGGCCGCTGTAATGGCATCCGACCAGATAATAGAATCCAGAGACATACAATTCTCTGGGGCCCGAGAAGCCTACAACTTCCTCACCCATGAAATGACTATGGAAGAATACAAGTATCAGATCGTCTTCCACTTTTTGGAAAAATACGATAATGACGTGCAGCTGGTGGCCAAAAAACTCGACATAGGAAAATCCACCATATATCGCATGCTACAAGAATACAGAGAAAAGCGCAAAAAACAACTGCAACCTCAATAGTAAAAATACACTATTTGTCGCTTGGACAGGCCAAAAAGCAAAAACACATGTGCCCAATAGATGCTCCGCATTTGTACAACTCATAAATTGCATAGTATTTCAACATTGTTGACCAATTTACTGGCCATTTAATGAAAAGCATCTCTGTTGCGTTTGAAAACAATCAAGGCCTTCGCCTATCCGCTCAAATCGACCTCCCTGTCAATCAACAACCGTACACCTACGCCATCTTTGCTCATTGCTTCACTTGCAACAAAGACCTAAAAGCTGTACGCTATATCAGCAGAGGCCTCACCAATGAGGGCATAGCCGTACTGCGATTCGACTTCACGGGGTTGGGCCAAAGCGAAGGGGACTTTGCCGATACCAACTTTTCGGCCAATACCGAAGACTTGAAAGCCGCAGCGAGATTCCTTGAAAAGCAATATGAGCCCCCTTCGATCTTAGTGGGCCACAGCCTTGGTGGAGCTGCTGTACTGTACGTGGCTGCCGAACTACGCTCAGTACGTGCGGTAGCTGCCATCGGTGCCCCAGCTGGCACCGAACATGTCGTCCATATTTTTGGCGAGCACCTGAAAGAAGTAGAAGAGAAGAGTAGTGCAGTGATCACCATCGGCCCTCAGAGCTACCGCGTAAAAAAGCAGCTACTCGATGACCTGCGCAGCATCCGGCTATTAGAACGCGTGCGACAGATGCGCAAGCCACTACTCATCATGCATTCGCCCCAAGACCGCATCGTCGGCATCGACAATGCCGCCAGACTGTACCAAGCTGCCTGGCACCCTAAAAGCTTTGTCTCGCTCGACGGTGCCGACCACTTGCTCAGCCGCAAAGAAGACGCCCTCTATGCCGGCACCATGATCGGATGCTGGGCACGGCGCTATTTGGCTGCCCCAGTGCGCACACCTTCAGACAAGAAACACAAAGTGTACGTATCGCTGGGTAATGTAGGCTACACAACCGACATCATGGCGCGCCACCACCACCTTACTGCTGATGAGCCTGAAGAAGTCGGTGGCGATGATTTAGGTCCCTCGCCTTATGAGTTGCTTAGTGCTGCTTTGGGAGCCTGCACGGCCATGACCCTACAGATGTATGCACGCAGAAAAAAATGGGATTTACAAGAGGTAAGCGTTTGGCTCGACCACTACAAAGACTACGCTGCCGATGTAGCTGCTGCTGCCGAGCGCCCAACGCGTATCGATCACTTCGAGCGCGTCATCCATTTAGAGGGAACACTCGATGCGCAGCAGCGTGCCCGCTTACTCGAAATTGCCAATCGCTGCCCGGTGCATCGCACGCTACACAGCCCTGTAGTGGTGCAAACGCGCTTCGACAATCCAACGCAACAAGCCGACTAAGCAGAGCAAAACCGAAAAGCGCGCACTTGAAGCCGCCAATGCCCTCTACCCTCAAAGCGATCTTCCTCGATTTTGTAGCATATGTCAAAGGGCTGCCCAGAACTCACCGCTTCTAAGTGTTGACCCTGGTAAAAAGCAATGGCAGGGAAGGTGACGTGCGCACCGTCGGTCAACTGCATGCTCAGATGGGTATCCTTAATGACTCGCGTGCTCCCGTGTTGTCGCACCTGTCGCGCCAGAAAAAGTGGATTGGGGTTACCCGGCCCAAATGGCGCAAATTGCTGCAAGATGCGCCAAAACTTGGGCGTAATGCGACACAGCGGCAGCTCCGCTTCGACTTCCAAGCGGGGTCCTTGCGGCCTGGTGGCCCGTTGGCGAGCTATTGCTTTGACAAATGCAGCCTTAAAAGGCTCGAGATCGGCCATACGCAATGAAAGACCAGCAGCATGAGCATGCCCGCCAAACTGTTCCAGCATGGGCGCACAAGTACGTAGTGCTGCATACAAGTCTAAGCCCTCTACCGAGCGGCCAGAACCCACCAAGAGACCTTCTTCTTTCTGCGAAAGCAACACTACTGGCCGCTGAAGCTGCTCAACCAAACGGGCCGCACCAATGCCCAACAGCCCTCGATGCCAATCGGGATGATACAACACTACCGCAGGCTCATGCTCCAAGCCAACTGCCTGAGCCATGGCCTGTTGGGTGAGTAGCTGATCTTTTTGCTTGCGCAACTCATTGAGTTGAATCAGCTTGCGCGCATAAGTCTCAGCAACCTGCTTGTTCGCGGCAAGCATCAATCGTACGGCGACCTCAGCATGTTCGAGGCGACCTGCAGCATTGAGCGCTGGCGCCAGCCCAAAGACAATATCGCTAATGCGCAAAGGACGCCGCCGCCCACTCATAGATATCAGCATGCGCAGCCCCAGACGGCGCGAGGCCTCGAGTTGCTTGAGCCCCATGGCCGCCAACACTCGGTTTTCTCCCGTAATGGGCACAAGGTCAGCTGCAATACTAAGAGCTACCAGGTCGAGCCAAGGCACTAATGCCTCTACGGGATTGCCCATGTGCTGATGCCAAGCTTGCACGAGCTTCAAGGCGATCCCACAACCACTCAATTCTTTGTACGGATACGCACAATCTGCCCGCAGTGGATCCAGTACGGCTACTGCAGGTGGCAATGCAGGCGGCGGCAGATGATGGTCGCATACGATGAAATCGAGACCCCGCGCCACACCTTGTGACATTACTTCATGCGACTTGATACCACAATCTACCGTAATGACCAGTGACACCTGACGCGCCTGCGCATAGGCGATGCCTTGAAGCGAAAGTCCATATCCCTCGCGCTGCCGGTCGGGAATATAGTAGTGGACACGCCCCGGCATTAGCGAATTCAAAAAGTCAAACAGCAGTGCTGTAGCTGTGATACCATCCACATCGTAATCGCCATAGATGAGTACATGCTCGCCATTCCCCACCGCCCGATGTATGCGCTCCAAAGCCCGATCCATATCGGCCATGAGTAAAGGGTTATGTAGGTGCTCCCAGCGCGGCCGAAAGAAACGGTAAGCTTCTTCGTAGGTAGTCACGCCGCGCAAAACCAGCAGGCGACAAAGCACCTCATCGATGCCAAGTACGCGCTGTAAGTGTTGCACGAGCCCTACATTCACCGACTTAATTTTCCACTGTTCGCTCATGGTATATGCACAGGTTAACAGTAAGGAATGAAAGATAACAAAAAGCACACACCCCCAGCCTTTTTTTCAGAGAAAGCGTAACCACTAAGTGGCTCGTCTACACCTCCTTCCATTTGTCGAAATGTGACAGCTGGCGGTGTAGCCGTCACATTTTCTGTGTGATTAGTGCAAAAAATAAATATTTACCTTTCCTTTCCGTTTATCCATCAAAAAGCCCAAAATGCTTCGATTCCTCTTCGCTGTACTGTGGTTGGGGTGTAACCTTGTACATGGCTGGAACCAAAACAACGGGCAAGTGACCGTAAGCGGCACCATTCGCGATGCCGATACAGGTGAAACCCTCATTGGCACTACGATATATGCACTTGAGCTAGGCCTTGGCACTACCTCCAATGAATACGGCTTCTATGCCCTAAATTTGCCTCTTGACACCGACAGTGTCACGCTCGAGTTTAGTTATGTGGGCTACCAAACAGTGCGTCGACGCATCGTGCCTCAAACCGACCTCAACCTCAACATAGAATTGGGTACAGGTATCAACCTCCAAGAAGTAGTCGTCAAATCGAATAGTTCCGAAGAACAGCTGCGCACTACCGATATGAGCGTCGAAAACATTAGCGCACACCAAGTCAAAGTCATCCCTGCGCTACTTGGCGAAAGCGACATCATCAAAACGCTTCAGCTCAAGCCGGGTATCCCCTCAGGATCCGAAGGCAGCACGGGCATTTATGTGCGAGGAGGCGGCACCGATCAAAACCTAATCGTGCTCGATGAAGCAATAGTCTACAACGCCAATCACCTCTTTGGCTTCTTCAGCACTTTTAACACCGATGCAGTCAAAGACCTCAAATTGTATAAAGGAGGCTTTCCCGCCCAATACGGTGGCCGCCTATCTTCTGTAATCGATATCCGAATGAAGGAAGGCAACAACAAAAAGTTCTCCGGCACAGGAGGCATCGGCTTGATCTCATCTCGCCTAACTATAGAAGGCCCCATTAGTGGACCCCACACTAGTTTCATCCTATCCGGTCGCCGCACATATGCCGATCTCATCACCCAACGTATCAATCAAGCAAATAAAAACAGAGAAAATTTTACCCCCATACCGGACTATTACTTCTACGACCTAAACGCCAAGGTAAACCACACCTTCAATAACAAGAACCGCCTCTATCTAAGTGGATATTTTGGCCGTGATGTATTCCAGTTTAATGGTGAATTCTTCGACTTTAGTTTCGATTGGGGGAATACCACAGGCACGCTACGGTGGAACCACGTGTTTTCTCCACGCCTTTTCACCAACACAACGTTCACCGCTAGCAATTACCAATACAACATACGCAACAAAGTCACAGGATTCTCCTTCAATATCGGCTCTAAAATCCAGGACATAAGCCTCAAAACAGACTTTTACCACACCCCCAACAACGATCACATCTTGCGTTACGGAGGAGTTGCAATCATACACCGCTTCGAAGTAGGCCGGCTCAAGGCAGGAAGCGACGATGGCGAAATATCATTTTCTTCAGGCCAACAATTTACCGCTACTGAATTAGGTGCCTACATCATGGACGAATGGACTGTCAACTCCTCACTTACCCTACAAGCTGGCCTACGCCTCAGTGGCTTTATCAACGACAGCACAACTTACACAGGAATAGAACCTCGCCTTTCGGCAAAATATAGCCTTACCGACCACCTGTCATTAAAAGCGAGTTATGCCCGTATGCGGCAATACCTGCACCTTGTATCAAGTTCGGGAATCGCTCTTCCCACTGATGTGTGGTATCCTTCTACTCGCAACGTCAAACCTCAAATATCTGATCAAATCGCTGCCGGATGGCACATGAAACTAAGCAACAACTGGTGGATAAAAAACGAATACTACTACAAGTGGCTGTACAACCAAGTGGACTTCATCGACGGAGCACAACTTTTTGCCAACGATCGCATAGAAGAGGAGTTTGCTTTTGGCAATGGATATGCCTATGGCATGGAGCTCAGCGTAGAAAAAAAAGAAGGTAAATTGACTGGATGGATAGGATACACTTTAGCATTTGTGCGTAAAGGTAACTTTAGAGGAATAAAACGCGACATTATGGACGGGCGCTACTTCGCCCCCCGATACGACCGACGCCACGACCTATCTATCGTGTCCATCTATCAGCTCAGCCACCGCCTCACCCTCACTGCCACAGCCGTATATGGATCAGGCGATTTAGCGTGGCTACCCACCGGCCGATTGGTCTTCCAAGACGTATATGGCGAGCAGTTCGAACCCATAGTACCCTATTTTGAAGATCGCAACAACTTCCGCCTTCCCTACTTTTTTCGCCTAGATTTAGGTGTTGTCATCAAATTTTCACCAAAATGGGGCAAAAGCAACCTGACAATTAATGTCTTCAATGCTACAGATCGGCGCAACGCATTTTTCATCTACCTCGAACCCATATTCCGAAAAACAACTTCACCAGACGGGCAACTCATCCAAGTACCTGAGCGCATCGCAGCCAAGCAAGTCTCTTTGTTCCCTATTCTACCGGCCATCACTTGGAATTTCAAATTCTAATCGCCTATGTCAACTCCTCAAAACCGCATACGCCCTATGTATGTAAAACTCGCACTACCACCATCAAATGAATTCATCGCCCTAACACTTACCCTTTTGCTCACTTCCTGCAACCTCGAGAAAGAAGTGGAAATTCAACTGCCGTCCCATAACAGTGTCCCCGTGGTAGAATGTTACCTGGAACCTGGAAAACCCTTTACACTGCTACTTACTCGAACAAGTAGCTATTTTACACCTTTCCCCCAAGATGAGCTTGAGTTCTTGAGTAGCATCCTAGAAGACAGTGCCCAAGTGATCATTAGCACCAATGGTATCGAATACGAATTGGAAAACACCTTAGGCATCAATCCACTCACCTCAAAAGTCTTTAACTATTATAACCCCACACCTGTACCCCACGATGCCGAATATGAGTTCGCGCTCAGTATTCGCCTCAAAAATGGGCAGACCATTTACAGCCAAACGCGATTGCTCCCTCCAGTACCTATTGACAGCATAGTAGTCCAATTCAATGCCGATAGCCTAGCACGCGTACTTACTTATTTCACCGATCCTGATACCGCTGGAAACTATTATCGCCGCATGCTTCATCTAAGCAGTATCGATAGCCTACCTCTTCAAGACTTCGTATCTACAGACCAATTTTTGGACAACAACATAGGCATATTTGGCACTACCTACCAATTTGAGGTAGGTGACACCCTTATCAACACCCTTTTCCACATAGAAAAAGCCTATGCCGACTTCCTCCAAAGTATTGAAGAAGCTACCCATGCTAACGGCAATCCATTCAGCCAACCCAGTACCATTATTTCTAACCTACAAGGCGATGCTCGTGCCATCGGCATCTTTACAGGATTGAGTTATGACCGGGTCATAACCATCATTTCCCCATAACTTTGCCTCTTTATCTCATCAAGGCAATATACAGCAGCCAATGGATACACAGCCCAAATTGTTGTTAATCGAAACCGCTACAGAAATATGTGCGGTAGCTGTCACAGAAGGCCCCACCATACGTGCACAACGCATTCATACACAGAGCATGGCCCATGCTCGACTCATCACTGTATTTATCGAGCAAGTACTCAAAGAAGCGGGCTGGGACATACAAGCACTCCATGCCGTGGTGCTCAGCAAAGGTCCTGGATCCTATACTGCTTTACGCGTAGGCACATCTGCAGCCAAAGCCATTTGTTATGCACTTGACAAACCGCTCATAGCCGTAAGTACTTTACAAGCACTTGCTTGGGCAGCCCGCGACACATACGGCAGCTCCTCAAATGTCTATTATGTCCCTATGATCGATGCACGTCGCATGGATGTATACACTGCTATATATGATGGTCACCTCCAACCCATATCTCCACCTCAACCACTCACACTTGAAGCGCATACTTTTGACACTTTCTTGGCTCAGGGCTATACACTTGTCTTTGCCGGAAACGGTGCGGCAAAGTACCAAGAATTACGCAGCCACCCCCATGCAGTATTCCTCGATCAACTGCAATGCTCAGCAGCCTACCTAGCAGCCTTAGGCCTAGAGGCTTTCACCAAAGCACAATTTGAATCTATAGCACACTTCACCCCTGAATATATCAAGCCGCCTCACATCACCACACCGAAAAAAAAACTATGTTAGGGAAAAGCCAATGCAATAGCTGCCTAAGTAAAAATCCCATACCTAACTACCTTAGCTAACCACATCAAAAATCAAAATGTTATAACAATTTTTTGCCTAAAAACCACATAGCAATTACAGCTAGTCGCACACCTCCCTCTATTAATACGTTCAAATTTTATATACCAATTTTCTTTTCATTGTGCAAATAACCCTTTTATTTAGTGCTGTGAAATGTTAGATTATACATGCAGGTACATTTAGATTTTTTCAATTGGTATAGTTTTGGTAAAAACACCTAATGTGCATACATACTAAACATCATACTATTAAAAACATAATTATGGGAAAACAAAAGAACGAATCCGTTACACTACGGAAGGGACAGGAAGACATTCATCTCGACTACGGCGAACTGCGCAAGGCCGTATTAGTACTCAGAGCTGTCAACCACAAGTTGCGCCAACGCATCATCGAACTTCTGGAAGAAAATGAGCGCATGACCGTTACTGAGATTTACATCAAATTGCGCCTCGAACAATCCGTAGCTTCCCAACATTTAGCTATCCTGCGCCGTGCAGGAGTCGTAAACACCGAACGCCAAGGGAAGTATATCTACTATTCTCTCAACAATGAGCGCCTAAGCCAGATCTCGCGCCTTATTGAAGAGCTGGCCTCTTAGGGAAAGCTTAATCACTAAGTGTAAATGCCTTGAGTTCGCAATCCCATGGATTAAAGATACATCATGCCACACATACTCCCTTAAATGGTATAGCATTGCTATAGACATGTGCAAAATGAAGTTCAATTGGCGCAAAAAAGCTGAAAGCAAGATTGCTTTCAGCTTTTTTTCTTTATGAAATTTGAAAAAATAGACGAAAAACGCATATTTGCTTGACGCTTTCCTATTACACCAAAAACATACAACTTCTATGAGAAAGGCTGAGGTAAAGCTCGATATCGAGCAATTACAAGAATCATCAGAGGTATTACGTGCTTTGGCACATCCATTACGTATGAAGATTCTTGAATTCATTGATGAACAGGGGTCTACCCATGTCAACAAGATCTACAACACCCTCCATTTGGAGCAGTCCATTACATCGCAGCATTTACGCGTACTCCGATTAGCAGATCTCGTGCATACCAAGCGCGAAGGGAAGTACATCTTTTACACGGTCAATTACCCCAAACTGCATAAAATAATAAAGGCCATTAACAAGTACTTGGCTTATGTAGCACGAGAAGATGAAGAGCGAAAGAAGCAAAAAAAAGCTGTTATTATACCTATTACTGAAGAGGAGTTCGAGCGGGAGCAACGCCAAAAAAAGCACATCTGATCATTTCACAGACACTACGGCTCTTCCCTTATCCCTTACCGTGTGTCCCTTGCAATATTCCGTCCCAAAAGGCCACTATTGATTTTAGCACATGCATATACACTACATATGCAGTGTAAGGGAGGGGCTTGTAGTATAGCTTCACAAAAAGCATACAAGAGCGCTAAGCACAAATTCACGTGCCGACCAAAAACAATAAGCTCACTGGTAATCTGTAGCTGATGAGCCATGGCGTGGCGATTGTGGTGTTGGAATGCGCTCCTCTTTCTCACGAAATGCCACACCACTTTTGCCATCCATAGTCGCCACCTTGGCGTGCCCATTTACCTCTTCCGAGTCACGAAAAAAGTCTCTGTGAAAGAACAACAAGCTAAGCACCCCGATGGTGATGGAAGCATCCGCGATGTTAAACACGGGGCGAAAAAACTCTACGTACTGCCCTCCCCAAAAAGGTACCCACTCTGGCAATACACCTCGATAAATGGGAAAGTGAAACATATCTACCACTTTACCATACAGAAAACCACCATAGCCACCATCAGCAGGAAAGAGCTCCGCTGGTGTACGCACGTGCAGCGGCGACTCACTGAAGATTAGCCCGTAAAAAGCACTATCGATAATATTACCTATAGCACCAGCTAGAATAAGCGCAAAACACACCAACAAGCCAAAAGAGGCCCCTTGCTTTACAAGCTTGCGCAAGTAGTAAAGCAACATGCCAACTGCTGCTATGCGAAAAAGGCTAAGAGTCAATTTGCCCCATCCTTCGCCATCGCCCAACGACAAGCCAAAAGCCATTCCTTTGTTCTCCACAAAGTGGAGTAAGGCCCAATCAAGCCCCAATATGGGAATCTCTTGCCCATAATACATGTGGGTCTTCACCCATATCTTCAAAGCCTGGTCAGCAACCAGTATCGCTAAAACTATTAATCCCAGTTTGTACGTCTGTTTCAAGGCGTAGCCTTTTTTAAAACCAACAGATATCACAACCCTCCTCTAACAGAAGAAAAAATTGCTAGGTTGAATTCCTATAACACAAAAACTGACAAACTCAACACCAAGCTGCTAAAACCTGGCCCTTCCTCGTAGCAGTTGTATGAGGAAGGGCCAGAGCAAAGGTAGTACCTAAATTACTAATTTGGTCCATGCACATTACACTAACGACGCTGCATCTTTGCTTCCACACTCAGCGTGGCATGGGGTACTGCACGAAGGCGCGCTTTGGGAATCAACTTACCCGTTACGCGACAAATACCATACACCTTGTTATCGATTCGGATCAATGCATTTTCGAGATGTTGGATCAACTTGCGCTGGCGAGCCGCCAACATGGCCAATTGCTCGATCTCTTCAACCCCCGTAGTATGATCAAAACCACGCATCTTGGCATCGGGATTTTCTGCTAGCTCCTTTAGTTGGCTCTCATACCACTTGAGTTGTTCGCGTGCACTTTCCAAACGCCTCTCGATCAATTCGCGAAATTCCTGAAGTTCTTCATCAGAATACCTCGTTTTTTCTTGACTTTTCGACATGGGGCTTTTATTTCAGTGAACAAATCAAATGCAAAGGCAAAAGTAGGCATTTTTCGGCACTCCTCATCCGTTGCCAAACCTGGTTTCATATATACCCCATATCGCAAAACACAATTTTACCGAGCTCGAGCTGACCATTGTCGACTGAGCTGATCTAAGTGATAAAAAGCTTCATCGCGTAAGGCCCAAGCATGGATATTATCGGGCTCTTGAGCAATCACCTCGTTACAGCGAGTAATCGCTTCTCTATATGCACCCAAAGCTAACAACGACTCACCGTAGGCCAATATATATCTCGTAGATGAACTCAATTCTAAAGCAGCTTCAAAACTGATCAATGCTTCTTCATGCTTGCCTGCATGTTGCTCAATACGACCAATAGTATAATATACCTCGGCCTGTTCAGGATCCAGATACAAAGCCTCCATAGCATCTTGCAATGCTGCCTTTAACTCGTGCTGCAACAACCAACATCTACTTCGGTATAAATATACCTGTACCATCGGTTCTGGGGAGTGTGCCAAAGCTTGATCAAAAGCCCTCAAAGCAGCAGACAAATCACCTATCTCCATACAGGCTCTGCCTAAGTTAATCCACCCTTCGACCAACGAAGGTACCAAGGTGACCACTTCTTCATAATGCCGACGTGCTTCATGCCATTGCCGTAATTCCCCCATGATATTACCCTTCTCAAGTAGCGCATATACATTATCTGCATTGAGTCGAAGTGCTTTGTCCAAATCTTGGAGTGCTTCTCGATAACGATGCAGTTTCTTATAAGCCAATGCCCTGTTAAACAAAACCCGAGCATCGCAAGTCATCAATAACGCCATGCTGTAATCACTTACCGCCTCCTCGTAATGCCCAATATTATAATGCGCAAAACCACGTAATGACCAAGCATCAGCTATTGATGGTCTTGATGACAATACATCGTCCAATAACGACAAAGCAGCTTGGTATTGGCTTTGCTCTAACCATGCTCGCGATCGTTCAACTTGCCGTCGCAATTCAGCTGCATTGACTATCGTCGATATGGGCACTATCACTTGTTGGTCTTTTTCGCCCAACGCACGCGCATAAAAAATCTCTTGGCCCATTACCGGTACAACACCAACCAACCACCATATCCCATAGAAGCACACGAAAAGGAAGCCATGTCTCAAGCATTTTTGTTCCAAACACTGCTGCTGTGTAGGTGCGATTCTACATAACTTGAAACTCGGGGGCGATGCATACATGGAGAAAAGTAATTTCTATCAAGAAATCATATGGCGTTTTTTTGTATTCAATTTTCGTGCAACTTTCTAATCATATTAAAAATAATCACATAAAAATTTTCACTACAGCTAATTGTGGAACACTATCAAAAACAAACAGTTTTTATTTTTTTTAATATAAAATATTGGTATTGGCTTTGCTGTGGTCTCTATGCCACAAAGTCTATACCACAGGCACCTTAGAGGCACCTATCAAAAACATACTATATGAGAAAACGAAGCACCTTGTGCTTGTTGGCACTTGCATGTCTATGCAGCACCACAGTCCAGGCTATTACCCCTTCAGAGCAACAAGCCTATCTAATGCGATTTGCACCTTTAGCTATTGCTGAGATGCAGCGATTTGCCATACCCGCAAGCATTAAGCTGGCACAGAGCATTGTCGAATCCAATTGGGGTACGAGCAAACTAGCTCGCGAAGGCAACAATTACTTTGGCATCAAGTGCAAAGACTGGTGGGATGGAGAAACCATTCGAGAATGGGATGATGACTACGACGAACAAGGCCAGCTCATGGCCTCTTGCTTTCGCAAGTACCCCAATGTAGCTGCCTCTTTTGAAGACCATTCATTATTCTTGCTTCAAGACCGATATCGAATATTGTTCACACTGGATGTACGCGACTACAAAGGGTGGGCTCAAGGGTTACAAGCATGCGGTTATGCCACCAATCCACACTATGCCGAGCTACTCATCCAAACCATCGAGACTTACCAACTATATCGATACGACGAAATGGCTCTCCAAGCTAATCACATGCCATCTCTATCCAATCAGCTAGCTACACCGCCGCTTGCTGCTCAACAAGATGGGGCTACTACTTTAGTACACGAGGAGCGCATGTCAACTCAATCGCGCAAGCCCCCCAAGCCACAAAATACCACATGGTATCACACTCAAGCAATCATTCAAGAAGTAGCCCTGATCGAAGCGGCACCTATTTTGCCGTGAACACAGCAATGGAGCCACAGCTCATTATTATTCCTCAGCATCAGAAAAAGTCATGTCATTAACATCATCACTATGCCCCTCTTGTGGTAAAGAGGAAGTAAGCGAAGTTTGTTTTGCTGCCTCCAGTTCTTTATAGCGCCTTCGGTTGCGGAAAACGTCAATAGCAGTAAAAATTGCCTTCAACATAGACCCCGGATTGGCACGCCCCTGCCCCGTCAAGTCATAACCCGTGCCATGATCGGGTGAAGTGCGCACATAAGGCAAACCAGCTGTAAAGTTACAGCCAGCACCAAAAGTGAGCAACTTGAAGGGGATCAGCCCCTGATCGTGATACATTGCCATAATGCCATCAAAACGCAAGTGCTGCCCACTGCCAAAGAAACCATCGGCAGGGTACGGCCCCATAACCATAAAATTGCTCTTCTTTAGCTCTTCTATAGCAGGTCGAATGATTTCCCCCTCTTCGTTACCAATGAGCCCACCTTCTCCTGCATGGGGATTTAGGCCAAGTACCGCTACCAAAGGCCGATCGATCCCAAAATCGATGCGCAAGCTTTCTTCCATCAAGCGCACTTTTTCTATCACGCGATCTTGATGAATTTGACTGGCTACCTTGCCTATGGACACGTGATTAGTCACCAACCCGATGCGCACCTCATCGCTAACCATAAACATCAAGCTTTGCCCCGCACCTAGCTTCTCGGTCAAGTACTCTGTATGGCCAGCCCACTGAAAGCCTGCCATCTCCATAGCCTGTTTGTTGATTGGCGCTGTGACTAACACATCGATGTAGCCCTTTTTGAGCTCTTCTACTGCACAATCCAACGAGCGCCAGGCATACTTCCCGCCATCCTCTGTAGCACGCCCCAGCGTAATGTTCACACTTTCACTCCAACAGTTAACTACATTGAGCTTGTGCGCGTGGAGCTGGATAGCCGAGGAAGTTCCTTGAAAACTAAGATTGAAGTTAGGTATGATGTTTTTGTGATAGGACACTACTTTGGTCGAGCCATACACCACAGGTGTACAAAGCTCGAAAATTCCCTCGTGCTGCAGGGCTTTGAGTATCACTTCCAACCCTATACCATTAATATCTCCTACTGTAATGCCTACTTTTACTTTTCCCATCAACCGATATTTGGATTTGATAGTTAGTCAATCGCTGAAAAATCAATCGGCCAAAGTTAGCGTATGTTTGTCATAAGTATGGGAAAGTAGCTTATGCCCACTAATGCCATTGATATTTCATTTTTTTGAATGAGTATAAAGAATTGCCTATACTCATTTACGAAAAACTTCTAATCGGTGAAAGCAAAAAAATCATACGGGCAACACTTTTTAACCAACCACCAATTGGCAAAACGTATTGCCCGAAGCATTCGATATGAAGGTCCCATACTCGAAATAGGTCCAGGTACTGGCATGCTCACACAATATTTACTCGAGCTGGGCTACCCACTGAAAGTAGTAGAAGCAGACCCTGACATGGTACAGTGGCTGCACCAGCGCTGGCCACCATCTACCATCCACGTAATTGCTTCTGACTTTTTGCACCTCCCCCTAGACAGTATCTTTGACGGGCAGTCCTTTAGTTTAGTTGGTAATTTTCCCTACAACATCAGCACCCAAATCGTATTCCACATGCTGGAATACAAGACATATGTACCCGAAATGGTGGGTATGTTTCAATTGGAAATGGCACGGCGCATTGTAGCCAAGCCCGGCAATAAAGACTACGGTATCATCAGTGTATTGACTCAGGCATGGTATGAAGGTAAGCTACTGTTTCAAGTTTCTCAAGGCAACTTCAACCCACCACCTAAGGTACAATCAGCCGTCATACGGTTAGTACGTAAAAACAACCGAGACTTGGCATGTGACACTGACTTATTCAAAAAAGTCGTAAAAACTGTATTCAACCAACGCAGAAAGATACTGCGCAACACCGTCAAGCAGTTATTGCCTTCCAACACTCCTCTTGACATGCCATTGCTCAGTCGACGCCCCGAACAGCTTGGCCTCGAAGAGTTCGTGGCACTCACCAACTGGGTGGCGCAAGCTCAATCCACGTAAATCACCTTGCGCAAGAAGCGCAAGCCCAAGCTAAGCTCAAAAGAAATATTGCGAATTAGCCGCTCTGGAATGGTCGTTGTCTGGCCCGTATATGGATTTTGTACATTGGGTATAGCGGGCTGCCGGTATTGATAAGAAAAGTCAGGGTTGACACTGAATTCGAGCAAGCCCCCCATCAACTCGCCAAAAGAGAGTTCTACACCACCACCTACTGTCACACCGTAATTAAATCGATTGACAAAAAAAGGCCACGGGTAAATGGAGTAAGCTGGATTGGCCTCATTGAACGCCTGGTAGGCATCCAAGTTGGTAGTGATCGTGTATTCGCCCCGTATGCCTAGCAGATAATACACTTTTGCATCGCCGTAGGGATACTTGCGCTTGCCACCAAACGTGAGCGAAAGATTGTGAAAGAGAAACTCACGAGCAGGTGGCCGATATACATTTCCACTAATAGGATTGAAGAAATTTCGATTTCTGATGGCACTACCCTTGAGATGATAGCCGGCCTGGACAAATATGGCAAACGCATCATTGGCTTCATCCAAAGATTCAATAAAAGCTATCCCATGATACTTAAAAAGTGGATCTTGCTCCAAACCATTCCAGTTTTGCAGGCCCAAGGTCAGCCCTCCTTTGAACCCAAAAACAAAGCCTCCTTGCGCATATCCATCCACACCAAAACTCATGCTCAATAAAAAACTAAAGAAGAAAAAGCGCATCATCGTATCTTTTATTTCACCACCTCCAAAGGTAAGATCTTCTGCCACACATATGCCCACCCCTCTGAACGATTTTCCCCACTTCTTGCAATCGCTGTTTGCTATGTGGACTACGCACCAAATAACTGATGCTTGACGACCTCCTTCATTTACTTAACCACCTCTGGCAAATAGGCACAGATTTACTGGCGAACGAGGAGTTTTTGTCCTGGCTTGATCAAGTTAGAAGACAACCCATTGAGCTTCTTGAGCTCTGTTACCGACAACCCATGACGACGGGCTATGCTATACAGAGTGTCTCCCTTGACTACTGTATAGTACACTGGAGTGTCGTCGGTAGAGGGTTGAACAGGAGGAGAGGGTGTAGGTGGTTGTGGTACATCAACAGGCGGCGTCGTAACTTCATCAGTAGATGGCGTCGAAATACCTGGTCGATCCTCATTTTTAGGGAGTTGTTCAGCAGGAGTATCAACTGACACAGGCTGCCCACTAAAGGGATCTTCAAAGAGTGGCGTATCGTGCTCCTCATCAGGTGTAGGTAGCGGTGTGGTTTCTGGTGTTTGTGGCAAAGGTTCATCTGGAGTCACCACTTCACCGTGATCAAAAAACTCATCCTCAGGTAGCGGCATCAACGGGTCAGACTTCCGTAGGCGCGGCACTTCATTGGGCTTTACGCGCCCGCGCAAAACAATGCGTTCACCTACCGCAGGCTCACTACCTGAAGGCATGCGATTGCGCCAATACAGCTTTTCGAGCTTGATGCCATAAAGATTGGAAATATAAAGCATCGTCTCCCCCTCTTTGACGTAATGCCATTTGCGATGACCACGCCAAAAATTGCGCTTGGGTTGAATGTATACCGGTGTACCCGCTTCGAGCACTTGATAAGGATCCGAAAGATGCTCATTATAAGCAAGCAAACACACCACAGGCACGCGGACGCGCTCTGCAATGTAGGCTGGTGTTTCTCCAGCCCGTGTCAATACTAGCTTCGCGTCATTATTGATTATTATCTCATGCGAGCTGGGAAAAGTGGAGTAGGGCAACTCGCCTTGATCAAAAGGCACTTCAGGCACTGATGGATGAGGCGTTATCACCACCTCCTCTTGCAATGCGACCAGATCAAATTGATGCAAATTGTAAGTCTCTATAAGGCGAATCAGCTTTTTGTCGTAATCAGGAGCTGTAGCATAACCCGCCTTTTTCAACCCCCGTGCCCAACCTTTGTAATCAGTAGGGTCAAGCTCAAAGAGAAAACCGTAGCGATGTGCTTTCTTCGGATCACGCAAAAACTCCGAATGTGCCACAAAAGACTCTTCTGGGCTCTTATAGGCTCTAAAACACGATTTGACCAACTTGCCATCGCGGTAGTCATCATCTTGCCTCCACACTTTTTTTCCCCTCCAATCCTTATGGCACTTAATGCCAAAATGGTTATTGGCACGAGTGGCCAAATAACTAGTGCCCGCAGCAGACTCCAAAATCCCTTGTGCCAACTTAATACTGGCAGGAATCCCTGTACGCATCATCTCAGCTATTGCAATGTCTTTATAGCGCTGTACATAAGCTTCTGGATCCGGCTTTTGCGCAAGCAAAAAAACACTATTCCACAATGTGCAAATCAGCAGTACAAAAGACGAGGATAAAAAATTCATGGCAAGGGTTTTTGGTCAGTGCATTCGTTGCATCCTCATAGGATCATCAACTACAAATATCAAATATGATGCTTGCCCTGCACGCAATGTAAACTGTACGCAAAGAAAGATGCAGTACATGCCCCACCTGTAAACGATTTTTCTGTTTACAACGTACACAGCTTGATCTGAAAGAATCACAAGGGACAGCGCAGTTGGCCCTTAACCTAAGCAAAAAAAGCAATCAAAAAAGTGAGCACCGTAAGTATGAAGCCCACCATAAACACATTGTAGGATATGGACAGATATCGGTACTTCTGATCGAGCACTCGCCCTAAATGGTACAGATCACGCACCATATTTCCATATAGCAATTCTCCATGGCGTAGCACTGAGTCCATCATTCGCTCAAACTCGCATTCCTCCAATGAGGCAAAGTTGCCAAAAAATATCAGATGCCGTTTGAGCTCGTCAGGACTTACAGACTTTTCAGCCAAACGCGTCACTTTAGGCCTAGCCGAAAGGATGGCGAAAGTAAGTGAGACAAGCCCTGTCACTAAAAATATGACTGCTGGCATCAACACCATAGGATTAGTCTCTGTAATATTTCGATAGCTAAGCACCGATATGATGATCGATATTAGAATCGCATTGACACTGATCATAATATGTGCCTTATTGTCGGCAATAGCACTGAGGTTGATCTGCGTGCGATATGCACTGCGCAGGTAAGTCTGCACCGCACTATTGGGCACATTGCGTTCAATTCCTTGAAATAGTTGATCAGCATGCGCTTGTACGGGAGGCTCGTATTTATCGCGTGCAATGCGGCTTTTCAATACCTGAATGCGATGAGCCACTTCATCAGCAAAGAGCTGATGACCCGACGCCGTGTACCAGCGTACTTCCATGAGCTCTTGCCACAATTGCTGGCGCCACACATGTGGCGGTACTGAAGCATTAGTCATCAGCTCGTATTCCGCCAGCCGCCATGCACTGCGCGTTTTAAACTCCCCATTGGCACAGTATAATGCCTGAAGTGCATCGGCAAAGACGCGAACTGCTGCAGGTGCATTTATCTCAGGATAACGCTGCTGCCTTAGGCACTGGTGCACAAGCGGAAGCCGCATAGATGCTTCCTTTTCCAAAGCCTCCAAGGCCTGCTCACTGGCGTTTATCCCTTCAGGATAATCGATAGCGTAGCCCGTAAAAACAAGCCACGCAGCAACCACCACTGCGCGCTGATGCGCATCAGTCAACTGTTCAGCTACCGCCAACCGCTCGACCAAAGTGACCAACTCAGCACTCCGTTGATAATTGTGGAAAAGCAAACGGCTATCTCCATGGCGAATAAACCACGCTAAAGCAAAGCGCTGAGCAAGCTGCGGAGCACTATCAGGTGTAACTGGCAAATGACGGTTTTGCATGGATTCGGTATCAAAGATGCAAGAAGCACTACAACAAAGAATGTGCTTTTTACTCGAAAAAAACAAAATCCCTGTAAAAAATGATTACCTTTACCATCATGCAAGCCTTCGCATTTCTAGCTGCACATACCTGAAGTGCATTAATCTGGATACCCAGCTACTTAAAACCTAAGTCAATTTGTTCACTCTTTTCACATTTATTTATTATGGGTACTCATCTTATGGATTTCCTACAGCAGCAATTGTTGCAAAACGACCAATTGGTTGATTCAATAAGGCAGCAACTTGGCGGTGTAGAAAAAGAACAAGCCACTACTGCTGCTCAAACAGCGCTGACGGCCTTAGTCACTACCTTGGCCAAAAATGCTCAACAACCCGAACAAGCTCAAAATATGCTCCGTGCTATTGATCGCGATCATGATGGTAGCCTTTTGGACTATGCCCAAGAATTCCTCTCTGGCCAGTTCCAACCCGAAAACCCCAAATCCACAGATGGTGCAGGTATCCTCCGTCATTTGCTAGGCAAACGACAAGACGCCATTGCACAAGTTGTGGCACAAACCAGCGGAATTTCTCTCGAGCAAGGATCTTCTTTACTGAAAATGCTGGCCCCACTTGTAATGGGTGCCGTAGGCAAAGTACGACGAGAATCAGGCCTTGGCTTAGACGATATAGTACAAATGCTTTCTGGCTCAGTTCAGAAACAACAGAGCAGCAATCCAGTTTTAGGAATGATTACTCAACTCTTAGACCAAGACGGCGACGGTAGTGCTGTAGACGATATTGCGAAAATGGGCATGCGCATGTTAGGTAATTGGTTTGGCAAAAGCAAGTAATACACTTCGAGTACATGTGAGCATGTTGTGATGGCTCATACCTTAAAAGCCCTCCGTGTGATTGGTGCCAGAGGGCTTTTGCATTGTTTTACTCCTCCTCGCTATTAAATTGCCCTTCAAACGCGGCCACCAACCTCTGCGCCGCACGTAAGGCTGACATGCGACCATGAACTACCTTGTGTTCGTATTGCGGCCACAACCGAGCCACCTTAGGGTGGCTCATAAAGAGCTGATGCAGTTCATGATTCACCTGCTCGTACAACCACTGCTGAGCTTGCGCTCGCCGATGTCGATCCAGATAACCCGAAGCACGCGCTTGCGCAAAAAAAGCTGCTACAGCATGCCATACCTCTGAAATCCCTTTTCCCGTGTGAGCTGAGCACAACAACACCTGAGGCTTCCATCCTGCCGGATGGGGAGGCATAAGGCGTAGTGCATTTTGATAGGCGCGTTGGGCCTCACGTGCTAAAGGCAGCCTAGGGCCATCAGCTTTATTGACAGCAATGATATCTGCCATCTCCACTATGCCCCGCTTAATGCCTTGTAACTCATCGCCACCGCCAGGCAACAACAATAACAAAAAGCAATCCACCATCGAATGCACTGCTGTTTCTGATTGCCCCACACCCACCGTTTCTACCCATACCAAATCAAATCCTGCTGCCTCACACAAAATAATGGACTCTCGCGTATGAGCAGCTACTCCCCCCAAGTGGCTACCTGCAGGTGATGGCCGAATAAACGCATAAGGATGGGCTGCCAATTGGCCCATGCGCGTTTTATCTCCTAATATGCTACCCCCACTGAGCTGACTAGTGGGATCTATGGCCAATACAGCTACTTTGTGCCCTTGCTCAATTACGTGCTGCCCCAAAACCTCAATAAAGGTACTCTTTCCCACACCCGGCACACCCGTTATCCCCAAGCGCTGTGCACGTCCGGCATAGGGCAAACAAGCTTCTACAACTTCTGCTGCCAGTTGGCGGTGTTCAGGGCGAGTACTCTCTACTAAAGTAATAGCTTGAGCCAAGCGAATTCTGTCGCCACTCAAGATACCTTCTACAAGTATAGGCGGACTGGGCAACTGACGACGCGTCAGCTTTTTGCGCAAATGAGGATTGAGCTCTCGAGGCATATGCACGCTTAAAATAGTGGATAGGGATAAAACCACCTTATAAGCCCATTCCTCCACACAAACACCTATTCGACTGATGCATAATCACGGCGGCTATAGTTATCCCATCCATACCTGAGTCTTACTGCCCTTTGAATGTAGGCTTGCGTTTTTCCAAAAATGCTCGCACACCTTCCTTGTAGTCATATGTCTGGCCAGCAGCTGTCTGCAACTCCTGCTCCATAAGCAGCTGATCTTTCAAAGTCTGATGTGCCGAAGCCTGCAACAATTGCTTAGTCCACGCTAAAGCTTGCGTGGGCATATGTGCCAATTGTTCAGCCAAAGCCCAAGCATTCTCAGCAAAGGTTTCATCGTCAAACACTTTGTAAATCATGCCCATTCGACAAGCTTCCTCAGCACCTACTCGATCTGCCAACATCATTAGTGCACTGGCGCGCTGCCAGCCGATCAGACGGGGCAACACCCACGTACCACCACTATCGGGAATCAGACCAATCTTGCTAAAGGCTTGAATAAAAGAAGCAGATGTACAGGCCACTACCACATCACAAGCCAAAGCAATATTTGCACCGGCACCAGCCGCTACACCATTTACTGCACACACCACCGGCTTGGGCAACTGGCGCAAACGCAAAACTATGGGATTGTAATGCTCTTCCAAGATCTTGGTAAGATCCGGCCCATTTGGATCCACTACTTCTTGCAAATCCTGACCCGCACAAAATGCCTTGCCAGATCCAGTTAAATAAACAGCTCGAATTTCAGGCGTAGCATTACATTGATCGAGGCGCTGCTGTAAGGCCAAAGCCATCTCCCTATTGAATGCGTTGTACACACGCGGCCTATTGAGCGTAATGCGTGCTATTGGACCTACTTGCTCAAAAAGAATACTTGAGGTTTCCATAATTAAGTTCGTTTTTGGTTAAGGCAAGCTGCACTGGTGGCCGTAAAAATGCAAATTATCATCAGGACCTCGCGCGCTCATATAGCACCACATACCTGCCCAAGCAGTTTTTATTGTGTTACTTTGCCTGCGTAAAAATTGCCAGAAGATGTATCCCGACCTTTCTTACTTGTTTCACGACTTGTTCGGCACCCAACCCGACAACTGGCTATCTATCTTTAAGACTTTCGGCTTGATGCTGGTCATTGCCATATTGACCGCAGCTTGGTTCCTCTACCTAGAGCTCAAACGTAAAGCGGAAGAAGGAATCTTCAAGCCTGAAACTGTCAAGGAAGTAGTAGGGGCACCAGCTACTCCTTCGGAAATTCTGTCCAATGCCTTTTTTGGCTTTGTCCTGGGCTTTAAGTTGCCATATATGTTTACGCATATGGCCCAGATGCAAGCTGATGCTGCATCCGTTGTGTTCTCTTTAAAAGGGAACTGGCCCCTCGGACTACTAGCTGCTGTACTTTTTGGTGCACTCAAGTGGTGGGAAAAAGCACAACAGCAACTGCCTAATCCCAAGATAGTCAAACGAAAAGTTTGGCCCCATGATCGCATCGGCGATATCACCATCGTAGCAGCTATCACAGGTTTGATCGGCTCAAAAGTATTTACCGTAATTGAAGACATTCCGTCTTTTCTAGCAGATCCCCTAGGTCAGTTCTTTTCCGGAGCTGGACTCACCATGTATGGTAGTTTAGTAGGTGGGTTCTTAGGTGTCGTGTGGTATTTGCGCAAACACTACATTCCCTTCTGGCCCTTTGCCGACGCAATTGCTCCCGCACTCATGATTGCATATGGCGTGGGACGCATTGGCTGCCAGCTGGCCGGCGATGGCGACTGGGGTATAGTTGCAGCCCCACAGCCCGAGTGGTGGTTCTTACCCGAATGGCTATGGTCGTTCGACTACCCGCACAACGTCAACAATGCAGGCGTGCCCATAGAAGGCTGTACTTGGCGCTACTGCCACCACTTACCCCAACCCGTTTATCCTACACCTATCTACGAAACCATCGCTGCTTTGCTTATTGGCGGGTTGCTATGGGCTTGGCGCAAACGCTTTAAAGTGTCAGGCTCGCTGTTTTTCATCTATCTCATACTTAATGGAATTGAGCGTTTTCTTATCGAGCTGATTCGCGTCAATAAAAAGTACGAGATACTAGGCATGCATCCCTCCCAAGCACAAATCATAGCTGTATTGCTCGTACTGACAGGCATAGGAGGACTATGGTGGCTGTATCGCCAACAACCTCACAAGGCCTAAGACCAATACACGCATAAGCAGCACTCATGGCAGTTGAGCCAACAATGCCGCTATCGCCTGATCGAGTAAAGAAGCATCACCTTTTGAGAGGGCACCCAGACCAGGCAGCTGGCGCGCTCGTTGCCATCCTTCTGCCAAGTTGAAGGTGGCTTGCGACTGCACGACACATATCTCCTTTTGGGCTAACTGAGCCGCCAAATACTCCTGTTCCGTTTGTCCAGGCGTAGGTACTAGCAAAGCCTTAGCACCTGTAGCTGCCAAGTCCATCAGCGAGCTGTATCCCGAGCGGCACACCACTACTTCACTTTCACAAATGAGCCGATTGAGCGGGCCTTTCGGCAAAAAAGGCACCTGCAGTAATCCGGGACGGAGCATACAAGGCCGCACTTGTCGCTCGGGAAGCCCCTGTACCAAGACGCCACGCAACGGCAAGTCAAACCACTGAGCTATCAACTGCTGTTCAAGGTAGGTGCGCTGTGGCTCCGGACCCGAAAGTATAGCTGCCACCTCATAGCGCTTATTGGGCACTCGACATGCCTGCATACGTGAGAGCGGCCCAACATACCGCAATGGGAAAGACACCTGCCCATGCCCCAACGCTCCCGACAGGCCAGGTGCGTTAGGCCAGTCTGGTACCCAACAGGCACTGAAACGCCTTATCCACGCATGTAAGTACTTATGCACCCACGGATCGCTCCAGCGCCAAGGACTGCGTATAAAAAGCTGATGAGTCAGTAATATGGAAGGGCACTCATTCAGATAACACCCATAACGATTATCTGAAATCACCGCATCGAAGCACTGCTGGCGATGTATTTTCTGGATCGCCCGCCGATCGGCATACATGCTGTGCACAAAATGGGGGAGCAAACGCAGCATGTTCCACGCCATCGACCTCCGCGGGTAGCTCACATGCCATGCAGGCAGCTCAAAAATAGGCAATTGGGGCCACTCAGTGTGCAACAACTTCAGTGCTGCTCCATCTGCCCCCACCGACACGCGCACCCCTGCACGCAATAATGCCTCTATAAGCACACAACTGCGCGTAGCATGTCCCAATCCCCAATTGAGCACCGCCATAAACACATGTGGCGCAGATCGTTTCCCCTGCATAGCAGTTTATCCCTGAGCGCTAAGCACTCAACTTAAAATACAGCAGCAGCAATGCGCTTGATGGTTGCTACATCCCCCATCGTGTAGTAGTGCAAGCAAGGCACACCTGCTGCTTTGAGTTCCTTGCTCTGTGCAATACACCACTCAATCCCTACTTCCTGCTGCGCCTCTGGCGTCTTTGCCTTGCGAAACTCCTGAACCAATGCTACGGGTATATCCACGTGAAACATGCGAGGAATGGAAGTGAGTTGATAAGCCTTTGTGATGGGCTTAAGCCCCGGTACAATGGGCACCTCAATACCGATTTTGCGACAACGCGCTACATAATCAAAATATTTCTCGTTGTCGAAAAACATTTGCGTGACGATATAGTTGGCTCCTACCTCTATCTTTTGCTTGGTGTAGTAAAGATCCAATTCCATGTTGGGTGCTTCAAAGTGTTTCTCAGGATACCCCGCCACACCTATGCAAAAATTAGTCTTTACGCCATTCTCAATATTGGGATCCAGATACTTGCCGTGATTCATGTCCACGATTTGACGTACCAAGTCGATCGCATAGGCATGACCACCAGGTTCTGGAATAAAGCGGCCATCAAACTTGCGCGCATCACCACGTATAGCCAGGACATTCTGAATGTTGAGAAAGTTCAAGTCTATAAGTGCATTCTCCGTCTCCTCCTTTGTGAAGCCACCGCAAATCAGGTGTGGTACAGCGTCTACACCATAACGATGCATGATTGCTGCACAGATACCTACCGTACCAGGCCGTTTGCGGATAGCTACCTTTTCGTAGTAGCCACTTGGCATTTTCTTGTAAAGAAATTCCTCCCGATGATACGTCACATCGACAAAAGGTGGCTTAAACTCCATGAGTGGGTCCAACACATCAAATATATGCTGGACGCTCCCACCCTTAAGTGGAGGTAGTATCTCAAAAGAAATTAATGTTTGCCCCTGCGATTGTTCAAAATACTCCGTCACTTTCATAGTCTGCGACTAATTTTCACAACAAATCCCGAGCAACAAACCCTCGCGGCCTGGTACTCGGGATGACATCGCGCAAAGCTACCGTACTACGTACAGAAAAAGACAATCAAAAGACATCTACCTACAACACTCAAGCCTCTTGCTCCTGTTCATTAGCCTGCACAGCAGCATTGATTGCTTCCACCTCTTTATCGATAAAATACAAACTCTGAGGGCCTTCACCAATGAGTTTAATGCGATCGAGAATCATACGCATCAGCCCTTCTTCCTCACGCTGCTCCTCTACATACCATTGTAAAAAATGCTCTGTGGCATGATCCTTTTCTGCACGTGCCAACTCGACCAAATCGTAGATAGCTTGCGTTACCTCCATTTCATGGGCCAAAGTACGTTCAAAAACCTGGCGCACTGATTCATATTCATGAGGTGGTTGTGCAACTGCTGGCGTAAGGGCAAATCGGTCCATCTCGTTTACGTAGTGAAATATCTTGAGCATATGCATGCGCTCTTCATCCGACTGCCGAAAGAAAAACTGTGCACATCCACTTAGCCCTTGTTGTTCACACCAAGAAGCCATAGCCAAATAAAGAAACGAGGCATAAGCTTCCTTTTCTATCTGTTGGTTGAGTGCCTGCTCCATCTTGTCCGAAATCATAAGTAATAAGTTTTGACCTGCTTACAATTGAGTAGGAATCACAGCCCACGCTATTACCATAACAGCTACAGCACAAGCCAATGCAAAAATTAGCCATAGCTGCCACTTATCCAAAGGAATAGTCCGCTTACCTCGGGCCCTCGCCACGCTGATATAGCCCACCCCTAAAGAAACACTACCCAACACAACCGAAGCTATTTCCACATGTACAATCCCAGAAAACGCACCAACCCCTCCAATCAATAGACCTAAAAAAGCCGCTCCCTGTAGGGTCCACAAATGCTTGGTCGGCATTTCGTCCGAAATGAGCAATTGCATTTGTGTCCAATCCAAACTTTGCGCCTCTGAAACAGCAGCTTCCCCTGGTTGGTTCAACTGTGCATTAGTCGATAGCCTTTTTTTCTTTTTCTTTTGCGCTTGGGCCAGTTCATCTACCGTCTCCCAAACAGGCTTAGCAATTGCGCAATATTGACTTTCAAGCTGATATAGATGAGATCGCTTACACGGACCAAACAACAGTTCTGCCACAGACGTGAAGAAAGTGTGCGACTTGATCAGATGCATTTCAAACGCCAACCACTCTGCTTCCTCACTGAGTACCCCTCGCGTCATAAGCAGTTCCTGCCTCAAGCGCCTACTGCGATCAGCATATACATCCAGGCCTAAGTAACACATATCGGCATCGCATATTACGCGCTCCAAAAAAGTGTGAGGAGCATGGGGCAGACGGGTAGCCAAAATACACGACAATACCAATGCCAATCTATCCTCTGGATATCCTCTTTGACGCAACCATTGCGCAGCATACCGACACGAACGTTCCTCGTGCAACTCAGCCCCCCGGTCAAAACCCGTGTCGTGAAAAATAGCAGCCAGCTCTAGTACTTCCAAAGTAACCGACGACAAACGATAACCTTTAGCTATTTTGCGCACTGCAGCCCACACCTGTACCGTATGTTCAAAGTCATGAAATACGTATTCAGCAGCTATCTGTGTGCGGAAAAATTGACGAACCCAGGAAAGTGCTTCTTCAACAAGTCCTTCTGGTCGTGACATGGGGCTTTATTAGTAAACGGGGTTATACAAAACAGGCTCCAAAATATTAAAAAACAGCATCATAAAAAATTCCTCTATAGATACACCCCACTATTATATTTGCCAATATGCCATGCAAGCTATCACCAAATGCAATTTGACAGACCAAAAGGGTACACACCCCTGATGCACCACATCTCAAGGTAATACTCTTAGCTATTTTTCTATAATTTTAGCCGGTATCAAATACGATAATATCGTTTGTAACCTTGGCAACCCCAAATAGCTATTTCGTTATTCTCAGCCCCTTTGACATTTTTCAAAATATCCAGTTATGCGCTTGAATTCTACTATTGGTGTCGTGCCCCACAATTGCCTCTTTTCCTGGATGGGGACTATCGCCTTTACCATCCTATGGGCTATACCATATTCTTATGGCCAAATTGTACCACAAGCAGATAGTGTACAGTGCTTTTTCGCAGGTTCTGGTGGTTTATTTTCCGATCCAGGAGGGCCAGGCGGTGATCCAACTATTGACGGCGCTTCTGGGAATTATCCCAATTGTGATTGCGTGACGACGACTACTATTTGCTCAGTAGATGGCACGCCCATTACCTTAGAGCTTCAAGACTTCGGTGTTTTTTCTCCTTTCGATTGGCTCGTCATCCTCGACACGGACAACCCCAATGGCGAAGTATTTCCTGCTTCAATCCTCGACGACCCCAACAATAGTAGCCTGCAACTTTTCAACAATAGTGATGGAGTAGGGGACGGTGGCGCCGAAAATTATGGTGCCGGTGCCCAAGAAGGTGCAAGTACTTTAAGCGAACTCCCCACTACCTCTTTCACTTCATCCAACCCATCGGGCTGCCTTACTTTTGTGTTTCGAGCATCCGGTGTAGTCGATGATCCAGGGTGGGATGCACTGATCAGTACGGTAGGTGGCACCCCACACCCTGGCGACAACCTCGATTGTAATGCCAACATTTCCTGTTTTCCGCCCGCCAATCTGTCTTTTTCTGATCTAACACCTACTTCACTGATACTCCATTGGGAGCCCATCGATACGGCTATAGGCTATATCGTCGAATATGGTCCCTCTGGATTTGCGTTAGGTAGCGGTTCATCAATACTCTTGCCCGATACAACTTCCGCGCTGATCACCAATCTCATGGAAAACACTTTTTACGACTTCTATGTCATAACTGATTGTGGCGATCCCAATGGAATCAGTGCAGCTGCAGGGCCCCTTACCGTTCAAACGCCTTTTATCAACCCCCCTGCACAATGCACCTATACCCTCGTACTTTACGACAATCTTGGCAACGGATGGGCAAATAATTCCGTATCCGTCACAGTCAACGGGGTGACTACTCAATACACACTTGATGGTGTCAATGACAACGGCTCCGAAGCATCTTTCCCCATCACAGTACTAGATGGCTATCCCATCGAAGTGACTTTCAACTTCAACTCTTTCAACACAGGCACAATTGAACTGTACGATTCTGATGGGCTTCTACTAACATCTGCTATTACTACGCCGGGGCTGACGGAAGTGTACAACGACATAGCTACGTGCCCTGTGTGTCCAGCCCCTAACTTTTTCGATGTGTCAATCACAAATGTGACAGATACCACAGCTCTTATATCCTGGTCTACCAGTCCCGAACACCTGTACTATCAAATCGAGTGGGGCCCGTCGGGCTTCCCTTTGGGTGCAGGACCAACTGATACCACCACAACTTCCCCTTACCTTCTGGACAGCCTCAATGCTTGTGTCACCTATGACGTGTATGTCCAATCGGTATGCGGCCAAGACAGTGTCAGTACCAGTGTAGGGCCTTTTACATTCACCACCTCTTTCACTCCGCCCAGTCCCACTGGCGACTCTTGTACCTATACCCTTGAATTGTTTGATTCGTTTGGCGATGGGTGGAATGGTGCGGTACTGACTATCACGATCGGCAATCAGAGTGCCGACTATACTTTTACCTCTGGCAACGAAGCTACTTTTACTTTTGTCGCTTTGCAAAACGTGCCTTTCATCGTATCGTATTCACCTGGCATATTCGAAAATGAAGTGAGCTACAACATCATTGATCCCACCGGCAATATCGTCTTCTCTGATGGCCCTAACCCTCAAACAGGAGAAGTAGCCACCATTATTGCTTGCCCCAGTTGTCCATCTCCTTTAGAGGTCACCATGTACGACATCAATGCCGACAATGCCATAGTGACCTGGCAAGCTGCAGATGAAACTGTACCCCATATCGTCGAATGGGGCCCTCTAGGCTTCACATTGGGCACTGCCCAAAGCTATATGGCCTCTCCGGGGCAAAATATGGTTACACTCACAGGATTACAACCCAGCTATTGGTACGATGTGTACGTATACGCCGTATGTGATTCTACCGAACAAAGCAAACACTATGGCCCCATCTCTTTCCAAACCATTTGGATGAACGATGTAGGCGTATTTGATTTGGTAACCCCTAATCCTGATGGAGCTTGTAACCTAGGATTAGAAACCATTGGTATCTTACTGGCCAATTACGGCCAAACACCTCAATCTCTCTTTCCCTTCAAATACAGTGTAAATGGTGTAGTGGCAGGTATCCCCTTCCCCACTGACGGCTTTTTCACTGGCGTGTTGGGCAATGACTCGCTCATTTATGTAGAGTTCGATACCAAGTGGGATTTCTCCCAGCCTGGTCCTTATCATATCGAAATATGGACAGAACTAGACACCGACAACGACCGAAGTAATGACACCTTTGCTATCGATATTATCACAGCTTACTATTTACCTCTGATAGAAGACTTTGAATCACTGACTTTCCCAGAAACGTGGACTCATAGTGAATTTGGCAACCCTGTTTTTGCTCCCAATGCGCACAACAATCCTACTGCTGTAGTAGCAGACAACCTATACAATGGTGATCAATCTTTTGAGCTCACCACCCATCGTGTAGCCCTCATTAATGAGGGCGATTCGCTCACCTTTGACTATCGCTATGTGGATTGGCTTAACGGTACAGCACCCACTATGTTGGGCAACAACGATTCACTCTTGGTACTCATCAGTACGGACTGCGGCGAAACCTGGGAAACTGTATATACCCTTGTAGGTACCGACCACACACCTACTACCGACTTCACAACTATAGCTATCGACCTATCTCCATGGGCAGGCATGGCCATCAATGTGCGCATCCAGGCCATTTGGGGACAAGGCAACTATTGGTTAGATCTAGACAATATCAATATACTTGGGTGTCCTCCCACTCTTGGTCTTTCGGCCAACATACAAAATGCTCAAACAGCTAGCTCCAACGATGGAAGCATTACCCTCAACCAGCCCCTATATGGTGTGCCTCCCTACACCTACGAATGGGATACAGGTGCATCCACAGTGAACATAGTTAATTTGCCGCCGGGTGTATATACCGTTACTGTAACTGACAGCCTCGGATGCACCGAAACCGCACAATTCACTGTAAGTACCTTGGTCAGTAGCCAAGAGGTCATCACAGTTTCAGATGTAGTACTGGCACCCAATCCCACCGATGGGCTCGCTACTTTGCGCTTCCGCTTGCCACAACGCAGTGATGCGCACATCGACATCTTCTCTATGCAGGGTATACAGATGTGGCAACGAAGCTATCGCAACATCCTTGACCAAGAGGAGGTGCTCGATATTCGCGACTGGGCTCCAGGAATGTATATCATTCGCATTCAAGTAGGTGATCGACCACACTTTGAAAAGCTCATATTGGCTAAGTAAAACACGCGATCATTAGCACCACAGCCGGCTCAAACTAATCTTGGGCCGGCTGTTTTGTTAAAGTACGACGTGTTGTTGGCATGGAGTATTACTTGATGTATTTTTTGGCCAATATTATCGCTGAAAACATGTATAATACTTTGTTAAGTTAATGAGTTGATTGCATCAATCATTTCATAATCTGGACAAGTAGGCTACTTCTACATGCCTGTTCCTTATTTAGGTCACGCTTACCTCAAATCGGCACTATGAAAATTGGTATCATTTGTTATCCCACCTATGGAGGAAGTGGCATGGTAGCCACAGAGTTGGGCTTAGCCTTAGCTCGAAAAGGACATCAAGTGCATTTTATCACTTACAGGCGCCCCCCTCGATTGTCTGGTTTCCATGAAAATATTTCTTTCCACGAGGTAACTGACGATGACTATCCACTATTCGAATACCCACCCTACGACACCACTTTAGCCAGTAAGCTCGTTGAGGTAGTGCACTTTGAGCAGCTCGACCTGTTACATGTACACTATGCCATTCCTCACGCCACTGTGGCCTATCTGGCCAAAAAGGTACTACTTCAGCGCGGCAGATATATTCCCGTGATCACCACCCTTCATGGCACGGACATTACAGTTGTGGGCAATAACCCTTCCTTTGCTCCGGTAGTAGAGTTTTCCATCAACAAGTCGGACGGTGTTACCGCCGTATCCCAAAGCTTGCGCCAGCAAACATTTGAATATTTCCACATACAGAAAGATATTCAAGTCATCTACAACTTTGTCGACCTCAATCGATTTCGGCGCACGAACAAAGAACATTTCAAAAAAGCCATTGCCCCACAAGGCGAACGCATCTTGATACATGTATCCAACTTTCGAAAGGTAAAGCGAGTAGAAGATGTGTTGCACATGTTTCAAATCATACACCAACAGATTCCTGCCAAGCTATTACTCGTAGGCGACGGCCCTGAACGACGCAAATTAGAAGACCTGTGCCGCCGGCTCAAACTATGTGACGACATTCGGTTTTTGGGCAAGCAAGATGCTATCGAAGAAATTTTAGCTGTTGCTGACCTATTTGTCATGCCCTCAGAAAACGAAAGCTTCGGCTTAGCCGCTCTCGAGGCCATGGCTTGCCAAGTACCTGTCATCAGCACCAATACTGGTGGGCTACCCGAAATCAACATTCATGGCAAAACGGGTTTTCTCAGCCCTATAGGTGACGTACAAGACATGGCACACAATGCTCTTAAACTACTTGCCAACGAAACACTGCTGGATCAGTTTCGAAAAAATGCCCTTGAACAAGCCCGTAAATTTGACATCAATCGCATCGTACCCCAATATGAAGCGTATTACCAACACATATTAGACACTGCTGTACATACACATAACATGCCGCCAGCAGATGCGTGGTAAGAAGCTGCTCAATGAATAAGCACAATGCGCCCTACAGCAGTGTCTGGATTGAGCTCATTGGTAGAAGTACTGAATATGAGATATACCCCTGTCTGCACTTTACGGCCATTGTAATCGCGCCCATCCCAAATGGCTTGTCCCCCTAAGGCCTTTGTCTCGTATACCAATTGGCCATGCATATCGGTAATCTTGACCAACGCATCGCGTGCCAATCCTTTTATGGCAATAGGGCCTTCATAATCGGGAGAGACGGGATTGGGGTACACTAATATATTGCGCTCATGCACTACCCCACCAGCTACTGCCTCTGCTCGATAACTTAGCATGCCTTTGCCCGTACCGATATACACTTCCCCAGTCTGATCATTAATGGCAATATCTGTAATGAGATCGTCAAATAATGGGCTATTATCCTCATCAAAACGGGCTTCTTCATTTAGGCCATCAGGCGAAAGTACAAACACGCCATTAGTAGTGCCCACCCATTTTCTGTTGGCTCCATCTACAGCAATAGTGCGTACATCTTCATCTTCCAATAGGTAGGCACCAAAATTGTCAAGCTGTACAATAGGCCGCGTACCTTTACAATACGATTCAAATGGATCACATTCAAAAATAACTACCCCTTCATTAGTACCTACCCATACAGCGCCATCTAAATCTACAGCTAAACAATTCACCTTATTGGTAGGGAGCTCGCTATTAAAAGTACTTATTAGCTGACATCGATCATCAGAAGTGTCGTCCAAAGTTCCGCCATCATCATATACCAATATACCAGCATTATTATTAGTGACGACAAACCACTTATATCCAAAGGGATCAATAGCTATTTGCGCCAGCTCAAGCGCTACACAAGATGGTGCAAAGCTCAACCACGTACCATCTGGACGCAATACCGAAATGGGGCGCTCGGCACTGTGATTGGCCACCCACAAATTGCCCTCAGCATCAAAGGCTAATCCCGATACTCGGGTGCGCTGAAGATCACCCAAAGCATTATTTAGAGTAGAATTAGTGTCATTATACACTTGAAACTGTTGTCGATCATACACGACTAAGCCATCGAGAAAAGATCCGGCATACACCACTCCCTTTTCTGGATGGATGCGTAGAGATAGAAAATCTTCCAATCCAGCTAGCTCATCACGTGTAAACTTATTATAAGCACGCCATTGCCCATCGACATAAGCTAAAATACCATCTGGACGAAACAGATATCCAAATATGCTACTCACACCACCTGCAGCAATCCACACCTCATCTTGCCAAAGCTCAATATCATAAGTATTGGCCGACCACGGAGTGTTGGTGTCAAACAAGTTACAGGAGGTATTGCCCTCATCGACGCGAAAGCGCCTCCACTCATCAGCTATCCACACTCTGCCTTGTTCATCCTCAATGGCATACAGTGGTCTATTGACACATTGTGCAGCAGAAGGCTTAAAAGAACCATCGGCTTGAAAGTAGAGCAACCGACCGTTGCAATCATCTACACATCGAAACCCTGCCAACAGACGTTGCCCTTCTGCAGTTAGAAAATGGAGATACATGCCATTTTCTTGGTATACATTCACTACTTGCCCATTACCATCATAATAGGCAAGTGCACCATCTATCGACAGATACAGCCTATCGGAAAACACCGTCATAGCCCCTGCAGCATAGTCGGCAGGAAAGCCCGCTTCAGGCCCCAACCATCTCCAATTGCTGAAATCATCGAGATTCACCCCGGAAAGAGGTGCCGCATACACACCTTCCTGCGTAGCCACCCATACTGAGTCGCGCCAAATGGTAAGTGATCTTGCCTCTATTGGCATACGCGTTGTACCCTCAAACAGGCCCGTAATCACATCCAATCGGCTAATACCAAAATTGCCTGCTAACCACGCACGCGAGCCCCCTTGCTCACAGTATACATCATTGACGCGCTTGTCACCAATAATAACATTGCTTTCTTCAAGGCTGGATACAGTAAGAATCTGCGTATCACTTAGCAGGTCGATGCTCCCGCCTTCATATACTACAATAAGTACCTGCGCTCCCTTATGATATTTGACCAAATGCACTCCAACCTGGCTCAGTCCCTCTACTTTGCTCAAATAGTTGATGGATTTATCAATCTTGTTTACACTCATTAGTGATAGTTCTGTGGCAAACCACACTTTTTGTTCGCTCTGTGTTACATATCGAGCCGATTGATAGGGTAGCCATGAACGCCATTGGCCAATAGCAAGTGGTACATCTTGGCCCATTGCATTTGCCATAAAAATGGCTAATACTCCAAAACATATCACATAACGCCCAAGCTCGTTCATAGCTGCAGTACATTGATTTGCTATCCAAAAAGAAAGTAGCTCGTACTTATTGCCAATACTTGGCAAATTAATCGAAATAACTCACCCAAGTGATGTTGCCTTGACTACCGATACAACCTACTTGCTTCTAAGTACCTAAACACTGCATCAGGTACCATGTACTGCACCGAATATCCCTGACGAATGCACTGCCGGATATAGCTCGCTGAGAGTTGCAACAATGGCACCCGTTCCACAAAATGCACATGAGGATGCTGCGCCAAGATGCCAAGCTCATGGCCAGGCCTTCGATATACATACAGATGATAGTCACGCAATATGAGTTCGTAGTTTTTCCATTTGGGCAAAGAGGCTAGATTGTCACTCCCCATAATAAGCGAAAACTCATGTTGAGGGTACTTTTCATTCAGATACACCAGTGTATCAATGGTATATGACGGGCGTGGCAACCCAAATTCTACATCACAAGCCCGCAAGTGGGGATTATCCCCAATGGCTAAATGTACCAAATGTAGGCGATCATAATCCCGTGCCAAGGTACGTCGAGGTTTCAAAGGGTTTTGAGGTGATACCACCAACCACACCTCGTCCAATACTGTCTGAGTTGCCATGACATTGGCAATAATCATGTGCCCATTGTGTACAGGGTTGAACGAACCGAAAAACAACCCAATCTTACGTCTAATGGTCATTCCACTTTCTGCTATTGAGCTAAACCAAAGCCACGCATGCATACGCATGCTCAATCCAGGGTAGTATCAGAAGGATGGGGCATAACAGATGGAAAAATCTCCTGGATCCACTGATCACTCATGTCAATCGAAGCTTCCCGAAAGTCTATAAGCCATCCACGTGGTCTGCGCACCAACCAAAAAGTATCTTGGATGATCTCTCTTTCCTCCCGAACTTTATAGATACAATAGGCAACAGAATCCAGAGTAGTACAGTAGAGCTGCTCAAAGACCGTATGTGTCACAGAGGCCGTGTCGCCCTCACCAATCAGTTCACTCATTAGATCAAGCCATCTTTGTGTAGCAGGTGTACTCCACTTTTTCGCTTGCGCAAAATGATTTTCATCCACCAAATGCTGCCAGATGCGCACTGTATATTCCGGAGTGTTTGTTTGTGGTGCTGGCACACATCCTGTGCAACAGGTCAGTACCAAAGCGAGCAAAAACCTCATAGTACGTAGTGTTGTGTGAAGTGCAAAATTCGCAATTCCCAGCGAGCTATGCCTCATATAAGTGAGGCTTGGTGTTTTAACCCACACCAAGCCTCACTATGCGTCATCAAAAACCACACCTCACACACCCAACATCACAGGCATGACTAACATGAGAATGGACTCATTTTCAGGCTGGGCAATAGGCACCAAAATACCTGCTCGAGTAGGGTTTGACAACTCCATGCGCACTTCCTCACTGTCCAACACACTTAGCATCTCAATCAAAAACTTGGCATTAAACCCAATTTCTAATGGCTCACCTTCATAAGTACAGGGAAGCTGTTCCGTAGCTTCATTGGAAAAGTCCAAATCTTGTGTAGAAATGGTAAGGCTATCGTTGGCAATGCTGAACATCACCTGATTGGTTGTCTTGTTGGCATAAATGGCAATGCGCTTGAGTGAACTTAGCAAGTCTTGCCTGTTTACAGTAAGCTTATTTGGATTATCGATAGGAATAACAGCTTGATAGTCGGGATATCGAGCATCAATTAGGCGAACCGAAAAATAAGTATTATCAAAAGAGAAAAAAGCATTGGTGCGGTTGAATTGTATACGTACTTCTGTATCTGCAGGTAAATCATTTTTAAGCAGGCTCAATGATTTTTTGGGCACAATGAACGAGGCAGATACCTGACTTTCCATCTGCTCAAAGGTATATTTCACCAATTTGTGCGCATCTGTAGCCACGAAGGTGATACTGTTAAAATCAATCTCAAAAAACACCCCATTCATAGCTGGACGAAGCTCATCATTGCTAGTAGCAAAAAGCGTACGACTTATCCCACGTAAAAGCACATCCGACGGCATGACCACCTCATCTACTTCCGTGGGCTCAGGTACTTGTGGATAGTCGGCTCCATCTTCACCAGCTAAACGGTACTTGCCAAACGACGAGGTGATTTCCACACCCAAATGCTCTGGATGTACGGAAATAGTAATGGGTTGCTCGGGAAGCGCTTTCAAAGTGTCGAGTAAAATTTTGGCAGGAATGGCGACTGTACCTGCTTGATCTGCAGCTTGTACACTGAGTACAGCGCGAATGGTGGTTTCCAGATCACTTGCTGTAATGCGCAATTCGTTTCCTTCAAGCTCAAAGAGAAAATCTTCAAGTATGGGCATCGACGCATTGGACGCTATGGCACCCGCAGCCTTTTGAAGCTCGCGCAAAAGCGCCACAGAAGAAACAGTAAACTTCATAATCACCTTTCTATTCTAATGGGTTTCCTTAACATGCGCATCCCATGCACACTTTTTCTCATCGCAAAAATATACTTAAAGGACAAACCTATACATACTTTGTTTCCACATCATGCAAATTAGTATAGACGCCTGGTATGGCAAATGCCTTAGTAACATCTCTACATCCCACTGACTAGTACCTCTTTGCCGCTCTCCATCTCTTATTATCGCTGCTGAATGCAGTACCTTTGCACATCTTTTACAGCTATCAATGTTTCTCCCCATGCCCGACCGAAAGCACATGCCATCACTACGGCTACCTGAACGCGTGCGTGCTCCTCGCCCTCAACGAATTATCCTACCCAATGGGCTACCTCTATACTGTATCAATCAAGGACAACTGGAAGTGGCACGACTCGATTTAGTTTTCCGGGGTGGGCGATGGACTGAGCAAAAACCACTTGTGGCCACTGGCGTGGCAGGATTACTCATGGAAGGCACCCACAGGCATTCAGCCGCGTGGATTGCCGAACAAACGGACTTTTACGGCAGCAGCTTGGGTGCCAGTTTTTCTATGGACAGTGTGGAAGTATCCTTATTCGGCCTTACTCGCCACTATGCACATCTACTTCCCATCATGATGGAGGTTGTATGTGCAGCTGCTTTTCCCAAAGAGGAACTACAATCTTTTATTGCTTATCATCAAGCGCGTTTGCTCATTGATTTGGAACAAATCGATGTAGTCGCTTTTCGCGTACTTACCGAAAAAATATTTGGCACCCATCACCCTTATGGGTACAACAGCACCCCTGAAGCATACGCTCAATTGACTCAAGAAGACTTGCTACAGTACGTACATCACCATTTCCACGCCGCCAATGCCTATGCCGTACTCAGCGGCCGATTCCATCTCAAGCTAATCGATCACGTATGCGAACAACTCGCTCAACTACCCAGTCAAATAGCCCAACATCCACCTCAAATTGATCCACCACCAGCTCCTACAGGAGTCTATCAGCACGTGTATATGCCCCATACTTCCCAAACGGCTATTTATCTCGGCCGACGGCTGTGGCCACGCCATCATCCGGATTTTCCCGCTTTTTACATATTGGTTACATTGCTGGGCGGATTTTTTGGTTCACGACTGATCAAACGTATCCGAGAAAAGCTCGGATATACCTATAACATATATGCAGAAATGGAAACCATGGCACATGATGGTTACTTGCTCATCGCCACTGAAACAGCTACAGAGCGAGCCGCTGAAACGCTGAGTGAAATCTTTGCCGCTATCCGACGTCTACAACTCGAACCACCCGATGAGGAAGAACTGCGTATGTTGCGCAGTTATTTGTTAGGCAATCTATTGGCCCAACTCGATGGCCCATTCAATCAAGCGGATTACGTACGTACTCATTTGACCGAACAAGCTCCTCTTGATATGGTAGAACGCATTATACATACCTTACACCACATCAAGCCACACACCCTGCAAGAGTTGGCATGCAAATGGCTAGACCCACAAGTGCTCACCGTCATTACGGTAGGTCCCAAAAAAATTCCTCATAGAAAAAAACCTAAACCCTATGCCTATTAGTGCATTTTTCATTTCAGAAGAAATTTGCGTTGTTTTGTAGCTTGGTAAGGAAAAGGACTTCATTTTAGATCATTCCACTAAAATCTCAAGGAATTGTTCAGCCTGTTTAAACAAGAACTCGCCATCGACTTGGGCACAGCTAATACACTCATAATTCAAGATGATAAAGTTGTAGTCGACGAGCCTTCCATTGTGGCCATCGACCGCAGCACAGGTCAGACTATTGCTGTGGGAAAAAAGGCCATGATGATGCACGAAAAAACACATGAGAACGTAAAAACTGTGCGCCCACTAAAAGACGGTGTCATTGCTGACTTTCAGGCTGCCGAAAGCATGATCAAAGGGTTTATCAATATGCTCGGCACGCGACGGAGGTTTTTCACCCATTTGAAAATGGTCATTTGTATTCCTTCCGGGATTACGGAAGTGGAAAAACGAGCTGTATTCGAATCGGCCGACCACGTAGATAGTAAAGAAACTTACCTGATTCACGAGCCTATGGCAGCAGCCTTAGGTATTGGGCTGGACGTGGAAGAACCCATAGGGCATATGGTAATCGACATTGGTGGGGGAACTACTGAGATTGCAGTAATTGCCTTATCGGGTATCGTATGCGACCAATCGATCCGCACTGCTGGAGATGAGCTTACAGCTGACATCATCGCCTATATGAGACGTGAACACAACCTACTCATTGGCGAACGCACTGCTGAACAAATCAAAATCCATGTGGGGTCTGCCTTACCCCAAATAGACAATCCACCAGAAGACTTTCCTGTCAATGGCAGAGACATGATGACAGGCATCCCCAAGCAGACAATGATCAATTATTCCGAAATAGCCCATGCCCTGGACAAATCCATTGCCAAGATTGAAGATGCCATACTCAAGGCATTGGAACAAACCCCACCAGAACTAGCATCCGATATTTATAAGACAGGGTTGCATTTAACTGGTGGAGGGGCTTTATTGCGTGGGCTCGACAAACGCATCTCAGCCAAAACCAAATTACCTGTACATGTGGCCGATGACCCTCTTCGCGCCGTAGTACGAGGCACAGGTATCGCCCTAAAAAACACTGATCGATATACGTTTCTCATCGATCGGCAAAATGTGTAAGTAAATTATTTTCCTTGCTCGTAAAGCCTTATACAATTGAATTGGGCAATTCAATTGCCGGAAGAGAAAGTACTGTAAAGGCGAAAGAGCATTGCTATGAGGAACTGCCCAAAGTTCATTATACATGCGCGACTTGTTACTTCTGTTTTTGCGCTATGGTGGCTTTTTGCTATTCCTACTGCTGGAATCCATCAGCTTCTGGCTCATCGTACGCTACAACAAAAATCAACGCGCTATTTTGGACAATACAATTCACCTTGCCATTCAGCGTATTGATGAGCGGATTCAAAACATTACTGACTATCTAAGTCTCAGCAAAATCAATGAAGAAGTCGTCACTCATAATGCGCAACTGCTCGACTCCCTTGTAGAGCAAAAAGTGTGGATCCAGAAAGTGTTATCCGAATGCACCTCAGACTCCTTGCGTATCGATTCTACCACCTTTTTACACGTATATCCCGCGCGTGTGATCAGCAATACGATCAACTCGTCCAATAACCTCTTCATCATCGATAAAGGCCAAAAGGATGGCATACGTCCTCGTATGGGCGTATTAAGTATGCAGGGAGTTGCGGGCATCGTCAAGGCAACTAATGCCCACTACAGCTTGGTGATTCCTTTGATCAATCGGCAAGCTAGACTCAGTGCAATGCTTGCTCGTTCAGGCTATTTCGGCTCACTATTGTGGGAAGGTCCACAGCCCAATACAGCATGGTTGGAAGATATCCCAAATTACGCCGACGTCACGCTTGGCGATCTAGTCATCACTAGTGGGTATTCAGCCATTTTTCCTCCAGGCATACCTGTAGGCAAAGTAATAGGCAAAGAAACTCCACCAGGCGGTGGCTTCGTACGACTCAAAGTGGCGCTCAATACCGACTTTGCCCGCTTGCATTATGTCTATGTGCTTAAAATGACACCCCCATTCGACTTTTCCTCTCTTCAAACCGCCACGCAATAATGAATAGTACCATCTTCCATAATGCAGTGCGGCTTATTGCCTTGGTCCTCTTACAGGGGTTGCTGCTGCGCCGCATTGCTATGGAATGGCCTTACTTTCACATCGTACTCTATCCTCTGGCTATCATGCTATTGCCCCTGCGCATGCCCAATACCCTGGTGATCACATTGGGTTTTGCATGCGGGCTACTGGTAGATATTTTTTACCAAACACCTGGCTTACACGCCAGTGCTGGTACTTGGACGGCTTTTGTACGTGCCTTCGTGTTGCGTTATTTGGAGCCTCGTGGTGCTGGCTACAACGTCAATTACAGCCCTACAGCCTGGCGCATGGGCTTGGGGTGGTTTTTGCGTTATGCCGCTATCTTGATGTGGCTACATCTGTTCTTTCTCTTTTCAGTTGAAGCTTTTACTTTCGTATTCATTGGGGAAATTTTGCTCAAAACGACACTGAGTTTCACCCTTTCCATGTTGTTCGTCTTCATCTATACTGTGGTCTTTAACCCCATCGAATAACAACATAGGAATTGTGGCAACTAATGATCCATACCGAAATAGGTTATACGTCATTCGCCTCATCTTTATGATGAGTACATTGTTGTTAGTAGCCAAAGCTTTTCAACTGCAAATCCTCGACCAGACTTATACCGTTCGCGCCGAAGCAACTGCTATCGATAAAGTCGTATTGTATCCAGCGCGCGGTCTGATCTTGGACCGAAATCATAAACTACTCGTAGGCAATCAGCCCGTATATGATCTAATGGTCACCTACAACAAAATTGATCCCAAAATGGACACTACGCTGTTTTGCCAACTTCTGGGGATCGAAAAAAGTGAATTTGAACGAAGGCTCGACAAAGACTGGTCCAATCCCATATACAGTAAGAGAAAGCCTTTTGTATTTTACGACAAGCTAGACCCACAAACTTGGGCCCGCTTCCAAGAAGTGCTGCACGAGTTTCCAGGTTTTTTCATCCAAAAGCGAAACGTGCGCGTCTATCCTTACCCGCATGGGGCCCATGTATTTGGTTATTTGCGAGAAGTCACCTACGAAGAACTCCATAAAAATAAAGGCTATGTAATGGGCGACTATATAGGCGCCAATGGTCTGGAGTGGGTGTATGAAAAATCACTACGTGGTAAAAAGGGGGCGCGTTATGTGCTGCGCGACAATCTAGGACGAGAAATTGGGTCTTACCGCAATCACGAATTGGACACCATGCCTCAAGCAGGACAAAACCTCCTCACTACTATTGATATCGATCTGCAAGCCTATGCCGAAAAATTGCTACAGAACAAAAAAGGTGCAGTTGTAGCTATTGAACCAACTAGTGGCGAAATTTTAGCTTTCGTCTCTGCCCCCTCCTACGATCCCAACCTGATGACTATCAGCAGACAGCGAGGCAAAGCCTACCGCCAACTGTTGACCGATTCGCTCAAGCCGCTCTTCAACCGAGCCATCATGGCTCAGTACCCACCTGGGTCTATATTCAAAACAGTAGTGGCATTATCTGCCTTGCACAATCAGGTAATCGAACCGCATACCTACATACCCTGCCCAGGTTATTATTCCTACGGCAAAGACACGCGTAAATGTCGACAACATCCTGCACCATTCGGCATACACATCGCATTGCAATGGTCTTGCAATACTTATTTCTTTACAGCCTTTCGCCGCATCGTAGATAAGTTTGGCTTTTACAATCCCAAACCAGGCTATCAAGCTTTTTTGAAAGACGTATATGCCTTTGGCTTGGGACAACCATTGGGCATTGATTTTCCCAGCGAAAAGGAAGGCAATGTGCCCGATATATCCTACTACGACAAGTTATACCCTGCTCAATTAGGTGGCTGGAAGTCGCCCACCATCATGTCCATAGGCATAGGACAAGGAGAAATTGAACTCACCACCTTGCAAATGGCCAACCTGGCCGCTATCATCGCCAACAAAGGATGGTATATCACTCCCCATTTAGGCAAAGCACTTATCGCTCCCGATAGTACCCAAACTCTATTAGGGCCTTTTGCGTATCACCATACTGGTATAGATAGCACGCTATTCCAAATTATTCATCAAGGTATGCAACGCGTAGTGGAAGCTGGTACCGCGCGCTCTGCCTGGGTACCAGATTTGCCTATTGCCGGCAAGACAGGTACCGTACAAAACCCACATGGAAAAAACCATTCGACCTTTATCGCTTTTGCCCCTATCGATAAGCCCCAAATTGCCATTGCCGTATATGTGGAAAACGCAGGTGGTGGTAGTGCTTTTGCGGCACCTATGGCTGGCTTACTTATCGAGTACTATCTGAAAGGCAGCATTCATCCTTCCCGAAAATTTTGGGAAAATCACATCCTTCAGACCAACCTCGTAATGGCGCCTTGACATCACTAGGGGGGTAATATATTGAAAAAAGAGCTCTATGATTGTTTCAGCGATAGTGGCCGTGGCCGAAAACCACGTGATTGGGTACAACAATCGAATACCATGGCATTTGCCAGCCGACCTCAAGTTTTTTAAGCGCACCACATTGCATCATCACATCATCATGGGCCGCAAAACCTTCCTTTCAATTGGCAAGCCACTACCTCAGCGAACCAACATTATAGTTACGAGCAACCCCGCTTTCTCTGCCGCTGGCATATGGATAGCTCACTCTATAGCACAAGCCCTCAACATGGCTAAAGCCCATGGAGAAACTGAAGCCTTCATCATTGGTGGCAGCCAAATCTTCCAGCAAAGCATGCATTGGTGGCATCGCTTATACCTTACCGAGGTGAAAGCCAACCCACAAGGTGATATATGGTTACCCCCTATCGACTTCAGTCAGTGGCACTTAATTCAATCAGAAGCACACAAAGCCGACGAAAAAAACCAATACGACTATTGTTTCAAAATTTTCGAGCGCCGTCAGCCACCACTTTCCGACTGGGAGGAAACGCCAAGCTGAGCTATTATTCAAAATAGTATCGCTTGAAGGCTTCTAGCGCCTCGTATTCTGGCAGACCTAACAAATCATATAAACGAGCTGTCTCCCTATTGCGCGCTTCAGCCCGTTGCCAAAACTCGCGCGAGTCATGGCCAGGAAATAACGGACGGTCCTTTTGCGACTGGTGCTTGAAAATGGCTCGACGCTTGCGCATGAGCTCATCTGGACTAAGTGGCACAGCCATATCAATCTGCTCTATTTCCCACTCTTGCCATGCCCCCCGATAAAGCCACACATAACACTGCTTCATCCACACTTGCTCCTTTAGCTGTTCGATAGCTCTGAAAATAGCATCCAGGCACACACGATGTGTCCCATGAGGGTCTGATAAATCGCCAGCTGCATAAATCTGATGGGGCTTGATCTGTTCGATTAATTGGCGTACAATGCGCACATCTTCCTTATCGATAGGCTTCTTTTTCACCCGCCCTGTTTCGTAAAAGGGCATATCGAGAAAGTGAATGTGGCCATCCGGTATCCCAACATATCGACAAGCAGCTTTTGCCTCACCACGCCGGATTAACCCTTTAATGGCTTGTACCTCCGGGCTATCTACTTCACCGGGTTTTTTGCGCGCCAACTGCTGCCTAATGGTTTGAAAAAGCGAACGCGTCACTTCTTGTTTCAGCTCAAAGGCTTCGTGATAATCATTGACAAAGTCGGCAAATCGAATTACATCGTCGTCAAATACAGCAATATTGCCCGAAGTTTGGTAGGCTACGTGTACTTCGTGTCCCTGATCAACTAGCCGGATGAAAGTCCCCCCCATGGAAATTACATCGTCATCAGGATGTGGACTGAAGATAATGACACGCTTACGCGGTGGATCTTGCGCTACAGGCTTGTCGTAAAATTTTGCACCAGGCTTGCCACCTGGCCAGCCTGTTATCGTACGTTGTAAGTCGTTGAATATGCGAATATTGATATTGTAGGCTGTATCGTATTCAGTCACCAAATCACTCATGCCATTGTCCATGTAGTCGCGATTGGTAAGCTTGAGAATGGGTTTTTCCAGGCGCGTACCCAACCAAATAACAGCCTTTTTCACTAAAAAATCATCCCATTGCACCTCGCCCACTAACCAAGGCGTCTTCACACGCGTCAACTCTGCCGCGGCTGCCAAATCCAACACGACCGTCGTATGCGGATGCTCTTGCAGATAGGTAGCAGGCACATGATCGGATACTGGCCCTTCCACTGCTTGACGTATAATGGGCGCTTTGCCTTCCCCCCATGCCATCAGTACGATCTCACGTGCCTCCAGGATGGTGCCTACGCCCATTGTAATGGCCTTTCTCGGTACGTTTTCTTCGCCAAAAAAGTCACTAGCTGCATCTACAATAGTGATGTGGTCCAAGGTAATTAGGCGCGTACGCGAATCTCGTCCCGATCCTGGTTCATTGAAGCCAATGTGACCAGTACGCCCTATACCCAACAACTGCAAATCTATCCCCCCCGCACGTCTGATCTCTTCCTCATACCACGCACAGTATTCCGATACCTGTTCGCGAGGGATGGTACCATCGGGAATGTGCACTTGGTCTGGAGGAATATCCACATGGTCGAAAAGGTGTTCGTGCATGAAGCGCACATAACTCTGCAAAGCATTGGGCGCCATAGGGTAGTACTCGTCCAAGTTGAAGGTAATGACATTGGCAAAGCTCAAACCCTCTTCCTTGTGCAAACGAACCAACTCTGCGTATACCGATACAGGTGTAGAACCTGTGGCCAACCCCAATACACAATGTTTGCCTTGGGCCTGTCGCTCACGTATGAGCCTAGCAATACGCGCAGCTACATTCTGACTGGCTTGCTGCGCATCAGGAAATATGCGGGTGGGAGTTTTTTCAAACCGAGTTGATGAATGGACATATCGGATCGGATCCATAAGCGTTGGAAGTATTGTGGCGTTAGTCTTCGGCTAAAATGGAGTTTTAACTCGATATCAAAAAAGATTTTATCTCATAACTTTTGGTTGATTTTACGACCTCTGGCCCATATTTTTCTCCAACCCAATGGACTATGACCCATTTTTCGCAAATCAGATAACCATCTATGAGGCAGGTGATGCGCAATATATGGTATTCCTTTCCTGTACAGCTCACGATAGTTCATCTGCGCAATCACTTACTACTATTAGGTATTTGGATTTTTCTCTTATTACTTGTCAGTGGCAAAGTGGGAGGGAGCCTGGGAATCAACTTCCTATTTTGGGCACCTGAGTATTTGGGCAAAGTAGGGTTTTGGAGCTTCTTTATCGTGGGCATGGCATTTGGTGCCTTGGTCATGTCCTGGAATCTGAGCACCTACTTGCTCAGTGCTTACCTCTTTCCCTTTTTGGCCACTTTGGCACGACCCTTTACCAAGTTTTGTATCAACAACGCGCTTATACCTTTGGCGTTTGTGATACTCTATTTAAGCCTGCACATTTGGTACGAATGTGCATATGAATCGCACGGCGCACTCTACATTCTGGCCAATTGCATGGGATTTTTAGTGGGAGTGATCACTTTAATCGGATTGATCGCGCTATATCTGCAATTTGCCAACAAAGACATTCTCAGTTTTCTAAAAATCACATCCCAGCCATCATCAAATCAGTATACTGCCTATATAGGGGCAGGCCAGCACAAAATCTCTATCGAAGATGTGCGTCTACATCGAACTGCTTGGTTGGTCACCAATTACCTGACCGAAAAGTTGCGGGTACGCCCTGTACGCAGTGTATATCACTACGACATCAGCTTGTTATTGCGCGTGTTCCGGCAAAACCACCTAAACGCACTACGCGTGCAGCTCTATACGATTGTTATCATTGTATTGTTAGGATTGCTTATTGACAATCCCTACTTCCGCATTCCTGCAGCTGCTTCAATTTTTGTACTAGCCAGTATTGTCATGGGCTTGCTAGGCGCACTTGTTTACTGGTTGCACAGATGGGCATTCACGGGTTTTGTCCTGATTATGATCGCGATCAATTTATTGACACGCCTGGAGTTTTTTCATCCGAAAAACCAAGCTTATGGACTTAATTATCAAAAAATTGGACGGCCCGAATATTCATACGCTTCACTTAGCGCCTTGTGCCAACCCAAAAATGCCCAATCAGACAAACAACAAATTGAAGCTATCCTCGACAAGTGGCTCCAACGCCACCAAGCAGCAGGAGATTCCCTACCGCATATGATTGTATTAGGTACCAGTGGTGGTGGCCTGAAAGCTGCACTATGGGCTATGCATGTACTTCAACAACTAGATAGCATATCGAAGGGTGAGTTCATGAAACATACAGTGCTCATCGGAGGGGCTTCGGGTGGAATGATCGGTGCAGCTTACTTTCGAGAGTTGTACTTGCGACAACTACAAGGGCAAGCCGTCAATCCCTATGACAAAAAATATCTAGATTTTATTTCCAAAGACCTACTCAATTCCGTTTCATTCACTATTGTGTCTAATGATTTATTTCTTCCCTGGGTTCAGTTTGAAGAAGCCGGTTATACTTACCGAAAAGATAGAGGATACGTCTTTGAGATGCAGCTAAATGAAAACACAGGCTATGTACTCGACAAAGCGTTGACCGAGTATTGGCTGCCGGAAAAAGAAGCACTCATCCCTTTGCTCTTCGTCACACCCAGTATTGTCAATGATGGACGACGGCTCATCATCTCACCTCACAGCGTATCCTACATGATGGCTCCTCCTGTAGCACTAGAAAAGCCCCAAGCAGTAGAAATAGACGCAGTGGACTTCATGCGACTACTCGAAAAACAAGATGCAGCCAATTTGCGATTTACTACTGCCTTGCGCATGAATGCCACTTATCCCTACGTCTTACCCGATGTGTTCCTTCCCACTGAACCGATGGTTGAAGTACTAGATGCAGGCTTTCGCGACAACTTTGGTATCAAAACAGCAGTGCGATTTTTACATGCTCATAAAGACTGGATACAGACACATGCCAGTGGAGTAACACTGGTGGTTATCAGAGCATACGGACGGCACCGGCAAATCGCTTCAAGTGAACATCGAGGTGTAATCGAGACAATGTTCAACCCCCTGGGCATTGCCTTTAATATCATGAAACTTCAAGAATTCGAACACGATACCAATGTGGGCCTACTCTACGACTTGCTTGGCCGCGACCACTTTGATGTGTTGCGATTTGTCTATATCCCCGGACAACTTAACAAAGAGTCCCCCATCTCTTTCCACCTCACCCGCCGAGAGAAACGAGATATTTTGACAGCACTTCAGCGCCCCCCTAACCAGCAGACGTTACAAAAGCTACTCAAAAGGCTCCACGCCTATCCTATGATCACACAACAGCAGGAAGTGACGCCATCGCACCAATAACTATTTCGTGTCGGTACTCACAAAGTAGTGGCACCAGAATAAACGATACAGGCATTTCTGGTACGTGCCAAAAATGCCTGTATATCACATTACTTCAGAAAGTATCTATCTATTCAGCATACATTTGCTCAATGAGGTCATCATACTTTTTCAGAATCACGCGCCGTTTCAGTTTCATGGTAGGTGTGAGCTCTGCAGGCGATCCATCTGACTTGATGGGCTCCCATACATCGGCCACTAAGACAAATTTTTTGATTTGTTCGATATGACTGAACTCAGGATTGACCTCATCAATAATGCGTTGATATTTATCGATTACCGCAGGATTCCGAATCATTTCCTCCAGATTGGTCCATTCGAGTTGGTTATGCATGCACCAATTGCGCAAAGCTTCTTCCGCTGCCACAATAATGGCAGAGACAAACTTGCGCTTTTCACCCACCACCATTGCTTGCTCTATGAGGAAGTTCTCCTTCAATTTGTTTTCGATAGGTGCCGGCGCTACGTATTTTCCTCCTGAAGTTTTGAGCAATTCCTTTTTTCGGTCGGTAATCTTGAGAAATTGTCGATCACAGTGCGTGATGAACGTGCCTATATCCCCTGTACGGAAAAACTGCTTCCCCTCGATCTCTACAAACACAGCGGCTGTTTCTTCGGGCTTATTGTAGTAGCCCTTCATTACGTTAGGACCATGTGCCAGAATTTCGCCTTCACCAGGCCCGTACAAATCCGATTCTTCTATGCGTAGCTCTACGCCATCTACTGCAGGGCCTACCGTTCCCAGCAGAGCACCACAAGGTTCAAAACGGTTTATTGTCAGTGCTGGCGAGGTTTCTGTCAGCCCATATCCCTCTCGCACGGGTATACCTGCAGCGGAAAACACCTGAGCTATGCGGCGAGGGCAAGCTGCTGCACCTGTAATAATACCCTTTACGCGCCCACCTAAGGCCGCTCGCCATTTGCTAAAAATGAGCTTATCGGCAATGGCTACCTTGAGTTTTTTCAATCCTTTATATTCGACATCGTATTCGTAACCCTCAGTTTGGCGCAGAGCCCAAAAGAACAAGGTACGCTTGATTCCACTCAGTTCTAATCCCTTTTGATAAATTTTTTCATACACCTTCTCCAAAAGACGTGGCACTGTAGTGAAAAAGTGAGGTCGTATAGTACGCAAGTCACCCGACTCACCCCCCAAATTGTCAGTCCCCGTAAACACTACATTGACACCTGCATAGGAGTAGGCATACATCACTGCACGCTCGAAAATGTGGCACAGAGGTAAAAAGCTAAGTGCCACCTCGCCTGCCTCTATAGGGATACAGGGTAATACCGAGCACACATTGCTGACGATATTGTGATGTGTCAGCATGACCCCTTTAGGATTACCCGTTGTGCCCGAAGTATATATAAGTGTAGCCAAATCCTGAGGCTGTACTTGGGCCATGCGTGCATCTACTTCTTCCGAACGGTCCGTGGCAAAAAGCGATTTCCAATAAGGTACATCATCTCTATGGTCGAAGGAATAAATACCCTTTAAAGATGGCACTTGCTCCATAGTGCCCTGTACCTTGTCCACTAAATCACCTGAGCCACAAAAGCAATACTTTACTTGGGCATCATTGAAAATATATTCGTACTCACGTGAACTAATCGTGGGGTAAACAGGTACATTGATAACGCCAATCTGCAACATAGCCAAATCAGTCACCACCCATTCCGGTCGGTTTTTGTACGTCACCATAGCCACTTTATCCCCCGGTTGAAGCCCCAATTGCAAAAAGCCCTGACTTAGTTGGTGCGCTTGGTTGATAAGTTCTTCTGTACTAAAATAACGCCATGCTCCTTGATAAAACCCTCCAAATGCCCGCTGCTGAGGGTAATGTGCTTGTTGGTAATAGATAAAGTCAAACAGCCTGGTTGGTTTTTCCATATTGCTTTTTTTGAATGCAAAAAACTACTATCACAAATATTTGTGGCAAAATAATCAATACACAAAAAATGATTTCACACACACCCTATCCATTGGAAAAGTGCAAAAGCAATAGCTTTGCTCTTGTCGTAGTACACATAGTAACTGATACGCAATACCTCCAAGCCAAAATGTTGTAAACCACCCGTACATGAAGCCCAGCATGCAACAAATTGACAATTTCATCAAAAAGGCAATTGAAGAAGACGTAGGCCCTGGTGACTACACTTCACTAGCATGCATATCCGAAGATATGCGTAGCAGTGCCCAGTTGTTGGTCAAGGACGTAGGAGTTATCGCTGGTATTGAAGTAGCGCAACGCGCCTTTGAGCTTGTTGATCCTGAGTTCCAATTTGAAGCATATATAAAAGACGGCAGTGCAGTGCGTCCCGGCGACGTGGCATTTACAGTATATGCCAACACACGTGCCCTTCTCAAAATAGAACGCGTCGTGCTTAACACAATGCAACACATGAGTGGTATTGCTACGCTGAGCAATCAGTTTCTTTTTGAAGTAGAAGACTTAGACGTCACAGTGCTAGATACACGTAAGACAACACCTTTGCTGCGCTTCTTGGAGAAGTGGGCCGTCCAATTAGGTGGATGCAGTAATTACCGATTTGGTCTGTACGACCGCTTTATGATCAAGGACAATCACATAGATGCATGTGGTGGCATCGCACCAGCCCTTGATAGTGTATGGGCCTTTAGACAGTCACATCAACTCGATCTTCCTTTAACTGTGGAAGTGCGCAACTTGGAAGAAGTTTGGCAAGTATTGGAATGTGGCGTAGGGAAAGTATCACGTCTCATGTTCGACAACTTTGAATTGCCCTTATTACGCGAAGCGGTGGCGATTGTAGGAGACACTTTCGAAACCGAAGCCAGTGGAGGCATTACCCTGCACAATATTCGAAAGGTGGCCCAAACAGGAGTACAATTCATTTCTGTGGGTGCACTCACCCATTCTGCTACTCATCTAGATATGAGTCTTAAAATTTTACCCTCATCACGCAAATACTAACAAGATCAAAATCAGTATCGAAGCACACAATATCCAAAATCTCATGTCCTTCAACAACACAGGAGTTTCACGTTCTTTCACCTTTGTGTTTTATTTCCATATCAAACCATAATACCTACATTCGAACCACTTCATGTATACACATGAAATAGCCCTCTATACAAGCAATTCTGCCAGTAGATTCCCTTCAGGGAGTATCCTTAGAGATTTACTTGAAGGAAATGGTGGTAAGGCCCAAGGTGTACGGTGTTGTACATCTTGTCAGCATAGTGGTGGGGGGAGATATACGCGGGTAGATGTTAAGGCCCCAAGGACACTCAAGGTGAGTCAAAAAAAATGCCAGATTGGCCAAACAATGCAGCAAACTTTACAAATTCGTTTCTAGTATATACTTCAACAACTTCTTCACTAAAGGAGGCCCTTCGTATATCAAGCCGGTATATAGCTGAACTAAAGTGGCTCCTGCTTCCAATTTTTCTCGCACATCTCCATATGAAGCAATACCGCCTACCCCAATAATGGGTACTTTTCCTTGCGTACGTCGATGTAGATACCTGATCACTTCCGTAGATCTATGACGCAAAGGTGCACCACTCAGCCCACCATCCCCAATCTGTTGGATACGAGCTTGTTTGGTACGTAGGCCCTCTCGGGAAATAGTTGTATTTGTAGCAATAATACCTGCCAACTTCGTACGCAATACAATATCTACGATATCATCGAGCTGAGCCCAATTCAGATCGGGTGCAATTTTGAGTAAGATGGGTTTCGGCTTGGGTTTTTGCGAATTGAGGTACTGCAAGTGGTTCAACAAGTGCTCAAGTGGCTCGCGATCTTGTAATGCACGCAATCCAGGGGTATTAGGTGAACTGACATTAACGACAAAGTAATCAACCCAAGGATAAAGCTTTTCAAAACAGATGGCATAGTCTTCGAAAGCACGCTCATTGGGCGTGTCCTTGTGCTTCCCAATATTGCCGCCTATAATCAGTCCTTTAGGCTTCCCCTTTTTGAGGCGCGTTACCATCCGATCTACCCCTTCATTGTTGAACCCCATTCTATTGATCAAAGCCTTATCGGCAGGTAGCCGAAAAAGCCGAGGTTGGGAGTTTCCTCGTTGAGGTCGGGGAGTGACCGTGCCAATTTCTATAAAACCAAACCCCAACGTAGATAGATCGCGAAAATACTTGCCATCCTTGTCAAACCCTGCTGCCAAACCAATCGGATTGCGAAAATGCAACCCGAACACCTCTCTTGCCAAGTTGGGATGCGAAACTTCATACCACCAACTCAACAGCTTACGCATACCTGGCAAAGACAGAAGTCCACTCCACAACCGCATGGCTAAGTGATGTGCCTGCTCAGCCGGCAAAAGAAAGAGCACTTTGCGCACTACGAAATAAAACATGCCACTCGTTTTAGCCCCAAAGGTCTTCGATTTTATCCACTTCTCGACAATAAGGGCGAATGGATACGCTCCACTCGCCCTCAATACTTTGGTGGGAAAATGCGCTCTCTGATCACTGTTGTGACAACTGCTCGTACTTGGCCTTAAACTTTCGATACAGCATCTTGTGTTTGTTGTCCAAACTAACGGAGCGCCCCTGTATAAAGGCATGTGTCACTTGATTGGTGCGTATGTCTAAAGCATCGCCCTGGCTGAGAAACAACGTAGCATCTTTACCCACTTCTATCGTTCCTGTCTGATCTGCAATACCTAAGATCTCAGCTGTAGCCCCTGTAAGTGCACGTACGGCTTCTTCATATGGCAACCCATACGCCACAGCCTGCCCTGCTACAAAAGGGAGGTTAAACTGTTGCCAAAAGCCCTTTTGCGAAAAGCAAAACTGCACTCCCTTTTCATAAAGTATTGCTGGGGTGCGAAAGGGCAAGTCAATGGGTTCGTCGGGTCTACGGGGCAAGTTGAAAGTAGTGCGCAAGATCACCGGCACACGATGTGCCTTGAGAAAATCCGCGACTACCCAAGCATCTGTAGCTCCTACAATTACAGGAGTAATGCCATAGTCTTCTGCAAACAGGACGGCCTCTTGGATGTTGGCAGCCAACTCCGCATGGATGTATAAACGGCGCGTGCCATCGAATACAGGCTTCATTGCTTCAAAGCGCAAGTTTTTTTCTTCGACTTCGGGTCGTTGGTAATAGGCATAGGCCTCGTCAAAAAACGCTCGCAGGGCATTAACTTGCTTATCATATTGCTTGTTTTTCTCTACTTTAAATTGGCGCCAGCCAAAAGAATAGGGGGAAGGCCAATTGAGATGTACGCCATCATCGGCTTTGAGCACAGCATCCTCCCAGTTCCAACCATCGGTCATCATGATGCTAGACATGCCGGGAATGCGCCCCCCCGAGGGTGTAGTCTGCACTAACAGCACGCCATTGGCTCGTACGGTAGGAATAATTTCCGAATCTGTATTGTAGGCAATAAGTGCACGTACATTGGGATTGAAAGAGCCCACTTCCTGATAGTCCACTGTAGCACGTACGGCGCCTATTTCCACTAGTCCTAATGGCGTATTAGTAGCAATAAATCCAGGATAAAGATGCTTACCCTTAACGTCAATAACCTGATAACCAGACAAGTCCGGTTGATCTTTTCCATCGCTCACAATGGTAATTTTCCCCTTGTCAAATGCGACAATTCCCCCCTCAATCAATTGGCCGTTGCCTACGTGAATTGTAGCATTTACAATGGCTATGGGTTCGCTTTGAGGTGGTGCTGGTACAGGTACATACTGTGCTTGCAGTACATTTTGTATGAAGAAAAATACGAGTATGGATATTGATATGTGTTTCATTTTCCTATTGTTTTTGCAAAATAAACCGGATAGGAGACCCAACTGGCTCATCCTCATTCTATACCTCCAATTTCGTCAGTAATGTCTTCGCAATGATACAGGTGTGGCATCTTGCCCGAAGGTTTTTGCGTACGCGCTCCGTGTTTTTTAGCCAACAGCATTTTCTGAATCAACCTATTGCGCTCTTTTTGCGCGCGTGTGTGCAGTACAGCTGCTTCTTCACGATCAAAAAACTTGATACCATCTACAAAAGTCATTTGTGCACGCGCATATACCGAGAGAGGATGGTCCGACCACAACACCACATCGGCATCCTTACCTACCTTAATGCTACCTACTCGATCGTCTATGTGGAGCAATTTTGCAGGATTGAGCGTCACAAGCTTCAGGGCCTCTTCCTCTGAAAGCCTACCGTATTTAATCGCTTTTGCAGCCTCCTGGTTTAAGCGACGTGCCATCTCTGCATCATCGGAGTTGTAGGCTACCGTCACGCCTTGTTCATGCATGAGTGCGCCGTTATATGGAATGGCTTCGTACACTTCAAATTTGTAGGCCCACCAGTCACTGAAGGTAGAGGCACCAGCACCATGTGCTGCCATCTTATCAGCCACTTTATAACCTTCAAGGATGTGGGTAAATGTATTGACTCGAAAACCAAAGCGCTCAGCAACCTTCATCAGCATATTAATTTCGCTTTGGCGATAGGAGTGGCACGTAATAAAGCGCTTGCCCTCCAAGATTTCGAGTAGTGCTTCCAACTCCAAGTCCACGCGATAGGGCTTTCCCGAACGTTTCAATTCGCCATATGCACGTGCACGCGTAAAGTAATCGACATATATCTGTTCTACCCCCATGCGTGTTTGCGGAAAGCGCGAGCGGAAATTGTCTCCCCAATTGGATTGTTTGACATTTTCTCCCAAGGCAAACTTGATGAAGCCGTCGGCTCCTTCCAGTTTCATGCCTGCATCGTCGTACCCCCACCTAAATTTAATGATTGAAGATTGCCCGCCAATGGGATTGGCTGAGCCATGGAGTTGTTGCGCAGTCGTCACTCCACCTGACAGCTGCCTATAAACATTGATATCTTCCGGATTGATCACATCACCTACGCGCACTTCAGCCGAGCTTGCTTGCGTACTTTCATTTACCCCTCGCGTAATGGCAATATGCGTGTGCTCATCGATGATACCTGGTGTGAGGTGCATACCAGTGGCATCAATTTCTATAGCATCGGCAGCAGTGATACCTTGGCCCACTTCGGCAATCTTGCCATCGCGAATCAGTACATCGGTATGAGGCAATATGCCTTGAGCTTCGTTAGTCCAGACTGTAGCATTCTTGATCAGGTAAGTCTTTTGCGTAGGGCGCTCAGTCCAGCCATAGGCATTAAAAGGGTACCACACTTGGCCTATATCGGCCAAAGGATCTTTTTGCTCTTTTTTCTCTTGCGTTGTAGAAGACGCTTCTGTTGGCTGATCTGATGAAACTTCGGGTACTGCCTCCCAGATGACCCAGCTACCATCGGCTAACTGCCCTTTTCCCCACCACTTGTTTTTTTCTACTACACCAGAAAGGCGCACTTTTCCCTTCGTATCAGGTGGTGTATAGCTCAGCGTAATCAATTGACGCTCGAAGCGGTGCTTGACGACAACTTTAGTAGAATCATCGAGCTGGAGATGCATTTTAGGTTTTGATGGATCTCCTTCTACGCGGAGATCCCACGTTTGGGAGTCCACTTTTAATTTGTAGTTACCTGTCAAATCTGTCTTGGGCAGCTCTTCCAATACAAATCGCTGGCCTTGCACCCAGTTCTCGTATAGTTTGGTTTCTGAATCAAACAGATCGCCAGAGGTAATTATAAAGTTGGCTAGTTTGCCTACGTCTAAGCTACCCAACTTATCAGTAGTTTTGATGAGTAGGGCAGGTGTCCACGTAATTGCTTTCAAAGCATCCTCTTTGCTGAGGCCATATTGTACTGCTTTACGCAAATTGCGCAAAAAGTCGGTAGGCTTTTTCAACCCGTGTGCTGTAAGTGCAAAAGGAATACCTGCTTGTGCCAAACGTGCAGGATTGAGTGGTGCCATCTCCCAATGTTTCATTTGTGCAAGGGTGACTTGCATGGCATCCAACGGATCTTCTACATCATATGCATCGGGAAAGGTTAGGGGCACTATAAAGGCAGCTCCCGTAAGTTTTAATTCTTCCAATCGCTGGTACTCATCTCCTGCGCCCTTAATGATATAACGCACACCAAACTCTTGGCCCAAGCGCACTGCACGCAGTGCTTCCCACTTATCGCGCACTTCAAAAATTTGGGGCAATAGTTGTACTTCATTCCAGGCTTCAAGAGAGTTGTTCACTTCCTCTCTTCGCCCTGTTGCTGCATACCAACGCGCATCGTAATAAGTCTGACGCAGTAGGGCAATGGCACCCATCAACGAACTGGGATAACTCTGAGTTGAACTGCCTTTATTAAAGGAAAAGTGGTTAGAAGCCTTCTCCTTTATAATGAGCTCATGGGCTCGCCCTTTACCCAGATTGACTAGCACTCCCGTGCCTCTCGCAATACCGTCCATTTGGTGGCTTAGCACTGCTCCAAAGCCTGCTTTATGAAGCGATTGACTCTTAGATTCATCCGGAGTGAAGTGGGTATGTGCGCGAAAGTCCACTTTCAAGGCTTCATTCCACGCCCAAGCGCCTTTACGAGTTGTTAGTGGCTGTGGGCGGCGGTTAAAGCGCCCATGTGTCATGCCGCTTTTATCTTGGCGCTTTTTCTTAGGCATACCATAATCCGAATACAGATCGATAAAGGAAGGATAGATGGTCTTTCCCTGAAGGTCATGTATTACAGCACCTTTCGGGATGGGAATATCTACTCCTACAGCCTCTACTTTTCCCTTTCTGATAATGAGGGTCGCGTCATCAAGCCGACGGTCATAACGCGTATAAATCGTGGCATGAGTAAAGGCATGCAAGCCCTCACGAGGATCACTTACCCCATTGAAGGGAAAAGTCTTTTGGGCGTACGACAACGGCATAGCCCATAGCAGCCCCACTAGCGCTGCTACAAATCCGATGAGTTTTTTCATAGTCGAGTGATTTCTTTTATGAATTTGACAGATTAAAACCATGAATTGCATCTGCAATTTCCAAAAGCAATGAAGGTTCTTTTTCAATGGCATTGCCTACCACAATTACATCGGCTCCAGCCACCACATTGGCAGCTGCCTTTTCCGGAGTGCGAATACCTCCCCCTACAATCAGAGGCACCTGTACTGCTCCACTCACTGCCTCGATCATGCGTTCGCTCACTGGGTTAACCGCTCCACTTCCCGCATCCATAAAGATGAGTTTGAGCCCTAGCATCTCTCCTGCCATAGCTGTGCATACTGCAATATCATCTTTCACAGCAGGTATAGGCTTGGTATTACTCATGTACAAAACTGTAGTCATGGTACCTCCATCGATGAGCATGTAACCCGTAGGCAATACTTCTAAAGGGCTGAGCCGAATGTAAGGTGCCGCAATGACATGATTACCGATGAGCAGTTCGGGATTGCGTCCAGAAATGAGCGAAAGAAATAAAATGGCATCCGCGCGATAGCTAAGTTGGAAAGAATTACCAGGAAAGAGAATAAGGGGCACATCGCAATGTGCCTTCATCTGGCTCAAGCACTCGTCCAACATGTTATTGACAATAAGACTTCCCCCAATGAAAAAGTAATCTACCCTTCCCTGAGCCGCCATGTCCAATACAGCATCCAGATGTCCCATGCGCAGTTTATCGGGGTCCACCAATACTGCAAACTTTTTTTGGCCATTTGCTTTAGCTGCCACCAAATTCTGGTAGATGTGATCGCGAGGAGGCATGGAGTGGTTGAGTTTCCAGCCAAGGTAGAAAAAAGCCTTAAATGATCCTGACCTCTCAGACTCGCTTATGTAGCAGCTGCATATTAGGCTGGAACATCAGTAGCCAATACATCATTGAGAAAAACCTCCAGGTGTTGATTGAACTCTTCGGGGCGCTCCATCATCGGTGCATGACCACATTTATCTATAAATACTAATCGGGATTGGGGCAAAAGTTCGTGAAATTTTTCTGCTACAAAGGGCGGTGTGACATTGTCTTGCTTGCCCCAAATCAGCAAGGCAGGAATATCGACCTGATGCAACTTCTCTCCCAAATTGTGGCGCACAGCTGATTTAGCAGTAGCAATAATGCGAATGCCTTTATTTCGATCATTAACAATATCAAACACTTCATCGATCAATTCTTTGGTGGCCACTTTGGGGTCGTAAAAAGTCGCTTCTGTTTTGCGCTTGATAAATTCGTAGTCGCCTCGCTTTGGAAAGGTGCTTCCCATTGCACTCTCAAACAGCCCAGAACTACCTGTGAGAATAATAGAGCGCACTTTTTCAGGATGCTCCATGGCATACAATAAGGCAATATGCCCCCCCAGTGAGTTGCCCAATACATGTACTTTCTCGTAGCCTTTGTGTACGACAAATTGCGCCACATGCTCTACTAGCCCTTTTACAGATACTTTGCGCAATGGCATCTCAAAAATTGGCAAAATAGGAATGACCACATTGTACTTGTTACCAAAGTAATTTAAAATCCCCTGAAAGTTACTAAGCGCACCAAACAAACCATGCAACAGCAACAAGTGCTCTTTTCCTCCTTTTGTCTCGATGTATTTGTAATTGCCTTCTTCAATTACTGAATAGCCCATAACATTGGCCCTTTGTCCCCGATAATTTGAATTGCAAAAATAGGACTTTAATCAAAGGTAATAAGCATATCTGTGCATCTCAATATTACTACAAGCATCCATTTAGTCCTATTTGCATCCTATTATTCAAAGCTTTTACACCAAAAATGACAAGTTGCGCATCCTTACCCATACAAATAAAGTCAGCGGATTACATATTACAGGACTGCAAGCACAACGGCTTTGTATTTTTGCTGGCAAAAAACGCCTCACAACATTTCAACTTGATGCTACGATGTACCTGCCATTCAAAAAACCGCCCATGAGACTACCTATTCCTCATCTGCTGGCGATTATCTCTTTGCTACTGGGAAGCTGCACAGAGCAGCATGCTCCCCATATACCCAATATGTTGAAAAAGCTGCCTGTTGCATATGGCAAAATTAACCAGGTAGTAGTCGTGGCCGACAACGAACTATGGGATAGCGCCGTGGGTGATTCATTAGACTATCATCTGGCAGGTCCATTTTTGCTATTGCCTCGACCCGAACCCATTTTTGACCTTATCCATTACACTCCTAAAGAACTGGAAGCCGATCCAGTGCGCAAACAAATGCGCAACTACATATTTTTAGCCGATTTAAATGATCAGCGCTCACCTACTACTCAATTGGTGATCGAGCAGCTGGGCCCCGAACGCATTCGGAAAATACAAGAAGGCAAGGGATATGGCATCGCTGCCTGGGAAGGAGATAAATGGGCAAAAGATCAACTGTTCATATTCATGTACGGCTTAGGCTCAGACAAGCTCATCCAAAACATTCAGCAAAACAGCGAAGCGGTTATCCATCGAATTAAAAAGCACGAGCTGCCACGAGTAATTGCAACCACTTACCAAGCGGGGGAACACGAAGCGCTCATCACAGAGGTACAGGACAAGTTTGGCATTTACCTGCGCATTCCTAAGGAATATTTCAAGGCGGTGTATGATCCCGATAACTACTTTATGTGGATTCGGAAAGAAACCAAGGAGCTTAGCAGTAATTTGCTCATTCACAAGCGTCCTTATACTAACCAGCAGCAATTTTCAAAGGAAGGACTTAAAAAAATTCGCGATGAATTGGGGCGCCAATACATCTCCACACGCATAGAAAACACCTTCATGCGCATCGACGATGTGCACTTGCCGCTCATTGTGACCAATAAACGCATCAATAATGTACCTGTACTTGAAGGCAGAGGTATATGGGAAATCGTCAATGATTACATGGCAGGACCTTTCATCAGCTTGCTAATGATCAATCCAAAAACCAATGAACTCATTTTCCTGGATGGGTTCATCTTCGCTCCCGGCGAAGCCCAACGCGACTACATGGAGCAACTGGAAGTTATACTCAACAGTGTCAAGTTTTAGCTAAGCATCAAAGCATACGGCCTATTCGGCCGAGGGCACCTTTTTAAGCCATGCCAACAACTCATCTAAATATCGCCGATCATTAGCTAAACGAGGTACTTTGTGTTGCCCCCCGTATTGACCTCTGGCTTTGAGCCAATGGAAGAAGGTACCAGGAGGTGCTACATGCATGCGCAACATAGTCATGGCCATATCGTTAAATCGCTTGGCTTCATAATCCGAGTTGACGCGTTGGAGGTTACGGTCCAGTAGGTGTCTAAACACCTCCAAATCGGAAGGAAGCTTGTCGAACTCGATAATCCACTCATGTCCACCTTTTTCATGGCCTTCTAAGTATACAGGGCCCACCGTATACTCCAATACAACCGCACCGGTCTGCGTACACGTTAGCTCTAGCGCTTTGTCAGTATTTTCCACCATCACCTCCTCGCCAAACACATTGATAAACTGCCGAGTTCGCCCCGTAACTTTTATGCGATAAGGGTGCAAGGAAGTAAACATAACCGTATCGCCTATTGCATAGCGCCACAAACCTGCATTAGTAGAAATGACTAATGCGTAGTTTTTGCCTAGCTCTACTTCTTCAAGGGTACAGGTTTGGGGTTGAGCGGCATTCCACTCACTCATAGGCACGAACTCGTAGTATACGCCATTTTGCAGCAACAAAGCCATACCCTCCTCTTCCAAACAATCCTGTGCGGCAAAATATCCTTCAGAAGCATTGTATACTTCTTGATAACTCACTTGATCGGAAGGAAAAAAAGTGCGGAATTGCCGTTTGTAAGGTGCAAAGCTCACGCCACCATGTACATATACTTGAAACTCAGGCCACACTTCAAGCATATGCCTCTTACCTGTCAGCTCCAGTATCCGACGAAACAATACGACAGACCAAGTAGGCACACCGCCCACCATCACCACGCGTTTTTCCTTACTGGTAATGTGGGCTATGCGTTCAATTTTCACATCGAAATCGGGCAAAAGAGCCGTTTCAAAATCGGGTGTGAAAAAGGGCCGAGCAAACCAAGGCATGTGATGAATCATAATAGCCGATATGTCGCCCCTTATGATTTTGGGATAGACTTCGTAGGGGGCCAGACTTCCCCCCATCAACAAAGTCTTACAAGCAAACTGCTTGGCATCGGGCCGCTGGTGATAAAAAAAAGTCATTGTATCCCATCCACCCTTTATGTGGCATTGCCTCAGATTCTCATAGGACACGGGGATAAATTTGCTCCTACCTGAAGTAGTGCCCGAAGACTTACTAAACCACTTTACTTGCCCTGGCCACAGCACATTGCGTGTCCCCATCATCATGCGGTCTATCCAGGGCTTTAGATCTTCATAATGCTGAATGGGTACTCGAGCAGCATACTCCTTAGGCGAGCGAATCGCCCCATAGCCAAATTGCTGTCCCCACTCTGTATACTTTGCTCGATACAGCAACTGCCGAAGTAGCTCGCGCTGCACTTCGTGCGGGCGTGCCATTACTTGGCAAAGATGCCTATAACGATGTTTATAAATCTTTGAAAAAGCCTTGTTGATCCATTTTCTCATAAAAGCCCTGATCAGACAGATACGCCATATTCGCGCAGTGCTTGGTTGAGAGAGACTTTTTTATCTGTGCTTTCCTTGCGCTTGCCAATAATCAGTGCACAACTCACTTGGTAGGTACCTGCCGGAAACTCCTTGGCATATGCACCAGGAATCACTACTGACCGCGCCGGCACCCGACCTCGATGGGTAATGGGTTCAGGGCCCGTTACATCAATGATGCGCGTGGACTGGGTCAGCACCACATTAGCTCCCAATACCGCTTCTTTCTCCACATGCACGCCCTCTACAACAATACAGCGAGAACCTATAAAACAATCATCCTCTATAATGACAGGTGCAGCCTGGAGGGGTTCCAACACGCCTCCTATACCTACTCCGCCACTGAGATGTACATTGCGACCAATCTGAGCACACGAGCCCACCGTAGCCCATGTATCGATCATGGTGCCACTGCCCACCCACGCCCCAATATTGACGTAGCTAGGCATCATAATAACCCCTTTTTCCAAGTAGGAACCATATCGAGCTATGGCATGTGGCACAACACGCACACCCTGGGCCTGATAGTTGCTTTTTAACGGAATCTTGTCGTAAAATTCAAAAGGTGGCAATTCAATCGTTTCCATCTTCTGAATGGGAAAGTAAAGTACTACAGCTTTTTTTACCCAGGTATTCACAACCCACATTCCCTCGTCTGTAGGTGTGGCCACACGCAACTGACCTTTATCCAACAAATCGATCACTTGACGCACAGCACTCTGTACACGTGGATCGTGTAAAAGCGAGCGATCTTCCCACGCCTTTTCTACAACATGCTTCAAATCTGTCATTTACAATCATTTTTCACCATACTACTAATTAAAAAGTAATACACCAAAAAGGAAAAAAATAAGTGCCCAACAGCCTGGATAAAAAGCAAAACCTTTAATTTAATAACTCCTCCGGACGAATGGAATCGTCACGAGCAGGAAATGCATTGGGATAATCCTGCCGAATGATGTATAGATAGCGATAGGCCTCTTTGCGCGATTCAAATGCTCCCACTACTAATTTGTAATAGGGGCTTTGATGTATCCAATCGGCAGGAATAGCCGGATAGAGCGTGCGAAAACGCACTAACTCTCGCTCCACCCGCATGCGATCAGTGGAAGCCAACAACTGAATACGCCAACCTGATAAAGTGCCCTTACTTTTGTTGAGGTGAACAAACTTTTCAAACAATGCAGCCACTTCAGGTTCTACTATCCATAGCGGTACAGGCTCATGAGAAACATCTTGGCCCACACACTGCCCTCCAATCAAAAAGACAAAAAAGATAAGCAAAAGGAAACGCATAAACACACGAGAGTTGATCATGGTAAACTGGAGCAATTCTTCCTGTTTTTGTCACACACAAAGATAGCCCGATTCTTCTGTCGAAAGAATCGGGCTATAAGCACTAGCCTGAGCCACTCTATTCACATTAAATCTCTACAATTACTATTGCAATTCCTTAGCAATTGCAATACCAGAAGAGGTTCCTATCCGGGTAGCACCCGCTTCAATTAGCTGTTGCATAGTTTGTGCCGATCGAATGCCTCCCGATGCTTTGATCTCAATATGACTTGGCAATAATTCGCGCAATTGACGCACCACGTCTACTGTAGCTCCACCACCATTGAACCCCGTAGAAGTCTTGACAAAATCGGGTTGTACCTCAGTGCAGATGCGCACCAACTCTTCCAACTCATCTTCAGAAAGCAGGGCTGTCTCTAAAATGACTTTGATAATCCGCCCATGCAAATGGGCAGCACGCGTCATGCTATCAATATCATTGCGCACAAAATTCCAGTTGCCACTTTTGACTGCACAAAGATTAATGACTACATCCAATTCATCTGCTCCTTCATCAATAGCTCGTTTAATTTCCTCTACTTTGGCTGCCGTCGCCGAATACCCCATGGGAAATCCAATCGCTGTAGCTACACTAATGTCTTCTTCCGCAGATAAATACTCTACTGCATGTTTCACATAAAAAGGAGGAATACACACAGCTGCGAAACCAAACTGCTGGGCCTCTTTGCACAATCTTTTGACATCATTTAATGAAGTATCTGGTCTTAAAAGCGTGTGGTCTATCTGCTTAAGTGGGGCCATGAGTTACGCAAAGTTTCTTAGGGCAATGTTCTGGGAGTTGATAAAGAAAGCAGCGCGCAAGATAGAGCAAAAAAGGGATAGGAAAAACGATATTTTTTCCACAAATCACACATACGCCTACAGGGATTTAAAACACAAAAAACTAAATATCAAATTATTATAATGTTTAATAAAAAATTTTAAAATTGCTTTATTCTCCTTTCTCTAAGCACCATATTTTTGGCCCTCGTACCTAAGTGCCCGAAAAGCAATTGCTTAAACCCAAATAGGCGTTTGTTTTGCTCTCTTAAATGGGTAAGGGAGCATTTTTTCCTCACATGCCACCAAGAAAAATACAAGTAGATACTTTTCTATTCCAAAGTCGTTATCGATGAAAGTTCTCAAGTTTGGAGGCTCCTCTATAGCTAATGCCGAGCGTATTAAAGGCGTACTGGATATATTGAAACAGTACTATTCAGCGGGTGAGCAATTTACAGTAGTGTTTTCTGCTTTTGGCGGGTATACTGATAAGCTCATACGAATGAGCCGTTTAGCTGAAAGAGGAGACGAAGCATGGCAAAAAGCTTTTGAAGAGTTGAAAAAGGGACACCTTCAAGCAGCTGAAACACTGTTAGACGCATCAATTAAAGAAGAGATCTGGCCCCAATTGCTGCATAGCCACGAAGTCCTGCGCAATTTGCTGCACGGCATTTTTCTGGTTAGGGAAGCCTCACCGCGAACGATGGACTATGTACTCAGCTTTGGCGAACGCACTTCTGCTTTCATCATTACCCACGCACTGCGCAGCGAAGGTGTACCTGCTCATTATGTAGATGCACGCAAAATCATCAAGACTGACAAAAACTTTGGAGCTGCTCGCGTATTGACTGAGCTGACTTATCCACTCATACGCGCCCACTACGAAAGCCAGCCTGGCGTACAAGTAGTAACTGGCTTTATCGGCTCTACCAAAGGTGGACTAACCACCACTCTGGGGCGTGGTGGATCTGATTATACAGCAGCACTATTAGCCGCAGGGATAGATGCCGAGCTCATCGAAATCTGGACCGACGTAGATGGCGTACTTACAGCTGATCCGCGCAAAGTGAAAAAGGCCTTTACCATCCCAGCATTGACCTATGCCGAAGCAATGGAAATGTCGCATTTTGGTGCTAAAGTAATTTACCCTCCTACCATACAGCCCGCTTTGCACAAACAAATACCTATCGTCATAAAAAATACATTTAACCCTAGCTTTCCAGGAACGCGCATCGCAAAGGATGCACCGCCATCTCCTGGTGCCGTCAAGGGTATTAGCTCCATCTCTGATATTGCACTACTTACCCTTTCGGGCAGTGGCATGGTAGGTGTACCAGGTACTGCAGCCCGACTATTCAATACGCTGGCACAAGCCAATATCAATATAATCCTCATCACGCAAGGTTCTTCAGAACAGTCAATTAGTTTCGCTGTACAACCCTCCGATGCCAAAAAGGCCAAACGACGCGTGGAAAAAGCCTTTGCCTTCGAAATTGAAAAAGGCGCCATCGAATCCGTGCGCCTTGAAGAAGATCTGGCCGCAGTAGCCATTATTGGAGAAAATATGCGCTATCGCCCAGGCATTGCAGGTCGACTGTTTCAAGCATTGGGCAAAAACGGTATCAATGCCATAGCCATTGCTCAAGGTTCTTCAGAGCTCAACATATCGGTGGTCATCTCGCAAGAGGACGAACGTAAGGCACTCAATGCGCTCCACGAAGCCTTTTTCCTCAGCCACACTAAAGAGCTGCATCTTTTCATGGTGGGAGTAGGGCTTATTGGCAGTACACTGATCAAACAAATCCAAGCCCAGGCACAACATCTTCTCGAAAAAAATGGGCTGGAAATCAAGATCATAGGATTGGCCAACAGCAAAAAGATGCTCTTTCACCCTGAAGGCATTGATCTAAGCCAGTGGAAGGAACTGCTACACACACAAGGCCAACCCATGAGTATTGCTCGCTTTGTAGAACAGATGAAACAACTCAATTTAAGCAACTCAATTTTTGTAGACAATACTGCCTCGGAAAAAGTAGCCTCCTTTTACGAAACAATACTCGATGCCAGCATCTCTATTTCCACTCCTAACAAAATAGCTACGTCATCTTCATATATTCATTATCAGCGACTTAAAAAAATATCAGCCAAACGGGGCGTACCTTTTGTATATGAAACCAATGTAGGCGCTGGTTTACCCGTCATCTCTACACTTACTGACTTAATCAATAGTGGAGACAAAATCCTAAAAATAGAGGGAGTCCTCTCAGGGTCTTTGTCGTTTATTTTCAACAACTTCAAAGAAGGTACTCGCTTCAGCGAAATTGTACGCCAAGCGCGCCAACGCGGCTATACTGAGCCAGACCCACGTACCGACCTCAATGGCATAGACGTGCGCCGAAAGATTATCATTTTGGCTCGCGAAACAGGGCTACCGCTCGAACAAAAAGATGTAGAAGTTGCTCATATCTTGCCCCAAGAAGTGCAAAAGGCGCCTGATGTGCCCAGTTTCTTCAAAGCGCTGGAAGCAGCCGATGACTACTTCGAACAACTGCGAAAAACTGCTGAAGCAGCAGGGAAAGTTTTGCGATTTGCAGCCATACTGGAAAATGATAAAGCAAGCATCCGACTATTGCAAGTAGGACCCCAACACCCCTTCTACAATCTCAGTGGTAGCGATAATATGATCGTTTTCACCACAGAACGCTATAAGGAGCGACCACTCGTCGTGCGCGGCCCGGGGGCTGGTGCTGAAGTAACTGCTGCAGGCGTATTTGCCGAAATCATCCGAATTGGACATTTCCTATCATAAACACAATCCATGAATCGAGCAGGAATTAAAGTATTTGCGCCAGCTTCTATTGGTAATGTAGGCATTGGATTCGACCTGATGGGCATCGCATTGACACATCCCGGCGACGAAATTATAGCGCGTTTGGCCGCTTCCCCAGGCGTACGCATTACTGCGATCAAAGGGGCAAAAGGCCAGCTACCCTTCGAAGCAGTACGCAATACTGCAGGTAAAGCCGCACTTAGTCTGCTACAATACTTGGGTAAGGACAAAGAAATTGGCATTGAGCTCGAACTACATAAAAAAATGCCCTTTGGCAGTGGCTTGGGCTCAAGTGCTGCCAGTGCTGTAGCAGGAGCCATGGCAGTCAATGAATTGTTACAACGACCACTGGAAAAAAGAGACTTGCTGCGTTTTGCCTTAGCAGGTGAAACAATAGCCTCAGGTAGTCCACATGCCGACAATGTAGCCCCTTCTCTATTGGGAGGTATCATACTGGTACGCGATCACCAAAGTTTGGACTTTGTAAGATTACCCGTACCACCTGGTCTTTTTCTCGCTGTGGTCTATCCACACATTTCTATACGCACGCAAGAAGCTCGTGCTATACTGAAGCGCGAAATCCCCCTATCGCTACACACACGGCAAGCGGGCAATTTAGCTGCTTTTGTAGCTGCACTCTACCGAGGCGACTTAGAGCTACTGGCGCGTAGTCTCGACGATCAGCTCATCGAACCACAACGAGCTCAACTTATTCCACACTTCTATGAAGCGAAGCGAGCTGCATTGCAGGCCGGCGCACTCGGATGCAGCATATCAGGTAGTGGGCCATCCATTTTCGCGCTCTGTCCCAATAGCCTAATCGCCGAACAAGCAGCTCATGCCATGCAAACTATTTTCACCGAAGCAAAAATCCAATCAGATAGCTATTGTTCACGCGTCAATATGCAAGGCGCATTCAAATACTGAATACCCAAATGAAGCTATACAGCACGAACAATTGCAAGCACATCGCCTCTTTAGAAGAAGCGATTTTCCGCGGGCTTCCGCCCGACAACGGCCTGTATATGCCCCAGCATATTCCTCAGTTGCCCACAGATTTCTTCGAACACCTGCCCGAACAGTCATTCCAGCAAATTGCCGTGACGGTTAGTCATGCACTCTTCGGAAAAGCTATTCCGCTGCCCGATATCGAGCGCATTGTCAATCGCGCACTCAACTTTCCCGCTCCCGTAATTTCACTCAATTCCGACACTCATGTACTGGAATTGTGGCACGGCCCTTCCTTAGCGTTTAAAGACTTTGGCGCGCGCTACATGGCTGCGCTGATGAGTTGGTTTTTGCAACGACGCGCTGCACAAACCGTCATTTTAGTCGCTACATCTGGCGATACAGGGGGAGCTGTAGCTGCAGGTTTTTACGATACACCCGGTATTCACGTAGTCATACTCTACCCTTCGGGCAAGGTCAGCCCACTTCAAGAAAAACAACTCACCACATTGGGGAAAAACATCAGCGCGTTAGAAATCGAAGGTACCTTTGACGATTGCCAAGCACTGGTCAAGCAAGCATTCTTAGATGAAGAGTTGCGCCAATACATTTCCCTCAGTTCGGCCAACTCGATCAATATCGCCCGACTCATTCCACAATCTTTCTATTACTTCGAGGCATACAAACAGCTTATGCCCACACATAAGCCCGTGATATTCGTCGTGCCTTCAGGCAACTTTGGCAATCTCACTGCAGGCTTGATCGCGCAAAAAATGGGCCTACCTGTGGCCCATTTCGTGGCTGCGACCAACGCTAACGATGTAGTGCCTCAATACTTACACAGTGGGGTATTTACACCTCGCCCATCTATTCCCACCATATCCAACGCGATGGATGTGGGTAACCCATCAAACTTCTACCGCATGCTCGACTTATTTGGTTCCACGTGGAACAATTTGCGCAAGACAGTTTCGGGCTTTGCCTTCAACGACGAGCAAACTCTTCAGGCGATCCGAGAAATTTACAGACAATACGGTTACCTCATGGATCCTCACGGTGCTGTGGGGTATTTGGCGTGGAAGGCCTACCAAAGCCGAAATCCCGGAACCCAAGGAGTCGTTTTAGCTACCGCGCACCCAGCCAAATTTTTAGAAACCATGACTCAAACTCTGGGTAAAGCCATAGAAATTCCTGACAGATTAGCCCAATTAGCATGTAAAGAGAAAAAATCCACCGTCCTACCTGCAGCATACGACGCTTTTAGGCAATGGCTCGAATTGAAATTCAAAAAAAACAAGACATGACCTACGAAAACCCCAAACTCATCTTAGCCCATTCCGCACTCAGAGAAGGGAGCATAATGTGGAAAAGCCCTTCCAATTTGGCCATCGTCAAATATTGGGGCAAACACGGCCAACAGTTGCCCAAAAATCCTTCCCTGAGCCTCACACTCGATACTTCTTTCACGCAGACAAAACTGCACTATGCACCGAGAAAGGTGGCAGGGCAAGACATTTCGCTATCCCTCCTTTTTGAGGGTCAACCTCATGAAGGTTTCGCACAGCGCGTGAAGCAGTTTTTTCGTAAAATACTGCCCATTTTTCCTTTTCTCAAGCAACTGGATTTAACGGTCGAAACACAAAACTCCTTTCCCCACTCTTCGGGCATAGCATCTTCCGCATCAGCCATGAGCGCACTAGCACTTTGTTGTTGTAGCATGGAAGACGAGTTTTTTGGCACGCTAGATGAAGACGAAGTTTTTGACCGCAAAGCTTCGTATGTAGCTCGACTCGGCTCGGGCAGCGCTTGCCGATCAATCTATCCTTATTGGGCACTTTGGGGCGAAACAGGGGAAGTGCCGGGCAGCTCTAACTTGTACGCCGTTCCAATGGCAGAAGCGGTACATCCCGTGTTTCACACCTTACACGACGATATTCTCATTATCCGATCAGGAACCAAGCAAGTGTCAAGCAGTGCGGGGCATTCGTTAATGCAAAACCATCCCTTTGCCGAAGTGCGCTACCAACAAGCGCGTAAAAATCTATATGAATTGATCAACGCCCTGCGCACTGGTGATTTGGAAGCATTTGGAAAAGTTGCAGAAAAAGAAGCTCTGATGCTCCACAGCCTCATGATGAGTGCTCCCTCTCCATATATTTTAATGGCACCACATACCATTACCGCTATAGAACGCGTTTGGGCTTTCCGAAAGGAAACGGGACACCCCGTGTTTTTCAGCCTCGATGCTGGGCCCAATCTCCATGTGCTTTATCCCGAAACAATTATTCACGAAGTGCGACCCTTTGTCGACACACAACTCGCCCCACTCTGTGAAGAAAGCATATACCTGCAAGATTGGGCCGGCGAAGGCCCCGAACAACTCTAAAAACTGCACACGATTCTACTACCATGAGATCACACAGCATCTTTATCTTTCTCAGCCTTGCCTTTTTGCTCACTCAGTGTTATGCGCAGAATTCTCCTAACAATTTGCCGCAAGTGCAAAACGAAGCTTTTAATCAAGAACTAAAACGCCTACTTAGCTTTTCAGTACCCCTCGTGGGTGTAGACGAGTTAGCCACTATCCAAAAAAAGGCTGTTCTGCTCGATGCCCGAGCAGAAGAAGAATACCAAACAGCACACATTCCAGGTGCCCGATTTGTCGGTTACGAGCAATTGCAACTCGACGAGGTATTCAAGCTGCCCAAAGACACGACCATCGTGGTATACTGCTCAGTAGGTTATCGAAGTGAGCGAGTAGCCGAAAAGCTAAAAGCAGCTGGCTTTCAAAAAGTGTACAACCTCTACGGCGGCATCTTTGAATGGGCTAACAAAGGGTTTCCCCTTGAAGACGCTGCCAAACGTCCTACAAACCAACTGCACACCTACAATAAACGGTGGAGCAAGTGGGTCGAAAATCCACAAATAAAAAAGCAATGGTAACTCAGTACAGCAAAGGCGACAGCTTGACCTTGCTGGCTGCTCCGAAAATCATTTTCAGCCATCGTGCCACCTGAGAAAATCCAAAATTTCTCACCCCCCTTCTACCTACTATCCGAATTGATCCGCACTCAAAGACGGGCACAAGTTGCACAGACTTATGATGAGTGATGCGAGCCGCCATAAACACGGCGCACGCGGTAAGGACGCTTATCCTGAGATTCGAAATAAGTCCGCATCTGGATTTCCACTATAATGCCGAAAGTGACTAACTGTATACCCGCCACCACCAACATGAGAGCAAGTATGAGCAAGGGCTTACCCCAGATGTCTTGCCCCATCAACTTCAAGACTCCTAAATACAAGTTGATCAATACTCCTACACTAAAAAGCACAATTCCCCATATGCCAAATAGATGCATGGGACGCTGCATATACTTTTTAAAAAAGAGCATTAGCAACAAATCACTTACTACTTTGAATGTGCGTCCCAAGCCATATTTCGATTGCCCAGCTACTCGCGGATGATGACGCACAGGCACTTGTGTAATTCGCGCGCCTTCAAGGTAGGCCAATACGGGAATGAAGCGATGCAATTCGCCATATAGGCCCATGCTCTTGGCTATTTCAGCGCGAAATACTTTGAGTGCACAGCCGTAATCCTTCATGTGTACACCACTGAGCTTTCGAATAATCCAATTGGCAATGCGACTTGGAAGCTTGCGCAGCAATACATCATCCTGCCTATTAATGCGGATGCCTGCCACCAAATCCCAGTCGCCCTTCTTAGCAATATCTAACATCATGGGAATATCAAAAGGATCATTCTGTAAGTCCCCATCCAATGTCACAATATAAGTGCCAGTGGCATAGTCAATGCCAGCCATGAGCGCAAGACTCTGACCGTAGTTCTTTCTTAGTTCAATGATTTTCAACCACTTAAAACATAAACTCTTAAGCACATCCAAAGTGCCATCGGTAGAGCCATCATCTACATATATGAGTTCAAAATTGAATGAGGCCAGGGCTTCTTCAATGCGCGATACGAGGGGGGCCACGTTGGCCTCCTCATTATACACAGCTACCACGACGCTAATTTCAGGGCAAGTACGTTCAGTCATCAACTCTATCTTGGACATTCAGCAAAGGTCCAACGTACATGGTACGCCGGCCATGACGAATTTTAAACTCAGATTGCAGCTGCAAAGGAACGCGATAAAGAGAAGTATCCACAATATACCAGCCAAATTCTCCCGGCACATCGTTCCGCTTCACTATTTGCCCCGTATGAGCCGACAAATAAAAAGAATTAGTTGCGGGAATCCAGGTCTGCTTGTAAAGCCATAGAGGCTGCTTAGCGGCCGATGCTTTCTGAGCTGTCTCGATTGTAGTAGCACGCACAACTGTACCCCAATCCTCTCGCAATCTATCGGGCAAGACAAACCAATCAAACCCCAAACGCACTACCAGTAACAATACCACTAAAGCAGGCACTTGAGTGCGTGCTGGCTTTCGCCAAATATGCACCGACACCCACACACAAAGGCCGAACAAGATCAACGATTTGGCTATGCGCCATTCTATTTGTGCCAGTCGTTGAGGCATAAAAAGTGGGAGCAAGGCACCTACACAAGCAAGTACAGCAAAAAGACGCCACACCGCAGCGACCCCTTTGCCGTAAGGCGAATGTTCAACACGCGTTTGGGTATACAAATGGGCAAAGGGCAAAAACAACAACGGCAAGAACATGAGCAGGTAGCGCGGATATACCTCTACTGAAGCCCAATAAACCCAGATATTGGCCATAAAAACCACTACAAAATAGCGCATCAGGCGATGCGCCCAAAGCTGCTGCAATGCACCTGGAGCTAAAAGCAACAAACTCATCAATGACCAAGGAAAAAAGTGATAGACCATCTCAAAAGGGAAAGTAAAGAGATGAATTAGTGTTTTACCCAGTCCGTATTGCACAGCTGTTCGTTTAGCGGATTCTGCAAAAAGCCGTTCGAGCAAAGGTACTAAAGGCGCCTGTTGGGCATAGGCATAGTAATAGCTACCCAAAGCAACAACTGCCATAAATAAACCAATTCCGTTGGGCAAAGAAATGCCACGCCGCAGCATGGTGCCCCATGCTCCCTTCCACGAAAAAGATTGCTCATAGGCTTGCAGTGCAAGACTGGCAGCTAAGGTAAATACCTGAAAAACCAACGCAGGTAATCCCTTCAACATAAAAGCAATGACAGTAAGGCTCCACGATCCGATAAACATCCACCACCATTGCTGCCGCTCCGTCCAATGAAAAATCCACAGGAAATTGGCAAATACGACGAGCGAAAAGCAAATATCGATAAGCCCTAAAAGCGAATCCCAAAACAAAATACGCCCGCAAGTAACCACCATAGCTGCTACCCAAAGGGCCTGATAGCGCGGTACAAAGCGCTGCAAATACACGACACATAATGCGGCATACAACAGCAAAAATACCAGTGTAGGTACGCGTGCTGCCCACTCATTGGGCTGGCCAAAAAGCCAAAAGGAAAAGGCCAATATCCAATTGTATAATGGCGGTTTGTTCAAATAAGGCTCGCCATTGATGGTAGGCACCACGTAATCACCCGAGAGCATCATCTCCAGTGCCACATTGGCTCGTATACCTTCATCGCCAATAAACGTCATTAGCCCCAAGTTGATGACTAAGGCAGGCAGCAACAACAAGCCTGCTAACCACCATAACTGATGAGGCTTGAGGTACAAATAATGCGCTATATTTTTCATAAGATTGTGGAAAATTGGCGCAAAAATAGAGAAAGCCCTTTCGATCGTTTTCCTAAATCCACATCATATGCACACTTGCAGCACTGGAAAAGAAAAGCCAATAGCCCTATTTTCAAAGACATTTTTGTTGATATGCAGCTTCTTTGCAACAAGTGCACATGCACAAATCCACACCGCACCCGATGGGTGGAAAGAATTGCACAATTCGGAGTGTATCCGCCTCGATATTCGCTATGCCACTGCGCACAACTTCACCAAAAAGAAAATATACCCTTGTGGCCGATGCTTCCTCAAGGAAGAAGCCGTTACAGCACTCAACCAAGTGGCACGGCAGCTCGAGCAGCAAGGATACGGCCTGCTGCTATTCGATTGCTATCGCCCTTTGCCTGCACAGTGGAAGCTTTGGGAAATCGTGTCCGATCCCCGCTACGTGGCTGATCCCAGAAAAGGCTCCATGCACAATCGAGGAATTGCCGTCGATCTCACCCTCTACGATCTGCATACAGGCAAAGCTATAGATATGGGCACACCATACGATTTCTTTGGTCCACAAGCCCATAGCAACTGTACAGACCTGCCCGAACAGGTACTTCAGCATCGAAAAATTTTGGCACAAGCCATGAAAAGTGCTGGATTTGAAGGTATTGCCACAGAATGGTGGCATTTTTCTCTCCGACAAGTGCAAGCCCCTCTTGCACAATGGGAATGGATTTGCCCGTAGGCCTTTGGGCAAACGCATGGCACAAATATTGAATCAGCTTGGACGCATCCACACAATGCATATATTTGCTCGTTGCACGTACAGATGCAAAACATCTGCACCAACATAGCGTTGGGTCTAAGCAATAAGATTCCCCTATAATTTTCTTCAACTACAATCCGAACCCAAAAGACGATGAGTCAGACCACGTTTAAATCAGATGTAGAGGCCGTAGATGCACTGGCACAATCGTACAAAGATCTCAAGGCAGAAATAGGCAAAGTAATCGTAGGACAAGATCAGGTGGTCAAAACTGTGATTATCTCGCTATTCAGCAATGGCCATAGCTTGCTCGTAGGTGTACCAGGACTAGCCAAGACGCTATTAGTTAGTACAATTGCCGAAGTACTAGATTTGGACTTCAAACGCATTCAATTTACTCCTGATCTAATGCCTTCCGACATTACAGGATCGGAGATCCTGGATGAAGACCGTCATTTTCGATTCAATAAAGGGCCACTGTTTGCCAACATCATCCTGGCCGATGAGATCAACCGTACTCCACCAAAAACTCAGGCAGCGCTGCTTGAAGCTATGCAAGAACGCGCCGTCACAGTAGCGGGTACACGGCACCCTTTACCCGAACCTTTCTTCGTATTAGCTACACAAAACCCCATCGAGCAAGAAGGTACTTATCCACTGCCAGAAGCTCAGCTCGACCGCTTTATGTTCAATATCCCACTGGACTACCCCTCTTATAAAGAAGAGGTAGAGATCGTCAAGCAAACCACTGTGCTTAAAACACATACGCTCAAGCACGTACTTACCGGCCCGGAAATTCTCAACTTTCAAAAGGTCATTCGCAAGGTACCGGTATCAGATCACGTATTGGAATATGCCGTCTCCTTAGCCGTCAAAACACGTCCCAACACGCCTCAGGCTACCGAAGTGGTTAATAACTACATCTCTTGGGGTGCAGGACCTCGCGCATCGCAATATTTGGTATTAGGTGCTAAATGCCATGCAGCCATTAATGGAAAATATGCGCCGGATGAGGAAGATGTACAAGCAATTGCACCCTATGTCCTGCGACATCGCATTGTGCGCAATTACAAGGCTGAGGCAGAAGGTATTAGTGAAGAAGATATCATCAAAAGCCTATTTTAAGCCCATTATTTTCCCTCAGCAGAGAAGCACGGTGAGGTGTCCCTTAGCATCAGGATAGGTGCCAATATCTACAGCTACTCGACATGCCACTAGCTACCTTATCTCGCTACCTCGGAGTAGGTTGTGCAGTGCTCATACTGCTCCCTTTTCGAGGGTACCCACACAACTGCCTCAGTCGTCACTGCGATTGGTCAGGTACATCGCTAAGTGTGTAACTCAAAAATAGCGCAGCAGCTAAAGTGAGTAGTGCACCACCTTGGTGCACTACCCCCCAAAACACTGGTACGCGACCCACACAATTGATTACCGTAATGATGCCCAAGCTAAACTGTACGATCAACATGCCATATAACCATCGGCTACGCTCCGCTAACAACATAGGGGCTTGCAAGCGACGCAACTTTACATGCCAAATAGCTGCAAACACCAACAAGCCCCACGCCATAGCACGGTGCAGCAATTGCACAACAGCTTTTATGGCCCTAGCAGGTTCATAATCGACAAAACGCTGCCAGTGTAAGTCAGATGTAGTAGTAAGTGCCTCCCAAAAAGCACTGCCGCGAATGAAAAGGGGGAAATGCGGATGGATTAGCCCCGCACGCATGCCTGCCATCAAACCACCTAAAGCAATTTGAGCGCCTATCAAGCTTACCACTAACCACGCCAAACGCCGAAAGTATGGCTGCTTTGGGAAACGCACAGCTGGTGGCCTTGCCGCCAATAGCCATGTCCAAAATAGATAGCCAAATAGTATAGTGGCTATCGACAAGTGTATGACTAACTTGTAGGCACTGACCCATGTACGCTGATCATTGTGCAGCCCACTTTTGACCATGATCCATCCAAATACAGCAGCCAATGACGCCAACAGAATCACTATAGCTAAGCGCTTTAAAAGCCACTTTGGCAACAGATTTTTCCAAAAAAACCACAAAAAAGGCAACATGAATACAACCCCCATTAGGCGTGCCCACAACCGGTGCACATATTCCCAGAAGTATATGTACTTGAATTCTTGTAAGCTCATACCCCGATGAAGTGTCTCATACTGCTTGCGAGCGGCTTCCTTGTACTTAGCAAACGCTTCTTCCCATTCAGCTGTGCTTAGAGGTGGCAGTGTCCCCTGAATAACTGCCCATTCTGTAATGGAAAGTCCCGAATCCGTAAGCCGAGTGATACCACCAAGCACTACTTGGAAAAAGACCATGATGACGCCAGCCAACAGCCAAATGCGGACAGCACGAGGAAGTGGTTTAAATGTAGACATCGTATGTGCCATTTAAACTATCTATAATTTACGGCAAACGGCACAAGCACGCTTCGCAATATTGCACATCGTTGTGTCGTCTACCTCAAGTTGGGGCTTGCAAAGGTATGTGCTTTGCAATTCTGAATAATGCTACGTTTTTGTTTGTTCCTCATACCACCAAGTTGTGCTTACTCATTCGGCTACATAATGAATGTAGTTTTTTTTAATAAAAAGATCAACATCGTCACTAAGACTGTGAATTGGTGAGTAAAAAATAGCTGCAACCTTTGCAAAAATGAAACCGTGTATAAATGGGTCCAATTTTCACATGACTTACACAGTCTACTCTACTAAAAATCAGACAAATGGCATTTTATACACACTGGCGAGGATAAGTGTACTTTTGAAAATTTTTTTGTGATCTTACTGGGCATAACCTTGATCTTTCAAGGTGAAAGAGTGGTAGTAAGTTTGGAAAAATCCCGACTTCTTGTCCAAAAGCTCTTTACTTGTGAATAAGTACACTTTTTTCCCCGACTACATCCACAACTTGGCGTGAAGATTTTTTGTGTCACATCGCTGATTTTCATCGCACCATTGAGCGAAAAAAATTGGATGTGGAAAGAGATGGACGAACCAATTTGTTCCTTTTGAAGAGGTATTTTGTTGTGAGCAGTGGAATTGAAAAATGTGAATACCTTGAAAGACAAATCATTGAGTAGTACACGTACAACAAAGTGTACACCTCTAACCAACAAAAGAAGGTAACAAATGTGTGGTAGATTATCCTTTGTAGCAAGTAAAAACCAAATAGAGCAAGCGTTGCCCTTTGTAGAGATACCTCCTCACTTGCGTATCAGCTACAACATTGCACCTAATCAGCATACTTACGTAGTGGCCAATGATACACCTACTCGCTTGCAAAACATTGCATGGGGGTTGGTACCTTCTTGGTGGAACGGAACACATAAGCCAGTACGGCCGATCAATGCACGTGCAGAGGGCATTGCAGCCAAACCTTCCTTTCGCATTCCCATACGCAAGCAGCGGTGTGTGGTGTTGGCTGATAGCTTTTACGAATGGCGCAAATCGGGGAGGCGCAAATTGCCTTATCGCGTTTTTGCGCGTGATGGCAGATTGCTGCTGATGGGAGGGATCTGGGACATATGGCATCAGGCGGGGAGTAGCTATCCACACAAGAGTTTTGCCATTGTTACGACAAGTGCTAATAAGGAACTCTCCTATCTACACGATCGCATGCCTTTTTTGTTGCTCAGTACCGAACAGGTCCAGTTATGGCTATCAGATCTACCACTTGAAGAGGTGCTTGCCATGTTGCAACCAGCACCTGATGGTTGGTTGCGCATGTATCGAGTCAGTGATCAAGTCAATAACTACCAATTTGATGACCCCACTTGTCATGAACCTGTACCTGAAGATCGCGACCTGTTTTCACAAACTTAGACTTTGAAGTCGAGTAGGAATTGTTTAATACGTGCATCAAAATGGGCTCCTTGATCGAATAGAAAACTTACCTCTACAGGTAGCACAAAAATGGGTAGCTGCTTTTCAAGTATAAACTGGCGATGCAGCTCGAGGCGTACGGCATCTTTTTCGGTAGTGATTATGAGGTGGGGTTTTGGAGTGCGTACTCGAAATAGTCGATCGAGTTGCCCCATGTCGTAATTGCTGAAATAGTGGTGGTCGGCAAAGGTGAATGTGATTGCACTTTGCACTTGTGCTTCCAAATATTGGAGCAGATAGTCTGTATTGGCTATAGCTGAGAGGAGTACTACGTGAAGATGCGGTTGCAAGCTAATGCGTTGTTGAGGATTGAATAGGTAATAGGGCGAGCCATAGCGATAAGTACTGAAAAACAGCTGTTGATGAGGGGATAGTTTTAATTCTTTTTCAAAGAATGAGGCATCTGATGGTGAGAGGGAGGCGGGGCACTTGGTAGCAATTACGATATCTGCACGCTGTGAAGCACATGGCCATTCGCGCAGACGCCCCACAGGCAAAAGCCAATCGCGCGTCCAAGGTCGGTTGTATTCGGTGAGCAAAATATTGAGCCCAGGTTTTACAGCTCTGTGCTGATAGGCATCATCCAAGAGGATTACTTGCAATTCCGGATGTGATTTGAGCAGCTGAGGAATGGCCAACGCGCGTTCTTCTGCTACTGCGACGACCACTTGGGGAAATTTTCGCTTGTATTGAAGCGACTCATCCCCGACTGTACGCGCATTGTCACGAGCGGAAACAATGCGAAAGCCACGTGTTTGGCGTTTGTATCCTCTGCTCAAGATACCCACTTGAAGGTAAGGATGCAGCAGGCGAATGAGGTATTCTACATGAGGCGTTTTGCCCGACCCGCCTACTGAGAGGTTGCCCACTGCGATAATGGGCAAGTCGAACTGTACACTTTTTAACAATCCGCGATCCCAGGCCAATTGATACAAATAGGATCCCAGGCCATAAAGCAGAGAAAAGGGAAAGAGCAATACGCGCAATAACCAACTCTGTACCATAGTACGCAAAGGTACAAGCTCGCACTTTTATCAGAGCAGATTGGCGCCAATGGCACATTCGAGGCATCGGAAATTTTGGCAGTACTTGTTGTGCAGTTCAATAAGGGCTTGAGAGTCGAAGGCTGATTGTGCGTGCATGCCTATCTGATGCCATTGACGTATCAGCCGATTGCGTTCAGCTGGTAGCTCCATGAGCCATTGTAAAGCCCGTTTTTGCAAACGAGTATCGTCCTTGTACTTTCCATATACGAAAAGAAAGGGTGCAAGCCCGTTGATGATGAGTAAGTGCAGCATGGCTTTGCCCGGTTTGCCAATTTGTTTTGGGGCAGTAGTATCAAATGTATAATGCGTCTGCCACCATTCGGAGACTTCTACTTGTAGTAGTTGAGCCAAATCAGCTATACTTTTCGCTTCTGCAAAGTGGCGAAAAAGAGGATAGACATTTACGACAAGTGCTGCTAGCTGGGCAATGCGCAAGGTGGGAAAGTTGAGTGGGCGCATGCGCATAAATTGCCACATGCCAGGGGGCATAGGCTCCAATTGGTGTTTCTTTTGTAGAAACCGGTATTCGCGTTGTAAGTGCAGCGGATAATCTTCATCAAATCGACGAGTTAACAATCCTGCTTGGCCAAAGAGCAGTGCCTCCACTTGCAAGGGTGCATGTCGGTAATGGGCCAGCAAGCGAAGAGGAGCTACCCGACCTAGCCACTCGAATGCAGCTGCATTGTGTTTGGTGCCCCATGCACGCAATAACCACTGGTAAAAGGCTTCTTCCCAATCCGAATGGGTGTAGACAAGCAAAGATTCAATGTGCGTTGCTCGCGTTTCGAGACGCGCTACAGCCATCCGTTCTATCCATGCAGTGCGTATAAGGGAGGAAACTTGAGGCAATTGTGCAGCACAGGGGATCCAACCTTTATGGTGCATTAACTGGTAATACTTGTCAACAAGTGAGTGGTGTAAGCGCCTTTGTAATTCCAAAGTGGGAATGGGCTGGCCATGAGGGTCGTAAATGGGTGCATCAGCAGTATGTACTACGTGTAAAATGACGTTTTGGTAGCGCGGATCGTTTTGGTGGTTGTGCTTGAGCCAATCGGAAGCGCGTACGTGTATTTCCACATTTCCGGCCCATAATGTACGGTCAATTCGAATTCGGGCATTGAAAAAATCGGGACCTTGATGGGTGGTATTGTGCTGCCCAGGGTGAATGATGTACAATGGCTGACCATCCGTAGTGCATAGCTCGGTATGGTCAAAACGACGCGTCCGCCATGCAAAATGGAGCAGGTCTTCTTTCATGGTTTTAGGTGTTGGAAAGGAAATCAGACTAACCGCGCCAGTAGCGCACGAGTACTTGGCGATCGGCTAACCAGGCTATTGCCAAAAATAGCAATAACAACAAAGAGTGTAAAGCCAAACGAAGCCCCATAGAGATAGCCCATACCTGTCTGAGCCACTGCATCAGGCATACGAGCAATATGGTGAGCAGCAGATAACCACTCATGCGTGCCCATCGGTAAGGTATAGGATAAAAACGCCGACCCACCAGATAGCAACTACCACTCATAAGAGTATAGCACACCAGCGCTGCCCAGGCCGAAGCAGCATAACCTATTTGCGGAAGTAAAAACCAATTGGCAGCAAATGTGATAAGGGCACCACCTGTAGCAATTCCTGCTCCATAGGTTGTTTGATCCGTTAACTTGTACCAAATAGATAGATTGTAGTAAAGACCTAGCATGAGATAGGCGAATAATAGTATAGGTACTAAGTGGATGGCTTGGCGAAATTGGGCGCCCAACAGATGCTGTACGATTTCCATCCATCCTGTAATACCTAATAAGAGCACACAGGCTGCAAGTGTAAAGGCATGGGCAACATCTGCGTAGATCATGCGCGCATCTGTGCGCGAAGAATGACTGAAAAAGAAAGGCTCAGCCGCAAAGTTGAAAGCCACTGCAAAGAGGTTCATTAGTAGGGCCAATTTTGCCGCAGCAGCATATACACCAGCTTGCGATAGGTTGTGCCACACATCCCCGCTGAGGCGCCACTTTTGGATCGGGATGGCTATCGACTGATTAACTACCCCAGCAAGCCCTACGATCACCAATGGCCAAGCATAAGCAATCATCTGCTTCCACAGCGTGTGGTGGAAGTGAAGTCGTATTTGCCGAAAGGCTGGTAATAGTAAAAGTAACGTGAAAAGACTCGCCAAAAGGTTGGAAAGAAACACGTAATAAAGCCGCTTAGATGGATCATAAAAATTGGCCCAACTGTATCCGGCTTCTTGAAGACGGGGGCACAGCTCAAGGAAAAATATTACCCATCCGATATTTACTACAATATTGATCACCTTGAGCATTGCGAAGCGGCCTGGTCTATTCTCCAACCGAAGGCGAGCAAAGGGCAACGCCGCCAAAGCATCGCTGGCTAAAATAAGCGCGAATAATTGAACATATACTGCTTTATCAGCATAGGCCAACCAGGAGGCAATGGCATCGCTATAGTACCATGCTATAGCGACGAATATTGTGGTACTGATCAGAATGGAGATAACAGCTGTGCTAAATACGGCCGTTCGTTGAGCTGTCTTACTCCCAAATCGGAAGAAAGCCGTTTCCATGCGATATGTGAGCAAAATGAGTAGTAAGGCTGCCCATGCATAGAGGTCATTGTACACCCCAAACTCTGTTCGGCTTAGTACGCGCGTTAAGTAGAAGGTGAGCAATACGTAGTGTAAGATCCTCCCTAAGATATGACTGATGCCATATATAGCCGTTTGGCCAGCTAGCTGTTTGACAAAAGACATGGGCATCCATGTGTTTGAACCCGCAAAGCTAATCGAAGAATTCGATCAGAGTTAGGAGAAAGAGCTTTTTATCGGGTTGAGAAAAGCTGTAATTTGGGCCCTGTTCTTTAGATGTTTTGCTTTTTTACACGGTAACAGGCCATATGGTTAACCTCGAATTACTCAAGCAAATTTGCGAAACGCCCGGAGCACCTGGCTTTGAACATCGCATTCGCAAATTGGTAATCAGTCAAGTCAAGCCTTTAGTTGACGAACTGGAAATAGATCCTTTGGGCAATGTATATGCCATCCGGCGAGGAAATGTACGTAAAAAGGTAATGGTAGCAGCCCATATGGATGAAATTAGTTTTATCGTCACCCATGTCGATGAAGATGGTTTTATCCGGTTTCACACCTTAGGTGGTTTTGACCCCAAAACGCTCACTGCTCAGCGCGTCATTGTACATGGCAAGGAAGACGTCGTAGGAGTAATGGGGTCCAAGCCCATTCACCTGATGAAGCCCGAAGAGCGCAGTAAGGCGCCGAAGATTGAAGACTTTTTCATAGATGTAGGCATGAAGCGCGAGGACGTAGAACGCCTCATTTCCGTAGGTGATCCAATCACACGTGAGCGTCAACTGATAGAAATGGGTGATTGTGTCAATAGCAAAAGTTTGGACAATCGCGTCTCTGTATTCATTTTGATAGAAACTTTGCGTGCGCTGCAGGGCAAATCACTTCCCTACGATTTATACGCCACATTTACCGTGCAGGAGGAAGTGGGGCTGAGGGGGGCCATGTCGTCGGCCCATCGGGTAGATCCCGATTTTGGCATTGGTTTAGACGTCACCATTGCTTTTGATGTGCCAGGAGCTCAGTCGCACGAGATGGTCACTAAGTTAGGACGTGGCACGGCCATAAAGATCATGGATGGCTCTACTATATGCGATGTGCGTATGGTGCGCTACTTAAAACACATAGCAGATACTCATGGAATCAAGTGGCAACCTGAGGTGTTGCCCGCAGGTGGCACCGATACAGCAGGGTTACAGCGTTATGGGAAACATGGAGCTATTGCTGGTGCTATTTCCATTCCCGTGCGGCACATTCATCAAGTAATCGAAACTATTCACAAGGACGATATCCGTGAGAGTATTCAATTATTGAAGTGCGGTTTGCTTGAAATGGATCAATTCGATTGGTCGCATGAGTAACTGAAAAGGTTGATGCACTATGTGGACCAAAGAAGATAACAAACTCAAGGCTACTTTCCGGTTTGTTGATTTTGCGCAAGCGTTTGCCTTTATGACCGAAGTAGCCTTTGAAGCCGAAAAGCGCAATCATCATCCAGACTGGCGTAATGTGTGGAACACAGTAGAAATTAGCCTTTCCACTCATGATGTAGGGCATGTGGTTACTGAAAAAGATGAGGCTTTGGCACAGGCTATTACTCGCATTTACGAAAGATACCGCTCATGAGTATCAGTACCATAGGTTCGCGATTGCCTCATGTGGGTACGAGTATCTTTACAACCATGTCGGCTCTGGCTCAAGCTCATGATGCCATCAATTTGGCACAAGGCTTCCCTGATTTTGATTGCGATGCAGAACTGCAAGACTTGGTGCATCATTACATGCGCAAAGGGCTCAATCAATACGCGCCGATGGCTGGAGTACCCCAGCTACGCCAAGCAATTGCTCAAAAAATTGCACGTACCCAGCAGATAAGTGTAGATCCAGAGCAAGAAGTGACTGTGACTGCAGGAGCTACTGAAGCGCTTTTTGTGGCTATCAGTGCGTTGGTGCGTCCAGGTGATGAAGTGATCATACTTGAACCTGCATATGATAGCTATGCGCCAGTAGTGCATCTCAATGGCGGAAGAGTGGTACCTATAAGGCTGCGTCCCCCTCATTATCGTGTCGACTGGGATATCGTAGGGCGTGCTTGTACTTCGCGTACTCGACTTATTGTTGTCAATACGCCTCATAATCCCTCTGGACAGATATTAAATGACGAAGACTTGCTTGCGCTGGAGACTTTGGCCGAACGCTATGATTGTTTTGTGTTGAGTGATGAAGTGTACGAGCATATAGTTTACGACGGGCAAGCTCATCGAAGTGTACTCATGCGGCCACGCTTGCGTGCGCGCAGTTTAGCCGCTTATTCATTTGGAAAGACGTTTCACAATACAGGATGGAAAGTAGGTTATTGCGTGGCATCGCCGCTACTGATGAAGGAATTTCGAAAGATCCATCAGTTTGTCGTCTTTTCCGTCAACACTCCAGTACAATACGCCTTAGCAAGCTATCTGCAAGCTGCTCAACACTGGGAGACGCTTGCGTCGTTTTTTCAAAAAAAGAGAGATTTACTACAAGCCTCTTTAGCTGGCCTTCCCCTTAAGCCATTGCCTTGTGCAGGTACATATTTTCAGCTCTATGACTTCTCCGAGGCGTCAGATCTGTCGGATATGGAGTTTGCATGCTGGCTTACAGAAGAAAAAGGTGTGGCTACTATTCCCGTATCAGCATTTTATACCGATGGTTTTGATGCCCGTGTAGTGCGCATTTGTTTTGCAAAAAAAGAGGATACCCTTGTGCGTGCAGCGCAGGGGTTGCGACGGGCTTTTTGCTCGTAACGGCTTGTGGTAGTGCTACTGCGTAAGGCTTACGTATTGTTTTTACCGAAAAGGTTGAGTCATATGATTCGGTTTCTGTTCCTTTTTTTGATTCACTGTGTACTTACACCATTGTACGGGCAAGATTCAGGCAATCACCTGCTTCAATCAGGACCAATGGTGGGTTATGCCCAAATGAGGGAAGTCATGCTTTGGGTACAAACCACGCGCCCAGCCAAGGTGTACTTTGCCTATTGGCCTCAAGGTATCCCTGATTCAATACACTATACGCAAAAGGTACAAACACACAAAGACAGAGCTTTTACGGCACACGTAGTTGCCGATGAGGTGGAGCCTGGACGCACTTATGAATATGCTCTTTTTATCAATGAACAAGTTGTCAAGCTGCCTTATCCTACGCAATTCAAAACTCCACCTCTCTGGCAGTGGCGTACTGATCCACCTACTTTTACGGTGGCTACTGGTAGCTGCACGTATATCAACGAGCTTCCTTATGATCGCCCAGGAAAACCCTATGGTGGAGAATACGAGATTTTTAGCACTATTTACGCACAGCAGCCCGACATTATGCTCTGGTTAGGTGACAATGTCTATTTGCGTGAAGCCGATTGGTTTAGTTGGACAGGGATTATCAAGCGCTATACTCACACGCGTTCGTTGCCTGAAATGCAACCACTTTTGGCCAATACTGCCAATTATGCCGTTTGGGATGACCATGAATTTGGCCCCAACGACGCAGACCGTACTTTTATACATAAAGACAAGACCTTAAAAGCTTTTAAACTCTTTTGGGCCAATCCCTCTTATGGTTTGCCAGAGGCATGTGACCTTAATGGGATTACCGGCTATTTTCAGTGGGGGGATGTGGATTTCTTTTTGCTCGACAATCGGTGGTTTCGTTCACCTAATGACTGCCAAACTTGTGAAAAGACAATTTTAGGCACTGCACAGCTCGGGTGGCTGATCGAAGCACTCGCGGCGTCTAAAGCTACCTTTAAACTGGTAGCTGTAGGAGGACAGGTGCTCAGTACAGTAGAGCGCTGGGAAACTTATGCCAATCTTGCACCTGAGGAACGAAACTACTTGTTGGCTCGGCTGGCTGCAGAAGGTGTGCGAAATGTCATTTTTCTCACTGGCGATCGCCATCACACCGAACTTAGTAAGTACGTCAATGAACAAGGATGGACAGTATATGACCTGACGAGCTCACCCCTTACCAGCAGCTCAGGGGCACGCGATGAAGTCAATAAACTGCGCGTGTCAGGTACGCTTGTTACTAAGCGCAATTTCGTCACGCTCACTTTTAGTGGCCCTAGAAAAGAGCGAGTATGTACATTGCGTTGCTTCGATTCAAGCGGTAAGGAGTTGTGGCACTATGAGATTCAAGCAGAGTAAAAGAACTGCTTGTTTGTAGCTTGGGCTGAGCTTGGCTGCATGTCTTGCTCATCAATCTGAAATCTCAATAAGCCGTTTTACAAAAGGCAATTTATGCTCCTTTGTACCCCATTCGTCTTTCTGGTGGGAGCACCTTACCTTTCCTGTATATACCAGTCCGTGGGATGTCAGGTTCGATTCAAGTCAAAATATGTGTAAATTTTTTTGTTTTTGATCAGGTGTTTTTTACTTGTAATTAAAATTTTTTGTTTTATTTTTGCCATTGATCCGTTTGCTCACAAATATTTGTTGCATATGTTCGACAAGGAGGACCGCAGAAAACTCAATGAGCGCTTCGCCAAGGTATTCCGCATGCTGGAAGCACGAGGTGATATTGTGAAAAACGATCGCAATGGAAAAGGAGTGGGCGATTTTGCCGAGCGCATCTTGGGTAAACGGCACGGACACATTATCAGGGCTTATCTCAACCCTAATGACAAACGCATGATCAAGTATTCTGAGGCACTCAAGTTGTGCCGCGAATACAGCGTGAGTGAGGATTATATGTTGTATGGTAAGGGTGACCCATTTGAATCGCCACTACAGCGCTTAGCCCGCCAATCTTCAGATAAAGTAGTTCGCCATGGCGGAAAAATTCTGTTTACCACTCAAGAAGCTTTTGCAGGAGACACCATTGGAGCCATAGCTGAACCAGAAGCCAATCGCTTTTTCAGCTTGCCAGGTATTGAAGGTCATGGCTTGGTGGCTTTTCCCATAAAGGGTAACAGTATGGAGCCAGTTATCTATAATGGTGACATTGTCATCTGCCGTGAAGTAGAGGAAGTACAGGATATCAAAGACAATGAAATTTACGCAGTCAAGAGCAATGGATCAGTGTGGGTGAAGTATGTGCAGCGGGTCTTTACAAAAGGGCGCTTGACGCACCTAAAACTCATATCTGCTAATTATTTGGAATACGATCCCTTCGAAGAGGAAGTTAACGTCTCGATGCGTTTGTACAAAGTAGTGAGCAAAATTAGCCAGGTATAATGAGTAAAGGCCATTAATGAATAGCGGTTTTCATCGAATCAAGTGTTTGTTTCCAAGTGTTCCGTTCGAACCATAGTCTGCAGCCGGTGCGTTTGTACCGGCTGTTTTTGTTGGGGTGCATCTATGTGTTTCCTGCCGGCTATATGTATTTGTAGCTGGCTGTTTTTACTCAATCATCAAAGCGCGATATGCCACTTCGTGTACACGAGGGCGTATGTCCAAGTCGATGAGCTTTTTGTTTTCCATAGTAGGCCATACGCGATTGCTCAGAAAGACAAATACTATTTCCCAAGCAGGGTCGATCCACACAGCTGTACCTGTAAAGCCCAAATGACCGAAAGTAAGCGTAGAGGCTAATGGAGCCATATTGAGACTTTGAGTAGTATCGGTCTGTCGCATATCAAAGCCCAGCCCTCTGCGCGTACAACTTGGGCATCGATGTGTGAAGGTCTCAATCGTTTGGGACTTGAGTAGGCGATGCCCCGCGTAATACCCTTTTTGGAGGAGCATTTGGGCCACTATGGCCAAATCTTTCGCGGAAGCAAACAATCCAGCATGCCCACTTATGCCACCCAACATAGCAGCTCCCATATCGTGCACATAGCCTTGGAGTATTTGATATCGGAAATAGGTATCGTTTTCCGTAGGTACGATTTCTTCCTTGGCAAAGCGTTTGAGCGGGTTGAAGGCAATGCGTCGGAGGCCTAAGGGGTGATAGAAATGCCTTTCGGCAAATTGATCAACTTGCATGCCAGTGAGTCGTTGTACAAGGGCATTGGCAAAGTAAAATGCCAGATCGCTGTACTTGTAGGCTACTGTATCGAGTAACTCTGATCTATAGATGCGCGACCAAATGGTGTCCACATAACCTCTATGGAGGTAGAGATTGCGTGCTACCTCAATGGAGTAAATGCTATCGGGTTGGTCTCGATAATACTTCTTTGATGGTTGGCCTTGATCATCAAGCGTTTCGAGGTAAAAAGGGATCCACGGCTTTAGTCGGGCCCGATGGTGGAGCATATCTCGGATGACGATGTCGGCTTTGTTGGTCGTATCGGCTTGAGGGAGGTATTTGCTCAGTGGTGAGTCGATATCGAGATGTCTTTCTTCATAGAGTTTCATTAGTGATAGTGTGGAAGCCATCACTTTAGTGACGGAAGCTAGATCGAACAAATCATCAATATGAGTGGGGCGTTTGCGCTTATCGGTGTGGAAGCCATAAGCTTTGTGCCATACGATGTGCCCTTTACGCGCTACAAGTACTACGCCACCTGGAGTAGCGCCACTATCGATGGCCAATTGCATGAGTGTATCGATTAGGGCTAAAGTGTCGCTATGCAGGCCCACCTCTTCGGGCAAAGCCCATCCTAGTCGTAGTAAAGGTTGTGTGCTAATGCCTTGGCCGTATTGGGCCTTAGGTGAAGCAGTGATGGGAAGTTTCCCTTTAAACCCAAATACACCTACAAGGCCCTGTGCTGCTATATCGTGTACATCTTCGTCGTCCTCATAGGCTTGTATTACGGTAGAGAATTGATCGAAGTGACGCAGGAGATAGGGATTGCCAAAATTGATCAGTACAATTTTTTTGCCTTCTACTTGTAAGGCGTGTAAGAGTTGAAGTGCCGAATTAGGTAGGCCGTAGTTGCCACCTGATGGTGTAGTCTTGAGGTTGTGTAGTCCTACTACTAAAGTATCGAAAGGGCGAAGGGATGCACTGATCAGTTTAATTGCACGATTAGAAACTTCAAGAGGGTGGATCCAAATGGCAATATTGGGGTTGTACTCCAGTAGCCGCTGTTGCCAAAGAGTAGTGTCGGAAGCACCTAAAGCCAGAGTGGCTATTTGGCCGTGTTCGATATTGTCCAAAGGCACTAATTGCTCATCATTGCGGACTAGAGTGAGTGCTGCTCGTATTAGTTTGCGTTTGAGTGCCATGGCTTCTGGCCGGAAAAGATCTCGCGCGAGGCCTTTTTCTGGTATGGGATCGAAGTGCGTGAGTCCCATGCGATATTTTGCGTAGAGCACCTTTTTTGTGCTTGAGTAAATGCGCTGCCAACTTAGCTTGCCTTGAGCTATGTATTTTTTAATAGCCTCAAATGCAGCAGGTACATCTTGGGGTAGTAGTAATACATCATTACCTGCCCAAAGAGCCATGGCTTCAACTTCACCTGGCTGAAAGTGTTTGGTGACGCCTTTCATGCCTAGTGCATCAGTCATAATTAGTCCTTGATAGCCCAGTTCATTTCGGAGCAACTGTGTCACTACTTTTCGCGACAGCGTGGTGGGGAGGTTAGGAGTACTGTCAAGTGCAGGTACGTGAAGGTGTGCCACCATTACGCTACTGATGCCTTGTTCGAGTAGAATTCGAAAGGGAAACAGCTCAATGCTGTCGAGCCGGGCCCAATCATGACGGATGACGGGTAAATCTTTATGAGAGTCGACGTCGGTGTCGCCATGGCCCGGGAAGTGTTTGGCACAGGCTATTACACCGTGATCTTCCATCCCTTTCATGTACATATATGCTTTGGCAGCCACATTGATGCGGTTTTCGCCAAATGAGCGGGTGTTGATCACGGGATTGTTGGGATTGTTGTTAACATCGACTACTGGAGCAAAGTTGATGTGTACACCTACACGACGGCATTGTCGGGCGATTTCTGCCCCCATCTCGTAGATGAGTGTGTTGTCTTGAATAGCCCCAAGGGTAAGTTGTCTGGGGAAACTCATGGCATGTTCCTTAAAGCGCATGCCCAATCCCCACTCGGCGTCCATCGATATGATGAGGGGAATTTTAGCCGCAGCTTGGTAGCGATTGATGAGCTTAACTTGTTCGGCAGGATTGCCCTGAAAAAAGGTCAATCCACCTAAGTGATATTCTCGTATAAGATGCTCAATTTGTGCATAGCGCGATTCATCCCAATTGGAGTGTGCTCGGATCCATAGCAATTGCCCTAAGCGTTCGTCATCTGTCATAGTGTTGAATACAGAATCAACCCATCTTTTTGCTGTTGCATCGCCAAATAAAAGTGGCGGCTGTATTGGCTTTTGAAATGCACTTACCAGAAGCACGACAAAGATCAAGCTGAGACTAGCTGCGTATTTCATCGTTAGTGGATTGATTGTATATAGGAAGTGATGTGGGAAAAAAGCAAGGCTACGAAATAGCTTGGTAGCAGGCAAGTGTATGTTGGGCCATTTGCTCTTTAGAGAAGCTACGTACCCATTGAGCAGCTCTGTGGATGAGCTGTTGACGAAAAGCAGGTTGATCCAATAAACATTTTATTTGCTGGGCAAACACATCGGTCTGGGCAGGAGGAGCGAGTAGGCCCGTTTCTCGATCAAGTACAATTTCGGGTATGCCTCCTGTATTTGACGCTACTACAGCCACGCGTGCTGCCATGGCATCCAACAAGGTAGTGCCTAATCCTTCTACTTGGCTGGGTAACACGAGTATATCCAATCCAGGGAGAAGTTTTGCTACATCCTCTCGAAACCCTAGCCAGTGTATACATCTGTGTATTGCTAACTGCTGGGAGTATTTTTCCAGTTGTGCGCGTAGTGGTCCTTCACCGATAAGTACAAGCTGTAGGGTAGGATAATCCAATTTTAGTTGAGCTACTGCTTTGAACAAAGTCACTACATTTTTTTCAGATGTGAGTGCGCCAATGTAACCTACTAAGGGAGTTTCCTTGCTTGTGCCGAGCAGCTGTCTTAATTGATTTCGATCTTGTTTGTCAAATCGATCGAGATCAATCCCGTCATATACTACTTCGAGTTGAGATCGAGGCATGCCCCAATGAATCAATACGTTGGCTACGAACTGAGATACGCACAAAACTCTGCGAATCGACTTGTGATAGTACTTTTTTCGAGTGATCAAGTTATTAGAAGGTGGAAAGGACACACGTCGGCTTACTATCACAGGTAAAGTGTGTTTCCACAAACTAGCAGCCATCCATGCCATGGTATGTGCATGGGCATCATGGGCGTGAATTAGGTTGGCTTTGAAAGTATTACTTGCGTTCTTAATCAATTGGGCGGTAAAAGGATCAAAAGGAGTGCGTTTCCAATAAGGTATAATAGAAATATGCGGCATATGGCTGATCACCCATCGATGTAGTGGTGATCCATCAGGACATAACAGTTGCTGATCCACACCTATTTGGTCTAATATGTGGAGCAGCCAAGCCAATTGCTGTTCACCCCCACGCCAGCTCCGGGCTGCAGATATGTGACATACTTTCATGAAAAGCCTTGGGTGCCAATAGCTGTGGTTTTAGTAAGCATTAATTGGCTTGCCAAAGAAAATAGAGAAAGAGCCTCCAGCAAAGGAATACCAGTCGTTTTTTTCAAACCCACCATTTTTACTTACCCCATCCAGATAGTCAGAAAATACGTTGCGCCATCCTAACTCTAACATAAAAGCTGAGTACTCTGCAATGTCAAATCGCACTCCAAGAATGATAGGAGTGACGAAGAAGTTGTCTTTGTCACCAGGTTCGGGAAATAAGTCTTGATCTTGAGGTGGTACAGTAAGGGTAGCATCTGCATGGGTAAGCCCCATGCCTACACTTACAAAGGGAGAAATACCTCCTTCAAAACGCCCACCTATGCCGAAGCGTTGCACTGGTAGGATGTAAAATTCCGGGCCGATGACCCATTCTTTGACATCTATATCTACTTTCCACTTGCGCCATGCCAGTTCAATAGAGTTTTCATCATCGCCTGTAATTGTACCCGAAAAGTAATGCATGCGTATCGACCACCGAGGAGAGAGATGATAGCGAAGTACCCCACCTACTGCGATTTTAGTTTCTTCCAATTCTACATGATCTTCAGCCAAATCGCCTTGATAATTGGTCATTCCAAAAAATGCTGCTAATTCAATACGGTCTTGTGCTTGGAGCAATAATGAAAAAACACAAGTAAAGGTTAATGTGAGTGAGCAGAGAAGATGGAAACCATGGGATTGCTTCATTTTCAGCTTTCGGTTTTTGGTGATTGGAGAAATAGATTTGTGGACTTATAAAATTCGACGTCTGATTGCTGTACACAAAACAGCAATCATAATCGAGCACAATAGTTAGTTGTAGCATCGCCGATGGTGCCATAAAGATATGCGAAATAGAACCTGAGGAGATAAGTGGAATAGCGTTTTAACGTGTTTTTATTGTCTTTTGAGCACTGGTATTAAGGTGGTAGATGAGTCCGTCTTAGAGAGTAAATCCTTGGCAGTGGGGTAAAACAGATACTTCTGTACTAATTAAATGGGTTGAAGTTGACTTTTCGAATGGATGTAGGTCGGCTCAATACCTGCTGCTTTGGCTTTTTTCATTAAAAAGCCCATTAAGCATTTGCTTAATGGGCTTATGCGGTCCGGACGGGACTCGAACCCGCGACCTCCTGCGTGACAGGCAGGCATTCTAACCAGCTGAACTACCGGACCATGAAAATCAAAAATTAGCGAGAAGCACTTGCGCGCTCCAAGGTTGCCTATACCATTTTCGATAATGGCGAGTGCAAAGGTATATGCCGTGGTTTTTTCATGCAATATCCCAGCACAAAAAAATGCAAAAAAGTTTCTTCATGCCCTTGCCCTGCTTTTGGATTGCTAATTTTGCCTCGCCAATTTTAAACTTGAGTTGTTGTTGATTTTCACCTTTTTGTGAAAGTATTTACGAAACGATGTATTATGGTATTCCTTGAATTTGAAAAACCGCTGGAACAGCTATACGAGCAGCTTGAAAAGATCAAGCAAGTAGGTGAGCAAAGTGATATTGACGTAACGCCGATGGTCAAAGAGCTGGAAAAGCGCATTCGCAAAACAAGAAAGGAGATTTATTCCAACTTGTCTGGATGGCAGAAAGTCCAATTATCTCGACACCCCGAGCGCCCTTATACGCTTTTTTACGTATCGCACATCTTTAAAAACTTCATTGAACTGCATGGTGATCGTCTTTGCGGCGACGACAAAGCCATTGTCGGAGGGCTGGCCAACTTGGATGGGCAAACGGTAGTAATAGTGGGGCATCAGAAAGGGGTCAATACTAAGATGAGGCAGTATCGCAATTTTGGCATGGCAAACCCCGAAGGGTATAGAAAGGCTTTGCGCCTGATGAAGATGGCGGAGCGCTTTGGATTTCCTGTTTTTTCATTTATCGACACGCCTGGGGCGTATCCTGGTATTGAGGCTGAAGAACGGGGCCAGGCTGAAGCTATTGCCCGAAATATGTTTGAAATGGCTCAGCTCAAGGTCCCTATAGTAGTGACTGTAATTGGTGAAGGTGCTTCAGGTGGTGCGATTGGTATTGGGTTAGGTGATCGCGTGTACATGCTGGAAAACACGTGGTACTCTGTCATTTCTCCAGAGTCGTGTAGCTCTATCTTGTGGCGGAGTTGGGATTACAAGGAGCAGGCTGCAGAGGCACTGAAGCTTACTGCTGAAGATATGTTTCGCTTTGGCCTCATCGATGGCATTATCAAAGAACCCTTAGGAGGGGCTCATACTGCACCTGAAGAAATGGCAAAAACACTGAAGCGACATCTAAAGCAGACCCTTCAAGAACTGCAGCAAATTCCAGTTGATGAGCTTGTTCAGCAACGCATAATGAAATATCGGCGTATGGGTGAGTTTGAAGAGCTAGCACCTGTAAGTGAAAAAGAAAATTGAGTATCCATTTCATGCGAAATGATGGTAATAACAAAAAAACCAGTTGAATGTGGCAGCATGTTAGAGCATGGTTTTTTCGCAATGCACTGAATAAAGCAGTGCCACGACAACCTTTTCGGCAGATGATGCACTGGCATGAGGTGCAGCATGTGGGTGTTTTGATTGATATAGATTCTCCCTCTTTGGTGCATGCAGCTCATCAAGCCGTTGCTGCAATGAAAAAGATGGGCAAACAGGTGCGTGTATTGGAATGGTCGCGTCAAAAGGATTTCCCACAACTTGGGACCATTTCGTCATGGCGATTGTCAGCCAAGGATGTAAATTGGTATGGCAAACCCAGCAGAGGGGTGATTGATGACTTTACCCATTCACCTTTTGATGTGTTGTTGGTGTTTGTTGAAAAGATAGAGCTACCTATTAGGTGGGTTATTGCTATGAGTCGAGCCAGTTGCCGTGTGGGTATAGACGAGGCAGCTACTGATTGTTTCGACTTAATTGTGCAGGTGCCGGCAGAAGCGCAAAACACCTCTTCTTTTTTTGATACAGTAAAAAAATTAATGAGCCTAAAAGGAGAGCCCTTAACAGCCTAACGCAAATTTGTGGTGAGGATATGTAAAATGTGTAATATATGAGTTTGAGGTTAACAGGTACAGGAGTCGCGCTAGTTACTCCTTTTCGGAAAGGCAAGGTCGACTTTGACGCGCTTTCGAACCTAATTGAATACGTCATAAAGGAAGGGGTAGACTTCATTGTTTCGTTGGGCACCACAGGGGAAGCTGTTACCCAGTCTGCACAGGAATGTCGCGAAGTGTTTGACGCTACGATAGCGCAAGTAGCGGGGCGCGTGCCTTTGGTGGCAGGGATGTTTGGAGGCAATCATACGAAAGCTCTGATTCAGCGCATTCGCCAATACAATTTTGATGGGTTTGATGCTATCATGTCCAGTGCTCCATCCTATTTGCGTCCGTCGCAACAGGGGCTTTTTGAGCATTATATGCGCGTAGCTGAGGCCAGTCCGCTGCCTGTCATTATTTACAATGTGCCTGCTCGTACAGGAGTTAATGTGTTGCCGCAGACGGTGTTGCGTTTGGCAGAAGCGGATCCCAAGTTTATAGCTGTGAAAGAGGCTGCCGGAAGTGTGACCCAAGTGATGGAGCTTTGCAAGTACCGCCCTGCCCATTTTTCTGTATTGGCAGGAGATGACTTACTCACTTTGCCCATGATTGCTTGTGGAGCTGATGGCGCTATTTCAGTAATAGCAAATGCCTTTCCCCATGCTTTCTCTCAAATGGTGAGAGCTGCGCATGCAGGTCGATTAGATGAAGCCCAAAAGTGGAATAATGCCATGTTGGATGTGCATCCTCTATTATACGAGGAGGGCAACCCTACTGGTATAAAGGCAGTGTTGGAGCTGATGGGTACATGTAAGCGCACAGTGCGCTTACCCATGCTGCCTGCTTCAGAGAGCCTAATAGGCCGATTGCGCCAAGCTATAGAGAAAGAGTCCTTGCTACGTCATGTGTTGCAACAACCTGTTTGAGTAACTTATTAAAAGTCTAACCCCATTGAAATATGCAAACGGGGATCTTGACGTACACGCGTCTCAACGCCCCAGCCGTAATCAAACCGGATAAAATAGCCAAATAACATAGTGCGAAGGCCTACGCCATAGCTGTATACAAATGGATCCCTGAAGTAATTGACCCGTACAGTTACTTGTGGGTTGGAGATGATAGAGGTATTGAGAGGGCTGTCCTTACTATATGGGGATTTGCCCACCCACGCTGTGCCGCCATCAAAGAAGCCAATCAATTGGAAGTTTTTGATCAGAGAAGACTGGGTACGGGGTAATACATATCTAAATAAGGGCAATCGGAATTCCACATTGCTCAGAATGAAAGAGTTGCCGTTCCGTATATTATACCTAAATCCTCTTAAATGAGGGCTTACCGTTTGGTAGGCAAAATCAGTTGTAAAAGGTTGGGGTATATCTTGATTAAATGATTGGAACAGCCAACCATCGGTACCTCCTAAGAAAAACAAGATCTTCTCACTGCCAAAAGAAGTAGCTCCAGCAAGACGAGCCGCTAAAACTGAATACTTCAATACGCGTTGGTAATGGCGTGCATCAAAACCTATGATGGTCATAAAACCTTTTTCTAAGTCGATATCAGGATTTTGACCTAACTGTACATTGAATTTCTTGACCAATTCGCTATATACTTTGTAACGGCTTCCATTTTTGATATTTAGTGCCACATCAAGCGTGTTGTCGAATACATATTCTACTCGCAGGCCAATGCGTTTTTCCCTTAAGGTAGTTGTGTTGAGTGTAGTGGCATCTGTGGCCAACTGTATCGTGCGGTCAAATCGGAGCGAAGTAGTGGCGCGCAGGCTGCGGAAGATGTCTAAGGGATAGCGCAATTGGTATTGAAGTAAGACGATCTGAGACTCTGTTTTGGGAGGAACCAGTGCCGTAGGTGTAGGATCGTCACTAAAGCGCAAAGCGCGTCGATAAAAGGCATATCGCTTATCGAGGCGTTTTTTTCGATTGTCAAAGGTGAAGAAGTATTCTGTACCATTGAAAGAAGTAGGCAACCGCAAGCCACCTTCAAGTTGATAGTCTTCGAATAAGTCCTTAAAGTTGGCCTTGAACAGGATACCTGGAGGTGGATAGCCGAAGTCTATAGGTGTGCCGGCATAGCTGTTTAAGCCATCGAAAAGCTGGGTATTGTCTAGTTGCGTAGTTACAAACTCAGTACGGAATTTGAGGCGGTAAGGCACAATGCGTCCAGGCTGGAATTTATATATAGGGTGCAGATTGGGCGGTGTTTCCAAGGCTACTACAGGTGGGTAATATTGGGGTTGCTGTAGGTCAGGTGTAAGCGACCATGGTTGTGTAGGTGATAAGTCTTGGGCGATGGTATCTTCTTCCCATGGGGCGGGAATGGCTTCGTCATCGAATTCGCTCTGAAATAAGTAGTCGTGCACTATGTCTTGTGCTTGGTCTGTACTGTCGGCTACAGGTGGTGAGGCAGTAGTAGTATCGACAAGGGTGGGAAGTGTATCTGTTTTTGAAGCATTGTTCTTGACTTGATCAGTTTGTTGTTGATCTGAGTCTTTTTCAAGTCGTTCTCGGAAAAGTGTATACGAAGGGGTGGTTTGGTGTGAAGGAGTTAGGGGTTCTACAAATACGCGTGGTGTTTGATGGATATACATCATTTGTGCTACTGTACCAGCTTGTGGTGCTGCATGTTGTAATCGGATTGATCGATTATAATTGGTAACGAAGTGGTTGATTGCACGCTCTTTGTATATAGGTCGGAGAAATACAGTATCTACACGTTTGAGGGAAGCTGAGTCCAACAAAGTCAATAAGCTGGAGTCGGGGTGAAGGATTAGCTCTGTTTGATTTTCCATGCGCACTACCTTGTCGTAGTGATGCAGGTAAGTTTCGAGGTACCCCAACTTGCGATTGACAATGCCTGTTTCGTCGGTGAGAAAACCAAACCAAGTCGTATCGATAGCGATGGGTTGGCGTTCGTTGGCCAGTGGTGTATGCGTTACGCGTACAAACTCCGAAGGCTTGTGTGTTAAATCGTAATAGAATATGTCAAAAGTACCTATAGGTAACATGGTGTCCAATCGAGGGGCATCCCGTTTTAAAGAGTCTATGCGGTTGGAGGCAAATAAAATCCCCTTTCGGTTGCGCACATTGACGACGACCACATCCAGATCGTCCCAGAAGTCATTGGTGATACGTTGTGATTGTCGCGTGGGAATTGAGTAGATGAAAATGTCAGAAAATCCATTGACCGATGCACTGAATACCAATTCATTGGCTGATAGATAATCCATGCTAAATATGCGATGGTAGTGCTCGGGCAAGGGTGTTTCTTCTTCACTGTTCAGATAGTCGTTGATGCGGCATAGCTTTAATTGGTCGCGCCATTCGTATAGGATGGCGAGTTCCTGGCTATTAGGGCTCCAAGCTAAAAGGGGGTAGTTGTAGTCGGTAGCTTGAAAAGCATTGCGAAACCCTGCATGAAATACTAGCTTCCTTTGCCCATTTTGCACATCTTGTATCCATACTCGATATCGTCCGATTTCATTGAGCACATAAGCAACTTTTTTTCCATCGGGGCTAATTTTGAGCTGGGTCAAGGGTAATCGACGCTTGTTTTTAAAAGGAATGGATACGGCTTCGTCGGGAGGAGAGGCGAGCTTTAACTCACCTCGATAGCGTTGGGTAAAATAGTTTTTCCAGCTTTCAGCTGTTTTGCTGAAGGTGCTCCCCAATACGTACAAGAATCCACTTTCCACACTGCGGTTGATACGCGTGAGGTAAAGCAAATTGGATACAGTAGGTACACCAAAGTGTTCGCTAATAAAATACCAAAGCGAATGTCCAGCCAATCGTGGGTTGACTTCTGCAAGGGCTTCAAAATCTTCGTATTGACCACTCAGTAGTGCGTCTCGAAGTTGTTCGTCTAATTCAGTATTCCAGTGTGTGCTTACAAAGGCAATCAGACCTTCCTTGAACCAGACGGGCAAGTTGAACAGTACGGCATTTTGCACGATTTCTTGCAGGTTAGATCCAAACAAAAGGGCGTTGAGATATACAGAAGCTATCCCTTCTCGGATTTGTCGTCGTAGGTTTCGATGATTGCCGTCAAAGTACACGAATATTTTATTGCCCCGAATTTTGGTTTGTCCAGTGGCATGTTCAAAAGCTTCTTCACTTCCGATATTGCTTTGTTTTAGATCTGTCAAGTCGGTGTATACGATGATTTCGAGCTTGTCGTTGATGCGATGGTCGATAATGCCTTGTATTTCGTAAAAGTCGTATTCTGCCAGCTGTACAGCAGCTTGCCCTACATTGCGCCCTTTTCCGTACCAGTAGGTGATAAAGTTGGCACTTTCATACATGAGCCATTCTTCAAAATCGTCATGGTATTGAACTCGGTTTTTTCCAAAGTTCGTCTGCATCGTTTGGGCTTTTAATGGGCAAAGCCATCCAGCCAGAACGACTATGAGTACAATGTTGAGGTGAAGAATTTCTCTCATCTTTGAGTGCAGTTTTGATCCAAAACTATGTGGGCTATAAGTGTGTGCTAAGTGTTCGCGTGTGGGCGTTGGTATTTTTTCCAAGTTGCACACATTTCAGACCAAAGACAATGATACGATACAGTAAACAGCTTGAGTACCAAATATTTTAGTATTTTTAATATATAGTGGGATATATCGTGCAATCAAGTTGTAGGCGAATTCTGGTTTTTCAAAAAACGAATGACGATGATTCATGTTGTTTCTTTTGTATTTAACCCTTTTCAGGAAAACACTTGGGTGCTATACGATGATACGGGGGAATGTGTGATTATTGACCCGGGATGCTATGATGAAGGTGAGCAGGAACAACTGCGTCAGTTTATCGTTCAGCATCGGCTCACTCCCGTACAATTGCTCAACACCCATTGTCATCTTGATCACATTTTTGGAAATGCTTTTGTTCATAAGCAATGGAATTTGGCGCCTCAGATTCATCGTTTGGAGTTGTCATTTTTGGAGCGTGCACCCCAGATCAGCTTGATGTATGGTGTATTCATGGAGCACCCTTCTCCTGGACCTTCGGGCTGGCTTGAGGAAGGACAAGTGATTCAATTTGGTCACAGCCATTTGGAAGTGCTTTTTGTGCCGGGGCATGCACCGGGGCATGTAGCATTTTATGCACCTAATGAAGGGTTTGTGGTAAGTGGTGATGTGCTTTTTTACGACAGCGTGGGGCGTACTGATTTGCCTGGTGGTCATTGGCCTACTTTGCTACAAAGTATTAGAAAAAAGCTTTTTGTCTTGCCGGATACTACCCGTGTATTACCTGGTCATGGCCCGGAAACAACTATTGGTAGAGAGAAAAAGTATAATCCTTTTTGCGGGCCAAATGCAGTGAATGATGGTAAATGAGAAAGCGTAATGTGAATTTTCCTCTGCGTGAAACAAAGAAAGTAGGCTTTCGTATCCATATAATAGATTATATGGGGGCAAGTTTTTTTGCTTTTCTTCTCCATCGGTTGGGTCTGTTTGCGCTGTTTTTAATATCTTAGCGAGTCAATTGCTATGCAGTTGGGATCGGGTGAATGCATTGTCGCATTTGCAGTGAAAATCAATATAGCAAACATACACGTGAGAAAACTGGTGGTTCCTACCTAACAGCACTGTCTGTGTTCGGTGGAGGAAGTGCTCGCCGCAAATCCTTCTTTAAGCAAGCTTACTATGTCACCAGTTTCTCGAAGCTACACTATTTCTGTGTTGCAAGGATTGGATTATGCATCATAAACAGCAGCGCAATGAATACGTTTAAATTGATTTTTTCTGGTAGGCTCGATTTTGGTAGCCAGCGCAGCTACGAAAAAGTAGTACAGTTTTATCAGCAGCGTAGTGAGGATCACTATCGCAATGCTGTTCTCCTAAAACCTGAAGAAATTTTTGATGAAAAGGAGCTTGCTTTAATCGTGCCTCGACGTATCTGGCCAGAGGCCAATGAAAAACACTGGCGTAACACGGTAAAGTTGCTTCAATACGTGGCGCAGTTTGCTGTAGCAGGAGTATTTAAAGTGTGGGTGATCAAAGATCGGCAGCTTGTTGATCGTTTTTTCATTGAGCCGGAAAGTGATAAAGGTGCTGTGGTAGCTTTTCGCAAGGGCCGTGCTTTGTTGGACCAGAGGGGGCAAGAAATGGAAGCACGTGCTGCTCTTGACAAAGCTATTGCCAAGTTTGAGCGGCACTCCATGGCCTATGCTTATAGGGGCTATGTGAACTATCGCCTTCAGAATTTTGATGATGCATACTACGACTTTACTAAAAGTATTCACTTGCATGAAGGGAATGCTGAAGCATGGCTAGGGCGTGCACGTGTATACATGCGCCGACAAGAGTGGGCTAAAGCCATATCAGACTTGGAGCAAGCCTTAAAGTGCTCCATACCCCATGAGCCTATCTATTGGGAGAGTCGCCGACTTAAGGGGCAATGCCATATGAAAGAACACTCTTGGGAAGCTGCTGTAAATGATTTTCAACTCATTTTGCGACGAGTCTTTAAGGAAGATGACCCCAATTATCGGTTTGTACCGGAAGTGTGGGCTGCGTTGGGTAGTGCATTGAAAGTGCTAAATCGCCTTGAGGAAGCTAAAAATGCCTTTGATCGCTATATGGTGGAAGTACAAAAGCGCGACATGGAGCCTGATGTAGATATACTTAGCGTCCGTAATACCGTGATTGATCAATTAGCTAAGGTGGCTGGATGAGCTTTTGTATCTTGTAAGGTGGTCAATGATATTTTGCGGAGGCGTGGAGGGCTCTACCGAAAAAAGCTACTACGATTTCATAGTAGCTTTTTCAATTAGTATGGAGGCGTAGGTACTCGCTTTTGCGATTTATCTGTCATTTCAAATATTGAATGATCTTTTGCGCCTGTTGGTAGCGCCCTGATTGGGGAGGGATTTGCTGGAGGAGGCGAATCGCTTTTTCCCTTTCACCTTTTTTTGCGTAAGCTAATGCAGCAAAATACCACGCTTCGGTAGTCCAGTTTCCTCCTTTTGGAAAAGGTGTTAATAGGGCTACAGCTTCGTCGTAGTGACCGGCTTTGAACAAGGCAATTCCCTGATATAAAAGGGATAATGTGTCTGAGGGGTGTTGTCTGTGTAGCGTGTCAAGTACTTGAGCAGCCTGTAAGTAATGGCCTTCAGCAAACAGTTTAGCGGCACGTGTAGCTAACTCTTGATTAGTGCTACTTCGTTGGGTAAGCGAAAGTGGCGGATGGGTAGCAAATTGATCTAAGGGGTTTGGCCGGCCAATCCACCATATTACTATCAAGCCTATGGCTGCTGCTGCCGCAATAAGTTGCATACGTCTACGCCATACTACGCGCATTTTGGTTATAGGACGTACTCTTTTGGGGGCATTTCTGATAGATTCAATTTCACTTTTGAGGCGGTTGCGTGCAGCCCGCTTGCGGAGATAGCGATCCATGTCGAGACGCAACTGAGCTTCTTGAGCCAAGTGGGGTTCTTGCTCAAAACGCGCTTCAAAAAGTGCACGTTCTTGGCTATTCATCCTACCATCAATCCATTTTTCGAGTAGTTCTTTGTCCTTTTCCGAGATCATACAAGCTAACTTTTGGCAAGGTGTTTATGAAAAAGTGTGCGCCACCGATCAATACATGCCTTTTTTCGTTGGTACACGGCATTTGCATTGGTCATGCCTAGTTTTTCAATGATAGTTTCCGGTTTGGCACCTTGAGCTACTAACTCTAAGAGTTTTTGGCACAACTGGCTGAGTTGAGTGAAGGTTTTATCCAAAGCTTCTTGGCGCAAGAAATCTTCCTCTGCAGCGATGGCCTGTGCTAGGAGGTCCTCCCCTTCACTTTCATATTGCGAAGGTTCTTCCATTCTTATGATTTCCACGCGTTTATTTTTTCGCAATTGGTTGCGCCATTTGTTTCGACATATGTTGAAGAGGAAGCCTCCAAAGGAGGTCATGTGGGTATTGGCTTTGCCACAATAGTTATCAAAAATAGTGAGTAATGCTTCTTGAAAAATGTCAGCAGCTTCTTCAGCATTTCCATTATTGCGGCAAATCCATCGATTTATTTCGGGCTCGTACTTAGCATAGATGAAGCGCAGAGCTTCGCTGTCGCCAGCACAAAGCGCCTCGAAAAGTGCTTGATCTGTCCAATGTTTCATGATGCGGATTCATTTGTGGTGGTACTTTCGGGCTCCAAAAGAAAGATTGAAAATGTCTGAAAAACTCGCCTACAAGGCGAAAGTTACCCAATAGAGAAATAAAGTTATCGTTTGATCTTTGATTGCTGTGCAGGGCAAAGGTTTTCTTCAGGTTGTTGGGAAATATTGCGATAACTTGTCTATGCTGTGGAAGGAAATTGTGCAAGCTAATGTTGTACGCTGAAAACTGCGTGGCCAATGTATTACCGAGGCATTGTCGTATTGTTGTTGTATTTATGTGTTGTACCAGGATGGGGGCAGCGATTTGCAGATTCTAAAAACCTGCCTCGTGCTGCTTTAAAAGCTTGGGAAAAGGGTGTGGTTATGGCAAAGGAAGGGCGGCTTGAGCAAGCGGCTACCTATTTGCTTAAGGCTACAGAAATAGCTCCCGATTTTGTTGATGCACTTTTTGCCTTGGCTAATGTGCGATATGACATGGGACAGCTCGAAGCAGCCAAATTGCTTTACGAGCAAGTAGTGGCATTAGCACCAGGATATAAACCTGATTATTGGTACAACTTGGCATTGGTACAAATGAAATTGCACCAGTTTGATGAAGCGGCTATGCATTTTCAAAAGTATTTGGGTATGCAGCCGCACAGTGAATGGAGACGCAGGCGGGCACAGCAGCACTTGCAGCACTGCAAGCAAGTGGCACCATTCTATGCGCATCCTGTTCCCTTCGAGCCTTTCAATCTTGGCCCGGGTATCAATACAGCTGAGCCTGAGTATTTGCCCTCCATCACTGCTGATGAAACAGTACTCGTCTACACGGCCGTGCGCAATGGGCAAGAAGACTTTTATCTGAGCCGACGTGATAGCACGGGCAGGTGGACAAAAGGTAGGCCTATTGAGTCACTCAACACTCCACTTAACGAAGGTAGCCAGTCAATCTCTGCAGATGGCCGATATTTAGTATTTGCTGCATGCAACCGAAGGGATGGGCAGGGGCGATGTGATATTTACTTTTCCGAAAAGACCTTGACCGGATGGACGGAACCCCAAAATATAGGTCCACCAATCAACACCTCAAGTTGGGAGTCACAGCCTTCCATATCTGCAGATGGACAACGCCTTTTCTTTACAGCGCGTCGGCCAGGAGGCTTGGGTGGATCGGATATCTGGGTAAGTCATCGCCAGTTGGATGGTAGTTGGGGCACCCCGCAAAACTTGGGACCTGTGATCAATACAGCAGGTGAAGAACAATCCCCTTTCATTCATCCAGATGGACGTACACTGTATTTTAAATCTACAGGACATATAGGCTTGGGCGGATACGATTTGTTCGTGAGCCAGCAGCGTGCGGATGGTAGCTGGACTACCCCTCGGAATTTGGGCTACCCCATCAATACGGAATCCAATGAGGGCACACTTGTAGTGAGCTTGGATGGTCGTACGGCTTACTTTGATTCTGATCGGACGGATTTGCCTGGTCATCAGGGGTCATACGATATTTATGCCTTTGAACTGTATGAAGCTGTAAGGCCATCCCCTGTGACGTATGTATCGGGCGAGATACGCGATGCGAATACTCATGTACCATTGCAAGCCATGGTAGAAGTGTTCGATTTGACAATGAATCAACCTTTGGCTCGTACTACAGCTGATCCTCTAGGACGTTATCTTTTGTGCCTACCAGCGGGAGCAAAATATGCGTTGCATGCTTCTCATGAAGGATATTTGTTTTATTCAGCTCACTTTGCACTTGATTCGAATGCAGTGCCCGATCACCCATACCAGCTTGATATTTGGCTTCAGCCTGTGCAAACAGAATCTGAGAAAGCTGTCGTATTACGTAACATATTTTTTGACTTTGGATCGGCCGAATTGCGTCCTGAATCGGAAGAAGAATTGAGCCATTTGCTCGAGCTGTTGCGAGCACATCCCAAAATGAAAATCGAGATTAGAGGGCATACCGATAATGTAGGTAGCGATGTAGACAACCAGGCACTTTCAGAGGCACGGGCCAAAAGCGTATACGATTGGCTGGTTGCTCATGGCATTGCACCTCAGCGATTGCGCTGGCGCGGTTTTGGCGAAACACAACCTGTGGCACCCAACGATACACCTGAAGGCAGAAGCAAGAATAGACGTATAGAGTTTGTCATCGTTGCTGACCAATGAGCTATTGATGCAATGTAAATCCAAAAAATGTCGTTGGCCACTAGGATGCGTGTTTCAGGAGGTTTCGCTGGCAAGCTGGCTTGTGCTAACTTAGCTGCTCTTTTTAAAAAAATAATAACATGTGGGATAGAAAAATTTGTTTAGTGCTGATATTCTTTTCGTTGTGTGTAATCGGTGAGATGCATGCGCAGTCAGGGTGGGAAGCTGGAGGATGGGTAGGCACAGCCTGGTATTTTGGCGATCTCAATACGGAACTCGATTTGAGCATGCCACAGGTAGCCATGGGTGCTATAGCTCGCTATAATTTTAATAAGCGTGTGTCATTGCGGCTTTCGGCAAATTACGCTACTATAAGTGGCGACGATGCTCGTTCAGACAACTTGTTTCAACGGGCGCGTAATTTGAGTTTTCGTTCTCCCATTGTAGATGGCAGCCTACAAATGGAATTCAACTTTCTACCTTTTGAACATGGTAGTAAGGACGAGTTTTTCACCCCTTACTTATTAGGGGGTCTTACTGTATTTTACTTCAATCCCATGGCTCAGTACAATGGTAATTGGGTTGAGTTGCGCCCTTTAGGTACTGAGGGGCAGTTTAAAGGCGAGGAATATTATGCTGTGAGTGGTGCGTTGGCCTATGGCATCGGGTTCAAGTTTAGTATTGACAGAGCACTTTCACTCAATATTGAGTTAAGTGGGCGACGTACTTTTACTGATTATTTAGATGATGTCAGCACTGTATATCCTGATTTAGATGATCTGGAGCGCTTGCGTGGTCCTATAGCGGCGGCTTTATCTGATCGATCCATTCTCATACCAGGAGTAAATAATGACACCATTGGTCTGCCGGGACGGCAGCGCGGTGATAGCACAGATAAGGACACTTATGCGTTTTTGGGCGTAGGTCTGACCTACTTTTTTGGGAGCTTGAAGTGCCCCTACGAGCGCTAAAGACTTACTCTTCTTCTATCAATTTTTGGAGGATTTCATGAACACGTCGGCGTGCTTGCTTTTGTTGTACGACAATTGGAGGTGCTGCCCGATCGACACATTCAGTCAATTCACAACGTTCACAAGTGAGGTTAACCAGTTGAGTGGGAATAGTGGGGTCATTGAGAAATGATACTTTTTCCTTTAGGGCGTCATCTATAAGTAATCCCAGTGTCATGCTCACGTTTTGATCTGGTGTGGGATAGGCAGCACGTGCAATGGTGATACTCAAATATTCATCGCCATTGTGAAATACAGAGCGTTGAGCAGCTGCTATAGTACGACTCGGCCCATTGACTTGTTGTTGGTACAGTTCTTTCAACAACGATATAGAGCGCCATCGGCGGCAATAGTGTTCAGACCGCTCATTGCTGTGTAGGCGATGATCATGGTTGAGGTACAATTCTTTATCCACTTTATAAACACCTGTAGAAGGCGTTTGGGTAATGCGCAGGGCAAAGAGCTTTTCTATGCCAAAATGACTGGGCAATAGATTGGTCATGCGTTGCACCAGCATTTCAGGCGAAGCACCGTATTTGTCGAGTAGTTGAAGAAGGTATGTGGAATTCCAGTGGGGGGAGGCGAAAAATGCTTGCAAATCTTTAATAAAGCTGTTGCGGTTGATCAGTAGTGCTGCGGAAAAGTATCCAGCTTTAAAGTGGCTGATTACTTCTTCGAAGCTGTGTACGCGAAGTAAAGAAGCAGTGTAAGCGCGGGCTTTGAGTTTTTGATAGTTAAATCCTAATTCTTTGCCCAGCTGGAAGGCTTTTTGTGTTTCCGTAAGCCGGCTGTTGAGGAGTAGCCATTTGCTTTTGGGCAAGAATACTGATCGGATGTGCTGCAGTTCGGGATAGGGATCCAAACCGTTGGGTACGATGGTGTATCCATATGTTCTTTCTAATAGTTGTTCCAACAGTTTGAGCGGTACCCGTCCTTGGGTTGGTACGTGGTGCCGTTCGACAAACTCGTCTACCTTTTGTTCGATTTCTTCAAAATAGTTGCTGTGTAGCTCCAAGTAGGAGCGCAGTGAGGCAAAGTAGAAATGCTGCTGCCCTACGGCATAGTTGCGTGCTAACTCTACTAAGGTGGAGATGAATGCACCTACTCGGGTAGGTGCATTGGCAATGATTTCTACTACTTTGGGTAGCTCAATGCCAAATAGATCTAAAGGCAGCTCATTTAGGAAGTTAGAACGCAGCAGCCGTTCTACGGGTGCTAAAGGCCCTTTTAGTCTGGGAGTAGATAGGGCTGCTTCTGGTATGCCTAGGGCTTCAGCCAACAATCGAATCTTATCGGCTTTGGGATACTTTTTGCCTTTTTCAATCTCATTGAGGTAGGATACGGACATGCCTGTGCGGTTAGCCAGCTCTTGAAACGACATGCCCCGTTCTAGGCGTGCTTGTTTGACCTTTAGGCCAAAAATGATGCGGTCAGTGAGATTTTTTGCGCTCATGGGCTAAAGTTAGAACTTGTAGCGAATTTTCGCAGGGAAGTTTCTTAGGCATCTTTTTGCTCATGTATACGTTGTTTTACAGAGGTGGGCAGCTATGCCTTATTTCTCATTAAAGTGGGGCAAAAGGCCTACCTTTGCTTGCCCCAATTGTAGCGTTTTGTATGTGACTTAAACCCATTTCCAAAACCAAAAAATAGTCCAGTTATGCCATTTGATATTGACATGCTTCGGGCATTCTATAAAAACTTTCCCGATCGCGTCGAGAAAGCGAAAAAGGTGCTGGGGCGATCTATGACGCTTGCCGAAAAGATTCTTTACACTCATTTACATCCAGAGTCGCCTTTAAAGGAATATGAGCGAGGAAAGGATTACGTATACTTCAAGCCCGACCGGGTAGCCATGCAAGATGCTACGGCCCAAATGGCCTTGTTGCAGTTTATGACTTGTGGCCGTGATAAGGTAGCTGTACCCACTACTGTGCATTGCGATCACCTCATTCAGGCCAAAGTAGGTGCGGAGCACGATCTCAAAGAGGCACTCGATATCAATTCTGAGGTATATGATTTTCTCGAATCGGCTTCGAAAAAGTACGGTATTGGTTTTTGGAAGCCAGGTGCAGGCATCATCCACCAGATTGTATTGGAAAACTATGCTTTTCCAGGTGGCATGATGGTTGGTACGGATAGCCATACGCCCAATGCTGGTGGGCTTGGGATGGTAGCTATAGGCGTAGGAGGTGCTGATGCAGTAGATGTGATGGTTGGCATGCCGTGGGAGCTCAAGATGCCCAAGCTTATTGGAGTGAAGCTCACTGGAAAACTTCATGGATGGACTTCGCCCAAAGATATCATTTTGAAGGTAGCGGGCATTCTGACGGTCAAAGGTGGTACAGGAGCCATTATTGAATATTTTGGACCGGGAGCCCAATCGTTGAGCTGTACGGGTAAAGGTACTATCTGCAACATGGGGGCTGAGGTAGGTGCCACTACATCTACTTTTGGCTATGATGAAGCCATGAGCCGGTACTTGCGTGCTACAGGTAGGGAAGAAGTAGCTGACGTGGCTGACCAGATTGCACCATATCTCACCGGTGATCCTGAAGTGTATGCAGCACCCGAAAAGTATTTTGATCGCGTCATTGAGATCAATCTCGACGAATTGGAACCTCATATCAATGGGCCTTATACACCTGATCGAGCATGGCCTATTTCCAAATTTGCGGAAGCTGTAAAAGAAAATGGATGGCCTCAGAAGCTCGACGTGGGCTTGATCGGCTCGTGTACCAACTCTTCGTATGAAGACATTACGCGTTCGGCTTCTGTGGTGAAACAGGCAGTGGAAAAGGGGCTAAGTGTCAAATCGGAATTCACTATTACCCCTGGCTCAGAGCAAATTCGGCATACGGTAGCACGTGATGGTTTGCTCGATGTGTTTACTCAAGTAGGTGGTGTAGTACTGGCCAATGCTTGTGGCCCTTGTATTGGTCAGTGGGCTCGGCATATGGAAGATCCTGATCGGCCCAATAGTATCATCACTTCTTTTAACCGAAATTTTTCCAAGCGCAATGATGGCAACCCCAACACGCACGCCTTTGTAGCCTCTCCTGAAATTGTCACGGCAATGGTGTTGGCAGGAGATCTGACTTTCAATCCATTGACTGATACTTTGCCCAATGACAAAGGAGCACAGGTCAAGTTGGATCCGCCTCAAGGCGTCGAATTGCCACCCAAAGGGTTCGAGGTAGAGGATCCGGGTTATGAGCCTCCTGCTGAAGATGGCAGTCATATAGAAATCAAAGTGGATCCCAACTCTGAGCGCATTCAGTTGCTCAAGCCTTTTGAGCCAATTACGCAAGAGCAACTTATCAATATGCGAGTGCTGATTAAAACAAAAGGCAAATGCACTACGGATCACATTTCGATGGCAGGTCCGTGGCTCAAATATCGCGGTCATCTTGAAAACATCTCCAATAATCTGTTCATTGGTGCCATTAATGCCTTTAACGGAAAGGCCAACTTGGTAGCCAATTATGCGGAAGATCCCAACAATCCTGAATGGTTGCCCGTGCCAGAGTCGGCCAAGAAATACAAGGCTAAAGGAATAGGGACAGTTGTTTTTGGTGAGGACAACTATGGTGAGGGTTCGTCGCGTGAGCATGCAGCAATGGAACCACGGTTTATGGGGGTTAAGGCCGTAATTGTCAAGTCGTTCGCACGAATCCATGAGACTAACCTCAAAAAACAGGGAATGTTGGCGTTGACTTTTCGAAACCCTGACGATTATGATTTGGTGCGCCAAGACGATTTGGTCGATATTCTTGGGTTTGATCAAATGGCGCCAGGTAGACCACTAGAGGTTGTGCTCAAGCATGCCGACGGTACAGAAGATTGCTTTTTAGTCGATCACACCTACAACCAGCAACAAATTGAGTGGGTGCGTGCAGGTTCAGCACTTAACAAGATTCGCGAAGAACTGGCCAATCAGACCATCTGATTGGCATTTTGCTACTTGTTGTGCTCAATGCAAAACGGATTGCCCCTTGTGCTAGGGCAGTCCGTTTACTTTTTGTGCGTATGGGTAGTGCATGAAGAGCCTTTCAACGCAAGTGGAGGAGCTTTTCCACAAAGCGCATGCCTGTACGCTTATCGGTCAGTTCGACTAAATAGATACCGGGTGGGAGCGTGCGCAAATTCAATTTATGGGGCACATAGCCTTGCCATAAGACCTGCCCAGTGAGATCGAGCAGGCGCAAAGAGGAATGACGCACTACGGCAGGGTCTAAAGGTTTGAGAAATACTTCATCAGCAGCAGGATTTGGGTATAGCTGTATCAGTTGGGAAAAAGTGGCAGCCTCTTGGGTGTTAGATATGGTGTTGGAGGGGGTAGAGCTACCCACTATAGGACGGATCATTATGGCGCCTTGCAAATTATCGGGGAAAGGTTCCCAGCCTCCACCCAGATTGACAAAATTGACGCTATCGGGTTGATGATCTAGGTCGAAGCCTACTGGAATGCCGAATTCTACTACAGAGACTTGTTGCCATCCTACAAAAAAATCGCCTTGTGGTAGCGGCACAGGGGTGAGATGGCCAGCTAAATCTTCGAGTCGATAGGTAGTAAAGCCCTGGAGGGTGTCCGTTTTGCTATCGGCATAGTAGGGGCGCAGCAATTGCGCTTCGTATACTGGGTCGGTGTCGAGGCTGCCTATCCATACTTTTAGATTAAAAAGTTGAGTAGTCACATCGCCATGTACGTGTGGAAAGTGGATTTGTATGGCACGCAAAGTGTCGGGGTGGAATGCCGTGAATCGTACAGCCACTTCGGGGTTGTCGTTTTGCGCATTTTGCAAAAAGATGTACCACTCGGCTGATCCATCGTCGTAGGCAAAGTAGTTGTCGAAAGGCACTTGGACACGTATCGTGTCATTTGCACGAAAGCGCGCATCTTGTGCATCTAGTGCCAACCAATATTGGACTTCCAGCATGCGTTGTGGTGCATCAGGGATATTGGCCAGGATGTCCACAATGTTGTTGAAAATGCTTGGTGGAATGTCTTTGTCGCGAAAAATGTGTGTTTGGGGAGGGATGTTGGCGTTTTGACCGTCGGCAAAGGTGAAGTCTTGGCTGAACCAGGTATTCGTAGTACGTTCGCGATACTGTACCCGTGAATCGTCGAGGCTGAGAACGGCATCAGTATGGTTGTATAGGCCAGCACCTATGCGTGGATACAATAAGATTGCTTCTTGATCTTGCAGTTGATCCCATGGCAAGGCGGTGTATGGAGCCATAGGGCTAAGTGGTCGGCTCGTAAAAGCTATGTCGTCAAATAGAGGTTCGTCATTTTCGTTTTTATCGAGCCACACATAGTCGAGATGCCACAAGTCAGAAATGCCACCTGGCGAGGTGAAACTTGTGAAGCGAAACTGAAAAGCTGAGTGAAAAAACTGTGGCTGGTCTACGGGAAAGGCATAGAACTGAAAAGGTGGCACAGAGTCAATGGGTAGCACTTCTTCAAGACCTGGAAAGGTGTGTATTTGTTGCCAAGAGCCATCGGCAGTGCGAAATTCCAGAAGTAAGGAATCTTGTGGGCTGGGGCCTAGACCTCGGCCTTTGGGTGCGATGAAGCATTTGAGCCAGACGTTGTCCGTAGGGCTTAATCCACTCAAGTCAATGTGGTTGGATGTGAGGTGATCAGCAGGACCAGAGATGAGTTCATAGGGACGTCCGCCTGCATTGAGCCCATCAAAGGTGGCCAATCCTATTGAAGGTGGGTTTTGTGCCAGCGTTTGGTTGATGAATACTTCGTCTTCTAGCCAGAGTGTAGGATTGGGGTAAGGCCCAGAGTAGGAAAAGTCGTCGAAGAAAGGTAATGACAATGCATTGGATTCGATAGTGAATGGGATGGTGAAGGTGTCGCAGATGGCAAATTCATCGCATAGCACAACGCAAACGGTATCGGTGCCAGGAAAACGCGAGGCTACATAGATAAGACACGTATCGGGCTGTTGATAAGTAGTGAAATAGACATTTTGATAGCCGTCGCCATCGTAGGAGTCGCCACAATCGATAATGCTGCTACAGGTGAGTGTGCCAGGTAGGTCCAGTTCGTCGTCGAGGCAATAGGAGTTATAGGTCTGAGGCTGAATGCTGAGTGCATCGGCTACGATACGCCTGCCTGGGCGATGTACGACAAATAAGAATTCAATTTCCGTGCATGCACTACTGCCGTTGGGGCAGAAACGCACACATACGGTATCAATGCCAGCTACGACATTGTTGTAGGCTATATAGGTCAAGGTAATGCTGTCTTGTCGAGCTAGCCCATAGGTGATAGCCTGGTTACAGGCTGCTACTGTGAGGACATCGTCTACATGGCCACCACCTAAGCCAAAAGTATCCACTTCGATTTTGATACTGTCGCCAGGGAGGAGAAAGTAGCGATCGAGGTATTCTACAGGGCATTCGGGGGCGCGTTGAGCACCTTTGGATGCTTGCCAGTCGGTAAATCGCGCCAGTTGTTCCTGTTGTCTTGCTTGGGCTTGTCGTAGGGTTGACCGATCTGAGTTGGGGGCAAAGCCCAACTGGGCCATTACAGGTTCTACTACTCCTGAGAGCAGTAGAAGGAGTACCCAGGTATAGCGCATATGAATGTCCATTTTTGGAAAAAAAGCGGCCAGCACATGGGCTGACCTTTTTCTTGGGCAAAGTTGCATGGTATTAATGGAGTTGTACGCAGAAATATTGGCGTATAAAAGAGCTTTAAAAAGCAGGTGATACATTTTAGTACGGTGAGTTGGTGGAACTTTCTTCGGAGGGGCAATGTGCTGGTTGTTGTTGGGATAGCCAAATATTGACGCGTTCGCCCATTTTGATGCGTGCACCAGGAGAGGGTGCCGGTTCTTGGCGCACTACATAGGCAGAGAGCCGATCAAAGACGGTTTGGTCTTCTTCAATGCGGCCTAAGATCAGGTTGGCGCTGGTGAGTGTAAAGGCTGCTTCTTCAAAGGTCATGCATACTACATTTGGAATTTCTACGGTATTGGCGCCGCGTTCGGTGATGACGGCTTCGATCACACTGCCCATGGGAACTTTGACGCCATTGCGCAAGTCCTGTTCAGTTATTTTTTTGCCCTCATAGTACAGGTACAAGATAGTGTTTGAGGCTTGTTTGGGGTCGAATACGCGCTCCTTAACACGGGGCTTGAGGTAGAGGCGCTTGAGCTTGCGTGCATATTGGTTGTAGTCGTAAGCTCCTACGAGGCTGGGCAGTTGCACCAAGTCAGGTTCTGATTTAGTAATAGTCAGATAGATAGTGCGCCCTTCCTTGACTCGACTTAGCGGTGAGGGGTTCTGTTCGAGGACAATGCCGGGATCTTTGCCTACAATGAAAACAGAATCTATAATAGCTAACTCAAAATGACGCGCGCGTGCCAGATCTTGCACCTCTACTAATTGCATTCCAGTAAAATCTGGTACTTGTACTGATTCTCCCAGCCGAGTATAACAAGTGAGGAAATAAAAAGTGAGCAAACCCAAAAGTAGCACACTGCCTACCATGGCAGCAAAATGCTTGAGGAAGAACGTACTGCTAAGAAATGCAGCGACTTCGTGAGACCATTGTTTCACTTTAGCGAAGGCCAGATCTCGACACTTTTTAGCCTTAGCTATAAGGATGCTTCGGTATTGATTGAGTTTGTCGTTCATTGTACGAGCATTGCACTAATGAAATGTGCTATTGGGCTAACACTATTTGCCGAAAGGCATAACAAAGAAAGCAAATACATCTAACAGCCTGAAAGGCTTAAAGGTGCACTTCATGAGCTTGGAGTGAGGTATTCGGGTATCCAAACGACTTGTCCTGCTTTTTCGCGTAGTGGTTGTGGCTGGTCGAGCAGTTGGGCAGCATAGCGATGTAGTGCTTCAATTGGGTTTTCCTTTTTAGAAAGTATTTGTTGGATGTGAGGGTCTTCTTTCATGAGCTTCAGAACTTCCTGAGGCGAAGGCCTCTTGTGAAGGCCTGCCAATAAGCCGATGTGATTGCCTGTGAGGACATGGCTATGGCGCACGTGTTCGGGCAAGCTCTGATAGCCGATGACCATTTTCGTGACTGGCTGGACGATGGTATACACGGCATCGCCTGAGGCACGCACGTAATAAGCTCGGCCCAACCGGCCCATCAAATCGATTTTGTGTGGATCGATGCGGCCGCGCTCATCTACGACTTCCTTAGCTATGTGGAGGCGCACTACTTCGCAGATGATCAAATGACCTGCACCGCCATGTGTACCTAAGGTGATGATATCGCGCACTTTGCATTCCAAGTGGGCTGGGCTTTCCTTGACTCGTGGTGGTCGTACGACTTGAGAGGGGATAGGTGTTAGTCCAGACTGCTCAAATTCGCTGATGCCTTGCGGGAACTCTACACTACAGACGGCCATTTGTCGGACGATGTCGAAATTGACCATATTGATGACTACTTCCCCTGTAGCGCGCACATTGTATAGGGTGTCTTTGGTGGTGTTGTTGGTCACGCGCCGGTTGGAACTGAACACCACTATAGGTGGGTTAGAGCTAAAAGCATTAAAAAAACTATAGGGGGCCAAATTGGGGCGGCCTTTTTCATCTATAGTACTGACAAAAGCAATGGGCCGAGGCGCTACAGTACCTAAAATAAACTGGTGTAAATCTCGAGTAGGGATTTGCTGTGGGTCGATGTCGATCATATGCACGGTGAATTTGAGAGGCGAAGTTACGCCAAAGTGCAAGCATGAAAAATGAATAAGGTACGAGCTTTATTGAGTTGTGGTAAGCCTGGGTGCCTTGCATTGATTTTGCTTGTTGTGGAGTTGTCTACCTTTGCACTGCTATGATCGAGGCCTTGAAAAGCAATCCACTTCTACTTCTTTTTCTGACCATTGCCTTGGGGTATTGGGTGGGCAAAATTCGCATACGTGGCTTAAAAATGGGTGTAGCAGCTGTGCTGTTTGTGGGGCTGGGGATGGGGGCGTTAGATCCTCAGATGAACGTGCCCGATGTGATCGTGTTTTTTGGCTTGTCGATGTTCGTGTATACCATTGGGTTGAATAGTGGGCCGGGCTTTTTTGCTGCTTTTCAACGGCGAGGCTTTCGCGATGTGTATTTTATTGTGGCCATGTTGAGCCTGTATACACTTGTGACAACTGGTTTGTCAAAGCTCTTTGGTTTTGACGCTGCGATTACAGCTGGTTTGGTAGCAGGTAGTTTCACCAACACACCCTCTTTGGCGGGCTTGCTGGACTTGATCAACAACACACAGCCAGAGGCATTGCGTGCTCCGATGAGCAATGAAGCCGTTGTGGGTTATTCCCTTTCTTATCCGATGGGGGTGCTGGGTGTGATGTTGGCTATTCAGCTAATGGAGCGTGTGATGAAGGTAGATTATAGGCAAGAGGAGAAGAAACTACAGGCACTCTACCCTGTACGAGAGGAGCTGATTCGTCGTTCGGTAAAAGTGAATAAGCCGGAGATTGTCGGTACTACTTTGCGTCAGTTATTTCACCACTTCAGGCGACGCCTTGTGTTTGGTCGTATGGTGCGTGGCGGAAAGACTTTTTTACCCCACATGGATACAGAGCTGCAGCTGGGCGATCAGATTGTTTTAGTAGGTAGCCCACAGGTAGTTGATCGGGCTACTACGCTTTTAGGACAGCCCTTAGAGGTGGAGTTAAGTATGGACCGTACGGTGTACGATGTACGTCGTTTTTTTGTGTCTAACCCTGAAATTGCAGGCCAGACACTGGCTGCGCTCAACCTGCCCGAGCGTTTTTCTGCATTGATTACACGTGTACAGCGCGGCGATATTGATCTATTAGCGAGTGGTGATACAGTTTTGGAGTTGGGCGACCGGGTATTGGTAGTAGCTCGGCGCGACGATTTGCCGCGTTTGGCCAAGTTTTTCGGCAATTCCTACGAAGCACTTAGCCAGATCAATTTACTTTCTTTTGGCAGCGGCATGGCGTTAGGCCTTTTATTGGGTATGGTGACATTTTCTTTGCCGGGTGGAATTCGCTTTAACTTGGGGTATGCAGGTGGGCCGCTTATTGTAGCCCTGCTATTAGGAGCTTTGCGTCGTACGGGGCCTATTGTTTGGACATTGCCCTACAGTGCTAATCTCACTTTGCGCCAGATTGGCTTGAGCTTGTTGTTAGCAGGCATAGGTATTCGTTCGGGCCATACCTTTTTGCAGACAATTGCTGGGGGCGGCGGAGGGTTGCTTTTTCTGTGTGGCGCCTTTATTGCTATTGTAGTAGCTATCATTACTTTGTGGGTAGGCTATAAACTGCTGCACATTCCTTTTAGCTTGCTTACAGGTATGGTAGCTAATCAGCCAGCTATACTCGATTTTGCCATAGAGCGATCTGGAAACAAATTGCCTACTATGGGTTTTACCACTATGCTACCTATTACGATGATAGTGAAAATTTTACTGGTTCAGATGCTATTTGTATTACTCACATAAAAAAGCGTTGAGATCATTATGTGTCAAGAGCGCATGCCTTGGTTTTACACTCAGGTGTACGCAGTAGTTCGGTGCATTCCCCGTGGTCGTGTTACTACTTATGGCGCTATTGCTCGGTTTTTGTGCGGCGGATCGGCGCGGGCAGTAGGCTGGGCACTTAATCGAAATGTTATCGCTGATGTACCTGCTCATAGAGTGGTCAATAGAAAAGGTGTACTAAGCGGACGCCTTCACTTCGATACGCCTACGCGCATGCAGGAACTACTCGAAACAGAGGGGGTGCAAGTGGTTGATCACAAAGTAGTGAATTTTGAATCCCTATTTTGGGATCCTTCCAGCGAGTTGGATGAAGCTGTCATAGACGACGATGTAGCTTGTTAGGGTAAATGGCGGCTTTTAACAAGCACTAGAAAAGTAGGGCAAGATGTAACTTGGCCATTTGAGAAAGGCATTCCAAATCGACTTTAAATGCAGTTGCTTATGAAAAAAATCCTTCTATCCAGTTTTGTATGGGCCTTTTGGTGTGCGACTTTAACTACAGCCCAAGACTCTCCTGTGGGTGTGTGGAAAACTATTGATGATAAAACAGGCGAACCTAAAGCTTGGATTGAAATATACGAGCAGGAGGGCAAGTACTATGGAAAAATTGTCAAGCTTTTACAAAAGCCACCTGACACGGTATGTGATAAATGTCCTGGCGATAAAAAGGGTAAGCCACTTATCGGAATGATCGTATTGTGGGATTTGCAGCCTTACAAATACTATTGGAGTTATGGAAAAATTCTTGACCCCAACAATGGAAAAATATACAAGTGTAGTGTGTGGTTTGAAGACTCTGATAAGCTAAAGGTGCGCGGGTATATTGGAGTTTCGGCCATTGGTCGTACGCAAACCTGGCATCGCGTGAAGTAACTTGGCAAAGCTGATATTTTGTAACCAAATAAACCAACAAATGAAACTGGACTTCCTCAAAAAGCTAGGTATCAAGAAATACAATCATGGTACCAGCACGGGCATGGAGTCTTCTTCTTCGGGCAACTACATCAAATCTTTTTCGCCCGTTGATGGTGCCTATATTGGCAGTGTAAGTAAGACAAGCCGAAAAGAATATGAACAGCTCATAGGCAAGGCACAAGAGGCCTTCCTCTATTGGCGTGCAGTACCTGCGCCTAAGCGCGGTGAGATCGTGCGTCAATTTGGCGACATATTGCGACAATACAAGGACCCTCTAGGGCGGCTGGTTTCCTATGAGATGGGTAAGAGTTTGCAAGAAGGATGGGGAGAAGTGCAAGAAATGATCGACATCTGCGACTTTGCCGTGGGCCTGTCCCGCCAGCTATATGGACTGACCATCGCTTCGGAACGTCCCCAGCACCGCATGTTTGAACAGTGGCACCCTTTAGGTCCGATAGGTATCATTTCTGCGTTTAACTTTCCAGTAGCTGTGTGGTCTTGGAACGCCATGATTGCTTTGGTGTGTGGCGATACGGTGATTTGGAAACCATCTGAAAAGACACCCTTGTGTTCCGTGGCAGTACAACATCTATTTAGAAAGGTGTTGCAAGCTAACGATATACCAGAAGGGGTAGTGAACCTCATAAATGGAGATTATCGCGTAGGCGAGTTTATGACAAAGGACGCGCGCGTACCTTTGATCTCTGCTACGGGCAGTGTACGTATGGGTAAGATAGTAGGCCCTACTGTAGCGGCTCGCTTGGGGCGTACCATACTCGAATTGGGTGGGAACAATGCCATCATCGTAACGCCAAGTGCTGATATGAAAGTAGTATTGCCCGCCACGGTATTTGGTGCGGTGGGCACTGCAGGGCAGCGTTGTACGACCACACGGCGCCTTATTGTACACGAAGAAGTGTACGACCAAGTAAAAGAGGCTTTAGCCAACGCCTATAAACAGTTGCGCATAGGCAACCCCTTAGATGAAAACAACCACGTAGGCCCACTAATCGATACGGATGCAGTCGCTACTTACTTGAACGCATTGGAAGCTATTAAAGCACAAGGGGGGCAGTTTGTTGTAGAAGGAGGGGTGCTTGATGGGCCAGGTTATGAAAGTGGTTGTTATGTCAAACCCTGCATTGTAGAGACCACGCCAGAGATGCCCATTGTGCAACAAGAGACTTTTGCGCCTATTCTTTATTTGATGAAATATAGAACCATAGAGGAAGCTGTGGCCATCCAAAACGGTGTGCCGCAAGGCTTGTCATCGGCTATTATGACCAACAATTTGCGCGAATCGGAGTATTTCCTTTCACCAGCTGGTTCTGATTGCGGCATTGCCAATGTGAATATTGGCACCTCGGGTGCAGAGATAGGCGGTGCCTTTGGTGGGGAGAAGGAAACAGGTGGTGGGCGAGAGTCTGGCTCCGATGCCTGGAAGGCCTATATGCGCCGCCAAACCAATACGATCAATTATGGTACTTCTGTGCCATTGGCACAAGGAATCAAATTTGAAATTTGACACATAGATGTCGTAGAATCAGGGCACGAGGCGATCTTTTTGTGCGTCTCGTGCCTTTTCTTTTATACGGAGTATTCACAAAAATAATCCCTTTTGTAATGGGTGTCGCAGGGGAAAAAGGCAATACTACTTTATTTTGACCAAACGCAATCTGTTAGTGCCGTGAATAGACTTCAACACGAAACGAGCCCTTATTTACTACAACATGCAGATAATCCTGTAGATTGGTATCCATGGGGCGAAGAGGCTTTTCAAGTAGCCCGTATGGAAGATAAACCTCTATTGGTAAGTGTGGGATATAGCACTTGCCACTGGTGTCATGTGATGGAACGGGAGTCTTTTGAAGATCCCGACGTGGCTGGCTTGATGAATATGCTGTTTGTCAATGTAAAGGTAGATCGAGAGGAGCGTCCCGATGTCGATCAGATGTTGATGGACGTATGTCAGTTGATGACGGGATCTGGAGGATGGCCACTACATGTGTTTCTCACGCCAGAGGGTAAGCCCTTTTATGCAGGTACGTACTTTCCACCTCGACCCATGCCGGGGCGCCCTTCATGGGTACAAGTGCTCCATCATCTGGGGCGTTTATGGCGTGAAAATCGACAAACCATCTACAAACAGGCGCAACGTATAGAAGATGCGCTTAAAGGAAAGGACACGCCCTTGCTTCAACTCGATCGGCTCGATGCGGATCAGGTGCCTTGGTCTGAAGAACAGCTACATGCTATTTACAAGCAGTTGTTGGTACAGGCCGATGTGGTGCATGGTGGTTTTGGTAGTGCGCCGAAGTTTCCGCAAAGTATGGCGTTAGACTGGTTGATGCATTATTATTTCTACACCCATCAGGCTGAGGCATTGCAGCACGCGCTCTTTTCGCTCGAGCAAATGGTTCGAGGTGGCATTTATGATCAGCTAGCTGGGGGCTTTGCGCGCTATGCTACTGACGAGCACTGGCTAGTTCCTCATTTCGAAAAGATGCTTTATGACAATGCTTTGCTGTTGCGCTCGCTGACATCGGCTTGGCAACTGACTAAGAAGGATCTCTTTGCTGAGGCAGTGGCCGAGACTATTGAGTGGGTAAAACAAGTGATGCGCCATCCGGAAGGCGGGTTTTATGCGGCCTTAGATGCTGACTCTGAGGGCGAAGAGGGCAAGTACTATGTGTGGACTAAGGCAGAAATTGAGGAAGTGTTGGGCGAGCAGGCGTCGTGGTTTTGTGAATATTATGGGGTTAGTGAACAGGGTAATTGGGAGGATGGCAAAAACATTTTACATCGCAAATATGATGACTACTCATTTGCCGAAAAACATGGCATAAGTGTAGAGGTGTGGAAGCGGCATTTGGCTGCAGCCAAAAAGAAATTGTTATTGCGACGGGGGGTGAGAGTTCCTCCTGGCCGTGACGACAAGATATTGCTCGATTGGAATATGCTGATGGTCACATCGTTACTACGAGCGGGCACCACTTTTGGGTGCCAAGAGTGGGTGCACATGGGGCTAGAGGCACTCTCTTTTGCAATGCAGCATCTACGGCAAGCCCAAGAGCCCGCCATGTATCATAGCTGGAAAGATGGTCAGGCCAAACACAATGCTTATCTGGATGATTATGCTTGTCTCATTGAGGCGCTCATAGAAGCGGCGCAAGTTACAGGAGATTGGTCGTATCTTGTACAAGCAGGTCAGATAGTATCTTGGATGTGGGAGGAGTTTCTTGACGAGCAGAGCCATTTGTTTTATTTTACTCCCCGCAATCACGACAGTTATGTACAGCGTCGCATAGAGTTTTTTGATTCGGCTACTCCTTCTGGCAATGCACTCATGGCTTGCAATTTGCAGCGCTTGGCATTATTGATGCATCGCCCCGAGTGGGCACAGCAAGCTGAGCGCATGTTGCGCGTGATAATGGCCTCGGTAGTGCGTTATCCTTTGGCTATGGCTCATTGGGCAGTAGCACTTGCCAATGCTTATTGGGGCATACCCGAGATCGCTGTGGTGGGCGTCAATGCATTGGAAAAAGCCACCTCGGTGATGAGGTCATATATCCCCGAGTGGGTATTAATGTTTGCTGAAGCTCCCGATGAACAGTGGCCACTGCTCTCAGGACGGGCAGGAGACCCAGATGATGCACTTATTTACCTGTGTCGGCAATACGTGTGTTTGAAGCCCGTGCGGTCGGCAGAAGAGTTGATGCGACAGCTAAGACCAAATCAGTGAAAAGCAGTCGATAAAGAAAGCCTTATGAAGTGGGCGTACATTTTGGTCATATTTTTGTTTTTTAGTTGGTTGCTTAAAGGTCAGCAGCAGCTATTGCACAGTTGGTATATGTGGAATACATTCGACTGGAACCCTGCTTGGGCGGGAATGGAGGGGTCTTTGGTCCTTACGGGGTTGTTGCGCAAGCAGTGGGTACAACAACCTGGCAGTCCATTGAGCCGGAGTGTCAATGCCCACATGCCTGTGTATATTGCTCATGGAGGTGCGGGTTTGCGCATTCGCCAGGCACAGTTGGGGGTGTGGGAAGTGCTCGATGTGTCGGCTGCGTGGAACTATCAGCTCGAATTGGGGCGCGCGAGCGTACTATCTGTAGGGGCAGCAGCAGGTATGGTACAACGCCAACTTGATGGTAGCCGTATTCGTACGCCACAGGGTACCTACCTACCTGAACCCGTACCTATTGATCATCAGGATGAGTTGTTGCCGGAGGGAATAGTGCGGGCTTCGAGACCTACTTTTGACGTGGGGATTTTTTTGCTTACTAAGCGCTTGGGGGCTGGCATAGCTGTGCAACATTTAACTGCGCCTGTATTGTCCTTCTCTAGTTTTGGCTTCCAGTTCGATCGCACTTTTTATGCCGCCATAAGTTATAAGTGGGAGTTTACGCGAACTCTGACTTTTTTGCCTTCTGTATGGGTGAGTTCTGATGTGTGGCAGACGCAAACGAACATTTCTCTTTTAGTACAGTTAAATGACAATATTTTTAGTGGTTTTGCCCTAAGGGGCTATTCGATGCAAACACTCGATGCGGCCATCTTTCTCATTGGCGTTCGCTTAGGTGAACAGTGGTCGTTGGGTTATAGCTATGACATGGGGTTAGGCACTTTACAGCAGGCATCCAATGGTTCGCACGAATTGATTTTGCGCTATCAGCTGGGTAAACCTATTGGCAAGGGTAAGTTGCCGCCTATCATCTATAATCCCAGAGATCTGTAAAGATTTGTGCCAATTTCCTTTCTTGCTGTTAAAAAGTGCCTATCCACGATAATATCGCTTTTTTGCGAAGCGTTGATTGCGCACTCATTCTGTACTTTGCAGCCTGCTTGGCAAAAATGGCAAATCATTTTTTGGATAAGGCAATAGAGATCTATATTTACCGTCACTTTTGAAAAAGAGGAAAACTCGGGTGTCAAAATGAAAAAATTACTGCTTTCCTTGTTGGCATTCCTTGTGCTGACACTTATGCTAAGTTCGTGTGGTTCCAAAGAGAGTGGCCAATTGATTGGTGTACAAGACCGGCCCAGTTGGAAGGGGATCAATCCCTATGGGATGGTATATGTACCTTCTGGCACCTTACATATTGGGCCTTCCGATCAAGATATCAGCGCTACGTTTGTGCAACGTGCTAAAACCATTTCGATTCAGGGGTTCTACATGGATGATACAGAGATCACTAACAACGAGTATCGTCAATTTGTCTATTGGGTGAAGGACTCCCTTGCCCATGCTTATTTGGATCACTACATTGAAGATCCCATCACTGGCGAGGAGCGCATTGATTGGGAATATGAAATTGACTGGAGTGATGAGACGCTCGAAGACCTCTTTTATCAGGGTGATGACCGTTTTGCAGGGCGCCGAGAGCTTGACGTCAGCAAAATGATGTACGAATACGAGTGGTATGACTGGCAAAAAGCGGCGCATGACCGGGGGCGTTCGCCACGTAGCGCGTTTATCAAGCGCAAGGTCATCAATATTTATCCTGATACATTGGTGTGGATTCGCGACTTTGCCTATTCGTACAACGAACCTATGACGCGCAACTACTTTTGGCATCCTGCATTTGACGACTATCCCGTGGTTGGTGTGAACTGGCATATGGCGAACGCTTTTTGTTATTGGCGAACCAAACTGTGGGATACCTATCAGAGTGTGCGCAATGACGGCGTCAATACGGAAGACTTTCGCTTGCCTTTTGAGCATGAGTGGGAATATGCTGCACGTGGTGGGCATGATTTAGCACCTTACCCGTGGGGCGGCCCATATTTGCGTAATGCTAAAGGCTGCCTGTTGGCTAACTTCAAGCCGGGCCGGGGCAATTATCCCGAAGATGGTGGGATGTATACAGTGCATGCCTACGCATATTTCCCAAATGACTTTGGCCTGTACAATATGGCGGGCAATGTAGCAGAATGGACAGCTACAGCCTATCATGAGAATGCTTACTCTTTCTATGGCGACCTCAACCCCGACATTCGCTACGATGCTAAAGACAGTGATCCTGAGGCTTACAAGCGCAAGGTGATTCGTGGAGGTTCGTGGAAGGATATTGGTTACTTTCTCCAGACAGGCACGCGCCATTGGGAGTATCAGGATACGACCAAGTCGTATATTGGCTTCCGCTGTGCACTGACTTTCCTCGGCCGTTCGATTAATGACTTCTAAACATGTGGCCTTTGTTGTAATGTATAGTGCGTGAGAATTGCACTACGATGAATGCCCTGAGATATGGCATTTACTGCATGTAAGTATACATTAGGGACGTGAATGTGGTGTGGTGGTGCCGCACAAAAAGGTCTGCGAAGGGGTTGTATGTTTCGATCACTTCTGGTTAAAGCTATGTGATAGAATTTAAATGTAAAATATTCAATTTCAAAACCTCGTAAAAAATTCATGCGATGAGTTTTTTGAAGTCAAAAGGATTCAAGTACGCAAAAAACCTAATTATCGGAATAGGCGCTTCTGTAGTATTGTTGGGGGCATTGGCCAAGTTGGAGAGCTGGTCTATGGCTAGTACAATGCTGACTATAGGGCTGTTTACTGAGGCATTCATCTTTGCCTTTTTGGGCATTATTGGCCCTGAGCCCGACTACTATTGGGACAAGCTATTCCCAGGCCTCAGTGACTATAATGCGCCCATGAAGCCTTTGGTAGAACAACTTGGTGGAGTGGCCAGTAATGGCAGCACAGCTGTCCAGCCACTTAATGGTGAGGTAGTCGAGCAACAATTGGGCGGCATGCTGGCTGAATTGCAGACAATGTCCAAGAATCTGTCAGCACTCAAGGCACTACAAGAGGTAGACTTTTCGGGTACTAGTGAGCAGATCAAGGCCATGAATAACTTTTATACCAAACTCAATGAAGCTATGGCCGACTTAGCTGACTCACTTGAAGATACCAAGGCCTATAAAGATCAGTTGGCGGCATTAAATAAAAACTTAGGTTCGCTCAATGCCGTGTATGGCAACATCTTGAATGCCATTGCTTCGGTGCGCACCGATAACGCCTGATTCAAAGGACTGATTTGACGCAGCTACCTACACGTGGATTGCGCTTGTACCCATTTGTCAAACTTAAAAAAGATATGTAATGTCTATACCCAAGGAGCCGCGGCAGTTGATGATCAACCTCATGTATTTGGTGTTGACGGCACTGCTTGCGCTGAACGTATCTGCGGAGGTGATGAATGCGTTCTTCTCGCTCGACCGGGGGTTGAAAAACTCCAACGCTATTGTAGATAATACCAATGCGCAGATACTCACCAATATCAACGAACAAGCTGATGCATATCAGAACGAACAGAACGAAGCATATCGCCAAGCGGCTATTCGCGCAAATGAAATCACACAAGAGTTAGTTGATTTTGTACAAGTAGTGTGGGACTCACTGTTCAGCGCAGCAGGTGGTCCTAGCCCCAAGCATCCCGAGATGCCTAAGCGCAAAAAAGATAAAGATATCACTACGCGTTTGCTAGTGTTGGGCCCTGATGGCAACCCAAAAACTCCCGATGCATTGGGCTATGAATTAGAGCAACGCATTCGGGCTACGCGTGATAGTTTGCTGAAATTGGTCAATTACGATTCAGCTTTAGTGGCCTCTATCCCTTTAGAGGTAGAAGAAGATTGGAAGGAGTCAAAAGACAAAGTAAGTTGGGCCGACTGGAAGTTTCGCCAAATGCCGGTAGCCGCCGTGTTTCCGCTGTTGCGCAAAATTCAGACTGATGCCAAGACTTCGAACACTACGATTCTGAACCATTTGTTCAAGCAGGTCAGTGGTGAGGAAATCAAGTTTGACGCCTTTGAACCAGTAGTATCGGCACGCAAATCTTATGTCATTAAAGGGGAAAAGTATGTCGCAGATGTGTTTTTGAGTGCTTACAGTACTTCAGCTGGTGATAATACAGAAATTTACATCAATGGCAAGCGCTATCCTGTGAAGGATGGCAAGGCCACTTATGAAGTGCCTGCCTCTTCAATTGGTACTAAGAAGTACAAAGTAGAGATACGTGTGAAGAACCCCTTGACAGGAGAAGTGAAGACCTACACCAAGGAGTTCGAGTATGAAGTAGGGGAGCGGTCCATTGCCGTGTCGGCTGACAAGATGAACGTATTTTACATCGGCGTAGACAATCCCGTGACGGTATCGGCAGCTGGGATTCCTACCAGTAGTTTGCGCGTTAGCATTGAAGGTGGAGGTGGTAAAATTCGCCCTGCAGGTGGTGACAAGAGCCATTACATCGTCAATGTTTCTCGGCCTACAGACAAGTGCTATGTAGTGGTATCAGGTGGTGGTATTACGCATCGTGCGCGGTTTCGCGTGAAGCGCATTCCCGATCCAGTAGCGCGCTTGGGCAAAAAGTCAGATGGAACGATGGGGAATGGCGAGTTCCGCGCCCAGCCAGGCGTGTTGGCATGGCTTGACAATTTCGACTTTGAAGCTAAATGCGAGATAGCTGGCTTTACGCTTACTCGGGTACAGCCCAGAAAAGATCCCATTGAAGTGCGCAATCAAGGAGGCCGATTTGGCCCACAGGCTAAGCGGCTGGTGCGTGCAGCTAAGCCAGGTGATGTGTACTATTTCGACAATGTGCGTGCACATTGTCCAGGCGATAAGGTGACGCGAAAAATCAACTCAATGGTGTTCCGCATTCAATAAATATAGTTGCACATTGGGGTGTGGCTGATGCGCTCACAGTGATGGTCGTCACATCCCCTAGTTCAAAACTCTTGTTTTATGAAATTCGCTCAGCAATTGACGATGACTGTAGCATGTATGCTAATTGTCGCAATGGGGATGGCCCAACAGCCCGAGAATATTCTGACGGAATCTAGTGGGTTGAATCCTCAGCAGCCCATTGATGACATTGTGGAAAAGCGCACAGTATATGAGCATCGTGTCTTACCCTATGACCATGTACGGGAAGCTGATATCTTTTGGGAAAAGCGCGTGTGGCGTGTGATTGACGTACGAGAGAAGATGAATCTGCCATTTGCCTATCCTCCCCGCTCCCTTTTTGAGATTTTGTTGGAAGGTATCCGTACAGGTGAGTTGACTGCCTATAGTGTAGAAGATGACCAGTTTACTCAGCCGCTTGATCCTTCAGAGGTAGAGAGCAAGGTAAGTGTGGAGGATACGATCACGATCTTTGATCCGGATACTTACGAGGAAAAATACGAGGTGGTGCGCAACGATATCAATCCTGATGACATCAAGCGTTATCGAATCAAAGAGGTGTGGTTTTTTGACGAAGAGACTTCTACGCTGAAGGTGCGTATCTTGGGCATTGCGCCTTTGTACGAAAACAAGGATGATCAAGGTAATGTGCGTTTCGAACAGCCTTTGTTTTGGATCTACTATCCTCATGCGCGCAAGTTGCTAGCGCGTGAGCGCGTCTTTAATGAACTAAATGACGCTAGCCCCATGACATGGGAAGATCTGTTCGAGATGCGTTTCTTCTCCAGCTATGTGTACAAGACCTCTAATGTGCGCGATCGCCGTTTGCAGGACTACCTCACAGGAATCGACCTTTTGCTTGAGGGCAAGAAAATAGAAGAAGAAATTTTTAACTTCGAACAGGACTTATGGTCATATTGAGTTTTTGCTGAGTGATCATTGAGTGAAAGTACTGTGCTAGAGGCGCCACACGCAATTTTGTGTGTGGCGCCTCTACTTATTATGTAGTGATCTGCTTTAAGTGATAGTCCTTAGCTATACGTACGGGCAAGGAGCAGGTACGCAACCCTTATCAAGCCTTGTTGTCATTATAGATAGCTATTACATTTTAGCATGTTTTAGGGATCAACCCCTGTATGACCTTGTCATTTCCAAGTATCAAAGGAAAAAATTTGGATTCGGCACAACTCCACAAAGATTTGATTATACGCTGTAAGCAAGGAGATCGACGTGCCCAATATGAATTGTACCAGCGATATGCACGGGCCATGTACAATATTTGCTTGCGCATGTTGGGCCATGCGCAGGATGCTGAAGATGTGTTGCAGCAGTCGTTTATGGATGCTTTTCACCGTTTGGAAAGTTTTCGCTTTCAATCTTCGTTTGGAGCGTGGCTCAAGCGAATTGTCGTCAATAACTGCATCAATTTTCTCAAACAACGCAGATTGCTTACGACCTCATCTGATGAATCTTGGGTGGAGTTGTTGGCGATACCAGAACACGAGTCATCTATTGAAGATGAGGACGAATCGCTCAACTTGGATGTACAGCGCGTGTATGAAGCCATGATGCAATTGCCAGAGGGTTATCGGATAGTATTTAATCTATACTTATTTGAAGGCTACGATCACAGGGAGATTGCGCAAATACTGGGTATTTCTGAGGCTACTTCCAAGAGTCAATATCATCGTGCTAAAAGAAAGCTTAAGAAGTTGTTACAAGCTCCATGAACAGTGGAGGCTGCCGTGTTTTGTGGATGATCAAAAATATCTGGATTATGAGAAGATGGGATAAATTAGAACATTTTGTGCGTCAGCACAGACAAGCATTTGATCGGGCAGCTCCCCCACCCTATTTGTGGGAATCTATAGCTACTGCATTGGACAAGAAGGCACAGGGCAGAGCGATAGTCCGACTCTCTTGGAGAAGTGTTGCAGCAGCTATCGGGATATTGTTGCTGGGTGGTTTAGCTGGTGTATTAGGGGAACACTTTGTCGTACACCAACCCCGATCTGTTGTGCGTACCATTATGCCAGAATTTGACGAGTTGCAGCAGTATTACTTGCGAGCTATAAAGTATCGCTTGTCTTTAATTGATGACGCGTCGTTGCGCCAGGAAATAGATAATGATCTTGCTCAATTTGACAAGATACAAGAAGAGTTGTACATGGTTTTGAGAGAGGCGCCTCCGGGTGAGTATGCAGCTATTGTGGAGGCCATGATTGCTAGTTATCAAATACGCTTAGAGATTTTAGAGCGCGTGCTGGCTCGCCTTCGGCGTAGCGATCTCACTCATGGTAAGGGTAAAATCTATGAGGATGAAACAGAAATTTGAATTAGGTAGCCTATCTGGGTTCAGGGATTCACGACAAAATGCAAAATGGGCTATTCAAATATTCCAGTGGTTCGAGCTTGGATGGCTGCTTACATTGAGCTTTGCCATTTTGCTTCCCAGTTTGGGTGCCCGGAGTATGGAGTCATTTGTTCGGGTTATTGACAAGGACTTTTCCATTGTACCAGATGGCACTACTTCTATTGAGAACCGCTATGGGTTTGTAGATATACGCGCTTGGAATAAAGATCAAGTGCGCGTTGAGGTAGAGATTGTAGTAGAGGCCAAATCTGAAGCTGCTGCAGAAAAAGTATTTGATCGCATCGATATCCACTTTCACAATACTTCCAGCATAGTGCGGGCAATCACACAGATTGAGTCGAACACAGGTTGGTGGAGCGGATGGGGAACGGTCTGGTGGGGCGGGAGCGGTGCTTCGCTGCTTAACAACTTTGAAATTAATTACACAGTCTGGGTGCCTCCTACCAATTGCATTAAAGTAAGTAATAGGTACGGCGATGTACAGATAGCTGCCTTGGAGGGCGATCTATCACTTTCTGTAAAGTACGGCCATTTTACTGTGGAAGGGACTACGGGCCGTATGGACTTTGAGCTGAGTTATGGGAACGGGCGTATCATGCGGGCAGCCCATGTAGTGGGTCGAGCAACTTATGCCAAATTGCGTGCTAAATCTTTGACGGTGCTTCGCCTTGAGAGTCGATACTCAAAAATACATGCTGAAGAGGCTGTGCATATAATGGTATCGGCCCGGTATGATGATTATGAAATTGGTCGGGCTGAGGTACTAGATTTTAGTGGTAACTATAGTGATGTGCGGGTGGGCCAAGTACGCGAATTGATGATGGTGGGGCGATATACTGATCTTCGCGTCGATACATTGGAAGTGCGTGCAGTGATGGATTTGCAATATGGGGATGTACGCGTGGACAAGGTGGCTAAAGCATTTGCGACACTCGAACTATTGGGACGTTATGTGGATTATCAGGTGCAAATAGCTGAAGGAGCCAATTATAAAGTAGAGCTGCAAGGCAATTATGTACAAATGCGGCTGCCTCCTCAGTTTAACTGTCGGAAAGATATTGAGCGCTATGCTTCCCGTTCGGTTGAGGGATATGTAGGTACTCCAGAAGCGCGAAGTACGATTCGGGCAGATTTGAATCATGGTAGTGTTCGGATACAGTAGTCGTAGTAGGGCTATTTTTTGCGCTATGTTTGTGGCCTATAGGATTTTACTATAGGCCACTAGCTATTTTATCATTTAGACAAATGAGTTTCAGAAACTTGTCGAAAAGCTGCTAACTTTGCAGCCGTTTTTCAAATACATAACTTTGGCCCCACTATGAAAAAGATAGGGATCCTATTTGGGCAGGAACGCACTTTTCCTCAGGCCTTTGTAGATCGCGTCAATGACAAAGGGGTAGATGGGGTGTGTGCAGAATTTGCACATGTAGATGAGCTGCGCACGAACAAAGCCACGCCTTATGCGGTAATTATTGATCGGATTTCTCAGGATGTACCCTTCTATCGAGCATGGCTGAAAAATGCAGCGGCTACGGGTAGTGCAGTAATCAACAATCCATTCTGGTGGAGTGCAGACGATAAGTTTCTAAATAATGTGATAGCTGAACAGATTGGTGTGCCTGTACCGCGTACCTTTCTATTGCCCAGCAAAGACCATCCTACCGATACTACTTCAGAGTCATTTACCAACTTGAAGTTTCCCTTAGATTGGGAGATGATGGTGGAGCAACTAGGTGGTTTTCCTCTCTTTCTGAAGCCTTATGCAGGTGGTGGATGGAAGCATGTGTATAAAGTACATACCATGCAAGAGCTGTTTGAGGCTTATCATGAGACGGGGCAGTTAGTAATGATGTTGCAAGAAGCAATAGAATTCGATGCCTATTTCCGGTGTTATTGCATTGGTCGCAAATACGTGCGCGTTATGCATTATGAACCTCGCAATCCTCACCATTTGCGTTATCATGCGCATCACACTGTGGATCAGTCGCTTCTAAGGAAAATTGAGTCGTACACTTTGAAACTCAATGAGGCTTTAGGTTATGACTTCAACACAGTAGAGTTTGCCGTGCGTGAAGGAGTGCCTTATGCTATAGACTTTTGCAATCCTGCACCTGACGCTGATCGTCATTCTGTAGGTGAAGAAAACTTTGAGTGGGTAGTAGAAACGGCAGCCAACTATGCCATTGAACGCGCTTTGGCTCATCAAGTAGGAGCAGATAACCTTACCTGGGGAACTTTTCTCACTACGCGTGTAGGCAATGGTTTGCCTCAGGTGGATAAGCAGAAAAAGGGTACTCGTAGCCTAAAGCGCAGTACAACGACTACTCGCACTAAAGGGGCGAAAAAGTCATGAGTACTCAGTCTGGGCATCGCGTTCGCTTGGCACTCCTCGACATGTACGACGGTGAGGAGAATTTGGGTATGGGGCGATTGCGGGCTATTATGGCACGATATGCGCCGGAGGTAGAAGTGGAGGTGTTTGATGTGCGTGGTGCAGATCAATTACCCGATTTGTCTTTTGACATATACATTTCTTCAGGAGGGCCAGGTAGCCCTTTACCTACTGGTGCATTATGGGAGCAGAGGTGGTATGAGCTGGTAGATGGGGTGCGGCGGCACAATCAGGTTTGTGGCCTACGGCCTAAGTTTTTCTTTTTTATATGCCATTCTTTTCAGATGGCATGTATCCACTTTGGTATAGGGCAAGTCCGTAAGCGCATTGCGAAATCATTTGGTACTTTTCCCGTATACAAGACACCAGCAGGGTATCGGGATGCGTTGTTGGCGAACTTACCCGATCCCTTTTGGGTTGCTGACTTTCGGGAGTATCAAGTAGTTGATGTAGATGAGTCTCAGCTCAGTGCGCTAGGTGCACAACTGTTGGCCATTGAACGCGAGCGTCGGGCACCCCAGTTGCCTCGGGCTGCTATGGCCATTCGCTTTAGTTCCCGAATGGTGGGCGTGCAGTTTCATCCTGAAGCGGATAGTGCGGGCATGTTGAGGCACTTTTTGGAGCCAGCCCGCAAGGAGGCAATTATCAAGGAATATGGCGCTGTGCGATATTTTGAAATGTTAGCCCATTTAGCTGATCCTGACAAGATTGAGCTCACACATCGCATTATTTTGCCGGGGTTTATCGATAGTGCATTAGCTCAGTTGATGGGGGTAGGTGCAACTGAAGGCTAAACATGTTTGGATAAGAAGGCGTTTTTTGCTAACTCTATCTTTCCTAAAACCTAACCACCAAAATAACTCGTCATGATTCCCCAACTGCGCAAGCAGTATAATGAAGCTTTTTGTGAAGCGCAGTACGAGGCTATGCTTGATTTCATTGGGCACACATGGGATCATCGCCCTCCATTCAAAGTATGTGAAACACCCGTTTTTGCACCGGTTTCGCTCAGAGACAAGCTTTTTGAGGCGTGTGAGGAAATTGTGGATGTGTTGGTCAGCCCAGATTTCAAGCAGCGCACACAGGGTGCACTCAAGCCCGAATACGTAGTGCCTGGCGAAGATGCGCATACGTTGTTTTTGCAACTGGACTTTGGCATTACGCGTGCGTCAGATGGATCGCTTGAGCCACGCCTCATTGAGATACAGGGATTTCCTTCGCTATATTGTTATCAAGACTTGGTGGCACGTGCTTATCGAAAGTTTTTCCCAGTACCTGACGATTTTTCTCACCTTTTTAATGGGTTAGATTCAGACAGCTACATCGAGCTGTTGCAACAGACCATTGTGGGTGATGAGGATCCCAAGCACGTGGTGATTTTGGAAGTTAGGCCTTATGATCAGCCTACACTTATAGATTTTTTAGGCACTCGGGCTCTTTTAGGTACGCCTATTGTGTGTATTAGCGATGTAATTGTGTCGGGTGACAAATTGTACTATCGCGATGAGTCGGGGCGCAAGGTGCGTATAAAGAAAATTTACAATCGCGTCATTTTTGATGAATTGATGCATCGAGATGTACCCCGACAGTTTCGCTTTACTGAGGCATATGATGTGGAATATGTGGGGCATCCCAATTGGTTTTTTCGTATCAGTAAATATACGTTACCCTTGTTGCGGCAGTGCCGATATGTGCCAGATTCTTGGTACTTGGATCAGGTGGAAGCGTTGCCTGAGGATTTGCACAACTACGTGCTCAAGCCTTTGTTTTCCTTTTCTGGTACGGGGGTGATGATCAATTTCAACAAGTACGATGTAGATGCCATTGAGGACAAGAGTGCTTATCTATTACAGCGCAAGGTGCACTATGAGCCAGTGATTGACACACCTGACGAGCCTGCTAAAGTAGAGATTCGCATGCTCATGCTTTGGCCACGAGGCCGGCGGCGTCCCATGTTGCTCAACAATTTAGCTCGACTGAGCAAGGGCTTAATGGTTGGGGTGCGCTATAATAAGGACAAGCGGTGGGTTGGGGGCAGCGTGTCTTTTTTTCCAACACAAGGAGCGCACACTTACTCATGAGGTGGCGGCGGTGTATGGGCTGCCCATTTTTGGGCAATGTGTTGTGTGTATGTATCGAGTAGTTGGCGTACGCGCTGAGGGCTGGGTGATGCTACAATAAGGCCAATGTGCCAGGGTTTTTCAAGGCGCCATGCGACTTCGGGGGCGTTCAGTTCAGAGGTGTTGGGCTGAGCTTGCCGTGCCAAAGACACGATAATGCCTGCACAATGGTGCTTCACTGGTGGCAAATGATAGTCTTGCCCGCGTACGACAGCTGATTCGAGCCGAGCCCATTCTCGCCACATATTAATGCCTGTAGCTGCTTCAATCATTTCAGCCAAGTGGGCACCTCCTACTCTGGCGGAGGTTTCCAGAAAGTACCATTGTCCGTCTTCTTTACAGTGAATGAACTCGGTATGAGATGCGCTGAACTGCATGCCGAATGCACGCAGTACTCTTTTGTTGAATTCTTTTAGCGATACACTTTCGGGCGAGTTGTGGGGTAGCACCATAGAGCGGAAAATGCCGCCAGCATGAGCCACGTCGAAAGGGGGGCTGAGGTATTGAGCGGCAGTAGCAAAGATGACTTGGCCGTTTTGAGATAGGGCATCGACGTGGTATACCTGTCCAGGCTTGAATTGCTCGACTAAAAAGCGATGTCGAGCTTCCCCCAGCTCTTCGAGCACTTGCCAAAGAGCTTGAGCGGTATGTACTTTTCGTATGCCTTTTGCTGAAGCGTCGGATCGGGGTTTTACAACCCAAGGAGGTGAGTGCTGTCGAATAAAGGCATCTACATCGGCATCGTGAAATAGAGCACTGAATGGAGGGACGAGCAAACCAGCTTCTGCGGCTTTCATGCGCATGGCTAGTTTGTCGCGGAAGTAGCGCGCGGTAGTTTGGCCCATACCTGGAATGCGAAAGTATTCGCGCAGCTCAGCAGCTTCTTCTACGTCGAAATCGTCTAAAGCAATGATGCGATCGATGCGGTGGTGGCGCAACAACCATGCGGTGCCAGCGATAAGGGCTTCCATGGGCCATTGTCCGTGTTGAATTTCTGGAAGAAAAAAAATGTCTTCGAGTATCTCGCGTGGCCAGGGTTCATTGCGCAGGTCTTCGGCAGTGAGTAGCCAAATGCGATGCCCTTCGGTATGGCAACTCTTGATGAACTCCACTCCTTTGAATTCACAGCTAATACACAAAAAATGGAAGGTGGCATCCATGGCTAATAGTTAGTTAGTTTGCCCTAATACGGTGTTGTTGGGAATTACAGCGCCTTTTTTCAGCACTATGATGCCGTCAACGGTGCAGTGGGTGGGAAATTCTTCATTTTTCAGGGAGTGGTGTCCTCTGATGATGACGTTGTCACCAATACGGCAGTTTTTGTCAATAATAGCATTTTCGATGAGGCAGTGTTTTCCGATACCCAAGGGAATACCGTGTTTGGGATTTTCGAGCTCTTCGAGGGATTCGAAATAGTCATTACCCATGACAATGGCATGGTCGATCACGGTATAGGCGCCAATGCGTGAACGGATACCGATGACGGCTCTTTCGATGCGTTCGGCATGAATAATACAGCCTTCGGCTACAAGTGCTTGCCTGAAAATGGTGCCATAAAACTTGGAGGGAGCCAGCATGCGGGGATGCGTATAGACGGGGTGTTCACTGTCGAATAGATTGAAGCGGGGAATGGGCTTGGTCAGTTCCATGTTGGCGTCGAAAAAGGAACGAATGCTACCTACGTCGGTCCAATAGCCTCCAAACTCGTAGCTGGCTACGCGGTAGCCCGAATGGATGGCATTGGGAATAATTTCTTTGCCAAAGTCTAAAGCATCGGCGTATTCTTCGAATAAGCGTTGCAAGGTGTCTTTGTTGAAGATGTAGATGCCCATTGAAGCCAAATACTCTTTACCTTCTTTGAGGTAGTTGGCTGATACTTTGGATTTCCATTGGGGCAATACTTCGGGGTCAGGCTTTTCGACAAAACGTTCGATCATGCCTCCGGCATTGACTTTCATAATGCCAAAAGCAGGTGCTTCTTGAGCTGTAACGGGTATGGTACCAATGGTGATGTCGGCTTCTTGCTGGATGTGGTATTTGGCCATGTGCTCGAAGTTCATCTGGTAAAGCTGATCGCCAGATAAAATGAGTATGTAGTCAAAATCGTGATTGACTAAATGATGCATAGACTGGCGTACGGCATCGGCGGTGCCTTGAAACCACTTGGAGCTGGTGCGCGTCTGTTCTGCAGCCAGTATTTCGACAAAGCCTCGGCTAAAGTGATCGAAATGATAGGTGTTTTTTATGTGTGAGTTGAGCGAGGCAGAGTTGAATTGAGTAACGACGAACATACGGCGCACGCCGGAGTTGAGGCAGTTGGATATGGGAATGTCAATGAGCCGGTATTTGCCACCGATGGGTACTGCGGGCTTACTTCTTTGTTCTGTAAGGGGGTAGAGGCGGGAACCAACACCTCCACCCAGGATCAAACCTATCATTTTGATGATCATGCAGCTCGTGGTTTATTAAGCAAAAGGCACAGATTTGATAGCGGGAAATATAGGTATTTCTCATAAGGCAAGCTCTATATTGGCTGCTTGTGGGGGCTGTTTTTTGCAGTTATTAGTTCAATGTGGCCACTCGAGGTAGTAGTAGTTTGTTGGCGAAAAGCATGTGCTAAAACAATTATTACACGCAAGCCACTTAGTGATAAACCTGAGCCATTTGGGAAGCATCGGCTGGTTTGAGTTTCTTTGCACTTTTGGTGAAAGCCTCAAAAAGAGCACTATAATGGGTAAGCGTGGAAAAAGAAAGCCTTTGCTGCACCGTATTCACTTGACTGGTATAGCGGATAAAGGGAAGGCTGTAGGGCGTGCAGCAGATGGTCGCGTAGTCTTCGTGGATCGGGCTGTGCCGGGTGATGTGGTAGATGTGCAAGTGACGAAAAAGCGAAAAGATTACTACGTGGGTTTTGCTACTCACTGGCATGAGTACTCGCCTGAGCGGGTAGCGCCCTTTTGTGCGCATTTTGGCATGTGTGGTGGATGCAAGTGGCAACATCTGGAATATGAGGCACAGCTGCGCTACAAACAAGAAGTGGTGCAGCAAGCCATTACACGTATAGGAAAAGTAGCGCCTCAGGAGTTTCTGCCTATCATTGGAGCTGAGCAAACGCACTATTATCGCAACAAGTTGGAATATTCTTTTTCTTCGAAGCGCTGGCTGACGCGCGAGGAAATTGATTCGGGTGTATCGAATGAAATGCCTGTGGCGGGCTTTCATGCGCTGGGTTCCTTCGACAAAGTGATCGACATAACACACTGTTATTTGCAGCCTGAGCCGAGCAATTCGTTGCGTTTGGCGGTCAAGGAAATTGCTTTGCGTTTGCAGATGCCCTTTTACGATATGAAGCGGCATCATGGTTTTTTGCGCAACATGGTAGTGCGCACCTCTTCGCTAGGGCAGACCATGGTAATTCTGGCTTTTGGCCAAAAAGACATGATGCGCATTGAAGCGATGCTTGACGAGCTCGCCCAGCGCTTTCCACAACTGACGAGCCTGTATTACTGCATTAATGAAAAGCGAAATGATTTTTTGCTCGACTTGGACATGGTGTGTTATTATGGCCAAAGTTACATTGAAGAGCAACTGGGCCATGTACGTTTTGCTATTGGGCCGAAGTCCTTTTTCCAGACAAATACGGAGCAGGCGAAAAAGCTGTACGATGTGGCAGCCTCATTTTCGGGGCTTACGGGGCAGCAAATGGTGTATGATCTGTACACAGGGATTGGAAGTATTGCACTGTACGTGGCAGGTCGCGCTCGGCATGTGGTTGGTATAGAAGAGGTGGCAGCAGCAATTGAAGATGCTCGGGCCAATGCTTTGCGCAACGCAATTGACAATTGTACGTTTTATGCGGGCGATGTGAAGGACTACTTGTCGCCCGATTTTGCACGCCAGCATGGACGTCCTCATGTGATCATCACTGATCCACCTCGTGCAGGTATGCATCAAGATGTGGTGCATACTTTATTGGAGTTGGCTGCGCCACGTATCGTGTATGTGAGTTGTAACCCTGCTACACAGGCGCGTGATCTTCAGCTGCTTTCGCAAAAATATAGGCTGGTCCGTGTGCAAGCTGTCGATATGTTTCCACACACACATCATATAGAGAGTGTGGCGCAGCTCGATCTCATTGACTCGTGAGGGACGCATTACTATTTTTTTCGAGCTTTGTTATGCTTGGCTTTTGGCGGGTGAGATGCCGATGTAGACAAGTTGCGTTGGGTGACACCTTTTTTTCTTGCTGCCTTTTTTCGCTCTTTGGGCATGCCATTGGTGGCAGCTTTTTGGGTGGATTTGAGTTTTTCGGCCAAGGGTGTAGATGCTCGTGTAGTTGGGGCGAGCACCATTTCGATTTGTCGGCGGGCAAGGTCGGCGTCTACGATTTTGACTTCGACCACGTCACCCATTTTAATAATGCGTCCTGTGTGAAGGCTTTTGGCACGTAAGCGACCTGGTTCCACTTCAAAAGGCTCGTTCATTGAGCTGAATCGGACCATGCCTTCACACAAATTTTCTTTGAGCTGAACAAAAAAGCCCGACTCGATGATACCCGACACAACGCCTTCAAATGTTTCACCTATGTGGTTTTCTATGTATTCCACCTGCTTGTATTTGACGCTTTCGCGTTCGGCATCCATGGCACGGCGTTCCATTGCGGATATGTGTCGACATTGTGCTTCGAGCTTGTCTTGATTGACGCGTAGTGTTTTGTCGCCGAGATTTTCTTCGAGGATGCGGTGTACCAATACATCGGCATAACGGCGGATCGGCGAGGTGAAGTGAGTGTAAAATTTAAACCCTAGGCCGTAGTGACCAATATTGTGCGTGGTGTAGATAGCTTTAGCCATGGTGCGGATGGCGATGGGCTCGAGGATGCGGAGCACTTCGTTTTTTTCTGCCTCTTCTGCCAGTCGGTTATAGGATTTGGCAATGGCTTGGGGTGAGCTGGTGTCAATTTCAAAGCCGAGTTCTTTAGCAAAGCGGGCGAATTCTTCCACTTTTACGGGGTCAGGTTCGTCGTGTACGCGATAGACGAAGGGGATCTCTTGAGTTTGTCTGCCTTTCTCGTGGATATAGGTAGCGACTTCTCGATTGGCTAAAAGCATAAAGTCTTCTACAAGCATGTGTGCTTCTTTGCGTTCCTTGACGTAAACTTCTACTGGTACGCCATGCTCGTCGAGGCGGAAGCGCACTTCTTCTGTTTCGAAGTTGATCGAGCCATTTCGAAAGCGACGGGCACGCAGTTTTTTTGCCAAATGATTTAGTTCGAGCAGTTCTTGGGCAAATTCTCCTTTTCGGTTTTCGAGAATTTCTTGAGCTTCGTTGTATGTGAATCGCCTGTCGGAGTGGATAATGGTTTTGCCAAACCAGCGGCTCACTATGCGGTCGCGCCGGTCGAACTCGAATATTGCCGAAAAGGTCAGCTTGTCTTCATGAGGTCGTAGGGAGCACAGCTCATTAGAGAGTTTTTCGGGCAGCATGGGCAAGACGCGATCTACCAAATATACAGAGGTGGCGCGCTTGTATGCTTCTTGATCGAGCTGGCTGTTTTCCTTGACATAGTGCGTTACATCGGCAATGTGAATACCTACTTCGGTATGGCCGTTAGGCAGTTGGCGGACCGATAGTGCGTCGTCAAAGTCTTTGGCGTCATCGGGGTCGATGGTGAAAGTAGGTACGTCGCGCATGTCACGGCGGCGATGTATTTCCTGCAGTTCGATATGGGAAGACAGATCGTTGGCTTCTTGTATGACCTCTTCGGGAAAAGACAACCGAAAGCCGTTGTTAATAAGTATGGCTTTCATTTCAATATCGTGCGTACCTGGTTTGCCCAGTACTTCTGTCACTTCGCCTACAGGAGCATGATAGCGTCGGTCTTGCCAACGAACTACCTTGACGACTACTTTGTCGCCGTCTTCAGCGTCACCTACTTTACTAAGCGGCACGTAAATGTCGACGGGCATGTTCATGCGATCGGGAACGACGACAGCGATACGTGGCCCCATATGGATGGTACCAATAAAATGATCCGTGGCGCGTTCGACTACTTCGAGCACTTCGCCTTCGGGGTTTTTCCTCCGAGGCACTTGCCAATAGGCTACGCGTACGCGATCTCCATGTAAGGCGGTGTTGAGCCATCGGGCAGGTACGTAAATGTCAGTTTCCAGGCGGTCAGTCATGACAAAGGCATCGCCTTGGCGCGTCATATCGACAATGCCTTCACATTCTTGTTTAGATGGCTGTGTAGCTGCTCCTTTGCGGAAGCGGTATCGAAAGTTGCCCAGGTATTCGGCCTTTTTTGCTGCTACCAGTTGGGTGAGGGCGTGCTGGATGCTATCTTTATTGTTGCTGGCATTGAGCTTACGGGCGATCTGTTTGGGATTGTACCGCTTGCGCGGATTGGCTTGCAACAGCTTTAAAATGGCTTGTTGAAGGGCAGTATTCGTAAGTTTATTAGCTTTTTTCTTCTTTTTCTTCTTCATGGTACATTTCAGGATGTGTCTATAGTAAGCTTGTTGGCAAGTTGAGAAGTTCTCTACATGGGGTGAATGATCCGACCATCAGGCAAGAGTTCGAGCTCAAAGGCTTTGCTGCGTGCAGCTTCGTATAGCTCTTCGTGGGCAGGACTTTGCCCCGAAATGATGTAAATCATCCAGTCTTCTTCTATGGTGGCTACAGACTGCGTCATGAGGTTGTTTTGTACTAAGGTGCCGGCCAATACACGCCGGTCGATAAGCTGACCCTTAGGTGTAAAGGTAGCTAGCACAAACTGATAGCTCATCAAGCTGGCTCGCCAATACACTACGGCGTGAAAGGCATGGGTGTCGGGGATGCGAAAGCACGGTACAAACTCGGTGAGTTCATCGGTATTTTCGGGTTCTATGGGATAAATGAATTGCTCTATGGCCAATTTGTGAAAAGGCTCGTTGATTTTACTGTATTGATGGGCACTTTCTTCACCAAGGGTAACAGGCAAGGTGGTTTCGGGGAAGTAGTCCAAGAATTGTGCAAAGCTTACTTGGGGTACTTGTTTTTGTTTTGGGCTATTCATGGCAGGTGTAGGTTGTGTAATGTATTTCAATTTTGAATGAGTTTAAATAGTAGTTTGCTGATCAATCTCAGGTTTTTTGTGCATGACTAAGTTTTACTTTTGCGCAGGCTGTAAACGCTCTTTGGAGCGGCAACACTTGAGAGGGATAGTGCAAAGATAGGAATGACTTCACCTACATGTACTTCACTCTTGTGACGTGTAGTCTGCCTCAAAACAAGTGAAGGTCGTGATAGTTTGCGTTTAGTTGTTGCTATACAAAATACATAGAACGTATGGGATGGTTTTCCAAGTTTCTCACCTCTTCTTTGGGGCAAAAAGTGGTGATGAGCCTGACAGGGTTGTTTCTTATCGTGTTTTTAGTGGTACACCTTGCGGGCAACTTACAACTACTTGCCGATGATGGGGGGCGCTCGTTCAATGAGTATGCCCATTTTATGACGCACAGTCCTTTGATCAAGACGATCTCCTATCTATTGTATGCATTTATTTTGTTGCATGCATTTCAAGGATGGGCTTTGTGGCGTAAAAACCGCTTGGCGCGGGGTGCGCAGCCTTACGCAGTACATCGTCTGCGTGCAGTCAATACCAATCCGCGTATTGCTAGCCGTATGGGTTGGATTGGCACAGTCATCTTTGTCTTTATTCTGGTGCACATGTACCAGTTTTGGTTCAAGATGAAGATTGGCGACATTGGCGTAGTACGCTACGACGGTCAGGAGGTAAAAGATCTGTACACATTGGTAGCTACCACTTATCAAAACTTGGGCTTTGTACTATTCTATGTAGTGAGCATGGTGGTTATCGGTGCACACTTGTGGCATGGATTCCAGTCATCGTTTCAGACTTTGGGAATCAACCACAGTAAGTATAGTCCATTAATCCATTTTTTAGGGAAGCTCTATGCAATTGTCATACCGTTGGGCTTTGCCCTTATTCCCATTGTGTTTTTTGTGAAGCATGCTTAAGTAATGAGTGGTAAAGTGTATAGCTTTCCAAGATTGAAAAACCCACAAATGCAAGTATATGAAACAGCTTGATGGACACATACCACCGGGGCCGTTGAAAGAAAAGTGGACTACCTATCGCTCTACGATGCCTTTGGTGGCTCCCAACAACAAGTTGCGCCTCGACATCATCGTAGTGGGTACAGGTTTGGCAGGTGCTTCGGCGGCTGCATCTCTGGCAGAGCTGGGCTACAATGTGAAGGTGTTCACCTTTCACGACAGCCCGCGCCGCGCTCACTCCATTGCTGCTCAGGGCGGTATCAATGCGGCTAAGAACTATAAAAATGATGGCGACAGTGTGTGGCGCCTATTTTACGATACCATTAAAGGTGGCGACTATCGCAGTCGCGAGGCCAATGTCTATAGATTGGCAGAGGTGAGTGCCAATATCATTGACCAGGCGGTAGCTCAGGGAGTGCCTTTTGCGCGTGAGTATGGTGGATATTTGGATAACCGCTCTTTTGGTGGAGTACAGGTGAAGCGTACTTTTTACGCGCGTGGGCAAACGGGCCAGCAACTCTTGTTAGGAGCTTATCAAGCATTGTCTCGCCAGGTGTCGCTGGGCAAAGTGGAGTTATACCATCGCCATGAAATGTTAGATGTGGTATTGGTAGATGGCAAGGCACGGGGCATTATTGCGCGCAATCTGCTTACGGGCGAGCTGGAGCGCCATGCTGCTCATGCGGTCGTGCTTGCCACAGGTGGCTATGGCAATGTCTTTTACCTTTCGACCAATGCCATGAACTCCAATGTGACGGCAGCATGGCGTGCAGTACGTCGTGGTGCTTATATGGCTAACCCTTGCTTTACCCAGATCCACCCTACCTGTATTCCCCAATCGGGTGAATATCAATCGAAGCTGACGCTCATGTCGGAGAGCTTGCGCAATGATGGTCGTGTGTGGGTGCCCAAGAAAGTAGAAGATGCCGAGGCGATTCGAAAAGGGCTGAAAACTGCACTAGATATCCCCGAAGAAGATCGCGACTACTACCTTGAGCGCATGTACCCGGCATTCGGCAACTTGGTGCCAAGAGATGTGGCTTCGCGAGCTGCCAAGCGCGTATGCGACGAAGGTCGAGGTGTGTCGCCTACAGGAAAGGCAGTATTTTTAGACTTTGCCACTGCAATTGAGCGCTATGGCCAGTCGAAGGCTCATGCCTTTGGCATTCATCAACCCGATGCAGCGACTATACGCCGCTTAGGTGAGCAAGTGGTGGAGGAGAAATATGGCAACCTCTTCGAGATGTACGAAAAGATTACGGGGGAAAACCCGTATAAGGTGCCTATGAAAATCTACCCAGCTGTTCACTATACGATGGGCGGGCTATGGGTCGATTACAATTTGCAAACTAACATTCCGGGGCTGTTCGCAATAGGTGAATGCAATTTTTCGGATCATGGTGCCAACCGCTTAGGGGCCTCGGCCTTGATGCAGGGGTTGGCAGATGGTTATTTTGTCCTCCCTTATACGATTGGCGTGTTTCTCAGCAATGAGATTCGCACGCCACGTATTGCCACCGACTTGCCCGAGTTTGAGCAAACGGAGCAGGAAGTACGCACGCGTTTGGAAAGCCTGATGCAAATTGGCGGCTCGCAGTCGGTGGAATCGTTCCATCGGCGGTTGGGCAAAATCATGTGGGAATACTGCGGCATGGCACGCAATGCAGAAGGCTTGCGGAAAGGCATCCAGCTTATTCGCGAGCTGCGCAAAGCGTTTTACAAAGATGTATTCATTCCAGGCAGTATGGATGAGTTCAACCCCGAATTGGAGAAGGCCCATCGTGTGGCAGACTTTCTCGAATTAGGTGAGTTGATGTGTATCGATGCATTACATCGCAACGAAAGTTGTGGAGGGCATTTCCGCGAAGAATATCAGACAGAAGATGGTGAAGCCTTGCGCAATGATGAAGAATACGCTTATGTAGCTGCATGGGAATGGACTGATATTAACCAAGATCCTGTGTTGCACAAAGAACCGCTCGTGTTTGAAAACGTCGAACTGAAGACGCGCAGCTACAAGTGATGCACTTGCGCCTATTGGTTCTTGTTTTGCTCACATTCACAAACTCAACGCGTCATGAAACTTACGCTCAAAGTATGGCGGCAACAAGGCCCCAACGATAAAGGAGGGTTCGCCACTTACCAGGTCGAAGCCAACGAACACATGAGCTTTCTCGAAATGCTCGATGTACTCAATCAGCAGCTTATTGAAAAAAAAGAAGAACCTGTAGCTTTTGATCACGATTGTCGAGAGGGCATCTGTGGAGCTTGTTCTATGGTGATCAATGGTCAGCCTCACGGGCCCATGCAGAAGACCACTACTTGCCAGTTACACATGCGGCACTTCAAGGATGGCGATACGATCTACATTGAGCCATTTCGCGCACAGGCTTTTCCCGTTGTAAAGGACTTGGTAGTAGATCGTTCGGCTTTTGATCGCATTATACAGGCAGGGGGCTACATTTCTGTAGATACGGGGCAAGCTCAAGATGGAAACGCCATTCTCATCCCCAAAGAGACTGCCTCAGAGGCTTTTGATGCGGCTACTTGTATTGGTTGTGGTGCCTGTGTGGCAGCTTGCCCCAATGCTTCGGCCATGTTGTTTGTATCGGCCAAGATATCCCATTTGGCTTTACTACCTCAAGGAAAAATAGAGGCGAGTCGCCGTGTACAGCGCATGGTCAAGCAGATGGATGAAGAGGGCTTTGGGCGTTGTTCTAATGTGACAGCTTGTGAAGCCGAATGCCCCAAGGGCATTTCGGTGAGCCATATTGCACGCATGAATCGGGAATTTCTCAAATCGGTCTTTGGTGCTCCAGAGGCTGTGTGATTTGCAGTGTATCAGATTAGTGTTGTAAGTTGTCCCGACCCACCTGATCGTCAAAAGGTGGGTTTTTTTATTGGATAAGTGCGCCTAAGTACAAAATTTTCTTTGTTAAAAAGGTGGTGGGTCGTGTTGTTCTTTGGCAAGAAGGTGCCATTTTTACACTAAATACCGAGCTCATATGAGAGAAATCACCCTGCTGTTGCTGTGGATCAGCATGTGGATGGCCTGCCAACAAGGTGCTGGAGTCATTCAGCGCCACGATCGTCAACTTTTGGTGTATATCCCTCAAGACGTATGGCAAAAAAGTGATGCACAGCGATTTGCGGGTCAATTAAAATCATTACCGCTTGATGCGGTAGTCATTACCCACTCGCTCGACTCGTTTACTGAGACCTCTTTAGTGCGCTATAGTGCGGTATTGCTCTACCAGCCTGTAGAAGATAGCTTCCAAATCTGGCACCATGCTGACTTGGAGCGCTATGTGGCAGCAGGAAATGGCTTACTGACAATTGATCGCTACAGCGTCACGCCTTACCTATGGCCTTGGTACGACAGTATCGTTTGTCATCGCCTTTCAGCCAATGACCGCGTTTGGGGCCCTTTTGTGGGTTTTGCTTGGCAGGGTGGCAGAGCAGTGCGCAGCCTTTTAGATCGATGGTCAGGTGTGGACACCATTGATGTGCAGTACTTATGGCAGGCCGTGCAGTATGCCATTGGCTCGAATAGTTACAATTACGAGCAGGTAAGACAAAAGCGCGCACCGAATTTCAATCGCTTTACCAAAGTAGTGCTCGACAACGACATTTACGAGCCCATGGAAATGGTGATCTTGCCCGATCTCAAGGTGCTATTTTTGGAGCGGCGTGGCAAGATGAAGTTATATGATCCGTACAAAAAGCGCACTATTGTAGCTGCCCAATTTGATGTGTGCATTGATGGTAATTACGAAGATGGCTTGCATGGCATTGCACTTGATCCTGCCTATGGCAAAGAGAACTGGTGGATTTACGTGTATTACTCGCCTTCTTCGAGATGCGATATACCGGAACAATACTTGTCGCGTTTTGTCTTTCGCGACGATAGCTTGCACTGGCACACCGAACGCGTGCTGCTCAAAGTGCCCGTACAGCGCGAGACTTGCTGTCATTCTGGTGGGTCGGTAGCCTTTGGTCCTGATGGTTTGCTCTATCTCGCCACGGGTGACAATACCAGCTCTAAGGCTTCTGATGGCTATTCGCCACTCGATGAACGGCCTGGTCGGGCGCCTTACGATGCGCAAAAGTCTTCTTCCAACACCAATGACCTACGCGGAAAGATTTTGCGCATCAAACCTGAGCCCAATGGTACTTATTCAGTTCCTGAGGGCAACCTTTTCCCACCGAACGCGCCCAATACGCGTCCGGAGATTTACGCCATGGGCTGCCGCAACCCTTTTCGCATTACTGTTGATAGGCGTACAGGCTGGCTATACTGGGGCGATGTAGGGCCTGATGCAGGAGTGGACCATCCACGATACGGTCCCCAGAGTTACGACGAATGGAATCAAGCCAAGGGACCTGGCAACTTTGGATGGCCCTACTTCGAGGCGGATAACAAGGCTTTTCCCATGCGCGATTTTGCCACTGATGAGGTAGGTCCGCCTCAAGATCCAGCACATCCCGTCAACGAATCGCCCAACAATACGGGCATGCGCCTCTTACCACCAGCTCAACCTGCATGGATATGGTATCCTTACGGCCCGTCTAAAGAGTTTCCCTTATTGGGGCAGGGGGCGCGGAGTGCAATGGTTGGTCCTTTTTATTATGCCGATGAGGTGATGCCTACGTCGATGGTGAAATTTCCTCCTTATTATGACGGCAAGCTATTCATCTTCGAATGGGCGCGTAGCTGGATCAAGGTACTTACTATCGATGAGCAAGGGCGTTTGTTGAAGATGGAACCTTTTTGTCCCGACATGCCCATCAGCAAACCTATCGACATGGTGTTTGGTCCCGATGGGGCCTTGTACGTATTGGAGTATGGCCGCCAATATTTTATGAATAACCCCGATGCCATGCTTTCGCGTATTGAATTTGCTTCGGGAAACCGCCAGCCTATTCCTAGGGCACATATCCAGCCATTACATGGAGCGGCACCTCTTCACGTAATAGTCGATGCTACTCCCTCCTTTGATCACGATACGGGTGATTCGGTAAGCATATCTTGGTTTATCAATGCCGATCCGCGTGCTGTCAGCCATGCGCTACGCGACACGTTTGTGTTGGAGCAGATGGGAGTGCATAAAGTACGGCTATCAGTTACAGATCGTCATGGCGCCACAGCATGGGCTGATTGGCAGGTTGCTGTGGGCAACGATCCACCACGTGTACGCTTACACTATCAGGCCAACCGAAGTTTTTATTTCGGGCATAGAAGTGGCACTTATCGAGTGGAAATACGCGATGTGGAAGATGAAGCAGCCGGTGGCATCGCTGATGATCGCATTGTGGTGCAGCAATCGTGGGTGCGTGATCCGGAGTTTTTCAATCGCCTACGGCAGGGTAAAGAGCCTTTACCTCAGGGGCCATTGGCCTACATAGAGGGTTTGCGTTTCATCAAAGAGAGCGACTGTTTGTCGTGTCATGAGTGGCAAGGCGAGAATGTAGGGCCGAGTTTTCAGCAAGTAGCCGAACATTATGGGTCGAGCGACGAAGAGGCTGTATTACTATTGGCGCAAAAAGTGATCAAAGGCGGTAATGGAGTGTGGGGTGAAGCAATGATGGCTGCACATCCACAGTTGAGTATGGAAGTGGCCGAGGTGATGGTGCGTTACATCTTGTCGTTAGACGGCGTGGAGCGTCTGCCACCTCAAGGGCAATTTCGCTTTGAGGCACATGCACCTGGCGATCGAGGTGGTTATGTGCTTTCTGTGGCATATCGAGATGGGGGGAGCAAGGGCGTACCTCCCTTAGAAGGACGTGATGTGTGTTTCTTGCGTCATCCATTAGTTGAGGCCGAGTGGTGCGATGGTATCTACAAAGGTATGGAGAGCCGTTTTGGTAAAAAACCAAGAGTTTACACAAGTGGGCTTGCGTGCAGGCGGCTATTTGTACTTTCGGAAAATTGATCTACAGGGCATTGACCAAATACGCCTTAGACTTAGAGGAGTGAAAGGTGGGCTTGTGCGCGTGCATCTAGATGGGGCAGACGGCCCGATAATTGGCCAGCGCCTGCTGCGTCCTTCGCAGGGCTGGCAGTGGATTGCTATGCCGCTGGTTAGTGATGGGCAGGTACATGACTTGTATCTGTCGTTTGGTGGAGGCCCAAACATTTGGAAAGACAAAAAAGGACGAGTACAAGAATGGGATGCCTGGGCAGTGGATAAACTGGAATTTGTCCAATAATTTAAAAAACTTATTCATGAGTTGCACGCGAAGAACTTTTCTTCATACAGCCGCACAGCTGGCACTGGGTATGGGTTTTTGGGGTCTATCGGCGGGTAGATCTCGTACTCGCTGGTTGTCTCGTCAAGGTAAGGCTGTACCGCCTTTGGAAGCGCCTTTGTTTTTCAAAATCTCTCTGGCACAGTGGTCTTTGCATCGCCAGTTGTTTTCTGGAAAGCTGGACAACTTGGATTTTGCTGCAAAGGCAAAAAATGACTTCGGCATATCAGCTGTGGAGTATGTCAACCAGTTTTTTAAAGACAAAGCTACTGATCGCAACTACCTGAGTGTGCTCAAGCGACGTGCAGAGGATGTGGGTGTGTACATCCACCTGATTATGATTGATGGGGAGGGGGCTATGGCCCATCTGGACGATGCCCAACGGAAGGTTGCAGTGGACAATCACCGCAAATGGGTAGATGCAGCTGCCTTCTTGGGCTGCCGATCTATTCGCGTCAATGCACATGGAGAAGGCAGTGCACAAGAGGTTGCTGCTGCAGCGGTAGATGGCTTAGGTCGGCTGGGAAGCTATGCTCGGCAAGCTGGCGTACAAGTATTGGTGGAGAATCACGGTGGCTATTCGTCTAACGGGCAATGGTTGGCAGACGTAATCACCCAAGTGGATATGGACAACGTGGGTACCTTACCCGATTTTGGCAATTTTTGTCTGCGCTACAGCGAGGCCACACATGGGCAGGGCCACCAATGCGTGGAGTGGTATGATCGCTATCGAGGCGTACGCGAATTGATGCCTTATGCACGGGCTGTGAGTGCCAAATCGCATGACTTCGATGTACAGGGCAATGAGCACCATACAGATTATAGACGTATGCTCGAAATCGTGAAAGATGCGGGTTACCGAGGCTATATAGGTATTGAATATGAAGGCAATAGCTTGCCAGAAGAAGAAGGCATACGTGCCACGTTGCGTTTATTGCGTCGTATGGGTGCTTCCTTGGGCGAGTAACCATACTTTTTTGGCGCGAGCCGCAAGCCCGTATATTTGCCGCCAGCCCAAACCAAAAAGAATTGCCGCATGGACAAGACGCAAATGGGACAGGTGTCCTTTACAGTCGAAAAAGGTGTTGGCACAATTGAGTTTTACCATCCTGCACACAATTCTCTGCCAGGTAGGTTGTTGGCCCAATTAGCACAGACGATCCGAGAAGCTGGAGCTGATGAGTCGGTACATGTGGTGGTGCTGCGGAGTACAGGTGAGCGCACGTTCTGCGCTGGAGCCAGCTTCGACGAGTTGTTGGCTATTGAAAGTTTTGCGCAAGGAAAGGAGTTCTTTATGGGCTTTGCGCGTGTAATCAATGCGATGCGCCAGTGCCCCAAACTGATTCTTGGTCGCGTGCAAGGAAAGGCTGTAGGTGGTGGGGTAGGTGTGGCTGCTGCAACTGATTATTGTTTTGCCACGCGTCATGCTGCGGTCAAACTCAGTGAACTGGCTGTAGGCATTGGTCCTTTTGTAGTAGGGCCCGCAGTGGCACGCAAAGTAGGGCAAGCGGCTTTTGGCCAGATGGCTATCGACGCTACCCGATGGCACGATGCCAGTTGGGCGCTTGAAAAAGGGTTGTTTGCTCGCTTGTTCGACTCTATAGCAGAGATGGACGAGGCGATAGAAGCCTTGGCACATACCTTGGCCCAGTCGAGTGTAGAGGCAATGGTTCAGCTCAAAAAAGTGCTGTGGGAAGGCACTGAGCATTGGGATACCTTATTGGAACAGCGTGCTGAAATGAGTGGTCGCCTCGTACTGACGCCACCTGCACGTCGCGCTATTGAAGCTTTCAAGAAAAAGTAAGGGGCTTAGGCTTTAAAATAAATTCAGAGATCTGATTCTGATCTGGCAGTGTAGCCTACCCTCTTCGATCTACTTGATAATAAGAATAATGAATTGGTAGGGGGGATGGATTCAATGCAAAATAGCAAATGCGCTTCGGAGTTAGTCCGTAAGCCAGGGGCTAATTCCTAATGGGAATATGCGTTTACATAGATCAATCACTAGCACCAAAGGGTTAGGGTAATGAATAAGACAAATACCTGATGTGGATAACAAGGGTGACTATTTCTTACTCAGGCGCAAGGTGGCAAGTGGTTGATTTTTCTCATCGAGAATTTGCACTAAGTAAAGGCCATTGGGCAGGTTGCCGATATAATACCTATGCTTGGGTTTGATTGTAAAGCGTTTTATCTCTCGTCCTACTAAGTTGAAAATAATGAGGAGTGTAGCGCGATTGCTGGCACTCAGTTCGATGTACTCGGTAGCGGGGTTGGGGAACACCTTGGCCTCTGTTTGCACAGCCCCACTTTTGCATCCTTGACAACTGGATGAACGAAAGCTTTGGGTAAATAGCGTCGTGGTAAAGGCAGCAAATGTGAGCAGGAGTAACAGGTGCTTCATAGGCTTATGCAACAAATATTATTTTTTTTGCAATGTAACGAGTTTTTTGGTTATTTCCAACACCTATATGGTGGGAATGTTTAGGGGGCCAGTGGGCAAAATCTTTTCGAAAACAAGAAGAGAAGGGCTTAATGCTCTTCTCCTTCGAGTTGTTTTTTAAACCACTCGACGAATTCCGAGAGCGTCATTGATCCGATATCGCCATGGCCTTGTTTTCGCACAGATACTTTGCCTTGAGCGACTTCCTTTTCCCCTACGATCAGCATGAAGGGCACTTTTTTCAATTCGGCATCGCGGATTTTGCGGCCGATTTTTTCGCTTCGATCGTCTACAAAGCCGCGAATGTCGTGTACTACCAGTTCATTGGCGACTTGCTGGGCATAGTCGAGAAAGCGGTCAGAAATGGGTAGCAAAGCGTATTGATCAGGAGCGAGCCATAGCGGAAACTTGCCAGCGCAGTGCTCGATAAGCACACCGATAAAGCGCTCCATAGAGCCGAAGGGCGCTCGGTGAATCATGACAGGGCGATGTGGCTTGTTGTCTGGGCCGATGTATTCGAGATTGAAGCGTTTGGGCAAGTTGTAATCTACTTGGATGGTACCCAGCTGCCACGATCGGCCCAATGCATCTTTGACCATAAAGTCGAGCTTGGGGCCGTAAAAAGCAGCTTCACCCAATTCGGTGACTGTTTCCAGCCCAATTTCCTGGGTGGCTTCGATGATGGCCCTTTCAGCGCGCTCCCAGTCTTCTTCACTTCCTATGTATTTGTCTTTGTCCAGAGGATCGCGCAAAGAGATCTGGGCGGTGTAACTGTCAAACCCTAGTTTTTTGAGGACGAATTGCGTCAGCTCAAGTACGCCGAGAAACTCGTCTTTGAGTTGGTCGGGCGTGCAGAAAATATGGGCATCGTCTTGAGTAAAGCCACGCACGCGCGTCAGGCCATGTAATTCGCCACTTTGCTCATAGCGGTATACTGTGCCGAATTCAGCAATGCGCAAGGGCAGCTCCTTATATGATCGGGGGCGGTATCCGTAAATTTCACAATGGTGGGGACAATTCATGGGTTTGAGCAAAAACACTTCTCCTTCTTTAGGGGTTTGTATGGGCTGAAAGCTGTCTTCGCCGTATTTTTCCCAGTGGCCAGAGGTTTCGTAGAGTTCTTTTTTGCCAATATGGGGTGTGATGACGGGTTGATAGCCCCGTTTGATCTGTTCTTTTTTTAGAAAATCTTCTAGTCGGCTGCGCAAGGCAGTACCTTTGGGCAACCAAATAGGTAGGCCAGCCCCTACTTTTTCTGAGAACATAAACAGCTCAAGCTCAGGACCCAGCTTGCGGTGATCGCGCTTTTTGGCCTCCTCGATCATGTGGAGGTACTCGTCGAGTTCTTTTTTCTTTGGAAAGGTGATGCCATAGATGCGCGTCAGCTGTTTTCGGTTTTCATCACCGCGCCAGTAGGCGCCAGCCACGTTCATCAGCTTGACCGCCTTGATACGGCCCGTATCGGGGATGTGGGGCCCGCGGCACAAGTCGATAAAGTTGCCTTGTTGATAAAAGGTGATTTCGCCATCATTGAGCTCTTCGAGCAACTCAAGTTTGTATTCGTCGCCTTTTTGCTTGAAGTATTCGATGGCTTCAGCTTTAGGCACTTCCTTGCGTATGTAGGGGTTTTTCTGGCGCGCCAGCTCCAACATTTTGGCTTCGATCTTTGGGAAATCTTCCGAGGAGATAGCGTATTTGCCAGGGTCTACATCGTAGTAAAATCCGTGCTCAATGGGGGGGCCAATGCCAAATTTGATGCCGGGATAGAGTGCTTCAAGTGCTTCAGCCATGAGATGAGCAGATGAATGCCAGAAGGTGGCTTTTCCCTCTCTATCTTTCCAAGTGAGTAGCTCGACGGTGGCGTCTTGGTAGATAGGGCGGGTAGCATCCCATACTTCTCCATTGATCTTGGCTGAAAGCACGTTACGTGCCAACCCTTCACTGATATCTTTAGCTATATCGAGCGCAGTTACGCCTTTGGGATATTGGCGCGTACGACCATTGGGGAATGTAATTGTAATAAGGTCTTGGCTCATGGCCCTTGGTTTGGTTGGTTTGTAGAAAGTGCCCGTTACACACCCCATGTGTATGCGGCATGCAGATGGCAAAAATATGGCTTAGGTGGACGCATAGTGCAATTATTTGCATATAATATGTGGATTAGGCGCTATTTTGATCGCGTGGTGTCTTTAGAATGGGGGAAAAATTAGCTGGGATACCTTTTGAAATATTCATCTTCGAGTATAGAGTAGTGATAGAGGCTGCGCCATCGTCCGTGTTGCCAGATGCTTTCTCTGCTGGTTCCTTCGCGTACCATACCCACCGATTCATACAAGGCGATAGCCGGAGTATTATCAGTAAACACTTCTAGCCACAAGCGGTGCTTGTTTTGTACAATAAAGCAGTAATGCATGGCCCATTTGACTAAAAATTTGCCTATGCCCCGTCGTGGCCATGCAGCTACTACGCGGCGCAACATCACGGCACGGTGGGGGGTGTCGAGCCCCTCTAAGATTAGGAAGCCGAGGGGTAAGCCAGACTCATCGATGGCTAACGCGTGAAAGGCATGTGGGGCCTGAATGAGCAAGGCGTGTTGGTCGGCAGTAAAAGGACATATCCAAGACAAAGCCTTTTGTTCCATGGCTACGACTTGGGGTATCTGTTCTAGGGATGTAGCGCGTATCTTCATAGAGTGAGATACAGGTAAGCATTATAAAGAAAGGGGCTTCAGCGGCTTTTATTTACGAAAGTTACTGAAATGCGCAGGATGTGAGGGCTTGATAGTGCCGTTTTTTGCTGGTTTTCGATGTAATATCCCGTATCGGGGTCGTATTTCATGTACACCGTGGCAGAAGAAACAAGCGAATTGGCTTGTTTTTTTATCTCGATGTAGTCGACTTGGCCTTGGTGAAAATACACGTTAAAGGTGCGGATTTTGAGCTTTTTGTCTTGGGCTTGGTAGTGTAGCGCTTTTAGGCTGCCGTCGGGGGCGAAGAGGCTATCCACGATATATTTTCCCCGCCAGGCGGGCTTGTTAATGTCGGCTTTTGCAAAAATTTCGAGTTCATTGGCCCAGTCAAGTTGTTCCAACTCTTTAGTCTCCGTTTGGTCGTCCACTTGGACAGTTTTGACAAAGGGGCCCGGCAACTGTGCCAGCCGCGCTTGTTCTGCTTTAATGAATTGCCCCAGGCTGTAAGCAGTATGCACTACAGGTGCTTTAGCTTGATCGGTAGGTAGGCTACAGGTAGCCCAGCAAAGCAGCATGGCAAGTAAAAGCAGGTGTTTCATACTGTTGTTTGGCAGCAGTGGATCAGTCTAGGAGTATTTCACCGGTCATCTCTTGCGGAATAGGCATACTCATGATGTGGAGAATTGTCGGCGCAATATCACCGAGCTTGCCGTTGCGCAGGTGTTTTCCACGCGGGTGTGTACTGACGTAGATAATAGGTACGGGGTTCATCGTATGTGCAGTATTGGGCGTACCATCGTCGTTGATCATGTAATCCGCATTGCCGTGATCAGCTGTGACGATTAACTCGTAATCGAGCTGACGGGCTAGTGATGCGAGCTGGCCCAGCCCGGCATCTACAGTTTCAGCGGCTTTTATTGCAGCTTCAAATACTCCTGTATGCCCCACCATGTCTGTATTGGCATAGTTGAGCACGACCAGATCGGGCTGTTGTTCTCGGATGAAGTCTATGGCTGCTTGGGTGACTTGTGGTGCACTCATTTCGGGCTGGAGGTCGTAGGTAGCTACTTTAGGCGAAGGAATGAGGATGCGATGTTCACTTTCAAATGGTTCTTCGCGTCCACCATTGAAAAAGAAGGTGACGTGTGGATATTTTTCCGTTTCGGCGATGCGCAGTTGTGTTTTGCCTTGCCGAGCGAAAACTTCACCCAATGTGTGGTTCAAGTTTTCCTTTTCAAAAAGGACGTGAATGTTTTTAAACTCATCATCGTATCGCGTCATAGTGATGTAGTGGAGCTTGAGGGGATGCATATCGTACTTGGGCATGTCTTTTTGGGTGAGTACGGTGGTGAGCTGTCGTGGGCGGTCGGTGCGAAAGTTAAAAAAGATAACCACATCGCCATCAGCGAGCGTAACGCGGGGATTCCCATGTACGTCTACGCACACAATTGGCTTTAAAAATTCATCGGTCTCATTGAGGGCATAGCGCTGAGCGATGGTTTGCACTGCATTTTGTGTAGGTTCGCCTTTTCCATGCACCAATAAATCATATGCCACTTTAGTGCGTGCCCATCGTTTATCGCGGTCCATGGCATAATAACGACCTATTACGGATGCCAACTGGACGGGGCCATGCTCCAGATGTTCGAGTAGTTGTTCGATGAACTTTATGCCACTTTTCGGGTCGGTGTCGCGCCCATCAGTGAATGCATGTACATAGGCTCGGGGTACACCCGCTTGGCGAGCATAATCGGTTAGGGCTAACAAGTGATCGATATGGGAATGCACACCACCATCAGAGACGAGTCCTAGAAAGTGGAGTTTGCGCCCGGGATCTTTGGCCAACTCAAAGGCTTGTTGTAGTACGGGGTTTTGCGCCAATGCACCTGATTGAATGGCCTTGTTGATGCGCATGAGTTCTTGGTATACGATGCGGCCTGCACCAATATTCATATGGCCCACTTCGGAGTTGCCCATTTGCCCTGCGGGCAATCCGACAGCTTCACCATGTGTGATTAGGGTAGCATGAGGAAAATTGGCCCAGAGATTGTCAAATACAGGAGTGTGAGCTTGTTTGATGGCATCGGCATCGGGCTTAGCACCTAAGCCCCAGCCGTCTAGGATGATGAGCATCACTTTTCTTTTCATAGCGCGCAAAAATAGCACTATTGCTGCTTAGGCAGAGAGGTGGCGTGTTAGATCATGTCGATGATATTGCGAGATTTGTTGGTTACTAATTGTTTTTTGCGTCGTCTTATGAGCAAACTGGCAATCGAACAATACATGCATTTTTTACTTGATATAAATTGTGAGCAATCATTATGTAGTGTGCTTCGTTAACGCGCATACCTAAAGGCCTTGATTTATCAAAACCATTTATCATGAAGAAGGTCATTTTGCTTTTATCCTTTTTGGGTATAGTAGTGTCCCTTGCAGGGCAAAGTGTAGAGACTATTACACGAGCTCTTAAAAGCGGTGACGCGAAAGCCCTGATACCTTACTTGGACAGCAATGTGGAAATCGCAGTACCGGGAAAGGAAGATATTTTGCCTAAAGACGAAGCTGTGGCTGTATTAGACAATTTTTTTTTAAAGAATCGTCCTCAGCATTTTAGTGAGATGCATCAGGGGCGTTCGAAAGGTCAGGATTCTAAGTACATCATTGGCAATTTGAATACGGCAAATGGTACTTTTAGGGTATACATTTACATGAAAAACCAAAATGGACAGTTTGCCATTCAAGAGCTGCGAATCGACAGAGAATGAATTGAGCAAGTGATACTGCTTGATCGAATGCTGCAGTGTAAAAGCTATGCTGGAGCGTTTTTTTGTAATGTATTTCAAGAGTGGCGACTTATTGCCATTTGGATGGATAATAGCGGTGCGTTCAGTATCTGGGCTTAAGGTCATTTTTCGATAGTACTCCTAGTCCGAACAAGGCAAAGTCGTATTTGGCGGGATCACTTGGGTCAAAGAGGCGCAATACCTCTGTCAGCTCGATTACTGCTTTCCAGTCGGGTTTAGGTCGTTGCAAGAGGCCCAATTGCTGTGCTACTCTATGTACATGCACGTCGAGGGGGATGAGCAGTTGGCTAGGACAGATATCTTTCCACAGACCGAAGTCTACACCTTTTTCAGCAGAGCGTACCATCCATCGCAGGAACATGTTGAGGCGTTTGCAAGATGAGCCAGATACGGGTGTAGGCATGTGTTTTTTGGTGCGTTTGGGTGCGTGGGGCAGGCTGAAAAAGAGTTTGTGAAAATTTGCCAAGGCGGGGCCTACATGGGGTGCATTATCAGGTAGGTGTGTGGTAAATGCGGGTTCTAAGGAGGGGTGTTGTCGGTACCACCATTGCAAGAATTCCAAAAAGTACATCAGATCTATGGGTTGAAACGTGCGATGTTTGAATTGCATCAAGGGCTTTTTATCACTTTCGTTGTGGTGTAGTATGAAGTCGTGTGGTGCGTCGTCCATCAGGTGGGCTAGTTGGAGGGCTTTGCGTACGATAACGGATCGTTGGCCCCAGGCGAGTACAGCGGCAAAGAGCGCCATGATTTCTATGTCTTGCTTTTTGCGAAAGCGATGTGGCACTTGAATGGGGTCCTGTTCGAGGAAAGCTGAGGTTTGAAATTGATCTACCCACAAATCCATTTGGCGTTTTAGCGCTTTCCATTGGCCATCCATAGGCTTTATGTTAAAGGGGAAATAATATTGGTAGTTTGTAGTTATGGGGAATACTACTTACAGAACTGCTACCTTTGTCAGCCAATTGCAAGCACTATGATCGCCACATTGACCTATACCCTTTTGCTCGCCTTTTTGTTGTTTGTTCGAAAAGCATTGAAATTCAGAAAGCAAGGGGGGTAGTTTCCTGCTTGCATTTGGGTTTGTGCAGTTGATACATTTTGAAGTGAGCCAACCCTAATCGTTGCAATAAGTGCATGAAAGAGACGCGCAGTACGCCTAAGCCGTAACGCACACTGCGTCGGAAGTTGATTGAGGATGCTTCTTTAAAGTACTTTGTCGGGCAGGTGACTTCTGCAATGTCAAAGCCTGCGTAGATAATTTGCGAGAGCATTTCATTGTCGAATACAAAGTCGTCAGAGTTGGCTTCGAAGTTGATTGTTTCAAGGACTTGCCGCGAAAAGGCGCGATATCCCGTGTGATATTCAGAAAGCTTGTAGTTGACCAGCAGGTTTTGCACAAAGGTGAGCAATCGGTTGGCGATGTACTTATACAGTGGCATGCCACCTTTTAGTGCTCCTTTTCCCAAGATGCGGGATCCCAAGACAACGGGGTATAGATCTTGTGCGATGATGTTGACCATCGATGGGATGAGCTTAGGAGTGTATTGGTAGTCAGGGTGCAGCATGATGACGATGTCGGCATCGAGTTGGAGTGCTTTTTTGTAAAGCGATTTTTGGTTGCCTCCATATCCTTTATTTTGTTCATGTCGGATCACATGTGGAATGCCGATGTGTCGTGCCAATTCGGAGGTATTGTCTGCGCTGGCGTCGTCGCAAAGGATCACATCATCTACAATATCAAATGGGATTTCTCGGTATGTTTTTTCCAGCGTCTGAGCAGCGTTATAGGCAGGTAGTACGACTACTACTTTCTTACCATTGAACATAGTGCATTGTTTTTTGTCGTAAAAGTTAGCTTAACCGGGTTAGCTCTTCGCCAATAAAATCGGCTAATTCCTCAACATAGGCTTCAGAAAAGTCGAACCGGATACCAGCAGCGGCATATACTTCAGGTATGGGCTGGGTATAGCCCAGCTCGAGGGCTTGGATGTATTGGGAGAGTGCCTTTTGTGGGTTTTGCCGATAGTTTTTCCAAATAGCTATAGCACCCAGTTGAGCCATGCCGTATTCGATATAATAGAAGGGCACTTCAAAGATATGCAATTGCCTAAGCCATAGGCGAGCTGTAGCATTTTCCAAGCCAGTACGATCTACTTGAGGTGAGGCAAATTCTTCAAAGATTTTCATCCAGGCTGCTTGCCGTTCTTGATGGTTGTGCTGGGGGTGCGTGTATATCCAATGCTGAAACTTATCTACAGTAGCGATCCAGAGCAAGCCATTAAGCACCGACTCGAGATGCTCGCGTTGGGCGCGTCGCAAAGAGGCGGCATCTTGGAAAAACTCGTCCCAGTAGTCCATGCTCAACAACTCCATTGTCATAGAAGCCAATTCAGCTATTTCAGAAGGTAGCTCTTTAGCCGTAAGCAATCGATAATGACGTGTGAGAAAAGAGTGCACGGCATGCCCTGTTTCGTGCATCAAAGTGCGCAGATCGCTCAAGGTGCCTACAGCATTCATGAAGATAAAGGGTACGCCCGTAACGTGTAGAGGCATGTTATAGCCTCCCGGCCGCTTAGCAGGCCTAGATTCTAAATCGAGGTGCCCCATGTCTTTCATGGTACGGAGGCTTTCGCCAAAAAGTGGGTGTAGGCGTTGGAGGGCACGTATGCCTTTTGCAACCAACTCGTCTACATGCTGAAAGGGACGTAGTGGTGCTTCTCCCAAGGGGTCTACGGATAAATCCCATGGGCGTAGGTGGTCCAGGCCGAGTTTTTTCTTCTTCAGCAGGTGGAGTTGTGCGACCAGCGGCTTAATATGGCGTGCAATGGCTTGGTGAAAGCGCATGCAGTCTTTTGGAGTATAGTCCAAGCGGCCCAAAGCACGATGCTTGTAGTCTCGGTAATTATCAAAGCCGGCATTTAGTGCTTGTTGATGGCGTAGCGTTATTAACTCGTCGAAAAGAGCTTGTAGTGCAGGTTCGTCTTGTGCAATACGCTCTTGAATGGTATGATATATCTCCTCTCGTTTGTTACGGTTAGGATCCTGCAATAGTTTTCCAGCTTGCTGCAGGGTGAGCGTTTTGCCTTCAATTTGCATTGTCATGCGGCCAAATATCTGGCCGTGTTGTCGGGCTTTGACTTGCTCTTGAGTGCGGAGTGGAATGTTTTGCTCGCAGAACAGTTCCAATTCATTGCATACTTGCCGGAGGTATATGCCGTAGATCTCAGGATCGAGCTGGTTGCAGAAGGGGCTTTGAATCAGCTTGTTGTGTAGTTGGTTGATGGCTTTACTAATGTGGGGCATGAGTTGCTGCACGCCGTATTGATAATGCTCGGCGGCTCGTTTGTCTTCTGTGTTAATGCTCATGCGTATGTATCGCCATGCGAAGTCTTCGTCAAGGGTTGCCATCAATTCGTTTAAGTCGTCGATCCATCGTTCAAAGGCTTGACGGCTGTCAATGGTGCGGTTTTGAAGCTCTTGAAACCAGGGTTTTAGCTTTGACCAGTCAGAAATGTGCCATTCATCAGGTAAAAACTGTCGGTTAATGGGTTTTGGGAAGGCTATGTACATAGTGCTGTGGGTTTTGTGGGGTGTGAAAAGTCTGTTATTCTTCTTCCTCAGCTTTGGGAGTAGGTATGAGATTATGGGTGTTGAGGATGAGGTACCATTTGATGATTTTTTTGATGTCACCATTGTATACCCGGCTACGATCGTGATTGGGTAGCACTTGTGCGAACCATTTGCGCAGGGTTTCAGCGGGTTCGTTTGTACTGGGAACAGGCGCTTGTTTTTCGAGTGTTTTGATGCGCTGTACGACTTCTTTAAAGGGCACTGAGTCGCCATCATCAGTAAAGATGGCAATGGACTCCAAAGGGGTAAATTGGTGTTTGCGTGCGGGGGCAAAGGTTCGCTTGCCTGTTTCGATGTTGGCTACGATTAAGCCATTGGATTTATTAGAGATCATTTGATATAGGCCGGGCATGCCACTCACTGCTACCAGTTTGCTCCATTCTATTTCCATATTGTGTGTGTCTTTTTTTAATTTTTAAGTGAATTCAAAAATGGCTGCAAAGCTATTACTCTAACTAATAGTGTAAGGTATTCTTTACTTGGAGAAGAGGGGCTACCATTGCAGCAATTGTTCGAGTTTTTTCTGTAGGCGATTTTTGGGAAGAAACAGTTGTTCCAATTGGGGGGCGAAAGGCACGGGGGCATCCAGGCTAGCTAAGCGCATTACAGGTGCGTCGAGCCAATTGAAGCAGGCTTCTGTGATGCGTGCAGCAATTTCAGCACCAAAGCCTGCAGTGAGCGTGTCTTCGTGGAGTACGAGCACCTTATTCGTTTTGCGCACCGATTCGAAAATGGTTTTTGTATCAAGCGGTATAAGTGTGCGCAGGTCGATGACTTCGATATCGGCCCCTATTGCTTCCACTACTTGCATGGCCCAGTGTACGCCCATCCCATAGGTGATGATAGAAGCTTCAGTACCTGGGCGTGCTACGCGTGCTTGGCCAAAAGGCAGCGTGTAGTGTCCTTCAGGTACTTGGCTCGATATGCTTCGATACAGGGCTTTGTGTTCGAAAAACATTACAGGGTTGGGATCTTCGAATGCCATAAGCAGCAGTCCTTTGGCATCCTCAGGTGTAGCTGGATATACTACTTTTAAGCCGGGCGTGTGGGCAAACCAAGCTTCATTGCTTTGCGAGTGAAATGGTCCTGCACCTACACCGGCACCTGTAGGCATGCGCACGACAACGTCGGCAATAGCGCCCCATCGGTAGTGGATTTTGGCTAAGTTGTTCACTATTTGATTGAACGCACAGGTAACGAAATCGGCAAACTGCATTTCCACCATCGACTTGTAGCCCTTAAACGATAGGCCTAAGGCAGCACCCACGATGGCACTTTCGCATAGGGGAGTATTGCGCACGCGCTCTTTGCCAAAGAGGTCGATGAAGCCTTGAGTGACTTTGAACACGCCACCGTATTCGGCAATGTCTTGTCCCATTAGGATGAGGTTGGGATGCCGCTCCATAGCGATGCGTAGGCCGTCAGAGATGGCGTCCACAAAGCGCATTTTTTGGGTAGCACCTTGGGGTGGTGTACTCACAGGTGTTTCAGGTACATAGACGTCGGCCAATTCCTGCTCTTCAGTGGATTGGATGGGTGGCGCTTGTCGGGCTTGTTCCCATGCTTCGTTGATCTCTTCTTTGATATGTGCTTCTATCTGCGCAATTTCTTCTTCGGAAAAGACGCCTTCGCTGAGCAAGAAAGCGCGGTAATTGTCAATAGGATCGCGTTTGCTCCATTCGTCGAATAGGGTTTGGGGCACGTACTTGGTACCAGAAGCTTCTTCATGGCCACGCATGCGGAAAGTGCGCGCTTCAATGAGCCAGGGTTGCGGGTTCTGTCGCATTTCATGTGCGATCCCTTTTATGGTGTGATATACCTCCAGGATGTTATTGCCATCAATGATGCGTGCCGGCATGCCGTACCCAATGGCTCGGTCGGCCAAATTAGTACAGCGATATTGCTCGGATACGGGCGTAGAGAGGCCATAGCCATTGTTTTCAATTAGAAAAATTACGGGCAACTGCCATACAGAGGCCACATTGAGCGCTTCGTGAAACTCACCTTCGCTAGTGCCTCCCTCACCTGTGAAGGCCAGTGTTACTTTTTGCTCGCCCGAAAGCTTATGGGCCAGGGCTACACCATCGGCCAACGACAATTGAGGGCCCAAATGCGAGATCATACCCACGATGTGGTGAGCCAGTGTGCCAAAGTGAAAAGAGCGATCGCGACCTTTTGTGAAGCCATCTGCCTTGCCTTGCCACTGACAGAAGAGGCGATATAGGGGGACATTGCGCGTGGTGAATACCCCCAGGTTGCGATGCATCGTAAAGATGATTTCATCAGACTGTAACGCAGCAGCAGCACCTACTGAAATGGCTTCTTGGCCAACGCCTGAAAACCACTTGCTCACCTGGCCTTGGCGCAACAGTAAGAGCATTTTCTGCTCGATGAGGCGTGGTTTGACTAAGTGGCGGTACAACTGGCGCAACTGCTCATCGCTGAGTTCTCTTCTGTCGAAGGTAATGGATGGTGGGATTATGGTAGTTGCCATATGGCTTGATGTTATTTTGCTTGAGCGTAATAGTGGTAAAAGTTGTGGATGCAAAGGTACATTAAGCCCAATGGGTGCAGCAAAAAAATGGTTTTTTGTCGAGCAACTGTGTGGTCTTAGGCTGCCTTGACTATTGGAAATATGTAGTAGGCTCGTAAAACCCACTTGCTATTGAGCAATCTCGTTTGTCGAGCAATTCGTTTTTTCTGTTCCTTTAGGCAATAATTGTATGGGGGAAGATGTTAAGCTGTCAATAGATTATTGGTTATTAAAACCCGATGTACATGAAGCATTCCTCTACACCCAATTACTTTTTACTGCAACTCTTTGAAGTGCCCTATGTGAGCGCTGAAATGCAGTTGGACTTACCCGAAATAGTGAAGACAGAAAGTGCCCGAATGCGTCAGGCACTTCAAGAGCTTCCCAAAATTCAGTTCAGCCCTTCGGAGCGCAGCGTGCGCCGTGTGCTTGCCTATGCCAAGACGAAAGAAAAGCGTTAGTAAAGTAAGCGGTGTCGGCAATGGGATCAAGGCCCCCCTCCATATTAGTAATGTAGGGGGGCTTTGTATTTTGGCGACGGTTTTGTTTGGTGTATCAATTGACCATTGAGATGAAGATGTCGCTTTCCTTTAGACAGTTCGGGATGCTTGCAGGGCCTGTTGCCTTTGCGTGCATTGCGTCGTTTTTTCGACCTGAAGGATTGTCAGGCCAAGGGGTGGCAGTGTTGGCTACCACTTTGTGGGTAGCTATCTGGTGGATTACGGAAGCTGTGCCGCTGGCAGTCACCTCATTGTTGCCCATTGTACTGTTTCCCCTCACGGGGGGGCTTGAGCTGAGTGCTACTACACAAGCTTATGGGCATCGGATTGTGTTTTTGTTTATGGGGGGCTTTGTGTTGTCGATAGCTATGGAACGTTGGGGGCTGCACCGGCGCATAGCATTGCACATCATCTATCGGATGGGGACCAGCATGAGCGGGATCGTTTGGGGGTTCATGATGGCTACGGGGTTTTTGTCGATGTGGATTTCAAACTCTGCTACTGCAGTGATGATGATGCCGATTGCTACAGCTATTATCCATCAACTCTCTGATGACCCTGCTACACCTGAAAATGAGCAACGCCTGTTTGGCAAAGCGCTGATGTTGGCTGTAGCTTATAGTGCTTCGATTGGTGGGATGGCTACCTTGATTGGCACCCCCCCAAATTTGGTGTTGGCTGGTGTGGTGGAAGAATTATATGGATATGAGCTTACGTTTAATGAGTGGTTGGCCGTGGGGCTGCCCTTGTCGATTTTGCTCATGGTGGCATGTTGGTGGTATCTAACGCGGATAGCTTTTCCCATGCAGGGCCAATATTTGCGCTCTGGCAAAGAGGAGGTGGGAAGGCAGTTGCGCATGCTGGGCAGGCTGACGGTTGAAGAAAAAGGCGTACTAATTGTGTTTCTGCTGACAGCCTTCGCATGGATCACCCGTTCACTTGTACTCAAGAAGATACTGCCTGCTATTGATGACACCATTATAGCCATTGCCTCGGCAGTGTGTTTGTTCCTTTTACCGGCTCCAAATGCAGCAGATAAGCGTCTGCTCAACTGGGAATCTGCTGTGCGCCTCCCTTGGGGCGTGTTGCTTTTGTTTGGCGGTGGCTTGGCCATAGCTGCTGGTTTTAGTGAAAGTGGCTTGGCGCAGTGGATAGGTGCACAATTTGTCGCATTGCAACACATTCCCTATCTATGGTTGCTGCTGGTAATTGTACTCTCTGTTAACTTCCTTACGGAAATCACTTCTAATGTGGCCACTACATCAATTATGTTGCCTGTTTTGGCACCGTTGGCAGCCACGGTAGGCGTGCATCCTTTGGGGCTTATGGTGGGGGCCACAATAGCTGCTTCTTGTGCGTTTATGTTGCCAGTAGCTACACCACCCAATGCAGTAGTTTTTGGCACTGGCTATTTGACTATTGCAGACATGGCGCAAGTAGGTGTACGCATGAACTTGTTGTCTGCTCTAATTGCTACGCTTCTTGTTGGTCTATTATTGGGATGGGTGTGGTCAATCGATTTACAGCATTTTCCACCTAATTGGCGGTAATGAGGTGTTGGATCTTTGGCTATAAGCGGTTAACTTAGGAAGGTGAAATATAAAACATATAAAACTTTTTGTTTTTTATCGTGTTTGTTTTGGTTTTTTTAAAACAAAAAGTTTATATTTGCGCTGTGTTTTAAATTATTGGCATGCAGAATAAACGAGAAAGTGGTTTTGCTTGCTACATGTAAAAAACAAATTCATGTCGAGTAAAGAAAAAGAAGCAAAGCTAAAAGCGCTCCAACTTGCAGTAGATCGCATTGAAAAAGCATATGGCAAAGGGGCCATCATGCGGTTGGGCGATAAGCAAGTTGCAGAGGTTGAGACCATACCCACTGGTTCGTTGAGTTTAGATGTAGCACTGGGGGTTAATGGTTTTCCACGTGGGCGTGTGGTGGAGATTTTTGGCCCTGAGTCTTCAGGTAAAACGACCTTGGCGATTCACGCTATTGCGGAATGCCAGAAGCAAGGTGGTATAGCTGCTTTTATCGATGCAGAGCACGCTTTTGACCGCAATTATGCCGAGGCTTTGGGTGTGGATATTGAGAATCTCCTCATTTCTCAACCCGACAATGGTGAGCAGGCTTTAGAGATTGCAGAAAATCTCATTCGCTCGGGCGCTATTGACATTATTGTCATTGATTCGGTAGCTGCCTTGGTACCGCGTAGCGAGATTGAAGGCGAGATGGGTGATTCGAAGATGGGCCTACAGGCACGGCTCATGTCGCAAGCGATGCGCAAGCTCACGGCAGCTATTGGTCGCACAGGTTGCTGCTGTATTTTTATCAACCAATTGCGTGAAAAGATCGGTGTGTTATTTGGCAACCCGGAAACTACCACTGGGGGTAATGCGCTAAAGTTTTATGCTTCTATGCGGTTGGATATTCGCCGCTCTGGCGCTGCTATCAAAGACAAGGAAGGCAATGTCATAGGCAACCGAGTGAAAGTCAAGGTGGTCAAAAACAAGTTGGCACCTCCTTTCCGTGTAGCTGAATTTGATATTATGTATGGGGAGGGAATCTCTAAAGTAGGTGAGATTTTGGATCTGGGTGTCGATCACGATATCATCCAGAAAAGTGGTTCGTGGTATAGCTATGAAGGGGCGAAAATCGCACAGGGGCGCGAGTCGGCTAAGGAGTTTTTAGAGGATAATCCCGAGCTTGCCCATGAGATAGAGTTGAAAATCAAGGCGAAAATCTTGGGAAAAGAACTACTTCCTCAAGAAAGCAAAGACAAAGAGCCCCAAGCAGCCACGACTCCCAAAAGCCAAAAGCCCCAATAAGGGCAATATGATATAGTGCGAGTGCGCCTTACTACGGATGAGTAAGTGTTGTTTATCCTTGTACATACACCAAATACTTGCTTTGAAACCAAGGCTCTTCGACATATTCGGATAGGGGAAAAGAGGTGGCATAGCAGCCCCGGGGCAATGCTTTGATTTCTTTTTCTACTGCTCCCCCTTTAAGAGCAAGTAGCCCATTAGGTAAAGCGTGCTGCATTTGCTTTTTGAGCAAAGGGCGGCTCCATGTGAGCAATTTGTCAAGTGTGGCTACAGCTCGTGTGACGATAAAGTCGAATTTTTCCCCCTTGAGGTGTTCTGCTCTGCAGTGCAATACCCTGACGTTGGGAAGTACTAAGGATTTAGCTATTTCCTTCACTACTTTGATTTTTTTCCCTGTACCATCTATGAGTAGGAATTCACTCTGTGGAAAGAGGATGGCCAAGGGAATGCCGGGGAAGCCTCCACCTGTGCCTAAATCGAGGATATGTGCTTGGGGAGCAAAGGCTACTTCAAGGCCAATACACATCGAATGCAATATGTGGTGCAAGTACAAGTTGTCGATATCCTTACGCGAGATGACATTGATTTGGGCATTCCAATAGCGATATAGCTCATCAAGGGCCTCTATTTGCTGGCGCTGAACAGGTGATAGGTGCGGGAAATATTTCCAAATGATTTCGGGTCCCATAGTTAATGGATTTTGATGGCATCTTTTTGTTTGCGCCGTTGGCGGCGTTCTATGAGGATGCGTTGTAGCCAGTTGGGGACAATGAATGCTCCTGCGATCAGATAAGAGTAGTAGGTCAGCAAACGCCAAAGCGTAGAGATAATGGTAGCTTTGGTGCTTGTGCGGATGTAGTCGGTAAGAAAGCCACCAAACAGCACTTCGACAAAACCTGCACCGCCTGGTGTGGGGCTGAAGGCGATAATGACAAACATGGTTTCCAGGCGGGCGTATAGCTCAAATTGTGCCCAAAAAGTGCGGGGTATTTCAGGCACGAAGGCAATAATGAGGCAATTGAGCAGGAGAAAGCGGAATGACCAGGCAACAATGGTGCTTAGTAATGCACTGAGGTGAAGTGTAGGTGGCTGTAGTCGCAATTCATTGGAGGCCAGTATTAAGTCATTGCCTAATTCTACGGCTTTTGCGCGAAAGCGCCGAAAAAAAGGGAAATGGGTAATGCTCACTAATAGGCGTTTCATCTGGTATGGGCTGACAAACAGGCCATAGAAGAATGCAGCCCCATAGGTGGCCATGAGTACATAAGCGAATATGAAATAATATCCCCAAGCGTCTATTTGTGTCAAGGAGTGCAACTGGGGGCGGATCATGTGTGTGCCAAACAACAAAAATAGGATGGGAAGTGTGCTGACAAAGAAAAAGGTGTCGAGTACTATTGTGTACAACACAATGGTAGCTGTACGGGCAAGAGGCAAGCGTTCTTGCGCTAATACAAAAAAAGCTACTGCAGATCCTCCTAAACTGGTGGGCGATACGGCGGAACTGAACTCCCAAATGAAGATCAGTTCGATGCATTTGCGCCAGGAAAAAGCCCCTTGAGAGAGGATGCGAAGCCTGGTAGCATAGGCTAAATGTCGCAAGATTAATAGGCAAATGGCAATGGCAATCCAGAAAATTACATGCCCGGACCAGCTGATTTGGTGAAACTCTTGCGGGTCAAAGCGCCGCCAAAACAACCAACCGACAACACTAAGCCCAATAAGCAGTGGCAAGATGATACGTCGACCCCTAATGGATCGGAGCACTTCTTGATGCGTTTCGGAGAATTGCCGCTCTATTTTTTTTGAATCTTTGCTCATCATCGGCCAGTGCGCACCAGTTTAGTCGGCAAAGATATACTCAAAAAAGAGGAAGAGTATGTAATGGCGAATGGCAGATGTACTGGGGTGTACGTGCTATAGACAGAAAGGGGGAACTATGCTCCCCCTCATTGTGCAATTCGACTTGTTGAATAGCTTGTGCGTATATATTCAGGTAGGCAGAGTCCCGTGATGTGACGTAGGTGTTGGATTGTTCTCTATAGGGCATTGCTCCAAGATTATGCAGAATTGGGCAACCCTTTTATGAGGATTGTCAATGGACGGATTGATTTTTGTCAAATATGGTGTAACATGGATGAACTGAGCCACTTGCAGCGATGGCGATTAATTTTGGGTAGTGATGCAGATGAGTCAGGATCGGCACACCTAAGTGGAGAAATGCTCCTAATGGATGAGCTTTTGGAGCAACTCTATGGAACGCCCCACACACGAGACGGTGGGCTAGGTGCTTCTGTGCCTCAGCTGCGCAGATGGTTGTCGGACATACATAAGTGTTTCCCTCGGCGCGTCGTGCATGTACTGCAACAAGAAGCGGTGAAGCGTTTTGGGGTCGAAGCTTTACTGAGTGAGCCAGAACTGATCGATTCGCTTGTGCCTGACGTGCAGTTGGCTGCTACTCTGCTTTCGCTTAAAGATGCTTTGTCAGATGAGGCATTAGAGAGGGCACGATGTGTGGTGGCGCGTTTGGCTAGATCATTGCGTGAGCGTTTGGAGTTTCCGCTTGTACAAGCACTTATCCGTGCCCGGCGTTCACATGAGCGTACTCATCGTCCTCAGCCATGGGATATTGATATGGATCAGACGATTCGGCGCAACCTTAAGCACTATCAGCCTCAGTTGCGTGCTATTATCCCACAAATTATTGTAGGGGAACGTAGGAAAGGCCAAGCACTTTCTCACTTGGTGTTATTGATCGATCAAAGTGGTTCGATGGCTACTTCTTTGATATATGCGGCTGTGCTAGGTAGTGTGATGGCTCAAATACGTAGTCTGCGCACGCATTTTGTCGTATTTGACACGCAGGTAGTAGATCTGACTGATAAGCTGAGTGATCCGGTAGCGCTTCTTTTCAGCACTCAGCTAGGTGGTGGTACAGACATTGGGCAGGCGCTGGTGTACGCGCGTAAGTTGGTAGTGCAGCCTCGTGAGACGATTGTGGTGCTCTTATCGGATTTGTATGAGGGGGGGCGTGCCACTCGACTGTTGCGCGAAGCGAGCCAGCTGGTGCATGCTGGTGTACGCTTGATTAGCTTGTTAGCATTGAGCGATGAAGGGCGCCCTGCCTATGACCGCAATATGGCCAGACAGTTAGCTCAATTGGGTATCCCTGCTTTTGCTACTACTCCTGAAGTTTTTCCCGAGCTGATGGCAGCAGCCATCAAAGGGCGGGATTTAAAGGCGTTTATGTAGGCTGTGTGGGCAAGCTGTGCTGTTGCTGGAGGAGTTGTAAGAGGTATTTGCCGTAGCCACTTTTTATATACTTGTGTGCCAGGCGCTCGAGTTGTTCGTCGTCTATAAATCCCTTTTTCCAAGCCACTTCTTCAATACATCCGATTTTGAGGCCTTGTCGGTCTTCAATAACTTCGATAAACTGCCCTGCTTGCATGAGCGATTTGTGGGTACCTGTGTCGAGCCAGGCGATACCGCGCCCCATGACCTTCACTTTGAGCTTGCCGGCAGCTAAATATGTTTTGTTGACATCGGTAATTTCGTATTCTCCCCGTGCACTGGGTTTGAGGTTTTTTGCGATCTCTACTACATGGTTGTCGTAAAAGTAGAGTCCAGGTACGGCATAGTTAGATTTGGGCTGCTGAGGTTTTTCTTCAATGGATATGGCATTGAAATGCTCATCGAACTCTACTACGCCGTATCGTTCGGGGTCGGCTACCCAATAGGCAAAGACGACGCCACCATCTGGGTTTACACTTTGTGCCAAAAGTTGGTCTAATCCATTGCCATGGAAGATGTTGTCGCCTAAGATGAGTGCTACGGGGTCGTTGCCAATAAATGGGGCACCCAGTACGAAGGCTTGGGCCAGTCCATTGGGTTCGTATTGTGGTGTGTAGCTGAAGGAGCAGCCTAGTTCGCTACCGTCGCGCAGTAGCTTTTGAAAATTAGGTAAGTCGTGTGGAGTAGAAATGATGAGAATATCGCGTATACCAGCTTCCATCAAGGTGGACAGGGGATAGTAGATCATTGGCTTGTCGTATACGGGCATGAGTTGTTTACTTACTGCCAAGGTAAGGGGGTAGAGCCGTGTCCCTAGTCCACCTGCCAGAATAATGCCTTTCATGAATGTGGTGGTTTTTCAGTAATAAGGGTAAAGCGTGTAGCGGGGTAAAAATAAGTGTTCTTACCCCGCTGACAGGAATAAAAAGAGCAATGTGAAAAATCGTTTGGGTATAAGTTCATCCCATTTGTTGGAGTGCTTGACGTAGGGCTTCCAACACGCGTGGTGTTAGTGAAGCAATTTGTGATACCAATTTTGGGAGTTGCTCCAGGTTTTGGTGTCTTTTAGCGTTTTGCTCTACTTGTTTGTTCCATTCGGTGAGTTGTTCATTACCGACGAAGGCCAGAGTGGACTTCATCTTGTGGCTAATTTCACCGAGAGCCTCCCAGTCCTTGTTTTGAGCATGCTGTTGCTGAAGTGCTAGCTCTTGGGGCAATTCTTGTAGCACCATTTGTAGCAGTGTTTTTTTCATCTCTGTGTCGCCCCCCGACATGAGCTCGACGTAATCGAGATTGATGAGTTTGTGTTGGGTGTCATTCATTGTGGTTCCCTTTTTTTTACATATTTAGAAATCTTGAAAAACAAATCCTCCGGTTCGAAGGGCTTTAAGACAAAGTCGTTCATCCCATGCTCTTTAAATTTTTCATCTTTTGAGATGTAGGCATGGGCTGTCATGGCCAAGATCGGAGTATCGCACTTCGGGGGGGGAAGGTTTTCTCTGATCCATTTGGTGGCTTCATAGCCATCCATTACGGGCATTTGTACGTCCATCAATATGATGTCAAAATCTTCGGCTTTGAGCTTTTCAATAGCTTGCTTGCCATCTTCTGCCAGAACTAAGGTGATGTTGGGGAATTTTCGTTGGAGGGTTTTCGTAGCTACCAGTTGGTTCATCTTGTGGTCTTCAACCAGCAGGAGGCGGAAGGGGGTGTTGGGGTCAAAGTTAGTGAGATTTTTAGTTTGTTGCTCATTACATTGAGATTGAGGCTGAGCTTCACCTATTTCAAAAATGAGATCGAAAAAGAACTTGGATCCCACGCCCAAAGTACTTTCTACCCCAATTTTACCTCCCTGTTGTTCGACCAGGTTTTTGCAAATAGACAAGCCCAAGCCAGTACCTTCATAGAGGCGATCTTTGGTGCGCACCCGCGTAAAGGTGTCGAAGATAGCGTCGAGTTTGTCTTCGGGGATCCCAATACCGCTGTCTTCTACAGTAAATTTGAGTTGTACGCTGTCATCTCCAATTTGGTGGAGCTTCTCTACGTGTATTTTGACAAAGCCTTCATCTGTGAATTTGATGGCGTTGCCCACTAAGTTGTACAAAATTTGGTTGAGTCGCAATTCATCGCCTTTGAGGTTTTGGGGCACATCGGGGTCAATGTGTACCTCGAAGTATAGGTCTTTTTCTTGGGCTTTGTATTGCATGACATTGACGAGGTTCTGCAGTAACTCATGTAGATTGAAGTTTTTGTGTTCAAAGGTGATCTTGCCATTCTGGATGGCAGAAATTTCGAGGATGTCATTGACGATACCCAGTAGGATTTCTGAAGATTGTTTGATGGATTTTACCAGCTCATATTGTTCTTCATTCAGAGGTGTTTGGATTAAGATATTGCTCATGCCTAGGATGGCATTCATAGGAGTGCGCATTTCATGGCTGACGCTGGCAATGAATTGTTCTTTCATTTTTTCTGACTGCCGTGCCAAGTCTCGGGCCTTGCGCAGGCGTTCGGCATTGACTTGTTCGGTGATGTCGCGTATGATGCAGTTATAGCCTTTAAATTCTGGTTCATTTACGGGGTTGGCCGTGATGATGCATTCTCTTATTTCCTGGTTTTTGCGTCCCAGTTGTAAGGAAAAGTCCTTGACACCTATATCAGATTGGAGCTTGAGTATGAGTTCATTGACTTTTTCTTGGGGCCGAAACAGGGGGTGATAGCTGGGCATGGTTTGAAGCTCTTCTTTAGAGAAGCCCGTTAGCTCGACTAGTGCGTTGTTAAAGTCGATCAACTTACCTTCTAAGGAGGCAATGAGTATAGCGTCTTTTGATTGCGTGAAAATTTGCTGATAGCGCAGTTGGCTTTTGTGTAGTGCTTCTTCTGCACGTTTTCGTTCGGTAATGTCTTGAATGATACCTTGAATTATTTTTTGACCTTCAGGGTTTTTGCACACTCGAGCGCGTAAGTGTACATAGTGAGGCTGGCCGTTGAGGTCCTGGAGCTGAAGATCTTTTTGCAGCGATTTTTGTTGAGTGGCCTCAGCTTGTACTTGGTAGAACACGTGCAAGGGATGGTCGGGGTCTTTGAGTTCGTCGAGCGGGATAGTCGAGGTAGGTTTGTCTAGCCCGAAGATGCGAAATACTTGGGTAGAAGCCACAAATAAATTTCGGTGAGGGAGATACTCCCAACTACCTATTTGCACGATTTGTTGGGTCTCTTCTAAGCGTTTAAGCACGCGGTTGCGCTCTATTGAATAGCGCAATGACTTGGCTAGCAGGTCGTTGTCGTGATTAAATGTACCTTTTACGAGAAAGTCCTGCGCCCCTGCTTTTACAGCTTTTACGCCCAGTTCTTTATCGGAAGTACCTGTGAGGACGATGATATTGAGTGCCGGATATTTTTCCAATATGGTTTCAAGGGTGTGGAAGCCTCGACTATCGGGTAGGCTCAAGTCGAGCAATACGGCCTCAATACTATTGCCTTCTTTTTCTAGAAAGTCAATCCCTTCTCGGAGCGATTGGCAGTGTATGAGTTCACAATCTACCAGGTCGGAAGTTTGAAGCATGAGCCTTACCAAAGTAGCATCACCTGAATTATCTTCGATGAGCAAGACGCGATCTCGCTCTGTTTCGTTCAAGTGTGCTCTTTGTGTGTCTTGCTGCTGGTCAGCTGGATGTGTCAGGTTGTGGTCCACGATGCTTTCTCCATTTTGATTGTTTTCATTTTATGGGGCTGGTTTGGAAAGTTAGATGCACCATGGGCTGTGTAAGTTGTATTTTTGTATAAAATGTGACTGAGTTATTATGCTTTTTGAGTTTTGGGCAAAAAGACGAAGTTGGCGCCAATGTCGCTCAATACGAATAGGCATATGTATGCTTCAGGATTTTTGTATACTTTTCTAAAGTGATCTGCTTGTTCGATTGGAATGAGCCGTTTTGTGACAAATTCTTCTAAGGTGGAAGCGTTGACAGACCAATCTCCTTGCACTTGATGTCGGTCGATGATGGGAATACCAATAGCTATTTCTAGCTTGTGTAAGACAAGGATAGGGTATTTGGACACTCCTTCTGCCCTGATGGTATCGGCAGCTTGGGTCAAAGCTGGCAGGTAGGTTTTGAGCTCTTGTTGTAGTGCTGCCAAGCGTTCTTTTTTGTCCATGTGGGTTTGATTTTGTGCCATAAGTTGTTTCCTCATAATTGAGGCCTATGATTTGGATGGGTAGTCAAAGCGGTGGCAAGTTAGCACGGCTATATCTCAATTGGGGGGAGGTGGCTGGGGCGGATAGGTTTTTTATAAAGTTGTGTATTCCCGTTAAGGGACAAAATTATATCGGTATAACTTTGCACCTTTCTAAAGAAGAGGGCATAAGTCAAATTACAATAGCTTTCAGATGAGTGAGCAAATTAAACACGAGTGTGGCATTACGCTCATTCGTTTGCGCAAGCCATTAACCTACTATGCCGAAAAATATGGCACGGCACTGTATGGGCTACACAAGCTTCACCTCATGATGCAAAAGCAGCGCAACCGAGGCCAAGATGGGGCAGGTATTGCGACAATCAAGATAGGTGTACGGCCTGGTGAGCGCTACATTAGCCGCAAGCGCAGCAATCAGCCCGATCCGCTACGCGATGTGTTTGAGCAAGTATTTGGCTATTTCAAGAATTTGAGTGGCCAACAGCTGATGGATGCAGAATGGCTAAAGGCTCACTTCCCCTTTACTGGTGAGCTGATGTTGGGCCATCTTCGCTATGGCACACATGGGTCGAACAGTATAGAGACAGTTCACCCGTTTTTGCGACAAAGCAATTACATCAATCGCAATTTGGTGCTTGCAGGCAATTTCAACCTGACTAATGTGGATGAGTTGTTTGAGGAGTTGGTGGGTTATGGGCAGTACCCCAAGGAAAAGTCGGATACAGTAACAGTATTGGAAAAGATAGGACATTTCTTAGATGATGAGGTGCAGCGCCTCCATACTTGGTTTAAACCGGATGGTTATACCAATCAGGAGATCAACGACTTAATATTCGAGCATCTCGATTTGCAGCGCATGTTGCGGCGCGCTTCAAAAAAATTCGATGGTGGCTATGTCATTACGGGATTAATTGGTCATGGCGATGCATTTGTAATACGCGATCCCAATGGTATTCGGCCTGCCTTTTTTTACCAGGATGACGAGGTAGTGGTGTGTGCTTCAGAGCGCCCGGCCATTCAAACGGCTTTTGACGTACATTACTCTAAGGTAGAAGAGTTGCCGGCAGGTCATGCCTTGATTGTTAAGCGAAATGGGACGGTTGCGGTCAAGCCTTTTTGCGAACCACGCAAGCTCACGGCCTGCTCGTTTGAGCGCATTTACTTTTCTCGGGGTACGGATCGCGATATTTATACGGAGCGCAAGCGTTTGGGCGAGCAGTTAGCCGCTGCTGTATTGGAAGCAGTAGATTATGACTTCAAACATACGGTGTTTTCCTTTGTGCCCAATTCGGCAGAAGCAGCGTTTTATGGATTGGTGCAGGGGATAGAAGCGCGCCTGGATCGCATTCGCATAGAGAAAGTGCGCAAGATGGGAGATGACATCAAGCCTAAAAAGCTCCAGAAAATCTTATCGATGCGTGCTCGGGTGGAAAAGGTGATTGTCAAGGATGCTAAGCTACGCACTTTCATAGCTGATGATCGTGCGCGAGGAGATATGGTGACTTATGGGTATGATGTGACTTATGGCATTGTGCGCAATGACAAGGACACGCTGGTGCTGATGGATGATTCGATCGTGCGCGGTACCACACTGAAAAACAGCATTATTGCCATGGTTGCGCGTTTGCGTCCCAAGCGCATTATCATCGTTTCTTCTGCGCCTCAGATACGCTATCCAGACTGCTATGGCATTGACATGTCTAAGATGAAGGACTTTGTCGCTTTTAGGGCATTGGTAGCATTGCTGCACGAGCAAGGGAAAACGCATCTTTTGCAAGAGACTTATGAGCGCTGTAAAGCACAGGAGCATTTGCCTAAAGAGGAGATAAAAAATGAGGTACAGCCGCTGTACGATCACTTTACTTACGAAGAAATCTCGGACAAAGTGGCTGAAATTGTTACTCCCAGTGGTATCTCGGCCGAAGTCAAAGTGATTTATCAAACGCTGGAGGGTTTGCATCGGGCCTGCCCTAACCACAAAGGTGATTGGTATTTTTCGGGCAACTACCCTACTCCTGGTGGCAATCGCGTGGTGAACAGGGCTTTTATCAACTTTATGGAAAACCGAGACGAACGGGCTTATTTCTGAGTGCATATTGGCGGTGTTCTCGTTTCTATTGGTGGTCCCACTGGTGCAATTTCCACTGCTGAATCAGCTCATGGAGTTTTTCGCCCAACCCGGGCTGGTGATATACTTCTTTTTCCAGAAAAGCTGCCCAATCTGTAATGTTACGGCCAGCGGCCAAATGGGCAAGGTATAGGCTGTGATCTCGAAAACTAAGCCAAGCATTATCGTAGTGTCGGAAACGTTTTCCACCATGCCAAATGGCATCGGAGGTGGCCTGGTCGTCGTCACAAGGCAGTGCAAAGTAGTTGTTGCCTTTAGTGACCAAGGCACTCGTACCTGCTTCGCTATGCCATAGCCCATTAGCCAGAATAATGGAAGCTGGAATGCCAAATTTCTTCTGCTCCATTGTGGCCACCTGCCCAAAACGTTCAATGAAGGCTTTGGCGCGTTCGGTGGTGATGGTGGGCGTGTTGATGCTACCCTCAAAAGGCGAAATAGTAGCTTGTTGAGGAGAAGATACTGTCGGTGCAGCTATAGGCGGAGAGTCTTTTATCGCGCGTCGCTGGTGCGCTGTCGCAGCAGGTAAAGTGAGGTTGAGCTCAATGACTACTTCACGCTGCTGCAAAAGCCACAGCAGGCTGAATAAAATAAGTAGGCGCAACCACTGCTGACGGACAAATGTGAGAATGTATTTCATGGCTGATCGTTATGGTGTTTGTGTATGGAAAAGCTTTCAGCCAAGTGCCCGTTCCTGCGGTAAATTTAAAACATTTTGTTTTAAACAAAAAGTGATTTGTGCGTCAAAGGTTGTTTTGCCTTTGGCAGAAGCACATTGTACGTATGGTCCGATTGAGTATTATTGTGGTGCTTTAGATGCTCTGAAAAACGTAAAGCCAATGAAGGGAATCTGGAGGGATCGTCTTTTTCACGTATTTATTGGATGTGCTGTATGGGTAGGTGCGTGGGCTCAGGGAAGTGAAGGTCCAGAGGTGACTTTGGCTACGCCTTACAATACCATTTATGTACACTTGTATTACCTCCAACCTGAAAGTTATAGGCCAGATTTAGCTGCAAAGGCGCTTTATGGAGTGCGTGATAGTGCACAGGCTGCACAGTTAGCTATCTGGCTTAAGCAGATATATGATGGTTTGGGGTTGTATGTGCCTGTGCAGGAATTGCCTAAAGATCCCAATTATCAAGACTCATTGGGACGTGCACGCTATGTACCTTTTCCATTTGATTTACCTGAGGTATATGTGGTGCGTATAGACGGCAAGTGGTATTACAGTGAAGCTACAATACAGGCAATTCCCCGATTGCATCGGGAAGTATTTCCATTGGGGGCAGACTTTTTTGTCAAGCTCATGCCGCGTTGGGGGCACAGGCGGATATTGGGCATGGCTTTATGGCAATACGTGGGTTTGGGGTTGCTCATTTTTGTCACTTGGTTGGTGCACTTGATATTGCGTCAGGCTCTTAGGCCTATGTTGCGCTTGCTGGCACGTGTTCTTTCTCGAGTTGCTGAGACGGATCCGAATTTGATATTGCGCTTGTCTACAGTGTTGAGTGCATTTCTTTTGCTCCAGTTATTTCGCCTTGCTTTGCCTTCTTTACTGTTGCCTATTGCCTTTTCCAAGGTGGCCATGTTGGTGTTGCGTTTGGCCATTACGGTCATTGGTGTGCTCATTGCTTTGCGCGTGTGGGACTTGGTGTCATTTTACTTGAAAAAGGTCTCGCAGCGCACGACTAGTCGCGTGGACGATCAGCTAATGCCTATTGTGATTAAGGGGGGGCAGGTATTGCTCATTTTGCTGGGGTCGGTGCAGTTGTTTCGAGTGTTGAATATAGATGTGACGGCGCTAATTGCGGGGGTGTCAATTGGTGGTTTGGCTATTGCACTTGCTGCCCAAGATACAGTCAAGAATTTCATTGGGTCGGTAATGATTTTATTGGATCAGCCTTTTCAGGTGGGTGATTATGTGGTAGCTGAAGGTTTTGAAGGGACAGTAGAAGAGGTAGGTTTTCGCTCGACGCGTATTCGGCAGATTGATAGTTCGGTGGTTACTATACCAAATGGTACCATGGTCAATGCATCGGTGCGCAATCTGGGGGTACGTACTTATCGTTTGCTCAATATCAAACTGGGGGTGACCTACGACACGCCACCTGAATTGTTGGAGTCGTTTATTGCGGGGGTACGCCAGGTTATTTTGACCCATCCCGATACGCGCAAGGAAGGTTATTACGTGCATTTTTTCGAGTTTGCAGACTTTTCACTCAACATTTTGGTGCGCGCACAAATAGCTGCGTCGGACTTTGCTGCGGAATTGCGCATTAAGGAGGAGTTACTTTTTGCATTTTTGAGGCTGGCTCGGGAGTTGGGCGTGCAGTATGCTTTTCCCACTCAAACGCTCATTGTGGAGCAGTTCCCAGGGGCAGGTAGCTTAGTTCCGCATTACGAGACTGATCCTGATAAGCTCGAACAGCGAGTACGAGCTTTTTTGCAGGTCTATCGGCAGCACTATGAAGCGCGTAAAGGACGAGTGTAGTACAAAAAAGGCCCGAAGCTGCAGGGGGGTGTGCTTCGGGGCCTGGAGTGAGTGTTTGCCCATAATAGGGCTTGTATAAAAACGCCTGTGTAAGGGGGGTGAATGCGGTTTTATTTTGGTTTGCGACTGCAAAACGCATGCCATATTTTATTAATATACTTGTGTGTCTTTACCTATTGGATAGCTTGGTAGAGACTATTTTTTCAGTTTTGGGTTGTGTGCGTGTCGTTGGGCGTCGCGTTGTGTTTTTTTCTCTATGTTGCGCTGTAGCGCTTGCTCTAAGTTGACACCCGTTTGGTTGGCCAGACACAGAAGCACAAACAATACATCTGCCATTTCATCGGCTAATTGAGTAGGTGCTTGTTGGGCTTCCTCTACTCGTTTGAATGACTGTTCGCCGTAGATCCTTGCCATGAGGCGAGCCAATTCACCCACTTCTTCCATGAGTATCGCTGTGTTGGTCAGCTCATTGAAATAGCGCACACCCACGGTGCGAATCCACTCGTCTACTTTTTTTTGTGCTTGTGCAAGCGTCATCATTCTGGGTTTTTTGAGTCGATCCAAATGGTTACAAGGCCGTCGTTGCACAGTTGTACTTGCATATTGGCTCCGAACTCGCCTGTGGCTATGGGCTGTTCCATAACTGCTTCGAGTGTTCTGATGAAAGCATGGTATAGAGGGATGGCTTGCTCGGGGCGGGCTGCCCGTATATAGCTGGGACGGTTACCTTTTTTAGTGCTGGCCATTAGGGTGAATTGGCTAATGACAAGTATTTGCCCGTGAATATCTTTTACCGAAAGGTTCATCTTGCCATGGGCATCATTGAAAATGCGCAGTTGGCTCACTTTTCTGACCAGCCAATCGATATCCTGTTGCGTATCGTGCGTTTCGATGCCTAAAAAGATGAGTAGGCCGGGGCCGATAGCGCTTTTCAATTGGCCATCGATGCGTACAGTGGCTTGTGAAACGCGTTGTATGAGGATGCGCATGGATTATGCCGTTTGTATAGAATAACAAGGAATAGAGCATGTAAATAGCTATGTGCGGCCTTGAGTAGATCCTTTTAACTTTGCAGGCCCATATGTAATGCATTGGGCAGCGAAAATACTGCTATGATTCATATTCGACCTATTGCAAAGGTTTTGGGCTTTTTGTTGGTGCTCATTGGTGGGCTGATGGCTACAGGTTTAGTGGCTTCGTGGCGCTTTCAAAGTGGAGATGGGCAGGCCTTGTTGTGGTCTTCACTCATTTGTCTAGGGGCTGGCATGCTTTTACTAATGGTGCGTTTGCCAAAAGGCGACACGATTCGCAAGCGTGAGGGCTATCTGATTGTAGCTCTGGGTTGGTTTACAATGGTTTCTTTTGGCATGTTGCCCTACTTGTTGAGTGGTACCATTCCTGCAGTAGCGGATGCCTTCTTTGAGACGGTCTCTGGCATGACCACTACAGGAGCTACTATACTGACCGATATTGAAGCTTTGCCGAAAGGCATTTTGTACTGGCGTAGTCTCACACAGTGGATTGGTGGCATGGGGATTATCGTGCTGACAGTGGCAATATTGCCCATTTTGGGTATTGGGGGTATCGAACTCTTTGCTGCAGAGGCACCAGGGCCTACCTCTGACAAAGTGCATCCGCGTATTCGCGAAACAGCCCGCCGGTTGTGGCTCCTCTATGTAGGCCTTACTGCTTTAGCAGCCCTGTTGTTGTGGTTGGAAGGTATGACGCTATACGAAGCTATCAATCATGCACTGACGACCATGGCTACAGGCGGTTTTTCCACGCGCAATGCCTCTATTGCAGCCTTTCCTGATCCAGTGATCCAGTACACCATTATCGCCTTTATGTTTTTGGCCGGTACCAATTATGTTGTACTTTATTTTGGTGCCACGGGGCGCTTTTACAAAATGTGGCGCAATGAGGAATACCGCACTTATCTCAGTGTAGTGCTAGTTTTGAGTATTGTGGTTACGGGAGTGGTGTGGTGGAGTGCGGGAGGGGTGCCCGATGTACAGGGGCAAGCTTCTTGGGAAGCTACTTTTAGGGCTTCGCTTTTTCACATTGTGTCATTGATGACTACTACTGGCTATATCACGACGGATTACACGTCTTGGGCACCGGGGTTGACCATGTTGTTTTTTGTGTTGTTGTTTGTGGGGGCTAGCGCAGGCTCTACTGCAGGGGGCATTAAAATTATTCGGCATTTGGTTTTTTTCAAAAACTCTTACCTGGAGTTCAAGCGCTTAATTCACCCTAAAGCCATTGTGCCGCTTAAGATTGATGGCAAGGTAGTGGCTCCGCGCATTCTCACCCATGTGATTATCTTCTTGCTGTTGTATTTGCTCACTTTTGTACTTGGCTCGATGATTATTGCCAGTATGGGATACGACTTTGAAACCACTGTAGGGGCGGTGGCTACCAGTTTGGGCAATGTAGGTCCGGGTATAGGTTCAGTGGGGCCTGTAGACAATTTTGCGCATTTGTCAGCTGCAGCTAAAGTGGTGTTGTCGATAATCATGCTGTTGGGGCGCTTGGAGCTGTTTACCATTCTGGTGTTGTTCACACCGTATTTTTGGCGTATTAATTGAAAATTCGGGCATGCATGTATGTGCATTTGTCTGTCTTGGGCCTGCCGCCAAAATGGCTTTTCTTTGCGGGTGCTGGAATTGCCCCATTTTTCAACCGAAATTTTGAAAACATATGCTTGAACTCAATGTGATACGTCGTGAACCTGAAAAGGTGAAAGCGGGTTTGCGCAAGCGCAATTGGAAAGAGGAAGACCTGGGTATTGTAGATCGCATTTTGGCGCTGGACGAACAGCGCCGCAAGCTACAGACGCAGCGGGATGAGCTGTTGGCTCAGAGCAACAAGTTGTCCAAGCAGATTGGGCAGCTATTCAAGCAAGGCAAGCGCGAAGCGGTCGAAGCGCTCAAAGCTCAAGTAACTACAATCAAGGCTACACTCAAGGAGCTACAGGAGAGAAAAGCAGCACTTGACACGCAGTTGGAAGCACTTTTGCTCTCATTGCCCAATATACCTCATCCGTCGGTGCCTGCAGGGAGTTCGGATGCAGACAATGAGATATACAAAGATTGGTCAGGTGCTTTGCCGCAGTTGCCTGCAACTGCACAACCCCATTGGGAGTTGGCCAAGCAGTACGGCATTTTTGATTTAGAATTGGGAGCTAAGCTCACAGGGGCAGGCTTTCCGGTGTTTCGCGGACAAGGTGCTCGCTTGGAACGCGCATTGATCAACTTCTTTCTCGATGAAGCTCGTGCTGCAGGTTATGAAGAGATTCAGCCACCGCTATTAGTCAATGCCGATACGGCGCGCGGTACGGGGCAGTTGCCTGACAAGGAAGGGCAGATGTATTATATAGAAAAAGATGAACTGTACCTCATTCCTACGGCAGAAGTGCCTATTACCAATATCTTTCGAGATGCCATTGTGCCGGCATCGGCTTTGCCCATTAAAATGGCGGGATATACGCCTTGTTTTCGGCGCGAAGCAGGATCGTATGGTGCCCATGTGCGTGGGCTGAATCGCGTGCATCAATTCGACAAAGTAGAGATTGTACAGATTGCTCATCCGCAACATTCCTATGAGGTATTGGAAGAGATGCTAGCTTATGTGTCGAGCTTGCTCGACAAGCTAGAACTACTCTACCGCATTGTCAAGCTGTGTGGCGGCGACTTGGGCTTTACCGCTGCACTTACCTATGATTTTGAAGTGTGGTCTGCTGCTCAGGAGCGCTGGCTAGAGGTGAGCTCTGTATCCAATTTTGAGACCTATCAGGCCAATCGCATGAAGCTGCGTTTTCGCGATGGGCAGAAAAAGACACAACTGGCACATACACTCAATGGTAGTGCACTGGCATTGGCACGGGTGGTGGCTGCTTTGCTCGAGCAAAATCAGGAGCCCGATGGAATTCGCATCCCGCAGGTATTGGTACCTTATACGGGGTTTGAGCGCATCGTGCGCTCTTGAATTTGAAGACTTGATCAACTGATGAACTGTACTTGCTGTTATGGCGTTTGGGTGCTGGTTAGTAGTATAAACTTAAATTCATGGAAATATGTACACAGGGCTATTTGTCATTAGCATTATTTTCACGTTTATCGGTATGCTGCTGAGCAGCCAGCTCAAGCAGCGTTTTGAGCGCTATAGCCAGATGCCCAACTTGCAGGGCTTGAGTGGGCGCGAGGTGGCCGAGCGCATGTTGTCCTATTTTGGCATCAGCGATGTGCAGATTGTCGAAGGCCAAGGGATGTTGACTGATCACTACAATCCACAAACTAAAACCGTATCGCTAAGCCCAGAAGTGTATCGAGGGCGTAGCGTAGCTGCTGCAGCTGTAGCAGCCCATGAATGTGGCCATGCGGTACAACATGCCGAAGCTTATGCAGCTTTGCAAATGCGCTCGGCTTTAGTGCCTTTGGTGCAAATCTCTGCGAGTATTCAGCAGTATTTGTTCATGTTTGCCTTTGTTGCCTTTGGGGCATTTAATAATACTTTTGTATTGCTTGTCGCCATTGGTGCGTTTTTGATCACGGCTCTTTTTAGTCTCATCACTTTGCCGGTAGAGTTTGATGCCAGTAGACGTGCTTTGGTGTGGCTTGAGCATAGTGGCGTAACGCGGGGGGGCGAATACGAAGCAGCAAAGGATGCACTGTGGTGGGCAGCAATGACTTATGTGGCTGCGGCTTTAGCTGCTGTAGCGCAGTTGCTGTATCTGGTTATCTATTTTCTCAATAGTAGAGATTGAGCAGGGGAATGTGATCAACAGGGCTGCACCTAAGTTGTGTGTAGCCCTGTTGTCGTATTAAGTGGAAGGCAAAACACAATGCAATAGGTGATGGAATCGTGGGAATTGGACTTTGAGTGGTTGCGTGTACAGCATTACGTAAAAGAGGTTTTTGACAAAGACAGCTTGCCCGATCTCAATGCAGTGCTTTTTCTCATAGGCATTCAAGAGCTTGGTCGTTGGAAAGGCAGCTTCACCAAGGAGGAAAAACAGGATTTGATGCACATTGCGGTGTGTCGGCTACTCAGTTATGATGGCTACTACACTTTTGAAGGCCGCGATGAGGATGGGTGGCCCCATTATCGCATGCTGCGCCCGCTGGATGTCAAAGGGGTGGCTGCGCAAGAACGATTGCTCAAAGAGAAGGCCGTTCAGTACTTTCGCGAAATATGGCGCGAGGCAGGTGAGGAAGAGTAGAGAATTATTAAAAGCAAAATCACATGGTAAAAAAAAGTTTCTTGCATTTGGCCGGCTTGCTATTGATGCTTTGGTGGGCTGGTTGTGAAAAAGATCCACATACCTATGCGGTAATAGAGACAGATTTGGGTGACATCGAGCTAATGCTCTACAATACGACTCCCCAGCATCGCGACAATTTCATTAAGCTGGCTCGGGAAGGTTTTTACGACAGCCTGTTGTTTCACCGCGTGATACCCCAATTTATGATTCAGGCAGGAGATCCCGATTCCAAAAATGCACCACCAGGTCAACCATTGGGTATGGGTGGCCCTGGCTATACGCTTCCTCCTGAAATTGGTGCGCCTCATCTGAGGGGAGCGCTGGCTGCCGCACGCATGCCCGATCAAGTCAACCCTGAAATGCGCTCATCAGGCTCGCAGTTTTACATTGTGCAGGGCCGCACTTGGACGGATGCCGAACTCGATGCGATTGAACGCCAAAATGGTGTACACTACAATGAAGTACAAAGACAACGCTACAAAGAAGAAGGTGGCGCACCTTTTTTAGATGGCAAGTACACTGTCTTTGGCGAGGTAGTCAAGGGTATGGAGGTTGTAGATCGCATTGCTGCTGAGGCTACCGATGACAAGAATCGCCCTTTGCGCGACATTCGCATTCGCCGCATTCGCATCAAGTGAGGTAGATAAAGTGAGTGAAATGAGAATTTTTTTTAATGAAAAAACTAATATCTGCTGGTGGATACTGGGTGCATGGATGTGGATAGCGGGTTGTGGGCCTGTTGTCGATTTTATAGCTACGCCAAATAAGGGCCAAGCTCCGCTCGATGTGCAGTTTGACAATAGGACTCGTCGTGCCGATCGCGTCTTGTGGGATTTTGGCGACGGGCATACCAGTACTTGGCCGGAGCCTCAGCACCGGTATCGTTTGTCAGGTCGCTATGAAGTGCGCTTGCAGGCGTGGAAAGGTAAGCGCATGAAGGAGCAGCGCGCTTATATCGAGGTGCTACCACCAAAGCGCTGTCTGGCCGAGATCGAAACACCTTATGGGGCTATTTTGATCGAGTTGTACGATGCTACCCCGCTTCATCGCGACAACTTTCTCAACTTGGCTGAAGCGGGTTTTTACGACAGTTTGTTGTTTCATCGCGTGGTGCGCGGTTTTGTCATTCAGGGAGGTGATCCGCAGTCGCGTACCGCCAAGCCCCAACAACGGTTGGGTATGGGTGGGCCTGGATATACTGTGCCAGCTGAACTTGTGGATACTTTGATTCACTTGCGCGGTGCAGTAGCTGCTGCGCGTTTGCCTGACCAAGTCAATCCACAAAAACGCTCATCAGGCTCGCAGTTTTACATCGTGCAGGGACGAGCTGTGACTGAGCAGATGCTCGATCGAGTAGAGGCAGCAAAGATGTTTCGATATCCTACGGCCTTGCGCAAAAAATATCTCGAGTTGGGCGGCACACCTCAGCTGGATGGAGATTACACAGTGTTTGGGCGTGTAATCGAGGGAATGGATGTGGTAGATCGCATTGCACAATTGCCCGTTTTTCCTGGCGATCGTCCTCAGGAAGATGTATGGATGGTTGTGCACGTAGTCAAGTAAAAGTAGGATTTGGCAGGAGGTGCAATGGATAGAGATTGTTCTTTTATCTTGAATGGTATGAGTGAAATGACTACAGTTGCGGAAGCTACACGCATAGTGTTGGCGCATGCACGCGATTTCGGCATGGAGCATGTAGCTATGTCGTGGGCTTTGGGTCGTGTGTTGAAAGAATCATTAATAGCTGATCGCGATTTTCCACCTTTTGATAGAGTAGCTATGGATGGCATTGCCTTGCGTTCAGCTGATTTTGCCGCAGGCCAGCGCACCTTTCGCCTGGTAGGCCTACAGGCTGCTGGGCAGCCACGCCAGCAGCTGGAGGGCGAAGGTACCTGTATTGAGGTGATGACCGGTGCGGTGTTGCCCCAAGATGCCGATGCTGTAGTGCGTTATGAGGATGTGGAGATTGTGGACCAGCAAGCATGTGTACAATTAGACCAGATCAAGCCTTGGCAGAATGTGCATCGGCAAGGTACGGATCGTCGGCAGGGGGATGTATTGGTACAGGCCCCTCGACTGATTACTCCTGCTGAAGTTGCTGTAGCTGCTACTATTGGCAAGGCTCAGCTGCCTGTGGCTAATTTCCCACGTGTGGTCATCATTTCTACAGGGGATGAACTAGTGGATGTGGAGGCGGTGCCATTGCCTCACCAAATTCGCAAGTCCAATGTACATGCGTTGGCCAGTGTACTGAAGCAATGGGGGATGCAAGCTGCTTTACTACATCTGCCCGATCAGCGCGATGAGGTCCGCAAGTACTTGGATGTAGCTATGGAGCGCTATGACTTGATTATATTGAGTGGTGCAGTGTCGAAAGGCAAATTTGATTACGTACCATCAGTGCTCGAGCTGTTAGGTGCTCAGCAATTGTTTCACCGCGTGACGCAGCGACCTGGCAAGCCTTTTTGGTTTGGCATAGGCCCCCATGAAACTACCATTTTTGCTTTGCCAGGCAACCCCGTGTCCTCTTTTATGTGCATGCACCGATATGTGTTGCCGTGGTTGCGGGCTTGTTGGGGGCTGGACCCTTTCAGTGGTGAGCGAGCAATGTTGGCTGAAGACTTTACCTTCAAACCAGATCTGACGCTCTTTTTGCCCGTAAAATTGACCACAAACGATGGGGGGCAATTATGTGCCTACCCTCGCCCTGGGCATGGCTCAGGCGACTTGGCGAACCTCACCGATGCCGATGCCTTTTTGGAACTGCCTCGAGGCAGACAAAAGTTTGCTGCAGGCGAAGTGTTTTCTCTTCATCGATATCGACTGATGAGCTGACCTTAGGCAAGGTGCTCATACGACAAAGGAGAGGGAATGTGCATCTTTGACCTGATAGGATCGATCTCACAGCATTGTCGTGGTATATGTGCATGTCTGAACTCAAAGTACAATGACTCGATGGTTTTTCCTGCTCACCTTGCTCTCTGTTGCCTGGACAGCAAATGCTCAAGGCAGGCTCGAGGGGTTTTGGCAAGGGGAGCTTTCAAAAGACGGTCAGGTCTACAAGCTCGAAATACTCCTTCGGCAAAACGGCAGCGTGCTAAAAGGGAAAAGCTGGTTATATGAACCAGATGGCCGCATGACAGAGATGCTCGTGCAGGGCAATATTCATAGCGATTGGTCTATCTCTCTTTATGAGCAAGAACCACCGGCAGGATATCTGCATGGCAAATTGTTTCCCTATCCCAGAGATTATCAGCTCATTTTCGAGCGTAGTATCTGGGCACAGACCCTAGAAGGATATTGGCAAAAGCAAATAGGGATACCTCTCCAGCCACATGCACCTCGGGGTAAAGTCAGACTTCGGCGCGTCAAGCGCAAGCCAAAGGCATAGCAATTGGATGCGGACAGGTTTGGAGCGTGGTGTGGAGGTGTGGGTAGCGTATTCAAATAATAGCTACCGTTTTGTCCTTTGAGCAGTTCGTTATTAAATGCAGGTATTTGACCTTAATAGGTTCGAAAACTCAATTTAAGGCATTTCTTTTGCTACAGGCAAACGAGGGAAACAACTGTTGCAGCATTTGATGTGGGGCGGTGAGCTGCTCGTCATATACCCTCCTTAAAACAGCCTGTGCAAACATGAGTACCCATTATGTAAAAATAGGCCCTATTACAATCGTGCAAAACAACTGTTCTCGTTGGTTGTGGGTACTGGTGTTGGGAGTGTACAGTTGCATGGCTTGGGGGCAGAGCAATACGCGCATATTCGACCTGCTTACCAAGCTCAAGCTGGCACAGCACGATACGGCCCGCATGGACATTTATTTACAATTGGCCGATGTGCATATTGAGGAGGGCAATTCGGCGGAAAAAGCCATTAACAATGCCAATTTAGCCTTGATCTTGGCACAAAATTACAAAGACAAGCGGCGGGAATTTTTGGCCTTAGAGCGGTTGACACGTGTACATGCGCTGCTCACCTACGATCTAAAAGCTGCAATGACTTTTCTCAATCAGGCCAAAGCGATAGATACCATCTATACGACAGTTATCGATAGAGTGAGGATTTATGGCGATGAAGGCAAGATTTTCATGGCACTCAACGACTATGAAAAGGCACAGCGAGCTTTTTTCCAACAACTAACCATTTATGAGCAGTTGCACGATCACAAAGGCATTGCGGCGGTCAATTACGAGTTGGGCCAACTCTTTTTTGAGCAGAAAGACTATCGGCAAGCCTTGGCCTATTTTAACAAGGCTCTAGATCTGTACAACGAATTCAACGACATGAGGGGTCGCATGTACGCACTTAATGCCTTGGGGCAGACCTATGGTCAACTGGGCGACTATACGCGTAACTTGCAACATTGCACAGAGGCTTTATACTTGGCTCAGACGCTCAACGATCACCTACAACTGGCAGAGATACACGTCAATATTGGTTATGCCTATGATCATCTCAATAACGCCACTGAGGCTTTGCGCTATTATACAGGTGCACTCTTGATTGGCGAAGAGCTCGACAACTTGCGCATTATTGCGCGAGCTGCTCGAGAAATGGGCAATATATACAGGCAGTTGTGTCGTGAAGAGGAAGCTTTTCACTACTATGCCGAAGCGCTTCAAGCGGCTCAGCAGGTAGGGTCAAAATCCCTGCTTAAGGATATATATGAATCTTTATTCACGCTTTACGATGAAAACGGCCAGGAGGCACAAGCTTACCACTGGCTCAAGAAATTGGTACAGATTAAAGACCAGCTATATGATGAAGAGCGCACGCGGCAGCTCATTCACAATCAAATCCGATATGAGACAGAAAAACGAGAGGAAGAGGTAAAACTGTTGCGCGCACGGGAGTTGCAAAACCAAATCATTATTCAGAATCAGCGCTTGCAGAACTACGCGTTGATTATCTTTGTGTTATTGGTGTTGGCGGGTGTGGTCATTTTGATCAATGCACTTAAACGGAGAAAGGCATACAATGAGCTATTGGAAAAAGAGGTGCAAAAGCGTACAGCTGAGCTACAGCGCTACAACGAAGAGCTAGCTGCATCAAACCAACAGCTCGAGCAATCGAATGCAGAGTTGGAGCGCTTTGCCTATATCGCTTCTCACGATTTGAAATCGCCTCTGCGCAATATCATTAGCTTTCTAAACCTTATCGAGCGCAAGGTGCGGCAAAATGCAGACCCTCAGTTGCTTGAGTATCTGAAATTTGCCACAGAGAGTGCGCGCCAAATGCACCAACTCATTCTTGACGTGTTGGAGTTTTCCAGAGTGAATCAGGCCGAACTGCAGTTGGACGAGGTAGACCTCAATGAATCTTTGGTGTTGGCATTGCGCAATTTAAAGGAAGAGATGAGCCAGAAAAACGCTGTGGTAGAGTCCATGCAGTTGCCTACTGTTCGAGCTAACTCGGCCTATATGCTACAACTTTTTCAGAATCTTATTAGCAATGGCATCAAGTATAATGAACGCCGGATACCATTGGTTCAGATTGGCGTGACTGAGCAGGCGGATCACTATGAATTTTATGTGCGGGACAACGGCATCGGCATTGATCCTCAGTATAAAGAACGGGTTTTTGAAATGTTTAAGCGCCTCCACACGCGAGAGGAATATCAAGGTACGGGAATTGGTTTGGCCTTGTGCAAGAAGATCGTCTTCAAGCTAGGGGGCAACATTTGGCTTGATTCCGAGCCAGGACGCGGCACGACTTTTTTCTTTACTATTCCAAAACAAAATGATGGACCTTCCCAATCCGATGCACCTCCCAGTGAAAAAGTGAGTGAGCATGTCTCGATGCATTCCCCTACTTAGTAGCAAGCAAAAGGGCAGCAGCGAAATGGGGATCAGCGAACGCGTCCAATGCGTTCGCCATCTTCGTATTCGACGATAAATGCTCGTTGGAAAGGAGATACTTTGCGCACTTCGTCGAGCACTGCCTGTGCTTCTTCCAAAGAAAAGAATCGGGCCAGTAGTACACGAGTCAGCTTTTTTTCAATGATGTATTCCGTTTCCAGCTCGCCCCACTCTTTGATTGGCTGATAGCGTGGGTGTTCGGGGTTGAAGTGTTTTACAGCTATAAGCTGAATTTTATAGTAGGTACCAGGAAACCGCTTGGCGTTAGTCAACACCTCATAGCTGTCGTATTTAGATCGGCCCCGCATAATATAGGTACCATCTTCACCTATGGCGATAGCCGGTAGGTTGTTTTTTTCGGAGGTGTTGTGGGAAGTTGATTGTGAGGCATTGTTGGGTTGAGTTGTATCTACATCTGTATCATTAGATAGCGTTGTAGTGGGTGCGTATTGGGAATTACTATCAGGTAAGTCTGGATCGGTGGGTATGGCGTCGGCGTGGTGCATATGTGTACCGATAGCAGGTGGGAGCTCTGTGCCAGGCTCGTCGGCGATGGCATCCATGGGTTCCAGATAGATTGGTGCTCCGTATTCTTGGAAGTCTATATAGTCATCGGTATTGAATTCGTAGCTTCCGGGCAAGTAACTTTCTGCCTCTGCTTCGATGCGATATTGTTGTTCGGGCTCGATGTCGAATTGATAGAAGCCATCGGGAGTAGTTAGCGAAGCGAGGAGCTTACGCGTGCCATCATTGTTGAGTTGATAGAGGCGTACAGTGGCGCCGGGCAAGAGCTGTTCTTTTTGTTTGTCGAATATTTCTCCATTAGCAATGAGTTGCACTTTTGGCTGGCGCGTAAAGGAGAAAATATCCTCATGGGTGGTAGTGATCTTTTCCACGTCGAATGTGCGATTGGATACGAAAAAGCCACTTTTGCCTGAAGGTGCTTCGATGTAGAAGAAGTCATCTGCGGGTGAGTTGAGTGGAGTACCCACGTTTTTTGGGGGATCCCATTGGCTTTTTGCTCCTTGTGCGCGAAATATATCCAGCCCACCCAAGCTTACATGGCCATTGGAGGCAAAGTAGAGCTGGCCAGTACGCGTATCGTACCAAGGAGTGATCTCGTCACCCATAGTATTGATGTCGGGGCCGGCATTGATGGGATAGGTGAAGTCGATGTCGTTGCTGCGCAAATCGCGCGTAGTATACCAGATGTCCATACCACCTTTACCGCCCTCTCTATTCGAGGCGAAGTAGAGAATTTCTGTATTGTCCTTGTGCACTACACAGGGATGGGTTGTGGTGGCATCGGGTTGATTGATGTAGTCGCGCAGGCGCTCTGGCGTGCTCCATGTGTCGCCTACTCGTTTGATCACATAGATTTCGCATCGGGTAGTCAGTCCGCCCCAGCTTTCTACTGATTTGCAGATGGTGAAGTAGAATCTTTTTTGGTCGGGCGAAAGTGTGCCATTGCAGTAGTGATCATTAGGTATTTGGGGAAAAGATTGAGGTACTATAGGTTTAATCCATCGGTTGTTGATTTTTTGCGTGCGATATATTTCGGCACGCGTGCCCACGGTGGAGGAGAAGTAGAGAATGTCTTTGGATATGGGCAGAGGCGCAAATTCCGTTTCAGGGGTGTTGACGGGTTCGGGTAAATGGGTCACGGCAATTGAGGGATCGGGTCCTTGAGCTTGGAGTGTTAGTGCTAATTCGCAACCCTTGATTTCCGTTTGGACGATGTCTGTGATCACTTCTCTGTCTGTGCCTTCATACCGTTGAATGAATTCACTGAATGCTTCAATGGCTTCTTGATAGCGACCGTCCTGTTTGAGCATGCGGGCGTATTTGAGCCCAATGAGTGGGTAGAGTTTTTCTTGATCTTTTACATGCTGCCACATGTCGGCTGCGTTGTGGTAGTCGCGAATGATGAAGTAGCACTCACCTGCTTTGTATGCGAGTTCTTTTCTGCGCGTTTTTTGCCGAAAGGCAGCGCGGTAGTGCCAGGCGGCGTCGGCGTATTGGGATTTTTCGTAGAGTTTTTCCGCTAGTTTGAAGTGTTTGTGCCAGCTCATGTCCTTTTCTTGCTGAGCAAGTGCTTGACTGGCTATAGTGCTCAGTATGAGGGTCAGCAGTGCAATTCTGCTCATGATGTTTGATTTTAACCGGTGTATTGGGATGCGTTTTTTATTTTTCTATTGGTGCTAGGGGATACGCTCCTTATGAGGTAGCTGTTGCAGCAAGGTATCGATAATGCGCGGGAAGTGTAGGTGTTCGAGAGCTTGGACTTTTCCGGCAAGATCTTCGGGGCGGTCGTTTGGTGCCACTTGGCAACGTGCTTGAAAAATAATATCTCCCTGATCATAGTGTTCATTGACGTAGTGTATGGTGATTCCCGATTCGCGCTCGCCGGCTTGTATTACGGCGTGGTGTACATGCATGCCGTACATACCTTTGCCTCCATATTTAGGCAACAGCGCTGGGTGAATGTTGATAATGCGTTTGTGGTATGCAGCCACCAGGTTTTGGGGTACTAACCACAGGAATCCTGCCAGGATCACAAAGTCAATGCCGTATTGATTAAATTTTTCTAGCACATAATTGCTTTTGTACAATTTTTCCCTATCGATTACTAAAGTGGGCACTTTGAAGCGCTTGGCTTTTTGTAGGACGCCTGCTTTTGGGTTGTTGCTCACTATTAAGGCCACATGTACATCTGTTCTGGGGGCAAAATAGCTCATGATTTGCTCGGCATTGGTGCCTGATCCAGAGGCTAATATAGCGATGTGGTGTGTGCTCATCTGTAATGCGTTGTGCTTTGGATAAGGGGTTTGGCAAAGGTACGGGCAAACGCTCTATTTCGCAGAGGTTAGGTAGTAGGAGCAAAAAAAATCAACCCCGCTTCGGGATGAAGCGAGGTTGAAGTGCTCAAAAAGCCTGAGGGATGGAAACAGATGGCCCGCTGGACTAAACTCCCAGGTCGGCGGTAGTAAGCTCGCCTAACCTGAGGATGTCGTAGGGCGAGCAGCACAAGATTGCTTTGTCGCCCCGAATGGCAATAGGTGCTTTGAGTAGTTGAGGGTTTCTCATGATGATCTTGATCCAGCCTTCTTCGTCGAATTCACGGCCACGAATGTAGGCCTGATAGTAAGGGTGAGCTTTGTTGAGCAACTCTTTGGGGTGAAGTCCGATGGCTTTGAGAATTTGTTGCCAGCTGGTAGGTGAAGAAGGCGCCTGATCATACGAATAAGCACGCACGTGAGCGGCTATACTTTGCGCACAAGCGACTGTTTGTCGATCAGTGGATGAATCTGGATTGTAATAGATCAGGATCTCGCGCGGATGAGTTTTCATGCGGATTAAAGTTTTGAGGATCGGTTTTTCTGTACAAAACTATGCTTTTTTTTGATTAAAAACCAAAATTTTGTTGTAATTTTTGGTGAAAAATCAAATAAAAAATTAATATCGACTTAATATGGCTGGGGGGTTAGAAATTAGGACATCCAAAATCCTTCTTTTGCCGATAAGGCATGTGAGATCCAAATAGTCGTTTGGACAGCGTGATACCGCTGGAGAAGTACCAGTCGTCAGTGAGTGGATTGCCGCGCGGTGTGCCCGTAGGCACTTGTACGGGTTCTGTACCTAGATATTCGCCAGTGCGGTTGGCCAATAAAGCAGATAGGTCGCCATTTGCTGCAGCCAGCTCGCGATAATTCACGTAGGTAGTGCTCACGTCGTCGAGGTAATCGGTAAATGTTTTGCGCAAGCTCATCTCGATTCCTAACGTCCAGGTGGTGCCCATTCGAAATTTTACGCCGCCTCCCATAGGTATAGCTATTTGCCATAGGGAATAAGGTTGGGGGCGGTTGGGCATGCCTTGCCCTTCGGTGCCCAGGGGTTGAAGAGCAATCCAATTGCCTTGATATTGGGCCTTAGGGTTGTGGTAGAACAGTGCGATACCTGTGAAGAAGTAGGGAGCAATGGGGTTGACGCTGCGTCCTTGGGGTAGCAAGGGAATAAGATCCCATTCCATCAATGCAGATAGTTCGGCCAAATCGGATCGGAAGCTGAGATTCCGCTGGCGCTGGACAGGAGAGAAGGCTTGAGCATCAGCCGCTTCGATGCGTACCCAAGCCAGGTTGATGCGGGTGGACCACCGAGGCTGGAAATTGTAGCGCAAGAAGGCACCCGCAGAGGGGCTGAGTTGTCCTGGATGGAAGCCATCGATTAAGGGAGAGAGCTCACCTTGATAGCCGGAAAGGCCTAAGGAAATACCGGGTTCCAGCTTTTGGGTTGAAGCACCATGGCTTGCCATGGCAATTGCGATTGCAGCACACAGCATCATTCGAATCATGGATGATGGTTTTTTGGGTGAAGTAATTTGGCACTTGAGGGTAGAGATAGGGCGATGAACGCCAGGCGTGCACTTGATGATGTGTGGCTTCAGTTTTTTGTTTGGTACAATGCCCAGTGCTGGCGTACTTCTGACAATTTTGTGGCAAAATCGCTCAAGAGGTAATGGTCTTGAGCGGTGTGCAACGAGGTTGTAACCAGGCTTGTTCTGCGTCGGTAAGGTGGGGTGAGAGTTTCTCCCACACCAATTGGTGATATTCGTCCAGCCAATGGCGCTCTTGGGGAGTAAGCAGGCTGATTTCAATAAGTTGCTTATCTATGGGAAAGAGCGTGAGCGTTTCGTGTTCGAAAAAGGTGCCGAATTCGTTTTTGCCACATTCGCGGCACAGCACTAAGTTTTCTATGCGGATGCCGTATTGATCGGCAAGATACAGCCCTGGCTCATTAGAGGTGACCATACCGGGTATTAACTCGGTGCCCCCTCGGCTGGTATGTGGTGAAGGAGTGAAGCCTTGAGGTGGCTCGTGTACGTTGAGGAAGAAGCCTACACCATGTCCTGTGCCGTGACCATAATTGAGTTGGTCTTGCCAAAGGTGTATGCGCGCCAATGTGTCGAGTTGTACACCGGTGGTGCCTTTTGGAAAGCGCGCACGTGCCAGCTCGATATGGCCTTTCAGTACCAGCGTAAAGTGGCGCTTTTGTTGTGGTGTGGGAGCACCTAGTGCTATAGTGCGTGTGATGTCGGTGGTGCCGTCGAAGTATTGCCCGCCACTGTCGAGCAGTAACAGGCCTTGTGGTTTGATGAGGGCACAATGATCGGGTTCGGCGCGATAATGGACAATGGCGCCGTTGGCTTGATAGCCTACGATGGCCTCAAAGCTTTCGCCAAAGTAATTGCCTTGGGCGCGGCGTAACTCTTGTAAGCGTTGAGCTACTTCTGTTTCGGGTATAGGGCGTTCGCGTAAAGTGCGTTCCAACCACATGAAGAGTTTGACCAAGGCCACCCCATCGCGCACCATGACGCGTCGTAGGTGCGCGATTTCCACCTCGTTTTTTACTGCTTTCATCTGGCGGGCAATGTGTGGACCTGTCATGCGCATTACCTGAGGTATGAGGGTCCATAGTTGATAGTTGAGTGTGCTGGTGTCGAGCAGGATAGGCCCTTCGGACAAGTTGGAGAGAATGTCTGTGATGGCTTCGTAAGGGTGCAGCCAGATGTGATCGGCCTTAAGTGCTGTGCGTAATGGTGTGGGTACCTTTTGTGCCCCTACAAACAAATGGGCATCTTGGACACTGATAAGTGCCCATGCGTAAAAGACGGGGTTACAGGATACGTCTCTGCCGCGTAGATTGTACAGCCATGCAATATCGTCAAGGGTTGTGATGAGGTAGTGTTGTGCGCCAAGCTGAGCCATGCGTTTGCGTACAGCTTCGAGTTTTTGTGCGCGTGTGCGACCTGCATATTTTAGTTCGTGCTCAAACACGGGTTCGGTGGGCAATGGGGGGCGATCGGTCCAGATTTCAGCGATAAGGTCGCGCGTGGTATCGAGGCGGATGTGTCGTTGGGCCAGTTTTTTTTGTAGCATCTGTATTTCGCCTACAGAAAAAAGCCAACCGTTACAACCCACTGTAGCGCCCTGGGGTAAGTGATTCACGAGCCAGTCGACGTGTTCAGGGGCGTAGGGCACTCGTTGTTTGTGGAGTACCATTTCCGTATGGGTGAGCTGCTGAGTTGCCTGGATAAAGTAGCGACTGTCCGTCCAGAGACCAGCATGTCGGTGTGTAATGACTGCAATGCCTGCTGAGCCGGTGAATCCCGAGATCCATTCTCGAGCTTTCCAATGGTCAGCTACATACTCGCTCTGATGAGGGTCGCTGCTGGGCACGATCCAGGCGTCTATGTGGTACAGTTTCATTTGTTGACGCAGGGCTGCAATGCGTTGGTCGACGGTCATGTGGAAATGCTTTGGTCATTTATCGGGTTTGCAAAGGTGATACAAAGCAAGGAAAAGATCGCAGGAAATCTGGTCTGAGAAGTGGCTATAATGCAAAGAAATAGCGTGTGTGCTGAGATAGTGATGTAGTAATTGGGTGCAGTTTAATAGCTGCACGGGGCATATAGTGTGTTTACTTTTTCGCGTGGAAGTAAAAAGTCTGTCCTGTGGAAAAAGGACAGACATGTCGCTCACTCAAAATGTTAATTGATGTATTTAGATATCGATAGTGATGATCAAACACCATTCTTCACCACAGATAGTGAACTCTACTTTGAGTAGTTGGCCGTTGGCGTCGGTAGTTTGTTCGCGGCTAATGTCGTATGGGCCTGGCGCTATTAATATGCGACGGCTGGGTACTTCCATACCGGCATCAGCATAAGCTTGGGCGATGATATTTTCGTCGACGTAAAAACCTGCTTCTATTACTATGCGTGGTTTTTCGAGCAGAAGGCGTGTTGCTTCGGGGCTGAGGCGATCTGTAGAGGTAGTCGCTTCAAACATCAAACGGCCATCACTGGCTAAGCGGGGGCGTGCAAGCAATTCATCTATACCTAACGTGAGTTGTGTGGTATCTGTTTCTGGTCGGGCAGTCAGGCAAAATCCTTGTCCATCCACGCATGTTCCCTGTTCAATATCTTGTAACAGTAGGAAATTGGCAAAATAGATTGGCTGGTGGGGATCGGTAGTAATGTCTAAGCTTTCTTTTTGACAGGCACTTACCATCAGCCCGATCATAGCTGCGAGAATAAAGCGATAATTTTTCATGGCGAAGAGTTTTTTAGCAGGATAGTACTAGGTGGATTGTTACATAAGTTTATGTGTTGTACACCTTTAATCTTATGAGGATAGCACTCCTGATTTTTTTCTGAGTATGCAATGGATTGGGCTGGCGTATGGGGTTGGTAGTCTAAATTTGGCTTAGCTGAAGCAGAGGCCTGGATCGAAGTGAGGGGAGCACGGCATTTATTCTCGCTTGACTTGGAAGTCATACTTGCGCCATGTGTAGCAGATAAAAACTGAGTAATCATGAGTTTTTTACGAGTACTTGTACTTTGGGCTTTGCACCGAGTGGCGTTAATTGTGTTTTGCCTGTGGGCTCAGGCAGGGCTGTTGGGTCAGTCGTTTTCCCTTGAGCAGGTGATGTCATATCCCTTTCCTTCGGGATTAGTGGCGGCATCGGAAGTGCCACGGATAGCTTGGGTATTCAATGAATCTGGTCGGCGCAATGTGTATGTGGCACGGGGCCCCCGTTTTGAGCTGCGGCAGCTCACTCATTACGAGGGCGATTCTGGGCAAGCGTTATCGAACCTTCGGATTTCACCTGATGGGCAATGGGTAGTGTACATTCATGGGGGTGATTTCGGCTCCAATTGGGACGATGAGTTGCCTGTCAATCCACATTCATTACCTGAACCACCTGAAGTGGAGCTGTGGGTAATACCCTTTGAAGGCGGGACACCACGTTCGCTTGGTTTAGGGATTCAGCCGGCCATTTCGCCTGATAGTCGTCAGTTAGCTTTTGTGCGCGATGGCCAAATATGGGTAGCACCTTTGGACGGACATGCTGCACCGCGCAAATTGTTCTATGCCCGTGGCCGTAACGATTCGCCTGTGTGGTCACCTGATAGTCGTATGTTGGCTTTTCGCTCAGACCGATCGGATCGTGCATTTATTGGGCTATGGGTAGGAGAAGGTAAGCCTTTGCGTTGGCTCGATCCGTCTTTTGATCGAGATGAAACGCCGCGTTGGTCGCCCGATGGTGAGGAGATTGTATTTGTACGGCGTCCGGGGCGTGGTGGAGCTCCTGACTCTATTTTGGCGCAGCGCCACTGGCCTTGGGAAATTCGCATTGCGTCTGTGGCTTCGGGGCAAAGTCGTTTGTTGTGGAAGGCTCCAAAAACGCTGCGTGGGTCATATCCTACCACACATGGTCGCACTAATCTACATTGGGCTTCGACTGAGCGCATCGTCTTTTTGAGCTATCACGACGGCTGGCCGCACCTTTACAGCATTTCCCCTAAAGGTGGGGAGCCACAGTGCTTGACGCCGGGTCCTTACATGTGTGAGTACATCAGCTTGAGTGCTGACGGTCATTACTTGTATTGTGCTGCCAATACGGGGCCCGATCCTTTGGACATAGATCGCCGCCATGTACTGCAAGTGGCTGTCGATGGTAGTGGTGTGCGTGTGCTCACTGCGGGCAAGGGCATAGAATGGGCGCCGGTGGCGTTGGCAGATGGGGGATCTGTGGCACTTATTAGCGCGACGGCTACACGGCCGCCTTTACCAGCTGTGTACGATCTGATGGAAGGTCGGCTTCGATTGCTAGGGCAATCGCTTATCCCTCAAGATTTTCCCCAGGATCAGTTGGTAACACCTACGCAAGTAGTATTTGCTGCTCCTGATGGTACGCCAGTGCATGGTACGCTGTTTTTGCCGAAAGGCGCCTCAGAAGAGGCACCTCGACCAGCTGTAGTATACGTGCATGGAGGACCACCGCGTCAGATGTTGTTGGGCTGGCACTATTCGTCTTACTATTCAAACGCCTATGCGGTCAACCAATACTTGACGAGCTTGGGATTTGTCGTGCTGTCGGTCAATTATCGGCTAGGTATAGGGTATGGCTACGAATTTCACCATCCGCCGCGAGCTAGTTGGCGTGGGTGTTCCGAATATCAGGACATCGAAGCAGCTGGCCGGTGGTTAGCGGCATTGCCTTTTGTGGATAGCCAGCGTGTGGGCATTTACGGTGGTAGCTATGGTGGTTACTTGACTGCTATGGCACTGGCACGCAATTCGAATGTGTTTGCTGCTGGCGTGGATATTCACGGCGTGCATGATCGCTCAGTAGGGCGTGTAGGGCGTTGGCTATATCCGGATCGGTATGAGCGGCCTCCTGATGCGGAGGTTGCCGCACGCGTAGCGTGGGAGTCGTCGCCGGTAGCCTATATGGCCCAGTGGCGCTCACCGGTATTGGTTGTTCATGGCGACGATGACAGGAATGTACCCTTTAGCCAGAGTACCGACTTGGTACAGCGCTTGCGCAAGTGGAATGTGCCGCACGAAACGCTTGTCATAACTGACGATACACACCACTTCATGCGCTTTGCCCATCAGTTGCGCGTCAATCGAGCTATCGTAGCGTTTTTGACAAAGCACTTGATGGAGGAGCACTGAGTGGGATTGCGGGATCTCGCATGGTGAAAGATGGGTGAAAAGAAGGGATGGGTTTCGTTTTTGTGTGTTGAGTTTCGTTCGTGATGTAAAAAGCACTAAGGTAATAGCTTGTTCTTTTGAAGAAAAAAGGGCATTCTTGCAGCCCTTTTAGAGGCTTTTCTGTGGCGAGCTAAGGAGTTCAAAAAGAAAGAATAGAAGCATGGATGTGCAAACCAAGAACCGCGTGCTTTTGGAAGTGGCGCAGCAGGTAGCTGCACGAGTACACGAGATTTTAGAAGCCAACCGTGCTGATATGGCAGATTGTGATTCTACTGATCGGGCACTTTATGATCGTTTGGTGCTTGACGAGGGCAAAGTATATGGTATGGTGAAAGCGCTGAAGCAGGTAGTGGCTTTAGATGATCCTGTGGGCAAACTGCGTTATGCTTTTGAGCGTTCTGATGGCTTGCGTATAGAAGATCGCACAGCGCCTTTTGGTACAGTGCTCATTATTTATGAGTCGCGACCCGATGTGACTATTGAAGCTGCTGCGATAGCTTTTAAGGCGGGCAACCGCATTTTGCTCAAAGGGGGTAAGGAAGCGCATCGTACCAATCGTGTGCTGGTTGCATGCTGGCATGCAGGCTTGGAAGCGGTGGGTTGTAGTACAGATTGGATACAGTATTTGGCGTTTTCGCGGCAACAGACACGGGAATTTCTCCAGCGCCCTACCCAGCCAGTCGATCTTATCGTGCCGCGTGGGGGAGCGCGTCTGATTGCTTTTATCAAGCAGCACGCTAGCTGCCCCGTGTTGGTATCGGGTCGCGGCAATAACTTTGCTTTTGTACACCGCAGTGCCGATTGGGAGAAGGTTTTGCGCGTGGTGTACAATGCCAAGACGCACAAAATTAGTGCGTGCAATGCCCTGGACAAAGTGTTGGTCGATCGGGCAACTCCTCAGCTAGCTCAGCGGTTGGGTGCCTTGCTAGATCATTTGGCGCAGGCCGGTGTTGTTGTGTGGGTCGATGAGGCTGTGCAAACCCTTTTTTCCGAAAGGAAATATCCCGTGGTGAGCGATGAGCAGATGTGGTACGAAGAGTTTTTAGCCATGAAAATCGTCGTGGGCTTGGCCAAGGATATGGAAGATGCCATAGCGCGCATCAACCGCTATTCGGGAGGGCACTCGGTGGTGATCCTTAGCGAGGAAACGGAGGTGGCGCGCCAATTCATGGATGCTATCGATGCAGCAGCGGTGTATCACAATGCTTCGACGCGTTTTACCGATGGCGGACAGTTTGGGTTGGGTGCCGAGCTGGCTATTAGTACGGACAAATTGCACCATCGTGGCCCATTGGGGCTCCAACACTTGGTGACCAACAAGTGGTACGTCTTTGGCAATGGACAAATTAGAGAGTGATGGCGCGCCCTATTCTCGTCTTGAAAGTTGGTACTTCTACTTTGACGCGTGGTACAGCCCAAATCTCAAGGGGCAAGCTGGAGGATATAGCTGCCCAGATCGTGTACTTGCGCCACGAATGGGATATTGTACTGGTCAGCTCAGGGGCCATTGCAGCAGCGCGTCATCAGGTGGAGCTTGTGGGTGGGCATCCCATGGAGGTCAAGCAAGCCTTAGCAGCCATTGGGCAGCCCATGCTGATGCAGCGCTATCACGAAGTGTTTGGTGATCACGGCTTACAAGTGGCACAGTGCTTATTGACGCATGATGATTTTAGGCGTCCTGCTTCTCGTCACAATACCGTCAGTACATTGCGCACTTTGTTGGCCAATGGCTATGTGCCCATCGTCAATGAAAATGATACCGTAGCTACTGAAGAGATTCAGTTTGGCGACAATGACCGCTTGGCGGCGCATGTGGCAGTATTGTTGGGCGCACGTTTATTGGTATTAGCCAGTGACATTGACGGGCTATATGAGCGCGATCCGCGTCAAGATACTCATGCCATGTTGATTCGGGAGGTGCACGATCCTGCTGAGGTGTGGCACATGGCAGGAGAGGCGGGTAGCCAGCAAGGTTCTGGCGGTATGCGCTCTAAGGTGCGTGCTGCATTTATTTGTCATGAAGGCGGAGTAGAGATGTGGATTGTCAATGGGGGGCGAGAGCAGTTTTTGATCAAGGCACTGGCTGGACAGCTGGCAGGCACCCGTTTCTGTGTTTGAATGTTGGAATGCGGAGTGCTTTTGCATCGACAATGATGCTGTATGGCACTTATCTTTGGAAAGTTTCGCATAGAGGCCCTCTCCAAATAAGGCCGGCAAAAGCCACTGCTTATGAGTACACAAAAAGGCCTCTATACCCCTCAATTGGAAAGCGATGCTTGCGGTACGGGGCTCATTGCACACCTAAAAGGAAAAAAGTCACACCAGCTCGTAGAAGATGCATTGCGCATCTTACAAGCTATGGATCATCGAGGTGCCAAAGGCTATGAAGAGAATACGGGCGATGGTGCAGGGATTTTGCTACAAACGCCCCACGAATTTTTTGCTGCCAAGGTACGTGAGCTGGGTTTTACCTTGCCGCCTTTCGGCAAATATGGTGTAGGAGTAGTGTTCTTTCCCGCTGATCGGAACTTGCGCCGTCAATGCCGCATATTGCTCAACGACTACATTGATGAGCTTGGTTTTGAACTACTGGGCTATAGAAAAGTGCCTACTGATAATGAATCATTGGGTGAAACTGCCGTTTTGGCCGAGCCACGCATCGAGCAGTTATTCGTACGTCCGGTCGAACAAATGGATCGGCACAAGCTCGAGCGGCGCCTGTTCGTGTTGCGCAAATATGTCTCACACCGCATCTACCAGACCTTTCCACAAACACTCGATCACTTCTACATCGCTTCGCTATCATACAAAACTGTCGTGTACAAGGGGCAGCTCACCACAGCCCAACTTCGCCCCTATTTCCCCGATTTGCACGACGAGCGCTTGAGCTCAGCTATAGCTTTGGTACACAGCCGATTTTCGACCAATACTGTGCCCAAATGGAAGCTCGCTCAGCCTTTCCGATACATCGCACACAATGGAGAGATCAACACCATTGCGGGCAACCTCAATTGGTGGAAAGCTCGAGAACCCTTAATGAAAGGAGGGCTATTCACGCCGGATGAGCTGGAAAAAATTTGGCCGGTATGTGGATTGGAACTGTCGGATTCGGGCAACTTTGACAACGTACTAGAGTTTCTGGTGCTTTCAGGACGATCGCTGCCGCATGCATTGATGATGATGATACCAGAGGCCTGGCAGCACGATGCGCAAATGCCTGCATACAAAAAGGCCTTTTACGAATATCACGAAAACTTGATGCAGCCTTGGGATGGTCCTGCAGGCATTTGCTTTACCGACGGCATTTTGGTAGGCGCTATGCTCGATCGCAATGGCCTACGCCCCTTGCGCTATATGCTTACCGATGATGACCTGCTTGTGGTAGCCTCTGAAGCGGGCGTACTTGAAGTGCCTGCCGAAAAGGTGGTGCGCAAAGGACGTTTGCAACCTGGACGTATTCTCATTGCGGATTTGGATGAAGGACGCATTGTGGAAGATGAGGAAGTCAAGCAGATTGTATGCTACAACAAGCCCTACGAGCAATGGCTCGAGCAACACAGGCTGACCTTAGCTGATTTGCCGGAAGGCGAACCCGTAACCGAGGCCATGGATCGCCACTCGCTATTTCGTCGCCACCAATTGTTTGGTTATACGCGAGAAGATCTGCGCATGGTCATCCAGCCTATGGCCCAAAAGGGCAAGGACCCCGTAGGCTCAATGGGGGTCGATTGGCCACTACCTGTACTTTCACAACAGGCTCAGCATTTGTCCAACTACTTTCAGCAGCTTTTTGCCCAAGTGACTAATCCACCCATAGATCCCATTCGGGAGCGCTCGGTGATGTCTCTACATATGTTGTTAGGAAGTTCGGGCGACATCCTCCAACCCGATGAATTGCATACACGCATTCTCCGGCTCGAGCACCCCGTCTTGACCAATCAGCAATTGAGTGCATTGCGTCATGTAGCACATCCACATCTGCGCGCAGGGATGGTCGATCTGCTGTTTCCTGCAGATGGTCAAGCAGGTCGGCTTGAGGCAGCCCTCGATCATATCTGTGCTGCTGCGGAAGATCTTACGCGAAATGGTGTCAATATACTTATTCTCAGTGATCGCCGTGCTGATGCGCGTCGTGCACCTGTGCCGTCGTTGTTGGCTATAGGTGCAGTACACCACCATCTTGTAGCTCGCGGGTTGCGCACATGCACCTCGCTGGTTGTAGAAGCTGGCGACGTATGGGAAACTCACCACTTTGCTGTACTAATCGGCTATGGTGCTAATGCCATTAATCCCTATATGGTGTACGCCACGCTCGAGCAATTGTGGCGCCAAGGTGCTTTTGACTTACCCAATGTGGCTTGAACAAGGTGTACTACTTATTTCCTTAACCATTGAGTGTTATTCGATAAGTCATTGATCACATGGCTGCCTGTCAGGCAGCCATCTTTTTGTCTTCCACCAGTAGTTAAATGCCTGCCTCGATAGTTTCAAGCTTGAAGTGTTATTAAAAAACTCCATGTTGATTTTTTAATTGAAAATCAGTGGTATTTCATGTGAATGTCTTGTAATATAAAAATAGACGACTTTTGGGGTGCCGGTGCCTTGATCGTTACATTCACGAAAACGCCCCTACTCATTGAACGGTAAAGTTTCCACGCATGAAAAGATTGAAAGGGAAAGTAGCTACGTCACGGGTGGTAGCAGAGGTGTTGGGCGGGTCACAGTGGAAAAATTTGTCACTGAGGGTGCTCGAGTAGCCATATGGGACGTGGATCGCGCACATGGCGCACCTTTTGGCCCAGCAGTTGGCAGACCAAGGTTGTGAAGTGCGCTTTTACGGAGTAGATACCACCGATTGGCAATTAGTACAAGGAGTGGCTGCACAGGCATGCTCCGACTTTGGGCACATCGACATTTTGATCAATAATACTGGTATCACGTGCGATGCGTCGATGAAAAAAATGACGCCTCAACAGTGGCAGCAGGTCATTGATGTCAACCTCACAGGGGTGTTTTACTGCACCAAAGCCGTATGGCCGTATATAGCAGAAAATGGCTGGGGGCGTATCTTGAATGCAGCTTTGGTGGTAGCCCATTATGGCAATTTTGGCCAAACGAACTATGTGGCCTCTAAAACGGGTATAATAGGTATGACACGAGTATGGGCACGCGAGTTTGGGCCGAAAGGCATTACTGTCAATGCTGTAGCACCTGGCTTTATCGACACAGAGATAGCGCGAGCTATACCCGCCGAGGCATTGGAAATGGTCGTTGGGCGGACTCCTTTAAGGCGCTTGGGCAGATCCGAAGAGGTGGTCAATGTATATGCTTTTCTCTGCAGTGAGGAGGCATCGTTCATTACTGGGGCTGTTGTCAATGTAGATGGTGGGCTGACCTTATAACTAACAAAGGGCATATGTGTGGGGCACTGAAATTTGCGCTGATCTTCACTACTACAGTAACCGCCTGATGCTTCATTCCAGACTCAATGGGGCGAGGTGGATAAAGCTTTTGTAGTTAGTTCGACACCGGTGGAGGCAAGTGCGCTGTTGGACTCCGTCAACAACTCACTCGTTTTAAGGTGCCCCAATACGTCGTTTTCCTCGAAGCCTTGCCAAGACCGATACTGGCAAACTGGGCCGAAAGGTATTCAAACGCATGGCCTGGGCTCATCAGCGTGCCTGTACTCGCATGCGAATGCCGTACTTTGGCTTGAGTGTGACGAGCGGATGGGGCACGACAGGATGGTCGCTTACTACCTCAAAGCGGAAGTACTGCCATAGGGTAGCTAACAGCAGCGTCATTTCGAGCATGGCGAAGTGGTTGCCCACACACATGCGTGGCCCCGCACCAAAGGGCATATAGGCTAGGCGTGGACGCGTCTTCACAGCTGCTTCTGCAAAATGCTCCGGATCAAAACAACTGGGGTGGCTGTAATAGCGAGGGTGACGATGCACAGCATAAATGCTGATGAACATGATAGACTTGCGCGGCACATGGAACCCGCATATGCAGTCTTCGCCTACAGCTTGGCGGCCGATGGCATAGGCAGGGGGATAGAGGCGCATACTTTCTTCTATGACTTGGCGCGTCCACTGTAAGCGTGGTAGATCCTCCCATTTGGGCATGTTTCCATTTAGCACTCGGCCGAGCTCTTCATCCAGACGCGCAGCTACTTGTGGGTGGCGTGCCAACAGCCATAATGTCCAGCTCATGGCTACAGCTGAGGTTTCATGCCCCGCAGCAAAGAGAGTAAGCACTTCGTCGCGAATCTGGCGATCGCTCATTTGTGCACCTGTCGCCTCGTCGCGCGCTTGCAGGAGCATACTCAGCAAGTCGTTGGGATAGTGATCGCTGCGACGGCGTGCTTTAATTAAACTATACACCATTTGGTCCATCTGCTGCATGTCGCGCCGAAAGTGCCAATGCCGAGGCCATAGCCATGCCAGTGGAATGATGAGTGGATGGGTGGTGCGATACATAATCCACTCTTGGGCTTCACTCATGATGCGGTACATCTCTGCCTGATCAGCTGGATTTTGTGCACTGAAGAGCGTACGCAAGGCAATGCTGGCCGTCAGTCCCATCATCTCTTGTGCCAGGTCGAGCACTTGACCACTCTTGTAGCGCAAGGAGGTACAATAGCGCTGAGTTTCCTGTTGCATGAGCGCGTAAAGTGCGCGCAAATGCGATTTTCGGAAAACTGGTTGGATGATGCGGCGCTGGCGTCGCCAATAAACCCCTTCACTGGTGACTAAGCCTTCACCCAGTGCGAGCTTCAGCTGCCCATAGGCAGGGCTTTTTCGGTAACTTCGATGATTTGCCTGCAAGATGTGGCGAATGGCCTCTAAGTCGGTAATGACGAAAATACGCCTTAAGTAAAAGTCGAATGAGAAAATCTCACCAATTTCTTGAGTCTTGTGCAGTGGAAAATTGAGTGGGTCGTCTAAAAACTCTCGAGGCGGGCGATACCACCGTGTATCGTGCCATCTCGGGGCTTGCTTTCGGGTCATGGCAGAGGCAATTTTCTGGATGAGCAATCACTTGGCGCACATCGTGTATACTACGACTTAGCTCAAAAGTATGCTTGGCCTTTGTGGTGGCATATATGGCTATAAAACAACTGTTTGGGCGTGTAACAGCTGCGCTCAAAGCTTGTTCACCTGCCTGTCGGCAAAAAAAATAGCAAGCGTTCTTGTGTAAAATAAAAAAAGTTTCGTCCTTTGTGTTAACCAAATGGTTAAACCAAATGGGTAATAATCGAGATATTGACACTACTACGCGCATATTGGCAGCGGCTCGAAAGGTGTTTTTGAAAAAAGGCATGGCGGGGGCGCGTATGCAAGAGATAGCTGACGAAGCGGGTATCAACAAGGCTTTGTTGCACTATTACTTTCGTTCGAAGGATCAGTTGTTCCGGGTGGTATTTGAGCAAGCTATAGGTGAGATGATACCACAGCTGCAGACGGTATTAGCACAGGAGCTGCCCATACGCGAGAAGCTTCGGGCGTTTATACGAGTATATTTAGAACAATTACAGGCTCATCCGGTGGTGCCCTTGTTTGTGCTTAATGAATTGAATCGGGGTGCGGAATCACTTGTGGATATTTTTCGCACACATCTGTTGGTAGACATCCCCTCTGGACAAAAAATGCCACCACAGTTGCTGGTGGAGCAGATACAGGCTGCTCAATTGCGTGGTGAACTACCACCTTACCCTGCAGATCACTTGTTGGTCAACATATTGAGCATGTGCATTTTTCCTTTTTTGGCGCGACCCATGCTTCAGTTTTTGTTGCAGCTGGACGATGCGGCTTTCGAGGCTTTTATCGAGGAGCGCATCAATCAGGTGCAGCTTTTTATCGACAGAGCGCTGCGCGGAGCCTGACCAAAATGCTGTTGAAAAGTAATAGAGCGAGATGAAACGACTTTGGTACGTTTTTGTGTGGAGTTTTTTTCTTTTTTCGATAGTGCGGGCTCAAGACAGCTTGCACTTGGCTACTTGTTATGAAGCGGCTGTAGCTCATGCACCGGTATTGGCCAATGTCGCTCATTTGGAGTTGCTGGAACAGCATCAGCTAGCGCAAATAGATGCCATGCGCAAGCCGTCCTTGGCTTTCAAGGCTCAGGGGGTGCTGCAGTCGGAAAGTCTGCAACTCGACTTTCCACCTCAAGTACCTATCGATCCTGTCGAGCTCCCATTGTATCGCTTCCAGGCTTATGGGGAGATGCAATATGTATGGTACGATGGTGGGCGCAGTCAGTTGGCCAAAGCGCTACAGGCAGCAGCCATTGCTCGCCAACAAGGGGAGCTGCGCGTACAGGCAGACGTAGTGCGCCAGCAAGTGCAAGATCTTTACTTTCAGATCTTGCTATTGCATCAACAGTGTCTACTCGTGCGCAGTGGTATTGATGTACTCGACGAGCGCATTGCGGCCTTGGAGGTAGCTCTCAAGCAGGGCGTGGTCACGGAGGGTACAGTACTCGAGCTTCGGGCAGCACGTTTGACACAAGCAAGCCAACTCCTCCAACTGGAGCATGCAGCGCAAGGCGCACGCGAGATCTTGGGCGTGCTGACAGGTTTGCCAATCGACAGTAGTACGATTTTGGTGACTCCCTCTCTATCGCTTTTGCCGAAAGGCGACTTTAGCTTGCGCGCTGACATGCAGGTATATGCTTTGCGAAAAGCAGAATTAACGGCGCAGGCACAGCAGCTCGATGCTCAGAGGCGTCCTACGGTAGCTGCTTTTGCTCAGCTGGGCGTGGGCCTGCCCAATCCGCTCAACTTTTTTGATGATAATCTCAGCCCTTATAGCATGGTGGGCTTGCATGCTACATGGAGCCCTTTCGACTGGGGGTTGAATGCCCACCGACGCGACGCACTGAGCGTGCAAGCAATGATGTTGGATCAGCAGCAGCTCCAGCAAGTGCAAGGTCTTGAGGCATCCTATCGCCAAATGATGAGGCGCATAGCGATGCTCCAGGCATTGCTCGAGCAAGATGAGGTACTATTGGCTATGCGGCAGCAATTAGTTCAAGAAGCAGCTGTACAGTTGGAGCAAGGAGTCATTACCGCTGCTGACTACTTATCTCAGTGGCAGGCCGCACAAGCAGCACAGTACAATAGTGTGCTGCACCAGATTCGGTTGGTACAGGCACATCATGCATTAGAGGCGTTATATGGTAAATTTTGAATGGTTGCAAAGAGAGAAGTTCATGAAAGCGAATGTATTGTTGATGGTGGGCCTCGTGTGGGCACTTAGTGGCTGCAGAGGCGAAGAAGAAAAGGCCGATGCATACGGCCATTTTGAAGCGGATGAGGTACGGATATCGGCCCAAGTAGCTGGACCCTTGCTGACACTTGAGGTAGAAGAAGGACAAAGGGTAGCAGCCGGTGAGTTGGTGGCTGTGGTGGACACCACGCCGGCCTTTTTGCAAAAGGAACAAATAGAGGCTAGCATGCGGGCGCTGCACGGCAAGCTCAAAGACCCCGAGCCCGATGTGGCCGTATTGCTCCAACAGCAAGAGGTGTTGGAACGCGAACGCGATCGATTGCGACATCTCGTATCGGGTAAAGCGGCCACCCAAAAGCAACTAGATGATCTGGAGGGGCAGCTGGCTGTGATCGAAAAACAGATTGCTGCTGCACGCACGCGTGCAGCTCAAGCTAACCGAGCCATCCTCAGTGAGCTGGAGCCCTTACGGGCACGCCTGCGCCAAGTAAACGATCAGATGCGGCGTTGCCGCATCTTCAGCCCGGTGGCAGGGCGCGTGCTGAGCAAGTTGGTTGAGAAAGGCGAAGTAGTGGCACCTGGCCGCCCACTTTGCATCGTAGCGCCAATGGATACGCTCGTACTGCGCGCTTATGTGAGTGAGCCACAGCTGGCTCAGCTGCAGTTGGGTCAGCAAGTGCATGTACTTGTCGATGGTCTTGCAGGAGCACATCATCTGTATCGAGGCACGGTGAGCTGGATTGCCGACGAAGCTGAGTTTACACCTAAAGTGGTGCAGACGCGGGAAGAACGCGTCCACTTGGTCTATGCCATCAAGGTGCGCGTGCCCAATGATGGGCGGCTCAAGATAGGTATGCCCGCCGAGCTGTGGTTGGCCCCACCGCCATCTGCAACAGCCTCCGATATCCATCACCAAGATTCGTGATCCACTCTACAAGTAAGTAGCTGATGTCGATACAAGTACACGGTTTGGTCAAGCGCTATGGCCCGCTCACGGCGGTGGCAGGTGTGTCGTTTGAGGTAGCTGCTGGTGAAATATTTGGCTTGACTGGTCCTGATGGTGCGGGCAAGAGCAGTCTGTTTCGCATGCTCACTACCTTGATGCGCCCCGACGAAGGTGGAGGCAAAGTAGTAGGCTTCGACATGCTAGACGAGTTTCTCGAGATCCGCAGGCGCATTGGTTACATGCCCGATGTGTTTTCGCTGTACGAAGACTTGACGGTGCGCGAGAATCTCAACTTTTTCGCACGGGTGTTTGGCGTGCGCATTGAAGACAACTATCACCTCATCCGCGAAGTGTACGAGCCGCTCAAGCCCTTTGAGGGGCGCCGGGCGGGTCATCTGTCAGGGGGGATGAAGCAGAAGCTGGCTTTGTCGTGTGCGCTGATTCATCAGCCACAAGCGCTTTTTCTCGATGAGCCTACCACTGGGGTAGACGCCGTATCGCGCAAAGAGTTTTGGGACATACTATACCGCATTCGCGCGCGCGGTGTGGCGATATTGGTGGCCACGCCCTATATGGACGAAGCGGCGCGCTGCGATCGCCTGGCCTTGATGCAACAAGGGCGCTTGCTTACGCAAGGCACGCCACAAGCGCTGCTCGAGAGCTATCCGCATCATCTGTATGCCATTGAGGTGGCCCAGCCGTGGCGCTGGCTAGAGCTGTTGCGCAGTCATCCCAAGGTGCATCGAGCGGTATTGGCTGGTGAAGTCATTCACGTGAGTAGTCTCGAGCCACTCGACCTCACGTACATGCGGCAGTGGCTTGTTGACAGCGGCGTTACTGCTGCAAATTTCTACCCTGTGCAACCCGACATAGAAGACCTCTTTATTGCATTGATGGACCAAAAGGCTCATCCTACCGGCTTATGAATCACAATACCGCGACTATAGCTGTGCGCGAGCTAACGCGCAAGTTTGGCCCCTTTACGGCTGTCGACCACATCTCCTTCGATGTATATGCTGGCGAGGTGTTCGGCTTTTTAGGGGCAAATGGTGCGGGCAAGACGACGGCAATCCGCATACTTACGGGCTTGTTGATGCCTACCAGCGGTCAGGCGCAGGTGGCCGGCTTCGATGTGTGGCGACAACCAGAGCAGATCAAGCGTCATATTGGCTATATGAGCCAAAAGTTTTCGCTGTACCAAGACCTTACCCCATTGGAGAATATTCGCTTTTTCGGGGGCGTCTATGGCTTGTCTTTGCGCACGATTCGGCAGAAAAGCGAAATGCTGATGGAGCGTTTGGGCATGCAAGCAGTGGCGCACCGGCTGGTGGGTACGCTTCCCCTAGGCTGGAGGCAAAAGTTGGCCTTTTCTCTGGCACTGCTGCACGAGCCACGCATCGTGTTTCTCGACGAGCCGACTAGTGGTGTAGATCCACTTACGCGCCGCACTTTCTGGGAAATGATTCGCACCGAAGCTGCTAAGGGCACTACCATATTTGTCACTACCCACTACATGGACGAAGCAGAGTACTGTGATCGGGTGAGTATCATGGTACGTGGGCACATTGCAGCCCTCGACACGCCACAAGCCCTTAAGGTGCAGTTTGGTGCTGAACACATGGAAGCGGTGTTTTTGAAACTGACGCGTCCTTCAGAACTTTAAAGCATAGGCGATTATGGTTGCCACGTTCTGGGCATTTGTACAAAAGGAGTTCTTTCACATTTTGCGCGATCGACGTACGCTTTTCGTCATGTTGGGCATGCCCTTTGCGTTGGTGCTCCTCTTCGGATATGCCGTCACTACTGACTTCAAACATGCTTCAGTGGCGGTGTACGACCAGTCGGGCGATATGTGGAGCCAACGGCTCATCCATCAGATGCAGGCAGGTGGCTACTTCTCTGTGGTGGCTTCAGTATCGCGAAAAGAGGAGATAGACCGGCTTTTCCGACAAGGGAAAATCAAGGTGGCAGTGGTCATTCCATCTCATTTTGGTGAAAGCCTGATGGGGTGCGAGCCAGTACAACTGCAGCTGCTTTCCGATGGCTCGGAGCCCAATATCGCCCTGACGCTGGTGTCTTATATGAACGATATCAGCACGCGTTTTGTAAATGAGGCTTTGGGATCCTCTGCCCAATGGCTTATTAGCCTTCAGCCACGTATGGTGTATAATCCTGCGCTCAGGAGCGTGTACATGTTTGTACCTGGAGTGATTGCCGTGGTGCTGATGCTGATTTCAGCTATGCTCACTTCCTTGTCTATTGCGCGCGAGAAAGAGCGGGGCACACTCAATCTGTTGCTCATCTCACCCCTGCCCCCTTTGCTCATTATCGTGGGCAAGGTATTGCCCTATGTGTTGCTATCGTTTTTCAATGCGTTGGTCATTATCGGCATGGGTATAGAAGTGTTTGGCATGCGCATGTGGGGCAGTTGGCCCTTTTTGTTGCTGAGTTGTTTGTTATTCATCCTAACAGCGCTATCGTTGGGGGTGTTTATTAGTACGCGGGTGCGCACGCAACAAACGGCTCTTTTTGCTTCGCTTTTGGGACTAATGCTGCCCACAGTACTGCTCTCGGGATACATCTTTCCCATTGAGAGTATGCCCACTCCCTTACAGGTCATCTCCAATGTGACACCTGCCAAATGGTTTATCATCTTGCTCAAGGGTATTATGCTCAAGGGGGGAGGATTGGATGCGTTGTGGGTACCGGTTGCCGTACTGAGTGGCATGACTGTGTTTTTCATACTGCTCAGTTGGAAGAGCTTCAAACTGCATGTAGAATGAGGACAATTCTGTTTTTCATATATAAGGAATTGCTGCAGATTTTTCGAAACAAGGCCATGTTGCCGCTGCTCTTTGTGCTGCCTTTAGTGCAGTTGTTGATATTGTCGCATGTAGCGACCAATGAGGTACGCGAGCTCAAGCTAGCTGTACAGGATAGCGATCACAGCCTTTTGTCGAAGATGTTAGTGGATAAGCTACTTGCTTCTGGCTACTTTTTGCTTAGTGGCCTTTCGGCAAATGAGGCTCAGAGCAATGTGCTGCTCGATCGCGATGAAGCCGACCTAGTAATAGTCATTCCGCCCAACTTTTCCGAAAACTTGTGGCAAGGCCGCACTGCTCAAGTGCAACTACTGGCCAATGCTATTAACAGCATGAAAGCCGGCGTGGCGGTGTCGTATGCGGCAGCCATTGTGGGTGATTTTCAGCGCCAGCTCCTGGAGGAAGGAAAGGTGATACTACCGCAGGGCGCGGAGGTGGCTTGTGTGTCGCGCTCGGACGTGCGCTATCAACATTGGTTTAATGCTGGGTTGGACTACAAAACCTTTATGGTACCGGGTATCTTGGCCGTGTTGGTCAGTATGCTGACCCTGTTGTTAGGTGCGATGAATGTGGTGCGCGAACGCGAAATAGGCACGCAAGAGCAAATAGCTGTTACGCCTGTGCGCAGTTACATTTTTGTCAGTGGCAAGCTTTTGCCTTTTCTGTTTATTGGGCTGACTGAGCTCACTATTGGTTTGGGCATCGCCAAACTCATTTTCCACACACCTACAGAAGGTTCACTGAGTGTGCTTTATCTTTTTGCAGCTTTGACTATTATGGCATTGTTGGGTTTGGGTTTGCTCATCTCGAACCTGGCTGACACACAACAGCAAGCCATGTTTGTCGCCTGGTTTTTCATGATCATTTTTGTGTTGATGAGTGGTCTGTTTACGCCCATTGAAAGCATGCCTTTGTGGGCACAGCGCCTCACGTGGTTCAATCCCATTGCTCAACTGGTGGCCATCGTACGGCTCAACATGTTGAAAGGGGCTAGCTTGGTTGAAGTGTGGCCCTATTTGTATCACGTGTTGGCATTAGGGCTGGGCTATGGAATGCTGGCTGTTTTTTTCTTTCGCAAGCGCAATGTGTAAGTATATCTCTGCTATGGAGTTATTGGGACTGCTGCCCGATCGTGGGGTCGATGTGGCGCGCTCGCTGCATCCATTGTTGCGCTTTGGCTTGGTTGCCGGCATGGTACCATGCCGTAGCTAGATCGCGCATGATGGCTGCGGATTGAGGCTGGAGACTTAAGGCTTTTTCGAACCATTGGATGGCTTTGTCGTTCTGACCCGAAAGCCCATAAGCCACGCCCAACAGGCGCGCTGTTTCTGCATCAGTAGGATCGAGCTGATAGGATCGACTCAAATAGGTGATGGCTTGCGGTAGGTCACCTCGTTGCTCTCCATAATACTTGCCGGCATCGCGCAGGGCTCGTGCCAGATTGGTTTGTGCATCTGCGTAGTTTGGATCGATCTTGAGCGCTCGTTCATAATGCTGTATGGCCTTGTCGTATTCTTTGAGGTAGAAATGTGCATTGCCCAAGAGCAAGTAGGCATTTTTGTAGTATGGGTAAATGCGTACAGCTATTTGTAGGTGGTTGGTGGCTTCGCGCAACATCTGTATGCGGCGCGCCTCATCTTTTACTTGGAGTGCGGAGTCGATGAGCACACCCCCTGTTGCATTACGTACCTTAGCACTTTGAGGCGATATGGCGACATCGGTGGTGAATAAGGTGAAGTTGTCTTTCCACACTGCATTGCGTGTAATGGTACGTATGCTATATAGCAGCACGATGCCAGTTAGTATGCCCCACACCCAGTACGTTTGCCAAAAGTGATGCAATTTTCCACCAGCACGCCATTGTGCTGCGCGCCAGGCTATCCAGCCCATAACCCAAGCATAACCCATAGAAGGCATAAAGAGGAATCGCTCTGACATATTGGTGCCTACGGGAAAGGCAATGTTGGATACAATACTAAGGGTGAGCAGGTAGTACCATATGCCAAAACTAGTGGGCTCTTTTTGGCGCAAGCCACGAATGGCCCACCACAATAGAGCTAGGTACACCACTAAACTGGCTATTACCCTTCCATCTGCAAAATACATGATGGGAATATGACGAGGATAGTAGTCGTGTGTAAGCGGATGAGGGAATACAAGTAAGCGTACATATTGGCCTAAGGTATAAACGATTGTCGCCCAGCGTTCTTCTGCAGTAAGGTCTGCTATTTGCCCACTGCTTAGAATTTTGATAAAAGGGTTGTTCATCAAGTCACGAGGCGGCTCTCCAAGAGACCAGCCCAAAACAGAAGCGCGTAGCCATAGAAAGGCTATAGCTGCTACAGCTAAGGGTAGGGTGAGCCGTAATGCTTGCAAAGGGGTACGACCGCCAAAATACCACAACATTAGCGGTGTGACTGCCAACCATGTGATGGCATTTTCTTTTGAAAGGAGCCCCAGGAAGAAACATACCCCAGCAGCTAAGGGCCAGTACCACCTCTTTTGGCGCAAGCCGTACCACACACATAACGTGGCCAGTACAGCACCCAGCAGGCTCATGATCTCGTCGCGACCCTTGATATTGGCCACTACTTCAGTGTGTACGGGATGGGCTATAAAGATCAGGGCAGCAGCCAGCGCTATAAAGCGCGCGCGACTATCGCTACAGGTAGGATCGTTTTTAGGCGCACATATCACCCATATGAGCCACCACACGGCTATACAGGTGAGTCCATACCAAACAATATTGCCCAAATGGCCTATCCAAGGTTGTGGCCCAAGCCATTCAGCGCCAATGGCAAACATGATAGGTGTGAGGGGACGGTAGCGACCGCCTGCAACGAGCTTTTCCTTACCTGGAACTTTGAAAAAACCTCGAAAGGTGTCGTATTGTAGCAGCTCGTCGATGCCTTGTATGCCTTGCATGGTAAACTCGTTGTCAGTAATGACAATGGCATCATCAAGCGTGTAGCCATGCGTTAGCGTATTGGCATAGAGCAAGAAAGCAAAGGCAAACAACCCCATACCTATCAGTAGCGGACGCTGTAGCCACAGGGGCTCACCAGGTAGCGCATAAGGTGTAGGCATGCGACTTTTTCGATGCTTTTTTTTAGCTGCCATGATTGGCGCAATTGTGTATGTTTCAATGCGATGCTATTGCATAGCGGTGCAGTGACGGTTGGAAAATTAATGTAATTATTTGGGAGCAGCTTTCATTTTAGATGTGTTTCGCAAAGCGAAAGACTGATCTTGAAGTACTTGGACGAATAGGCGGTATTTCAATATGGCTCCCTTTATGTAAGTAGTAAGCTAAGCCTTTATTCAGTGTAAAGCATTGATAATCTAGTAGATGTATATTGGTGTGCATGTTTAAATAGACTGAGGAATGCATTGACATTATAGTGACAATGGAGGCGTATCGTTCCACTATTTTTGTGGCACAAACATTTGCTCATCTATGCTCGGAGGGTATCACATATTTACCATCACACATCGCGATACAGCGCTTTCGCGCATTCAGCACTACATTGTGCCTGCAGCGGGTGCTGAATTGCGACAAAGGCTCGAGTTCCTGAAAACCGATTTGGCCCTCGATGAGCTGATGTATGTAGCCACTTGCAATCGCGTGTTGTACTTTTTTCACAGCACGCAGCAAGTGGATGATGGCTTTCGTCAGCGTTTTTTTCACTACATCAATCCTGATTTGGATGAGGCTTCGATAAGTGCCGTGCACCATTTGCGAGGCATTGAAGCTATCCGTCACTTTTTTCGCGTAGGAGCCTCTGTAGAGTCGTTGGTGGTAGGCGAACGCGAGATTTTGCGTCAGTTGCGTCAGGCTTACGATCAGTGCAATCAATGGGGATTGACGGGAGATGCACTTCGCTTGGCCATGCGGTTCGCGGTGGTGGCTGCCAAAGATGTATATGCGCGTACGCGTATTGGCGAGAAGCCCGTCTCGGTCGTGTCCTTAGCAGTACAAGAGATGCGCAAGTATCAGCTGCCTTTGGATGCGCGCGTTTTGATGATCGGTGCAGGGCAAACCAATGCTTTGGTAGCCAAGTTCTTGCGCAAGTATGGATATCGCAACGTGACGGTGTGTAACCGCACCTATGCTCGGGCAAAAGCTTTGGCTGAATTGCTAGGCGGGCGGGCAATCTCCTTGGCGGAGTTGCCTCATTATCGCGAAGGCTTCGACTGCATGATTGTATGTACAGGAGCTACACAGCCCATAATGACGCCACAATTGTACGCGCAACTGCTAAGGGGCGAAAGGGGTCAAAAATTGGTAGTAGATCTGTCTATTCCTCATAATGTCGCTGAAGCAGTAGGTCGCCGCCCTGATGTACATTGGATTGAGATTGAGCGTTTGCGCCGTCGTGCTGCTGAAAACTTGGCATTTCGCGAACGAGAAGTGGCTCAGGCCGAAACGCTGCTCGAACAGTATATCGAGCAATTTCCCACCATATGTCGCCAGCGTGAGGTAGAGCGCGCTATGAGTCGCATTCCCCAGGAAGTGCATGCAGTGAAAGAGAAGGCTTTGCGCGAAGTGTTCCGCAAAGAGATAGAAAGCCTTGATGAAGAGCAGCGCGAATTGATCGCGCGTATGCTCGACTATATGGAAAAGAAATGCATTGGCATACCGATGCGTGTAGCGCGTGAAGCACTTGCCTATCAATCTTCCGAGTAATTTTTCTTGTAAAAAATCAGTATGCTTTTTTTGCAGCATGTATTCAAATAGCATGCTGCAACATTGCTTCTCTTTGGGCGGTTTTACGACTAAAAAGGGGCGTAACTTTGCCGCAGGATGTATACCAAACACGATCTACAAGACACTATTGTAGCCATAGCTACACCGCCAGGTGAAGGTGCTATTGGCATTGTACGCCTTTCGGGGGGGCAAGCCCTCCCAATTGCTAATGCACTTTTCCATGGCAAAGATCTACACACTCAGCCGTCACATACATTGCACTATGGCACTATTCGCGACCAGGGGCGTATCGTCGATGAGGTGATCGTAGGGCTTTTCAAAGCTCCTCGTTCTTACACCGGCGAAGATGTCGTAGAGTTTTCATGCCATGGGTCACAATGGATCTTGCAGCGCGTTGTGGAGCTTTGCGTGGCACATGGAGCGCGGCTAGCCCGTCCTGGTGAGTTCACGCTGCGGGCTTTTCTCAATGGCCGCATGGATCTGACGCAGGCCGAAGCAGTTGCCGATCTTATTGCAGCCCAGAGTGAGCGGGCGCATGAGTTGGCGATAAAGCAAATGCGCGGTGGAGTAAGTAAGGAAATCCAGGCGCTGCGCGAGCAGCTCATACACTTTGCCAGTCTCATCGAGCTCGAGTTGGACTTCTCAGAGGAGGATGTCGAATTTGCCGATAGGCAGCAACTACTCGAATTGATTAATCGAGTACGCCAGTTGGCGCGTCAACTGATGCAGACTTTTCGCTTGGGAAATGCCATCAAGCAAGGCGTGAATGCCGTCATTGCAGGTAGGCCTAATGCCGGCAAATCGACGCTACTCAATGCTTTGTTGGGTGAAGCACGCGCTATTGTCAGTGATATTGCAGGTACTACGCGAGATACGATTGAAGAAGTGCGCAATATTCGCGGTATTGCTTTTCGCTTCATCGATACTGCAGGGATTCGCGACGCACGTGATCAGATCGAGGCCATAGGCGTGCAAAAGACGCTTGAAAAGATACGGCAGTCCAATGTGTTGCTCTACGTATTTGATGCAGCAAGCCTTTCGGCAAATGAAGTGCATGCCGATATCGAGCGTCTTTGTGCACGTGATATGGAGCTATTGGCAGTAATGAATAAGACTGACTTGGTGCCGCAGCGCCGACCCGCTGACTTTGCTTCTGCCCTACTCCCTGGGGATCGCATCGTACCTGTGTCGGCCAAAGATGGGCAGGGATTGACACTTCTCGAAGAAAAGCTCTATGATTTGGTTATAGGTGGTCATGTGTCGTTCGCCCATACAATTATTGCCAATGTGCGTCATTACGAAGCACTGCAGCGCGCTGATGAAGCCTTGGCAGCTGTCGCGTCGGGTATGGCTGATGGCATTCCTACGGATTTGCTGGCACTCGACATTCGCCGTGCTATTACCTTTTTGGGAGAGATTACAGGTGAGGTCAGTGTAGATGACTTGCTGGACAACATATTTTCCAATTTCTGTATTGGCAAATGAGCGGCGTAGGGTGCGTTCTTAGCCCGTGCATTTATCTATTGCCTCGAGCAAAAGGGCACAAGCTTCGTCAATATGCTCATGCTCGATGATAAGTGGTGGTGCGATGCGTATGCACCGGTTATTGAACAAAAACCAATCAGTGAGCAAACCGCGAGCTAAGCAATAGCGTATGACGAGCTGTACTTGCTCGAAGCTGTCCAACTCAACGGCCATCAGCAAGCCGGCACTGCGCACCGATCGGATAGCTGGATGGGTCAGCTGTTGGCGGAAACGCTCTTCTTTGGCCTTGACTTGGCTGATCCACGGCTGGCGTAAAAGTACTTGTAGCGTCGCTAAGGCGGCTGCACAATTGACGGGATGCCCACCAAAAGTGGTGATGTGTCCCAACATGGGTTCGTAGGAGAGACACTGCATCAGTTCGCGCGCTGCAATAAAAGCTCCGATCGGCATCCCTCCGCCCATGCCTTTAGCCAGCAACAGCACGTCGGGTACGATGCCATATTGTTCAAATGCCCACAGCGTGCCGGTGCGCCCGTAGCCTGCCTGTATCTCGTCTAGTATCAGGAGTGCGCCGCATTCCGTACACCGTTGGCGTAGCGCTTGCAGCCAGGCAGCGTTGGGTACTACCACTCCTGCTTCTGCTTGGACGGTTTCGAGGATGACAGCTGCAGTATTCGTAGTGATGTGCTCCAAGTCCTCGAAGTTGTTAAAGTCGATATGGCGGATACCGGGAAGCAGTGGCCGGAAAGGGCGCGTATACCACTGTTCACTCATTAATGAGGCGGCTCCTTGGGTACTGCCGTGATAGGCTTTGCGGCAAGCCACAATTTCTGCACGGCCCGTATATCGCTTGGCCAGCTTCATAGCACCCTCGGTGGCTTCGGCACCTGAGTTGACAAAATAGACGCTGTCGAGTGGATCAGGTAGGTGGTGTGCTAATAGGGTAGCTAGCTCGACTTGAGGAGCCATCACTAGCTCGCCATAGACCAAAGTGTGCATATAACGAGCTACTTGTGCCTGCACGGCATGTACTACGGCCGAATGACTGTGCCCCAACACGCTGACACTGATGCCTGAGATGAGGTCGAGCCAGCGCCGCCCATCGGGGCTGTACAAGTAGAGTCCTTCACCTCGAGCGATCTCTAAAGCAATAGGATATGCGCTGGTCTGCGCTACGTGGCGAAAGAATAACTGTCGATGATGTGCTATGTGCATAAGCAATTATTTCAGATGTGATGATGGACTGCTGTTGCGCTGGTGAACCAGAACGGTCAAATTAAGAATGCAGCGTCCAAATTGGAAACTGATATAGAGTTGGTCGCATTTTAAGTGCCATTAACATTCTCACAAGAAAACGGTATTCAGTACTTTCTGTAACTTTGCCGTATCTTTACAAAAAGGCGGAGCATCACGTATAAGCTTATATGCTGGTCCGATTAGTACATATTGTTACCATATTTAATGTAATGTTGAGCACAACAGGTGTTGTGCTCAATCGCCATTTTTGCCAAGACCAGCTGCAACGCGTAGCATTTTTTGTGGATGCTTCTTCTTGTCATTTTGAAACTACAACTTCCTTTTCTTGCCATCAGAATGAAGCAGCTGCATGTACTCATGGTGATATGCATGAGGACGGTTGCTGCCATGATGATAGCCAGTACCTGCATCAAGACGATAGCCAAAAGGTGCCACCTTCTATTTCGGAATGGGTTTTGACGCTGCCGGTGCTTTCTGCCATTTTGGCACCTGGTTGGTTAGGCGATCTTTGGGTATCGGCAGTGCAGGACGCCTCGCTGCATGCCCGTTATAGACCTCCTGATCGTCTCTGCCCCTCTGAGCGACCTGCTTTGCTGCAGGTCTTTCGTTGTTGAATTCTGGTTTCTCCCATTGGCTTATATGCTCCTGGCCTGACCATGAGCATTGTAGGTCTTTTGTTGTCGTAGTGTTTGCTTATGAGTAAGTACGCTTGCGGCGAGTCCTCATTCTAAATGCGGGAAAAACCAGATAAAGTTATGCTCAACGCAATCATTCGCTTTTTTCTCGAACAGCGCTTAGTTGCTTGGCTCATGCTCATTGTGTTTATTGGGTGGGGCTTATCTACGGCGCCGTTTGACTATGAACTGGACTTCTTACCACGTGATCCTGTAGCAGTAGATGCCATACCTGATATAGGTGAAAATCAGCAAATTGTCTTTACGCGATGGGATGGTCGTTCCCCACAAGATGTGGAAGACCAAATTACGTATCCACTGACTACAGCTTTGTTGGGCATTCCGGGCGTGAAGAGTATCCGCTCCAATTCGATGTTTGGCTTTTCGAGTATCTACATCATCTTTCGCGATGATGTAGACTTCTATTGGAGCCGCAGCCGCATCCTGGAAAAGCTCAACTCTCTGCCTCCCAATATTTTGCCAGAAGGCGTCACACCTGCTCTTGGGCCTGATGCCACAGCGCTAGGCCAGATCTTCTGGTACACACTCGAGGGCCGTGATCCCGAAGGCAACCCTACTGGTGGATGGGATCTACACGAGTTGCGCACTATCCAGGACTTTTACGTGCGGTATGCGCTGGCTTCAGCTGAAGGAGTATCGGAAGTGGCTTCTATTGGTGGGTACGTCAAAGAGTATCAGGTGGACTTGGACCCTGATGCCATGCGCATCTACAACATTTCACTTGACCAAGTGATGCAGGCCATCCGGAATGCCAACCGGGAAGTAGGTGCACAAACCCTTGAAATCAATAAGGCCGAGTATTTCGTGCGTGGCTTGGGCTACGTCAAGACCTTGGAAGATATCGAGGAGAGTGTAGTCGTCATGCGCGACAATGTACCCATACGTATCCGAGATATTGCACGAGTCAATATTGGGCCAGCTACGCGTCGTGGCGCCCTTGACAAATCGGGTGCGGAGGCTGTAGGCGGGGTGGTGGTCGCCCGTTATGGGTCCAACCCCATGCAGGTGATCAAGAATGTCAAAGCCAAAATCAAGGAAATAGAGCCGGGTCTGCCCACACGCGTGTTGGCTGATGGTACGGTTTCGCAGGTAAAGATTGTGCCCTTTTATGACCGCACAGAGCTGATTCAGGAGACAATCGGCACACTAGAAGAAGCACTCACGCTCGAAATCTTGGTGACTATTATCGTGGTCATCATCATGCTGATGAATTTGAAGAGTTCTGTGGTAGTGACCAGTGCATTGCCCGTGGCAGTGTTGATGTGCTTTTTCGTCATGAAGATGGCAGGTGTGGATGCCAATATCGTTTCGCTTTCGGGCATTGCCATTGCCATTGGTACGATGGTCGATATGGGCATCGTGCTGACTGAAAGCATGGTCAAGCACATGAAAGATGCACCAGCTGGTAAGCCACTGCTCGAGACGATTTATGAAGCAACAGTAGAGGTGGCTTCGGCTGTACTCACGGCGGTAGCTACGACTATTGTCAGCTTCCTGCCAGTATTTACGATGGAGGCTGCCGAAGGCAAGCTGTTTAAGCCGCTGGCTTTTACAAAGACATTTGCCCTAGTGGCTTCTATCGTGTTGGCTATTACGGTGTTGCCTACCCTGGCTTATGCCATATTTTCCATGCGTGGCAATCGAAAGCCTTTGGTGCGTTATGCGGCTAATGCCTTGTTGGCTGTGGCAGGTGCTGTAGTGTACTACCACTATCAGTGGGCGATTGTGGGTGCTGCACTCATGGTATTGGGTTTGATGGGGCTGGTTACGGCCTGGGTCAATGATCGCTTTGGCGATAGCCCCTATGCCAATGCCTTTAATGTAGGTAAAAACATAGTGTATGGGCTGTTGGTGGCTTGGTTGTTGAGTCACGAATGGATGCCTTTGGGTGTAGAGCGCAGTACTTTTACCAATTGGATATTTGTCAGTGTCATTATAGGGGGGCTATTGGGCTTGTTTTATTCCATTATCCATTATTACGAGTATATCCTTCGGGCTTGTTTGCGTTTTAAAGCACTCTTTTTTGCATTGCCTATCACACTTTTATTCTTTGGCTATCAGATATTTATCAACATTGGCCAGGAGTTTATGCCTGCCTTGGATGAAGGTTCTTTCCTACTCATGCCCACATCGATGCCTCATTCGGGTATGGAGGAAAACCTCAAAAACTTGCGCTTGTTGGATATGGCCGTGACGGCTATTCCCGAAGTGGAGACTGTGGTGGGCAAGCTGGGGCGTGTGGAGAGTGCACTTGATCCAGCTCCTATTTCGATGTACGAAAACATCATCCTGTACAAACCCGAATACGAAGTAGATAAAAATGGGCGGCGCATCCGATTTAAGGTAGATGAAGAGGGGAATTTTGTGCGCGATGCTAAGGGCAAACTCATCCCTGACCCCAACGGGCAATATTTCCGCAATTGGCGTCCGCATATCAAGAGCCCCGATGATATATGGAATGAGATTGTCAAAGCTACGCGTTTGCCAGGAGTCACTTCTGCGCCGCGGCTTCAGCCCATTGAGACACGCTTGGTGATGCTGCAAACGGGCATGCGTGCGCCGATGGGCATCAAGGTGAAAGGGCCAGATTTGCCGACTATAGAAGCTTTTGGCTTGGAGCTAGAACGACACTTGCGTGAGGTAGAGGGAGTCAAAGATGCGGCTGTCTTTGCCGATCGCATTGTGGGTAAGCCCTACCTGGAAATCGATATTGACCGCCAAGAAATAGGGCGTTATGGGCTAACTATAGCACAGGTGCAGCGCTACATTCAGGCGGCTATCGGAGGGATGAAAATGACCGAAACGATAGAAGGTCGCGAGCGCTATGCCATACGTGTGCGCTATCCGCGTGAATTGCGCAGTGATCCTGAGACGCTGGAGCGCGTACTCATCCCTACCCCTCAAGGTGCACAGATACCCTTAGGGCAAATTGCCCGCGTTACCTATCGGCAAGGGCCTCAGTCGATTAAAAGTGAGGATACTTTCTTGGTGGGATATGTGCTGTTCGACAAGGAGCAAGGTTATGCCGAGGTAGATGTCGTGCACAATGCCCAAAAATATTTAGAGGAACAGATAGCGTCGGGCAAGTTGGAAGTTCCAGCTGGTGTGAGTTATCGCTTTGCGGGCAACTACGAACAGCAAGTGCGTGCTAGCAAGCGCTTGGCTGTGGTAGTGCCCATTGCGCTGATGATCATCTTCCTGATCCTGTACTTCGAATTTCGCTCTGTGCCCGTAACGTTAATGGTGTTCTCTGGAGTATTTGTGGCTTTTGCTGGTGGCTTTGTCATGATTTGGTTGTATGGCCAGCCGTGGTTTATGGATTTTGAGGTCTTTGGCAAAAACATGCGCGAGTTGTTCCAGATGCACCCTATCAATTTAAGTGTGGCGGTGTGGGTTGGCTTTTTGGCTTTGTTTGGCATTGCAACTGATGATGGTGTGCTTATGGCTACCTACTTGCGCGATGTATTTCGTGGAAAAGCCCCTACCACATCTCAGCAGGTACGTGAATTAGTAGTACAAGCGGGGAAGCGCCGCGTGCGGCCTGCTATGATGACAGCTGCGACGACCATATTGGCTTTGTTGCCTGTACTGACTTCTACGGGGCGTGGTGCCGATATCATGGTGCCCATGGCCATTCCGTCCTTTGGTGGTATGGTCTTTCAACTCATGACCATGTTCACTGTACCTGTGATGTACAGTATGTGGCAAGAGTGGAAAGCTACTCGCCGCCAGCGCAGCCATGAGATTTGACGAAATCGGAGAATGAAAACAAAAATGATGAAAGGAATAAGTTGTTCAAATAATGGCCACCTGTCGGCAAAATATAGCCTACCACAAGTCCGCATTTGGATCCTTGTCGTAGGCCTATGCATGGGGGGCGCAATGCCATATCTATCGGCTCAGGGGTTAGACTCCCTGTTGACTTTAGCCGTGAAGCAAAACCCCGAGCTGCGTAGTTTGTATTTGCAGTATGAAGCTGCTCTGGAGCGTGCACCTCAAGTGAGTGTACTACCTGACCCCCAAGTGGCTTTGGGGATTTTTGTCTTACCTGTCGAGACGCGTTTGGGGCCACAATGGGTGCGCATTGGGGCTACCCAGATGTTTCCCTGGAAAGGGACTTTACCTACGCGAAAAGATGCTGTGTTGGCTATGAGCCGTGCGCGTTATGAGCAATGGCGAGCGCGGCAGCTACGCATTATTTACGAGATCAAAAAGGCATGGTACGAACTGTACGAGCTGCGTCGTAGCCAAGACATTGTTCAAGAGCAGATCGAGTTGCTAAGAGCTTTAGAGCGCTTGGCTACCACTATGGTGGAAAGTGGAAAGTCCACTATGGCTGATGTGTTGCGCGTGCAACTCCGCATAGAAGAACTTCAAGAACAACAGGCACGTTGGCGCGATTTGGAGGCTGACCCCATAGCGCGTATCAATGAGTTGTGCTATCGACCGTTGGATGCACCAGTAGTGATTCCTGACACGCTTACCTTTACCACAATGCCTTGGCAGCGCGATACCCTTGCCGACTGGCTCAGCACGCGACATCCCTTGCTTAATATGTACACGGCTTGGCAGGAGGAAGCGCGATATCAGCTAAAGCTCAACGATCTGGCACGTAAGCCCTCTTTTGCCGTAGGCCTAGACTACATTGCGGTGGGGCGGCGAAGTGACGCCGATCCTGCAGGTAATGGCCGAGATGTGCTCTCGCCACGTGTAGGAGTAGTTGTACCATTGTATACGGTCAAATTTGATGCACGTGCGCGTGAGCAGGAGTTGCGCATTCAGGCCCTGGAGTCGGACAAGCAGGCTGCGTTACAGCGCTTATTGACAATAGTGGCACGTGCTTGGGCTCAGTGGGAGGCGGCACAGACCACTCTTGTTGCGGCTGATGAACAAGCCGAGACGCTGCGCGCAGCGCGAGATATCTTAGAAGTGCGTTATGCCACCTCGGGCAAAGAATTTGACGAATTGTTGCGCTTGGAAACACAGCTTATACAGCTCGACCTCAAGCGCTTAAAGGCTGTGGTGCAAAGCCATCAAGCGCGCAGCACCATCGAGCAAGTAGTTGAATTTTAAAAAATTAAAAAACAGCCATCATGAAAGATAAAAAGCAGCTCATCTTTATAGTGATAGCCGCGCTTGTTGGCTTGGCCAGTGGCTATTTCCTCTTTGGTACATCCATGACCTCTGACCATGGAGCAAAGCCCACTACAGAAGCATCTCAAGGGGGTGATGAAGAAACCATCTGGACTTGCTCAATGCATCCTCAGATACGTCAGCCTGAGCCAGGTAAGTGCCCCATTTGTGGTATGGACTTAATTCCATTAGATGAAGCAGGAGCCTCAGGAGAAAACAGTACTATCCGTCTGCAAATGACTCCGGAAGCAGTAAAACTGGCACAAGTACAGACACAAAAAGTGCAGCCAGCTCGTACAACATCGATGGTTTCTAAAACTATTTGGCTTAATGGCAAAATTGCAGCTGATGAACGCAGAACGGCCTCTCAAACGGCCCATGTGCCAGGGCGTATCGAGCGGCTCTACGTTACCTTTACCGGAGAACATGTGCGTAAAGGCCAGAAGCTAGCTGATATCTATTCGCCCGAGCTGATTACTGCACAGCGCGAGCTACTCGAAGCCAAAGACCTGCAGGCACTCAATCCTAACTTGCTCGAAGCAGCGCGCAACAAGCTGCGCTATTGGAAAATCCCGGAAAGCGATATCGAAGCCATTCTTTCTTCGGGCCAAATCAAGGAAGTCTTTACAGTATTGGCTGACGCCAATGGTATCGTTACCCAGCGTCGTGTAGCAGTAGGAGATTATGTCAAGCAAGGCGAAGTGCTGTTTGATATGGTTAATCTCGATAAAGTATGGGTACTGTTCGATGCTTACGAAGAAGACTTAGCTTCTATTCGGTTAGGTGATCGGGTGCGTTTTACCACACCTGTTTTTCCCGACCGCACCTTTGAAGCTACCATCACTTTTATTGACCCCGTCATCGATGGGCAGAAGCGCACAGCATCGCTACGTGCAGAAGTGGCCAACATAGGTGGTTTGCTTAAGCCTGAGATGTTGGTCAAGGGAAAAATAGAGGCACGCCTAACACCTCGAGGTGTGGAGGTGTTGGTGCCACGCACAGCTGTCATGTGGACGGGGCCCCGCTCTGTGGTATATGTGAAAGTGCCTGATATGGCTGTGCCTACATTTGAATATCGCGAGATCTTGTTAGGTGAGCGCGTAGGCGATTATTATTTGGTAAGCAGTGGTTTGAGCCCGGGTGAAGAGGTGGTCGTCAATGGCAATTTTGCCATCGATGCAGCGGCTCAACTCAACAACTCCTGGAGCATGATGAACAAGCTGGTGAGTGCTACAGAAGTGAGCTTCCCAGATTATGCAGGGCAAGTGCCCGAAGCATTTTTAACACAGCTGCGTGTATTACTGCCGCCTTATTTTCAAATCAAAGATGCCTTGGTTAATGACAATAATGCTGATGCTGCTTTAGCAGGTAAGGCCTTTTTAGAGGCCTTATCACAAGTAGATATGGGCTTGGTAGAAGGTGATGCGCACAACTATTGGATGAAACAAATGGATGCACTGAAAGCGCATGCGCAGCAAATCGCTCAATCTACAGACATAGAAGTACAGCGGCAAAACTTTGGGGGCCTATCCGAAATGCTGATCGAGACGATGGCTGTCTTTGGTCTCAGTCCTTCTGATGTCGTAGTGCAGCATTGCCCTATGGCTTTTGACAATACAGGTGCCGACTGGCTAAGCCAGGAGGAGCAGGTGCGCAACCCTTACTTCGGCGCACAAATGCTTACTTGTGGTTCTGTGGAAGGCAATATTCAACAGTGGAAGCTCAAAAAGTTGAGTGAAGCAGCACCTACGGCTTCAGCAGCACCTACTGGTGGGCATCAACATTGAGGTATATAAACACGTGCCAATTTTCTAATTACTCACTTTTAAAACTTTTCAATTATGAACAAGCTACGTTTTTTGTTGATTCTGATAGCCCTCTCGTCGGTCGTAGTATGGCAAGCATGTGGTGGTGATGCCGCCCAAAATGCCGCTCAAGAAGAAACGACCCAAACAGAAGAAGCTACCTCTCAGGATGACAAAAGTGGTCCTGAGTATACTTCGGCTTATGTGTGTCCTATGCACTGCAAAGGCAGTGGTAGCAACAGTCCGGGCAAGTGCCCTGTGTGTGGGATGGCTTATGTAGCTAATCCCAACCACCCCATGCACCAGCAAGGTGCCATGCAAAAAGAAGAAATGGGACAGATGCATCAAAACGATGATGCTGGCCATGAAGGGCACAATCATTAATAGTTTATTAGTGTACACCATTGATAATTTAGGTTCGCATCGTGCAATGCCCGGGGGCGGGAACGGTTCGTTCCCGGTGCATTGCCTTTAGTTACTAGCACGTGTTATCATATTATCATATCACGTCATTAAAGCGCCCCACCAAGCCAATATTCATTCATTGTTCACCTTCTCAAAATTTGCAGGCCATGAAATACGTAAATAAGTATGGTATCTTACTCATGTTATGGGCGCTTTGGGGGATTTGCTCTTTGCCGGGTTGGGCGCATGGCGATGAGCCTCACGGAAAGAAAGATACCACAGCACAGCAAGTACAACCCAGTGATGATGATGCAAATGCTGAAGTAGCGTCAGCTCATACGCATACTTCTATGCCTACGGTAGAGGGGGCTGCAGGCATTAGTGATTTTCCCACCTTGCATCCACTTATCGTACATGTGCCCATTGTGCTGATTCCAATAGCGTTGTTATTACAACTACTGGTGTTGTTTAGTAGAAAAGAAGGCTTGGACTGGGCCGTGTGGCTTACACTACTTCTAGGACTATTGGGTGCCTGGATTGCAGGTAGGTATGTGCATCCTCATACCCACGGATTAACTGATCAGGCACAGTGGGTGCTGGATCAACACGATCTGTATGCCGACTGGACAGTTTGGCTTGCACTAGTAGCAGCAATTTTAAAAGGTGCTGCTGTGTTTTTGCGCAAGCAAATCCTGGCCTTGGAAATATCCGTGTGGATAGTGTTGGCTGGAGCTTCTTGGAGTGTGTTTCATGCAGGGCATTATGGGGCCCAATTGGTACACATAGAAGGCGTAGGCCCGCAGGGGAAATACCTCGAATTAGAAGATAATCATTAATAATCCATTAAACCATTAGAAGCCATGAAGCAAATTGTTTTGTTATTCATGTTCTTAGGCATGTGGGGGCTTGATGCCTCTGCACAACAAATTCAACCTCCAATAAATGCTTCTGAGCAAACCTCAGCCCTATCCCACGCTGAATTCAAAGTGTATGGCAACTGCATGATGTGCAAGAAGCGCATTGAACGAGCAGCCCAGCAAGTAGCTGGAGTACAAGAAGCTGTTTGGGATGTCGATGCTAAAGTCATGAAGGTGTCTTGGGATGCACAGAAGGCTACTTTGAAGCAAATTAAGGAAGCTATAGCTCAGGCAGGGCATGATACGGACCAAGTACGTGCACCAGATGAAGCCTATGAGCAGCTTCCCATGTGCTGTATGTATGAGCGGCCGGAGCGGTCAAAGCAGTAAGCTATTAGGTGCAAGCCTGCACTCAAGGCTTGTACCTTTTTTCCGCCCAAAGCAAATTGAGCTATGGATCCGTATCGCATTTTTATAAAAAACATGGTCTGCGAGCGGTGTGTCTGTGTGATAGAGCGCATTTGCCAGAAGTGGCAATTGAACGTAAAAGCAGTGCACTTGGGCTATGTCGAATTAGTGCGAAAGCCTACTTCTTTCGATTGGGAAGCATTTGAAAAAGAGCTGAAAACTTTTGGATTTGAACTTCTTAGAGATCATGAAGAGCTGTTGGTAGAACAGATAAAAACTTTGCTTATTAGGAAATTTGACCAATTACCTGTGCGTAATGAGCGTCCCATTTCAGCCTACTTATCTCAATCCCTTCATCGCGATTATTCACATTTGAGCAAACTTTTTTCTAAGCGAACGGGCACCACTATAGAACACTACTTCGTCTTGTTGCGCATAGAGAAAGCTAAAGAACTGGTTAGTTATAAGGAACACAACTTTTCCGAGATCGCTTATTTGCTTGGTTATAGCAGCCTTCAACACCTGTCCAATCAGTTTAAGCGAGTTACGGGAGTAAGTATGACCCAGTATCGCAAGTCCCTTCAACCACCCCGTAAAATGCTCGATGAAATCTTGTAATGTTTTTCCAATATGTTGTAAGACAGTGGAATGTGGTGTTTGTAATTTGGGAAGGAAAATGGATTTAATATGAATATCGATGCTAAGCGATTTGCGTGGGCGGTAGCACTTGTTGCAGTTGTGCTCTATATCTTATGTGCACTCCTTGTGTGGATAGGTGGGCGTGAGATTGCTGCATGGATATTCAATAGTTTGCTACATGGTGTAGATGTACATCCTATAATGCGGATAGATATACCATTAATAGATACGCTATTCGGTTTATTGTTTACCACCATATTGGCTTGGTTTACAGGATTTATGTTGGCGAGTGTATACAACAAGTTGCCTCATGGATAATGTTATTTGAACAAAATGCACATAATATGAAAAATTGGCTGTTTTTTTTAGTAGTGCCTATCGCCCTATTAGGGTGCAATACAACACCTTCTGCTGAACAATTGCTTCAAGATGAGGCTATGCGCAAGGAGCTCTTTAGCACTATTGCGGGGAATCACGAAATGATGATGGAATTTATGAATGTGATGATACAAAATGAGCATGCCATGTCTATGATGCAAGGCAATAAGCAGATGATGCAGCACATGATGGGCGGAAAAGGCATGCAGCACATGATGGGTATGATGAAGGAAAATGCCTCAATGATGCAGGGTATGATGCAACATATGATGAATGACCCACAGATGATGCGACACATGATGCAGATGATGCACCAAAAAGGCATGATGAGTCAGGAATGCATGCAACAGATGATGCAGCAGATGGGGCAAGGAATGGATGAGATAAAAAGTGAAAGTGAGTAATTAGCTTTCTCATCGTTTTGAGCTTAAGTTCCTTCGCTGGTGTGGGGCAGCGACGCGCGATGCACATATGTATGTTTGATGCGGTAGTACAGAGCTGCCCCCTTTTTTACCCGCTGTACCGAACGGCTCAATTGGAGATTTTATGAAATCTTGCTGTAGTGGATCATACAAGCCTGAGCGCCCATGGTGGAACACCCTATGGAATGTGCTGCTGTTGGTGATCGTGTCGGGCATAGTGGCCGGTTTGTTGATTCAGTTTTTAACTGTGTGAAAACAAGTGTTTTATGTTTCACAATCACTATTGGGGTATGCATTTTTTTTGGTGGATATTTTGGATTGTGTTGATCGGACTGGCGATTTACTGGTGGAATCAAAATAGTAACAAGGTTCGAGAAACTCCTGAAGAGATTTTGAAAAAACGCTTAGCTCGTGGAGAGATTACTGTAGAGGAATACGAGGAGCTGAAAAAAAAGCTTTGATATTTTGTTTTTGTAGGTCGATCGTGATGTGCCATGTGTATTTTATGTATTTGAAGAAGGGGCTTGGGCGATAGGACGTGTCGCTGTAGGCTAAGGTAGATGTGCTGTATTGACCACCCTACATGAGTGCTGATAGTGCCATTTGAAAATGGAATATAGCCATGAAAGGGCTTTTCATGCTTCCAAGCAATGGCCATGAGTAGCTTAATACTGTTGTAATTGAGAGTCTCATTGTGGCTTGATAAATAGTGGCACGTTTCCCCCTTAAATGTAATGTAGGGAATAACTACGTGGGAAAGCCGTACAGGACTACTATTCGCTCAAGTTCCCCTTAATTCTTTAAAGCACACGTTTATATGTAGAATAGCAAAAATGATTGGTGTAGCACGTTACACTTTGCGAAGCAACAGAAACATGTGCGTTGCGGAAGCTTTTTGCTTGTAGTGGGAAGTATATCATTGTGAGATGGCTTAAATAGATGTGTTGCAATTAACATTCTTTATTCTTTTTCCCGGTTTAGAGGACAGAGTGTGTACACGGCTGATGAGATTCCGGTAGTCAGCCGTGTTTTTTATCTAATCAAAAGATAGCCCACCATGACACACGAGTACGAAATTGAAGGTATGAGCTGCACTCATTGTGTGGAAAAAGTGACATCAGCTTTGTCTCAGATAGATGGTGTGTCCCAAGTAGAAGTTTCACTCAGTCCGCCCCGTGCACGTATACAGATGGGCCATCACATTTCTGAGCAGCAGCTCAATGAGGCACTCACTAAGGCAGGTAACTACAGGATACGTGCAGTGCAACTCGGATCTACACATGTTCATGATCATCGGGCTCATACTTCTGAAGGTTCGCAGGCTCATGGGCATCACGAACAGGGAAGTAATCATCATGATCATCATCGCATGATGATTGAAGACTTTAAGCGGCGGTTTTGGGTTTCATTGGTGCTCACAGTGCCTATTTTGTTCCTTTCTCCAACGATTCAGTCGTGGTTAGGCATTCGATGGCAATTTGTAGGGAGCGATTATGTGCTCTTTATACTTTCTTCTATAGTATTTGTCTATGGGGGGTGGCCTTTTCTCAAAGGGTTTGTACAAGAATGGCACAAGCGTAGTCCTGGCATGATGACACTCATCGCCATGGCTATTTCTGTGGCCTTTTTTTATTCAGCAGCGACGACTTTTGGTTTGCCAGGAAAGAGCTTTTATTGGGAGTTAGCTACGCTGATCGACATCATGTTGGTCGGGCACTGGATTGAGATGAAGTCCATATTGGGGGCATCTCGAGCTTTGGAGTTGTTGGTGCGTATGATGCCGTCAGAGGCACATAAGATACAAGGTGAGCAGGTGGTAGAGGTGCCGGTAGAGCGCCTTCAGGTAGGTGATATCGTTTTAGTCCGACCTGGCGAGCGCATTCCAGTTGATGGAGAAGTCGTTGAAGGGAGTAGTTATGTGGATGAGAGCATGCTTACAGGAGAGTCTCGTCCAGTGAAGAAGGAAGCGGGTGAGCTAGTGACCGGCGGCTCTGTAAATGGTAATGGGTCGCTAAAGGTAAAAGTATTGCGTACGGGAAAGGACAGCTATTTGAACAAAGTGATCGCAATGGTACAGGAAGCCCAGCAAGCCAAATCGCGTATGCAGGGGCTGGCTGACCGGGCTGCACGGTGGCTTACTTTTATTGCTTTGGGTGTAGGTGTGCTAACCCTGATTGTATGGTTGTCTTTGGGCTATGATTTTGTCTTTGCCCTGGAGCGCATGGTCACGGTTATGGTGATCTCATGTCCACATGCTTTGGGGCTGGCTGTACCTTTAGTAGTAGCCATTTCTACGGCTGTTTCTGCGCAGCACGGTTTGCTCATCCGCAATCGGACGGCATTTGAAGAGTCGCGGCGCATTACGGCCATGGTTTTCGATAAGACGGGTACACTTACTGAAGGCAAGTTTGGTGTGACGCGCTTTGATGCGGTCACTCCAGAGTGGCAAGCCGATGAGCTCTTGCGTTGGGCTGCTGCTTTGGAACAACATTCCGAGCACCCCATTGCTGTAGGTATTGTAGAAAAAGCCAACCAGATGGGCATGGCCTTACCTCAGGTGGTGAATTTTCAGTCTATTACAGGTAAAGGAGTGCAGGGAAAGATCAATGGTCAGAAAGTGGCAATTGTCAGTCCTGGCTATTTAGAGGAGCAAGGTATTCGCCTGCCTCAAGAAGCTTGGAGTAGCGAAGCTGAAACGGTAGTTTTTGTCCTAATAGAAGACAAACTAGCGGGCTATATTGCTTTGGCAGATCAGATTCGTCCTGAATCGCCTAAGGCAGTAGCTGCCTTCCGAAAAATGGGTATTAAGGTCTTTATGGCTACTGGCGATAATCGGCAAGTAGCTGAAGCAGTGAGTCGTTTGCTACAGTTGGATGGTTTCTTTGCAGAGGTATTGCCTCACGAAAAGGTCAGCATTATCAAGGATCTACAAAGCGAAGGTGAGTTTGTAGCTATGACTGGTGATGGAGTTAACGATGCACCGGCTTTGGCGCAAGCCGATATTGGTATAGCAGTAGGGAGTGGTACTGACATTGCTGCGGAAACGGCTGATATTATTTTGGTAAACTCCACCCCTACCGATATCCTAAATCTCATCCAATTTGGAAGAGCTACTTATGCCAAAATGATCCAGAACCTCGTATGGGCTACTAGCTACAACGCTTTTGCCATACCATTGGCTGCAGGTGTGCTCTACAAGTGGGGGTTTGTATTAAGCCCTGCTATTGGTGCTGTATTCATGAGCCTCAGTACGGTGATTGTTGCTATTAATGCGCAGTTGCTAAAAGGAAAAATGCGCCGTACCATCCATTAAAGGCATATTAAATAGAAATCGAAGCCCCCGTTGCAACTCATGAGCGCAAATAGGGGGCTTTGTGTGTAAAGAGGGAAGTGATTTATGTCAATTTTTAACGCTTTGTTTAAATAACTGGATTGATTTCTGATAACAAATCTCACTACCTTGCTACTGTATTTATGTAGTGAAAGTGTATGAGATATGAAGGTATATAGTTGGGCTGTGTTGTTAGGTTTGATTTTGGGGATGTTTGTACAGGGCCTTGCCCAGGCGCGTTTGGAGTTCAAAGTGGAAGGAATGAGTTGTGCGCAATGTGCGCGCACTGCCACGCAGGTGCTTTCAGAGATGCGAGGTGTAGATAGTGCCTACGTGAATTTTGACTCGAAAAAGGCGGTAGTAATAGGAGATGCCAAACAGTTAAGTTCGGAAAAGGTGAAACGCACACTTCAGGAGCATACCAGCTTTGAAGCAGTTTTTCCAGGAGAGTCGCTACCCAAGCCGCTTACAGCACAAGAGCGAAGCCAACTCGACTATCAGGTGATAAAGGGAGGACAAAAATTGGACTTTGCAGATTATTTGGCGGGTAGAAAGCTGACAATCTTTGACTTTTATGCCGATTGGTGTGGGCCTTGCCGGGTGTTTTCCCCAAAACTGGAGCGGCTGTTGCTCGGCTATTCAGATGTGGCCTTGCGCAAGGTGGATATAGTCAATTGGGACTCACCTGTGGCCCAACAGCTTACAAAAACTTATCGGATGCCAGCACTACCTTTTGTACTCATATTTAACGAAAAAGAAAAGCTGATAGGGAAAGTGGTAGGCAATGAGATCGAGAAAGTGAAAAAAATTTTGGATAAACACTTGAAATAGTGGCTCCATTAAGCAAAATGCATGCCTTATGTGCCTCTTCCGCTATCTGCTTGTTGTGATCGCATTATTTCCCTTGATACCTGATAAGAAATTGCATGCCCAGGCGTGTCCTGCTTGTAGCAATCCCGCACTGCAGAGCAGTGAAAAGCTAGATGCGGGCTTAGATACACTTCGCAAAGGCACTTGGCGCCTGACGTTGAATATGACCAATGGTTTTGACTATCAGGGTGGACATCCCAATTGGAAGGGCTTATCAGAAGAGGGAGTAGTCATTGATGTGCCTTTGCACGAGCACATTGTTTCACTTGATTTTTGGCGGACCGAGTTGGCTGTTGAATACAACCTTGCAACTAATTGGTCTGTATGGTTGCGTGTGCCTTATGATATCAAAGACCAAACAGCAACAGTACGGTTTGTGGAATTTGCAACCCCTGAGGAACAAGCTGCTATTTTGCGCAATAGAGACATTCACCATCGCACAGAGACCTACATAGGCTTTAGCGACTTTCGCCTATTTGCTGCTCGGCGCATACACCACTTGTTGTTTCCTTCCAGTCGTTTGGATCTGGCATGGGGTGTTTCGCTACCGGTGGGTGCGACAGAAGAAGATCCTTTAGTAGCTGGCGGAAATGGTGAGGAACATCTACACATCCAATTTGGTACGGGCACTTTTGATCCGCTCTTTGAACTGCACTATACATTGGCTTTGTCTAGATATTTGTCCTTTGCACTGTTTAGCATGAATCGCCTGTCGCTTTACGAAAATGCAAAGGGCTATCGAGGCCCCCTTGAAACAACCAGTGGCGCTGCAATAGGCATCGATGCTACGGCATGGCTTACGCCACGCATCACGGTGGCCAACTTTTCGCAAAGTTGGGCTTACTGGAATGGTGTGAGAGACCCCAACTCGGGCTTAGTGTCTTGGAATGCCACTTTGCACCTGACCTTTCGGCTGAAAAACGGGTTGACCCTCACGCCCGCTTATCGCTATCCGATTCGCCAGCGCACACTCTCGGATGAAGGCGATACCTTCCAGTATGGGCCCACTGTACTGCTCAACGTGTCGTATGCCCCTTTTCGGTAGATAAAGAGGCATTATTAGTGTTCTTTTGACAAGTGCGTCTCGGTTTAGTTCATGCGCTACCCAAGGGGGAAAGGTGATTTTTGCTTGAAAGAGTTGGCATGCACTCCTACCTTTGCCGCCATGATGGAGAAAGGTGCTTTTGCAAAATGGATATTGGCTTTTGTGATTCTTGTAGTTGCTGTGCTGTGGTCCTCCTGTACGCCAGAGGATATGATCTTGGACGATTCCACAGCACAGCTGGAGTTTTCTACAGACACATTGCGCTTCGATACGATATTTACACAGCTAGGCTCAGCTACGCGTACGCTCAAGGTGTACAACCGGTATGACAAGCGAGTGCGCATCGATCGCATTGCTTTTACTCAGGGCAGTGTGTCGCGTTTTCGCATGAACATCAATGGCTGGATGGGAAAGGAAATAACTGATGTCGAAATCTTGCCACACGATAGCATCTATGTATTTGTAGAGGTGACGATTGATCCGGATCAGCCTCCTTCTGTCAGTCCATTCATCTTTACCGAAGACTTGCTCTTTGAATGGAATGAGCATAGTCAGCGTGTAGTATTGGAAGCTTGGGGGCAAAATGCCAATTACATCCCTTCGCGCTTTCACAAAGATAGCATAGTGGTATTTGAGTGTAATGGGGGCGAAGTAGTTTGGGATGATCCTAAGCCGTATGTAGTGTACGGGATTGTCGCTTTTGAGGATTGTACATTGCGCATTCCTGCTGGAGTGCGAATTTATGTGCATGGCGGCTTGACGCGTACAGAAGATGAGCAGGGTAATCCTTTGATTTACAATAGTGGGCGTCTGTTTATTGGACCTAATGGTCGTTTAGTAGTCGAAGGGACGCTCGATGAGCCGGTAATCTTTGAGGGCGACCGGCTCGAGCCCGAGTTTGCCGATGAGCCGGGACAATGGACAGGAATCATCTTTGCTCCGGGCAGTACGGGTAACAGCATTGAACATGCCGTTATACGCAATTCGCTTGTTGGGGTATGGGTGGACTCGGCCGCACAGCTCAGCTTGCGCAATACGCGCATTTACAACACTACGGGATCGGCTGTGGTTGGGCGCCATGCCACTATCACAGCAGGCAATTGCCTGTTTTACAATTGTGGTGCTGATGCAGTGCGATTGGGGCATGGAGGGACATACCGCTTTGATTATTGTACGCTGGCTAGTTATGGGGTGGATGCAGGGGCACTTAGCCTGAGCAATGGTATTTGCTATGATCCGCTGTGCCAAAATTTCGACATCAATAAGCTGTTTGCGCGCTTTAGAAACTGCATTATAGCTGGCTCGCGTCGCGATGAGATTAGCCTTAGCGATTTTACTTCTGGGCAAGATCCAGCACTGTTCGATTACCGATTGCAGTATTGTGTAGTACGTGTGGATGAACTACTGGATGAGCCTAATGGCTATCCTGACTTTTTCAGTTATTGCGATCCTTGCATCAATGTGGCGTTTGACACACCTTTATTTGCCAATGTAGCAGAAGATGATTACCACCTGGATTCTCTTTCTGTAGCCATTGGATTGGCGCAGCCACTAATGGGGTTTGAGCTCGATTTGGAAGGCTGGATGCGTGATGATGCTCCAGATGCTGGATGCTTGGAATGGCACCCTTGATATCATTTGCGTACTGATAGGCTGTAGCCCAAGTATCAATGGACAGAGAAGGGCTTTTTGATGCTACTCGTGATCGGTATTTACTTTCCACAGATTGCATCGTTGTGACTCATTGTATTAGCGCATGTCTTTTGCGGCAAGTACGCTCAAGGGTAAGCTGTGGTCTTGGTTGCTGTATTTAAACGAACCACAACGTCTGATGATATATAGGGCCTTCGATAGTGTTGGGTGTTGGATGATAGCCATATGGCTCCTTATTGGGCATAGATAGGATAACAATGAGATAGCTGCACGACATGTGCTACTTTGACCGCTGAGGGTATGGCGAAAGCTGGCCGCGGCCGTGCGCCCAGTATCGTGTGTTGACTAAAGCGACGATCTGACAAGTGCCCACTGTCCCATCCTTTTGCGATAGCTACGCGCTTTGTATTTACCCTTACGGGTAGTGAGTTAGCCGATTTGCGCATTTAGATCATGGCGATGAATGACAAAATCGTGCGCTAGATTGGCATAAGTGAGTTAAGTTCTGTGTGCGTATGGGGCTCGAACAGATATTTATAGTGTGCTTTTAGCGCGCGGCGTGTACTTGTATCACCTATGTGGTGTGCAAGGCCGATGGTTATGAATACGAGTTAATGGATGATGGTATGGGTGTTTCTTCAAAAGGGGTTTTGGCAAAATGGTGCTCCTGCGTTAAAAAATAAACCCGCTTGGCCAAGGATGCCAAGCGGGCTGCAGTATTACCTGCACTTCTCAAACCTTCGAGCGTATTAGTTATACATCGCATCTTCATACATGCCAGCAGCGTTACCTGCTGGTTCTTTTTTCTCGGGCTTTTCTGTGAGTGTGCAGTTGGTCAGCAGAATCATACCTGCTACCGAGGCTGCATTCTCCAAGGCGACCCGAGTGACTTTGGTAGGATCTATGACGCCAGCTTTTTTCAGATCTTCGAATTGGCCGGTACGCGCATTATAGCCAAAGGCGTCTTTGCCTTCCAGCACTTTCTGTAGCACTACCGAACCCTCCAAGCCGGCATTTTCAGCTATGGTGCGAAGCGGCTTCGATAGGGACTTGCGCACGATGTCCACACCGATTTGCTCGTCTTCGTTATCCCATTTAACGTCTTTGAGTGCCTCAATAGCCCGTACTAAGGCTACACCACCACCTGGTACGATGCCTTCTTCTACTGCTGCGCGCGTAGCGTGTAGTGCATCATTGACGCGGTCTTTCTTTTCTTTCATCTCGACTTCAGTAGCGGCACCTACATAGAGTACGGCTACCCCGCCGGCCAGCTTAGCCAAGCGTTCTTGCAACTTTTCACGGTCGTAATCACTAGTGGTGGTTTCAATTTGCTGTTTGATCTGGTTGATACGGGCTTTAATGAGTTGTTCATCTCCCTTGCCACCAACGATCGTGGTGTTGTCTTTGTCTATCTTAATTTTTTCAGCCTGGCCGAGCATGTCGAGTGTTACGTTCTCCAGCTTGTAGCCTTTCTCTTCACTTATTACGGTGCCACCCGTCAAGATAGCGATATCTTCAAGCATGGCCTTACGGCGATCGCCGAAGCCAGGTGCCTTTACAGCAACGGCCTGTAGGGTACCACGTAGGCGGTTTACTACTAATGTGCTCAGGGCCGAACCTTCTACATCTTCGGCAATAATGAGCAATGGGCGGCTTTGTTGGGCTACCAGCTCTAGTGCGGGGAGCAAGTCTTTGATGTTAGAGATCTTCTTGTCGTGGATCAGGATATAGGGGTTTTCATATTCCACGACCATCTGCTCAGTGTTGGTCACGAAATAGGGCGACAGATAGCCGCGGTCAAACTGCATACCCTGTACTTCTTCTACGTAAGTTTCGGTGCCTTTGGCTTCTTCCACTGTAATCACACCATCAGTAGTGACGCGCTTCATGGCGTCTGCAATAAGGCGACCGATTTCTTCATCGTTGTTTGACGAGATGGTAGCTACTTGACGAATTTTGTCAAAATCGTCGGCTACATGTTCTGACTGTTGTTTGAGGTGATTGACTACTGCGTTTACGGCCTTGTCAATGCCGCGTTTCAGGTCGATGGGGTTAGCCCCTGCAGTAACGTTCTTGAGGCCTGCAGCTACCATTGCTTGGGCCAAGATGGTTGCAGTGGTCGTGCCATCACCAGCTACATCAGAGGTTTTGCTCGCTACTTCTTTGATCAATTGGGCGCCCATGTTTTCTATGGGGTCTTCCAGTTCTACTTCTTTAGCTACTGTTACCCCATCTTTGGTTACATGAGGTGCACCAAAGCTCTTTTGAATGACGACATTACGACCTTTAGGTCCTAAAGTGACGCGTACTGCATTGGCCAATTTGTCCAGTCCTGCTTTGAGCTTTTCTTGAGCAGTAGTATCGAAGAAGATTTGCTTTGCTGCCATAGTGTCTTTCGATTTTTTGGTTTTTGTCAATAATAATCTATATGTGTAATGATTTTGTTATTAGTTGAGTACTGCGAGGATCTCGTCTTCACGCATGACTAAATACTCCTCTCCGTTGTACTCAAACTTCTGCCCCGCATATTTGCCGAACAGCACCTTGTCGCCTTCTTTGACGTGCATTTTGTAGTCCTCTTTACCTGGACCTACTGCTACGATTTCACCCATTTGGGGTTGTTCTTTTGCCGTGTCGGGAATGATGATTCCTCCCTTTGTTTTTTCTTCTGCGGGAGCAGGCTTTACTACTACGCGATCGTTGATAGGCTTGAAACTTACCTTGCTCATAGAAACGCTCCTTTTAAGGGTTTGACAAAAAAGATTTGGTGATACGATACAGTCGTTTTGTTTATTTTTACTGATGCACAAAGCAATAGTGTTTTGCCTGTTTGCCTATTTGTTGTTTGTATCTAGCCCGTAGTGTTTGTAGTGCAAAGCCGTGGGCAAGGGAATGGAAACATCTACCCACGGCTTTACTTTCAAGCCACTTACTTGACGGCAATCAATCGAGGTGCTTTCTTGCGCACTTCTTCCTTTTTGGGAATCATTAGCCGCAACAGGCCATTTTCGTAAGTGGCTTTGATGTGCTCTTCATCTACCACATCTTCGTTGAGGGTGAAGGTGCGGTAGAACGACTGGTACGAGAACTCGCGCCGCAGGTAGCGTTCGCCTTCTTTGAGTTCTTGCTCGTCCTTGCGCTCGCTGCTAATGGTCAGCACGTTGTCCTTCAGCTCGATTTTGAAGTCCTTTTTGTTCATCCCTGGTGCTGCCATTTCTACGATGTAGCTTTCTGGGGTTTCAATGATATTGACAGCAGGGATGGTCGTGCGCGTGGACGAGAAGTGGTTGGTAGTCCAGTCGAACCAGTCGCGCGTAAAGAAGTCATCGAAATAGCGCATTACACTAGGCATCAGCGATTCGGTGCGTACCAGCGTCATAGTTCTCCAGTTTTAAAGGTTAAACCATCGATGATTTGAACCTTACACTGGAAGCACCTTTTGTGTGCACTTCCACCCTGGCCTCTTTCAACCTACGTGCCAAATCGGATAAGTCGTTTTTGGCTGTCATTTTTTGCAGTCGATCGTGAAATTTTGTCAAAAGAGGGCATTTAGGTGCAAAAGCAGGCTGTTGTCAAAATGACAATATATTGCCAGCTTGTCAGATTGGCTTATTGTGGGGCAGTGTGATGCAAAGAAAGCTGGCAACACATGTATTGAGGCTAGTGGCTTTTATGTGCAGGTTGTGCATTTCGATTAGGGATGAATTTTGGTTTGCGTGTTGTCGTCTTTATTTAATTAAACAAGCGTTGTTTATAAAGGTCAACCACAGGTGCCAACTGGGTTTTATTGGCTGTTTTTAGTTGAAAGTAATAGCTGGCTCTTACTTTTCGTGCTGCACTAAACGATTTAAAAACAGTGGCATGTCGCGTCGATTATTTACACGTACCGTAGTAGTGTTGGGGTTGATCAGTCTTTTTACCGATATGGCTAGTGAGATGCTGTATCCGGTATTACCCTTGTATTTAGAACAAATTGGCTTTTCTGTAGCAGGCATTGGTTTGTTGGAAGGTGTTGCACAAGCAGTGGCTAGTGTGAGCAAAGGGTGGTTTGGGCATTGGTCTGATCGGGTAGGGCGCCGGCTACCTTTTGTACGTTGGGGCTATGGGCTCAGCGCTTTTTCCAAGCCCCTGATGGCTATCTGGACGGCTCCCCTATGGGTGTGGGGCATGCGCACGTTCGATCGCTTGGGCAAGGGCATGCGCACGGCTGCACGTGATGCACTGTTGGCTGGTGAAGCCACTACCCAAACGCGAGGACGCATTTTTGGCTTTCATCGGGGCATGGATACACTGGGGGCAGCTATAGGACCTTTGTTTGCCATATGGTGGCTGTCAGGGCATCCTGCCCATTACAGTGCACTTTTCTTTTGGGCTTTTTTACCGGGCTTGGCAGCTGTAAGTTTTACACTAGTATTGCGTGAGCTACCTTCGGCTACGCTGCCAGGTATGCGGCCACACCCACTCGCTTTTTTGAATTATTGGCGTACGGCGCCCCTGGCATGGCGACAGTTGATGTGGCCTTTGTGGGGATTTGCTCTACTCAATAGCTCGGATTTTTTTCTGTTACTGTGGCTACGCGAGATAGGTTTGAGCGATAGTTGGCTTATTGGCTTGTATGTGTGGTACAATCTGGTATATGCTGGGGCCGCGCTGCCGGCAGGTACCTGGGCTGACCGCTGGGGCATGAAGCGCGTGTATACTACGGGTTTAGTGTTATTTGCGGTAGTATATGGTGGGTTGGCTTTTGCCAAAACATGGTGGCAGGTAGCGGGGCTTTTTGTGTTGTATGGCTTGTATGCTGCTAGCACAGAGAGCATTGCCAAAGCATGGATTAGCAACCTCGTGCCACGTGTACAGCGCGCTACTGCCATCGGCACTTATGAGAGTTTGCGCAGCCTTGGTGTGTTGTTAGCCAGCACGTTAGCAGGCTTAGTTTGGGAGCGGTGGGGAGCTGCATGGGTGCTTTATGGCACTGCCATAGGCACTTTGTTCATAGTGCTATGGATGGGGTGGCGAGTTCCCACACCTCCCCATGCACTCATAGAGTGAGGCAGCAAGCACTTGCCCACTGCATGTTACCACAGCACCATGTCAAAGAGGCGGCGGTATTTTTTTGTCAGCTCGTGTTCGTGCCCCAACAGCCGGAATAGCGCGATGCCAGCTTTGCGCGGCAGTTCTTCGCAGCATGCTTTGTCGGCAGCAGTAGCGTCGATCAGTAGCTTGATGCCTTGTGCTACATTTTGTGCTTTAAGTGCGTCGCGTGCTTGTTCAAGTAGTTGGGCAGCTTGCGAACCCGAGTTGTTTTCGAAGCGCATAAGTGCAGCTAGGGTTTGAATGTCTTGAGCGGCATCCCACTGTTCATTCCCAGGACGTATGTGTTGGAGGAGTGCTTCAGCTTCGTCGGGTTGGAGAAATACCAGATGACGGGCAAGTGCTACCTTAGCTTCGTCATTGTTGGGGTGTTGCGCTACGAAAGTGCGGAGTTTTTCGATGAGTTGTTCGTCGGGAAGATCCTTTTCCGAGGCCAACAGCTCTTTCAATTGCTGTGCTTCCTGGCTAGGTATGTTTTCATCTAACCACTTAAGTATAGCTTGGCGTGGCAGGGCACCTGAAAATTCATTAACCACTTTGCCCTTGACAAACAGCTTCACATTGGGGATGCCCATGATGCGGTATTGCTGGGCCAGATCGGGTTGTTCTTCTGTATTGACTTTGACCAATACAAACCGGTCTTGATTTTCTGCAGCAATTTGTTCGAGTATGGGGCCCAATACGCGACACGGACCACACCAGGGAGCCCAGAAATCTACTAAAACGGGTTTGAGAAAGCTCTGCTCTATGACTTCTCGCTGAAAGTTTACCATAGACCCTCAATTTTTTTGATGCCTGGTAAATTTGCTTTTATCTGACCGTTCTCCTCACGCTCTGTTCCTTGCACTATGCGAATGCAAGGGATGCAATATTCATGCCCACGGATAGGAATATGCCGCTCTGTCAGCTTGTGTGACGATAGTTACCGACAGCCTGTCAAGAGCTTTTTGCGTATGGTGTGATATGGGATTACCATGCCAGATGAAATAACGCGTCTCCATGGCTGACTACTGATTGATTTGTGTGTGCCAAAATGAAACAAGGATGTGGTGCGAATATTTGGAGCGCTTCCATGCCATAGGGATCAGCTAAGGTGCCGAGCAATTGGCCTTTGTTTACTTGCTGGCCTGCTTGGCATTTCCTGAGAAAGAGGCCCGCGCGTTTGGCGCGCAACCAGGAGGAATGGGATGCTAAACGTACTTGACCAGGGGGTGGTGGGGCTTGTGGTAACATATGGTGTGCATGCAGTAGGCGTTTGATGCCATCTAAGCCTACTTGAATTGCATATTCGTCGAAGCGCATGTTTTCTCCAGCTTCGTACACGATGATGGGTTTGTCTTCTTGTATGGCAACTTTTCGTAGGGATCTTGGTATGGGCTTTTGCGCAAGCAAAACGGGGGCGGCAAAGGCTTCTGCTAGCTTTTGACTGGGGTGGTGGCCTGCCGTATAGCGTACTTGTGGATAGTTGTAGTGGCTATGACCACCCGTGTGGAAATCTACGCCAAAATCACAAGGAGCGAGTACGTGTTTGGTGAGGATGCGCGCCATTCGCGCAGCTAAGGAGCCGCTGAGGCTTCCCGGAAAGCTCCGATTTACGTCTTTACCACCTGGTGCCTCACGCGATTGTTCGATAAAGCCAATGACGTTTACAACGGGCACAACTAATACTGCACCGCGTTGCAGATGCTTGAATAAGCCGGTACTGATCGCTCTGCGTAGTATCTCCACACCATTGGTTTCATCGCCATGAATGCCGGCAGTAAACAGCACGCAAGGGCCACGCTTTTTGCTGCGCTGCACCCATACGTGCATGTGGATACGCGTATGGGTAGGCAGGCGCCCCACGGGGATGCGGATCAGCGCTTCTTGGCCGGCAGGCACCTCAGTAGTGCCAATGATCAGCGGTGTGGTGGCATTCATGGTGCGGGGTATTCGACATAGTTGCGCGGCGTTTCATAGAGACGTACGTGCAGCTCAAGTTCTGAATCGATATGAGGACGTAGTAGATGCCAAATGACGTAACAGATATTTTCGGCCGTAGGGATGCGTGCTCGGAACTCTTCTGTATCGAGATTGAGATTTTTGTGATCAAATCGCGATTCTACTTCATTGCGGATTAACTCCTTAAGCCACTTCATATCCACTACCATACCTGTGTCGGGATCTACAGGGCCTGTAACACGTACCTCTATTTCGTAGTTGTGTCCGTGAAAATGGGGGCTATTGCACAAGCCGAACACAGCTTGATTGCGCGCTTCGTCCCATTGCGGGTTGTGCAGCCGATGTGCAGCATTGAAATGTGCGCGCCGAAAAACTGATATGCGAAAAGGTTTGTCGGGAATATGAGCCATGAGTTGTCAGCGTTTCGCTAATGATATATCGAGGCGCATGGTGTAAAACGATGCAATTGTCGGGAAGTTCAAATATAGAAGCAAAAGGCTGAGTGCCAATGCCTGGTGTGTCGTTTCGGGCCTTGTAACTATACTTAACTATACTTTTAGGGGCGTACCCTTACAGAAGCACGTATCTTTGCTTGCCTTTGGGCAAAAAATAATAATTTATGAAATGTCGGATCTATTTGCTGTTATTAATCATTTGGCCTGGAGTGCTCTGTGCTCAACAGAACCGTTTTGGTGCAGCCATTATCTTGGGTTTGAATGCTGCTCAGATTAATGGCGACAATTCGGGCGGGTACAACAAATTGGGCTTGCGCGTGGGTCTACGTGGTATTGCTCGATTAAATGAGCGAGCTGAATTGAGTATGGATTTGTTGTATAGCCAGCGGGGGAGCCGCAGCGAGCTTGTTGTAGGCAGTGGGTTGCCAATATTTGTCATTCACCTGGAATATGCAGAAGTCCCCATACGTTTTACATACCGAGACTGGTACGACGAAAGCAAGCACTATTACAAGGTTTATGCTTCGGGTGGTGTGGCTTATAGCCGTTTGTTACAGTCGCGTTTTGAGAATACGGCACTTGTGTCTGAAGCCGAGCGTTTTAACGCAAATGATGTGAGCGTTTCGTTAGCCATCGGCTATATGAGCAGCCCACATGTGGGGTTCCAGATAGGTTGGTCGCGTTCGCTAGTGCCTTTGTACAACAATAGAAAGTGGTTGAACAACGCAGGCTTGCCGCGCTATCCGCATAGTTTGTGGCCTTACTTTTTGTCTTTTGAGATATACTATGCGTTTTGAATAAACTGTAAAACTATGCATTTTCTTCTTTTGATCTTTGTTACATGGAGCTTTTGGGTTTCTTGTGGAGAGCGACAGAGCCCTGCCCAGCAGCAAGCACGCCAAGTGGTACAACAACAAGCGCCTTCGCAATTACACAGCTTGCCTAGCTTGCCAGTTCAAACTGCGCAAATGCTCTTTGAGCAATGCGATTATGTGGATTATGTGTTTTATGAGCTGCCTATTTCCATGAGTCTTTATGAAAAACCGAGCATCCAACGAGCAGTACGACATATTTCGGCTACACCAGCCGCTATGGATCCGCGTTGTAAACCTGTAGGGCGCATCTTCTTCCAGATAGAAGGGGAAAATGTCGTACAGGCCGATATATATTTTACGCCGGGATGCACATATTTTGTCTTTCTCGACGAGCAAGGGAAGCCTCAATATGGCAATCAAATGACCGATGAATGCATCCAATATTTGAACAATAATTTTATGCATGCGGGCCTTAATAAGGCAGTAGTGCCGCTTGAGCAACGCAGCAATTAACGCAGGATGGGTATAGCATAACGGTTACTCTTCCCTTTCCATGGATCAAGGCCAGCCATGTGACTTGTAAGTGGTGACTACTTACAAGAAGATCATCTTGGTTTGCCTTGCGAAAGCGAAGGGGAAGGTCTTTGACTCGACTGTGCGTGCTGTTTCTCATGAAGTGATAGAGGGAAAAAGATCAAAATATGGATTCAACACCGCGCTGGGCCGTCATTGATTTGGGTACCAATACTTTCCACCTGTTGATTGTTGAGCCAGACGGGGCCAAAGGGTTTGGCGTATTGCATCGGGAGCAGCGGTTTGTCAAGTTGGCATTAGATGGCATTGAGTGGATTAGTGCTGAGGCTTGGCAGCGCGCTATGGAAGCATTGGAAGTATTCGACATGTATATCGATGCCTATGGCTGCGAGAAGGTACGTGCGCTGGGTACAGCAGGTTTGCGCACAGCAGGTAATGCCACTGCATTTTTGCAAGCCATACGCGAGAAAATAGGTATCGAGGTAGAAGTGATCGATGGGCAGCGTGAAGCGGAGTTGATCTTTTTAGGCACGCGGCAAGCCATACCGATGCAGCCTGGCCAATTGTATTTGATTATGGACATTGGTGGCGGAAGTGTAGAGTTTATTCTATGCGATCACGAGCAAGCTTTTTGGGCCGAGAGCTTTCCGCTGGGCGTTGCCGTATTGCGGCGGCGCTTTCATCGGCATGAGCCCATACAACCAGAAGAAGAGCGGGCACTACGTGCCTTTCTGGATGAGCAGCTGGCCCCTTTGCGTCGCGTATTGACTCAATGGCATGATTCGCCTCAGCTGATAGGAGCTTCGGGTACTTTTGACGTGTTAGCCCATGCTTTTGCCCATCGTCGGTTAAGCGCACATGGTTGGGCCATAGCGCGTGCAGCTATTAGGCCGTTTGCGCGCAAGGTTTGTGGTGCTACGCTTGCCCAGCGCCTAACAATGAAGGAGGTGCCTGCCAAGCGCGCCGATATGATCCCCGTAGCACTTATCTTGCTCGAATACGTGCTCGACATGCTGCCAGGAGGCGAAGAAGTGCTCGTGTCGGCATTTGCGCTCAAAGAGGGGGTATTGGCCGAATTGCTGGAGGCTTATCACCAAAAGCGTTGAGCACATTATTGAGTTTTGCGCAAGCTGGCATAGTCGAGGTAGTAGATGGCTTTGAGCGATAAGCTATTGGACTGCGGTGCATCGAACAGGTGCAATAAGTTGTACCAATAGTCTGTGCTTGAGTCGGATGCAGTACGGAGGACTTGGTTTTTCCATATAAGAAATAGGTCGCTGCCTGGTGCAAATCGCCAGCGCCACACTGCATCGATATTGAACACGTTGAAGTTGAGGTCGTGTAACGGTTGGCCGGAGTCAGTGATCCCTTTATAGGGTGAGGGCTGTAAGTTGCCTTGCTCGTCAAGCAAGTAAAAGGCGTGGTACTGTACCGATGACCAATAATGGCGGGCGCGAAACGACAGGGTCATATTGGGTGAAAAAGCATAAGTAGCTGTCAATTCATTGACGTAGGTACGTTGATTGCGGCGTCCGAATACGATGGCATTGCTGGGAAGTTGCTCATAGCCTACCCCCTCAGAAGGAATGATGCGATAGTAGGTGCCAGCGGCGGCTAAGTCGTACCATTGTGCAGCGGTCGAAGTGTGGCCCACATAACCAGGCTCGTCGAACACCGAGTTGTGTGTTGTTTGCCATTCGAAACTGAGCTGATCATTGACGCGCAAGCGCGGACTTAACGACAGATTGAGCCCATAGTAGCCAGATTCGCGCCAAGAGCGTATGCCCCAGTTGCCGCTCAAGGCGAAACGCTTGCGAAAGTCGGAAGAAAACCAAGAGCCTATGCGATAGCTCGATGGGCGCAAAAAAATGCGGTTGGGCGTACGTGATTCAAACCAGTCGCGTGGGCTTAAGGGCTCAACCGCTACATTAAAGCCCATGTGGAAAAAGCTCCTGGTCGTGGCCCATGCCCACAGGCTTGTACTTAAGCGAGTGAAGATGTTGGGTTGGTAAAGGCGTTCGTAATTGAGGTTGAGCGAGACACCTGCATTGTTGAATTTGCCGAAAGGCTGAAACTGCCTAAAGCGCAAGCTAGCATTAACACTTCGCTCATTTGGGCTGCGCAGGAATCCCAGATCGTTGATCTGATAGGTAGGGCTCTCTTCGTTGTAGCGGGCGCTCCATTGCCAGCGCCCACTGACGCGGGCCATCTGCAAGTTCCATTTGTGACCTAATGAAGTACTATCGGGATAGAACAGCTGACTCAGCGCGGCACTACCACTGAGTGCGTACACGTTTCGCTTGTCGCGAAACTGAAACTCACTGCCAGTGACATTGGCTTCATGGGCACTGCCTTCGCGCCATACATTGGTATTGACTACAGAGATATAGGAGTTGTGGGGTAAGTTTTGGTCTAGCACCCATACGTTGTAGTTGGTCAAGGGGTTGGTGAGCACTTGACGTGTGATGCCTTCGCTGCTTTGTAGCGTGGCATGGGTGCGTGCTGCCAAAGCATTGAAAAAGCCAATACCCAGGCCGTTGTTAGTGCGTCCAGATATCTTGGTAGCATTGATAAGCTGTACTTGACTGGGGTTATCTATTACAGTTTCATCTTCCTGAGCCTGGGTATAAGGGGAGGAGTAGTAGTAGGGCCTGCCGCCCACGCGGCGAGAATAAAACAGACCAGCACGATTGAACAATTCGGTGCCTTCTGTGAAAAACTGTCGGTTTTCGTCGTAACGTATTTCAAAAGGAGAAAGATTGAGCACTTGGTTGTCTGAGCGCGCTTCGCCAAAGTCAGGAATGAGAGTCATGTCGAGTGTAAAGGCATCATTGATACCGTACTTCACGTCCATACCGCCACTAAAGGATCGGCCCCAAGAGGATGGGGGTTGGGCATTTTTATCGTAGTAGTTTTCCACATAAGTAGCCAGAAAGGGAGTGGCAGAAAGGCGAATGGGGCTTTTGATGTGTTCGATACCGATGAGCCGTCCCGATTGGATGAGCAGACCTGACACTTCAGGATCTACAGCATTCCAGAACGACAGTTCGCGATAGCGCCGTATTTGTCGGGCAAAGTTGATGTGCCAAATCTGTTGATCGGCGGTGGGAAAACGCAGTGCTGCGTAGGGAATACGCATCTCTGCGATCCAACCGCGTGGTGTAATGCGCGCTTTGGCATCCCATACGGCATCCCAGTTGCGATCGCCGCGAAGGAGGGCATTGCCGGGACCGCCGCGGCGGTTGCCTGCTTCGTTGTATTTCAGATCAAGTTGTACGCCTCGGGGTGTGATGAAGAAGCCCAAACCATTGAGGCCATCGCGGTAGGCATCGATGGTCAGGCCAAACCAGTCGGTATTGCCCAGATTGTCGCGTTCGGTGAGTTCCTGCAAGATGGAATCGGGCTGTGGATCGTGGCAAATGACGCCAATCCATAGGGCATCGTCGTCGTACAGTACGCGTACTTCGGTGGGCAAGCGCGAGGGTTGACCAGGTTGGGGCTCGAACTGCACAAAATGGCTGGCTACTTCTGCTTCGAGCCATGCTGGTTCGTCGAGCTGCCCATCGACTTTGAGGCGTTGTTGTGGAGGGATTCGGTGCGCTTGTAGGGTGCGTGCAGCTTGTGGTGCTTGAGCAAGTATATTTACTGTCCACATACAAATGCAAGCGGCCCATAGCCATGAGCTTTGCAATAGGTGCATCGTCAGGTGATTGATTCTGAGGTTTAGTATGAAGGATAAGATTTGAGGCAAAGGTACTCAAAGCATGTGCCTATCAGCGTTAATGCTTTCTTAATACAAACTTTTTTCAGAAACCAAGCGACCAAGTATTTATAATCTCGTGTATGGCATTGGTGGGAGTGATGGAATCTACCTGTCGGTTAAGAGGCGATAAGATCATAGTGAGGTGTGTTATGGCAATCCTTCTCGTGAAATGATGAACATTCGGCTTTCTTCCCTGTAGCGGATTCTTTGCCAAAGCTGCCTAACAGGGAAGAAGATTAAATGTGTAAGCTCGAAACAGTATGTTGGGTACAACTTGCTATGTCAATGTGCTCAAAATGCCTATATAGGCTAGCCAATTTTTGCGCTTTTTTAGTGCCTTTGGCTCCAATAGTCCAGCCACAAGCGACCAGGTGTTGAGAATACAGAAGAGATAGATGAGGGTAGCCAGTTCCGTGAGAAAGGTGTCGATTTTGTGCTTTTGCTGTACTAAGACAAGCAAAGTGGTCATGAGCAGGGCGAGGGTAGGTGCCAGCACAAAGTAATCCTTTAAGTTGGAACCCAACGAAAGTGTTTGTGCATAGTGATATTCAATAAAATGAAAACAAGTAAATGACATTTCTTCTTCATTGCTGAATGATACTAAAGCCAAAGGAGGTGAATGGTTGCCCAGTCCCATTTTCCTAAGTGCCACTTCATTGGGTATACAATTGAGCGCTCGAAGTTGATCCTTTTTGACAGTATAGTGCGATACGAGAAAAATTGTTTGCTTACGGCATCAAAACGAAAAGCCATGCATTGGATTGATTATTTGGTAATAGCCACCTATTCAATAGGCTTGTTGGGGTTGGGATACGTTTTCCGACAACACCGCAATAAGCACGACTATTTTTTGGGTAGTCGCAGCTTTGGCTGGTTTTCAATGGGTATGTCGGTGATGGCTTCTCAGCTCTCAGCCATCAGTTTTATCAGTGCTGCTGCGTTTGTAGGTATGAAGCAGGGTGGTGGCATGCAGTGGCTTACCTTTGAGTTTGCGGTGCCGTTAGCCATGATATTTCTCATAATCGTATTGGTACCACCTCTTTATCGAGCGGGTATTGTGAGTATTTATGCGTGGTTGGAGCAGCGCTATAGCCTCACGACTCGCTTGCTCATCAGTGCGGTCTTTCAGTTTAGTCGGGCCTTTGCCACAGGCATTATGATTTATACGGTAGCTTTGGTGTTGGCTTCGGTGATGGCTATTCCCATGTGGCAGACCATTCTGTTATCGGGATTAGTGACCATCATCTATTCCTGGCAGGGCGGCATGAAAGCTGTCGTGTGGGGCGATGTGATTCAGATGATTATTTTGTTGATGGGCATTGTTTTGTGCATCGGGTACGGGCTAGAGCTACAAGGCGGTTGGGAGGCTTTTGTCGCTAAGGTAGATCGCCAACAGTTGGAAGCCGTGCCCTTCAATTGGGGTATGGGGCACGATGCTTCGTTTGGCTTTTGGCCTATGCTCATCGGCGGTTTCTTTTTATACATCAGTTATTATGGCTGCGATCAGAGTCAGGCCCAGCGTGCCCTTTCGGGTAAAAGCCTCAAAGAAGTGCGCCGTGCTTTGCTGTTCAACGGGCTATTTCGCTTTCCCGTTACGCTGGCCTATTGTTTTATGGGCCTGATTGTGGGCACCTTTGCCTTTGCCACGCCCGAGTTTTTGGAGCAGATTCCCGCCGATCAGCCCGATCGCATGATTCCGTTGTTTATTATCAACTATTTGCCTGTGGGCATGGTAGGGTTGCTCTTAGTGGCCATTTTGGCTGCGGCGATGTCGTCGCTCTCGTCGGCTATCAACTCACTCAGTGCTGCTACTTTGGAAGACTTTGTGGCTAGGCGACGGCAGCTAAGTGCGCAACAGCAAGTACAGTGGTCGCGTTGGCTGACACTTGCATGGGGGATGGCCTGTATCGGATTGGCTTTTAGTGCTGGTCGCATAGCGCCTACAGTGATCGAAGCTATCAACAAAGTGGGATCTGCCTTTTACGGCCCCATTGTAGGCACTTTTATTATGGGCATGCTCAGCCATCGCGTGCATGCACGCGCTATTAACATCGGTTTAGTAGTAGGTGTGTTAGTCAATCTGGTGATCTGGCAAGCAGACCTGCCCATCTTTTGGATCTGGTGGAACTTTATCGGTGCAGCTATTACAATGATTTTGGGTTGGGGGCTCAGCTTTATATGGCTGCCCGTTGTAAGCAGTGCGCTACACTTACCTGATCGGCAAATAGATAAATGGTGGGTGCCCGAAAATGGCGTATTGCTCGCCTGGTTTGTGCTGATCGTGTGGTTCAGTTTGCACCTGAAAGATTGGTTTTAGTCTTTCGGCAAAAAGCCCAACTCGTCGTACAAAGGCGTGCGATTTGGTCGCGCCTATCTAAATGTGATTGAGAAAGGCTATACTTTTGGGGTATGGACTGATCTTTTTTTCACGAAATGAAAAAGCGCGTTTTGCCATGCCCGAATTTGTACATCTACACTGCCACACTCAATACTCCTTGCTCGATGGGGCCAGCTCCATCGAAGGGATGATGGCCAAAGCCAAGGCTGATGGGCAGAAAGGCGTCGCCCTAACCGACCATGGTAACATGTTCGGCGCATTCAAATTTGTAGCTGAAGCTGAAAAACAAGGCCTCAAACCCATAGTGGGCTGCGAGTTCTATTTAGTCGAAGATCGACATCGCAAGAGCTTCTCGCGTAACAAGGGCGAGCAGGACGTGCGTTACCATCAATTGCTATTGGCCAAGAATGCGCAAGGCTATCAAAATCTCATCAAGCTGTGTTCTTTGGGCTTTATCGAAGGCTTTTACAGCAAATATCCGCGTATCGACAAAGAGCTTATTGCGCAGTATCACGAGGGCCTCATCGCCACTTCCTGTTGCATTGGTGCTGAGATTCCTCAAACCATCTTAAAGGGCGATATTGCCCGTGCAGAAGCATTGTTGCGTTGGTGGATCGACTTGTTTGGCGACGACTTCTATATTGAGCTACAACGCCATCGAGGCCTAGACAACATCGATGGCAGTGGCATGAGCCAAGAAAACGTCAATCAGGTGCTGTTGGGCTTTGCCAAAAAGTACAACCTCAAGGTAATTGCCACCAACGATGCACATTACCTCGAAGAAGACGACGCGCTGCCGCACGATATCTTGCTGGCCATCAATACGGGCTCGCATCTTGAAGATCAAGATCGCTTTCGCTTCCCCAGCTCCGACTTCTATTTCAAGACGCAAGAAGAAATGAATCGCCTGTTTGCCGATGTACCACAGGCTATTGACTACACGATGGAGATCTACGACAAGGTGAGCCCCCTCAAGTTAGCACGTGATGTGCTTTTGCCCGCCTTCCCCATTCCTGCTGAATTTGATAGCCAAGAGGACTATCTGCACCATTTAACTTTGGAAGGGGCTCATCGTCGTTACGGCAAGCCCCTATCTCCACAGGTGCGTGAGCGCATCAATTTTGAGCTCAAGGTGATCACAGAATCGGGATATGCGGGTTATTTTCTCATCGTTCAGGACTTTACAAAAGTAGCGCGCCAGTTGGGCGTATGGGTCGGTCCGGGGCGTGGTTCGGCTGCAGGATCAGCAGTGGCGTACTGCTTGGGCATTACCAATGTAGATCCCATCAAATACGATTTGTTGTTTGAGCGCTTCCTCAATCCCGAGCGCGTTAGCATGCCCGATATCGATATCGACTTTGACGACGAAGGGCGCGAGCGCGTCATCAATTATGTAGTAGAAAAATACGGCCGCAACAACGTGGCGCAGATTATCACCTATGGCACCATGGCGGCCAAATTGTCGTTGCGCGATGTGGGGCGCGTGATGAACATCCCATTGGCTAAAGTAGATGAAGTGGCCAAAACCTTCCCCCAGGCCTTGGGCGTGAGTTTGCGCGATGTGTTGGCTGAACCCGACTTGCCCCAAAAGCTCAAGGACAAGCTACCACCCGATGACATTGAGCGCGCGTACAAATTTCGGCAGTTAGCCAAGAGCACCGATGAGGTAGCTGAGATGATCCGCAATGCTGCACGCCTTGAGGGCTCAGTGCGCAATACGGGTATTCATGCGTGTGGCATTGTCATCACTCCCGATGACATTACCAATTACGTGCCCGTAGCTGTGTCGAAAGACTCCGACTTGCTGGTTACTCAGTTTGACAATAGCGTAGCCGAACAAGCTGGCCTACTCAAAATGGACTTTCTCGGTCTCAAGACGCTTACAATCATCAAGGATGCTTGCCGCATTGTAGAAGAGGTGCACGGCGTACACATAGATCCCGATCAAATTCCTTTAGACGACGAAAAAACATACGAACTCTTTCAGCGTGGTGAGACCATTGGGCTGTTTCAATACGAGAGTGCAGGCATGCAAAAATATCTGCGCGAACTGAAGCCCACCCGATTCGAAGATCTCATCGCGATGAATGCCCTGTATCGGCCTGGTCCCTTGGCTTATATTCCCGACTTTATCGACTGCAAGCATGGGCGCAAGCCCATTGCCTACGACTTGCCCGAGATGGAAGAATTCCTCAAGGAGACTTATGGCATCACCGTCTACCAAGAGCAAGTGATGTTGCTTTCGCAAAAACTGGCCGGCTTTACCAAGGGGCAAGCCGATGCCTTGCGCAAAGCTATGGGCAAGAAAAAGAAAAAGATCCTCGATGAACTATATCCGCTCTTTATAGAGGGAGGCATGCAGCGGGGGCACCCCAAAAAGATACTCGAAAAGGTTTGGAAAGACTGGGAGGCTTTTGCATCCTATGCGTTCAACAAGTCGCATTCTACTTGCTATGCCTTGTTGGCGTATCAAACGGGGTACCTCAAGGCGCACTACCCCGCCGCTTTTATGGCTTCGGTCCTGACACACAACAAGAGCTCCATAGATAAAATCCACTTCTTCTTGCGCGAGTGCCGTCGCATGGGCATTGAAGTGTTGGGACCCGATATCAACGAAAGCCAATCGGACTTTACCGTCAACAAGTCGGGGCAGATTCGCTTTGGCCTCTCGGCCTTGAAGGGTGTGGGAGAAGGTCCAGTAGAGGCTATACTCGAAGAGCGCAAAAAAAATGGGCCTTTTAAGACCATATACGACTTGGTGAGCCGATTGGACTTGCGCCGCATCAACAAAAAAGTAATGGAAGCATTGGCCATAGGCGGCGCTCTTGATTGTTTTGAAGACATAGACAGAGCCCAATACTTCGCCCCTTCTGAAAAATATAGCTCCTTTATTGAGCATCTACTCCGCTACGGGCAGGCAGTGCAAGCCCAAAAGGCACAAGCTAGCATGTCGCTCTTTGGCGGTACTGACGAAGTGCTCGTGCCTCAACCCCTACCGCCAGAGGCCGACCCCTGGCCCCTGATCGAAAAGCTAGAGCGCGAAAAAGAGGTGGCAGGCATTTATGTAAGTGGCCATCCGCTAGACGAGTATCGGATGGAAGTGGCGCACTTTACCAACTGCACGCTCGACAAGGTAATGGAACAACCTCCAGGTCGCCCACTTAAAGTGGCGGGCATTGTCAGTAAGGCCTGGCACCGCATCTCACAGCGAGGCACGGGCTATGGCCATTTTGCCATTAGTGATTTCAATGGCACGTTGGAGTTTGCCCTTTTTAGCGAAGACTATCAGAAATTCAAAGCCTTTTTTGAACCTGGCCAGTGTCTGTTTATAGAAGGAAGCGTCGAGCTACGCTACAAAAGCGATGAGAAGCAGTTTCGCGTGCGCAAAGTCATGCTCTTGGAAAGCGTAGGGCAGCAGTTGGGCAAGAGCATCAGTGTGCGCATCGAATTGGCCCAACTCAACGAACAACTGCTCGACGAGTTTGAACGCGTTTGCCGAACGCATCCCGGTCCGCACCAGCTCAAGCTGGTCGTAGTCGATAAGCAAGAGCGCATCGCACTGCCTTTTGTGGCCAAAGCCTTTAAAGTACAACTTGGCCCTCAGCTTACTGAGGCATTCGACCAGCTCAAGCTAGCTTGGAAGCTCAATTGAGCAGATTTATTGGCGTGTTGAAATGTTGCTGAGATCCGAGCGGCGTTCTAAAATAAAATGAATGGTGGGTTGAGCCTCAGGTGAGCTCCTGTAAATATAGCTGTCCAGATACTTCCAGCCATTGTGGTAAAAAAGATTGAGCGCTTCCATCATCGTGTTGAGCTTCAATGGCTTGCCCGAGCTGTCGGTTAGTTTATCTACACCCCAATGGCCGTATTTCTGGCCAAAATCTACTTGAATGCGCACTTTGGTGCCCCAAATGTTGCTTTGTCCTACTATTTCAATGTAGTGGATGGGCAGGTTATTGATGTTTTCTCCTTTAATGAGAATTTGGCTGTAGGCGATCGATCCCATACCTACAAAGAATACGATGAGCAAAAAGTGTTTCATGGTTATAGGATTTAACAGCGTAAATAAAAATACAAGTGAAGATATTTGGCCATCTAAATCGCAAGTGATTGTGTCAGGCTCTTTGCAAAACTTTATCGGATAATAAAGACTTTTACTTTAGAATACAGTAAGAAGATGTGTTAAATCTTGTAGTACACAAAAATGATCGCTAACTTTGCGCCGCAATTGTGCATGGTCCCTTAGCTCAGTTGGTTAGAGCACCTGACTCATAATCAGGGGGTCGCAGGTTCGAGCCCTGCAGGGACCACACTTTAAGCGACGCATAGGCGTCGCTTTTTTTATATGCCGTGCAGCCAGAAAGGTGGCTGCGCGTTGCATGGCATTTGCTCGTACATTAGCGTAATAGTAAGTTGTAATCGGCAATATGGTAGTTGCGCCTTAGCAGAAAAATGCTGCCGGCGAAACGCGGCTTGTGCACCTACAGTAGCCCCTTCATGAACTTGCGCATCAGCAATCCCTGGCCATAGCTTGTCGAACGATCGCAGTACGATGCCCTTGTTCCACTGTGCAGGTACCAGCTCTGGATCGGTTGTCCATCGCAAGGGGTTGATGCAGGCAATGTGCTGGCCACGAACGTACTTGCGCGGTACAAAACCGTGGAGGAAGCTGTGCCAAAATACAAAGCACCCTGTCTGCTGAGGAGAGGTACAGAGAGGTATAGTTGCATAGGTATCTATCCGAATAGGCCACCCCACTAGATAAGCAGCTACCAGTTGGTGTTGGAGTGGTTGGCCATCGAAAAATTCCTTGAGTAGTGGTACAGCATAGCGGCTTCCCTCACTATGAGCTGCAATGATGATAGGATGCCCCCCATTATAATGTGCTAAGTAGTATTGAAAAGCCGTGCGCACATCAGCATAGGCCATATATAGCGCATGTCGCTATATCAGAAGAGGTGTAGAACACGCGCAAATGTGCTTACCGATAACGGGAGCAAATACGTGCCCTGCACCATTGAATATGCTGGCTTGATGCCTAATGATCGTTTCGTCCGTTTTTCGATTGACCTTAGCGTCGTGCAAGTCGGCATTCCACGATTTTCTGCTGCCAGTGTATGTAGTATTATGTAGTGGGATGGATGAAGAACACATCCACTTGTGCTGATGCCTAGCGTGCGATCAGCCTCATCGACCTTTTGAGGCAGAGCAGCATATAGCAGTGCTATAGTCGGATGCTAAGGGAAAATGCGCTGGGTTAGCTCCTTATTTGAGGGCAGTATGGTAGGAAAGCAATGGTCCCAAATAGCGGAATAAAAGGCAAATGCGCATGGCAATAAATAATTAGATGGGTAAAAGACATCAAATTGAAACTCGTTGCTACTGAGCAGCAAAAGTATAGAGGTGGAAAAAGTGTAAAGTGGCATTAATCCATAAGCATTCATTTGTCATCAATACCAATACTATGCTTTTTCATTATACTTTAAAATAAGAGACCTATACGTCATATTTTGACTCTGTTTACTATCTGTATAAGTGGACTTTTTATCTCAGCTTTTAGCCAACATGGCGTAGGTTCTAACTGGGGAGCCGAAGTGGCGCTTCCCCTTTCCAATCCCGAGGGAAGCCAACGAGGGGGGTGTATAACAAAGTTGTCGTGACCAGTACGGGCAAGGTGGTCGTCTTGACCAATGAATTAGATACAGATAGTGGTCAATTGCTCGGCAGTTATTTCACCACTTCTATGGACAGTGGTCAAACGTGGAGCGCACCACTACAAGTGATTCCCATGACGTGGGTTATTGGGGGCAACAGCCCAAAAATCGCTATCGATCCCAACGATCGTATTTATGTGCTTTTTGCTGCTAAGCTGCCAGCAGGGCTATTTGTCAGTAAGTACGATAGTAATCTAAACTTACTGATTGACACGGTACAAATTGCACCCTCTTTTCAGTATACCCATTGGACACCGCATATCACAGTGGATGCACAAGGCCGCTTGCATGTTATATGGCACGAAGGAGATCACAAAAAGGGCGAGCAATCTGAGGTGTACTATTGCCGAGCGTAGATGGCGGCCAAACTTGGTCTACCCCTGAATTTGCTACTGATCAGGGCGATAACGCAGTGGGATTTAAATCCATGGCTTTGTTCCCAAATGGTGACCTGGCACTCAACTATGAGGTAGAGCTTAGCCCAGGAGTGAGGCGAGTGTTTTTTCGCAAATGCACCGCCGATATGACCACCTTACTGCAAGCCCCTACAGTGCCTTTCGGCAAATGGCGCCTCTATCCCAACCCCACTACTACGGGTATGCTCTATGTGGCATTGCCAGATGACAAGCCGCGATATGCTCGGCTGTATGATACAACAGGACAACTAGTCGAGATGCGGATACTTGCCTCATCCAATGCTCTATTCGATTGGAGTCATCTGCCCAATGGCTGGTGCTGGTTGGAAGTAGAAAACTTGGGTGGACGTACTGTGTTATTTATTCAATCGGTGAAGCGAATTAAAAAATGAGATGTATGGCTGAAGAGCAGCCATACATCTCGTGGTGGATTTCTTTACATGAAAAATGTCAGTGCATTACGATTATATGGCCACGGGCTACTAACTCACCTTCGGGTGTGCGCAAGGTGTACACATAGCTTCCTTTAGGTAAGTCGGCCACCGAGATCTGAGCTTGTTGCGTGAATGTGGTCATACGCACGTGCTGCCCCAATAGATCGTATAATACCAGTTGTAGTGGTTGGTTCCAGTCAATGCGGATCTGCAGTACGTCTGAAACTGGGTTGGGGAAAAGTGCCAAGGTGTGTTTTTGCCAAGCTTCAGTAAGTCCCGTAACCACCACATTTACTGTTTGACAGGTAGTGTCGCTGCCAGCACTATTACTTACAGCCAAGCACACCTCATAGTTCCCCGAGCTGGAATAAGTGTAAGTGGGATTTTGCTCGGTAGAAGTACTACCATCGCCAAAGTCCCATAGCCAAGTGTCGGGCTCGTTGGTCGATTGGTCAGTAAATTGGAAAGCGCCTCCTCCTTGGTCTGTGTAAGTAAAAGCTGCTGAAGGTGGCAATACGACAGTGATGTTCATGCAAGTCGTGTCGCTACCCGTGTCGTTTGTTGCTATTAAACACACCATATAATCGCCAGGAGTTGTATAAGTGTGCATGGGGTCGGAATCGGTAGATGTGGTACCATCACCGAAGTTCCACGTAAATGTATTGGCATTTAGTGAATTATTGGTGAATTGGTATTGGCCGTTGCCCTGGTCTTCAAACGAGAATTGAGCGATAGGTGGGTACTCCAGTACAGACCAGCTCACCGTATAGATGCTGTCAAAATTTAGCGAGACGGTTGCTGCAGGCCCATGCGTCTCTTTGGCATACCACGCCCAAGAGACGGAAGGGATAGTTTGGGCATCGACTAAGAGCCAGACACCAAATACATATACCCAGGTAGAGTCGTAGCTAGTGGAATAAGTCGTGCTGCGCAGCGTGGGCAAGGTGCCATTGGGAGTAGTGAGCATGCCCCAACCATCAAAGACAACCGAATCTACAGTAGTACTTTTAAGTCGTACCGAGTCAAAGTTGATACCATCACCGCTAAAGCCAATTTCAAAACTGCTCGTATCGACGAAGCTCACACCCATTTGAGCAGGAAATACAGCAATGGTCTGGGGGTTAGTAAAGCGAAGCACTAGCGATTCGAAAGTTGTCGAATCTACAGGAAACATCACGCCAAAGCCCAGGGAAGTTGCTTGATCCATTGTTATTTCCATGTAATTGTATCCACCACCGGGCAAACCAACTGCAATGGTGGCCTCGGGAAAAGTGTCGTACCATGGCGTGGTGTCGGGCTCTACAATGAAGATAGTCTCAATAAGGTCGGCAGTGCCTGTGAGTTCCCAGCTTTGGTTGGCGCCGCCTGTACCCACATCTACTTGAATTTCAGATGTGTCGGTAGCATTTACCCACATTTGTCCAGGCATGGGCATGTCTTCAGATGTGATGACTACTTGGGCATTCAATAGTAGTAGCCCTCCGAAGAAAAAGGTGATGCATGCGAGTAGCGCTTGTTTCATAGTACTTTTGATTTTAAGGGATTGGATAATATTTAGCTATAAAAAATAATTTGCTCCTCCGTGAAAAGCACGGGGGAGTTTTTTATATTGGTGATGCGTGTAGACATACACCGGGATCTGCATGCCACGACGGGGCTTAGTAACAGGCGCCCGTTTTTTGGTGCGGGCATGAGTTGTCATCATGAGCAAAAGGCGAATTAGAGAAAAACAAAACAATGTGCGAGTAAGAACCGTTAGCCAACCCCCAAATTTTCGTTAAAAAAGACACTTTTCCAAAGCAAGTGTAGCACAATTGTGCATGTACCATTGCAAAAGAAGGATATCTTCGTTTGCTACCTACCCAACCTAATGAACTATTGTGCAAAATTCGGCTAATTTTGGCCCCGACTGTGGGAAAGTAGTGCTTTTGGCTTTTTAGTGAGTTTCACCCAAAGCATATTACCAATCGCCAGTCATTTTCGGGAATACTCTCTGTGCCATGAATTTGAACCTTTTCTATCACTTTGGCCGTTTTTTGCTCTTATTGCGCGCGGGGCTGCAGCGTCCTGAGAAGTGGTCGATGTACTGGAAAGAGACTCTGCGCCAGATGGATGCCATTGGCATTGGTTCACTGGTCATTGTAGGCTTAATCTCCATCTTCATGGGGGCTGTAGCTGCTGTGCAGTTTGCCTACCAGCTTGATGGTCAACTGGTGCCTCGCTACTACATTGGTTATATTGTACGAGACTTGGCCATAATTGAGTCGGCGCCTACCATCACTTGTTTGGTGTTGGCAGGCAAGGTTGGTTCCAACTTGGCGGCTGAGTTGGGCGGCATGCGTCAAAAAGAGCACATCGATGCCATGGAGATCATGGGCGTCAATACGGCATCTTATCTAATCATGCCCAAACTGGTGGCTGCAGTGGTTGTAATTCCCATGTTGGTGACGTTGTCGGCTTTTGTTGCCATTGTCGGTGGCTATCTGGCTGTAGTACCTACTGGGGAAATTACCAACGAAGAATACATTCGGGGGTTGCGGGCTTATTTCGATCCCTTAAATGTACGCATGATGTACGTCAAGACAGTGGTATTTGCCTTTATCCTTACCGCTGTGTCGTGTTATCAAGGCTATTACGTCAAGGGGGGTAGTATCGAGTTAGGTAAGGCCAGTACCAATGCAGTGGTATTTAGCGACATTCTCATCCTACTGGCCGATTACATCATTGCGTTGTTACTGACTACTTAATCACTTATAGATCCTTTGGTGCTACATGATTCGCACAGAACATATTTACAAGTCTTTTGATACACAAGAAGTCCTCAAGGATATCAACTTGTCGTTTTATCCGGGCAAGTGCAATCTCATCATCGGCCGTAGTGGTGCAGGTAAGACGGTCTTGCTCAAGATTTTGGTAGGGCTGCTCAAACCTACACGAGGTACTGTTTGGTACGACGATGTAAGCTTGTTCAGCTTAGACCACAAGCGGCTACAGCAGTTGCGCATGCAGGTAGGTATGCTATTTCAGGGCTCTGCACTATTCGATTCGATGACCGTAGAGGAAAATATTCGCTTTCCCCTCGACATGTTTACCAACTTGACTTATGCCGAAAAGCGCGCCCGTGTCGATGAGGTGCTCGAGCGAGTGGAGCTACCCGGTATCAATGACAAGTATCCTTCGGAGATCAGTGGTGGTATGCAAAAGCGCGTGGGCATTGCTCGGGCCATTGTGCTTAACCCCAAATACCTATTTTGTGACGAACCCAACTCGGGGCTCGACCCCAAAACGGCTATTACCATAGATGAGCTGATACAGAGCATTACTTACGAGCGGCAGATCACTACGATAATTAACACCCATGACATGAACTCCGTGATGGAGATCGGCGACAATATTGCACTACTCCACAATGGGCGCGTAGCATGGACAGGTAACCGAAGCGAGGTGCTTACCTCAGAGAATCAGGTGCTTCAAGATTTCATCTTTGCTTCGCCCTTTTTGCAGCGCCTGCGAGAGGCGGCTTTGCGCCATTCGAACAAATAAGCCGATTCTATGCGCGTTCGAGTATTAATAGCCATCGGGTGTCTGTTAGTGGTGCAGTATGTGACTCATGCGCAGTCAGCGACATTATGGGCTTCTGCCATTCAAGCTGGCCAGCTTGATTCTCTTTTTGTGTTGTCGGAAAAAACGCGCCATAGTCAATGGTTTCACACCGCATTACATTCACCTTCTCTCCTGCAAAGTATATCCGAGCTACAAGACGCGCTACCCGATCGCATGAGTGCATTTATCTCATGGACACCCCTACCCGATGCGCGCCTGTTGATTATCGTGGCCACTTCTCACCGAGCTACTTTTTTTGTGCGGCCCGTACCGCCATGGGCTGATGAGCTACTCGAGCAATTTTTGCTGAACTTACACAATCCTCCCACTCCTGAACTGTTGACTGAGGAGTTTGAACGCTATACGCGTCAGGCTATAGAGCTGTACGACATGCTATTGCGCGATGCCATCAATTGGCTACCTCGAGCTACTTTCAAATTGGTGGTTTCGCCTTTCGGCAAATGGAACTTGCTGCCCCTTTCAGCACTTATTGCCGAGCACGAGTTTCCTGTAGTGAGTTATCGGCACTTGCCATTTTTGGCCAAACGCTATCGATTCCTATATGTCCCTTCAGCAGCTGCATGGCTCGAATGCAGAGCAAGAGCAACGCAATTTGAGTCACCTCAACGGCGTGCGATCATGGTCGCACCTGACTATTTTGGCTACCAGTGGCCTTATGTAACTGACAGTACCACACGTTATTATTTAGCATCCTTGCCACAAGGACAAGGCGATTTACCGCCTGTAGCAGGTACCTCACAAATAGCCGAAACCATCGAACACATAGGAGGATCCGTATGGCGAGGGCCACAGGCCTCGTCTCAGTACTTGCAGAGGCAACCATTGTCGGTTGGGGTGTGGCACGTACAAGCTCACGTGTTGCCCTTGGCGCCACAGCCTGATAGTATACTCTTAGTATTAACTCCTTACGAAGATGAGGGCTTGTACGCTTTGTCTGCGCTGATGCAGCGGCCCCTAAAGGCTCATCTTGCTGTTTGGCCGGCTTGCCATTGGGCAATGTGCTCTCTCGAAGAAGCGGCGCAGTCTTTTGCCATTGCGCGTATGGCCTTTCGGCAAATGCAGATAGGCAGTAATTTGATCAATTTGTGGTATGGGGCCGACTTGCCCATGGCGGACTTGTTTACGACTTTTTACAGGCGCTTATCTAGTGGGCTTTCGCCTTCAGAGGCATGGGCTCAAGCACAAGTGCACTATCTCAATCAGACGCAGTCAAACCTGGCTGCACATCCTTATTATTGGGCTGGCTTTGTACTGAGTGGTGCAGATATACCTGTACCCTTACGGCGTAGTCCCTTGTGGTGGTATATTCCCTTAGCCATTCTGGTTATGTCCTGGTTTGTATGGCGGTATTTGCGCAAGCTAAAGCGTGCAGCAGAGGAAGAAAAGGGGGAGTTTTCTTGGTAATCCAAGTGGGCTCAGCTTCCCTTTAGCTGAAGCTTTTATATGCTATCGTACCAATGTGACTTCGCCAACGAAGGTTGTGGTTTGGTCAGGACACTGTACTTCGAGGCGGTACAGATATACATCGGCGGGGGCTTGATCATCAAACCAGTTGCCGTCCCATCTTACTTGTGTGCCCATTTGGAAAAAGACGCGTTGCCCCCAACGCGACCATATTTCCAGAACATAGGTGGCATCGGAGGGGTCTGGATCACCCAATGGAGCAAAATAGTCGTTAATGCCATCGCCATTGGGTGTAAACATGTTGGGAATCTGTATGCTATCGGATTGACAGCGCGATTGCACCACGATCTCTACCAGTGCGCTAGCAGTGCAACCATTATCGTCAATTGCTGTGGCTGTGTAGGTAATACTTTGGGTAGGTGTAGCTACAGGCTCAGGGCAGTGGCTGCAAGAAAGCCCTGCAGCTGGAGTCCATACAATGCTATCAGTCGAGCTAATTGCCATTAGCTGTACGTCTTCGCCAGGTGACAGCACCACTGTTGATGGCTGCACAGCTATCTGGGGAGGTGAAAGATAGCTCAATTGTGTACAAATTAGGCTGTCGCATCCATTGGTAGCAGTTACGGAAGTGCAATAGATACCTTCTTGCTCGAGTTGTTGTCCAAAAAAGTCGACTGTTGTGCCCGGACATACTGACGGTACGGGTAGCCAAGTAGTATCGGGTAATGGATGGTAGGCAGCAGGCACACAAGTAATGCTATCGCATCCGCCACTAGTAAGGTAGGATTTGCAGTAGGTACCAGGTTGATTGATGGGTGGTTCGTCGGCGAATATTTGTACACTCTGTCCTGGGCAGAAGTAGAGTGTGTCGGCCAAGGTGTAAATGGTGTCTTCTGTTGCTGTGAGCTGTATCAGAGCTGTAGTCGAGCATCCATTTTCAGCATAGCCTGTAAGCACTACTGTCGTATTTTGCGCAAAGGCAAATTGCACTTGGCTACAGATAGAGTCGAGGCAAATGCCAAGCGGCATCCATTCGTACCAGCTGGCTCCCGAAGCTGTCAGAGTTGTGGCTTGCCCTGCACATACTACGCCATCGGCAGGAGGCACTAACTGCGGACTCTGGCCAAATGCCACTGTTATGGTATCGGTAGTGCTGCATCCGTATTGATTGGTTATTTGCAACAGATAAGTTTGATCTTCGAGCCGCAAGACGGTAGGAGAAGGGCTGGTAGGGTCATCGAGCCAAGGTAGTCCTGGAGACCACCAATAGCTCCAAGATGGGTTAGGTGGGGCATGGAGAATGGGAACATCTTCTGGGCAAAAGAAATAGTCATTATTGCCAGTGACCATAGGCTTAGGATATGCCTCAATGACTGCTGAATCGATATTTGTACAGCCATAACTGTCGGTAAGTGTAAGCATATAAGTGCCACTTATTGGTGGGTCGACAACCCATATCTGCCTGTTGGAGTCGAGGATGCCAGGGCCAACCCATTGGTAGCTGCTACCTTGCTCAGCAATCAGGACGAGGGGTTCATCCTGACATACGCCTTCGGGAGGCTGGATCAGTCCGGTAGCAGGGGCGGTGGCTATTGTGAAGAAGTGTTGGGCGATGCAATATGGGGCGATCTGCTGGAACAAAGTATATGTTTGTGCCAGTACTTCCCCTGTATTGTTGGAAAAGACAGCACTTGTTTGGGGGCAGGTGGGGCATGCAATTCCTGTAGTGGGTTGCCATTGCCAAGAGGTGCCATTGAGTGTGGTGTCGCCTATGAGTACAGGGCTGTCGGGGCAGGCGAAGATGGTGTCGGGATGGAATATTTGTACCGGCATGGCTAGGAAAGCTGTATCGCCCATACATGCACAATTGTCTTGGTCTGATATCACCAACATCAAGTCGCACCATTGGGCAGGGGGGATGGGTGTGTTTCCTGAGAAGGTATATGTAGATTGCGTTGTGGAGATGGTATCAGTGAGTTGAGCAAGCCATATGTCGGCACTGTCGAGTTGTGCATTTCCGTTGTCGAGATAGAGCGCAGCCGTGAGTGTGCCTTGAGTGGCTATGCCTTCATTGAGTATGGTAGCAGTCCATGTGAGTAGATCATCGTTGCTGGACGGTATTATAGTGGCTTGAAAGTCAGTGATGGTGTATGAGGGGCGTGTGATGGTGATGGGCAGGGAAAGGCTGCTGGTAGCTACTGCGAGTTGGCAGCTGTCGGCATTAGGAGCGCAGTAGGCGGCATTAGCTTTGTGTAGTACGCGCCATTGGAGCAAATGGAAGCCACATACTAATTGAGTCAGGCCCTCAATCTGTAAATTGAACGCAGCGATTTGGCCTGTAGCCATTGCCGGTAGGGTCCATTCCAGCACAGAACCATTTATTTGAGGAGTGCAATCAGAGACGAGAGAGATACTTTGACAGGATCCTGGTAAGTAGCTCAGCCCTTGGGGCAGTACGAGCTGGAGTGTTTCGCCAGCCGGCACAGAGCTATTAGGCGTGAGCGTAACAGTTACAGTGGTGTTGTCAGTGCATCCATCGTATGGTGTAGTTTCAGCATGGATGGTCATCTGATAAGGAGGGTCAGGGGCCTGGTCTATGCTAAAAGGGGTGGATATACGCGTCACTGTGTTGGCAGGGGCACCGCAACTTTGTTGCCCCGTAATGGTAGCGATGTAGTAACTGGGAGAGGCCAAGTCACAACTCGTGATGCCTTCGAAGCGCACGCACAGCTCATTAAGAGGGCTTTCATCAATTCCAGGTAAACCGTATTGGAGAATGGAGTCGGGCCAGGCACTGGGAGGCCAAGCCCACACACCATCTCCTATGGGCTGTGGGTCGGGAAGCATCTGCCAGTTGCCCGACCCACAGGGCCATTGTATCGCTGCTGAACCCAATGTGTACGACAATCCTGGGGGTAGGTATAAGCATAGTTGGGGCTCGAATAAGTGGCCTGCTTGGGCATTGTAGAAATGCAGTTCGAAAGGGCCATTCGAGGCACATAGTGTCACAGTGGGAGGTGCTATAGGTGTAAGCAGTTCAGCTTCGCTCAAGTTAGGGATAATAGTAAAGGTTGTAGCGTATTGCCGGCAGCTCGCTTGAGTGGGATGCATCAGTGCATCACAGTTCCATCCATATTCCAAGGTAGCTACTGCTGCATCGCAGTTGGTAAAAGTACAGGTGAGCTGTAGAGGAATGGTGTCAGCAGCTTCAATGGCACCTAATTGGAAGATGCCGTTGCTTTGGGCCAGAACACTTCCGTCATCTGTGCGGGAAAGGATACACTGGCTCAGAGGCGCTGTAGGGATGATAAAAGCATTGGGCGCTTGTCCGCTTTGCTGCCCACCGACCGCTGTCGGTGTATTGAAGAGCTGAAACTCAAGAGATACTTTGTTTGTACCCGTTGTAATCCAGTCGTTAGTCATGGAAAGACCCAAAGAGGGGTGCATAGGGCGAAGGGCCAAGCTGCTGAAACTTTGGGTACTCGGGCTTGCTTGAGGCAATGGTGGTTGCCACAGGAGGGTAGTGCTCAGCGTCAGGGAGTCGGGTGCTACTAGGTCGCAAGGTGCTAAGAATCGATATTGAAACAGCGCATTCCATCCTTCATCCATTTCGGCTAATTGTTGCAAGTGTGCTATATCGAACAGTTGTGTGGGTGCAGTCGGATCGACAACAAGTGGTACATTTGTGAGTAGCGTAGGTCCTCCACTTAGTGCAAATAGGGTTAATTGGGCTTGCACTATTTGCATAGTGGGAGGTAGCGACAGCTCCAGAGATTTGAGTAGTGCTAGGGGGCGTACTTCGTAAGGAAAAAAATTGTTTTGAGGGAGTTTTACCGAGATGAGTGAGCCCCCTACTAGGGCAGAGGTATCGCAAGGGGGCAATGCAAAAATGCCAGGTAAGGTTTCCACTTGAGGCGTAGCTACTTCTACGATGTCGGTTGTCAACTCGCAAATACATGCCTTTAGTGGCAACTCATTGTCGGTCTGGGCGAGCAGCTTGGGAAAAAATGCTATGGGCTCAATACTGCCTGGCGCACCGTTTTGAGTGATGTGCCATTCTATATTCAGGGAAATGGAGTCGTGCGTGTCCAATGTCCAGTCTGGTGGCAGCTCGTATCCCAGCAATGCAAGCTGGGCAAAAGAGAAAGCTTGTTGCCACCATATGGTATCGCCATTGGTATGTGGTGACAAGGGGATGTCGTCGAGTATGTATAATTGACTTGCAGAGTGATCCCATAAGGATAGCCTATTGGAGGTCGGCATTATTGCGGCTTGCCCAATGTTTTGGCGAAAGCCTATACCCAAAGTAAGTGTGGTGATCTGGATAGAGTCGTGAGTTTGAACTACTGCACTAAGTGTGCTCTTTAGTGTGTCGCCGGGAAGTGCACGCTTGAGCGCCGCCATACTCGCATTGGCTGGCTCAAAACTATCAGCAATTCGGTTGTCGTTGTCATCTTTCCATCCTAAAGAAATCCGCTGAGTGTATAGTTGTGGAAGTAATGTGCCTACATAGGTGTCGGGTATCCACACGGTATCTGTAGGGCAACTGAGTGGCAGGGGAAGTTCGGCGCATTGCCGGGGTTGACATTGGGTGGGACATTCAGAAATGGGCAGAAAAACTTGTGCGCGTATGGTATGAGGTACTTCAGGCTCGCTACAGTTGCTGACAGGGCATGGGTCATAAGGCAGCATCACTACTTCGGGAGGCTGAGGACAATGCCAGAGAGCGCCCCACAATAGTTCATGTACCAGAGTTGTGGAGCCCATGACATACTCTTGATACCCCAATAAGAGGGAAGTGGAGTCTAGCCAGGCGAGGCTGTCGGGTAGGTGGCCGTTGAGCATGTAGGTGTTGGTATCGTGTGGCTGTAGTCCCTCAGGAAACTCTAGGGCTATCCATAGGAAGGTAGCTGAGTCTGCTGCAGAAAGGTATTCTTCAATAGCGAGGTGAAAAATTAGATTGGTATCGGATAGCCCAATACTTTCTGCACTGAGTGAGACGGAAGGCATATCGATTTCGGGAATAGATAGCTCTTGGGTGTATAAGTAAGGATTACCGCAGCTATCGGTATATGATACTGCTATTTTCCAGCGCGGTGTGGTGCGGGTACATCCTTGATTTTCCGTGCAAAGTAGATAATCCCATCTCAATTCGGGGGCAGCTCCTGGGGGTAAGACTATGTTGTCGAAGCTGATACCCACTCCTGAGGCTGTGTTGAGGTCGATGTCGTTTGTAGTAGGACAATTAGCGCTGGCAGGTGATAGCCAAGTGGGGGAAAAGTCAATAGACGTTCCACTCATCCAGGCGGCTAATGAGCTTTGTACGATAGACAGTGGTGCCTCTGGCTCACTATCTATGAGCACGGACAACTCATAGGCAACGTTGTTTCCCACATTTTGGAGGTGAAGTGTAATGGGGAACGTACCGCAATAACAGCTAAGTGTATCTATACTCCATTGCAAATGCAATTGAGGTGAGGTATTGGGTTGTGGCAGGACTTCGATTACCGCTGTTGCTTCGTGTACTTGGCATGTTGTGTTTTGGCATCCCCAGCTCGTGCGCAATTGAGCAATGCTCGTGACGGGTTGATCGCCCGAGCAAGATGCAGCGTGGATATATTCTACAATGACGAGCTCTTCGCCTTGTTCGAACAATGTGTCGCTATCACCTATGGCTGTAAAATCATCGCCATCGAGTAGCAGTTGAAACAGTCCACTTGTGTTGGATAATACTTCCCCTTGAGGTGAGGTAATAGATAAAGCAGTAGTTGTATAATTATCTGTAAAGATAAATTTCGTTAGGGCACCAGGGCGGGTATTGCGCACGCGAATTTCTCGCACGAGTGTTTCGCCTATCTGTATGGAACTGATCGTCGGGTTTACCTGGGTGATGAACAGAGAAGGCGCATACGCATTAAATGGCGAGCTGGTAGCAGAAGTGATGCCGCCTTCGTAATTGAGTGTTGCCAGGACTACAAACAGCTCACCTGAGTTGATGCAATCATATAGCGCACAGCTTGCCGCTAGCTGTAGTACTACGACGGCTGTGTCATTAGGAGCTATATTGGGCAAAGCAAAAAGAGGCTGAGTGGGATCATTTAAGTTGGCTTCCATCGCCCCACTAATGCTCCCTACTTGATAGACAATGCCACAGTCATTGCCCAAAGTGGTGGTGAAATGCAGGGAGAGCAGATTACTTGTGAGATAGGTACTGGTAGTATTAGCGATGTGCACTTCCAGGGTGTCGGCATCGCAGGAGCTCAGCTCGTCAGGGGGAATAATGAGCACATTTTGGGCAAATGCAAGGGGGGCACAAAACCACAATACCATACACAACAGCCACGTGGGCAGACGCACATTCATAAAGTAGGTTTGGGCAGTTTAATTTGGTTGAATTGCCAGAGGCAATTTAGTAAAATGGGTGATTAGCCTTGAATATGAGTGTATAAAAGGTTTAAAGAATGTATTAATGGAGTCACTTGTTTGGTGTAGCTTAGATAAGCCCTTCGCGAATCAGGTCGTGTAGGTGTACTACCCCCAGGTATTTGTTGCCTTCAGCTACGAGCAGCTGAGTGATGCTGTGTTGCCGCATAAGGTTGAGGGCACGTACAGCTAGTTCATCAGGTGCAACGGTTTGGGGTTGGTGGGTCATCACTTGGCCTGCAGTGAGACCATTAAGGGTGTCGAATCGCTGGAGCATGCGCCTTAAGTCGCCATCTGTGATGATTCCACGCAGGTGTTGTTGCGCGTCGAGCACGGCGGTGCATCCCAGCCGGCGAGAAGAGATTTCGACAATAGTATCTCGCAAAGGTGTGTCTAAATAAACCACGGGGCGTTCGTTGTGCGGGTATAAGTCGCTTACACGCAAATAGAGTTGTTTGCCCAATGTGCCACCCGGATGAAACTGAGCGAAGTCTTTTGGCGTAAATCCACGTAGTGCCAGAAGGGCTGTAGCTAAGGCATCGCCCAATACCACTTGTGCGGTAGTGCTGGTGGTGGGGGCTAAGTTGTTGGGGTCAGCTTCTTGTGTGACAGGAGTGAACAAGATGTAGTCGGCCTGTCGAGCCAGCCAAGAGTCTCGGTTGGCCACCATAGCTACTAAGGTTTGCCCCATGTGCTTGAGTAGAGGTACGAGCACCTTGATCTCTGGCGTATGGCCGCTTTTGGAAATGCAAATGATGACATCTTCGGGGCGGATCATGCCCAGATCTCCGTGAATGGCGTCAGCTGCGTGCATGAATAAGGCAGGAGTGCCTGTAGAGTTGAGCGTGGCTACAATCTTTTGTGCGATGAGGGCACTTTTACCTATACCAGTGATCACTACGCGGCCTTTGGCGCGATAGATCAGCTGAACTACTTGGCAAAAATCCTGATCGATTGAGGCACGTAGGCTTGCTATAGCTTCGGCTTCTATAGCAATCGTTTTCAATGCGGTTTCAGTGATTAACTCATTGGTTTGCTGCACTTTTTGTTATCTTTGGCGGCTTTTTAGGAAAAAAGTGGCTTTTTGACACTAAGATGTGAAGTACCGTGAACGATTGACTGCCTCATACCGTTTGTAGGTGTTGGCACATGAAAAAGAGCATACTTAGGGTTTTTGAAGGCCGTAGCTAGTGTAGTTCTGATAGCAAAAGCTGCGAGCAAAAATGGGATATTTTCGTCCAAAAACCATTAAATTGAGAACTCAAAGGGACAAGCTAAGCGCTTACCTTCCAAAGATTTTTACGTCTGCGTGCCAAGGCGCAGTCTTTTTTTGTGAAAAACGAAAAGCGCCCAAAAACCATAACTAGTGACAAGAGAAAGGCTAAAATTTTTCATTTAGCTTGAGCCGATTGTTTGAGAGTGGAAAATGCAAATTTTTAAATGACCAAACCCATGATTGCAACGAGAGATCATTTGCACGAGGCGCTGCAGCAGTACTTCGGGTTTGACGAATTCAAGGGAGAGCAAGAAGCGATCATCAAGAGTGTGCTAGAAGGAGTACACACGTTCGTCATCATGCCTACAGGTGGAGGCAAATCGCTGTGTTATCAGCTGCCAGCATTAATGATGGAAGGTACGGCCATTGTGATTTCGCCACTTATTGCACTGATGAAAAATCAGGTGGATGTTTTGCGTGGCTACAGTACGGAAAACGAGGTGGCTCACTTTCTCAATTCGTCGTTGAGCCGTACTCAGATGAAGCGGGTCAAGCAAGATATTATGAGTGGTAAGACTAAATTACTGTATATCGCTCCAGAAACGCTGACTAAGGACGAGAACCTCCAGTTTTTCCAGCACGTAAATATATCCTTTGTTGCTGTAGATGAGGCTCATTGCATTTCGGAATGGGGACACGATTTTCGCCCTGAATATCGCCGGATTCGCACCATGATTGATGCTATTGGCAAGGATATTCCCATTATTGCACTTACTGCTACAGCTACCCCTAAGGTGCAAGCCGATATTGTGAAAAATTTGGAGATGGATCCGGTGCGCACCTTTATCTCTTCTTTCAATCGAGATAATCTCTACTACGAAGTACGTCCCAAAGGAAAAAAAGACGCCACGATAAAGAACATCGTCCAACTGATCAAAAAGATTCATGCTACTCAGGGGCGTTCGGGCATTATATATGTACAGGCGCGTAAATCGACAGAGGAGATAGCCAAGGCACTTGACGTCAATGGTATTAAAGCAGCGCCTTATCATGCAGGGCTTGACCCCAAGACGCGTGCCCAGACGCAGGATGCCTTCCTCATGGAAGAAATTGATGTGATTGTAGCTACTATAGCTTTTGGTATGGGCATTGACAAGCCCGATGTGCGCTTTGTGATTCACTATGACATTCCTAAAAGTATAGAAAACTACTACCAAGAGACGGGACGTGCTGGGCGTGATGGCTTGCCTGCTACCTGTGTGGCCTATTATGCTTACAAGGACATCCTTAAGCTGGAAAAATTCTTGCGCGATAAACCCGTGGCCGAACGCGAGATGAGCGCACAGCTCATGCAAGAAATCATGGCCTATGCAGAAACTACGGGTTGTCGTCGCAAATTTCTCTTACATTATTTTGGCGAACAGTTCGACGAGCAGCACTGCAATGACATGTGCGACAATTGCCGCCACCCCAAGGAAAAAGTTGATGTGACGCAGCAGATGCAAATGGCGCTCCAAGCTGTGGTAGAGTTGGAAGAAAACTACAAAATAAAAACACTGGTAGACTTCCTCGTGGGCAAAGAGACCAAAGAGATGAAGGACTATCGCTTTACAGAGCGCCCGCTATTTGGAGCAGGAAAAGAAAAAGACGAAAACTTCTGGAGCTCGGTATTGCGTCATGCGCTGCTCAACGACTTGTTGCACAAAGACATTGAATCGTATGGCTTGCTCAAGCTCACACGACAGGGGCATCAGTTCATAAAGCAACCTTGGCCCATACACATCCCGCTCAACATCAACTATGATGAGGTAAGCCTTGAAGATGACGAGCCCGTAGGCCGCACTGCGGTGTTGGATCAGACCTTGCTCAACATTCTCAAGGACTTGCGCAAGCGTGAAGCGCAAAAGCACGATGTACCACCGTATGTCATCTTTCAGGAGCCCTCACTTGAAGAGATGGCTACGCTTTATCCGCTAACTGTAGAAGATATGTCGCATATCAGTGGGGTGAGTAAGGGTAAGGCTTTGCGCTATGGTCGTCCTTTTTTGCAGGCTATTGCCAAATATGTGGAAGAACACGATATCGAGCGCCCTACCGACTTTGTGGTCAAGCAAGTGGCTAACAAGTCAAAGGTCAAGGTCAATATCATTCAGGCAATAGATCGCAAGATCCCCCTTCCCGATATAGCTGCCGATAATGATCTGACGATGGATGAGCTGTTGGAGGAAATGTATGCGATTGTCAGCTCGGGTACCAAGCTCAACATTGACTACTACATTGATGAAGTGATGGATGAATACACAGCTGAAGATATCTACGACTACTTCTTGGAAGCGGAAAGTGATTCGCTGGAAGAGGCTTGGGCAGCGCTCAAAGAGGATGATATTACAGCTGAGGAAATCCAACTTGTGCGCATCAAGTTTCTTTCTGAGCTGGCTAATTGATGCCGGTTTCAGATAGCGTGCTGTGAGTCGAGCCCCGATGATCCGAGAACGTCATCGGGGCTTGTTTTTGGCTGCTCGTACAACGGTATTGATTCCCTATCTTTGAGTACAATTCACTCCTTATGGAGCCTTCTTCTTCACATCTCATGCCAGATCGCTCCAATACTGCCTCTATGCTATCGGGTAGTCGACAGGTACAGATGCACCTTAGCTCTTTTGATCGTCGACGTATACCTAAATCGGGGCCTTATTTAGTAGTGGCCAATCGCTTGTGGGCGGGCATAGACGAATCCTTGCTATGGGATGTATTTGGCCAGTCAGCAAAGTATGTACGTGTGCTCGTACCCAATGTGGATTACTTGCCGGAGTCGTTGAAGAAGTATGCTTTGACGTTGCCCTTATTGTCGCATTTGCTGAAAGGGAAAAAGTCACTAAAAAAGGCGCTCCATAAGGTACGCCATGTAATATCAGAAGAGGGAGTTTTGCTCTTGTCTCTACCTTTTGGCAGTAGCCGATTGGGTGCTGAGCCCTTATTATGGCAGCGGCGTAAGCCACTTTTTCGCTTTTTGTCCAAGTTGAGTGTACCTATTGTGCCCGTGCGTTTGGCATGGATACATCGAAGGGGGTGGTGCCCTTCATCTGTACTGGATGCTCCAGTAAAGGTGATAATACGCATAGGTACCCCTATTGAACCTGAACAGCTACAGCGTCTTGGCAATACGCGCATGTTTCGAAGGTATTTGCATGCACGCATTTTTGCGTTGGGCACGGGTATAGAAGTGAAGCCTTTGTTGCAGTTGCCTGCTTTGGGGCAACGATCTGATAAGGCCCAACCTGTGGCAGCAGCTGAGCCACCTGAAGCTATCGCAAAAGAGATTACATCACTTTCCTTTGGTCATTTGTTGGTAGCACAAGGCAAATACGAAGTATGGATAGCTGAGGCACGCGAAATTCCCCATGCCTTACGCGAGATTGGCCGACTGCGTGAACTGACCTTTCGAGCTGTAGGTGAAGGTACGGGTAAAGCGCGTGATCTGGATGAATACGATTTGTACTACTTGCAGCTCATTATATGGGATCGCCAGGCCAGGCGCATTGTAGGTGGCTACCGTATGGGGCCGGGCGATCGCATTTTTGCTGACCATGGACCGAGTGGCTTTTATATCAGCAGCTTGTTTAAGGTAAAGCCCGGTTTTTGGCCCATTATGAGACAGGCTGTAGAGCTAGGGCGTTCTTACATCATACCGCAGTACCAACGCCAACCTTTGCCACTCTTTTTGTTGTGGAAGGGTATTTTGCACTATCTGCTGCGTTATCCGCAGTATCGATATCTATATGGCCCGGTTAGTATCAGCAAATATTTTAGCCATATATCGCGCAGTCTGATTGTAGCTTATATCCGCAAGTATTTTTACGATGAGTCATTGGCTCAATATCTGGTGCCTCGCAAACCCTTTCGTCCACAAATAGGGGAAATAGACTTGGCGTCATTGATAGGGCAGCTGGGGCCAGAAATTCGCTCGCTTGATCGCCTTATAGAAGAGATTGAGCCAGAGCACATCCGATTGCCAGTACTTATCAGGCAGTATGTCAAACTCAATGCGCGATTCATCAGCTTTAATGTCGATCCGCATTTTTCCAATGTACTCGATGGCTTTATATTGCTCGACTTGCAAGATGTGCCTTATGCGATGATAGAAGCCCTGAAAAAAGAAACAAAATGAAGAAGACGCATGTATTGTCACCTCCATTGCCCCAGAAGGCACCTCCTTTGCCTTTCAGCACAATAGTGGCTGTGGGGCGTGCCTTTTTTATGGTAGGCTGTACCTTGTGGCATCTGGTTCCCTTGTTGATACAGAGTGCGGTGTGGGGGCATGATATGAACCGCTCTTTGCGTGTACGTAAGCGCTGGGCCCCTCATGTGCTGGGTGGTTTGGGAGTGCGTATATGGCGCACGAGCCCATTGCCTCAACACGAGGGCCCTGCCCTATATGTGGGTAACCATCGATCATATTTGGATCCCATAGTAGTGTTACGCGATGTAGAAGCGCTGCCGGTAGCTAAGGCTGAAGTAGCTTCGTGGCCACTAATCGGTTTTGCTGCCAAAGCTACGGGTATCATGTACGTCAAGCGACAGAGCAAGCGAAGTCGTCTTTCTACATTAATGGCTATTCGACAAACACTTATCAATGGCCATTCGGTGTTGCTTTACCCAGAAGGCACTACCCATCTCCAGGCCCGTACCATCTCTTTTAGAAAAGGTGGCTTTCGGGTAGCTGCTGAGCTAGGCATTCCCGTGATCCCCATAGCAATCGACTATCCCGACTCGAGCAATGCTTGGGTAGGCGATGATGCGTTTATTCCTCACTTTTTACGTGTGTTTGGCAAGAAATTCATGGATGTGTATATCAGTTATGGACCACCGTTGTACGACGACGATCCTGAGCACTTGATACGTCGTACGCGAGAATGGATCGATGAGCAGTTGGCAAGGTGGCCACGCCTCGATCTCGCTCGGCCGCTCAAGTGAGCACAATTATAGTGAGGATGGAAAGCCATTCAGGAAGGGCAGGGGCTTGCTTCTTATTATTTGCCAAATAGAGGTTTATGGATCGGAGAAAGTTTCTCACAACTACAGCCCTAGGCGGGACAAGCATGGTGTTGCAATCCAAAGGATATGGTGCTCCGAGTGTACATGCGCGACCACCTGCCAGCAGGTTGCGGCTTGCCGTCATTGGTACGGGCTTGCGTGGACAAAGCCATATGAAGATGGCTTTGCAGCGCGACGACTGCGATGTGGTTGCCATATGCGACATTGACCCGCAGATGTTGCATAGCGCTCAGCAACTCATTGCTGAGGCTGCTCGCCCTGCTGCACGCACTTACACTGGTAGTGAGCAAGCGTGGCGAGAGCTGCTCGTTCAACAAGACGTCGATGCCGTAATCGTAGCTACGCCTTGGCGCTGGCATTCTGTCATGTGTATTGAGGCGATGAAAGCGGGTAAGTACGTGGGCACGGAGGTGGGTGGTGCCTTTTCAATCGATGAATGTTGGGAACTGGTGCGCACCCATGAGACCACGGGAACCCATTTGTACTTTCTGGAGAATGTCTGTTTTCGGCGCGATGTGATGGCTGTACTTCAGATGGTGCGCCAGGGCGTATTTGGCGAGCTAGTCCATCTGGAGTGTGGCTATCAACACGACTTGCGGGAAGTCAAGTTTAACGATGGCCGACAGCCCTATGGCGGAGGCGTGGAGTTTGGCCAACAGGGCTTTAGCGAAGCCCGTTGGCGCACTATACATTCTGTACATCGAAATGGCGACTTGTACCCTACCCATGGCATTGGACCTGTAGCACAGTACGTGCGCATTAATAGAGGCAATCGTTTCGTACGACTCAGTGCCATGGCTTCCAAGGCCAAAGGACTACATGAGTATATCGTACGCCATCCAAAAGGTGGAGCAGAGCACCCTAATGCCGCTATTGCTTTCAAACTGGGCGATGTAATCACCACAAGTATATATACCAATGAGGGTGAGACCATCGTGATGCGTCACGATACCAATCTGCCCAGACCGTATTCTCTGGGCTTTCGCGTACAAGGTACAAAGGGCTTGTGGATGGATGTAAACCAATCTATCTATATTGAAGGACAAAGCCCATCACACCGATGGGAGCCGGCTGCCCCCTGGCTAAAGCGTTACGATCATCCATTGTGGCAGCGCTATGAAACACGTGCTACAGGCGCTGGCCATGGCGGCATGGATTTTTTCCTCTTGCACAGCTTTGTGGAACATGCCAAGCGCAATGAGGCACCGCCTTTCGATGTATATGATGCTGCTACATGGATGGCTATCACTCCATTGTCAGAACAGAGCATTGCGCAAGGCGGTCAGCCTGTCGTGTTTCCCGATTTCACTACCGGCCAGTGGATGTGGCGCACACCTACTTTTGCGCTGGGCGATACGTATTAAGCAGCTTCGCACTATTTTTGCTCCTTTGTGCGACACACCTACTTGACAATTTTTTAATGAAAAGGGAACTATGAAACCAACCTTGCTCATTTTAGCTGCTGGTATGGGAAGCCGCTACGGAGGCCTCAAACAAATCGATGCAGTAGGGCCCAAGGGCGAAGCGATTATCGACTATTCCATTTACGATGCCATTCGGGCTGGCTTTGGAAAAGTCGTATTCGTCATTAGAGAAGAGCTCGAGACAGCTTTTCGCGAACGTTTTGATCACAAACTCGATGGCAAAGTCCAAGTGGCTTATGCCTATCAAGCTGTCAATACGCCAATTGATGGTATAGATCACTTGCCGCAGCGCCAAAAGCCATGGGGTACAGCACATGCCGTACTGGTGGCCGAGCCCGTAATCGATGCTCCCTTTGCCGTAATTAATGCCGATGATTACTATGGGATTTCGGCTTTTGCCAAAATGGCCGATTTCCTTTCGCAACAAGCTGCTCCTGACCATTATGCTATGGTGGGATATATATTGTCAAAAACGATATCCGATCATGGGGCTGTGTCGCGTGGTGTGGCACAAATGGATAGCCAGCATTATTTGACTGAAGTGGTAGAGCGCCACAAAGTACGTCGCGAAGCAGATGGCCGAATTTACTTTACTGATGAGCAAGGACAGGACGTACCCGTGGCTGATGATGCTTTGGTGTCGATGAATTATTGGGGTTTTCACCCTGCTATTTTCGAAGCATTGCGCGAGCAGTTTGTCGAGTTTGCACGCACCAATGCCGACAATCCCAAAGCCGAGTTCTATATCCCATTAGTGGCCAACAGGTTGGTCAAAGAGGGTAAAGCCCGAATTGCTGTGCTGCCCAGCGACGATCAGTGGTATGGCGTCACCTATCGCGAAGATAAGCCTGCCGTGGAAGCTGCTTTTCGGCAACTCACCCAACAAGGCAAATACCCCTCACCTTTATGGTGAGGGAGTTATTTAGCTTTTATGGGTAGGCCAACGCACGGGAATACCTCGCTCGTGGAGGTATTGCTTTAGCTCGCCAATGGCAATTTCTCCGAAGTGAAATATGCTTGCTGCAAGAGCAGCGTCGGCCTTTCCTGTGGTAAATGCTTCGAGAAAGTGTGCTTTACTACCGGCTCCGCCGGAGGCAATGATGGGTATGGGCAAATGTGTGGATAAACGGGCTGTAATATCTAGTGCAAACCCCTGCTTGGTGCCGTCGTGGTCCATTGAGGTGAATAAGATCTCGCCGGCTCCTCGGGCAGCAGCTTCTTGAGCCCACTCCAAAAGCCGCCGTTGTGTGCGCAGCCGACCACCATTGAGATATACCCACCAATCGCCCGCTTCATAACGCGCGTCAATAGCGACTACTACAAATTGGCTACCAAACTGCCGGGCCAATTGATCGATTAACTGGGGATGGCGTACGGCAGCTGAATTGACCGAAATTTTGTCAGCACCCGCTTCTAGCAAGGTATAGGCATCGGAAAGTGTGTGTATTCCACCCCCGATAGTGAATGGGATGGTCAGATGCTGGGCGATTGATCTAGCCAGTTGGGCTAAGGTCTTGCGTTTTTCATGTGTAGCTGTAATATCGAGAAAGACCAGCTCATCGGCGCCTTCTTTGCTATACTGGGCTCCTAATGCCACTGGATCACCTGCATCGCGCAAGTTGGCAAAGTGGACCCCTTTGACGGTGCGACCGTCTTTTATATCAAGACAAGGAATAATTCGTTTGGCTAACATAGGCAGTGTTATGAGTCTTCGTCGGTGGTAGGTGGATGTGCTTCTTGCCAGGACCGCAGCATCTTGGGCGTTAATAGCCCTTCATAGATGGCCTTGCCAATGATGGCACCCGAGCACCCCAATTGCTGGAGCTGGTCCAAATCGTCGAGGTGGCTAATGCCGCCGCTAGCAACGAGTTGCATATTCGGAAAGGCCGAAAGCATGCGTTCGTACAGCTCAAAAGAAGGCCCTTGTAGCATGCCGTCGTGTGCGATATCCGTACTAACTACGTAGCGTACACCAGCCTCGAGAAAACGCGCTAGGAATGGCTGCCAGTCCAGAGCACTGTGTTCTTCCCATCCACTTACAGCTACTCGCTCTTGGCGTAGGTCACAGCCTAGAATAATGCGTTGGGCACCGTATTGGTCCAGCCAGCTGAGGAAGCGTTCCGGTTGTTTAATGGCTACCGTCCCACCTGTGATTTGTGCCGCCCCGCACTCGAAAGCAATGTGTACATCCTCATCTCTTTTTATTCCGCCACCAAAATCGATGTGCAGCGAAGTGTGCGTGGCCAAGCGCTCCAATACACGCCAATTGACGATCTGGCCTGCGCGGGCACCGTCGAGGTCGACTAGGTGCAGATAGCGCAAGCCCGAATCTTCAAAGGCACGAGCTACTTCCAGAGGGTCTTCGTTGTATACCTTTTGCGTGCGGTAGTCGCCACGGGTAAGGCGCACGCATTTGCCTTCGATGAGATCTATAGCAGGTATGAGCCGCATATTGCCGTAGTACTTTTCCCTAATGTGCTGCAATTATCCGACCTTATAGCACAAGTAGTCAAATTTGTAGGCACATTTTAGTGCCATAATTTATGCCCTATCTTTGGCATTCAAATCTTCATACACCAATGGCGTTGATCAAGAGTGTTCGAGGCAAAACCCCCCAATTTGGTCACAATTGCTTTTTGGCCGAAAATGCCACTATCGTAGGGGATGTGATTATGGGTGATGAATGCAGCGTGTGGTTTCAGGCGGTAGTGCGTGGCGACGTACACTGGATTCGCATTGGTAATAGAGTTAACATTCAGGATGGCGCTGTGATTCACGGCACGTATCAGCGCGCGCCCACTACAATTGGCAATGACGTAAGCATAGGGCATCGCGCCATTGTACATGGCTGCACCCTGCACGATCGTGTACTGGTGGGTATGGGAGCTATCGTAATGGACGGTGCCGTAGTGGAAGAGCACGTGCTCATTGCTGCAGGAGCTGTCGTGTTGGAAGGCATGCACTTGGAGCGCGGCCATATTTATGCTGGGATGCCGGCACGTAAGATCAAGCCATTGCCAGAACACACTTTCAAGGATACGATTGAACGCATTGCGCGTAACTACTTGATGTATGCCGGTTGGTTTGAGGCGGATAGGTAGGGCATAAGAGGTGATAGGTATTTCTCCCATCAGCTGTTGGCACAGCCAAGGAAAAGCCTTACCTTTGCTTCCGGCGAGCGTCATACGACCAGCTCCCCCCGAACCTCCCCAGGCCGGAAACGGAGCAAGGATAAGGGGGTTGAGCGGTGCGATGTGATGGCTCGCCTTCTTTTTTGGCCCAAGCCAATAGCAAGTGTACACATGGCTGACAAAAAAGTACTCTTTCTCAATGCTTCCCATTCAGTACTCGCAGAGCGATTGCAAGCTTTGGGTTTTGAATGTATCCACGATTACGAATCGCCCAAGGAAGTATTGGCCACACAAATTGACCAATATACGGGTATTGTGCTGCGTAGTCGCATTACTCTAGATGCGCCCTTTTTGGCAAAAGCCAAAAACTTGCGCTTCATCGCTAGAGAAGGTGTAGGGCTCGAGCACATCGATACACAATGGGCGGAAGCTCATGGCATTCATGTGTTCACTTCGCCTGAGGGCAGCCGCGATACGGTCGGAGAACATGCACTGGGCTTGTTGTTGGCCTTGATGAACAACCTGGCTCGAGCTGATCGGCAAGTACGGCAGGGACAGTGGATTAGGGAAGGCAATCGAGGAGTAGAGATCAAAGGGAAGACAGTGGGCATTTTGGGTTATGGGAATATGGGGCGTGCTTTTTCCCAACGATTACTTGGATTCGAGTGCCGCGTAATTGCTTATGACAAGTATAATACGCTGTACGGCGATTATTTCGCTCAGCAGGTCCAGCTTGATACATTGTTTGCCCAGACCGACATTTTGAGCATCCACATTCCCTATACCGCTGCCAACCATCACTTTGTCGATGATGCCTTCTTGTCGCGCTTTCGCAAACCCATATTTATAGTGAACACAGCTCGTGGTGGGGTGCTCGATACAGCTGCCTTGGTGCGACATTTACAGTCGGGCCACGTAAAAGGAGCAGCATTGGACGTGTTGGAGTACGAAGAAATGTCGTTTGAAAAACTGGACTTGAACCATCCCCCTGAGCCTCTGGCCTGGCTCATGCAAGCTGATAATGTCGTACTATCGCCCCATATTGCTGGATGGTCATTCGAATCGAAAGAAGGACACGCTCGGGTGCTAGCTGAAAAAATAGAATTGGCAGTCCAACAAGGGTTTTTTTAACACCACCTCTGACAGTATCCCGACATATTTCCTCTATTCAATTGGGTGTAAAATATGCGTGTATTTACTTATATTTAGTCTGCGTGTTTGTAGTCCTAACGGGCTTTTCCTGCCCTGTTTTGGCTGCAGCCAAAAACAATGCAGTTATTCACAATTACTAACCCCAGTTATGCGAGCGATTTTCTTCTGTTTATGGTTTAGCTTGTATTGGGGATCCGTCTCGGCTCAGGTACTCATCAATGAGGTGTGCGCAGCCAACTTTAGTTTGTTGCTCGATAACTATGGCGAATATGAAGACTGGATTGAACTGTACAATGCAGGTACCCAAGCGGTCAATTTGGAAGGCTATCACCTCAGCGACAAGATGGATCAGCCCGAAAAATGGACATTCCCCGAAGGGGTACTCCTTCCGCCTCAGTCGCATTTGTTGGTCTTTGCCTCCGATCGGGATGTAGTATCAGGCGGCTTTATGCATGCTGGGTTTAAATTGACTCAAACCAAACAGGAAATAGTGAGCTTGCGTGCCCCTGACGGTACATTGCTCGACCTGTTTGAGTTCCCTACACCTAACCAGATGAATCATTCGTGGGGGCGTGCGACAGATGCTGCAGCTCAATGGCACATTTTCCCAGTGCCTACACCCGGTGGTCCGAATGGTGGGCAACACTTTGCAGCCTATGAGGCCAAGCCCACTATGAGCCATCAGGCGGGCTTTTACGAGGGCCCATTATTGGTTTACCTTGAAGCACCCCCCGGAGCAATTATCCGCTATACGCTTGACGGCACTGAGCCTCAATCCAATAGCCCTGTATATACTTATCCACTCATGCTCACCGAAACCACCGTGGTCAAGGCTCGAGCATTTCCCACCGCAGACGACCTACTGCCCAGCTTTGTCCAGGTCAATACGTTCTTTCTCGATGAGAGCTTTAGCGTACCCGTTATTTCCATCGCAGGAGATGCCATTGACGAGTTAATGGCGGGCAATCTTGACCTCATGCCCATCGGCTCATTCGAGCTTTTTGGCGAAAGCCAGCAACTCATTGATCGGGCCTATGGGGAGTTTAACAAGCATGGCAACGACTCTTGGGCATATGCCCAGCGCGGTATTGACTACATCACGCGTGATCAGCTAGGCTATACCAGTTCGATTGCCCATCAAGTGTTTCCCTCTAAAGCGCGCGACCGCTTTCAACGGTTCATACTCAAAGCAGCTGCCAACGACAACTATCCCTTTAGCAATGGAGGTGCGCACATTCGCGATGCTTATGTACATACGCTTTCGCAAAAAGCTGGCTTGCATCTCGACGAACGCACTTATCAACCCTGTGTCCTCTTCGTCAATGGAGCATATTGGGGGGTGTATGAAATACGTGAAAAAGTAGACGATCCCGACTTTACACGCCATTACTACGATCAAGGCCGGAAATGGATCGATTTAAACGTGGGGCAATACTTGGGTAGAATACGGCAGCTGGGACGACTGGTACGATCTGTACGACTTCATCTTGAGCCAAGATATGAGTGATGCAGCCAACTATGCCTTTGTCGCCCAGCGGCTCGAACTAGAAAGCTTGATCGATTATATCATCATCAATGTCCACACGGTATGTAAAGACTGGCTCAACTGGAATACTGCTTGGTGGCGAGGGCGAAAGCCTACTGGACTAATGAAGCGCTGGCGCTATACCTTGTGGGACATGGATGCCACCTTTGGCCACTACATCAACTACACCAATATCCCAGACATCTCTCCTCAAGCCGACCCTTGCGACATCGAGCAGTACAGTGACTTGAGCGATCCCGAAGGGCATATCGATATACTTCTGGCACTTTTTCAAAACGATCACTTCCGAGATCTGTACATCAACCGATATGCCGACTTAAACAACAGCTGGCTCTCTTGCGATAGCATGCTGGGGTTGCTCGACCAAATGGTGGATCGTATCAGCCCTGAAATGCCGCGGCACATTCAGCGATGGGGTGGAAACATGGAAGCGTGGCAAGCCAATGTGCAGGCAATGCGCGATTTTATACTTGCGCGCTGCGATTTTATCGATGGCGGCTTGATCAGTTGTTACGACTTGCAAGGCCCATGGTCCCTCACCGTGCATGTTTGGCCCGAAGGCTCGCCTAATGCCGTGCGTATCAATACTATAGTGCCTAGTCATTGGCCCTATACAGGCGATTACTTTGGTGGCGTACTCTTACATTGTACTGCATTGCCAGCAGCGGGATGGCAATTCAGCCATTGGGAAACAAGCAATATTACCCTCTCGCCCGATGCCCAATCCGATTCTATCAGCCTGAGCATGAATGGAGGCGCTGCCACACTTACTGCTGTGTTCGAGCCTGCTATCCCTTGTGCGCCCCCCGACATGCTGCACGTGATTCCTTTTGCGTCGGGTGCGCAGGTGCAATGGCATGGCTGGAGTAGTGCAATCAGTTATGAGTTGCGCTGGCGCCCATATGATACAGCTGATTGGCAAGTAGTCTCTGTACTGGATGATAGCCTGGCGTTGTACGGACTTGAGCCCTGTACGGACTATGAGCTGGGTGTACGGGCTATTTGTGGATTTGACTTGAGTTCTTATGCGTATACTACTTTCACTACCGAATGTACCACCGCACAAACTGAGCCGATTGTATTATCCGATTGTTCGATATGGCCTAACCCCTTTGCTCACAAGGCTAATGTGCGCTTTTCACTACAGCGCTCTACACCACTCCACATGGAGCTGTGGTCGCCTTCCGGCAAAAGAGTGTGGCAGTGGCGAGCAGCGTTTATGGGTATAGGTACTCATGAAGTAACCTTACAATTGGATAAGTCTGTGCCCGAGGGCTTGTACTTGCTCGTAGTGCGCACCAACCATGATCTGTGGACGCAAAAATGCATTGTTATTAAGTGGTAAGGCGTTTTTCTCCACGTGGGGCGTGGTCAATGCCGTATTTTTGAGCCGAGGTATTGGCTTTTCAATTGGCAAAAATGAACTGACATGACTCATCTCAAAGAAGGCGATTCGGCACCGGATTTCCAAGGCATTGATCAAGACGGCAACCCTATTTCGCTATCTGATTTCAAAGGCAAAAAGCTCGTTTTGTACTTCTACCCCAAAGATAACACCCCAGGTTGTACTGCCGAAGCTTGCAATTTGCGCGATCATTATATGGAGTTGACATCTCGAGGCTATGAAGTAGTAGGCGTAAGCCCTGATAGTCCTCGTCGGCATCAGAACTTCATCAACAAGTATGGTCTGCCATTTCGCCTCATTGCCGATGAAGATCATCGCATTGCCCAAGCCTATGGCGTGTGGGGTGAAAAGAAGATGTACGGGCGTACGTACCAAGGCATTTACCGCACCACTTTTGTCATTGATGAAAATGGCACAATCGTAGCGGTATTCCCCAAAGTGGACGTCAAGCATCATGCCGAGCAGATACTTGGGGCTTTAGGTGAAGCATAGGATAAAGTTAGCCCCTGACCCTTGGCAGAAACACCATTAGAAGGGCAAATCTCCAAAGTCCGTCATATTGGCTGGCTCATCAGCGGCGGAGGGGAAATGTTCATCGGTGGGCGGAGGCTCATCAGTGGGAGCCGTGTGTGGTGTAGCAGGTTCGATGCGCCATGCATTGAGGTTAGTGAAGTACTTTCCGTTCCATTCGCGCCCCCGTAAGTCAAAGTGAACTTTGATCATGTCGCCCTCTTCGTACTTGTCAATAAGGGCACATCGATCTTGAGTGAGTTGAAATTTGACGTACTGAGGATATTGCCCGCTCTCTATCAATAGCACAAATTCGCGTGCTTGAAAAGTTTGGGTCTTCACTTCTGTATCGAATTTCTTGTGCAGCTTGCCAGTAACTTCGAACGACATGGAACAATGTTTAAGTGGACATATGGAAAGCAATATAGCAAAGGTAGCAAAATTCTACCCTTGGCAGAGGTGTGTGGTGAGGACTTGCCCCTAAGGCAACAATGAAGGTTTTAGCGTGTTTTTTATACAAATGCAAGGCGCTCGTTTGTGCCTTTTGCCTATTGTATCACGATGCCATTCGAGGGAAACTTGCAGCAGTAGCGGCACGCACCCGCGAAGGGGCATTATTTATATCTTTGCGGCCATGAGTTCTATAAAATCTATGAAACAGAATCCAGGACACTACGACGCCGGTAACATCCAAGCTTTGGAAGGGCTGGAGGCTGTGCGCAGACGCCCCGGCATGTATATCGGCAGTACGGATGCAAAAGGCCTACACCATCTAGTGTGGGAAGTGGTGGACAACTCCATCGATGAGCACCTGGCAGGGTATTGTACGCGCATTGATCTGATCATTCATCCCGACAATTCCATAACCGTAAAGGATGATGGTCGTGGCATACCTACAGGTATGCATCCCAAACTGAAAAAATCAGCCCTCGAGGTGGTGATGACAGTCTTGCATGCAGGTGGCAAGTTCGATAAAGATACCTATAAAGTATCGGGTGGTTTGCATGGTGTGGGGGTCTCGTGTGTCAATGCCCTTTCGGAATACTTGCGTGCCGAAGTACACCGCGAGGGCAAGATATTCGTTCAAGAATACAGCCGAGGCAAGCCTTTAGGGGCAGTAAAAGTAGTAGGTCAAACAAGGCGTACGGGTACTACCATTACCTTTAAGCCAGATCCCGAAATTTTTGAGACTTTAGAGTATAAGTACGACACACTGGCTAACAGGCTGCGCGAGCTGTCCTTTTTGAACAAGGGGCTACACTTGAGTATCACTGATGAGCGACAAACTACTGAAGAAGGTAGCCATCGATGTGACGACTTTCTCAGTGAAGGCGGCATCGTGGAGTTTGTCAAATACTTGGACGAGTCGCGTGTAAAGCTCATCGAAGAGCCTATTTACGTGCAAGGGCGCGAAGAACACGTAGAAGTGGAAGTGGCTATGCAATACAACACTTCCTATAACGAACACGTGTTTTCATATGTAAACAACATACCCACCAAAGATGGAGGAACCCATGTGACGGGATTTCGCCGTGCCCTCAATCGCGTGTTCAAGCAATATGGCGAGGAAAACGGCTTTTTCAGCAAGCTAAAGTTCACCATTTCAGGGGAAGACTTTAGAGAGGGGCTTACCGCCATTGTCTCGGTCAAGGTGCCCGAGCCGCAATTTAAGGGGCAGACCAAAGGCGAATTGGGCAACTCAGAGGTCGATGGCATAGTGTCGCGCATCGTGGGCGAGCGCCTCAAATATTGGCTGGAAGAAAACCCTCAAGAGGCCAAGAAAATCATTGACAAGGTGATCTTAGCTGCTACGGCGCGTCATGCAGCTCGCAAGGCGCGCGAGATGGTGCAGCGCAAAAACGTGTTGGCTGGCGGCGGGCTGCCCGGCAAACTTGCTGACTGTGCTTCACGCGATCCTTCGGTCAGTGAACTGTTCTTGGTTGAGGGTGATTCGGCTGGTGGTACAGCCAAACAGGGTCGCAACCGCGAGTTTCAGGCTATTTTGCCGTTGCGGGGCAAGATCCTCAATGTGGAAAAAGCCCTTGAACACAAGATCTACGAAAACGAAGAGATCAAGAATATCTTCACTGCTCTGGGTGTGACAATTGAAGAAAACGAAGAGGGTGAGCGCGTACTCAACCTCGATAAGCTGCGCTATCACAAGGTAATCATCATGTGCGATGCCGATGTGGATGGCAGCCATATCGTCACGCTTATTCTCACCTTCTTTTTCCGATATATGCGCCCGCTGGTAGAGCAAGGGCATATTTACATCGCCACCCCACCGCTGTATCAGGTGCGTCGTGGCAAGCAGTTCCGCTATTGCTGGACGGATGAGGAGCGCGATGAAGCCATTGCTTTCTATTCCAAAGGGGAACACGACAATGCCGTGAAGGTGCAGCGCTATAAGGGTCTGGGTGAGATGAATGCAGAACAGCTGTGGGAGACGACCATGGATCCAGATAGCCGCATCTTAAGACAAGTGACCATAGAAGACGTGCGCGAAGCTGATCGCATTTTCTCCATGCTCATGGGCGATGAAGTGCCGCCTCGTCGTGCCTTTATTGAGGCTAATGCAAAATATGCTAATGTGGATGCCTAATGGCTACAGGTGTGCAGCTTTTGCTACCACAGCAGTTCTTCGTCTGCATCCTCGTCGAGTGGCGGCGATTGATAGCGCTGTCGGGTGGCCAGTCGTTCCTTTTGCCGCTCTAGTACAAGACGGGCCAATGCGATATTGGCTGGTTGTGGTTGGTCGAGCGAAAGTGCTTGGGCAATTTTCTCTTCTGCAATGTCGTTGCGGTATAGCAAGCTAAAGAGGTATTCGGGATTGTGAGTGGCTAGATAGGCAATCCGATCGGCCAACAGTTGTAATAGTTGAGCTTCGGCAAAAGGAGCTTCGCACTCTAATTCGAAACTGCATGCTACCAGCGCGCTGAGCGCATCTGATGTATGTTCTTGGTCACTCATGAGATCGAATATCGTCAGGCCAATCAAAGATACGCCACTTTGGTCCATCCGAATAGATCCACACAGCTTGTAGAGGCTTTTTCTTCCATTCGAGCTGGTAGCTGCGTCCTTTTTTGCGAAAGCGATACCATTCATTCTCGTAATTGGCCGCGCCGATACCGTTGTGCCACCACCAGTTGCCCCATTGGTTGAGTGTCACGGTGAGCGTGTCTGCCTGTGCTCTGACGGTCACTCCTTCGTCGGGGTGGTTCATGTTGAACATGGCCACCTGGTGTATTTGTCCCGATACCTTTTTGCTGCCCAAGGCTTCGACAGCTGCACGTACCATAATGCTTTTCTTCGAATAGTCTTTAAACACGAAGATACCGTTGTAGTTGTCGGGACAGGCCAAGACAAAAACATGGGGAGATTGGTGCCAGCGGAAGTCCGCAATCAGACTGGCATATACAGCTTGAGCCTCTTGCCAGTGGCGAATGGTGGGGGCTAATAGCCAAAGCGAAAGCAATAAGTAGAGCGAACTACTTATTTGAGCAAAACGGTGCCCAAGCCACGCCATAGCTGAAAAAAGCGCCATGACAAAGAAAGCAGAAGCGAAATAGCCATATCGATCGTTTTCCACTTGTAGCATCCAAGCGTGATACAGATTGGCCACAGGTGCTAAAGCAGCAAAAAAGGCCCACAGTGTCAGGCCTGATAGTTGCCAAATAGGGTGCCATTTGCGAAAGCGCCATAGAAAGTAGATAAGTATGGCCAGGCCGATCGCGGTGGCAGGCCACAACCACTCGCCTTGATGCCACAGCTGCCAAAAGACCTCTTTGTAATGCCACTGCCAATGTCGTGAGTATGCCAAGTACTTGCCCAAATAGCGAAAGAGATTGCCAAAAATAAGTGTCCAGTCAGTGCGTAGGTGCACGTCGGCACCGTAGTGCCCTACCCATTGGCCTAGTGTGAGCCGGTTGAGCCACAGCCAGCTAGCCACAATCAGCAGGTGCACACCACTCACAAGGATTAGCCACTGCTTCCAAGGCCATTTTTTTGCCAGTGCTAAGCCCGACGAAAAGATCAGTGCGATGAGTGGAAAGCTCAGCGATAGCTCGAGTGTGAAGAGAGATGCTGCAAACAACAGATGGCTCAATAAAAGCCATCTCATATGTTGCCTTTCGGCAAACACCAATAATGCACGCAAAGATAAGAGTAAGAGGCAGGTAGTGAGTAGATAGTGCATACATGCTTTCCACACTACGGCTTCTGTCTGATAGGGGTTTAATAAAAAGGCCAGTGCTACTACTGCGGTCAGCCAACGAGGTGCAGTCTGCGCGGTGAAAAGTCGCCACAATTGGGCCCATACGGTTGCTACTAAATAGGCATTGGTGGCATGGAGCAGCACAAACCATATGTACCAGATAGTGCCGTTGAGGCCTGCCAATTGGTAAATACCGTAAAAAAAGGCGTGGAACAGCTGATGGTGCCCTTCGTAACCAAAGCTGTGCCACACATCAGCCCAGCTGCCTGCGTCGAAACGGTTCTTCCATCCTAAAAAGTCGGCATAGAAACCAGCATCACGTGTGGGGTAGTAACACAACAGTGCGGCTATGGCCAAGAGCACCCAATAGATCAATGTGTTTTTTCTCTTGAGCCAAAGCCTCTGATATATTGCAGCCATAGGTCGAGAAAGTTGTAGAGCTCTTGAGTAAGCATGCGCATGTTGAGTGGTGTGAAGTGTAGGTCGGTTCGCAAGCTTACTTCCTGCCATTCGATGCGTAAGTCGGAGAGATGATGGGCCAAAAGCAAGAATTCCAGGTCGAATAAATATCGATTTGTTGTTGTCTGCAAAAAGATAGCTCTACCCTTCTGATTAAAAGCCTTGAGCCCCGTTTGTGTGTCGCTATGCGGTAATCTGAATAGCAGGCGAATGCCCAAACGCAATCCCCTTGACACCCACTTGCGCAAGAAAGGTACTTGGTTGTAGTGAGCTTTCCCTTTGACGCCAGCAATTATGTCAGGAGCCTGAGGCTGAATGAGCGTACGCGCCATAGTTGCCATGCTGGCAAGCTCGAATGGGAAGTCAATATCGGTATACATGTAAAAATCGGATTTGCAGTGGTATACGCCGTAGCGTATGGCTGCGCCTTTACCGTAATTGTGACTGAAGAAATAATATCGGATTTGGGGCCAGTGCTTGGCCAAATACTTGAATTGATCTGGATGGGTAGTGGCTGAAGGTCCATCTACGATGATTACAGGTATGAGCGCATATTGGGGTAAGGCTGTCTCTAAGGCTCTCACTTTCTCGTCAAATAAGAGATGCCATCCAGAAGGCGGATGATAGCAAGGTACTATGAGTGCGAGCGTCGGTTTTGCCATTGCGCAAATATGCTATGTTCTTTTTCTACATTATTGTAAAAATATTTTTGTCCGTTTAGCTCTTTCTACTAAAGGCCATGGCGGATATAGTAGTGTGGCGTTTGTCCTACCTTTGTGCTCATCATTTTGCATGTTAAAAATCCACATGTGGTATGAAAATTTTCATTGATACAGCTAATATTGAACAGATCCGGCAGGTTCATGAGCTTGGTATTCTGGATGGGGTTACCACTAATCCTTCTTTGATGGCTAAAGAAGGTATCAAAGGCGAAGCAGCTATTGGGGCACATTATAAGGCCATTTGCGAGTTGGTTGATGGCGATGTGAGTGCTGAAGTAATCAGTACAGATTTTGAGGGTATGATTCGCGAGGGGCAGGAGTTGGCCCATATAGCGGACAATATTGTGGTGAAAGTGCCAATGACTCCCGATGGGGTAAAAGCCCTGAGTTGGTTTCGCGCCCAGGGCATTCGTACTAACTGCACTTTGGTGTTTTCGGCTGCTCAGGCATTGTTGGCAGCTAAGGCTGGAGCTACCTATGTATCGCCATTTATCGGGCGGATCGATGACATCAACTGGGAAGGTATGGATCTGATACGTCAGATTGCGGAACTGTATGCAGTACAAGGGTTCGAAACGGAGATTTTGGCAGCTTCCATTCGCAGCTCGAAACACATTGCACAAGCTGCACTGGCAGGTGCTGATGTGGTGACTTGCCCGTTAGCGACCATCCTGGGCCTGTTCAAGCATCCGCTCACAGACATTGGCTTAGAGAAGTTCTTGGCTGATCATCACAAGGCCCAGCAGAGCTGATTGTCTTTTGTGCTTCAGATGCTGTCGCCTCGCAGTTGTCGATATCGCTTGCGCGCCTCTACAGCCAAGATGCTGCTGGGATAATCGAGGAAGAGCTTTTCATATAGCTCCATGGCCTTGTCTGGTTGGTTGAGTACCTGGTCGTAGAGTTGTGCCAGCTCGTAAAGTGCATTGTCGGCTCTGATTTCCTCAGGATGTTGTTCGATGATTTGCCGATACATGCTGATGGCCTGGTCGTGTTGACGCAATTTGGTGTAGAGATGTGCTTTGGCATAGAGTACGTCGTCTTGGAGCGAATGATCGGGGAATTTTTGGAGCAGGGTGTCGAGTTTGGCGAAAGCCTCATCGAAGCGATTCTGAAAGGTGAGTAGCTCTGCTTGTGCATAGAGTTGTAGCGATTCTGCCGTAGTGTCTAGCCCGAGGTTGTCCATGATGAATACAGAGAGGTCGATGGCATCGTTGGCAATTAGTTTCGAGGTAGAGGCTTTAAGTACTTTGCATTGGGCCTGTGCCCACTCAAAGTCGCCGATATAGTAGGAGAGCTTAGCATTGCGCAGGCGAGCTTCATGGCCTAGGCGATCTTCTTTGAATGCTTTATCCACTTGGCTATACAGCAGTGTGGCTTCCCACACATCGCCAGTCGTGAGGTACAAGTCGCCTAAGCGCAGTTTGGCTTCGCCTAATAGTTGGGGTTTTAGCCCGGGCAATTGTACGACTTGTTTTAAGATTTCTATGGCTTTGGGCAGGTTGTGCAAGTAGTTGGCTTGCAACTCGCTAAGCTCCATCATGATTTCTGCAGTAGCGGTATTTCGGCCAAACTCATCGAGAAAGGAAATATAGGCGGCTTCTAATGTGAGCAGGTCGTCCTCATTCCACTGATAACCACTGACCAACTGCTCTCTGCGGGCCCTGAGGGCTTCGCGTTTGGCATCTACGTAGAAGGTAGAGGCAGGGCCTTTTTCATTTACGATGTACTCGAAAGCGGCGATGGCGGCATCCCAGGCGCCATCGAGTGCAGCAATACGGCCTAAGCGGTACACGCGACCTCCATTGCCATCGAGTCGCTTGTCGAGTGCTTTGGCTTGGCGCAGTGCATTGAGATAGTCGCCTTTTTGAATAAATAGCCAACTGAGTAATTCGACGAAGTGAATAGCATCCTTGTCTTGTTGGATGCGCTGATAGAGTTGTCTTTGTAAGATAGACAGGTCTTCGTCATCTTTGAGATAGCGCTGTAGCAGCGATTGAATGTTATTGAGGCGTGCGGGATTCATCGAAAGGCTGTTCAAATAGTGCGTGATCATCATTTCTACATTGCCCATGCGCCGGTACAACTCGGCCAAGTTGTAAGAAAACACGTAGGGCTTTTTAAGCAATTCACTTCCGCGTTCATAGGCCTTGATGGCGTAGTCGTATTTGCGCAGCGAAGTAAAGGCACTGGCTATGCGCGTAATGCCAAATTGGTCGGCAGGCATTTTGCGCAATGCTTCGGCATAGTACCTTTCAGCTTCTTCCAACTGGTATTGCTGTTCTTTTAAGTAGCCCAGTGTAACATATAATTTGACGCGCTCGGGATGGCGCTTCAGCTCCTTACGGATGGCCTTTTCGGCCGTATCGTACTGGCCAATGGCCATGAGGGCTTGTACATGTCGGTCGAAGTAAAATTCTTGACGAGGGTTGGCTTCGTAGAGTTTTTTATAGAGCGAAGCTGCTTTTTCGTACTCGCCATTGAGATAGTATTGTTGAGCAAGTTGGGCTTCTTGCCCTTGTGCCGTTAGGCCTATAACCAATGCAGCGACGATTGCAATAAACTTCATCATGCAGCTAAGATTGTACGTAGGGTAGAATGGCAAAGGTATTTCGATAGGTTTTGAGCCAACTACAGATTCGAAACGCTCCACTTGTGCGAAAGTTGCTCCAATTTTTACACAGAAAACAATTGGATCCGACACATCATCAGTATCAGATCCAAAATGAAGAGTCGCGATACAGAGGCAGATTTTATCGGATTAGGGTTACATTGCCCTTTTTGAAAAACATGCCGCCATTGTAACACTGAGCTTTTACGTAATAGCCATAGGTGTCGGGGGGTAGTTGTTGACCTTGGAAGGTGCCATCCCATCCTTCGTTGGGATTGGTGGTTTCAAATAGCTTTTGTCCCCATCTGTTGTACACTTGGAAGCTAAGCGATTCGATGTTATAGCCGCGCACATAAAGCACGTCATTATAGCCATCGCCATTTGGCGTAAAGGCCGTAGGAATGAAGATAACGGGCTCGTCGCAGTCGGGGTTGAGCACGACCACCTGTACCGTATCATTGGCCATACATCCTACGGCGTTGTTTACTTCTACTACGTACTGAGTCGTTTGTGATGGCGTAGCAATGGGGTTGTACACATCGTTTCGGTTTAGTGTTTCTGTGGGATACCAGTAGTAATTCCAGAGGGGATTGAAGGTGGCTTCGAGCTGGCTATTGGGGTCGCGACCCAACAGTAGTGTGTCTGGCGTAGCGGTAGCTTCTAATTCCAGCTCGAGGTTGAAGTAATATACCTGAGTAGAGGCTGTGTCCGCACATCCGTAGCTGTTCCATGCGGCTACTGTGTAAATGGTGTTGCTGTCGGGTTGAATAGTAGGGTTCGGTACGTCAGAGGGATAGAGGGTGCCGTCGTCGGGCCACCATTGATATTGCAGTTGTTCGTCAGGTGTGAGGTTGATAGCCATGAGTTGCATAGGGCCAGCTTCAGCACAGAAGTTGATTTCAGCAGGCAATTCAATTTCTACGGGATGGCTGCGCACATCGAGCCAAGCGGTATCCTGGCACCCCAGGTCATCCGTAGCTATTACAGCAAAGATATGGTCGTCCGTAGGCGTCACGGTGAGTTGTGGCTGATCGCCTAAACGCACTTCCCAGTTGGGTAGCTCATACCAAGCAAAATCTACAGGTACAGCTGTTTGAGCACTCAGCACAATGGGAGTCCAATCGCACAGTACAGTATCGGGTTGCGCACTTAGCTCAATGGGCGGGTTTACTTGAACCCATACTTGACGCACTGCTTGGCATGTGTCGGTGCCATAAGCCGAAGTAATAGTGACGCTATATAGCTGCGAGCTATTCAATGTGGCTACTGGATTGTGCGACAGTGAGTCATTGAGCCCTGTGGTTGGCGACCACTGATAGTGAATGGCTGCATTGCCATTGGGATTGAGTGGCGTGGGGATACCAGGACAGACGCGCACGAACGTGTCCACTACAGCATCGAATTCGTAAGTCAATAGGCTAATGGTGTCGGTGAGGCTACAGCCAAATTGGTTCACCACGTGAAGCGCAATCCATGTTTGGCCGGTGTCGGGTGCTAGTAGGAGATAAGGGCTGTCGGTGGGTCCAATGATTGTACCTACCCCCCATGCGCTCCATTCGTATTGCAAGGTATCACCGCTATCCATGTTTTGCGTCTCGATCAAGTATTCAGGTACAGGGCAAGATGCCAGCTCTGTGGGGTATTCCAAGTCGAGAATGCCGTTTACTACGTGCACTGAGTCTACTTTTTGACAACCGTGCACATCTGTAGCTTCTACGTAATACCATGCGGCTTCGTTAGGGAGCGCTTCTATGAGAGCGGTAGTACCTATGGTGTCTCCCACTGTCGTCCAAATGTAGGTTACGGGTAAGTTAGCTGTAGCTTGCAGTAATACGGGGCCCTTGCACGAGATCGTGTCGGGGCCTGCATCTACGACAATTTCTGGCCAGATGGATACACGTACTGAGTCGATGCTTTTGCAGCCAAATTGATTGTCGGTAGAGAGAATAAACCATGCGGTACCTGGCTGTGCTTGAGCGATGATTTGTGGTTGTTCAGGATCACTCAAAATTTGACCTGTACCCGTTGCGATCCACGAGTAGCTAAGTTGGTCGCCAGGGTCGAGATTAGTGGCACTGATAGAAAAGGTATCCTCCATACAGGCTTCAAAGTCTGGCGTGAGTGCAAGTTCTATAATGCCATTGGTGACCAGCACCGAGTCGGTTGCGCTGCAACCGTGCACATCAGTGGCTTCGAGGTAATACCATGCCTGCTCAGCTGGCAGTACTTCTATAGAAGATGTCTGACCAATGAGGTCTCCTTGCGCGTCGTACCACGCGTATTGTACAGCTAAGTTGGACAAGGCCATCAGTGTGACAGGCCCATCACATGCGATCTGATGGGGGCCAGCATCTACCGATATGGCTTCATATGTTTGTATCGCTACAGTGTCGAGCCCAATACATCCATATTGGTTTTCTGCCATTACGACAAACCACGACATGCCTGGCAAGGCTTGAATACTTACCTGTGGCAAATTTGGGTCAGAGAGGATAAGCCCTTGGCCTAACGCCGTCCATTGATAATTGAGCTGATCGCCACTGTCCAAATTGCTTACTGACAGGACAAGCGAGTCTACTACACATGTAGCTATATCTTCGCTGGCTTCAATATCTACGATGCCGTTGATGACATGTACCGTGTCAAAAGCTGTACAGCCGAATGCATCAGACACTTGTACGATGTAATCTTCTTCCTCTGATGGGAGTACACTTACAAAGGGTGCATTGCTCAATAGCGTGCCATCGGCATCGTACCATTGGTACTGGATAGCTTGTATGCCTACTGCATTGAGCAATACAGGTCCATCACATGCAATGCGGTCGGGGCCTGCATCTACTTGAACTTGTTGAGGTACAAAAACGGTAACTGTGCGTTCTAGTACGCAGGTGTCAGCACTTACATTGGTAATGGCTACTGTGTAGGTAGTCGTTTGGGTAGGCCAAGCCAATGGATTAGGTGCATGGGGGTCACTGAGGTTGTAATTGGGCGTCCATTCATATTGGTAGGAAGGATTGGCTTGGGGGTAGAGTTGGGCTGTGTCGCCCAAGCAAAGGGTGATTTGCTCTACGAGATTTACTTCGGTAAAATCGATTACAAGCGTGTCGATGTAGGTATTGCTACAGCCAACAGCAGTGGTGATAGTTAGCGAGGCTACCAGCGGTCCCTCTTCTGTCACGACAATTACTGGATTAGGTATAGAGGCAGTCATGCCATTGCTAAAAGTCCATTCCCAAGATTGCGTATTTTGAAATGAGTTGAAGGATTCGTCGTAGAACGAAATCTCAATAGCATCTTCTTCACATTTGGTGTAATCGTAGGAAAAACTGGCTTGTACATTGGGCTCTACTAAAGTGACGGTATCCACTTCGGGGGTAACACAGCTTACTTCGTGTGCAATGTTTAGTGTGACAACATAGCTGTCGATGTCGGGATAGGTGAAGGTGGGTGCACTCTGGGTAGAAGTGTCAGTATTGGTGCCAGGCACCCCAAAGTCCCACACATAATCGAATGCAGCTGTGCTCTGATTGTCAAAGCTAACGGTCAGCCCATCACATTGAATGGTGTAGTCGAAGGCCAACGATATATCGGCGTCAACTACTACTGCCTCTATGGGTGAGAGTTGGCTACAGCCAAACTGATTCGTCACCAACACAGCCAGGAAATGTGTACCTGGGGGTGCTGTAAGCAGCGGGGCAGCAGCTGTCGAATCGCTCACCAAGGAGGCGGGGTACCACATGTAGCTGAGTTGGTCATTGGGATCTAGGTTGGCTACTGATAATTCGATGAGCTCATTCGTACATCCCTTTACTGTATCAGGCACTATTACATCTACTGGCCCTCCACTGATGGTGGCTGTCTGAGACTCAGTACAGCCATAGTTATCTGTGGCAGTGACGACGTATTGATTTATTCCCGAAACAGGTACGGTAATCGTGGCTACTTGGCTTACTACTTGTCCGTTGTCGTCAACCCATTCCCATGAGGCGATGGGCACTTGTGCAGTAGCCTGGAGAGTAGCTTGGGCATCGCAAGTGGTGAGCGAGGGCACTTCCAGTTCAATAGGTGGTGCGACTACCACCGTAACCTGGTAGGTACGCGTACAGGTATCGGTGCCAAAAGCTGATACTTGGGCTATGTAAGTGGTCGTCTGTGTAGGGCTAGCTATAGGATTCCATGAATAAGGATCACTTAAGCCATCGGCGGGAGTCCAATGAAATTGATAGAGACTATCAGAAGGATCGGCATTGAGCACTACAGAATCACCTGGGCAGATCAGCAGGCTATCGGGCAGGGATACGTCAAGTAAAACTATTTCTATGGGTTTAGTGATGGTATCACTACAGCCTTTTTCTGTGGTGATGATAAGTGTTGCGTTAAAACTGGCGTTTTGCGCAAAACTTAAGGTAGGCATAGCCACTGTGCTGGTGCCGAAGGGGCCAAAGTCCCAGTATGTGGTGGCAGTATTGTGGAGCGTGTTTACAGAAGTATTGACAAAAGTTACCTCGATGGCTTGTTCGGTACAGTTCGTATAGATCACTTCAAAATCGGCTTGCAAAATGGTAAGGGGAAAGGGGATGGTATCGATTCGGCTGTCGGGGCAAAATGCTGTTGGTGCAGTCGAAATGGTGACAAACTTATCGCCGAAATCGGCAAAATGGACCGCGACCGTATCGCCACTAAGACTGTCGGGAGTGGCATCGGGACCGAAATGCCATACTACTCCTTCAGAAGTGTACAGGCTTTGGTTGATAAAGGAGGCGTTTAGCCCATCGCATGCGATGTCGTACTCGTATTGAAGTACGGGCAAAGGAGTCACTTCAACCCAGAGGCTATCTTGGCTGCTACACAAACTGTCAGGTGCCCAAAGTGTGAGATAGAAGATTTGAGACGAGTCGGGTGAAACAATGGGATTGGGCAATAGCGTGTCGAAGCCTGTATTGACTGACCAGAAATACGTAAAGTCTGGTTGGTACATGGGGTTAAGAGCTATAGAATCACCTTTACAGATGCGTAGCGAGTCCGCTAAGGCATCAAGAGGATCATTGATGCCTGTTTGAAAGGGATGCGTGATGCTTTCTTGGCAATTGTTGAAGCTCGTAGCTGTAAGACGAATGACACCCGAAGTATCGGAAGGCACGATGAAATCTGGATGTTGTGTGTAGGCAGTGAGGATGGTATCGCCAAAAATCACTTCCCAATACCACCCTACAACAGGCGACATCGTATCGTATGACAGATCTTGCAAGCGAAGCACAGAGGAGTCGGCACAGTCGAACACATCAAATGTGAAGTCGGGAAAAAGCGAGTTGTCCTGTACGTAGATGGGCTTAATGATGGAATCGGCGCATTGGCTACCAGGAGCTGCGATGAGCATCACTTGATACCAGCCTGTATCGGGATAGGTGTGTGTCGGGTTGTCGGCCATATAAGAGATGGCGGTATTGGGGTACTCAGGATACCAAAGAAAGTCGGTTTGTACGTTGACGTTGCTAGTATTTTGAAATGCTACAGACAGCGTATCACAGATGGCGTGGGGCACTTCGAAGTCGGCAAATATTTCGCCGCATACTCCAACATTGTACTGGAAATCGCGGCGGATGGTAGAAAGGAGTTGGCCATTGCGATACTCTTCTACACATACACCCACCACAAAAGTACCTTGTTGGGTGGGAAAGCCCGTCAGCATACCTGTTTGTGGGTCTATGGTGAGCGGATCATCGGGATTACCCAGCATGTCATTGACGCTGAAACCTGGTGCCCATATTACAGAGTCGTAGGGTGGAGGTCCGGGCGGAATGGGTTGTGGATCGTCGAGGGATCCACCTGTGAGTGGTGTACAGAGACGATAGACAAGAGAGTCTCCATCAGGATCCATGGCATAGTGCTGATATTCAATCGGCTTGTTGATACAGATAAAGATTGGAGGTATTTGGGTGAACACGGGCGTACTGTTGCAAAGGCTCATGGCCTCTTCACTGAGCTGTACGGAGTAAGTGGCACCTGTTTCTAAGGGGTTGAGAATATTTGTAATGGTCTCATTGCGGCAGCAGCGCTGATATACCAAAATATATCCCCCTGGAGCCGGAAATAGTGTAGTAGTGGTTTTGTATATGGCTCGCTCTACACATACGTATTCGGGTACGAAAAGGCAAGGATCACTAAAAACGGCATCGAGCTGTTCGATAAAGGGGTTATAAATCTTCAACTCCTTTACCAAGCCAGTATTGGGGTTATAGATGGCTACGTGTGCAGGGTTATCAAAAGGGGCGCTGCCTGTATTGCAGTCTCTATAGACAGTAAGTGTGATTTCATACTGATTGCCTCCTAAACATTTATACCCCAACTCTGCCCCTACGATATGTGTAGCTATTGCATGAGGCAGGCTTAGAAACATAACAACCAGCGTATGTGCGATTGCAAGTTGGATGAAAAACCTGTTGTTCATGGGGTTTTGGGTTGCTTTCATGGCGATTCAAAGTTGTACTATCATCAGATCTGGTTTTAATAAGGTCCTAATGAGCTGTTCATTTTTCCAGTTTAGCCTCTCCGTTTTTGAATGGCCCCAGCTTGACGCCGATGATCTCGACACGCCGCTCCAAAGAGGCAGCTACACTATACACTGATTCGCGTTCGTCTCGAGCACTGTCACTAATGTATTGGGGTGCTAGGCGTTCGCCGTAAGCTACTTGTGTAAGCTTGAATTGGCCTGATTTCATATAGGGGATAAATGCTCCATTCTTGTAAGTCTTAAAGTGGTTTTCCAGTACTGCTACGCGGCGTTTGGCCAAGATCTCATTGTATTGATCATCACCCAGAGGGCTAGCGTACCCCTTGATAATGAGCTCGACGGCTAGCCCACTCTTGAGGGCTTCCAGCACCAGTTCGGAGAAGAGCATGAGGTTTTCGTACCCATTGGCTACTTCTCGGTCGAAGAAGACTTCGATGCGTTCAGCAGCTACTAAACGATCTTGGCCTTTGAGCACTTTGGTGTATTCATCGATGAATAGAGGCTTGCGCCTAAAGTACTTTACGTAAAGCTCTCTATAAGTCTTGTCGGTACGTCGGCTATGGGATCCTGGATCCGGCTGGTCGTTGTCGAAATACAGAATAATTGGTGGAAAATCTTCGATGCGCTTTTGCCGCAGCTGGACTTCCTGGTACAACACATATGGATTACCCAAAGCAGGTAGGTCTAGGGTGAGGGTGTCATTCAAGTAGCCAATCTTGGAAGCAATGAGCACATAGCGCTGCCCTCGAGGGATTTGAGCATGTGCCTGCTCCTCGGATTGATCGGAGGCGAAATAGGCTACATCATAGCCTTCATGATCTACAACGCGAAATTCCACGTGCGTTAACGGTTGGTTCGTTTCTTCATCTAAGGCCCGTACATACAGGTCGAGGTGGTCGGGCTGTAGCAAGTAGTTCCGTGCTATTTCACGTCGGGCTTGCAATTTGGGTTGGGTCAGGTCAATTGTATCTGTGTGGGTGTAGTAACCATCTTTTTCAAACTGAACGATGTAGGTGCGCCCTTTCTCGAGGGGCAAGGTCGCTAGGCTATCGGCTTGTATAGTGGTTATGTGTAGCGGTACGCTGTCGGTAAGGGCAAAGAGCTTTACCTGTACTTTTTCAAGGCCATATCCAGTTTTGTCGTCGCGCAGGTGTGCGAGGAGTTGGAGGATGCGCCACTGCATTTGATAGATGTCGAAACAGCATACCTTTTGCGCTTGATCAAGTATCATGGAGCCGGGGCGGTTGGAGGCGAACCAACCACTCCCCCCTTCATTTGAAAGCCAAAACCAGGCCTCGTCATAGGTGCTATTTAGTGGGGGGGGCATATGTTGTGGGGTGTGCCATAGGCCTGTGCTATCGATAGAGACGGCGTAGATGTCGAGTCCGCCTAGGCTGAGCTGGCCGTTGGTGCTAAAGTAAAGTGTTTGAGTAGGCGTGTGGAAAAATGGCGTGAGCTCATTGCCGGCTGTGTTGATTGCTTGTAACGGATGTGGCATGCCTGGCATGCCGTTGGTGTCGAGTTCGGCATACCAAATATCGAATTCACCTTTGCCTCCAGGCCGGTCGGATGCGAAGAAAAGTACTTCTTTTTGCCATGCCTGTACGTATCCGATAGATGGTTCTGTAGTGGTGAACCCTGGAAGGTTGATCGTATCAGGTAGCGGTTGGGGCATGGCGTTGAGGCTGTCGGTATGGAGGCGCCAAAGGCTACAACGTATTTTGGCTTCGCCTACATAGTCGCATAGGGTGAAAAAGAGATATTTGCCGAAAGGCGAAAAGGCTGTATGGGCAGTATGGCGATTGGGCTGGTTCCAGCTCACTTTGTAAGGTGCCTGGTCGGGCTGGTCAGATGTCCATTGATACACCTGTATGAGTGGGCGTTTGGGAAAGTGGCTGTCTTGTGTCCAGAGTTCTCGGAAGGAAGAAAAGTACAAATTGCCTTGGGGGCCTGTGACAGGGGCGAAATCGGATTTGGGGTCGTTTACGGGTTGTGGTAACGGTAAGATTGCCATGCCTTCCTCTACTTCCCACATGCGTTCGGTGGCCCATTGGCATTGAGTTTTTCCTGCTTCAGCACGTTGTTTGAGGTGGGGGTCTATGTGAGGGAAGCGTACCAAGAAAGTATCATATAGGGCTATGGCCTGTTCAAAGCGGCCCAGTTGTTGATTGACCGATGCTTGGTATAGCCAGGCTAAAGGGTATTGCCCAGCGGTATCTATTTGGGTGATGGATTGGTATAGGCTATCGGCTAAATTGAATGCCTGATAATGACGTGCTGCTTCTGCCAATTGAAATTGGATATCGAGGTTGTGGGGTTCGATTTGCAGGGCTGTTTGATAATACGTTACGGCTGCATGGTAGTTGCCACCAGCAAATGCCTTTTCTGCAGCGTCAAGCCATGCACTGAGGCGCTGTGCGGACAGTGCAGAGGTGATGAGTAGCAGGGTCAGGGTACATAAGGTGATATGTTTCACAGGCCTCATCCTTGGGTAGATATTAGTAGAGGGGTTAAAGAATGGGACATATTTTAAATTGGCCTATGGGCTTAACGAAAAAGATCTGGTGCCGTAGGCTAAGTTCGGGACCTCCATTCCGGTTGGTCGCTACAGAAAATTCAGACACGTTGATATCCCAGCTGAGGCCCACTTGCCAGTAGCCAGATTGTACCTGAAGGTAGGGAATGAGTGCATCGCCCAAGGCATTGAAGCGGTATAGGGCACCTATGCTAAGGACTATCTCTTTGCTCAGGGTTTGGCGCAGCCATAGTCGTAGGCCTGTACCTGCTAGTGCTTCAAAATAGCGCCCCTGTATTTGGGCAGTGCCACGCAGGCTCATATCTACTTTTTCGCTCAGGCGTATAGTGGGTAGAAAATAGAGACTATAGCGCCGCATCAAGCGGCTCTGGGTGTCATTTATGTAAAAGTTTTGCAAGGGCGTGAGTAGATGAAATATGCCGATACCTACATCTGCTTTGGTGCGGCTGTCGGGTAGCTGGGCATGCCAGTTGAAGCCGATGGAAAAGTCGGGAAATCGCAGCGCATATCTGTCTAACTGTTCGTTGGTGGGTAGTGCAGGGTTAAAGATTTCGCCATCGTATTGACTATCGAAGGTGAGGTTGGCCATGTTGAGCCGGCGTTGGCCGAGTGCAGCCTGTATGCCTGTAGAAAAAAAGTTTTGAGCGTTGACTTGCCACGTATAACTCCCTGAAAGTGCTAAATAGGCAGTGCTAAATTGAGCGTCGCCGGCTTGGTCAAAGTAAAAGTTTAACCCACCACTGAAAAAGCCATTGGGCTTGCGTGGATCCCAGAATTTGCGCTCCACACTGAGGGTGACTGTCTGATAGTCTACCAACGCAGTGTACCATTGACTGCGCACCAAAAGGTGCAAGCGTACATCTTCGGGACCTACGCCCGTAAGGGCAGGATTGAGTTGCAAGGGGCTTTGTTCATATTGAGAAAAGTGCACATCCTGGGCATGGAGTGCCCACGCGGATATGAATAGTAGTGCCACATACGCCAATGTGCGTGTCACGGTGCGGTGACATTTTTTTACTTGGAGTAGTTGTACGTTCATGGGTTTAGGTTTATTACATATACTCCTCCTAACAAGTTGGAGGTATACGTGGATTAGCCCTCGGTGCCGCTAATTAGGTGCTTTCGCAAAGGTAGCGTGTGCTCCCCTCTCCCGCTGTAGGATTAGGCTGGCAGCTTTGTCGTAGTACTTACCCACTTTCACTGACAAAACCACATGTACCCTTTGGTGAAAATACATGATCTTCGCTTCCCAAAGAAACTGCCAATGGCAAGCTACAGCTTGCATATGAGTTTTAGTAGAGCCAAGTTAAAGCAAAAAATGGACAAATGGCAATTGCAATTGCTTCAACAAGAGTTATGTACGAGAATTTTCACTTATAGTGACAAAAATTGCTCTTTATCATACGTGTGTGCTAAAAATTTCGGCCAATAAAGGATATGTAGATGAGAGCGACTCAGCCGGCGTTGTGTGGTTTGTCACGTAGGTATTGCAAAAATGCAGCAGCCAGTTCGGCAACGGTTTGCTGCCAGGGGCGGTATAGGTTAGGCGCTAACTGCAGCGACTTACGCGCATCGTAGTGGTAGCAGCGTGCTAATTGGTGCATGCGCTTGCGCGTAAGGATGTGGTTTTTTTTGCCAAGCCGACTGCGCAGCCAGCTCACCCCACTGACTAATGGGTGAGCCCATAGGGGAAGTGCATAGCGCGGTGACGGCACTTGCAGTGCTGAGGCAATTGCCTGGAGGAGTGCTTGCCAGCTGAGATTAACCGCATTGAGGATATAGCGCTGACCTGAGGGGGCTGAGCTAGCGGCCTGGACCATGAAGTGGGCCACATCGCGTACATCGACAAAGCCCGCTGACCCTTGAGGGTAAAAAGGGAGTCCTCGATATATCATTGGAAATAGTTGAGCTGGCCCGCGATCCCAAAAGCCTGGGCCTAACAAGTAGGTAGGTAGCACTGCTATGGCTTCGAGCCCTTCTGCCATTCCGCGCCAAAGCTCCATCTCTGCCAAGTGTTTGCTTTCAGCATAAGATGAGTTGTGAGGGTGTGACTCCCAATCTGCTGTTTCATCTATAGGCTGTGAGGAATGGCGATTCAGGGCAGCAACTGAGCTTACGTGCACGATACGCCGTACACCACTATAGAGTGCTGCATTGACTACGTTGGCTGTCCCTTCTACATTTGTTTGGTAGATCTGTTGTGCTGAGGCTCCTGTGCTGTGCGTCAGGCCTGCACAGTGAAACACAATAGCTACATTCGTCATTGCCTCTTCAAGGCTGTACACGTCGAGCAAATCGCCCTCTCGCCACTCGATCAGGGGAGCCAAGTCATGCAGGTGATCAGTGGTGCTGGTCGCACGACGCAACGCACGGATGTGAAAGTGGCTCTGCGTGGCGAGCAAGCGCAGCAGCGTAGAGCCCATCAGGCCTGTAGCACCTGTGACGAGCACAGTGGTCGACTCCCTACGTGGACTCATGGGGCAGTAGTTTTTGGGGAAATGGCTCGTACAAGGCGCCTCCTACCGTATCGTATGGAGCACCAGTAGCGGTAGCTAGTGTGTTGGGCCATCCGAACCACCTGAGGGCACCCATAAAGGCCATAAGCGCTGCTTCTTTGTATTGTATGATATGGGTATGGGGTACTACACCTTCAATGTAGCGTGGAAGCAGTGCCTCAATGCGTGTGAGTAGAAAGGTATTGAGTGCCCCACCACCAGTGATGAGCATGCGCTGTGCATGGGGGGCGTAAAGTCGGACTGCATCGGCTACTTGTTGGGCAATGTGTTCTACGGCAGTGCGCAGCAGGTCAGTGATATGGCCTTCATGTTGCATGAGCAGGGGGAGTTGTTCGCTTTGTACCCATGCATTTGACAAGGATCGCGGCCAAGACTTCTCAAACCAAGACAGCTGGGCTAATTGCTTCAGCAATTCAGATAGCACTGTACCTGAGGCCGCAAGCTGGCCATTTTCGTCCCATTCGCGACCGGCTTCTCGAGCCAGTGCATCGAGTATTTGGTTACAACCTGTCAAATCGCCTGCGATAAACGTGTTATCAGCCTGGCGTACAGATAGGTTGGCAATTCCCCCTAAGTTGAGATAGCAGTCGTATCCAGGAAAGAGCCATCGATCAGCTAGTGGTGCTAAAGGAGCGCCTTGTCCTCCTGTGGCCACATCTACGCTTCTAAAGTCACAGGCTACGGGTAGGTGGGCAGCTATGGCCAGGGAAGCACCGTCACCAATTTGAGCGGTAGCGTGGTGTTCTGGCATGTGGAAGACTGTGTGGCCGTGGGAAGCGATGAGTTGTACATTCAGCTCATAGCTGTCGAGAAAAGTCCGTGCTTGTTGCCCCATCCAGCTGCCCAGTTCGACGTGAAGCAGCCACAAGCCTTTTCCTGAAGCCTTGGGTGCTGTAGCTAAGCGATGCCGCAAGTCGGTGGGGAAAGGGGCCGTATGGGCTTGAAGCATCTGCCATTCGCTGAGCTGTTGTTGGACAAAGTGAAAGGTGCATGCTGCCAGATCTAGCCCGTCGAGCGAGCTACCAGACATGAGGCCCAACACACTTATTGTTTTTCGATCCATATTGAGGTGTAGCTCGTCAGTTGCTTTGAGATAGCTGCATGGTGTAGTGCGCCACAGCTTCGATCTCCTCTTCCGATAGTATCCCTTTGAATGGGGTCATCATATTGCGCCCATCGCGTATGAGGGCAATACGAGCTTCCAGTGGAAGTTGCGACTGCTGGAGGTTGGCTGCGCCGCTCATGCCCATGTCACCTATAGCACCATGACAGGCGATGCAGTATTTTTTGTAAATGGCTTCGCCATTAGGCGTACTGCTTGAGGCTACAGAATTGCTTGCTGGGGGCTCGGCATTTTGCCCGCAGCTGGCTATAAAGAGGTAGTAAACCAACAACAGGATGCTAACTGTAGATACTTTCGTGTGCATAGCATTCCACTTTCGAGTTAGAGCCTTTAGGCAAAGGTACACATTGTATTGACCCCTTCGCGATGAAAAGTGAGCGGGCCAACGCGTAGATGGCATGTGGCGCGGCGAGACATTTAGGGTAGGGTCCACAAAATAGGTGTTTAGGCATTTAAGTGCTTAGTCGACTACTTTTAGTCGGCGGGCCACAAATATGGCCATGATACTCATAGCAATGGCTACAAAACCTGCATACTCATAGTGTGCTAACATGCCGTTGGGTGCTTCTGACACCAGTGCTCCTGCAGTAAGCGATGCCAGTGCTAGCCCTAGCTGATTGAATGAAGTACGCATGCTCATAAAGCTACCTCGATGTTCGGAACGTACGACGGCCGTGACCAGGGTGGTAGCAGGCACATTGCGCCCGCTACCTACTACAAAATAGGAAGAAGTAGCTATCAAGGCTAGCCACATGGGTACTGGTGGTAGGTGGGTGATCGTCCATATAGATATGACGGCCAATAAGCTGGCTGTAGTAAAGATAGGCACGTTGCCATAGCGATCAGCTAAGTAGCCAAACAAGGGCAGGCAAATTACTGTAAGGCTACCTCCTATGAGGTAGATATAGGTGAGGTCGAAATTGCTAAAGCCCACATTCAATTGCATGTAAGGGGCAATGAACGGAATGATGGTAAAATGGCCCAACATCAAGATGATCGTGAATAGCAGCGCGCGCACTTGATTGCGATCGCTAAAAAGGCGGTGTAGGGTTGCGGCAGGGCTAGGTCGGGTAATTTGTGCACTTATGTGTCGCCGCATATTGGGTACCCACTGCCAAATGGCGATTTGCAACAATATGGCAATTATAGACACGGCAAAAAAGGGCATGCGCCAACTGAATTGAGCAGCTAGGTACAACCCTAGAGGTACGCCAATGACCGAGGCGCCCGAGAAAGCCATCATCACCATGCCGGTAGCACGTGCTCTTCGCTCAAAAGGGATGGCATCACCTATGATGGCTAATACCACAGCACCGATCAACCCACCAAATGCACCGGCCATTGCACGTGCTATCAAAAGCAAGGGAAAAGAAGGCGCAAGCGCACAAGCAATGGTGCCTAGTGTACAACCTAAATAGGCGACGCTTAATACGTGCTTTCGATCAAAGCGATCGACAAAAAGTGCTGCTATGAAGCTGGCAACAAAAGCCGCTGTAGCATACGCACTGACTAACAAAGAGAACTGGCCAGGAGTAATGTGAAAAATACCCATTAATTGTGCACCTAGTGGCATGATAATCATGTAGTCCACAATATGAGTAAACTGCACTAAGGTGAGTGTCAGTAGCATGAGCCGTTCGCGTTGCTTAGCAAGCAACGGCTTGGAAGAGGAACGCGTTGTGGTTGGCTTCAATACAATGGGTTTAAATGTGTAAATGGCTTGCCTCTGTACTTGGCTTTTAGCAGCCCAAAGTTAGGTGAGTATGGGAGGAAAGTACGAAGGGGTTCAGAGTGGATCTGTGTATAGTGGAGGTGGAGCATGTGCTTTTTTGCCGCATTGGGAATGCATATACTTGCATTGGATGTAGCTGTGCATTTGTGGAATGAGCTGATACCCAATGTGAAACTTTGCGTTGGTGCCGTTAGCTAACTAATGAAAAAAGCCACACAGCCCAACCACATAATGTAGTGTGATGAAGTTTGCGGAGTGGGTAAGCCTGATGGCAAATATTATTTGCGTGATGCATGTGCTTTGATCAGCAACTGTCTTTTACCTATAAGTGCTCGTAGCGCAAGTTATCAATTGCAATATCAAAATCGGCATGTTATGAAGGGGGACGTGCTGCGTAGATGGCTCTTGTGGCTCACAGTGATGGAAATGGGTTGTAGTGAAGCGCCACTGTTCGAGTTAATGAATCCGGAACATACTGCAATTCATTTCAGCAATCGCATTGTACCAAACGACTCGTTCAACATTCTCACTTACGAATATGTGTATAATGGGGGGGGAGTAGCTATAGGTGATTTTAACCGAGATGGCCTGCCCGATCTCTACTTCACGGGCAATATGGTGCCCAACCGACTCTATCTCAACAAAGGCAATTTCCAGTTTGAAGATGTGACCCAGCAGGCTGGCGTAGCAGCAGCTGATCGGTGGTGTTCGGGGGTGGCTGTAGTAGATATTAACACCGATGGATGGCCCGATATTTACGTATGTGCTACCACCTACAAGCCTGCTTCTCGCCGCCGAAATTTGTTATTTATCAATCAAGGGGTGCAAGATGGCGTGCCTGTTTTTGTCGAAAAGGCTGCCGAGTTTGGCTTGGACGACACGAGCTATACTACCCAAGCTGCTTTTTTCGACTACGATAACGATGGCGACTTGGATTGTTATTTGCTGGTCAATCAGATGGATGCGCACGTATTGCCCAACCAGTATCGCCGCAAAGTGACTGATGGTAGTTCTGTGCGCAACGACAAGCTGTTGCGCAACGACTTTGACACTACCCTTGGCCATGGCGTATTTACCGACGTGACGTTACAAGCCGGCATCACTATCGAGGGCTTTGGCTTGGGAGTATCGGTAGCCGACTTCGACGCCGACGGCTGGCAAGATATATATGTGACCAACGACTATCTCACCAACGATTTGCTATGGCACAACCTCGGTACAGACTCTATGGGCCGCCATCGAGGTTTTGAAGATGTGGCAGCTATGTGGCTCAAGCATACTTGTTATTCGGCCATGGGGCACGATGTATGCGACTTCAACGCCGATGGGCGCCCTGATATCGTAGCTGTAGACATGTTGCCTGAAGACAATCTAAGGCGAAAAACCATGCTAGTACCTAACAACTACACCAATTATTTGGACAATGAACGCTTTGGCTACCAATACCAGTTTGTGCGCAACGTCTTGCAACTGCATGCCGGTATCCGTCCCGATGTACACCAACCGATTTTTAGCGACGTGGCATTTATGGCTGGTATTGCTGCTACGGATTGGAGTTGGTCGCCGTTGGCTGCCGATTTCGATCTGGATGGCGATGCCGACTTGCTCATTACTAATGGCTTTCCACACGACGTGACAGATCGCGATTTTATCGATTTCAATGCCGACAAAGGAGCCTTTCTCACTTTATCCGAGTTGCTCGAGCGGATCCCGTCAGTGAAGATCACCAACTATGCATTTCGCAATGAGCTCAATGGGCGTTCAGATGTACCCTATTTCAGCAATGTCAGTGCCGAGTGGGGCTTTACGCAGCCCTCTTTTTCCAATGGCGCTGCTTGGGCCGATCTGGATGCTGATGGCGACTTGGACTACGTCGTCAACAATATCAACGACAGTGCTTTTGTCTATCGCAATACCACCATTGAACACACCGCTGAACAGACAAACTGGATCCGTATTCGCCTACAGGGACCTGAGCGGAATCCTGATGGTTTTGGCGCAGTAGTTACTGCCTTTTGTGGTACACAAGTATGGCATGAGCGCTTGCATCCTTGCCGAGGCTATTTGTCTTCTGTAGCACCTGTAGTGCATTTGGGCTTGGGTGCCTGTACAACGCTGGATAGCCTTGTGGTGTGGTGGCCACCTACGGATGGCACTGCTACTGGGCGCCGTCGGGTGTTGTATGGCCTTTCGGCAAACCAGGAGCTGAAGCTGTCTTATGCGCATGCACAAACTTGGCTCTCTCCCACCGGCCACACTGCTAGCCCTTTGTTTTGCGAAAGCGCTACTACACTAAACTTCCAGTGGCAGCACCAAGAGAAAGACTACATCGATTTCAACGTGCAGCGCCTGTTGTTGCACAAGCTGTCGCAATATGGCCCAGGATTAGCAGTGGGTGATGTCAATGGCGATGGCTTGTTTGACCTTTACGCCACTGGCTCGCACTTTTACAAGGGCATGTGCTTTGTACAGCAGCCAACGGGCATTTTCCAACAAGTAGATTTGCTTCCAGGGCCTGATGGACCGGCTAAGCGCGAAGAAGAATTGGGGGCACTTTTCTTCGATGCTGACGGCGATGGCGATAACGACTTGTACGTGGTCAGTGGGGGATATGAGTTTCCGATCGAGGATTCTTGTTATCGAGACCGACTCTTCTTCAACGAAAAAGGGCACTTTGTCTTGCGTCCAGCGGCTTTGCCATCTTTTCACAGCAGTGGTTCATGTGTGCGTGCAGCCGACTTTGATCTCGATGGCGATCTGGATCTCTTTGTAGGGGGACGCGTCTGGCCACAGATGTACCCTCTGCCTGTGAGTAGTTTTCTTCTGCGCAATGACGGCACGGGGCATTTTGCCATTGCCAATGCAGTAGCGCCACAGCTCGATAGCTTGGGCATGGTATGCGATGCTTTGTGGACTGACTTCAACCGAGATGGTTGGCCCGATCTGGTGGTGGCAGGAGAATTTATGCCTTTGACCTTTTTTCAAAATGAAAAGGGACAGTTGCGCCGCCTGACTCATACCGGTATCGAAGCACATGTAGGATGGTGGAATAGCTTGGCTGCCTGCGACTTGGACTTGGATGGCGATATGGACTATGTGGCTGGCAACTTGGGTACTAACACTTTACTGAAAGCCTCGCCCCAGCGACCTATAGCTATCTATGCGGCAGACTTCAGTCGTCAAGCTGCTAAAGAGGATCCACTATTGGGTTGGGCACAGACGCGCTATAGTCTCGATGCTATTCCTTCGGCTTGGTTTCCCGACGAGCACGGACGGCTGCGCGCTTATCCCTATTTTGGGCGTATCGATATGGAAAAGCAAGTGATCCTCGTCAAGCGCCTCTACTTACGCCATAGCGACTATGGGCGAGCGACTATGGATGAGCTACTAAGTAAGCTACCGGCCAAGGACCCCTTGGTACTACAAGCTACCTTTATGCAGTCGGCATGGGTGGAAAACTTAGGCGATGGCCGCTTCGCCCTACATGCTTTACCACTACAGGCACAAGTGGCACCCGTATATGGCATTTTGGCACGCGATTTTACTGCAGATGGCTGGCCCGATATTTTGCTCGTGGGTAACGACTATGGCACAGAAGTAGGTATGGGCCGATATGATGCGCTCAACGGTCTGTTATTAGTAGGCAATGGTGATGGCCATTTTCAACCCCTTGATATGGCACACAGCGGTATTGTGGTAGCGGGCGATGCAAAAAGCCTGGTCACCTTCCCTTTGGCAGATGGCACTACTGTGGTGGTAGCAGGCCAAAACAGAGGAGCATTGCGGGCCTTTCGGCAAAAAAAAGACATGGCTGGGCAGTGGATCCCCATCGATGATCATAGCTGGGCGTTTTTGATGGTATGGCCCAACGGACGTCCACAATACGTGGAAGTGCCTTGGGGGCAAGGCTTTCTCTCGCAGTCAGCGCATATGTTGTACGTGCCTGAGTCTGTACAAGCAGTTTATCCATTACGTGGTGGCCAGCCCGAGCACGAGCCTTTGAACACACTGATCGAGGAAAAGGAGTAGGCTATGGCGTACCTTGCCAGCTCAAACCTTTGTGCTATGGCATCGGATGCTCCCACATATCGCATCAAGGTGATTTCAGCAGGTGCGGGCTCGGGCAAGACCTACCGCCTCACGCAAGAGCTGGTAAGCGCGATACGTGCTGGTGTGCGCCCTGAGGGAGTTATTGCCACTACTTTCACCCAAAAAGCGGCTGGCGAGTTGCAGGAGCGCGTGCGGCAAAAGTTGCTCGAAGAAGGACTAGTAGCTGCTGCCCACGATTTGTCGCATGCCCTTATCGGCACGGTGCACAGCCTAGGCGTGCGCTTGTTGCGTCGCTTTGCTTATGAGGTGGGCGTGTCCCCACAAGTGGACATTATTGCAGAGGAAGATCACCAATTGTTGTTCAATCAGGCACTAGCCGCCATACTATTGCCTCAACGCGTCGAAGCTATCGAAGCGCATCACAGGCGTTTGGGGTTAGGTAGCCTGACTGGCAGTGGCAGCGATTGGCGCCATAGCGTACGTACAATTACAGAAGCTGCGCGAGCCAATCGCATGGGGGCAGAAGTGTTGGAGCAAAGCAAACAACAAACAATCGAGTCGTTGTTAGCTTTGTTTCCGGCACCTATGAGCCAAGAAGCTGCTGCACAATGGGAAGCCAGCTTGGCTAATACTATTGCACAAACATGTGCTGCCTTGCGCCATTCAGAAGATGAGACCGTCAAGACGCGCAAATATATCGAGCAGCTCGAGCAAGTGATACGTCGGCTCGCACGGGGCGAAGAGCTTGAATGGCAAGTATATGCCCAACTGTTACGTGCCCAGGTGAGTAAAAAAAGTCAGGAGGTGGTAGTACCACTTGTGGCACAGCTCGAACAGCACGAGCGTCATCCACAGCTCAGACACGACCTCGCTCAGTACATTGCACATCTATACGACTTGGCCCAAGACGCCATAGCGGAGTATCAGCGTTACAAGAAACAGCGTGGCCTTATCGATTATACTGATATGGAGGTGCTGGTAGATCGCTTGCTCGACATGCCGCAGGTACAAGCTGTACTGGCAGCGCAGCTCGACTTGCTCATCGTAGACGAGTTTCAGGATACCAGTCCCATCCAGCTCAACATCTTTTACAAGCTGTCGAAGTTAGCTAAGCAATCCGTGTGGGTGGGGGATCCTAAGCAGAGCATCTATGGCTTTCGCGGAGCCGATCCCGCGCTTATGGAGGCCGTTTTACACATGGTGGGTGGGGTGCGCTCCGAGCACGTTTTGCGCCATTCGTGGCGGGCTCGCGAGCAATTGGTATGGCTGACCAACGCCTTGTTTAGCAAGGCATTTGGAATGGATCGACTGGGATCAAAAACTGGCTTGCCGGTCGAGCAAATAGCTTTGATACCGCGTCGGCGCCGTGAAGGAGATGAGCGATGGAATATCCCCCCTGAGGCTGAACAGATGGAAACAGCTTTGTGGCAATGGCACCTAGAGCCCGAGCAAGGGCGCCCGACCCATGCGTGGTTTGCCGAAGCAGTGGCACAGGTGCTGCGCAGTCGGCTTGAAGAGGGGATTGTCATCTTGCCGAAAGGCGCCCAACACCATCGGCGGGCGCTACCGGGCGATGTGGCTATATTGTGCCGAACCAACCAGCGTTGCCGCCAAGTAGCCGATGCCCTTCATCGCGCGGGCCTCGAAGCAGCCATAGCGCGTACGGGCCTACTCGATACAGCCGAGGCCCGATTGGTGATCGCTTGCCTTCATGTGTTGGTGCATCCTGATGATGCACGCGCCATTGCAGAGATTCTGGTGCTCACAGGTGCTCATTCCCTGGAAACACTCATCGAGGCACGCCTCAGGTGGAAAGAATCGGGGCGTACAGACCGTTGGGGGGCGCACTACGACATTATCCGCCAGTTGGATGAACTGCGTGCACACATTGCCGAGCTGGACAGTGCTGAAGTCTTGACATACCTTTTTGACCAGCTCGATTTGAGGCGTGTCGTTTTGGGATGGGGCAAGGCCGAGCAGCGATTGGCCAATCTCGAACAACTCATGGCTATGGCCGTGGAATACGAGACGCGCTGCAATCGACTACATGCAGCAGCTTCTTTAGGTGGTTTTCTGTTGTGGCTAGCTCAAAAGCAGCAACGCCAGGAAGATTGGCAGGCTGCCATTGCATCACCTCGGGCCGTTAATGTGCTGACTTATCATGCTGCTAAAGGGCTGGAATGGCCTATCGTCGTTTGCATGGACCTGGACCAACCTTTGCGTGCTTCGCTTTGGGGCTTGACAATAGTAGGTGGACAAGATCAATTGGATGTAGCAGATATTTTGGTGGGGCGCTGGCTGCGCTATTGGGTGCAGCCCTATGGCAAGATGTGGCGTCATACGCCTTTGGGCCAGCGTGTACTGAAGCAAGAAGTATATAGAAATGCGGTGCAACGAGCGCTAACCGAAGAAGCCCGTCTGTTGTATGTGGGCATAACCCGTGCACGCGATTATTTAGTATGGCCTACGCGCAACAGGCCCAATACGACAGCATGGCTTAATCGCGTATATCTGGGCCCCGAACATGAAACTGCTACTCTACTCGATCCCCAAGATCACAAGACACCTTGGCAGTGGGAAGGGCACACTGTTTTCAAAGAGACACTTGTGCGCCAGCTGCCAGCTACTTTTGACTCGTTGCCTCCGATACAATCGGATCCATTGCAGTGGATTGAGCAGCCTATAGGGCGAAAGTCGTGGCCATCGGCCCACGTACAACCTACTGAAGTGGATAAAACAGCGTGGAAGCCGGATGTGATTCGTTATGCCAACTACTTAGAAGCAGCAAAAGAACAGGATGTCAGGGCTATAGTAGCTTTTTTACGTGCTGACGAGCCACACCGCAATAGAGCCCAACGAGAGGCCATGGTACAAGCTTTATTGGATCGCTTTAGAGCAGTGCAGCTCGATACCATGCAAGTAGTGCATCGAGCAGATCGCATGTGGGCGACACTGGGATGGAAGATAGAAACTTTGTCTTGGCACCCTTTGTGGCCTTTGCGAGGGACTGTGCGCAGTCAGAGCAATGGGCACATAGCTCGCCTATTTGAGTCTACTTTAGACTTACTCGCTCATGATGCGCATCGGTGCTTTGTATTGCAACACGTTGATTTACACACGCATTCAGCAGAGGCTGTGTGGCGGGCTGTAGGCGGGTGGGCTATACTGACGAGGCAAGTGTTACAGGTGCATTTTCCGAGCCATACACTCGAAATATACCTGCACAGCCCTGTGGCAGGTGTGTTGCTCCGTCTTTAGGAATGTGTGTGTAAGTAGGTATGTGTACCAGATGTCATTGTGTGGTTCCTGTCAGCCAGCTGTGCCAATGGGCAGGAGGATCGGGTGGTTGGGCATGTCGTGCCAAGATATCTATGAATTGATCTCGGGGGATGGCACGGGCACCAAGGGAGGCCAAGTGAGGGGTTTCTTGCTGACAGTCAATAAGCACAAATCCTTTTTGCTGCAGGGCCTTTACCAAGCTAATGAAGCCAAACTTGGAGGCGTTGGACACGTGCGAAAACATGCTTTCACCAAAAAATATGCGGCCAAGTGCTACGCCATATAATCCGCCTACTAGCTGTTCGTTTTGCCATACTTCTACAGAGTGCGCATAACCTGCGCGGTGTAATGCTCCATATGCGCGTTGCATCTGGGGCGTAATCCAAGTACCCTCTTGGCCAGCACGGCGGGTGTGTGCACAAGCGCGTATTACTTCATCGAAAGCATTGTCATAACTTACTGAAAATTTGCGCTGGTTGAAATAAGGGCGCATGCTTTTGTGCACCCTCAGCTCAGAGGGAAATAGTACAAATCGGGGGTCGGGCGACCACCAGGCAATCGGTTCGCCTTTGCTATACCATGGGAAGATACCTATGCGATAGGCATGCAGAAGCCGTGGTAGGTTTAGGTCGCCTCCTAGTGCCACCAGCCCTTGGGGAGGTGCTTTTCGCGGATCGGGAAATGCCGTACTTTCTTTACTAAGCCAAAATATGGGCATGAATGGAGAAAGTTGTTCGACGTACAGAGATCAGCTGCCATTCGATGACGTGCTATGTAGCCGTTTGCAGCCAAGGAGAAGAATCAGGATTCAATAACGGCCGATAGTCCGCGATCTATAAGTGCATCTTTTAGCGGATGAAGCTCGTCGAAGCTACCTGTTTTCACAGTTGCTTTCCCCTTGAAATGAATGATGATAGCCAACTGCTCAGCCTGTTCGAAACTGTGACCCAATATTTCTATAAAGCATTGAATGACCCAGTCAAAAGTGTTGACATCATCGTTGTACACCACGAGGTGGACTTCTTTTTCCACTTCGCCTTCAGCATCGTCCACGACGAGCTCCTCCTCTTCGGGTTGGCTTTGGCCAAGCAATGTATGCAAGTGAAGCGAATTGATATTTAACTCACTTTCGTACGGCATTTTATGATTGCACGTTTTGTAAATATGCCTAAAGCGCATGAATTGAAGGGGATTGTCACGTTGCAATGAGGTATGGTGCTCAGCAAGTACGCTACATCCCCCCACTGTGGTTATTCAAAACAAGTGATGGTCAGATTGCTGCCAGTACAGTTTTGATAGCTTCAAAGTTGGGCAGGTCGCCTGCATTGTCCAACACTTCGGCATATCGAATGGTTCCCTGTCCGTCGATTACAAAAGCTGCGCGTTTGGCTACTCCCTTTAAGCCTAATACAAATTCTTTGTACAGGGCACCGTAGGCTTGTGCTGCTTCTTTGTTGAAATCGGACAGAAGTGGAAAGTTGAGTTTTTGATCTTCTTTGAAGCGTGCCAAGCAAAATGGAGAATCCACGGATGCTGCCAGTACTTGTGCGTTGAGGTTTTCGTAGGTAGCTATATCGTCGCGGATGGTGCACAGCTCAGTAGTGCATACGCTAGTAAAGGCAAAGGGAAAAAAGAGTAGTACGACAGGTTGTCCTTTGTAATTGTCGAGTGATACCATGTTTTTTTCGGTATCGGGTAACGTGAAGCCAGGAGCTTTGTCTCCAACTTTGAGTGCCATATAATTATATTTTTTGGATGTGATGGAGTGTGTGACAAAGATAATCAAATCTAATGCGATGAGGATAAAGTGTATAAAGGCATGGTATGTATCGGGGCGACACAGTACTATATCTTTTTGTTGTTTTGCGCTCAGTATTAAAGCGCGCGTATGAGTCCTGAACGCAGAGCATATTTAGAATTGCACGTGGCGGTATTGCTGTTCGGCTTTACCGCCATTTTGGGCGATCTGATCGGCCTTTCAGCACTTACATTGGTATGGTGGCGCGTGGCACTTACTACTTTCAGTTTGCTTTTTATCGTTCGGGTGAGGAAGTTATGGGCATCATTGCCCGTGCGGTTGTGGCGCAATTATGCGGGTATTGGCGTATTGGTAGCCCTACATTGGTTGACGTTTTATGGTGCGATCAAGTTGGCCAATGCCTCTATTGCTTTGGTGTGTATGGCCACCACTTCTTTTTTTACAGCTTTGCTCGAACCAGCCATTTTGCGACAGCGTGTCAAAGGGTTTGAAATTTTTTTGGGCTTGCTGATCATACCTGGCATGACGTTGATCGTGCAACACACAGATTGGGACATGCAGTGGGGCATTGTCGTGGGGTTGTGTTCGGCCTTTTTAGCTGCGTTGTTTAGCACGCTCAACAAAAAGCTCATTGTGCACGCCTCTTCCCTTGACATTACCTTTATCGAGTTGGGTACTTCGTGGGTTTTTCTGTCTTTGCTGTTGCCAACCTATGTATGGCTTGTGCCTGAGGCTCCCTTTTGGCCTACGCTACGCGATTGGGTATATCTGTTGGTGCTGTCGTTGTTGTGCACTACACTGGCGTATGTGTTGGCCTTGCGTGCACTCAATTATTTGTCGGCTTTTGCGGCCAATCTTACCGTCAATTTGGAGCCTGTTTATGGCATTGCACTGGCGTGGTTGGTGCTTCGAGAGTATGAGGAGTTGGATAGTGGTTTTTACTGGGGGGTAGTGATCATTTTGCTGGCGGTGTTGAGTTATCCTTTTTTACGCAAGCGCTATGAGAAGGTGATGGGATAGGTGTTTCACAGAGTTCTATGCTTTGCTTGCCGTGTGTTGTTGGGATCTGTTGTCGAGATCTGCGTTGACTAATAGTGCCAATGAGAGGAAGAAAAACGGTCCAACTTTGTCCGTTTCGATGAGGTCATTAATGAGCAGCAACGTACAAATGACCAATAGGCTGAGCAAGGCGATGAGCACAAGGTGTCGTGCTTCTTCGTTTTCGGTTTCATGGTAGATTGCTTCACCGCGTAGCAAGGCGTAGAAGAGGAGCGAAAGGAAGATGAGCAGGCCCGGTATGCCCTGCTCAATGGCGGTCATGAGGTAGTAGCTGTGGACGCCCGAGCTGTCTTTGTTGTCGCTTACATAGGTGCGAAAACTGGTGACGGTATAGGGCCAATAGTGTTCGAAAAAGTTGCCAGGGCCAAAACCCACCAGTGGGCGATCGAGGACCATATGCACGCCTGCCACCCAACGATAGACGCGCTCCATGGTGCTGATGTCCTGTCCTTTGAAGGTGGCTTCGAGCAGGTTGTCGAAGTCGTAGTGGGTAATGGTGCGTTCATAGTCAGGTGCTAGGTCGAGGTATTTGTTTTGGTGTGCCAGCCACGTCAAAGTGCCAATGGTGAGGCTCACGGCTACAGTTAGCGTAAGGCGCATTAGCCGCATGCGGATAATGAGGTAGCCTATTGCTGCGACCAAGATGGCGCCATAGGCGGCACGCGTATAGGAAAGTTGTACGGCTGCTAAAGCCAGCAAGGTCATCAGCGTCAGCAGCCACCATTTTGGCGAAAGGTGCTTGTACCACTTTCGCCCATACCACAGAAAGGGCAAAAAAACTGATGCAAGGCAGGCATACGCTACGTGGTTGCGGTAGAAGGGACGCACTACCTTGTTGATGTCTTTGAACGAAAAGCCGTATTGTGCATGGCGTACTTCGACGTAGAGGATCGTTAAGGCTAGTGGAATGCCTACCACCCAGATGAGCCACCGCATGTGGCGCGTTTGTCGTAATAGACTACCTGCTAGAAAGTAGAAGGGGATGACATACCACAATTTGGCTAAAAAAAACTTGACGGCAAAGAGCTTGTTTTGGGCGGTTAATGCTGTCAGTAAAATCCATCCCAGGTGGGCCAGTAGCAAGATGGTAAGTGGATGCACCAGCCGCTCCATGCGCCACTGTGCCGGCGGTCGCTGCAGTGCCCATAAGACGGCCGATGCCGTCACGAGCCACATGAGTGGTTCAGAAGGCATGTCGGTGTTGAAACCACCTGGCAAACCCATCTCTGTAGAGAGGGGAATGGTGGCCCACATCAGATAAAAAACAGTGCGCAAGTCGGCAAGCGTCCACCACACGAGCAGTAGTCCAAAAGGTACGGCCAAAAATAGCGGCTGTTGCTGCCATGCGGCCAATGCCAGCGCACCAAACCACACTGTAGCTGTACCCCATAGTATGGAGCGCATTTGGCTGGGCGTTATGGACGAAGTGGCTGTCACGTAGTTTTCCTTTGGCAGGTCAGTCTTGCCAGATTTGGCGCCAGTCTAGCTGGCGATAGTGCTCGAATACCAACACGCTTAACACGACAAACAGTAGCGAAGCAAGGGTAGCTGCCACTACTGTAAGGGTGCGCAGTGGCCGCGATTTGACTACAGCTGGCTCAGCTGGCTCGAGTAGGTGAAGCGCAGGTACTTGGGCCTGATAAGCCGCTTCGATTTGTTTGAGCCGCTCGCGATCTTCGGCCAGCTTGCTGTTGATTTGTCGGTACTGCTGTTCGAGTGCTTCCACTCGTGCCAAGCCTGCGTTAAAGCGATCGATGAGCGAACGGGTATTTTTTAGCTCTTCTTCCATGGCACGTACCCGTGCTTGCAAGAATAGGAGTGTGTCGCGTGGTACGTGAGGGCTCTGTTGTAGCACCTGTAGGCGCGTTTTGTTCAGCGTTAGGTTCGCTTCGGTGCGCACAGCAAGGCTAGCCAAGATCTCTCCCTGTGAACGCGTGCTGAAGATGCCGAATTGCTGCCGCAGTTGCTGGAGTGAATCGGCCAAGAGCTGGAGCGTGGCTTCCTTTTCGGCAATGCTCTGCCTGTAGGTGCGGAGCAGCTGGCTTTGGCTGTTTTTGATGAGCCGCAAGGCGATGGCATTGATCTTCTCGCGTGCCGCATTGGCCATTTGGGCAGCCAGCTCTTTGTCCGTGTCCTCGACACTGATTTCCAGGGCTCCTTCTTTTGTCTTTTTCACTTTGTAATGATCAGAAAGCGTCTCGACCACATAATAAGGAGCGAGCGGATCATTGCGATCGATTTCGTAGTGCTCGTACAGGTTGAAGGAATCGATGAGAAACTGCATCAGCTCGCCTGACTGGGCAATGGATATGAGGCGGTCTACGTCATCTTTTGTGCCATAATACTTGATGTTGGTATTGGAGGTGGCACCAAAAGCTTCGGGCTTTTGTAAGTCGGTGCTGGCAGCATAAAAAGTAGTGTGTGACTTGTAGTACACAGGAGCAAGGCATACGGCAACAATAGTCACCACTGCAGTGGCAAATGGCACGCCAAGGATGAATCTTCGCTGCTGGTAAAGTGTACGTAACACTTCCAACAGACTGTAACTGTGCTCCATAAGTTTAAAAAATTGGCTTGACAATCAAAGGCTCGCAAAGGGTTGCCGCATTTGCGTGTACGCGGCAAAAGTAGAAAAACCCCAAAGAAGAAAAGAGAAGTACTACATGCCTTTTGTTTGTCGTGACCGTGTAGTTTGAAGTTCGAATTTGTCAGCTGTTGGCAAACAGAGCGCTCTTAGGGTCAAGAATATTTGCCTTAGCTTTTATTTGGCTTGCCATTGAACAAGTCAAGCTACCATAGGCTGATATGTGCAGCTTTCAGCACTGCTCATGATTGTCCTTTTACTTTTAATTATATCTTATGACTCGGGTATTATTCGTATTTTTTTTCATCGAGACTTTACTTGCTTTCCCATTATGGGCTCAACGTACGGTAGGTGTATTGAGCTACGATCCCGATCTCAGTTTTCCAGGTTACAACTTGCTCTACCCACTCAATCAGCCCAATGTATACTTGTTGGACAATTGTGGGCGTATCGTGCACGTGTGGGAAGATGAGGCAGATTTTCGCCCTGGCGTGACGGCCTATTTATTACCCGATGGAAAGTTGGTGAAGACCAAGCGGCCTTCATTTTTTGCTGCCGACCCTATTTGGGCAGGTGGAGGTGGCGCTACAGTCGAAATTAGAGACTGGGACAACAACCTATTGTGGAGCTTTACGCAAAATGACTCCCTGCGCCGCTTGCATCACGATGTACAAGTACTCCCAAATGGAAATATTTTGATGATTTCTTGGGAGCTGAAAACTCAGGACGAAGCAATTGCAGCAGGAAGAGATCCCGCCCTTTTAAACGAAGAGGTCTTGTGGCCCGATTACATACTCGAAGTGGATCCACTTACCGACTCGATTGTTTGGGAGTGGCATGCATGGGACCACCTCATACAAGATTATGATAGTACAAAGGCCAACTATGGCGTAGTTGAAGATCATCCCGAGCTGATCGATGTCAATTGGGATACAAATGATGGTAAAGCCGACTGGATGCACGTCAATTTTATTGACTACAATGAGGAGTACGACCAAATCATGATCAGTGTGCCCACTTTCAACGAGTTTTGGGTGATTGATCATTCTACAACGAAAGCAGAAGCGGCAGGGCATACAGGAGGCCTTGCAGGACGAGGTGGCGATTTGCTATATCGTTGGGGCAATCCAGCGACTTATCGTCGTGGTACGGCTACTGATCAAAAACTCTTTTTTCAGCACGACACACATTGGATCGACGATTTCATCGATCCGGATGCACCTCTGTATGGCAAAGTGGCTCTGTTCAACAATCGCGCAGGAGCCAATTTTTCTACGGCCCATGTACTTTCTCTACCTTTTGATCCTGTGAGTTGGACTTATCCCATGGAGGGGCTTACGTGGGGCCCGTCATCTTTTGACGTCACTTTGATGTATCCTGATGATTCCACGCGCATGTACTCCAATATTGTGTCAAGTGTACAAGTGTTGCCCAATGGCAACTTTTTGGTATGTGTGGGGCGTTGGGGGTATTCCTTTGAAATCACCCCTCAGCAGCAGATCGTTTGGGAATATGTAACGCCTTTAGCTAATGGGCAGCCTGTGAACCAAGGCGATAGCTTGCACATCAATCAAAATTTGACCTTCAATATAAAGCGATATCCGGCTGACTATGCAGCTTTTCAGGGGAAAGACCTCTCACCTAAGGGATATATCGAGCTCAATCCTGACACTACCTTCTGTGATCAGTTGTTGCCGACTACAGAATTGGGCGTGTTTACAGCTCTAAAGCTTTACCCCAATCCCACGACCGACTTGCTGGTGTTGGAATGGTTGGATGAGGCATCGTCTGGCATTGTCGCTATATACGATATATTGGGGCGTGAGATGCTGCGTTGGCACAGCCGTGAAGGCCGCCGCAAGTACGTTGACGTGTCTGGATGGCTGTCTGGTGTGTATTTGGTGAAAGTTGATGGATATGTAGCACATAAGGTGCTCGTATATTGATGATGCCTTGGTTGCCAGCAAAAAGAAATGCACAGCCGCAATGGGTTTCTTTCCGTTGCGGCTATTTGGCATTAGATGCGATACACTTTGCGCTTTTTTCGTGGTGGACGATGCTTGGGCGCGGGTGTTGAGTCGTACTGTGGGCTTTCCTTGGGGGGCATCAACTGCTGGAAAAACTCATCTAACTCTTTAAAAGGATTAGTGGGCAGATGGAAGCCATCCAATCTATCTGTCCATGGATTATTGTAGGATCGAGGAGTCTGCCGAATGCCATCGGGGTTGGGCTTGACCCATACTTCGATAGGCTCAGTTTCGAATACTTGGCCGTCTTGGCAGCGCACGCTAGCTGGTCCTATATAGAAAATACCTTCACTACGCGGCATCAATCCGTAGCTCCACACTTGTTGTTGCCGCATTTGGCCATTGACTATCTGTATGGATGTAGCTAAATGCGGACCATATGCTATGTCGAAATCTGTAAAGGGAGGTGGTACGAATTCCCCACAATTGGCATTGCCGTTCCATATGAATTGCACTTCGAACGGATTGTCCATCAATACCGTGTCGGGGTTTAGCTCCACTCGAAAAGCAGGTTGTTGGCCCTCTTGTGCATGTGCGTAGCCCATGCCAAATATCAGTGTGGCAACTACTATAAATGTGCTTTTTGCTACACTAAAAGCAAAAACGGCATTTTCTTTTGGCCACATAATGCAAAGTTTTTGCTACTCGGCATCTAAAAGCGGTGCAGATTAGGGGCTTTGTGTGATTAGCGGAGTAGCCCATGGAATTAAATAGGCAGTGGGCGATCTTGTCCGTGTTGTACGTATTCCACACTGCGGCTAGTTTGCACCGGTTGGCGATACATGCTCATCAAGTCGTACACCAGCTCCGGCACTTGATCGTTTACGTTGAGCCCCATGGATTTAGCAAAATTACAAGTAATGGGGAAATCGTGTGTCCAATTTCCTTCTGTAAGCTTTTGTGCCAGCTCAGCAGCGCGTTCTTTGCTTTGGGTGCGCTGTAGCAGTTCTGTCAGTGTAGCCTGTAACTGGTTGATGGCTTTTTCGGCGATGTCGGCTTTGACGATCATCTGATCGCCTATCTTATTGATGTCTTTTTGTTGCAACAGTTTGACGAGTGAAGGGCCAGGCAGCTCGCCCAGTTGGGGGTCTACAGGGCCCAATACGGCGTTGGGACTCATGATGATCTCATCAGCTGCTAATGCGATAAGCGTACCGCCGCTCATGGCGTAATGGGGCACGATGACGCGTACCTTGCCCTTTCGGCGATTAATGGCTCTGGCTATCTGGGTAGCTGCCAGTACCAACCCGCCAGGGGTGTGCAAGATTAGGTCAATATCCTTTTCTGGTGGTGTGGTATCGAGCACGCGCAAGATCTCTTCACTGTCCTCCATGTTGATGAACTTCATGATGGGAAAGCCTAGAAAACTCATCTGTTCCTGCCGATGGATCAGCAGGATTACACGTGAATTGCGCTCCTTTTCAATTTGTGCCAACAAGCGCATGCGTCCTGCTTCCAGCATCTTACGCGAGATTACGGGCTGCAGCATCATGATGAGAAAGATGATCCAAAGTGGGTCCATTGATTCGTTGTTATTTCGTTTTTACCACGAATGATAGTTGCGATAGCGATAGTAAGCAGGGTAGCGGCGCTCTTCGTGCACAGGAGGGCGTGCAAAGAGGCGAAACAGCAATACACCTGCCACAAAGCCGCCTATATGCGCCCAAAAAGCAATACCTGCACCGTTGGTAGGCATTAGCAAGCTGACCGTACCGCTGAAAAACTGGCCCACAAACCACAGGCCGAGATAGAAAAAGGCCGAAACCTCGAAAAAGTAGGGCATGAAGAAAATAGGCACCATGAAAATGATGGTAGAATGGGGGAAAAGAAACATATAAGCTCCCATGACTCCGGAAATAGCCCCCGAGGCACCCAAAGCAGGTATCGTACTATCCATATTAAGTGCGTAGTGGGTATAGCTGGCGGCTACGCCACATAGCAGGTAAAAGATGAGATAACCGCCTTTTCCCATGCGGTCTTCCACGTTGTCGCCAAAAATATACAGCGTCCACATGTTGCCAATGAAGTGGCCCCAGCCTCCGTGTAAAAACATATTGGTAAAGAAAGGATAGTATTCCCACCACACTAATGGCCGGTTGGGATGGCTAAACTCGGCAGGCACCAAGCCCCAAGTGCGCACAAAAGATTCGATCCCTTCCGGACCCAACGACAGTTCGTGGAGAAAGACGAACAGATTGATAACAATCAGGGTCCAATTGATAAGCGGAAAGGATCGGGAAGGTATGGTATCTTGTATGGGAAACATATTGCGTTCTTCACATCAGAGAATGAAAATGGGCGTAAATAGCTTATTGTTCTTTTGCGCGCATCTTTTCTCGGTAAATCGCTTTGAGTATTTCGTTGCGCCGGCGAACGGATGGCTTGACGTATTCGCGCCGGCGGCGAATTTCTTGCATGATTCGTGCTTTTTGAAAACGACGTTTGAAGCGCTTGAGTGCTTGGTCGATGCTTTCATTGCTTTTTACCTCTACTTCGATCATAGGCCATTTTTTTTTACAATTGACAAAAACAATTTTACTGCCCTTTCAGGCAAAAGAAACAGTCCTATTGTGTGAAATTGTCTTACGTTTTTTGGTGCTGCTGGGTTCTTCGGGTAGGGTACCAAAACCCTACAAAGAAAACAATTATCATCAAAAGCATAGAAAGTGCACTATCGTTTAGTGGGTTGTGAAAGCCCATCATTGCATAGGCTATGGCAATCACTCCTGCTGCGAGCGCTGTGGCACATATGGCTGATTGGACAATGCCGTATAGGGGATCATGATGCGATTCAGTGAAGTGCTCCATAGATTGATCAATTTATTGAATGTCCGTCTTTGGAGGCCACATCTTGCGTGCCAGTGGTAGTGAGTGTGTCAAAGTGACGCACTTCTTCGCGCTGAGGTTGAGCCCATCGGCAAGGCGGTTTACTCATATCACGTCTGGCACCACCGTGATGTTTGACATCCTCATAGCACCGTAGTACTTTTTCTATTTGGCTAATGGTGTATTGATAACCGATTTGATAGATTTCCTCAATCTTGCTCGTTTCAAATGTGCTGTATTTGTAAAGCGATTTCATGAGTAACAGTACGTCGCACCAGTTAAACTTGGCTGCAGAGGCTGCGATGAGCACTAAGTCATTGACTCTGTGCAACAACCGGAGTGAGTTGCTAATATGTGCGCGACTCATCATCTTGACGGGCGAGACATAGCTGCCAATGACAAATTGACACTCGGCAAGTAGTGGCTCTACTGGAAAATTGTTCATGACCCCCCCGTCTACATACCAATGCCCATCAATTTCTACAGGAGTAAAGATAGGCGGAAAAGCGGCTGAGGCAAGTAAGGGCTTGATTAACGGACCATGATGGAAAAGGACACAGCGTGCTTGTTCAATGTCCGTGGCAGATATGTATAGCTTTTTGTTGAGTTCGGAAAAATTATCCAGGGGAAAGAGTTCCTCAAACATTTCGCGGTAAAGCTCAGCATCTAGTAAGCCGGGCTTACTGCGCGAAAAGTGCTGCCAGCGGAAAATTCTGCTATTGGCTTTGAAGAAGTCGAGCATTTCTTGAGGAGCCATGCCCTTGGCATATAGAGCGCCCACTATGGCACCTGCACTAGCTCCTGTAATCACTTGAGGCTCGATACCAGCTTCTTCTAGTGCTTGCAAGGCACCAATGTGGGCCATACCCCGCACGCCTCCGCCGGACAGGGCAATGCCAATTTTGAAGGTGTTCATATGCTGTGTTTTGGGGTGTAATGAGTAAAAATTTTAGATCAGTCAGCACCAATTTGGAAACAACGTTCACCTAAGATTTCGGGGTTAATTACTTCATACCATCCCATGTCGAGCCGTTTTTCAAAGAAACGACGCGGTAGCTCGACGATGTATCCTTCAGGTAAAATTTTCAACTTTACTTTTTGAGGATGTAACTGGAGGATTTTGACTTTTTTTACTTTCATTTCAGCAAGGTTTTTTTGAATGAATACACGCTCTTGTCTATTAATTAAAAAACACGTAGAGCTCGGAGTTTACAAAAAAGTATGCAAAAAGCCTAAAAAAAATGCGTGCATTATACGTGCAGTGTGCTGATATTCAGTCTCATGATCACGGGGCCATTTCTCTTTGACCCAAAAGAGCTTCGATTTCTTTGCGGTTGAGCACTTCCTGATCCAATAGCTTCTGGGCCATGGCTTCCAGTAGTTCATATTTGTCCGATAGCAATGCCTTGACTTCTCGATAGGCAGTGTCGATAATATGCTGTATTTCTTCGTCGATGCGTTCTTCCAGTTTTTCTGAGCGTCGCGTGCGGTTTCCTTCCTGTCCGAGAAAGTCGGGAGTTTGCGTAGTGAGGTTGAGATTGGGCAAGCGGGGGCTCATGCCGTATACGACGACCATGTCATGGGCCAGTCGGTAGACGCGCGCCAGGTCATTGCTGGCTCCAGTGCTGATTTCGCCAAAGGCGAGTTCTTCAGCGGCGCGACCGCCCAACAGTCCTTTGATTTTGCCCAATAGTTCTTGGCGTGTCAGCAAATATCGATCTTCCAAGGGCAGTTGCATGGTATAGCCCAGCGCGCCCATACCTCGGGGTACGATGCTGACTTTTTGTACTTCCTCTGCACCCGGAGTGAAGTAACCCACGATAGCATGGCCACTTTCGTGGTAGGCTACGATGCGTCGTTCGTGTTCGTTGATCAATTTATTTTTCTTCTCCAAACCAGCAATCACGCGCTCAATGGCTTCTTCGAGGTCACTCATGTGCACTTTTTCATGGCCGTTGCGCACGGCCAGTAATGCGGCCTCGTTACACACATTGGCAATTTCGGCTCCGGCAAAACCAGGTGTTTGGGCAGCCAATTGGTGCAGATCCACGTCGTCGGCTAACAAGAGCTTGCGTGTATGGACACGGAAAATAGCCTCACGGCCGCGCAAGTCGGGGCGATCCACTAAGATTTGCCTGTCGAAGCGGCCTGGGCGTAGCAAAGCGGGGTCGAGCACTTCAGGGCGATTGGTAGCTCCAATGATGAGTACGCCACTGCTCGAGTCGAACCCATCCATTTCTACGAGTAGCTGGTTGAGCGTGTTTTCGCGTTCGTCGTAGCCGCCGCCTGCTACTACTCCTGCTGTTCGCTTTTTGCCAATGGCATCGATCTCGTCGATAAATACGATGCACGGGGCATGTGCTTTTGCTTGTTGAAATAAGTCGCGCACACGGGCTGCACCTACCCCTACGAACATTTCCATAAAATCAGAACCGCTGAGGTGGAAAAAGGGCACACCGGCTTCACCGGCGATGGCACGAGCCAGCAAGGTCTTTCCTGTACCAGGTGGGCCTACTAATAGGACGCCCTTGGGGAGTTTACCACCCAGTCGCGTGTATTTCTTGGGGTTTTTGAGAAAGTCGACCAATTCTTTGACTTCCTCAACAGCTTCATCAATGCCGGCTACATCTTGAAAGGTGACTTGCTTGTCGGGGGCTTCGGCATAGATGCGAGCGCGATTTTTGCCAAATTGCATGGCGGCCGATGGCCCTCCCATCGTGCCCAGTCTGCGGATGAGTAGTGCCCACAGACCTATGAAAAAGAGAATGGGTAAGATCCAATTGAGCAGAAAGTCGCGCAGAAAGTTGTCTTGCATCTCACCACTGTAATCGACAGCGGCTGCTTCCAGTAGGGGCAATAGTTCGGGGTCATCGACTTGCGGCAGTCGATTGACGTAGAATTGTCGTTGAATTTGGCGCTCAATGGCTTCGATGCGTAGCCTCCACGGTGCTATAGGGCCTGTACTGATGCGAGTGTCGAGGGTGTCTTTCTGCGTAGCTGTCGAGTCTTGGTAAAGGCCGATGATTTTGTTGGGCAGGATAACTACCTTAGCAACCTTACCAGCGCGCACTTTTTCCTTGAACTCCTTGTATGAGAGCTGTTGTGAGGCAGCATATCGATTGTCCAGGTACAACCACTGTATGCTAAGTATAAGCGCAAAAATGATGAGGTAATACCACAGAGTCCAGCTGCGTTGTTGTTTATTCATTGGTGATCCAATTGTGGTTGAAAAAACGGCGCAGGCGACTATTGCTTTTTTCGCAATTGCGTTGGTTGGCCTTATGGTGGTTTTATTGGGTATGCCTAAAGTACACGCAATTAGTGAAGCAAAGGTTTTAAGTGGTGTTTCAAAAAATTGTCGTTTGTAACTGCGAGCCCTCAAGAGGCAATCGCGGGCTTTGTGTAGTCGAAATAGCGAGGCATGATCAAAGCATACCTCGCTGCTAGAAAATAGGTGATTAAAGGCCAAATCTGCGCTGTAAGGCGCTGCACAACTTGGCTCGTACTTCTCTGAGGGCTTTGTCCACCTCAGCTTTGTTGGTCCGTTTTACTTGAGCAATTTCCTCGGCAGTAAGCCCTTCCTGTACGGCTAGGTCAAAGATGGTACGCTGAAAGGGCGGTAGTTGGGTCAGTACGGCCATAATCACTTCATTGGCTTCTTCTCGAGAGAGCTCATCGTCGAGTTTTTCGAGCAACTCGCTGGCTTCTTCTTCGTCAAATACGTCTTCCAGGTGATAGTAGCGGTCGCTATGTAGATGAGCCAGCATGTCTTGTTGCTCGTCGTGGAATTGGCGCTGAATTTTTTGTAGTTGTGTGGCGTCAAGCGTATCCAAATCTTCTTTTTGGGGCACTTGCTGCTCGTGAAGCTCTTGATCGAGGAGCTCATCGGCTAATTGAAATGCCCATAGGTCAAATTGCTCGCTGCTGCTGGGTGCTTGCTCAATTTGTTCGTATATCTGGTGATGTAGTTTTTCTTCGAGTTGCGGCAAAGACACGGTGCCTTTTTCGATGTGGTGACTAGCTTCAGCCATGTGTAGCCGGCGTTCCATGTATTCGCTGATATTGGGGATAGTTTTGCGCAGCAAGTCGTTGAATGCCTGCTGATCTCCTTCCGTTTTGTACATGCGCAGGAAGCCGGTAGCACTTCGTGCGAAATCTTTTTGGCGATTTTTTCGCTTGTACAGGTAGTCTTTTCGTTCTTTTTCCAGTGCGTGTTTCAGGGCTTTTTGGAATTTTTTGAAGGTGGCCTGGAGTGCTTTGGTAGCATCTTTGTCTTTTTCGCTGGCATATACAGTACCGGACTTGAGGTCTATAGAGTAAGCCACTCGTATCCAAATATTGCCACTTGGGTTGATAAATACTTCAAGAGTGGGCTTTTTGCTGTATTTTTTGAAAAACTTTTCAATTTTTTTAGTGTGTTGATGCACCAGCTTTTCTACTTGTGCTTTTTTTACCTCTGCGGCATGGATGTGCAGTTGTACTTCCATGTGAATGCGTTTTAGTAGTTGAATAAAAAGTTTGGTTGTCCAAAGATGTTTTTGGTAGAAAAAAGCACCGGCATCTCCAGCCGTGCTTTCGATGCCAGGCTATATTCATCCAATTGCTGTGTGCGCTGAAGGGGGTGAGCGGTGTGTGCGATGTGTTATTGATTATGGATGATCCGGTCTTTGAACTTGCGTAGGGTGTTCAGCAAGGTGTCCATGGGCTGGATGACGTCTTGCCCTTCGTTGATGCCACGGCGGATTTCCTTGATGGCTTTGGCCAAGGTAACAAATTCCTTATCGCGGCGACCATACCCCATCTCTTCGGCCAAGATCAACTGATATTGTGCATTTTCGAGCAAGGTCAGAATAGTGGCCTTTTGCTCTTTGTGGGTGAGCAAGCTTTGTGCTTGCTGGAGTAAGACTTCAGCCCTTAAAATGGGCAGTGGTACGATGATTTCCTTGACTACTAGTGCTTTAAGTGCTTCGCCAATGGTGAGAGCAGCCATTTCAAAATTGTCTTTGTCCAAAAAAGAGACGGCCAGCCGCATGGCATCTGGATAAGCACCTAATGGTATTTTGGTGATGGTAATCACCGCTTCACTGGCCATGCCTTCTAACAATTGGCGTGCTGCCTGGTACTGATCTTCCTTGATGGCTTCTTTTACGGCTTTTTTCAGTTTTTTGACCCCCTCCAAATCGGTAATGAGTTCCACTTGGCGCGCATCGACACTAATGGGCACTTCTACTAATTCGGGATCTCGCGCCAAGAGCACTTCTAGCTTGCCTATTGCGCTTTCCAGTTGCTTGAGGGCTTCTTCTTTGTCCTGATTAGCAATGGCTTCCAGTGCTTGTCGTGTTTGGGCAATAGCACTTATGGCTTCTTCGACCAGTTCGTGTTCTTGGATGGCCAGCTCTTTACGGCTTAGTTCAGCTACGCGGTTTTGCAGCGTGTCGCGCGACATGCCCAGGGAGTCAGGCAAAGCCATGCGTACTTGTTCAATATCTGTGCTTTCTGCGTGATTGGTTGTTTTGCCACAGCTAGCTATGCCAAAAGCCAATGAGATCATCAGAATCCCAAGGGTAGTTGTGCGATTCATGACTTTTACTGTTTTATTCCATTTCATGGCTCGATATTTTTTGTTTTAGGCTATTGATGACACACACCATGTCCTTCCCCTTCAGCTGTCTTTTAACCGAAAGGCAAAGAGGTGTCTACATGGCAGGGTGTGATTAGCTGTTGCCAGCTAATAGCTGGGAAGGTGCAGGTTGATAGTGTACTTCGCTTATTTCGGCTGCAAAGCCTTTCTGACCCGATAGTGCCTCAAGTAAAAAGAGGTGTGCGTGTACGCTAGTGGTGTCGTCACCTACCACGAAGTAGCCTAGGCATTCCACGTGATCAGGCGCTAATTTCTTTTTGCTATGCAACTCAAGCCATCCATCAGCTCGAGCGATCCATTCGGTGGCGAAGCCTTGCTTTCGGGCTTCTTTAATAGCTTGAGTCAAAGAGCGAAATCGGGTCAGTGGCTTCATGTGCCAAGACTTTTAGCTCACCTTTTCAGGTAGGATACGCCAATGTAACAAAGCTTGCTTGATGCGTTGGCGCACAGCGTGGATGGTTTGTTCCACTTCTGTGGCATTCATGTTTTTGATGTAGGCAACTTCTTCAGTAGTAAGTCCTTGTAGTATATGCAGGTCAAAGATGGATCGTTGTTGCATGGGTAGGCGTGTCAGTGCCATCTTGATGCGTTTGCGCACTTTTCGATCGATGGGGATATTGTCGGCACTGGCTTCTTCTTCGATCTTTTTGAGCAGGGCTTCTTCGTCTGCATCGATCAATTCGATGTCTTCGGTGGTGTATTCATCAAGGTGGTAAGAGATGTCGTCGAGTTCTTCTATGAGTACCAAGTCGCCATCGGCATCCACAGAGAAGTGCTCTTCCATTTCTTTCATTTCACGGGCAGTCCACTCTTCGATACTTACCGCACGTGCATTTTTTTCTTTTTCTGCTTCGCGCAACTGCTCGTCGAGCACTTCTTCAGCGATTTTGTATATCCAAACTTTGAAATTTTGTTGGTGTTCGAGTGCGTCCTGGTCATATCGTTCCCAAGCACGCAGCCATACCTCATCGGCTAAGCCCTGTGGGCTATACATGCCTTTGGGTACCAAGCCGGCAGCTTCTGCCATGCGTAACCTTCGACCTATATAGGCTCTTACCTCGGGCAGTAGTTTGCTCAGTAGTTGCACAAAGGATTCGCGCTCTCCACCCTTTTTATAGTCTTCCAGGTAGGTGTTGAGTTGGACGAGTGATTCGAGCTTGCGCTGCCATCGGCGGCGCTGGGCTTCCCGTCGTTCTTCTGCTCTGTGTTTGCGCACTAAGCGGAGAAACTTGTCGTTGAGTTGTCCTGCAGCACTAAGTACATTTGAGGCTTTGTGGGAAGCATATATAATGTGGCCGTTTTTCATATTGAGTGAATAGGCAATGCGCCATTCGTTGGGCCCAGTTTTTGACACATGTACATCGAGCTGAAGTGGTTTGCTATAACCGTGCAAGATGCGTGCGAGCTTTTCCGCATAAGTAGCAAGATGAGCTTCCAACTTATCGAGTGTTTCTTGGGGCAGTTCTTGTGGCCTTATTATGTTTAGCTTAATTTTCATAGTCTTTTAGGTTTTTTATCTCTGTGCTAATTACTGCACAAGTGCAATGCCATGTAAATGAAGGGGTAATTATTGCAGGAAAAATTATTGGGTAGTAGACATTTCGACAGTAATTTACTGAAAAATGGGCCAAAGTGGCAGTTGCCCTGTGCTTTTACTTCTGCGAGGCGTACATATACCTTCCTGCGGAAACCTATTTGAATGTGAATGGCATGTGGTATATGGGCATTTTTAGTTAAGGTATTACTCAAGGGGCAAGTGAGGTGAATACGATGTGTTTCTTTGCAGTGTATATCAAAAATGCATTTCCATGATTTTGTCCGATAAAAAAATACTGGAAGCCATAGAAGCAGGTGATATCGTTATCGAGCCGTTTCGGCGTGAGTGTTTGGGCACAAACTCTTACGACGTGCACTTGGGTAAGTGGTTGGCTCGCTATAAAGATCACATTCTCGATGCACGCAAACACAACCCCATCGAATACATTGAGATACCGCCTGAAGGTTTTGTATTGCATCCCAATACACTTTATCTAGGTGTGACTGAAGAATATACAGAGACGCGTAGGTATGTACCTTTCCTTGAAGGCAAGAGCAGTGTGGGGCGCTTGGGTATCGACATTCACGCTACAGCGGGCAAAGGTGACGTGGGCTTCTGCAATACTTGGACTTTGGAGATCTCTTGCACCCATCCAGTGCGCGTGTATGCAGGCATGCCTATTGGCCAGCTGATCTATTTTATGGTTGCAGGTGAAATTGGAACGTATTACGACAAGAAGAAGGATGCAAAATATACCCAGCGCACAGACAAGCCCGTGGAGAGCATGATGTGGAAAAATAAATTTTAATTCCTCTGTGGCCCTATCTTTTGTCCAAGGCTAGCGCAGGGTGTTTTTCTGGAAATTTTAGCTTTGGCTGATACAATTGGGCATATCTGGTAGAAGAGATGAGTGCCTTCCTTTATTGGCATAGTATAGAGAGTTTTTGTACAGGGCAACCAAGAAACTGGCTCGATAGTAGCTGTAGTTTGGTGACTATGTAGCTCACCCATTGTATTGTGTATTGTGGGCTGATCACAAAGACAAAGATGGTGCACTGGCTGCCTACACTGCTGCAATAACTCTCGAGCCATAGTCACACTATTAGCCTAGTGAGCCATTAGCATAATATGGATTGGCTTTTGAGTGTTTGCGCTTTGCGCTAAAAAATTCTTATATGCACCGCGAATGGAAATTATGGATAGGTCGTTTGATAGCTTTGCTCATTTTGGGTTTAGGTAGTTGGTGGTATACAGCGGCACCTTATGGGCGCGAGGTGGGGCGCTTAGAAACTTTAATGTTGATTTTTTTTGGGGCCGGTATACTGTTTTTGTTTTTCTTTCGTGTCAGATGGACGATGTTTTTCCTCGGCATGAGTGCGTTGCTGGCTTTATTGCTCAAATCCGATTTGCGCTATTGTGTGCTTCCTCAGGAAGAGCGCCCTCTCACTACTCTTTCTGTGAGATTTATCGACTATACCGATGAGCTGCCATTCAATTGGCGATCACAGCTTTTGCATCTCGAAGGTGATGTACTCGTGTTGCGTTTGCCTGACACCTTGGTTTGCCCTGAGGATCTGCGCACATTGGTTTTTCGCTGGCCGCAGATATGGTGCGAAGGGCACAAGAGTAATTACATGTTGCTGAGTCGCTTGCCTTTTCGCGAAGAAGTTGCTTCACTTCCTTTAGGTATGCATCAAAAATATCTTTCAATACCCCAGAAAAAAGAATTGCTTTTGTTGACAGGAGAATGGAAAGTGGGAGCCCATCCCATAAGTACACTTGAGGCAATGTTGCAAGTGATTGCCAAAGCAAACCAGCCGACTATATGGTTGCTGCACATGAAATGGCCCGAATTGTTTGAGCATTTACGTCAGCTGCGCCAACGCTTTGGTGTATGTATCTGTCAGGTAGTGCATGTGCCTTTTCAGCCTTCTTTGCCTCGATGGCGTCGCCTGAATCGACGGGCTACCTGGGTGGTGATGCATAACGATTACGTGCGTTGCCGTGATTTTAGGCTTTTCAATGAGCAGGGAACGCGCAGCCGTGCCTTACTATATGTATTTATCAATGACAACCAGCAGTGTAATGAAGCGTCGTATTAAGAGTTTTGGTTATGCATTTTGTGGTGTGCGTCAATTAATCCGTACCGAGGCCAATGCACGCATTCATTTAGTGGCTACCGTGGGGGTCGTAGGTGTGGGTTTGAGCCTAGGCTTGTCTCGATACGAGTGGATTGCAATTGTATTGTGCATAGGAGGCGTCTGGGCGGCAGAGGCATTTAACACAGCTTTAGAAGCACTTACTGACTTAGCCTCACCCCAATATCACGAACTGGCACGACGTGCCAAGGATGTAGCTGCGGCAGGTGTGTTGTATATGGCTATTGCAGCTACGATAGTAGGGCTACTTGTATTTATGCCTCACTTACTTGTTTATCTTCACTGAACAATTGGACAGCATCATCCCATTAAAAGAATACGTAGTAAGTAGAATGTAAAGAACAATTATACAAAAGGGCGGTTAAACGTGATATGATATGAGATGGTTTGCTATTGCCTTTGTCGTGCTGTTTTACTGGCGCATTAGTGCACAAGAGCAAATAGGGTGGCGCATGGATCGTTATGCGTCATTGGCAGGTGCCGACCTCAATCCTGCATGGCCCTTGAGTAGTGTCTATCCTCTTAGATGGGAGTTTCGTTTGGGTGCTGCCTCTCTTTTTATACAAAATGATTATTTGTTTCTCGAGTCGGCCAGTAATATAGCTTTGTGGAATGCACGATCGAATTTGCGCATCTATGCCCGACCTGATATTGGCGATGTGCCCAATTTGCCTCAAGGTGCTTTTGCACTGGACTTCTTTCAAAAGGAGGTGCCTTTTCAAGGGCGCACAAGTGGCTCACTAAATGGTCCTGGATTGTGGTTGCGTGTGGGTGAGCAGCATGCTATAGGACTAGCGCTATCAGCTCGGGGGTGGCTGCAGGCATGGCGCTTGCCAGATCAGTTGGGTTATTATACTTTTGATGCTAACCCTATAGGTCAGTCTATCCCCATTACACCTTTTGAGATTACTGCTCAGACGTGGCGTGAATGGACCTTGCACTATAGCTTTAGCTGGGAAGGATGGGCAGCCCAGCATGTATTGGGTGTGCAGTTCAAGTGGTTGAGAGGCTATGAATCCTTGTGGTTGGATGTGCCGCAGCCCATGGAGCTGAGACGCTTGCTGGGAGACACAGTAGCGGCACCTGCCAATGCGGAACTTTCTGCAGGATATACCCATACCATTTGGAGTGGGCCTGACGCTATCTTTCAGCAACCTCATGGTCGAGGCATAGGCTTTGACATTGGATATGCCCGAGTAATACATGGAAGTCGCGACCCATGGGCTGTGCGTTGGGGCGTGTCTTTAGTTGATGTGGGATACATAAACTATGAAGGTGCTGTGTCGTGGCATAGCGTGCGGTTAGATACAGCTCGCCTTTATACGCGTAGCCCATATGTAGGTTTTTCGCGCTTTGATGAGGTGCCTACATTGATCCGACGGTTTAGTTATGAAAGTTTGGGAGATTCATTGGCTTCGTATCAGGGCGATCACTATAGATTGTGGTTGCCTACAGGGCTATCAGCTCAAGTAGATATCTCGATTACCCCTTGGGCTTTTGTAGGTGGAATGATGATGATACCGCTGCCGTGGGGCGTTGTAGGTAGTCGACGCAACGCAGTGCTTTCGCTGAACCCTCGGCTTGAACATCGATGGGGGAGTATAACTGTACCTTTTGTATGGTATGCCTGGCAAGAAGTGCATATGGGGCTTGCTGCTCGTTTTGCATTTGTGACTATAGGCACTGATCACTTAGGGTCATGGATAAATAGTGATGTGTATACGGGTACGGATGTGTATGTATCGTTGAGCTTGATCCCCTTTTTGAAAGGCATGGGGATGCAATTGGGAGGAAAACGCTACAAAAAACGTTACAAAAAAGGGAGAGTGCGCTGTTATGAATTTTAAAGTGTGTGATAGTACTTAAAAAAGGCCTGATTATTGAATGTGTGTTAGGTGTATATTATATAACAGGACAAATAACCGTCACATTTTGAACTAATGTACAAGTTAAGGCTGCTTTTGCTGTCTTACTTTGGGATTCTCAAATGTCGAGATATGGCTTTTCAGGCTGTGGCCATTGTGATCATCTTTTTAAGCATTTGTCGCTGGGTGACGTGTAAAATTGAGCAAAACCAATGGATTGGGATGTCATGGGTTTTGCTATTGATCGCAACGGTAGGATATGCACAACCTCCCGTGGAAGTGCCCAACTCGGTAAAACGAAAATATCTGCGCGATGCAGCACGCCTCACGTTGCGCCTGGCTGCTCAAGAGGAAGATTTGCGCTTTCAACGTATTAGTATTCCGCGCCAGCCAATGATGGAAATCTACAATGTGTTGATATCCATTTATCAGTCGGATGAGCGTGCTCGAGCTGTAGAGCGCTGTAATGTGCATACCTTTCCCAGCCCTTCTATAGACCGCTGCGTGGTGATCTTTGATCGGGAAGTGGAATGGGCGGCCCCCTTGAGGCAGGGTATTAGTGAAACTAATAACCCCGAGATCAACCAACTGCTCGACGAATATGACCTGATTATAGAGAAACACGTCCAATGGAACGATCGCTATGATGCATTGACGATTCGTGCTACTGAGCCACTGAACATGGCTGCATTGGCCAACGAGTTTTACAATGTAGAAGGGGTGGTCGAAGTTGATCTGGGTATTCCCGATGTTCGTGGTAGTGATATTACGCTCAAGCCCTTGCCCAATGGCAGTTGGGCAGTGACCTATATTCTCCGCTTCGGATCTCTTTTTGCCGAGCAAGACCAGGTGCATACATGGACGTGGCACGTGTTCCCAAATGGCCAAGTCCAGTTTGTCAGAGAATCAGGAGCACCTATTCCTGCTTGGATGCGATGCCACTTTGAAGCATCTGACGAAAGATGGTTGGTGCGTAGCTATTGAATGTGGTGGCCTGCTCGGCATCTTCACCGTGTCAGCATCTGATCCACCAACTGCTGTAGCTCCGAATAAGTGCGGAATGCACGATGGTGAAACGAGCGTTGAGTTCCTTTGTGTATATGTGTGACGGGGATAGCACCTCCCCAGCTACTATCTACGCGTGGAATCCATTCGTTGAAGCGCTCGTCGAGCAATGCGATCACTTCTGATTGAAGCTCATAGGTACGCACAAAGGGAATGAGCTTGGATTCAATTTGTTCGGGAAAATCGAGGCTGACGAGAATTACGCGTACGGGTTGTGTGGCATGCTCTTTTGTCAGTTGTTCGAAAAAGGGTAACTCAGCTACACAGGGTTTGCACCACGTAGCCCAAAAATTGATTACATATACCGTATCGTTTGCTTGGGTGAAAAGTGGAGCAATGGCTTCAAAAGATTCGTACTGAGGAATGTGCTCATTGACATTGATGGTAGCGTTTTTTTTGTGTGTTTGCCCACAGCTCACCCCGATGAATAAGCAGGGCAAAAGAAATAGGGAAAGTTTCATGGTAAGGCGTATTTGCATAAAAAAGGCCCCAACTCCTATGCAAAGATGTTGAGGCCCGGTGAATTGGATTGAGTTTTCTTTTTACAAGTTGCGCCCTATTTCACGCCAGGTGCCATTTCCGTTTGACAAAAGGGTCAGTGTGGCATTTACAGTGGAAGTAAACCCGCTTTTGAGTACGATATAGGGATTGTTGGTGATGTTGGCACCCGAATCGTTGAATACCAATACAATAACTGCCCCTTTGGGAAAGCGATCGGGCAATGCGTAATTGATGCGCGTAATGGTAGGCGTGCCGTTGATAATGAATATGTTGCCTTCTTTGGGAAGTACAATGTACGGACCACTCGGCGCGAGTTCTACAACTCCCTGGCTTAGCGTGCCTGTAAGTATCCCGCCTGCTGTAGTGATAGGGCGCGCTTGAGGAGTTGGCAGTGATTGGCCAAAGTTGAATGTAGGCATGCTTATATATACCTCAATATCACTATTAGTGATGTTGCTGATCTCTAAGCGAGGATCGGGCGTTGCATCGGCTGGAGCACTCATGCCGATAAAATGCCATTTGCCATCGCCAGGGTGTTCGATGGATTTCACTACCCCCGAGGCCGCGTTGTATCGGGTATATACTGTTCCGACGGCCGTAGTACGCACGTACATGCCAAAATTTACCCATTGATACTCGGGCAGGTTCATCAGTTGCGGCATAAAGAGGGCATTGGGCTTTAAATTACTTACAATACCGGCGGGTACCGTGAGTTTGAGCACATTATGCGTGGGTGACAATTCTGGAGGTAATACGCTCACAGATACGCCACTACCTGTAATTTCCCAATAGGGAAGTATATTGTTCGAGAATCCGTAAAAAGAGGCGTTTTGGAGTAGGTTGTCAGTTTGTGGGGCCGGATCCATGTTTTTTATGGATCTAAAGTCCAAGAAGTTGGCACCTTGATCGATTGTCAGTCCTCCTCCATAGGTGCCCTTGAGTGTCGAGTGCGAGGTGCCTGCTCGGAAGAAGACTAAAGGCGTTTGGGTGGATTGCATTGTGCCCTCAATCCGGATATCATTGCCCTGTATCTCGCCCTTGTTGACTACTAAATGACCATGAGTCGAGGTTGGTGGTTCAATGATCATCCCCTCAAAGAGGTTGTTGTTGCCGCCATCCACGAGTATGCCGTAGTGAAATCCGCCACCAGAAATAGCTCCGTGATAAAAACTGTTTGAATTGACCGCAGAAGTGTTGTCCTGCACTATGTGTATGCCGATGAGGGCATGCCGTATGCGCAGATCGTAGCAACTGGTGTAATAAACTCCACCACTGTTTTTGGCTTCTAAACGCAGCGCCGTGCCCCCTATAAAGTTGGTGATCAGCAGGCGGTCCAAACGCACACTCTCTACCAGCCGACTGTCCGCTTCGATCACTACACCGTCAGATTCTAAGCTTCCCAAATTGGCATCTACTATAGCTATTTCGCGCAAGCCAGCTTGCGATCCGATAATTTTAAAAGCTGGGCCTTGCCCTTCGTATCGAATGAGTGAGCCATCGAAAGGCGTACCCAAAGGGTCCGATCCTGGCCCTTCACCTATGATCATGACGCCAGCGGGCACTACGAGTGTTTTCGTGATTCGGTATATGCCGGCAGGTACCAACACGCGATAACCATGCGTCGTGGCAAAATCAATAGCTTTTATAAAGGGCTTGGTATCGTCGGCAACGCCATCACCTACTGCACCCCAACTTAAAACGCATACGCCAAAGGGGCTACAATCTGCATTGGTAGCAGTATTGCCCGCCGAACCAGCGTAAAGCGCCACAGGTACAGCTGAAATTTCGCTGACACCCATCAACTTGAAAGGCCCCGACTCACTAATTCCATGCTCGATTACGAGAAAACACTTGTCACTCCAATCTACCTCATCGAGGCTACCCCACACTGCATGCCCATTGCCGATTTCCAAGGTGATGGTGCCACACTCGTCAGTCTGCCGGTGGTGTAGTTCGACATAGCTAGGTGTACCTTCTCTACTCTCTTCGAGAATGCTGACTTTAAAGACACCTTCTTTGAAGGGAATGGGTTGCCCTTGTTTGTCCACTAATTGTGTCTCGAACTTAAATGAGCGCTGTGCAGCAAGTGAAAAAGCAATCAACATCATGCAGGAAACAAACATCGTGGCGTGCCACATCCGGGTGGAATGCGAGTTCATGGTACGTAAGTTTTGGTTGTTGTGAAAGTTTTATTTGGAACCCGGGAGCAGCAACCCTTCCTTCAAGCAATACGTATTGCTTGAAGAATGAGCAGAGGACAGCTGAGCGAGACCAAAATGCCCCTTAGGTGGTGGAATCCCTAATAATTTAAGATGGTGGGAGTGAATAGGGGCTTAAATTTAGAAAAAAAAGAGTTGTAAGTATTGCAATGACGCAATTAATTTGTTATTATCTAATCATCAATAGGCAGATTTGTAGTGGCAAAAACTATTTGCCACGGCACCCATGAACAAAACAATTGTCCCATGAAATTGCTCCCAATTCTATGCGTAGGAGCACTGCTGGTTTACCCCTCATCGGGGCGAGTCCACATGCTTTTAGCGAGCACGTGGCTTCCTGCTGAAATCACTTCTTTTTCGGGAAGTTGTCAAGATGGATTCATTCGCTTCCAGTGGGCAACGCGTAAGGAACGCAATACGCGTATGTTTCAGCTTGAGCAAAGCACAGATGGCTACTCTTGGTACAAATTGGGAATGGTAGAGGCTGCAGGTTATTCAGATAAACGCATTTCTTATCGCTTTGTAGCACCTCAGAATGGAGGGCCCTATTACCGGTTGGTTGTGGTTGATAGAGGGGGGCAGCGCTATGTACATCCGTCGATAGAAGTGTATTGTGGGAAATATCCAGCTCGTGTTGTTCCTACCCAGAAAGAAAAAAGTGGGGAGTTAGTCATAGAAGTAGTGCCTCCACAAACTTCCGACCAGTTTGAATTGCGGGCGAGAGGTTTGTCAGATCTCCACCCAGCTCGTGTAGAAATACTAGATGCACGTGGGCGATTGCAGGTGGTCGTGCCCTTGATAAGCGAGCAAGGCCAGTGGCACCGCAGTTTTTCTGCACAATTGCTGCAATTGCCTAAGGGTACTTACACTATTCGCTTGCGTCAAGACGGAAAAATACGCAAGGCTCAATTGGTGATTAGAAAAAATCCAGACAAACAAAGATGATTTTCACGTGTGTTGCAGTGCTAGTTTTTAGCTTTAGCAGGCACTTTAGCTTAAACGTGATCGATGCATCTTGTTGTTTGTTGGTTTATCGCTTTACTGCTCTATGCCTGTACGGCTACAGCACAGTGGGATCCCAATGCTGGTGTGGTCCCTTCCTATACTGATGGGGCTGTTATTGAAGTATCCTCGGCAGGCATTGGCAATCCGGCACTTGCCATTGATGGCGATGACCAAACTTATTGGCTGACGACAAATCCGCTGCCTGCCAACTATTTTTCGCGTAGCGATCAAAACATCTTGCTCCATCGGGCAAACAATTGGTTTGCCAGCTCGGGCTTGACCAACGCTTCAGCTATCACCGATGCCGACATCAATACTTATGCTTCCATTTCCCTTTCGGGAAATCGCGCCTGGCTAAGCGTAGTATTTCCTCAAGCGCAACCACTTATTTGGTGCCATTTAAAGGTATGGTTGCCCACAGCCAACGATAGTCTAAAGCTATTTGCCTATAGCTCAGCAACCGATTCGACACTGCTGGGTACATTGACCAGTGCTGATAATTATGCGCTTAGGGGGTTTGCCCTGTCTGGAGTATATACTCATCTTCGGCTTTGGTGCCAAAACACCTTTCGGGTATTTGAGTGGGCGGCTATGGCGGACAACCCGCGCGAATGGATCGTGCTGGACTTGGGGCAGCAGCGCGAAGTGGGCTACGTGCGTACGCGCCACTGGGCTGGCAGTGGAAATGCCGTGCAGACGCGCTTGTATCTCAGCCAGGACAATCAGAACTGGACGCAAGTGGCCACACTCGATCCCGAAGCACTGTATTTGATCCCCACCCAAGTCGATCCGCCCCAGCAGGCTCGGTATATCAAACTCGAGCACGAACTGGTAGCTGAAAATTACCGAAAAGCTTTTGTCTGGGAAATCGATGCTTGGGATCGCTATGGCCCATATGGCCCTCGGCCGGCTGCTGCACCTTCTACAGTAACTTTCGCTCAGATGTTAGGAGTAAATGGCATTTGGGGTTGGGGGCACAATACTTATTCTGCCAACTTGGGACCAGGAGAAGGCCCAGACTTGTACAACGACTTTGCTACATCCGCTCGCAACTACCACAACTGGTCATGGGATGTGACCGATCCCGACATCGTACCTGACTATGCCAATATGGCTGCTGGCAATGGTACTCAGGCGCAACCTTGGCTCAACTGGGACATAGAATACGGCGCTTGGCAGGTAGCAGGCTTGCAAACTGGTTGCACTATTCAGTTTCGGTATTGGAACCCAGCTGTGTTTGACAATCCCTATCAGGCTGCCTATCAGTACGGGTTGGCTTTTGCGCAACACTTTGGCCCCACAGCAGGTAATGGCTTAGTCCATTGGATCGAGGTGGGCAACGAGCCGTGGAGTTACGACGCGGCTACTTATCGCCTTATCTTGCGCGGCATGGCTCAAGGTGTTGCTCAAGGTGATGCCAATTTGTTTGTGCTCCCTTGTGCGCTACAGGCCTGGAACCCCGCTGCCGAACTAACGCCTACGGCCAAAAACTATATTGGCGCACGTATTACGCCACAAGAAGCGCCTCTACTCGATGCCCTTAATGCCCATGCATATAGCTTTACTCGTACGGCCGACGGCACGCGCGTGGCCGTGCATCCAGAGCACTACGACTCGGGCATGCGCCAGCTGTACAACCTGTTGCGTTGGCGCGATGCCAACATGCCAGGTATTCCAGTGTGGCTCACCGAATGGGGCTGGGACCACGATGGCGGCGGCGAGAGCTGTACGCACAGCGAATGCGTAAATGAGGTAACAGCTACGGCCTGGTTTACGCGTGCGCTGATGCAGTTTTGGCGCTTGGGCATTCCGCGTGCCTTGGTGTACTTTTTTTCCAACACGACTGATCCTTCTTCCCTCTTTACGCGAAGTGGGGTGACAGGCTCAGCGTTGACCAACTTCCAGAAAAAGGGCACATTTCGCGCCCTGGAGTCGCTGACTCACCTCATCGGCGATCGCTATTTCTTGGGGGTATTGCGCGAAGATGACACGGCATGGATCTACCAGTTGGGCGATGCCGATGGCACCGTGACGCATATCGTTGCTTGGCGCCCTGTCGATGCAGTGCAGAGCGGTACTGTGCCAGTAGATGTAACCTTGCCAGCAGCACCTGAACATGCATGGCTAATTGATGGGCAAAACAGCGTGGGTACACCCATAGCCTTACCTGTTTGGCAGTCAGGTACGACCACGCTGCTCTTGTCGCCTATACCTCAGGTGGTGGCCCTCACTACTGCGACGTCACCCGTCGAACTGAGTGCTTTTGAGGCATTTTGCGAAAGCGAAAAAGTTGAGCTGCGCTGGACCACGCGCTCGGAGGTAAATGCTGCACACTTTGAGTTGTGGGAAAGTGCTGATGGGAGGCAATGGATGCTGGTCGACACGCTTCAGGCTGCTGGCTGTAGTGTAACTACGTACACCTATCAGCTTGCGGTACCAATAGCGGCCGGACCTTACTTTCGATTGCGCAGTGTAGACCTGGATGGTTCGTCAAGCTGGTCATCCGTCGTGCAAAAGTCCTGCAGCCCACTACTCATGCTTAAGGCATGGCCCAATCCTACTTCTATGCGTTTTACGTACGCTGTATACGTGGCTTCGACCCAAGAAGCTGTAGTCTTATCACTTGTGGATACATATGGCGTAATGCGCTGGCAGCACGTGTTTTGGCCTACGAGTACTGGTTGGCTTTTGCCTACTTCTGTGGATGTATCGTACTTGCCTGGGGGGAACTACATATTACAGGCTCGACAAGGCATTCGTGAGGCTTCCGCTAAAATATTGATTTTGATGAATGAGCATTAGAATTTCGAATATTATTTATAGATAAATGTTTGCTGTTGGAGCAAAGTTTTTTTATGAATATTCGGCGCCTGATCGTGATCGGCATGTGTGTAATGGCTTTAGGGGTACATGCACAGCGTGCGCGTGAGCTGACTCCTGCCTTGCTGTTGTCTTCAGGACAATATGAGCTCAAGTTGTTCCACAATCTTTATACTCAGACATACTGGTACGACGAGCAAGGGCGCAAAGCGTTTACGGGGGAGCGCAGCACCTTCTTTACGACTATTGGTGAATGGCGTACTGGTTGGAAAGCGCGTTGGAATATTGGGCTTATGGCCTTTTTCCGCTCCGTGCGTTACGATCTGCCTGACAGCTCGCCGTTTTCCGTTTTAGCCTTGACCAATGAGGGCACTATGGCACGCACGGCGCTGACTCATATGGGAGCTACAGTGCGTTGGTTGCCTTTTTCCAATTCCAGATATACAAGCGTAAAGGCTAGCTTATTGTTGCCGTTGGCGCGCAACTTGCAAGGTCCTCCCTATCTGGAGCACGATGGCTTTCACTTGTGGCTACAATGGCTCTACGATCGACAGCTGGCGTATCATTGGCAATTGTATGCCGAGGCAGGGCTGTGGGCAAGGATTGATAGGCGCTGGCGTGCCAGCAATTCCTATGCGGTAGTGCCGCTGAAGGCTTTTCTGTCGTGGCTGCCCAACGACCACTTTATCGCGTATGTCTTTGCGGAATGGAGCAGTGTGCCTACCGAGCTACTGGGCAATTACTACGTGCAAACCGGCGCTGGCTTGAAGTGGTACCCTGTCGGCCACTTCGAGCTCGAGCTAATGAGCTCTGCTTTTGTAGCTGGCGCCAAAAATGGCGCGGGCTATACGCTCAATTTGGGCTGGCGCTTGGTGTGGTGATTAGCAGCCTCTTTATCTAGTGGACCACCACAATTTTTTGTGTGTAAGTACCATGTACAGTGGTAAGTCTGAGCCAATACATTCCTGAAGCAGCAGTTTGTGGTAGCTGAAGCATATGCGTGCCTGCTGAGAGCTCGGATTTTTGCACGATCGCCGTACCGTGCACATCCCATATAGATAGCTGGCCCGCTATTTTGGTGTCGATGTGAATCACACCCTCTGTGGGGTTGGGAAAGACACACATCATGGGCTTATCGGCAAAACTGGTAGTACTTACCACTACATTGTTGAGCAAGATGGTTAAAGGATTGGCTACGATGATGTCGATGAGGCCATCGTCATTAGCATCTGCTGTGGTGACGTGCCTTCTCAGTGGCAAGGCATCTGTAAAGAGTGGCTGACGTGGACCAAACATGCCGGTGCCATCGTTGGCGTACCATACGACGATGTTGTCGATGGGCAATACGGCTACTATATCTATGTCGCCATCGCTGTCCAGATCGGCAAGAGATACCTCAGTTACTTGTTTGGCTTGTGAATCGATCACGTGGGCCAAAGAAAATGAGCCTGTACCATCGTTGGCATACCAGCTCAGATTGTTGTGGTTTTGCCCCCCTATAACCAGATCGTTATCACCGTCGCCATCCAAGTCGGCCAAGTGGACCATGATGATTAAGCCGTTGTTCTCTATAGAGTTGCTGGCATCGGCGTCAAAAGAAAATTGTCCACTTTCATTTCTGAAAATGTGGGCGCTTGTCGGGCCACCAAGTACGATATCTGAGAATCCGTCTTGATCGATATCACTTAAAAACATGTCGTAGAACTCTGTTTGAGGTGAAAGCACCTGTTTTGAAAAGGTAGCATTGCCCGTATTTTCGTAGTAAACTACACTTACATCAGTCAGTACCACCATATCTGGTAGGCCATCGTGGTTGATATCCGCCGTGCGCACTAAGAAGGGATAGTTGATATTTTGATCTTCAAAAGATTGATTGGGGAAACTACCTTGCTGGTTGAGCCATATTTGCAGTTTGTCGTTATGTGGAGATACGGCTACGAGGTCGATCCAGCCATCTTGATTGAAGTCAGCTGCATTAATTGACGTGGGAGAGGTCAAATCATGCTCGATGAGTACGCGTTCGCTGTACGTATTGCCCCCCATATTGAGATAAAACCCTACTTCGGCCTGTGTCCCGATGCGACAGTAGGCCAGGTCGGTCAGCCCGTCGTTATTGAGGTCGGCGGCATGCACACTTCTTGTAGTTATCAGATCTTCATCCAGGATAATAGGTGAGGCAAATTGTCCCTGCAGTCCGGATGTCAGATAAAGGCAAAAACTCGATGCAAGTATAGTCCGAATCATTACAGCGTGGTTTTCGCTAAAATACATGTATTTACTGTACTGAATAGTAGTTCGTTGCGTCTTTGGCAATAAAGCTGACAAAGTATATGCATCCTGTTTCCAGAGGCGAATACAAAAAAGGCCCCCACAGCACTGTGGGCGCCTGAGCTCATGGGAATCACGCAAATGATTTGGGGTTATACAGGGTTTCAGAACTGATAGAGATAGCCTGCATTGAGGCTGAGGCCACGCAACTGTAGCTTATCGCTAATGAGCGGCAAGTCGTATACCTCGCTGAGCCCGTATTGATATCGGCCATCGAGAAAAAACTGCCCGTGAAGAGCTTGCACAGATAGGCCCGCACCACTCACAATGCTTGCTTCCAAGCGTTCGTAATTGATGTTTTCCAAGTTGATCGGAGTTTTCATCAAGTCCAGCGCTACCAGTACGGTGGCTCGAGTGGTGAGTTTGCCGTCGAGTGCATATCCCAATACGGGGCCAGCCGTCAGGTAACCTTGTACTATGCCTTTACCAAATTTGGCTTTGGCCAAAAGCGGCAACTCCAAGTAGTTAAATTCTGAATAAGCCACTACACCAGCCGGCACATCTACCCCAAATAGTTGGAACTCGCCATCTTGTTGTGCCTTGAAGCCCTTTGTGGTAAAGGTCAGTTCGGGTTGTATGGCGAAAAAGGGGGCCAGTTGCCACTCGCCGATCAATCCAAATGATGGATTGTTGATCGCTGAAAATTGGGGTACTTGGTTCAAATCGCTCAGACCATCGGGTAGTTTGAGGTTAGTGCGATTGACCCCACTTTTGACGCCCAGCGAAAAAGAGGATTGAGCAAATGCAATTGCGGAGATCCACGTAAGTGCAACTAGTGTGAGCATCCAGCCTTTTGCCTTCATAATAGATGTGTTTGTTTGATTGAATAATCAGGTGTGTTACGTGGGCTCGACGGTACTGATCAGCCAAAGGTTATTTTAAGGGGTGTTAAATCGATGTTATGGAAAACAGAAGCCTTGAGCTTGTACGAGCAACAATGGTGTTGTTATGCATGGGTAAACATGCGTTATTTGTGGGGCGTTGGGTGTGTGTTTTTTTTATTATTTACTGCTGAAAATCAATTGTATGGTTGGAGCTGTCGGCGTACCTTTGCACGCGCAATACACAAAGCTGACTTTTAAAAAACCAAATCAATTGAGTAAGCCATGGTGAAAAAACAGTTCCTCAAGTCCAAGCCCGTGTGCAAAACGACTTTCGTTTTGCCCAAAGAGGCAGCTCCTGAAGCCAAAGACGTGTATTTGTTGGGTACATTCAATGATTGGAGCATTGATAAGGCCATCAAAATGAAAAAGCTAAAGAATGGCAACTTCAAGGTGACTATTGATCTGGAGGTAGGCAAAGAATACGAGTTCCGCTATTTGATCGATGGCCGTGTATGGGAAAATGACTGGGAGGCGGACAAGTACGTACCTACGCCCTTTGGTGTAGAGAATTCTGTGGTGGTTTGCCTCAACTAAGTAGCCATTTACAGCGGGCGTTTTAAGCTTTCCAAGAGATGCCGGCCCTGAAGTCGTATGGGCCGGTATTTTTTTGTGTGTGCTATGTATTTTGGGCCTGCCCCATCTACCGCATCTAAAAGAAGCTTTTTCATGAGCCAGACACGCCCTCATAGCCTTTTTTCCGATTTTGATATCTATCTGTTTAAGCAAGGCAAGCATTACCGTTTGTGGGAAAAGCTGGGCAGTCATCTTGGCGAAGTCGATGGTCAAAAAGGCGCTTACTTTGCCGTATGGGCACCCGATGCCGGCGCCATTTCGGTGGTGGGGTCCTTCAATGAATGGGATGGGCAGGCGCACCCTCTTTGGCTACGATCCGATGGCTCGGGCATCTGGGAGGGTTTTGTGCCGGGGGTACGACAGGGCGATTTGTACAAATACCACATCACTACTCGCGATGGTCGCATCTTGATGAAGGGCGACCCTTTTGCCTTCTATTGGGAGTGCCCGCCACAAACAGCTTCAATTGTGTGGGATCTGAATGGCTATCGGTGGGGCGACCGCGATTGGCTCGTGCAGCGCAGCCAAAAAGTGCAGCACCACGAGCCCTGGTCGGTATACGAGCTACATCCAGGATCGTGGAAGCGCAAGGCCGATGGCAGCTCGCTCGGCTGGCGTGAGCTTGCCGAGGAGTTAGTCCCTTATGTGCGAGATATGGGGTTTACGCATGTGGAGTTCATGCCCGTCATGGAACATCCCTATGAGCCCTCTTGGGGCTACCAAATTACGGGGTACTTTGCGCCCACGAGTCGTTTTGGTACGCCACAAGATTTCATGTATTTGATCGATCACCTCCATCAAGCAGGTATTGGCGTCATCCTCGACTGGGTGCCCTCTCACTTTCCCGCCGATGCACATGGATTGGCCGAATTCGACGGTACACACTTGTACGAGCACGCGGACCCGCGCAAGGGCTTTCACCCCGACTGGAAAAGCTATATTTTCAATTATGGTCGCTATGAAGTGCGTGCCTTTCTCATCAGCAATGCCCTTTTCTGGCTCGATGTGTATCATGCCGATGGCTTGCGCGTCGATGCAGTGGCCTCTATGCTCTATCTGGACTACAGCCGAAAGGAAGGCGAGTGGGTCCCCAACTGCTATGGTGGCAAGGAAAACTTAGAGGCCATTAGCTTTTTGCGCGAATTCAATGAAGTGGTATATCGAGAGTTTCCCGATGCCATGACGATTGCTGAGGAAAGTACTGCTTGGCCAGGCGTGTCGCGCCCTACTTGGACAGGGGGGTTGGGTTTTGGTCAAAAATGGATGATGGGCTGGATGCACGACACGCTCAACTACTTCAAAAACGACCCGCTCTTTCGAAAATTCCACCACCACCAGATCACTTTTAGCTTGGTGTATGCCTTTTCGGAAAACTTCATGCTGCCCCTTTCGCACGACGAAGTGGTCTATGGCAAGGGGTCGCTCATGGATCGCATGCCCGGCACGCTGGAAGACAAGTTTGCGCAGATGCGGCTGTTGTATGGCTATATGTTTACGCATCCGGGCACTAAGCTCCTCTTTATGGGCGACGAAATTGCTCAGACAAGTGAGTGGGACTTTCGAGGCAGTGTCCCTTGGGAACTTTTGCAAGACGACTACCACAAAGGGATACAAGCCACTGTTCGCGTGCTCAACCAACTATACCGAACCCGTAAGGCCTTGCACGAGCTCCAGTTTGACCCTGATGGTTTCGAGTGGATTGACTACGGCGATGCCGATCACGGCGTACTGACCTATCTGCGGCGTGCGCGCGATCCCCAAGCGCCTCCATTAGTCGTGGCGTGTCATTTCACACCCGTCGTTCGCGAGCACTATCGCATTGGCTTGCCGCAAGGTGGCAGGTGGAAAGAAATTTTCAATAGCGATGCACTGCACTTTGGCGGTAGCGGCATGTGCCATGAAAGCCCTTTGGTAGCTGAGCGAAAAGAGTGGCATGGGCGCCAATATTCGCTTAGCGTCACATTGCCACCTTTCAGCGCATGCATCTTTGAAGCTGAAGCCATGCCGCCCTCAGAAGAACTATCTCACAGCGATAAAGAAACGTGAGGGCAACAGGTCAGTTGTTTTTACTCGAATTGCCATTCATAGGTCAGACCAGAAGGCATGGCTAGGATGGCTTTCCAGGCCCTAGGCCACATTAGCCCCAATACATTTGTACCTGCTTGCAGCGATAGCTCCATTGCGTGCAACATTTGCCCGCGCCGATCTTCAATGGTGAGACGAGCTTGGGTGGGGCGCGACAGTACGAGTAGCGCATTGGTTAGCAAACGCGCTTGGTAGGTTTGTTTATCCAAATGGAACCGAGGTGCCAGCTTGCCATTGTGTAGCTTCCAGATATCCAGTTCAATAGACAGTTGGCAATGTTGGGCATCGCTGATTTGCAATTGGTAGTTGCCTACAGCTAAACTATCGCGAGAAGCCCCTTCAATGCCGTCGGCCCATTGAAAGTCGAAAGGCTGAGCGGCCCCATCCAGGTGCAGCAATTCGAATCGGGCTTTTTGGGGCTGGCCTTTCGGCAAATGTGCCAAGGCGATCACCCGCCATTGGGCTGGCAATACTAGCTCAAACTGTTGAGAAACATGGCAACCCATAGAATCCGTTACAGTAGCTTCATATCGACCAGGTCCTAGCTGGGTTCGCTCCCACATGCCGCTCACACCATCGCTCCACTGCACATGCCAGGAAGGATATCCGCCATTGGCACGTAGAAGAATATGTCCCGATTCGGGCTCGAGGCATTGAGGCGGAGACCACTGTGCATCTATGGTTAGTGGTGGTGGGTCGGGCAGCACAATAGGGCCAAAGGTGAAGGGACAGCCTGCACTGTCGGTAATCGTCACGCTGTAACTTCCAGCGGGCAAGTGAGCAATTTCGGAGCCTACAGCGCCTGTATTCCATTGCCACGACTGAATGGGGCTGCTGCCATGGACCATCAGCTTGATATAGCCATCGGAAGCACCCGCACAGCTGGGCGGGCGCTGCTCAAGTACTTTTACTCGAATGCGCTTGCTAGGAGGCAAAATCTCAATGCGGCCCCCACTAAATAAAGCGTTGAGCTGATGGCCATCTTCAGCAATGACTTCTATCGGTAATGGGGTATCACTAAACTGTATGCGTAGCGTGGTGTCGGGAGTGCGATCGTGCAATCGGAAAACCAGCCAACCGAGCAGATCGGGCAGATGACAGCTGTCGGCAGCTGTAGCAAAGGGGCGTTGCCAGCTAAAGGCTATGGATTGGCCCCTTTCGGCAAATGATAGGTGAGTGGAAGCACAGGTGGCAGTGGGCTCAAAGCCCTGCCACTCCAAATAGGTGGTATCCCATCGGATAGCAAATTGACATGCAGCAACTTGTTCGGCATTGCGTGTGCGCAGTGGGATGCGTACGCTGTGTGTTTGGGTACATAGCTCGCGGCTGTCCAGCACAAAAGCTGGCTCTGCCTTTTGGTGGTGGTTAGCAGGTTGAGGGTGCACTATATCGCCCATCTTGATTGCGACAATCACTTGGTTGATGAGCATCTCTCCGGTAGGGCGGAACCGTATGGTATCGGGGTTCAGGCAGGGCCACCCACAATGAGCTTTGCGAATGGTACTGTCGGGAAGAAAGTGCCAATGTACCAAACTGTCAGGATGACCTTTCAGTACGAGTTGGTGTAGTAGGGCTAAGTCGTGTGTGTCTACTTGGCCGTTGTGATCTAAATCAGCTGCCAGGCGCTGCCAAAAGGAGAGCGTATCGCGGCCGTGGAGGTGAGCGGCGAGCTGGCGTTCGTCGGCAACTGTCAGGTCATGGAGCTGTATTACTGGTCGGTGGAATGCAAAAGTCCACTCCTGGTTTGCCGAAAGGCGAGGAAAAGAAAAACGACCAGCGCGTAGGCGCGAGGTGGTGCCGCAGGGAAGGCAATGAATAGCAGCGTGATCGAGGTGGCGCCCATCGGGCAGCATACATGTACCGCTGAATGCGGTCCATTCATTGTCGGGCTGCGATTGGCCGATACTACTTAGGGGCAGCAAAAGGCCCATGCTACATATAAGCCACAGGGCTTTCATCATTTGTAATCGGTTTGGGCTGCATGCTTTGATGGCAATATAATGGAAATGCCGACAAGAATCTGCTTTTTACAGTGCCAGTGTAGCTTTGCCATACATTTGCGACACTTATGGATCTCAATGACGAAAAGGCAACGCGTGCTATAGAGGAGTTGCTCAGCGTCTGGATCAGCTCCGATGAGGCTCTGATTAGGCGTGTGGCAGCAGTGGCCAAGCCTGCACGATGGCGCCAGCTGGGGCAGTCGCCACAATGGGTGTGGGGTCAGTGCAAGAGTGGTGGCATCCAATGGTTTCGAGTAGTTTGGCACAAGACACAACTGCGCGGTAGGTGCAATTGTTCAGTGCCCGCGCCATGTAAGCACATATGGGCCTTGCGTGCTATGTGGCATCTGCAACCCGAATTGTTTTTGGCAAAAGCCGAGCCAGATTGGGTTGTCGATATGGGGCAGACTCCTGTAGCTGATGAGGCGGTAGCTGCCCAGCGGCGTGCTGCTGCGCGTCAGCGCACCCAACAACAGCGACTGTTGCACATGCAGGCAGGTGCACGCTTCCTGGAACAATGGTTGGCCGACGTGTTGCGCGAGGGCCTGGCCGTTTTAGCTGGGCATGATGCTCAGTGGTGGGCTGAAGTGTGTGCGCGTCTGGTCGATGCCAAGTTGGGCAGCCTGGCACGCCACTTGGAGGTTCGCGTAGCGCCTCTCGTTGGGCAAGCACTTCAATGGCCCGAACGCGTAGCAGCTGAGCTAGCTTGGCTACACCTGCTGGCGAGGGCCTTGATCAAGTGGGATGAGTTGCCCCAGATGTGGAAAGAAGAGGTCATGCAGTTGGTGGGCGCGTATAAGCGCAAGGCAGTGCTCGAACAGCTCCCTGAGGTGTGCGATGAATGGCTCGTGCTCTCAGTGCAGGAGACCCAAGAAGGCGACCTGTACGTGCGCCGTGCGTGGCTGTGGGGGCGCCAACACGAGCACATCGCCATGCTCATCGACTATGCCTATGACGACAAGCCTTGGCAACCAGAGCTGACCCCCAACATGTGGCTCTGGGCAGCAGGTGTTTGGTATCCGAGCCCTACCCCACTGCGATTTCGCGTGTTTCGATGGGAAGTGCGCCCAGCTATGGCTATGCTACCCTGTGGGCACCGCAAATTTTCAACCTTTGCTCAGTGGTATGCCGAGCTGTTGGCACACAACCCCTTTGTACGCGAGCGACCCGTCATATGGGAAAAAGTGTGGCCTGCCTTTAAAGACGCGCGCTGGTGGCTGGTGGACGAAGACCAGCACGCCATCCCAATGGATTGTACGCCACAAGTGGGGTGGCAGCTGTTTGCGTTAAGCGCAGGCGAGCCTGTGCGCGTGTTTGGCCAGTGGGATGGCTTTGTCGTCAGGCCGCTGACAGCTTGGAAAGGGGCGCAGTGTACCTTGCTGTGTCCTTATGAGCCGCTGCAGCGATATAGGCGCACTTATGGCAACAATTGGTAAGCAGCAGTAGGCAATTACCCTCCTTTTCGCTGCATGCGCACGTACTTAATCGTTTTGCCCGCCTCGAGATGCATGTGCTCGTAATATGTCTTTAGTGCCAATTCGGGTAGCGGAAGCGGCTTGCTGTAGATGTCGTTATCGCAGTATTGCAGGCTGAAATGAGGGTTGTGGGCCAACACCTCGAGCGTGAACTCATATAGCAAGGGCTCATCGGTCTTGAGATGTACCCATCCATTGGCCGCCAAAATTCGGTGATAGCGCTCCAAAAATAGGGGGGCAGTAAGCCGCCTGTTGGCTTTGCTCTTTCGCAAAAAGGGATCGGGAAAGGTGATCCATATTTCAGCTACTTCACCTGGGGCGAAAAAGTGGTCGATCAGCTCGATACGCGTGCGCAAAAAAGCTGCATTGTTCAGCCCCTCTTCCAGTGCGATACGCGCACCTTTCCAGATACGCGCGCCCTTGATGTCTACCCCAATGAAATTTCGTTGGGGGAAGCGACGGGCCAGCCCTACGGTATATTCGCCTCGTCCACAAGCCAGCTCCAGCGCGATGGGATGCTCATTGCCAAAGTGTTCGTGCCAGCGCCCTTGCATGTGTACCGCTTCACCTTGGCGGTACAACTGCGGTGCCTTCACGTCGAAGTTCTCGTATACGTGAGGAAAGGTGCGCAATTGCGCGAATTTTTCCAGCTTGTTGCGTCGAGACATGATCAGTGGGTTTGAGTACAAGCAAGTAAAAAGTCGGCTACAGCTACTTGGTATTTGTCGAAAAACCACAGGTGATGATGTCCTCCCTCTGCGATAGAGATGAAAGTGCTTTGAGATGTTAGTTGTGCCAGGACACGGCCATGTGCATGAGGTACCAGTTGGTCATGGGTGCCATGGATGATGCATACTTTCGTGGAAACCTGTGCCAAATATCGCTCATTGGAAAAGTGATAGCGGAAGTAGAATAGGGCTGCTGGTAGCTTCCACCACGAGTGGAATAGCGCGGGCATGCTGCGAAAAGGTGCTTCCAGTATCAGGCCGGCAGCTGGGCGGTGCATAGCTACATAGCTGGCAAAAGCCGAGCCCAACGAGCGCCCAAACAACACGATGGGGCGTTGGGTGTAGTGGGTGGCCAGCAGGTCGTACATGGCCAGTGCGTCAGCCAACATGGCTGCTTCACTTCGCCGCCCTCGGCTGAGCCCATATCCTCGGTAGTCGAAGAGGGCCATGTCCCAACCCCATCGGCGAAACATCCAATACAGATGCCCCCAACGACCTACATGCCCCTTGTTGCCATGGAAGTAGAGCACCAGCCCTTGGCTTTGAGGCTGAGTGAACCACAAGCCGTGAAGGCGTGCACCATCGGGGCGCGTGAGCCATAGCTGTTGGAAGGGAGAGGTAAAGGAGAAAGGGTGGCCTTTCGGCAAACGGATAGGACGAAAGACAAACCATCCCTGTAGCCAGCCGGTAAACGCATTGCCGATAAGCCACAAGACTATCCCCGCTAACGCGCCACTGAGTATCTTTGTCGCCATAGTTTGAAAGAGAACTGCAAAGAAACGCAATTACTCAATGGCAGTAGCCAAAAACTGAATTTATGACGCGTACGCTTGTATTGTGTGTGGGCATGTGTGTGTGGAGCATGCACCAGGTAGGTAGCCAATCGCTTCACTACGGCTTTCGCGCCGGTCTCAATTTTTCCCAAATCGATGGGCCAGTAGAAATGGACGACAATGGCAATGCGCTAGAGCAATGGAGCACGGCGACGGGATTCAACCTAGGGGCCATGTTTACCTTGAAGCTGGTCGATGCCTTTGGCCTGCGCACAGGCATTAGCTTTGAGCAAAAAGGTAGCCGCTACAAGTACGAAGGGCCACACTATCGCACTTTCACTACCGACAAAGGCAGCTCGGTGATCGCCACAGGCGATGGAAAATACAGCCTGGTCATGACTACTTCGTGGTTGGGGCTCCCCGTTCAGGTCTATGTGCGCCCCTTGGAATGGCTTGAATTATCAGTGGGGGCATATGCCAGCGTGCTGGTAGGTGCTACGGCTACGGGCGAATGGCAGTTTAGCGGTTCGACCACTGCTGGCAGCCCTGTCGATCTGATCACTCCTTTAGAGTTTAACTATTTGCGCGATGAGACAAAGGAGGGCGACTTTTCAGAAACGACCCTCATTGAGCTTAACGGTGAGCCCACGACGCTGCCCCGTGCCTTGGGTGCCTATTACGAATGGCCTCGCACCGACAAGCCCTGGTTCAACCGCCTCGATTATGGCCTACAGGGCGGCATTTCGCTTTTCCTCAATCAAGGGTTGTTTGTCGGCTTGCAATATCAATACGGATTGACGGACTTGACCAACAACGACTATGACTTTAGCCGCTATGCCCTCGATGGAGGGCATAGCATTGCCCGTGCTGATCTTGATCGCAACTTGTCGTGGCAAGCTTCTGTGGGCTTTTCTTTTTAGTGGGTTGTGGCCCTCAGAGTAGCGGGCATGCGCGTGCGCAAAATCTTGCGCATGCGGGATAAACTCGGCAATCCATCGCATTAATCGAGGCCATTGTTCGGGGCTGAGATGAGCCACTTGGCTTTTTTGCCGAAAGGCGGCCAACAGTTAGGCGCAATGTGGGCATGGTCGGTGGGATGATGGGCTATTAGTACAGCAATGGCCTAGCGAGATTCGAGCTGGGCGGCCATGTGTTGCACGCTCAGACTGATGCCATTCCCCTTGCGTGCTAAAGGCGAGCATGGGCTGAGGATGATCAGGCGGTCGGCCATGCATCAAAGTAAATCTTGACCGAAGCGACGCCCTACTTCGGCCCGTATTTGCTTGATGGCTTGTTCATCGTCTTTGGGCCATATGAGTAGCACGTCGCCTTCGTCTACCACGATGAATCCGTCCAGGCCGCGCAGCACAGCGATTTTGCCTTCGGGCAGGCGTACCAGCGAGTGGCGTAGCTCTTGGGCCAAGATGTGTGTGCCTTGCAAGACGTTGTCATGAGCGTCTTTGTCGAGCAAAGCGTGAAGGCTAGCCCAGGTGCCCAGGTCGCTCCAGCCAATGTCGGCAGGTAAGGTATAGATGTTATTGGCCCGCTCCATGATGGCATAATCGACTGAAATGTTGGGCGTGTCGGGGTAGTGTTGTGCGATAAACTCGGCCTCGGCAGCTGTACCATAGACTTGTTGTCCCGCTTCGAGGATGTGGTAGATATCGGGGGCGTGTTGTGCAAAGGCATTGATAATGGTATGGGCTCTCCATATAAAGATGCCGGCATTCCACAGGTAGTGGCCGCTAGCCACATATGCCTGAGCCTGCTCCAGTGGTGGCTTTTCGGTAAAGCGCACTACCTTGTGCACGCCCTCTTGGGCATGTGGTTCGTACTGGATATAGCCGTAGCCGGTGTCGGGGCGAGTGGGTTGTATGCCGAGGGTGAGCAGGGCGTCGTGCTTTTCGGTGAAGTCCAGTGCGCGCTGCAGTACCTCCACAAAAGCTTGCTCTTTGAGAATGAAGTGGTCGGAAGGGGCCACGACGAAATTGGCATGAGGGTCTAGGGCCTGGAGGTGAAAGGCCACCCATGCGACGCACGGAGCCGTGTTGTTGCGCGAAGGCTCGCACAAGATCTGGTGTGCATCGAGCTCGGGCAACTCTTGCTGCACCAAAGCGCGATACTGCTGGTGGGTTACGATTACGATGTGTTGGGCAGGCACCAAGTGCAGAAAGCGCTCGAAGGTCAGGCGCAACAGCGACTTGCCAGTGCCCAAAATGTCGAGAAATTGCTTGGGGCGATGCTGACGGCTGGCAGGCCAAAAACGGCTACCCACGCCGCCTGCCATGATGGCTACATAGCGCGACATGTCAGTAGTGTTTGGGATGAGTGAATGGAAGGATTGCGCAGGGCAAAAAAAGGAAAAAACGGCGTCTTGACACGGATACGTGCCTCGATTAGTGTTTGAGCTGTTTGCGCATCTTTTTGGGAAAGAGACTCGATCGGGTTCGGGTACGTGGGTATTCGCCCTTTTTATTGGGCTGCACATGTGCTTCTTCATTGATAGGACAGCCCGTTTTGGGTGCGCAGGACGACACTACAGCCACCAAAGTGGCTGAAAAGAGCATGACTAGCAGCAAGCGTGTACTCGGCTTCATCGCAATAGTGGGTTTTGTGAAGGAATTCAAAGCTAACGCAAATGCACTATTTTACTTGTGCGAAAACGACATATGAGTACTTTTTCGCGTGAAATGATGCTAGAATGTGAGAAAAAGCCTGAAAATACTTGATTTTTGCGCCTATTATCGGCAACAATACTTGCTAATGCTTAGATGGGCAGCTAATTTAGCGCCGTCCAAAATACTTCTCATTAAAATCGACCAGTATGAACAAAGGTGAAATGACTGTAACTGTAGCCGAAAAGGCGGGCCTGGAAAAAGGACAAGCTGCTGCAGCTATAGATGCTTTTCTCGAGGCAGTAAAAGAAGCATTGCAGCGGGGTGAAAGGGTCTCGCTTATCGGCTTTGGCACCTTCCAAGTGGTGCAGCGAGAAGCACGTATGGGGCGCAATCCGAAAACTGGCGAGCAGATCGAAATTCCCGCCAAGAAACAGGTGAAGTTCAAGCCGGGAAAGGCACTGAGCGATTCGGTCAACTCCTAATGCTAACCTGAAATGTACTAGAGCAGTGTGTGTCTACTGCTCGCCCTCTATGCAGGACAACCAGGCCGAGGTCGGGTTGTCCTGTTGCATTTATTGCTCAACCAACTGTCCCTTTTTGCGAAAGAAAAATTACACCCATTGATGAAGGCACATACCGGATTTGGCACCCTGGCCGTACATGCTGGCGTAACACCCGACCCAGCTACAGGTGCTGTGATGACCCCCATCTACCAGACGTCGACTTATGCGCAGCAAGCGCCTGGGCAACACAAAGGATACGAATATGCCCGTACCCAAAACCCCACGCGTACAGCGCTGGAAGCCAGCGTAGCAGCCTTGGAACAAGGTGCTCATGGCATCGCATTTGCCAGCGGCATGGCAGCTATGGATGCTGTGGTGCGTCTGTTACGGCCTGGCGATGAGGTGTTGGCTGGCAACGACTTGTATGGAGGCTCCTATCGGCTCCTACAACGCGTCTATGCGCCACTGGGCATCAAAAGCCGATTTGTCGACTTGGCAGGTAGCCCCTCGCTTGAGGCACTCGTAAGCCCCCGTACCAAGATGATTTGGATTGAAACGCCTACCAATCCGCTTTTGCGCATCTCCGATATTGCCGCACTGTGTGCGCAGGCCCGCCAGCTGGGCATCCGCACCGTAGTGGACAACACCTTTGCCTCGCCTTATCTACAACAACCCCTCGAACTGGGTGCTGACTTGGTCATCCATTCGGCGACAAAGTATCTGGGGGGACATTCCGATGTGGTGTTGGGCGTAGTGGTGACGCGCCTGCCTGAAGTGGCCGAACGCTTGTATTTCTTGCAAAACGCTGCAGGAGCCGTTCCTGGCCCCCATGACTGCTTCTTGGTGCTCCGCGGCGTCAAGACCTTGCATTTGCGCATGGAGCGTGCGTGCGACAATGCCGAACAAATTGCTCAGTGGCTCGAGGTGCATCCACGCGTGGCACGGGTATACTATCCGGGCTTGCCGACGCATCCCCAACACGAGCTAGCTGCCCGACAAATGCGCCGTTTTGGCGGCATGCTTTCTTTCGATCTCGAGGATGCTTCTGTAGCAGCCGCCATGAAAGTGCTGCGCCACACACAGCTGTTCACACTGGCCGAGTCGTTGGGAGGGGTGGAGTCGCTCATTGGGCATCCGGCTACGATGACCCATGCGGCTATCCCGCGCGAGGAGCGCTTGCGCTCGGGCTTGAGCGATGGGCTGATCCGACTAAGCGTAGGGGTAGAAGATGTGGCCGATCTCATCGCCGATCTCGAACAGGCGCTGAAATAGCAACTCGTGGGCCGTACTGCGTAAAAGGCAGGCAATTTTGCTTGCCTTTTCAACTATTTTTCCATTAGGTGTGTGTTCTTTGTACTGCACCTTTACTGCACACAAACTGAATTTCATGAAACGGCGCCTGCTCCAGTCGGTAGATCAACTCGACTTCGACAAAGGCGAAGGCCTCGTGCCCGCCATCGTGCAAGATGCTCACACTCTGCAAGTGCTCATGCTCGGATACATGAATCGCGAAGCCCTGGCACACACCCTCCGCACCGGCCGCGTCACCTTCTTTAGCCGCTCGCGCCAACGCCTGTGGACCAAAGGTGAAACCTCAGGTCACTACCTCGAGCTACAGGCGATCTTGCACGACTGCGACCGCGACACCCTCCTGATCAAGGCCCGTCCGCATGGCCCTACCTGCCATACCGGTACCGATACCTGTTTTGGCGAAAGCCGTCATGGTCATGTGCATTTCCTCAGCTTGCTCGAACGCGTCGTCCACCAACGCAAAGCCGCTGCACAGCCTCACTCGTCCTATACGGCCCACCTGTTCGAAGCTGGTTTGCCCCGCATTGCGCAAAAGGTAGGTGAAGAAGCCGTAGAAACCGTCATTGCCGCCCTGCACGGCCCCGACGACGAGTTCGTAGGCGAAGCTGCCGATCTACTGTACCACCTCATCGTCTTGCTCGTTGCGAAAGGTCACCACCTGGCCGATGTCGTCGAAGTGCTCGAAAACAGACATGCCAGCAAGTGAGTGCCACACGGCCCGTACAGGAAAGCGCGAACGGCAAGTGTAGGCTATCTGCATGCTGAAAAAGTGCAGAAGATCTGCGTGTATGTTGTGGCGCATGGGGCAAACAAGCTAACTTACGCGCAGTGCCATGTGTTTCCGTTCATGTGTACGTACTTAGTGCAAAGGGGAATGGCGCAAATCCTTCGGCGATGTGTCTTGCGGCACATCGGAGGCGAAGCCGTGTGGATTATCATTTGTCAATAAAAAAACCATATGGACCAAAATCAGCTCATCAATATATTAAGGGAATATGCCACTACAAGTTGGGGCAATCTTTTGCGCCACATTGCTCCCGCTTTCAGGCCGCTGCAGGACGACCTGAGCTTTTTCATCAAAGAAGATGAACCCTTTGCCGAAGCCCGACAGCTAGGTCTGATAGAACTGGACGAGACCACTAGCGTTATCGTGGTAGATGTTAGGATGGAAGGGGAGCTCACCGCCCGCACCAGTCGGCGCCGGCAATACGACTTCGCCAAGCAAGTGCTCAAAACCACCGACCACAACGCCGGCATCTTTGCTTTCTACGACGACCGAGGCCGTTTCCGCCTCTCCCTGGTCACCGTCACCTACCACGGCACCCGCCGGCAGTTCAGCACCTACCGGCGCTATACTTTCTTCATTGACCCCAAACTCCCCAACAAAACCTTCGTCCAGCAGTTCCGCAGGGCCGATTTCTCCACCCTTGATGGCATCTTGAAGACCTTCTCGCTGGAGGCCGTCTCCGACGAGTTCTACCGGGAGTTCAAGCCCCACTTCGACCGCCTGGCCGAAAGCGTGCAGGGAACTGAAGACCCGGCCCTAAAGCAGGACTTCGCTTTGCTCTTCGTGATTCGCACCATCTTTCTGGGCTTTGTGCAGAAACGGGGATGGCTCGGCCAGAACCCCCGTTTCCTTCAGGACTTCTGGCAGGAGTATCTGCAATGGAAAGAACCCCCCGCTCCTGATAAAGACTGCTTCTACCGGGACTGGCTGGAACCCCTCTTCTTTGAGGCGCTCAGCTCTCCGCCGGGGCGTAAGGTGGCCTACGGCCGGGCGCCTTTCTCCGAAAAGACCCAACAGGCGCTGCAGATGTCTCCCTATCTCAACGGCGAGCTCTTCAGCCGCAAGCAGGATGTGGATCACCGGGACCTCTGGATTCCCGATGCGCCCATCGGCGACTTTTTGGACTTCCTCTTTCAATACAACTTCACCGTGGAGGAGAACGAACTCTACGACGAAGAGCTGGAGCTCAACCCCGAATTCTTAGGCATCATCTTTGAGCGGCTTACGAACATGGAACAGGGCGCGGTCTATACGCCCCGGGTGGAAGTGGATATGATGAGCCGTTTAGCCCTGGTGAAATGGCTGGAGCGCACTACCGACATCCCCTGCGACACCCTCTACCGCCTTTTCTTCCCGGCTGAAAGCCCAAGGGAAGTGGCCCTTTCATCCGAACAGATTCGCACCCTCATCGCCCGGCTGGAAAGCCTCGCCGTGGCCGACCCCGCTGCAGGTTCCGGCGCCTTCCTTGTGGGCATGCTTCAGGTATTGGACCAGATGCTGGAAGACCTCTACAGCCGCGAGGAAACTCCTCAGGACCTGAGCGAGCGGGCTCCCACCCCCTTTGAGCGCAAGAAGTCCATCATCGCCCGCTCCCTTTACGGGGCGGAAGTCAAGCGCTGGGCGGTGTGGATCAATCACCTCCGCCTCTGGCTCACGCTGTTCGTGGATATGCCCGACGACTTCCAGCACTCTTTTGAACCCCTGTTGCCCAACCTGACCTTCAAAGTGCGCATGGGTGACTCCCTGATCCAGCGCATCGGCGACAAAACCTTCCCCGTTCACGACCATGCAAATCTGTCAAAAGGAATAAAAGGTGAAATCACGAAACTTAAAAAGAAAAAACGCGACTTCTTCTACAACCGTGTAGGCAATTACGCCCTCATTGAAAAGGAAGAGCTGGACATTTTTCGCGCCGTGCTGGATGCGGAGATCACGGCGCGGCAGCGTGAAATTCGCAATCTGCAGAACGCCGGAAAACAAGGAACGCTTCTCGATCTCCAGCCTACGGAGAAGGAAAAGCGGGCTGAGCAGACCACCAGGAAACGTATCGCCCAACTACAAGCCGAAATCACCGAGCTGGAAGCGCAGAAGCACAACCTCAGAGAAGTTCGCCCCTTCATCTGGAGCATTGAGTTTGCGGAAATCTTCTTTGACCGGAGCGGCTTTGACATCATCATCGGCAATCCGCCCTATGTGCGCCAGGAAGCGATCAGCGATCCAAATGGTCGCCTTTCGGTGCAGGATTACAAAAAAGCCCTGATGGAAATGGTGCGCCTCGATTTTCCCGACTATTTTGCCAGATCACGGGCGCAAACCAACCAGTTCAAAACGGGCCGTAAGCCCAGCGGCCGCTCGGACCTCTACACTTACTTCTACATTCGCTCCCTGCGGCTTTTGAACGAAAAAGGCGTGCATGTCTTCATCTGCTCCAACGCCTGGCTGGATGTGGGCTACGGCGCGTGGCTGCAGGAATTCTTCCTGCGCAAAGCTCCGCTTTATATGGTGATTGACAACCACGCCCGCCGCTCATTCGCCCGCGCCGACATCAACACCGTCATCACCGTCGCCGGCGCGCCTTTGAAAGACAAAGAAGTGCCCAGAGACCACACCATCCGCTTCGTGGCTTTCAAAAAGCCCTTTGAAGAAGCGGTCAATGCGGACAACTTCATCGCCATAGAAAACGTTCAGAAGGTCCTCAAATCCCCCGACTTTCGCATCTTCCCCATCACGGTGGAGGAACTTTTGAAGGAAGGCTCCGAACCTACTTCCATGGGCCCCGGCAAATACTTAGGCGACAAGTGGGGCGGCAAATACCTGCGTGCACCGGACATCTTCTTCACCATTCTGGAAAAGGGCAGGGGCAAACTGGTGCGGCTGGGTGAGATTGCGGAGGTGCGGCGTGGTTTTACGACCGGTGCCAACGACTTCTTCTACCTTGAACCGCTGGGACCCGGCTCCCGTCCGGGCCTTGTGCGGGTGCGAAACGGCGCGGGATGGGAAGGGGAGATTGAGGAGGAGTTTCTAAAGCCGGTACTGACGAGTTTACAGGAATGTCTCACATACGGTATTTTTGGTGATGAACTGAAGAAACTCGCATTTTTCTGCCATGAACCGAAAGAAAGTTTATATCGATATCCCAAAGCATTGGAATACATCAAGTGGGGAGAAAAACAAGGCTACCATTTGAGGAAAAGTGTACAAGGGAGAAGATTCTGGTGGTGGCTTCCTAAACAGCATAAGAGTTCATTCATAATAATGAGGTTTAGGGACCAACGGAATTGGACTCCGATAATTGCTGGTGACTTTCTGATAGGTGATACCGTATTTGTTGGAGTTGCGAAAATGGAGGACTCAGAAAGAGGCTTGAAATTGTTCTTAAACTCCACCCTATCGATCTTCTTTTCGGAACTGTATGGACGAAAAAATCTGGGAGAGGGGTTACTCACCACCTACGGACCAGAAATTAAGCAAATGTTAGCTGTAAACCCACCACTGTTAGATTTTAGCTCTTTCGATGTTTACTCATTCCTTAGACGGCGGGTCGAAACCATCTTCACCGAAATCGGCATTGACCCGACATCGGATGTGCCCATCTCCGAGCAGGAGCCAAAGCCTTTGCCCGACCGCAAGGCGTTGGACGATGTGGTCTTTGACGCCCTGGGCCTCACCGAGGAAGAGCGCAAAGCGGTCTATCGTGCCGTGGCGCAATTGGTGTGGGAGCGGATCAGCAAGGCCAAATCCGTAGAGGCACGGCGGCGCCGTGTTTAATCTAAAAGGAGGTAATCCTATGCCTTACGACTCCAAGCGCCACCATCGCCGGTCCATCCGCCTGAAGGGATACGATTACACCCATCCAGGCGCATATTTTGTAACGGTGTGCACCCACAACCGGAAACCGTTGTTCGGTCGGGTGGTGGATGGGGTAATGGTGTTGAATGCGTTTGGGGAAATGGTGTGGGAAGAATGGTTTCGTTCCGCGAGAATCCGTGATGAAATCGAATTGTTCCCCGATGAATTCGTGGTCATGCCCAATCATGTACATGGTATTGTTTGGATTGTGGAAACGCGTGATC
>JALSGS010000035.1 GCA_026982695.1 Saprospiraceae bacterium
GCCGGAAGGCTCACCAGCATCAACCACTTCAATGGCGCAAGCACGGCTTATAGCTACGACAAAGCCGACCGCCTCACCGGCATCAACCATCAAGCCAACGGCCAGACCCTGGTTAGTTACACCTACACCCTGGATGCCGGTGGCAACCGAACAAAAGCCACCATCAGCAATGAGCCCATCCCGCCAACAACACTCACGGATAATACCCAGACCCACAGCTACAACAGCTACAAGAATCGTCTGACCCAAGCCACCCTCAGCGGCACCCCGGTCACCTTCAGCTACGACAACGAAGGGCAGCTACAAACCAAAGGCAGCACCGGCTACAGCTTCGACAGCGCCCACCGCCTGACCGGCTACGGCAGCAACAGCTACCAATATGACGGTGTAGGCAATCGCCTCATCGCCACCCGAAACGGAACCACCACAAAATACATCTACGATGCCGGTGGCAACCTCATCGCCGAAGCCGATGCAGCCAACACCATCCAGCGCTACTACATCCACGGCCTTGGCCTGATGGCGATGGTGGATGCGCAGAGCAACCAGCTCTACGTCTACCACTTTGATGGCACCGGCCATACCGTAGCGATGACCGATAGTGCCCAGGCCACCGTCAACCAATATGGCTATACGCCGTTCGGCAAGCTGCTGGGCAAGGTGGAAGTGATAGCCCAGCCGTTTACCTATGTAGGGCAGTATGGGGTAATGACCGAAGCGGATAATCTCTACTACATGCGAGCCAGGTATTACGATGCGCAGGTGGGGCGGTTTATCAAGGAAGATCCGATTGGAATGGCTGGGGGGCTGAATCTGTATGCCTATGTGGGGGGGAATCCGGTTAACTATAGTGATCCGTCGGGAACCTTCTGTGTACCTTGTGCTGTTTGGGGTGGGCGGATGTTGGTTGCAGGTGGCCGGGCTGCGGCTCCGCATATCGCACGGGGTGCGGCGGCTGCCTATAACTCTGCCAAGACATTTCTTTATACGAATCCAGTAACCACAGCTCTTGTTGGTAATCCTGTTATTTATACAAACACAATGGATGCAATAAACTCTCTTGCTACTGAAGGCCCACCATATCCTTCAGTAGGTGGTTACATTGGTGCTATACCTAATGCTTATGAGAAGTTACGAATATTCTTAACGGCTCAAAGTGGTGATGGTACCTCAAGCTCTCAACCAACAGGCGCTTCAACCTCTCAACCAACACAAGCTCCTTTACCTACATCAAGTTTTTCTGGTAAATGAGACAAAAAATGAATGAGTATAAGTGGTTGTGGATTTTTATTGCTTTAATATTCCTTATTGATTCAGTAATTGTTGTATTGTCAGGTAACTCTATCAGAGGTTTTTTTGGGTATGCTGGTCGAGTCCCAGTAGATGAAAGAATCATCGATGGAATGATTAGAGTTCTAATTTCACTTGCAATAGGTATTTACGTGATGACCAGCAATAAAAAAGGGAAATAGCCAAGCATCGAACCCGTAACCCGTAAGGCGGATACGTAAGTTGGATGAGCGATAGCGTTATCCGAGATCAAAGGGGTCAGATCAAAGGGGTCGGATCAAAGGGGTCGGATCAAAGGGGTCAGAGTAATTGATATGGGAATTGAGCGGCTTATGGAATCGAGAGAGATACGATGGCAAGGCTTCCAAGATTAAGTGTGGCAGGAGTACCGCAGCATGTGGTTCAAAGAGGTAATAACCGTCAGGTCTGTTTTTTTGATGATCAGGATTACACGGTTTACCTGGACAAGCTAAAGGAGGATCAAAGGGGTCAGAGTAATTGATATGGGAATTGAGCGGCTTATGGAATCGAGAGAGATACGATGGCAACCCGTAAGACGGATACGTAAGTTGGATGAGCGATAGCGTTATCCGACATGATGTTACGAAAAGGTTTAAATATTGCGCCATACGATACAGATATGATGATTTATGTTTCTGACATATGCGGTACAAGATAAAGGTCATTTGCCTCTGTTGACTGAGGCTGAGCGGTTTGTGGGGTGATGGCGGAATAATGGCGGAAGGCGCTGCGCTTTTC
>JALSGS010000036.1 GCA_026982695.1 Saprospiraceae bacterium
GCATTAAATCACTTTGGGCCCTTCGACCAAAAGCTTGGGCGGTAATACCCGTAGTGCCCATGCGCAAAAAGCCGAAGTTCCAATAGATAAAGTTGAAGATCATTGATCCAATGCCCACCGCTGCTACGTGTTCGGCCGACAAGCGCCCCATGAGCAGCGTGTCTACAGAGCTGAGCAACGGCACAGATATGTTGCTCAATATATTGGGTATTGCCAGTCGGAGGATTTCTTTGTTCATGTATCAGTTGTATGTTTGGGCGATGGTCCAAAATTTGTCTTGGCCTGGAGCTGTGTAGCATACATGGCAAAAATCACGTGATGAGCCGCAATATCTTTCTCATTTTTCTTTTTGCAAGCTTGTCTTTGGGAATAAATGCCCAAGTGGTGCGTGAAGTGCCTTTGGCCAATCCTTCGTTTGAAGGCGAAGCTGCGCCTAGCAAAGTGCCTGCCCAGTGGACGGACTGCGGCTACCAAACGGAGTCGCCACCCGATGTACAGCCTGGGGCCTTTGGCGTAGACTTGCCAGCGGCCGAAGGCCATACCTACGTGGGGATGGTGGTGCGCGACAACTCTACTTATGAGGCCTTGGGGCAACGCCTTCGCTATCCTCTCAGTGCTGATACATGCTATCAGCTCGACTTGTATTTGGGGCGAGCCAAAGCATATATGAGTATGAGCCGTTCGAGCAAGCAACGGGCCAACTTCGTCACACCTGTAATTTTGCGCATCTGGGGTGATGATACTGAGATGTGTGCGCGAGGCGACATCTTGGCAGTAAGCGAGCCGATCAAGTGGTATGGTTGGCATCGCCAGCGCCTTATCTTGCAGCCCGTGCATCGGGTGCACTACCTGACGCTTGAAGCATACTATGCGCCCGACTTTGGCCGTGGCGTCAATGGGCACTTACTCATCGATGGGCTCAGTAGTCTAAAACCTATGCCTTGTTCGGTCAGTGTGGCTCCTGTGCCTGGCAAGCAGCGGGTGATTGTTGGTCACACAGTAGCGCGTGATGCGCTGGCGGAGCTGCGCGCTGCGGTGGCTCAACAGGTGCCTCGTCTTCGCTTTGAGGGCTATATGCTAAGTCAAGAGAGTTTCGAAGCGCTTAAGGCCTTGGCCCCCGTGTTGCAAGCGCACTCCCAGTACGCCTTGGTATTAGCACTCAAGGCGGATTCAGCAAAGGATTTTGCCAAAAGAAAAAAAGCCTTGAAAGCGGCATTCAAAGCAGCAGGTGTACCACTCAAGCAGGTAGTGTTGTTGAGGTTCGAACCTGCCGGTGCATTTGCTTTTTCCTGGATCAGTACTGAGGGGACCGTATGGGCACGTCTTAGGCGCATCCAATAAGTTCCCTATTGGTTGAATTGGTTCATGGTGCGTTCTATGCCGATGGTGCAAAAGGCAAGGCAGGCATCGACGGCGCGTTGGATGATTTCAGGTAGCTGTTGAGCTTCTTCTTCCGTCCATCGGCCTAATACGTAGTCGGCTTGTCGGCCCTTGGGGAAGTTGTTGCCAATGCCTATGCGCAAGCGCGCGTATCGGTTGGTGGCCAAAACCTGATTGATGTCTTTTAGGCCATTGTGTCCTCCATCAGAGCCATGAGGGCGTAGGCGCAGTTTGCCCAAAGGCAGGTTGATATCGTCTACAACGACGAGCAGGCGTTCGGGCTTGAGCTTGAGTTGTTGGAGCCAGTAGCGCACGGCCTTGCCCGACCGATTCATGAAAGTAGAGGGTTTTAGCAGGTACAATGCACGGCCTCGGTATTTGATGGCACTCAAATCGCCTAATGTTTTACGTGCCCATTGTGACTCATAGCGACGAGCTAACTCATCTACCACTTCAAAGCCGATGTTGTGGCGGGTGAACTCATATTCGGGTCCCATATTGCCCAGACCGACAATCAAATATTTCATGCCTTCTTCTTCGCGTTGGTTGTGTTGCTTGCGAAAAAATGAAAGAAGCTGCTTCCACATAGGGCGCTGCATTGTAGGCTAAAAACAATCTTCGTTGATGCCCAGTACATATCGCTTTACCACCTGAATTTGTGGGGCCGTTTCGGCACCTTGGAAGCCGGAGATCATCTGGTCGGTCAGTTGGGTGCGTGCCAGTTGTGTGAGCTGACGCGCAATGGGCCGGTAACTCCAATGCCACTTTTCTTCGTTGTAGCCCCAGGGGCGCTGAGGCCCTTTAGCGGTATAAGGCTGGCAAAATCCGTATTCGTGGGCGTGTGCTACTAGCCATTCGTATTCGTGCTGACCCTGTCCTTGTTCGAAGTAGGAATTTTCGAAAGCGTTAAGATCAATGTCGGTGCCCCAGTGGTGGCGTGAGGTTCCAGGCATCGAGCTGTACTCCAGAATTTTTAGTGCTCTTTGCACGGGGTCAGGTATCGCTTGAGCTAGGTTCATACCATCGACTAAGCGTTCGCCTCGCCACTTAGCTTCCCAAATGCGCTTCTGATGTTGAAAGGGTCGCGTAGCTGAGCGAATGATTAGGGTGATGCCATCTGCTTGGGCTGCGCGATACATGCGCACGAAAGCATGGTAGGCATCGCGTCGCAGGAACATGTCGGGTTTGTCACAGTGTTCAGGTGCAATGCGCACAAAGTCGGGGTGGGTGGCTGGGTTGAACCGTCCCATTAGATAGTCGATTGAGAAAGATAGCGAGTCTGCTTGTCGAGATATATCATCAGTGGTGCTTTTTGCTGGTGGTGTTTGGTGGGTATTGCAGCTTAGCCAAAGTGTTACAGAAAGGGCGATAAAAGTCCAGCGCATCATAAGGCCATGTGATTTAAAATCGGGGAATGTATCAATGTTTAAAAAACTGGGGTGCATAGATACCCAATTCTTTGAGATGCAGAAAAGTTTTTCAACTGGTGTGGAGCAGCTATATTTGTTCTGTGTTCCTGTTTTAAAAGTATAGTGTTTTTTAACATGAACAAAGCAACGACACTCGGCATTACTGTGAGTGTGGTGGCTCGTTACGAGCCGCAGCATTCTCGGCCGCACTTGCAGCGATACGTGTTTTCTTATCACATTACCATTGAAAACCATAGTAACGCCACTGTACAATTATTGCGGCGCCATTGGCACATTGTAGATGCTGCAGGTATGCGGCGTGAGGTGGAAGGTCCAGGAGTGATTGGGCAACAGCCCATATTGGATCCAGGGGAATCGCATAGTTATTCGAGCTGGTGCCCTTTATCCACTCCAGTAGGTAAAATGTATGGTACTTTTTTAATGGTGCGCCAAGTGGACGGACGGCTATTCAAGGTGTGCATACCCGAATTTGCCCTTGAGGCTCCTGCCATATGGAACTGAACAAGCTGTGCTGATCGCCTAACTTTTGCTGTAGAACTGCCCTTATTGGTAGAGGATGTGGTGCATGCGTTATTTGTCTTCTTCTACTACTGCAATACATTTTAGCTCGATGGCAATAGGTGTGGGCAATGCGGTGATCCCTACAGTAGTGCGGCATGGCTGGTTGTCGCGAAAATACGTCGCATAGATGCGGTTGAATGTGTGGAAATCGCGCTCCATGTTGGTGAGAAACACAGTAATATCTACTAAGGATTCCCAGTGGGCACCACAGGCTTCGAGTACAGTGCGTACGTTTCGGAAAACTGCATGGCACTGCGCTTCGAAGTCGAACTCGATAAAATTGCCCGAAGGGCTGCGCTTCAAGCCAGGTACTTCATTGGTTTCAGGATCACGTGGCCCAATACCAGAAAGGAACAAGAGGTTGCCTACACGGCGCGCGTGTGGATAGCGCCCAACAGGCTTGGGTGCTTTAGATGCGTCAAACTTCTTTGATTTGCTCATGCTGAGAACTTTTTCAGCTGAAAAATGCCTACTGTGTAGTGATTATAGCATCACTTCCTTTACAACTTTCGAGCTAAAGTAAGGCCATCGGCTAAGGTGAGTAGTGACAGCTCGACGCGATCATCTTTATGTAGATGCGCGTTGAAGTTTCGGATAGCTTCTGTCTCGGATTCTTGATTGTGGGGATCGACTACTTTACCATCCCACAGTGTGTTATCGATGGCAATTAGCCCGCCGGGGCGTATTAGCTGCAAGCACAGCTCATAATAAGTAATGTAGTTTTCTTTGTCGGCATCGATGAAGGCAAAGTCGTAGCGGTTGGTGTGGCCTTGATCGATGAGGGAGGTGAGTGTGTCACGAGCGGGGGCGATACGCAGGTCAATTTTATCAGTTACGCCGGCTTCTTGCCAATAGGGCAAACCAACACGTGGCCACTTTTCTTCTATTTCACAGGCCACCACATGTCCTGTCTGAGGCAGTGCCAGGGCTACGGCCAGCGTACTATAGCCTGTAAATACGCCTACTTCGATGGTTTGAGTGGCTCCCAACAGGTGGATGAGCAGTTGCATGAATTGTGCTTGATCGGGCGCAATTTGCATGTTGGCTTCAGGTAGTGATTGGGTTTTTTCGCGCAAGCGCTGCATTGGTGGTGGCTCGCGTAGGCTTACCGAGAGTAAGTACTCGTATAGGGCGTCGTGTATGGGGGTGGGCCGTAGCGACATGATGGTTGCGTTTTGCTATCGGTGTGGCCGAAAGTAATAGCTTCTGGGCGTTTGGCAAAAGAAAAAATGCCATGAGCTTTGTTTAGCTCATGGTCAAGGCGTGTATTTTGCCGAAAGGTTAGCGGTTGTGCGCATACAGGATATAGCAGCCTCAGCGGCCGTCTTGTTTGGCAAATACGCGTCGTAGCAAATCGGTAGTGCGTGCCGAGACGTCGTGACGTATCTGTTGCTCTTTAAGTGCGACCATGGCGAAGAGTCCTTCGAGGGCTTGGCGCGTGACGTAGTCGTCCAGGTCGGCATTTACTTTTTCCACTAAGGGAATGCTATTGTAGGCATTGACGGCGTCGGCCCAGTATTGGCGTGCATTAAATTTGTCCAAAGACGAGACAATAACTGGATTGAATGCTTCGTAGAGTTGTTGCCAGGTGGCTTGCCGCAGGTAGGCCGTAGCAGCGGTATCGGCACCCATGAGAATATTCATGGCATCTTGAAAGCTCATCTGGCTGATTGCTTCCTTAAATATAGGGGCAGCGCGTTTGGCTGCATCTTCGGCACCACGGTTGATTTTTTCCACCAGGGTTTGCTCGATATTGTTGAATCCCGGTACGTTTTGCAGCTTATTGGCCACTTTACGCGCTGGCGGGGGTAAATCAATGCGATAGGGGCTGTTGAAGTAACCACCTTGTTGAGCGAGTTTCTGGGCACCTTCTGTGATCCCCAGTTCGAGGGCTTGCTTGAGGCCGGCAGCTATTTCGGAAGGGGTGAGTTGTTGGCCCTGATCGACAATGGTACCCATAGTTTGTCGCAAAGTAGCAGGGTCGCAAGCAGCAAGTTGTGTCAAGGCGAGGACAAAAATCCATTTGTGTTTCATGGGGTGATATATGTTGCTTGATGAAAAATGAGAATGCTGGATGTAAGCGGGTCACTTGGCCAATGCCGCAATTTTTTTCTCTAATTCGTACTCATCGCCGGGTACATATCCATTGTGGGTATATACAATGGTGCCATCAGGTGCGATGAGCAGTGAGTAAGGGATGGTTTGGAAATTGAATGCATTGCGCACTTTGTTTTCTTCGCCGTGTAGAATGGTGTATTCCCAGCCTTTGGTGGTAACCATGGCAGGTACTTTTGCCAGTGCGCGCTGGTTGTCAATTGTTACAGCTACGATTTCTACATTGTACTTTTCTTTCCATTCGGGATAGAGGTCGGCTAGTGCATCGAGCTCTTTTTTACAAGGAGAGCACCAAGTGGCCCAAAAGCTCAATACGACGATTTTGCCGCCTTTTGTGAGTTCTTTTGCTGCTACGTTCTCCCCATATAAGGTTCGGAAAGTGATATCGGGCAAGGATTTCTGAGACCAAGCATTTAGAGCAAGGCATAGCACAAGGGCGGAGGTGAAAAAGGTTTTCATATTGGCGTGGTGTTTTATGAGTTAAGCAGAAAATGTGGTTAGGCGACTGGCTAATACAAAAAATATACTCAGTCGCATTGAGGCGTTTCGGAAAATCTGTCTCAAAATTGTGTATCTCTTAAGTCTCATAGTAGCATGCTTTAGGGAAATGCCCCGTGTAAAAGGCCACTATTGTTTTTTGGTGTGCTAACCAGAGCACTCAAAATTGGGGTATTCGAAGCATTTGTCTATTATTTTTAACGCCATGTTAACCTGCGAACCTATGGGTAATTGGCCATTTTACTTCCGTTTTTTGCCTATAAAACTTCAACAAATAAGGTGTTTTTACAAAAGATGGTTGCAGTGCATAGCATATATGGCATTGTATTGGGCATTTTTGTATCCAGTGCAAGTTGTGGCCCAACAGCGTGGTATGCTATCGGGTAACCTGGAGGCCAATGGCAATTTCTTCATACGAGACACTCTCATCGGTGCGGGCAACACACCTCAGTACGATTACCAGCTCTACGGTGCTGATGCATGGCTCAATCTCGTATATGCATGTAGTGGAGATTTTGAAGCAGCTGTGCGCTTCGATCTGTTTCAAAACTCTAATTTGCTCAACCCTACAGGTAGCTATACCGATCAAGGTATTGGGCGTTGGTATTTGCGCAAGCAAATTGGCAAGCTGGACCTTACTGGTGGCTATATCTACGATCAGATTGGTTCGGGCATTGTCTTTCGGGCTTACGAAGAGCGACCGCTGGCCATTGACAATGCACTGTACGGTTTGCGGTTGGCCTATCAGCTATCGCCCAATTGGCAAATTCGTGCTTTTACAGGACGCCAAAAACAACAGTTTGATGCGTATGCCTCGAGCATACGGGCTATGGCTATAGACGGCTTTTGGACAAGCGACTCTAGCTCGCTCACCTTGGTGCCGGGCATCGGAATGGTGAGCCGTACCATCGATGATGCTTCGGTGAATTTGCTGACAGCTGAGCTGGCCACCTACGAAGAGGCCGACCGCTTTGTGCCGCATTACAATACGTATGCAGTCAGCCTATACAATACGCTGACTGCAGGACCTGTGGTGTGGTATGTGGAAGGAGCGTGGAAAAGCGCCGATGTGATGTTTGATCCATTTGCTCCCCGCATTACCAGCAATGGCGATACGCTTGTAGGCAAGTATTACAGTGCTGATGGTGCTGTCATCTATTCGAGCTTTAGCTATGCACAGGGTAAATTGGGACTCACTATAGAGGGCAAGTACACGGAGCACTTCGAGTTTCGCACGCGTCCTCAGGAGTCAGCCAACCGTGGGCTGATCAACTATTTGCCACCCATGACGCGTGTCAATACTTATCGGCTCACGGCGCGCTATAATGCGGCCACTCAGTTTTTGGGCGAATACGCCTGGCAAGCTGATTTTCGCTATGCCCATAGCCGCAAGCTTCAATTCAACTTCAACATTTCAAACCTTACGACACTTGAACAGGAGCTGCTCTATCGCGAGCTAGTAGCTGAAATGACTTATAAGTACAAGCGCCAATGGCAGCTGATCGCAGGCATACAGCGTCAACAGTACAATCAGGAGGTGTATGAAGTAAAACCAGGTGTGCCGCTTGTGCAGACCATCACGCCGTACTTTGATTTCCTGTACAAACTAAGCCGCCGTAAGGCCATTCGCGTGGAAGGGCAGTACATGGCCACGCAACAAGATTATGGCAGTTGGGCTTTTGCGCTACTCGAATGGACGTGGGCACCTCATTGGGCATTCACCATTTCCGACATGTACAACGTGCAGCCCCAAAAGACATTTGATGCTGCAGGCAACCCCTTGCCGATTCACTATCCTCGCATAGACGTGTACTATACGCAGGGGCCCAACCGCTTTTCCATTAGTTATGTCAAGCAGGTAGAGGGTGTAGTGTGCTCAGGTGGTATATGCCGGCTGGAGCCGGCTTTTAGCGGTGTGAAGGTGACCGTAAATTCTTCTTTCTGAATTTGGAAAACATTGTTAGATGAAATCGAGCTACTGCTTATTTGTCTGGTATTTCGCGGTACTTGTATGCTGTGTGCTTGCCAGCTGTAGCGAAATACCGCCTGTGATACCCGAATCCAATGAGACGACCCCTTCCGATGATTTGACGAACCAGCAGCGCCAGGTACTCATTGAGGAATTTACCGGGGTGCGGTGCGTCAATTGCCCGGCGGGCAGTGCCTTTATCCAGGACTTGCTGAGCTTGCACGGCGAGCGCTTGGTGGCTGTGTCGATCCATGCAGGTGAGTTTTCGCATCCTTACAACGATAGCCAATACAACTTCCAGACGCCACAGGGCGACCAGATACTCAACTACGTGGGGCAGCCATTTGGTTATCCCAGTGCCGTCATCAACCGCAAGCTATTCAATGGGGAAGCTATCCTCCAGCTGGGCAAGGGCTCATGGGCAGGCTACATTGAACAAGAGAAGGCTCACCCGCCTGTGGTGAAGATAGGGATTACCCCTTCTTGGCAAGCCAATGCGCGCACACTCACGGCCAACATTACGGTATTGGTAGAAGAAACGGTGAGCGATGAGGACATCCGGCTTACCGTCCTGCTCACTGAAGATGGCATTGTAGATGTACAGCTGACACCTAAGGGTAAAGATCCCGACTATGTACATCGTCATGTATTTCGCACTACCTTGACGCCGGCGTTAGGGGAATCTTTAGGTAATGTCTTAGTAGTTGGTAGCGAGCTGAACCGTAGCTATACCTATCAACTGCCTAATGGGTGGAATGAAGCCAATTGCTACCTCGTGGCTTTTGTACACCGTGCTGGGGCGAGCAAAGAAGTGCTCCAAGCACACGAGGTGGCTCTGATTGAGTGAGGATGTTTCAGATCAGATATGTATGGCGCGGTTGGCCGTGGCAGCCAAAGCTGCTTCTTTGAGTGCTTCGGTAAAAGTGGGGTGCGCATGGCAGATGCGGCCGGCATCTTCGGCCGAGGCGCGAAACTCCATGAGCGCGACCGCTTCGGCGATCATATCGGCGGCACGTGGCCCTACCATGTGTACACCCAAAATTTCATCGGTGTCTTTGTGTGCCAGCACTTTGACCATTCCGTCGGTGTCCATGCTGGCACGGGCACGGCCCGAAGCTTTGAATGGAAATTTGCCCCCCTTGTAGGGGATACCTGCCTCCTTGAGCTGAAGCTCTGTCTTGCCGACGCTGGCCACTTCAGGCCATGTGTACACCACACTTGGAATGAGATTGTAGTCGATATGGGGCTTTTGGCCTGCCATCGTCTCGGCTACGAAGATACCTTCTTCTTCAGCCTTGTGGGCGAGCATGGGGCCACGGATTACGTCGCCAATTGCGTAGATCCCTTCCACGTTGGTTTGCAGGTGCTCGTCGACCACGATACGGCCTTTTTCATCGATCTGTACGCCGGCCTTATCTAAGCCAAGCTTATCGGTATAGGGACGACGCCCAATAGCTACGAGGCAGTAGTCGGCCTTGATGTCAAAAGCTTCCTCCTCGTCACGTGCTTGTACATTCACAGTCACGCTGCGGCTGGTAGCTTTGATGCTTTGTACTGCGTGCTTGAGGTGAAACTTGAAGCCCAGCTTCTTAAGCACACGTGTCAGTTCTTTACTGCAATCGAGGTCCATGGTAGGGAGGATGCGATCCATGTATTCGACCACTTCAATTTCGGTACCCAAGCGCGCAAAGACACTGCCCAGCTCCAGCCCAATAACTCCTCCCCCTACAATGACCATGCGTTTGGGGATTTTGGTAATGTTGAGCGCTTCGGTACTGGTAATGACGCGTTTTTTGTCGTAGTTGAAGGCGGAAGGCACAATGGGCTTGGATCCCGTGGCGATGATGACCTTATCGGTGTGGAGTGTTTCGGAGGTGCCATCTTCTTTGGCCACTTGGATCTCTTTGGGTGCTACAAACGAGCCATAGCCGTGATAGACGTCTATTTTGTTTTTCTTCATCAAGAATTCAACGCCTTTGACCGTCTGAGCCACTACTTCATCTTTTCGCTCGACCATGCGCTTCAGATCGACCTGAAGCCCAGAGAGCTTGATTCCATGCGCGGCAAACTTTTCTTTAGCTTCATGCACGTACTCGGAGGAATCGAGTAGGGCTTTGGAAGGAATGCAACCTACATTGAGGCAAGTGCCGCCAAGTGTGGCATATTTTTCAATAATAGCTGTCTTCATGCCGAGTTGTGCACAGCGAATAGCAGCTACATAGCCTCCGGGGCCTGAACCGATGACGATCACATCGTATTTCGACATGGCGTGTTGTGTTTTGGGTAGAAAAGGATCTTATTTGGCCGAATGGCAGGGCAAATGAACGGCAGTTTGGTAAAAAATCATAGATACTGATTGCTCTTGTTTAAAAGAGTTTTCCTTTTGAGGAATTGTTGATCTCAAACTCTATAGTAGTACCTGGTTCGAGTTTTTCCTTGGGGGCACTTGGCGGGGTGTCAGTGGAGAGCTGATGCGCTATGGCTTTTACGGAAGTGGCCTTGCCCTCAACCAATTTGTTGCCTACGGACTTCCAGCCTTTTACATCGATAAAGGTGCTGAGGTCCACCATTTGGCAGGCGCCTTTTTTTCCTTCTCGGTACTTGACCTCTACCACGGGGGTAGGCTCAGTAGTGGCAAATAACAGCATGGAGCTTCGGTGATCCGTGATAAACAAGTAGCGTTCGCCTATGCGTGAAGCCTCGATGTGAAAGCGCTTGACGAAGGTGCGCTTGCGCTGTCCATCGTAGTACACAGCACTTATGACGGCATTGGGATCGAATTTGCCAATCCACATCACATTGGGGGCATCGTAGTGGTTGAGCGGGTCGAATAAAGTGATTTCATAGGTGCCGTTTTTGTAAATGGTCAGAATTTGGTCACCTGTATCAAAAGTGCCGAGGCGGACTCCACGTCCTTCTGTATTGAGCCGGCCACTCACTTCGTCCATCCATACTTCTAGGGCACCCAAAGTAGAAGGGCCTACTGCTTTTTGAGTGATTTTTCGGATGGGGTATTTGGTCACCACATTGCCTTTGGCACTGCGCCCCTTGATGGCCAGCTGCCCGAAGTCGAAGTCAAATACCTTCTTTTTGGCTCGACACCCCTGAGTGAGAGAAATCGTCACGATTTCGGATTCCCCATTGGGGTGCGCACTGAAATAGCGCACTTTACTGCCTTTAGTACCTGTGGTCAAGTCGTATTCGCGGTCACGTGTGATAGCACTAACGTGAAAGCGCTTGGCATAGGATTTACCTGAGGCCCCATCGGTGTAGATCATGTGATAAGTGGTGCGCTGGTCGCCCTTTTTCCACACACCTACATGTAGGATCCCTTTGCCTACAAAGGTTTTTTCGGCATTTCGCGTCACGATCATTTTGCCATCTTGGCGAAATACGATGATGTCGTCCAGGTCGGAGCACTCGCAAATAAAAGTGCCTTCGTTCTTCTTGAGGCCATATCCGATAAATCCTTCTTTAAAATCGGCATATAACTTGACGTTGTTGGCAGCTACTTGGGCGGCTTCTATGGTTTCGAAAGAGGTAATCTGCGTTTTGCGTTGGCACCCTTTGCCGTATTTTTTGAGTAGGTGTTCGTACCACGAGATGGTGTATATAGTGATGTGCTCAAGGTGATGGCGTACCTCTTCCAATTCTTGTTCGAGTTGCTGGAGGTGCTCGTCAGCTTTGAATGAGTTGTATTTAGAGATGCGTTTAATCTTGATCTCGGTGAGGCGCACCACGTCTTCTTCTGTCAACTCGCGTCTTAGGCGCAGGCGCTTGTCTGAGCTAGATGGTTTATCGGCAGGCGTAGCTATGTATTTTTTCAGTGCTCTTGGGATGATTTCCAATACCTCTTCCCACGATTCGCATTCCTCAATTTGGTGGTAGATGCGGTTTTCGATAAACACTTTTTCCAAGCTGGCAAAGTGCCATTTTTCGAGTAGCTCGTGCTCCTTGATCTGAAGCTCTTGGCGCAGCAGTTCACGCGTGTAGTCTACGGATCGGCGCAGCAGCTCACTTACACTCAGAAAAACGGGCTTGTCGTCGATGATGACACAAGCATTGGGCGAAATACTCACTTCGCAGTGAGTGAAGGCGTAAAGTGCATCGATGGTGACGTCGGGAGAAACCCCTGGGGCAAGTGTGATCAGCACTTCTACTTCGGCGGCCGTGTTGTCCACCACACGCTTGATCTTGATCTTGCCCTTGTCACTGGCTTTGATGATGCTATCGATAAGGGAATCGGTGGTTATGCCGTAGGGCAGATCTCGGATGGCCAGCGTGTGTTTGTCCACTTTTTCGATGCGGGCCCGTACTTTCACCCTACCACCCCGTTGTCCGTCTTGATAGTCACTTATGTCAATGAGGCCTCCTGTGTCAAAATCGGGATATAGCTTAAAGCTTTTGCCTCGCAGATATCGGATGGCTGCCTGACACAGCTCTACGAAGTTGTGTGGCAGTATGCGGGTAGAGAGGCCTACGGCGATGCCTTCTGCTCCTTGGGCCAGCAACAGGGGAAACTTCACGGGTAAGGTGATGGGCTCTTTCTTGCGACCGTCGTAGGAGCGTTGCCATCGCGTAGTCTGTGGGTTGAATGCGACCTCTTTCGCAAATGGCGTAAGCCGTGCTTCGATATATCGTGGGGCTGCTGCTCGGTCCCCCGTACGTGGATCACCCCAATTGCCCTGTGTGTCAATGAGCAGGCCTTTTTGCCCCAGGTGGACTAATGCGTCGCCAATAGCAGCATCGCCATGTGGGTGGTACTGCATTGTATGGCCAATGATGTTAGCTACTTTGTGATAACGGCCGTCGTCCATTTGATGCATGGCGAACAAGACGCGGCGTTGTACGGGTTTGAGGCCGTCTTCTATAGCTGGCACGGCTCGTTCCAGAATCACGTAAGAGGCATAGTCGAGGAAATAGTCCTGATACATGCCATTGAGCGTCAGTATACGCTCGCCTTGCTCGTTGTTCAGGTGTAGCGCTCCCTTGGGGCGTTCGTTTGCTTTTGCCATAGTATTCTTTTCAATCCTAATGGTAGCTAGCCCTGTGGGCTGCGAAGTTAGGTACGATGGTCAAATGGTTGGGATGTCCTTGCTCCTGCAGAGCTCACATGTACTTGTTGGTAAGGATAAAGTCTTTGTGGAATCACTTTGTTTTTAGTGCTATATGGCGGTCTTTGCACTATAGCATTTCGAAAAAAATCGCCACTCAAGCACAAAAATTGAAAACATTTTGTTTTAAACAAAAAATAACTTCTGATTTTTTTTATTTCCTACATTGGCCAGAAGAGGTAGTGGGGTGATGGTCTGATTGTTTGAGCCATGGAGGGAAAGCGACGATTTCCCATTCCTGCCACCCAACAGCAGGAGGTAAAGAGCTGTTGTGCCACAGGGTTGTCAGCAATCCGCCTGCCGGTTTGAGATGATCCCAAAGCGTGCGCAAGTGCTTCAGGGCTTGATCAGGGCTAAAACTCAAGTACTGCTTCCAACTGACATCCATGGCGATAAGGGGAATCACTTCTAAAGAGGTGATTTGCTCTTGAGCCAGATCGTACCAAGGAAAAGGGTGTGCGGTGCCGGCGCGAAATCCTGGGTGATCGGCAAACCCCATAGACCAATCGCGTTGGATACCTGCTGCGATAAGTTGGCGATAAGTATGAGGCAAACGGATGCGCAAGTAGTGATGGCGGCTATCTACGATGGCTCGCCCCAAAACTCGTTGGAGCGCTTCTTGCTCACGACGGATGCCTGCTGCATGTTGCCCTTGCTGCCAAGAAGGATGGAGCCCAATTTGGGCGAAAGCCAGCCGTTGTTGTACGAGCTGTTGCATGGCAGGATGACGAAGAGGAATGTTTTTGTCATAGCAACCCCATGGCCCTACGTGTAGGAAGAAATAGGGCTGTCGCGGGGCTTGCCGAAAGTGGGCCTCCATGCGTTCGAAGGTGTCAAAAGGATCGGGCTGGAGGCCGCGCAAGGTGCGCCACCGATCGACCCAAAGATGCAGTTGCCCATGCCATGCTTCTCGCCACATCGCACCCAACATTCGCCACCAAGGACGGTGTTTCCAGGCCCATGCCATATCGACGTCACAAGTGGGCTGCCACTGGCGTGCGACTTTCGGCCAGGAAAAGCGAGGTAGACGGGCTTGGGCTAATTGTCGCAGTCGATCGGCCCACCAATCGACCAGTGGGATTGTCAAAAGTCCTTGTTTGCCTGCCCACGAAGCAGCTGCAGGGAAACGACCAAAAGCATCGGCCTGAAAGGGCAAGTATTCTTCGTAGCGGCTCAACAAGAAGAACGCTGCGGCAAACAGATCGAAGGGGCATGGGCCTTCCAAAGGGAATAGGATGGGGCAACTATGCCATTTGCTCCAGTCAGGCGTAAAGGGGCGGATGCTGCTTTCGCGCAAAAAGCCCGACTCGGGAATGTGTAGGTGTGCATCTACGCGCGCAGTGCCATAGCTAATGCGTAAGCCACAGGATGGCCAAGGCGTATGTTCGGGCAGCAACTGCCACGATACCTTCAGAATGCGCTCAAAGAGCACATGCAGTGTCCATTGGAGGCGCCTGCTGTGCACTGCAGCACTGATATATACGGTAGGTCGCATAGTTTATATGGGGTGAGTGTGTGGCTATTAGCATGATGCAAAAAACGAGCGTAATATGATGTATCTGTAGCGTAGCATTCACCTAAAGTATGATATGGTTTTTGCAGTATGCGGATTTGAGAAATCGAATCAAGTCTTTACAGGGAGAGAGTTATCGTTGAATAACGAACGATGTGTAAATTGACGTATATATGGCAATATTTTGGGCGCGCGACTGACTTTAAGAATTTTTAATTGTCAGCTGGCTGGTAAATGCTGAGATTGTTTGTCAAAAGGTCAATTATGGTCGAGATCAAATCAATAGCTTTGTTGGCCACGTGGTGAGGCAATACTCGTGATTAACAAGCCGAAAAGCCAATCGGTGCGAACCTGAAAAATAGACCATTGGCATTGTTTTCTGGTTACAAAATATTCATCGTATGAAATCTGTTTATTCCCGGCTGTGGGCCGTGTGCACATTATGTATGCTGGCATTTTCGCCGCTGCTAGGCCAAGGGCCTCATCCTGCGTTAGAAGTAGCTTTGCGCTACTTGAACGATCATCACAAAGAATGGGGCTATACCCCAGAAGATATTGCCGATGTGATTGTAAGTGACTGGTACACCGATCGCACTACTGGTATTACGCGCGTGTATTTGAAACAGCGCTATGAAGGTATTGAAGTGTACAATGCCATCAACAATTTCAACATCGACAAGGAGGGACAGGTGTTTTTTGTAGGGCGCCGGTTCGTGCCACATCTGGCTGAAAAAGTCAATACGACTACGCCTACGTTGACAGCTCAGCAGGCAGTCACGGCAGCTTTCCAGCATCTCGACTTGGCGCCTACAGGCAATTTGCGTTTGTGGGAGCAGCAAGGCCCTCATCGTTTTGTATTTGAAGCTACAGATGATACACGCGAAAAGGTGTATGCCCAGTTGGTATGGGCACCACAAAAAGATGGTAGCGTCCGCTTGGCTTGGGATATATTGCTGGCCCCTGTAAATAGCCACGACAAATGGAGCATGCGCATCGATGCAACTGATGGCCAATTACTCGACAAAGACAATTGGACGCTTTATTGCCGGGCAGGTGGCGTAAGCCGCAGCGATGCTGAAACTGCAGTAGCACGTATACAAAAACAAGCAGAAGCCGCACCTGTAGTAGTGACTGACGGGGCTACGTATAACGTCTTTGCTATTCCCTTAGAGAGCCCTGCACATGGCCCCCGTTCATTAGTGGTCAACCCACATGATTCGCTCGCTTCGCCTTATGGTTGGCATGACACCAATGGTGAAGAAGGCCCAGAATACACCATTACTCGTGGCAACAACGTGCACGCTTACCAGGATCGACAGGACAACGGCACTTCCTCAGGCGACGAGCCCGATGGCGGTCCTGAGTTAATTTTCGATTTTTATTACGACGACAATGCCGAGCCTGATTCTATGATTGATGCCGCTGTAACTAATTTGTTTTACATGGCCAATGTCATTCACGATCTGGCTTACCACTATGGCTTTGACGAGCCAGCAGGTAATTTTCAAGAGAATACTTATGGCCGAGGGGGTATCGGAGGCGATCCACTCATTGCTCGTGCGCAATCTGGTGCAGAAACTGGGAGTACGAACAATGCTTTTTACAGTCATAGCAACGATGGCAGTCCGGCTTCTATCAATATGTTTGTATGGACCACCGCCGGTGCTCGCTTTCTCACAGTTAATGCCCCTGCACCCGTAGCAGGACTGTATGAAACTGGTACCGCAAGTGGATGGGGAGCACCCATCACTGACCAGCCCGTGACGGGCGAGGTAGTGGAAGTCGATGACGGCATATTTGAACCATTAGCTTCCGATGGCTGTGAGACAATCTTGAACGGCGATGAACTAGATGGAAAAATTGCCCTGATCGATCGGGGTGGTTGCCAGTTTGGCACCAAAGCTCTAAAAGCTGAACAGGAAGGAGCCATAGGTGTGATCATCTGCAATTTTGAAGATGCACTTGTGACCATGGCACCTGGCTCAGACGGTGGGTCAGTGACAATTCCCGTGGTGTTTATCTCGAGTGTAGACTGTCAAACCATTCGTCAATATATAGGGCAAGGACTCGAAGTGTCTTTGTTAGCACCACCTCAGAGTGGCCCCGAAAGGTTGGATGGTGATTTCGATAATGGGATCATTGCGCATGAGTATGGCCACGGCATTTCTACGCGGCTAACTGGTGGGCCTTCTACAGCTTGTTTAAACAATGCCGAGCAGATGGGTGAAGGGTGGAGTGACTTCATGTCTTTGATCACTTCAGTGCGCCCTGGTGATGTGGGCAGCCAGCGTCGAGGCGTGGGCACCTTTGTCATGCGTCAACCTAATGATGGGCGAGGCATCCGTCGCTATCCATATTCTACTGATATGAGCATTAGCCCTTTGACGTATGGCGATGTGGCGGGCAATACGCAAGTACATGCTGTGGGAGAAGTATGGGCCAATATGTTGTGGGACTTGTATTGGGCTTTTGTCGAGGAGTATGGCTATGATCCCGACTGGTACAACGGCACCGGTGGCAACAACATGGCCGTGCGCCTCGTCTTCGAAGGCCTGAAAAATCAACCCTGTAACCCGGGCTTTGTGGATGGACGCAATGCTATCCTGGCGGCTGATGAGGCTCTTTTCGGCGGTGCCAACCAATGTCTTATCTGGGAAGTATTTGCACGACGTGGCTTGGGATATTATGCAGACCAAGGCGATACAGATAATGCTGCCGACCAGGTCGAGTCGTTTGAGCCTTTTCCTCTATGTGTGCCCGAGCTGAAGATTAGCAAAGAGATGACGGAATTTATCGAAGCTGGTGAGGATATTGATGTGACGATCCAAGTGGTCAATCACAAGCCAGAAACACTTACCGGTGTCACGGTTACCGACGAAATCCCCGATGGCACCATCTTCAAGCAAGGTTCGGCCAACGTGCCAGCTACAGTAGATGGCAATACGGTGATCTTTGATATAGGGACAATGGCCTATCAGGATGAGCAAACGATTACTTATCAGCTCATGAGCGATCCGGCCAACTACAGCGTCACGCAGTTTCTCGACGATGTACCCAACGAAGATGCAGATGACAATTGGGATTATTACTTTGTAGGCACTTCGGCCCCCAACATCTGGCAGATCACCGATGCCCTGAGCTATAGCCCCGACTATTCGTGGGGCGTAGAAGACATTGAAGGCGAGAGCCGACAAGTGCTCGAGCTGTTGGTGCCTTATGCCGTAGATGGCAATCAGCCCACGCTGCGCTTTTATCACTACTACGAAACAGAGGCCGGATTTGATGGGGGGGTAGTGGACATCTCTACCGATGGTGGCAACACCTGGCAACAGGTGGGCGACAAAATGTTTAAAAATGGCTATCCGGGCTTTATCGCTTACGGCACTTTTGTCGTCCCCAATATGCAAGCCTTTTCTGGCAATAGCGGCGAGTTTATCCCTACTTATGTGGATTTGAGCGAATATATTGGCCAAGACATTCACGTGCGATTCCGCTTTGGCACCGATGAGCAAGTAGGTGGACTGGGCTGGTTTGTAGACGACGTGGAGTTCATGGATCTAGTAAGCTACAACGGCCAGGCATGCGTCACTTCTGACCAGGGCGACCAGGCATGTGCTACCGCCGAGGGGAAGGGCACATTGGTCGAGTCGGCTTTCCCTACCAATACCGAAGAAGTAGCGCCTGACTTCCATTTAGGAGTATGGCCCAATCCCACCGACGGACAGCTAACGCTAAGCATTCGCGCTGATGAAGTGTTGTCCTTGTCAGCTACCGTGAGTACGGTCGATGGGCGCCAAGTCTTCGATGCGCAGTTCCTCACTGGAGGCAATGAAGCGCGCACACTCGATCTGTCACATTTGCCAGCAGGCGTCTATTTCCTCAAGATCCAGTCTGATCGGGCTGCAATTGTGCGCAAGCTGATTAAACAATAATACACCGTATCCTATACGAGAGGTATAGATGGGTTGCCAAAGCGCCATCGGGGTTCAAGCCCGATGGCGCTGTTTTGTTTTGGTTGTTTTGACTTTTTTAAAAAAAAATTGTATTAATCTTGGTTTTTTAGTGTTTTTTTTGTTTTGCAGAACAGCGTCAATTTATCGTGGGGCTGTGCTGGTGCTCGAGGCGATTTGGGTATGACAGTATAATTGCCCCATTGTATGCTGTAGCCTGAGGTTCTGAGCAGCGGTGGTTTGAGGGTGTATTTATTTTTTTGAATTATAAAACTGCATTAACCCTATGATCATCTCGATGTGGCGTTCGCTACTTCTGCTCGTCGTCTTTGTTAGTTGTCTTTCTTGTCGCCGAGGGACATTTGATTCTCCAAAATGGGCAATTGAGGGGCTGTGTGAGGGAAAAAAGATGTGTGTGCAGCTAGACATGCGCATGTGGCACTTTGTAGGCCCTGCTCAAGCAGCCGATACTGCTTTAGTGCCTTTGACTGAACGCGCAATGGGCGTTCCCATTAGCTCATCTTGGCGCGTATCATTTGCTATTGACGCTAATGGACTGACGAGTGGCGTAATCGAGCGAAAGTATGCCGACAATGAGCCCCAATATCCCGAAGGAAGTTTAGGTCTTGTAGGCATGAGTACCGATGATCCCGTACATCGCATAGTGCTTTCCAGGGGTGATGTGCAGTGGTTTGATGCTCAAGGTAATGAACTAGCTAATGGCTGGCAAGGCGATGAGGAGACGGCCTGGTGGCAAATGTTTATCGATCAGCTGCATCCTCGTACATATGTATCCGATACTTTGTTTCAAGCCTTGTTGACGAGTATGGAATCACTAGGCCTTTCCCTTACCCATGTGAATAATCGGATTGCAGTGATAAAGCAAGTGAACAATCAAGGCTATGTCAATTGGGTTGTCGATAAGCAATTGCAAGTAGTGTGTGGCATGGATGCCTATGATGCCGATGGAATTTTAAATCATAGCCAGCGGCTTATCTTCAATAGCTCAGGTACTCCTTATTTGTACTGGTTTCGCACCTTTTATGACTCTCCACTCACAGGCAAACGGATGATTTTTCATCGCGTAGCTGAGATTTCCAATCTTTTTATAGAATAATAGAGTAGTAATCGGGGCACTGCACGCACTGATGAAAAAAATCAAAATGTATTGGGTTAAAAAAACAAAAATGAAGAAGCATGTTGCATATGCTTAGCCGTAGTGTAGCTGTGTGGTCCTTATTGTTGTTGATAGGGTGTTGCACAGCACTACCACTATACGCCTATCAAAGTAGGAATACTCTTTGGCTTGATGGTTTGGGAACGATGAGTAAAGGATGGGGGATTGCGCCTCAGGTGATGCAACTCCAAGGATATGATCTCGTTGATCTCATAGGTGATGAACTTCCCTATACCATCTATCAGCCTTGGTTGGGGGTCGAGGAGACAGCCCAGGAGCTTGCTGGGCATCTGGCTCCTTATGACGATGTAATGGTGTTGGCACACGACTACGGAGGGTTGGTAGCCCGACAGTTAGCCAATATTTCCGATAATGTGTCCGCTTTGGTGTTATTGGGCGTCCCTAATTATGGTTCGGGAGTATTGGAGTGGGCGGTGAAGCCATTGGAGGAGCCAGAAGGCAAAAGTGAAGCGCGAGTTTTTGTAGATCAGCTAAAAGTGATGAAGCAGGCTTTCGACTGTGAGGGTGACTGTGCGTTAATCGAATCTTTTGACAATTGGTTGGGGGAGCTGACTGATTCACCCCACTTGTATGCCCCCATGTTTCCGGAAAGCCCAGTGCTTGACCAGCTCAACCAAAACCCGGGCAGTGTGCCTTATGTCGTTATCTATGGCACGGTGGAAGATTATTCCCTTTCGGGATTTCTCAATGCCTTTTACTTTAGCAATTTGAGTCCTTTCGGCAATATAATAGGCGATTGTGAAGCGTTTTTGTCCAACGTCAAAAAGCTCAGGCGAAAAAGAGCCTTGATTAAATCAGTAGTCAGCAGTCTGAATGGCTTTTTGAACAACCTAAAAAAATCAATTTCCGGCATTTCTGCAGATTCTCCCGATGCGTTGGTGGGGGCTGTTTCCTCGATACTTCAGCAGCACGTACAACTGATGTTTGAGCAAATCGATGCGATAGCGAAGTACCATGAGGAGGTGGCCAAAGACATGCGCTGCTTGCTGCTCAACAAATATCTGGAAAGCGAATGGTTGGTACACGTTTTGTCGGACAATAGTGTGAATCTCTATGAATTGGCCATTTGGGTGCCATCTTATTCGACCTGCTATTCTCTGTGTACAGAACAATTTCCCAGCGATCCTTATGAAGCGTTTTACGATTGTTTGCCGGCATGTTTGGGCGAAGAACCCGTGTATGCATATGTGATAGAAGACAAGCACGATGGGTTGTTGTCACGAGCGGAGCAAGTGCTCGAAGGCGCGCAAAAGGTATATCACCTTCCTCAGCGCTACCACTTTGTAGAGCCTCGCATGCAAAATGGCTCCTTGCTCAACGACATTTTGGTACAGATTTTTGAAGGGGATGCAGGCCCAGCCTTTGTAGTGCCGAAAGAGTGAAGGAGTACTCGCACCATCAATCAATAGATGGCGTTTTTTACACCTTTTGCAATAGCGCGATCTGAGCGTTTAAGGCGCTACTTCTTCGAAAAAACATTGGATGAGTTCGTGCTCATAACCACGGTTTTGAGCCCATCTGTAGAGTTTTTGTCGGCGTCGGGCCAGCGGCATATCTGCGAGTTGTTCCCACTTTTTCTGTAGTTGTGCCCTCACTGCGGTTCGATATTCAGCTTCGTCGAGCTCGGTCAAGGCCTGGCGAATACAGTACTCAGAGATGTTGCGCGCTTTTAGCTCGCGCACCAGCCGTGGTCGTCCCCAGCCCTTTATGCGGAATTTGCCGCGCACGAAGGATCGCGCAAAGCGACTTTCGTCGAGAAATCCTTCCTCAATCAAATGGCAAATCACCGCATCGCGATCTGCTCCCCATACACCTAACTCATTGAGCTTTCGTTGCACCTCTTGGTGGCAGCGGTCTTGATAGGCGCAGTAGCGTTCGAGCTTCCGAATGGCTTGCTGGCGTGTCAGTTGGTAGCGTCTTTTTGCCAAACCTGTTCGAATGTTTTTTGTTGTAAAACCGGGCTACTGCCAAAATGGCGCAGCGCCTTATATGGCAAGCATATTGATAAAAACTACAAAGAGTGTAAAAAATTACGAGCCGTATGAGTAATAAAGAAAAAAAGAAAATAACTGTTGAAACGCCCGATGCTATGGAATCGTCTGCTGCTACTGATGAAGCACAAGAAGCAACTAAGGATGATGTGAAAGTCGCTGACAATGATCAAAAAATAGAAGATTCGATAGCACAATTGGAAGAGGAAAACGAACGACTAAAACGGGAAGTATCTGGGTTGAAGGACAAGTATCTTCGGCTGATGGCTGAATTTGACAATTATCGCAAGCGCACGCTCAAGGAGCGGGCTGAAATCATCGATCAAGCTGCACGCGACACAATGACAGCTATCTTGCCCGTATTGGACGATTTTGACAGGGCAAAAGCTTCGGCTGAGGCGCCCGACAGTAAGGAGCAATTTAGCGAAGGAGTGAATCTGGTATATCAAAAGCTGTACAAGGCCTTGGCTTCAAGAGGGCTAGAGCCAATGGATAGTACGGGGCAAGACTTTAATCCCGACGAGCATGAAGCTATCTCGGAAGTGCCAGCTCCCTCTGAAGAAATGAAGGGAAAGGTGGTTGATACGGTGGAAAAAGGATACAAATTGAAAGGCAAGATTATCCGCCATGCCAAAGTAGTGGTGGGCAAGTGAGGTGCAAATACAAAAAAGCATATGCTTGTACAGAAGCATATGAGGAGAACTATGCGACCTGCTTTGCAAATGCCATTTGATACCAGCCTGGAGTAATTTTGCCCCTCTACTTCAGGCTGGTTTCGCATATAGTGAAAGGGCGATACAGGATAGTGTGATCGTTGTTTAGGGACTGTTGTAGGTCAAGATAATTAAGACTCATAAGACTCACTCCAACTAGTGGACAAACATGGCCAAGAAAGACTACTACGAAATACTGGGCATTTCGCGCAATGCCACAGAAGTGGAGATCAAAAAGGCATATCGAAAGATCGCCTTGAAATATCATCCCGATCGCAATCCCGGCGACAAAGTTGCTGAAGAGAAGTTTAAAGAAGCTGCTGAAGCCTACGGGGTGCTTTCCGACCCTGAAAAACGAGCCCGTTACGATCGCTACGGCCATGCCGGCCTAGAGGGTGGTGCAGGCGGATTCTCCGGTGGCATGACAATGGAAGACATCTTCGAACACTTTAGCGACATTTTTGGTGACTTTGGCGGCAGCCCCTTTGAACAGTTCTTTGGTGGGAGCACGCGTCGGCGTCGGCCGCGAGGACAACGCGGTGCCAACCTGCGCGTGAAGGTCAAGCTCACCCTTGAGGAAATCGCAAAAGGAACAACCAAGCGCATTAAGGTCAGAAAGCAGGTAGCTTGCGAGGAGTGTGGCGGTAGTGGTGCCAAAGACAGTAGTTCTGTGCAGGTGTGTACTACCTGCCGGGGAGCAGGACAGGTGCGGCAAATTCGCCAGACTTTTCTCGGTCAAATGGCCACTACAACTACTTGCCCCACTTGCCACGGCAGTGGCCGCGTGGTAGTAGCCAATTGCCCATCGTGTAAGGGGGAAGGCCGCGTCATGGGTGAAGAAACCATCGATATTGAAATCCCCGCTGGGGTAGAAGAAGGCATGCAACTCTCGCTGTCGGGCAAGGGCAATGCGGGCGTACGAGGCGGGGCACCAGGCGATTTGCTCATCACGGTAGAAGAAGTAGCACACGAACATCTGCAGCGCGATGGTATGAACGTCATCTATGAGCTGTACCTCAATTTTGCTGATGCGGCGCTCGGTACTTCAGTAGAGGTGCCTACATTGGACGGTAAAGTAAAGATCAAGGTTCCAGCAGGCACGCAGGCCGGCAAAATTTTTCGCCTCAAGGGCAAAGGATTGCCTTCCGTCCAATCATATGGACGTGGCGATCAGCTGATCCATGTCAATATATGGACGCCTAAGAAACTCAACGATAAGGAACGAGCACTGCTCGAACAAATGCGTGCAATGCCTCATTTCCAGCCTAGCCCAGGCAAGTCAGAAAAGAGCTTTTTCGAAAAAATGAAGGACTACTTCAAAGGCGAATGACACTCGAGACGTAGCATTCATGCAGGAGTACGACCACGCAGTTTGACATTGTGGTGGTGTGTAGCACTTTGCACTTTGGCAAATCGCTTGCTATGTAAGGTGATGGCGTGCCATGTCTTTAGTGTAGCTTTGCCACTCACCATCTCATAGGGAATTTTCCTACTTAACTAAAAAATGAGTGATGCGACCTGTGTGGAAAGTGATTGCATTTATTGGCATGCTCGTGCCATCGGCCGTACTCGAAGGGCAGCCGTATTCGGCGATGCAACACATCGTCCGGCTCAAAGAGGGATTGTTGGTCGTAGTGTTGCCCACTCAACACAAAAAGATTGCTGAGTTGGAACGGCTGTTGTCCTCGCCCGAACTTTCTGACCGAAGCCGCCATCGACTCAGTCGCATATTGCGCGATACGCGCCAAGAGGTGGCCACGTTGCAATCGGCTTTGCAATCGGCCTTCCGCGATGCCTACCGCTTCTCCCAAGTGGCTTTTGTGACTGATGATGAGTGGCGGAGCAGGCCGCTTGAAGCTTTGTCCTTACGCGACATTAAGGGTGCAGCGGTACCACTGCCTACTAACGGTGCTGTTTATTTTGCAGCATTGGGCCGTACTGATGCTCAGGCAGGTAGTAGCATGGAAGCCATGATTATCCATGATAGTGCAAAACAGCGCTTACAGCGCCCCTTTCCGTATTATGCACGCCGTTATCCACCTGCAGCTATCTTGGATGCCTTGTTGGGCGTGCCGGATGCTACGCATCGCCATACCCAAAAAATGGTTGCCCGCATGAACCGCAAACTATTTCGATATCATCAGGAAGTGGTGGCACAACAACGCGTAGATTCTGTGTCAGTAGTTCATTGAATCGCACCGTCGAAGCAATATCTAACCTGTTATTGGCCCAACAGAAATACTGCAGGTCTTTTGTGAAAATCGGCAGGGGGACGCGTGCGCCATTGAGCAATTGTACGGGTGTATATCCATTGGGTGGGCAAAGTCAGATCGCAAGCAATGCACAGTGCTGTATGGGGGGATAGCATTGTGATAAGTGTTTTGAATAGCGAGTGGTTTCGGTAAGGCGTTTCGATAAAAATTTGCGTGGTGCCCATACGGTGCACTTGCTGCTCTAAGCGCCGCAGTTGCCGCACGAGCTGGCGTTGTGTACGTGGCAGGTAGCCGTGAAAGCAAAACTGCTGGCCGTTGAAACCCGAACCCATAAGGGCAAGCAGTATGGCATTGGGCCCTACCAGTGGCACTACGGACAACCCTTCTGCTTGTGCCAAACGTACTAGTTGGGCGCCAGGATCGGCTATTGCTGGGCAACCCGCCTCTGAAAGCAAACCCACCCCATGTCCCTGGCGCAAAGGTGTGAGCAAGCTGGCTACTTGAGCAGGTGGTGTGTGCTCGTTGAGCTCTTCGATGTGTAGCTCCTGAATAGCATAAGGCGGATGAGTGGCTTTGATAAATCGTCGCGCTGTACGTGCGCGCTCCACGACAAAATAACGCAATGCATGTATGTGTTCCACTACATAAGGTGGAATGGTGTGCATACTGTCCGGGCCAAGGGGGGTGGGAATGAGATAAAGTGCTGCGGGCATGAAGTGCATTTTGATGCAAAGGTAGTATGCTGCAGGTTTCGTCTTAGTGCTGCGCACAAACGTGAAACAACTGGCAGTCTCTTGGTAGGCCTTGCGTTGAGTTGCGTTGAATATTGTATTGCAGTTTTTTTTTGCTTCAAAATAGCAGATGTATGCCTTCTGATTCATGAAAAAATGCTCATTTATTTTTGTTTTTTCGCCCTGTCAAATTTTGCGTTTGCCAAATGAAATTTGGTTGTCGTGAGCGCGCGTAGGGATAACGCCTTGAGATGTGCTTGGCCTACAGCCATCTTTGCGGGTTGTGCATAAAGTTGTGATATGGTTTTTTTTAAAACAAGGCTATGCGCTACCTTTGCGCCGTCTTTTGAAAGAGGTGCCTGGCTAAAATTGAAAACGGTTACTTAGCATGCGTCGAATTTTGTTGATTGTAGCCTGTCTTTGGGCGCTGGATGGAGCGACATTCGGCCAGTCTCATGAAAACCATCAGAGTGAAGAAGCCCATGCTGCCGAGATGCATGAAGCGCATGGCGAGCATGAGGTACAAACGCATCATGCCGACGAAGACCTTTGTGCGCATGCAGATAGCCATGGCGAATCGGGCGATTTTGATCCTGCTGCAACGGCCTATCACCACATCTCTGATGCCAACGTGTACACAATTGGCCCATGGGCTTTCCCCTTGCCGTGCATCCTATATTCCAAGGAGGATGGCTGGTCGGTGTTTATGTCGAGCAAGTTTGGAATTGGTCACCATGGCAATGGGTATAAGGCCTACAAGCGCTATGTACTCGACGAAGGCGTAGTCAAGCGCATCAAAGATCCGAACTTCCCCATGGGCGAGGTGGAGATCGATGGCATTGTTCACGAGGAGGTAGCCACTCCTGATGGCAAAAAGAAAGTGGTGGCCTATGTGTGCTATGAAGGGCAGGCTTTTGAGACAGAGCACAAGAGTACAGCCGATTTTGGGATGTTTGGTGGGGGTATCACTTCCTTTTACGATTTTTCGATCACCAAGAACGTGGCATCCATGATCCTGGTGGCCATTTTGCTGGGATGGATGTTTGTATACATAGCGCGCAAGTACGAAGAGCGCGATGGTCAGGCGCCCACAGGCTTGCAGTCGTTTGTGGAGCCCATCTTTGTGTTTATTCAAGACGAGGTGGCTAAGCCCTTTTTGGGCGACAAGTGGGAAAGGTTTCTGCCCTTTCTACAGGCGCTGTTTTTCTTCATATTGGGACTGAATCTATTTGGGCAGATTCCCTTTTTGGGTGGCTCGAACGTAACGGGCAACCTAGCTGTGACGGCGGCCTTGGCGATCATCACGTTCATTGTCGTCAACATCAATGGCAACGCACATTATTGGAAGCACATCTTTGCCATGCCAGGTGTGCCTAAGCCACTGCTGTTCATCATGACTCCGGTGGAGATCATCGGCATGTTTATCAAGCCCCTGACGCTGATGCTGCGTTTGTTTGCCAACATTACGGCAGGTCATATGGTGATCATCATTTTCATCAGCCTCATTTTTATTTTCGGTCAATCGGGCGAAAATGTAGGAGGTGCCTTGGGTGCCGCTGTGGGTAGCACCTTGCTGACGATGTTTATGATGTCTATCGAGCTATTGGTTGCTTTTATCCAAGCATTTGTATTTACGATCCTTACGGCCTCATATCTAGGGGCGGCTACTGAAGAGGCGCACCATTGATGTGTATAGCTGAGTAAAAAAGAAACGAATTTTTTAATTACCATAAACACAACCTGTCATGGGTGGATCTATTGCAGCAATTGGTATGAGCTTGGCCGTGATCGGCGCTGGCATTGGTATTGGCAACATCGGTGCAAAGGCTATGGAAGCTATTGCCCGTCAGCCTGAAGCCGTAGGCGACATTCGCGCCAACATGATTCTGATGGCCGCACTGGTTGAAGGTGCCGCGCTGATTGCCATCATTCTCTCGTACCTGACTGCTTAAGAATCGAGATGTGTGGACCGGTGGCAGAGCGATTGGCTGCTGTGCCGGTCCCCTTTTTTGCGAAAGCACTATTGGTAAAAAAAGATATAAACTGCTGAGCCAATGATTTTCCTTTCAGAATTTTCCGTGATCAAGCCAGATATCGGGCTGCTTTTTTGGTCTACAGTGATTTTTATCCTCTTCTGGGTAGTGGTGGGCTCGCTGGCGTTCAGGCCCATTGTGCGGGCTTTGAAAAAGCGCGAACAGGACATCCAAAACTCACTCGATGAGGCCAAGCGAGCACGCGAGGAGATGGCCAACCTGAAAGCCGAAAACGAAGAGCTGTTGCGTCAGGCACGCGAGGAGCGCTCGCGCATTTTGCGAGAAGCCAAAGAAATTGGTGACAAGATGGTGGCTGAGGCCAGAGAGAAAGCAAAAGAAGAAGCGCGTCGCATCGTGACGGAAGCTAAGGAACAGATCGAAAATCAGAAACGTGCTGCCATGATAGAGGTGAAGAACGACTTGGGCTTGCTGGCTATTCAGATTGCTGAGAAAATCTTGCGCAAAAACCTTTCAAACGACAAAGAACAAGAAGCTTTTGTCAAGAGCTTGATCGACGAAATCGAGCTGAACTAATATACTCAAAAACTGGCGTCGTTTTACCCGCCACTTAGACAATACGAAATATGTCGGTACAAAGAGTTGCTACGCGCTACGCCAAATCATTGCTCGACTTAGCAGTAGAGCAGCAAAAGCTCGAGCGCATTAAAGTAGATATGGATGCCTTGGTAGCAGCCTTGAAAGTGCGCGAGCTATATCTGTTGTTCAAAAGCCCTATTGTCCACAAAGACAAGAAGTGGTCCATTCTCAGTGCACTGTTCGAAAGCAAGCTCGACGAGCTCACTATGGCCTTCATCCGCATATTGCTCAACAAGTCTCGGGAATCCTATTTGCCCGAGATCGCCAAGGCCTTTGCCGAGCAATACAAGGCAGTCAAGCACATCTCGGAAGTGAAAATCACTTCAGCGGTGCCCTTGACGCCACAGACGCTCGAAGCTATTCGCAGAAAACTGGAGCAAAGCCCTTACACCAACGAGCATGTCGAGCTCATCACACAAGTAGATCCCGACATCATTGGAGGTTTTGTGGTAGAGTTTAAAGACTTGCTGTACGACGCCAGCGTCAAGCACAAACTCGAGTTGCTGGCCAAAGAGTTTCGCGACAACCTGTACATCTCGCAAATTTTTGCGAGTTGATAAATGGCCCTTCCTTCTGCTCCGCCGCTGCACGGGGAGCCGGGGAAGCCGACTCATTATTTTTTATTTCAAGCAATCAAAAAATGCATCGCCATGGTGGATGTCAAACCCGATGAAATATCTGCAATACTCAAGCAACAACTCTCCGGCTTCAAAAGCGCTACTGAGCTGGAGGAGGTAGGGACCGTACTGCAGGTTGGTGACGGTATTGCTCGCGTGTACGGCCTCACCAAAGTACGTGCTGGTGAGTTGGTCGAGTTTGAAACGGGCGTTAAAGCTGTGGTACTCAACCTTGAAGAAGATAATGTAGGGGTAGTACTTATGGGCCCTGGCGACCACATACGAGAAGGCTCGACGGTGCGCCGTACGGGTAAAATTGCCTCGATCAATGTAGGCGAGGGCATGTTGGGCCGCGTCGTGAACCCCTTGGGTGAACCCATTGACGGCAAGGGGCCCATTGAAGGAAAGCTCTACGAAATGCCGCTGGAGCGCAAAGCACCTGGTGTGATTTATCGCCAACCCGTGAATGAACCCTTGCAAACGGGTATCAAGGCCATCGATGCCATGATTCCCATTGGGCGAGGCCAGCGCGAGCTCATCATTGGTGACCGCCAAACGGGCAAAACGGCTATTGCCATAGACACCATCATCAATCAGCGCGAGTTTTACGAGCGCGGCGAGCCAGTATACTGTATCTATGTAGCTTCGGGGCAGAAGGCCTCTACGGTAGCCAACGTGGCACGTACGCTCGAAGAACACGGTGCCATGGACTACACCATCATCGTATCGGCTTCGGCTGCTGACCCTGCACCACTGGTGTTCTTTGCACCTTTTGCAGGTGCTGCTATCGGCGAATATTTCCGCGACACGGGGCGCCCTGCCTTGATCGTATACGACGACTTATCGAAGCAGGCTGTTGCATACCGCGAGGTGTCGCTATTGCTGCGCCGCCCACCGGGTCGCGAGGCCTATCCGGGCGATGTGTTCTACCTGCACTCGCGCCTCTTAGAACGCGCTGCTAAGATCATTGCCAATGACGAGATCGCGCGTCAGATGAACAACCTGCCCGAGGCGCTCAAGAATGCCAAAGATGAAAACGGTGAGCCCCTTGTGAAGGGAGGCGGTTCTCTGACCGCTTTGCCAATCATTGAGACGCAGGCAGGTGACGTGTCGGCCTACATTCCCACCAACGTCATCTCTATCACCGATGGTCAGATTTTTTTGGAGTCTAACCTCTTCAACGCTGGGGTGCGCCCTGCCATCAACGTAGGTATATCTGTGAGCCGTGTGGGTGGAGCTGCTCAGATCAAGTCGATGAAGAAGGTAGCAGGTACGTTGAAACTCGACTTGGCCCAGTATCGCGAATTGGAGGCTTTCGCCAAATTTGGCTCTGATCTCGATCCAGCTACTTTGGCCGTTATTGAAAAGGGCAAGCGCAATGTAGAGATCTTGAAGCAGCCCCAGTATCAACCCGTACCAGTGGAAAAACAGGTGGCCATCATCTACTTGGGGACCAAAGGCTTGCTGATGGATGTACCTGTAGAGAAAATTCGCGAGTTTGAAGAATTGTTCTTGCTCAAGCTCGAGCAGCTCCATCCAGATGTGCTGGAAGCTTTCCGCCAAGGTAAGCTGCCCGAAGAGGCATTACAGAAAGTGGAGCAATTGGCTAAAGAGCTGAGTGACCAGTTTAAAGCCTGATAAAATCTTCGTGTAGGTAAGGGGCGGGCTTTGGCCAACCCCTTGCCCCATACACGTTCAATCACCTTATAACTTATTAGCCCATGTCGGGAAGTCTCAAAGAGGTTCGGCAACGCATTCGCTCGGTACAGAATACGCAGCAGATCACTAAAGCGATGAAGATGGTAGCGGCAGCCAAGTTGCGCCGCGCGCAATCGGCCATACAACAGATGCGCCCTTATGCCGACAAACAGGAGCAAATGCTGCGCAACGTCCTTTCGAACTTGGATCAAGGCGTTACCGATTTGAGCATTTTCAGCAAGGTGCGCCCACTGGAGCGCGTCTGTTTGGTGGTTGTGACTTCCAATAGAGGGCTATGTGGTGCGTTCAATACCAATATCAACAAGGCCCTGCAGCAACATATAGAAGCACACTATGCCACGCTGTACGAGCAAGGCCAACTTACTCTTTTGCCAATAGGCAAAAAGGGATATGAGTACTTTGCCAAGCGTTACCCCAAGCTTCACTTCATTACTGATTTTGTTGAGTTGTTTGCACAGCTAAACTTTGACAGTGCTACAGAAGTGGCTAATCGGCTGATGCAAGCTTTTGAATCGGGGCAATATGATCGGGTAGATGTGACCTATGGCCACTTCAAAAATGCCGTGACGCAATATCCACTCATTGCTCAATGGTTGCCTGTGCCGCCTTTAGAAGCGACACAAGAACAGCAAGGCCGCGCCGACTACATCTTCGAACCCAATATGGAGGAACTGCTCCAACACTTGGTACCCAGCATATTGCGCACCACTTTCTACAAGTACCTACTCGATACGCACGCTTCGGAGCATGGTGCGCGCATGACGGCTATGGACAATGCCACCGAGAATGCCAATCAGCTTCTGCACGAGCTGCGCATTAGCTATAACAAAGCACGGCAAGAAGCAATCACTAAAGAAATTCTCGAAATTGTAGGTGGTGCAGCAGCTTTGGAAGCTGGCTGACGTAAAGCGAAAGGCAAACGAAATAGGCACGTGCATGCTGTAATGCACGTGCCTTTGGATTTTATAGTCGTGTGTGGAAAGTGTAATGCCTATTCTTCGAATAGGCGGCCTTGCTCAGGTAAGAGGCGAAATGATTTTCTGTGCCAGGGCGTGGGCCCATGCTTTTTGATCGCTTGTCGGTGCTGTTGTGTAGGATAGCCCATATTGCGTGCCCAACCATAATACGGATATTGCTCGTGCAACTGGCACATGATTGCATCTCGGTGGGTTTTTGCCAGCACGGAAGCTGCAGCGATACTTTTAAAACGCGCGTCGCCCTTCACTACGCATATGTGGCGGATGGTGGGATAGGGTGCAAATCGATTTCCATCGATGAGCAGTAGTTGAGGTTGAGGGTGCAGCTGCGCGATGGCACGATGCATTGCCAAAAAAGAGGCACGTAGAATGTTGATCTTGTCAATTTCTCGAGGCTCGACACGGGCTACTGCCCAGCTAATGGCTTCGCGCTCAATAATAGGGCGCAGTGTGTTGCGTTGGGCAGTACTTAGCTGCTTGGAGTCATTGAGTAGTGGATGATCGAACTCGATGGGGAGAATTACTGCAGCGGCTACTACAGGCCCTGCCAAGCAGCCGCGCCCTGCTTCGTCGCAACCAGCTTCCAGCGTCCCTTTTTCAAACCATGGGGCCAGTGGTCCATTCATTCCCAAGTGCGTTGTGCTTTTATCCTAAGCTGTAGGTAGCTCAGGTTACTCTTTGATGTCAATTGTTTTTTTGCGCAGCTCGAATTGTTGACCCAAATATACTTTGCGCACCATGGGATCAGCTGCTAGCTCTTCGGCAGTACCTGCCTTTAGAATGGATCCCTCAAACATGAGATAAGCTCTGTCGGTGATGGACAGTGTCTCTTGTACGTTGTGATCGGTGATGAGGATGCCAATGTTTTTGGTACGCAGTTTTGCCACAATGTATTGGATATCTTCTACAGCAATGGGATCAATGCCTGCGAAAGGCTCGTCGAGCAGGATAAACTTGGGGTCGGTGGCCAAAGCCCGAGCGATTTCTGTACGCCGGCGCTCACCACCCGAGAGCATGTCGCCACGACTTTTACGCACCTTTTCCAGCCCAAACTCCTGAATAAGCGATTCGAGGCGTTGGTGCTGTTGTGCGCAACTGAGCTGAGTCATTTCCAACACGGCTCGGATGTTGTCCTCTACAGTGAGCTTGCGAAATACACTGGGCTCCTGCGGCAGGTACCCGATGCCTTTGCGGGCTCGCTTGTACATGGGTAAAGTGGTGATATCCTCCTCATCTAGGAAAACACGCCCTTCGTTGGGCTTTATGAAGCCTACTACCATGTAAAAGGTGGTCGTTTTGCCGGCTCCATTAGGGCCGAGCAGTCCTACGATCTCACCTTGTGCCACTTCGATAGAAACGCCTTTGACGACTTTTCGCCGGCCATATGTTTTGACTAAATTGTCTGTGAACAATTTCATGTAAATGTATTTTGAGCCACTTAGGCTATTTGGCTGCAAAAATGATCAATGTAAGCCACTTGTATCAATATGGCATGTTGTTTTCCATTATCTTTAGCCGTGCAAACCAATTCGAATACTGGCTTTATGCAACGCACCTATCAGTTTATGGTGGTTTTTAGGCTGCCCGAAGAGTTATCTGATGAATTTCTCGATTTGTTACCCGAACAACGAGCACGTGTTACTGAGTTGTTTGAAGAAGGTGTACTGCTTAGTTATGCACTTTCACTCGAACATTCTCGGCTGTGGGCTGTATTTCAGGCCACCTCGGAGATGGCTGTACTGGAGTACATTGCGACGCTGCCGCTCTCCTCGTATATGCAAGTACGTGTGAGTATACTGACTTTTTACAATACCCATTCAGAAGCTGTACCTAACTTTTCGCTTAATTGACAGGGGGGCTCAGCCAATGGCGAGCATTTTCTATTTGGGGTTTGCCTCTATACTCCACAATTCCCCTTTGCTTTCCGTGTTGTTGTAGTTTGATACCTGCCCATTCGTCACCACAAGCATTATGTAGGGTGCAGTTGTCGAGAATGAGCTTACCAGCGGGTGCAATGGTAATGCGCGCATCTCGTGGTAGCGATACCCTGCAACTGATTTGTAGGATGCCACCCGATGCAATGATTAGATCTCCTTCCAAGTCTTTCATTCCTTTCCAATGTACCGAATCACGGATGACAATAGTTGCTTCTTCGCGTCGGACACACCAGCGAGGTTGGGCAAATCGGCGCGTGCGTGCATGTAGGCGTGATAAAGCATAGTGAATTTTGCCAATTTGACATGGCGACCAAGCATTTTGGTACACGTTGTAGTCCATTACGTTATTGGAGGCCAGTGAGTCGCATGGGGGCTCTTCGGTGCGTATCCAGCAACCCGGATTTAGAGGTGTATCTTCACAGCCGTCGTTAGATGCCCAGGTATGTGCCAAACCGAGTATGTGGCCAATTTCGTGATTGAGCATTTTTCTGGCTTCCCATGGGGGGATTTGGTTTTCAAATATTCCCGCGATTTTTACGGCATCTGTCAGGGCAATGCCACATCCAGTACCCTTGTAGGTGGGCGAGGCAATGCTATCGGGGTGATGTGGCATGAGAAATACATTGATGATGGAATCGGTGCCTATGCCATAACGCGCAATTACATCGCGCTTGTAGTTGTTTTTGTACTTGCCCTTGACCACATAGTAGTAAAGGCTGTCATTATAGTGGAAATAGATGCCATCGTCTTCTCCGTCGTGAAAAGCGGGAGTAAGCACATAGCGATAGCGCAAGGGTAGCACTGGGGTGGTATTGCCTAGGGGCAAAAACATTTTCTTGTTATGGGTTAGATGTTGAGCGGCATAATGCAATAGTTGGTGTACGTATTGGCGTCCTTCTGCTTCGGAGAAATTGCGGCTACTATCGGCCGAGTTCATTATGTGAAAGTTCAGACGCAGATACTTGATAGGTGTGTGGTCTATGTGGTTTGTGTCTGGTGCATAGCTGAGATATTGGCGGCAGCAAGAACGTCCGCCACCGGGGCGGCGTACTCCTTCAGTGCTCGTTCCGTACTGTACATCTGCAATGGTAGCAAAGCGCGTATAGATGCAGGGCGAACAAATGAATGCCGTAGTCGCTACCATGAACAGTAATGACCACAGCATAATTCTGCGATGCGTGCTGTTATGTTGGATTTTGTGCATCAAGTGTTTAACGCGCCACACACGCTAATCGTCTGTCCAGTAATGTAGCTGGCCATATCGGAAGCAAGGAAAACGCAGGTGTCAGCTACTTCTTCGGCTTTTCCAAAGCGCTTCATGGGAATACCACTTAGGTAAGCGTTGCGCGTAGCTTCATCTAGCTGATCAGTCATTTCTGTTTCGATAAATCCGGGGGCAACGGCGTTGCAGCGGATGTTGCGCGAGCCCACTTCTTTGGCAATCGACTTGGTAAAACCGATAATGCCAGCTTTAGATGCCGCGTAGTTGGCCTGACCGGCATTGCCGAAAAGACCAACTACTGATGAGATATTAATGATGCTACCGCCTCTATTTTTGAGCATGGGGCGTAGCACGTGTTTGGTAAGGTTAAATACCGATTTGAGATTTATCTGGATTACTTCATCCCATTGTGCTTCGCTCATGCGCAACATGAGATTGTCGCGCGTGATGCCGGCATTGTTGACCAATACGTCTATTTTCCCAAAAGTGTCCAGTACTTGTTTGATCAGAGATTCAGCTTGGGTAAACGAGCTGGCATCAGACTGCCATGCTTTTGCCTTTACGCCATAAGTGTTGGTGAGTTCTGAAGCCAAGGCCTCGGCCTGAGCTGCTGATGATCGATAAGTGAAGGCTATTTGAGCACCATGGGTGGCAAAACGGCGTACGATGGCCGCACCAATACCGCGCGAACCACCAGTGATTACAGCGATCTTTCCTTCCAGCAATTTACACATGACCAATTCAGGTTTTCACTAAGGTGAAAAGAAAGAGCCGGAAGTAAATCCGGCTCATTGTCTGTGCGAAATTATGTATTTTCGATGGCTTAGCAGCTTAGGGGTTAGTTGAGCGTGCCTTTTTTTTGTTCGTATTCTCGAATGAATTCTTGTACGATTTCCTGTACGATGTCTTTGAGATAGACTTTTTCTTGCTGGGCAATTTTTTTGAGCTTCTCGAGGTGCTCTTCGTGGAAGGTAAAGGTCACACGTCTGACCTTCCCATGCCGGTTTACTTCCACCTTACTGGCGCGCACTGTCTGCCGGATGAGCGCGTCTAGACCACTTAGTGTTTTCTTGGGCGTTTTGGTACGCCAAGGCTTAGTGGCTTTGGTTTGCGTATTTTTTTGTTCGGGCTCTGTTTTTGTACTCTCGAAAGCATCTTCAAGAGCATGGCTCAGCAGGCTGTCCAGATCGGAGATAAAGTTTTTGCGCGAAGAGGCTCGCTTGCGCTTCTCCTTAGCTTCGTCGTCGGAGTTACGCACTTCCTCTTCTTCGATGAAGATGACGCGTTCGGTTTCATTAGTGGATGCATCCATGTCGCCGAAGACGCGTTCGAGCCCTTCTGTGAATTTTTTCTTGCTCAAGGTTGTGCAATTTGCAAATGAACAAAGGGCTAATTATACGGGAACTTTTTTTTCCGTACGTGCCAAAATTTCTTTACACAGGTTGAGATAATCTTCTGCACCTGAGCTCTTGGGGCTGTACTGGAAGATATCTTTTCTTTGGGCAGGTGCCTCGGCCAAGGCGACATTGTCGCGAATCAGCGTATCGAACACCTTTTCCCCGAAATATTTTCGTATGGTTTCCACTACGTCGCGATTGAGCACTTTGCGGCTATCATACATCGTTGCGATGACGCCTGCAATTTGTAGCTTTTTGTTGAGCCGAAAGCGCACTTTATCGATTACTTGCTTGATCTTAGCTAGCCCTTGCAGGGCTAAAAATTCGGTCTGGAGTGGAATGATGACATAGTCGCTACTGGTCAACGCATTGAGCGTGAGTAGCCCCAGTGAGGGGGGGCAGTCGATGATGATGTAGTCGTAGTCTTCTTGTATGGATTCGAATAGCTCGCGCAAGATAAATTCGCGCCCCGCTTCATTGATCAGTTCCATTTCGGCACCTGACAAGTCAAGCGTGGAGATGACTACATCAAGCCCTTCGCGCACAGTGTACGGAACTAGTTCAGATTCGCCACGTAGCGCTTCATAGATGGTATAGCGTTGTCGCGGCACACCCAATGACACAGTGAGATTGGCTTGGGGATCCAAGTCGATAAGCAAAACGCGTTTGCCTAACTCGACCATGCCGGCACCAATGTTTATTGCACTGGTGGTTTTTCCAACCCCTCCTTTGTGGTTGAGCATAGAGATAATGATGGCCATATGGTATGTTTGTTATACTTCCGTTTTCTCAAGGGTAAAGTAATGCATTTTATGCGCTTTTGCAAAAGCCATGCAAATTTAATTGGTACGTCTCTCCGAAGTTTAAAAATTTTCACCACATGCCTGATTTTTGCAAAGAAAAACACCTTGCTGCAAATAGTAGTACATGTACATGTACGTGGTGAGCTTTGCAGTGTCAGGCGACAAAAAGCGTCAACTCAATGGGTTTGAGCCCACCAACGATCTGTTGCGATTCGCAGTTGGTATTGCGCCCTGTGCGGCTTGAGCATGCAGCACAGGTCTTTCGCATTGTGGACAGCGAGCGCGCTTATCTGGGGCGTTGGCTACCTTGGGTAGTGCATACGCGTACGGTCATACCCCTCAAACAGTTTATCAGAGAATCCATCCAATTACATCAAGAGGGCGAGCGCTTTACGTGGTTTATTTGGTATGAAGAGCAAATTGTTGGTTCACTCAGCATCAATGCAATTGACAAGGACCACCGCAGTGCGGAAATTGGCTATTGGCTCTCACAGTATTATCAGGGCAGAGGCATTATGACGCGCAGTGTGGCGGCTGTGCTCGATTTTGGCTTTAATCATTTGGCACTTAATCGAGTGGTAATCAGGACACCGGCGGACAATCAACGTTCGCGGGCTGTGGCTGAGCGCTTGGGTTTTCAATTTGAGGGAATCATGCGCCAGTCGCTTAAGTTAGCAGATGGTTTTCACGATTTGGCTTTATATAGCTGTTTGCGTCAGGAATGGGAAGCTGCTCACAATAGATAACATTTATTGGCTTTGCTGCTTAGGCTTGAGATCGAGAATGGGCCCCATGTGATAGCAAGTTCGACAGCGAGGCTCGTAGAGGTCTTTTTCGCCTAGCAGCACGGTATCTTCATTAGGGGTGAGGCGATAAGAGTGGGTAGCTAGATTGCCGCAATGTTGGCAAATGGCGTGTACCTTGGTGATGTATTCGGCTACGGCCAATAAGTGGGGCATGGGCCCAAAGGGTCGCCCGCGATAGTCCATGTCCAAGCCGGCCACAATGATGCGTTTACCTATCAAAGCTAATTTTTGGCACACATCGGGTAACTCCATATCGAAGAATTGGGCTTCATCAATACCTACTACGCTAACTCCTTCGGTGCAATTGAGTAGTTGTGTAGCGTGTTTGATGGGGGTAGCGGGGATTGAGTTTTCATCGTGCGAGACCACTTTTTTTTCGTTGTAGCGTTTGTCGATGACGGGCTTGAATATTTCTACTTTTTGATTGGCAATTTTAGCACGTTTGAGCCGGCGTATCAATTCTTCGGTTTTACCAGAGAACATGGATCCGCAAATTACCTCGATCCAGCCGCTGCGTTGTCCTTTGAAATGGGGTTCCAGAAACATTTGGGATGAAGTTTAGGTATGTATTTCCAATTGAAATCAGGCCATCGGCTTGATGAAAAGCTGCAACGAACACTTTTGTTTTTAATGACTTTATTCAAGCAGTTTTCGAGCTTTATGGGTGCTCTTTGGCGCGCCAAAATTAGGAGTAGCTGTGCAATTGAATGGCAGGAAATGTGTAATGTGGCAAATATTACGAGAAGCCAGTTACCTGTTAGGTAGGCATAGGCATTATCGCGATTCGGGCGGGGCATGTGTTATGTATGAAGCTGTATTTTCGTACCCTACGGGCTCTTTTGTACATTTGTACGCTGTACTTTAAGTGTACCTATACCTAAATATGACTTGATAATGGATCTACACAAAGCAGGAATACTATTGGCAAAGATCAATAAGCTCTATGAAACGATGCGCCTTTCTTCCGATGAGCTGACGAATGTGGAGCGCGACTTGATGCGCGATTATGTGCGCCGCTTATACGATGTGTTGTTGGATGAGCCTACGGCAGTTCTCGATTCCGACAAGGGCTTGGAACTTCGAGAAGTGGAGGTGATTCGGCCTGAGCCCAAACAAATATCAGCTCAGCCAGAGGCATCTCGCTCTATTGAACAAGAAAACAAGGAGGTATCTCGACCAACTGATGGCGCTGCGTCTTCTGACCACACGGCATCCCCTGCTTCTATTGCTTCTGAATCAGATGAGGAAGTGGAAGTGCTATTTGAACGCCCTCCTGCTCGAGAGTTAGCTGAAAAACTCCAGGAATTACCCATTGAGGATTTGCGCCGGGCTATGGGGATTAACGAACGAATTTTCACCATTAATGAGCTTTTTGGTGGTGACCAAAGAGCTTTTGACGAGACTATAGCTCGTCTCAATCAATTCACTTCGTTCGAGCAGGCGAAGACCTACTTGATTGAGGAAATAGCTGTACCTTTTGGATGGACTCGGCCTGATAAGAAGGAAGTAGCGAAAAACTTTATCAAGTTGGTCCGTCGCCTCTACATCAGCAAGTAGCGATTGACTCTCAGTGGCACAGCTCATTCCATAGGTACAGGTTCGACTCGATAGCCAGCTTGTCGCAACAAATTGATCACACCTTTTGGCCCCCCCAGATGCCCTGCACCTACGGCGAAGAAAGAGGGCTTTTCATGCATCATGCGTTCCATGATGGGAATCCAACTTTCATTGCGCTGGATCAGGAGGAGGTCTTCGTAATTAGCTAGTCCCATTTCGTCATCTTCGATGGATTGTTGCAGTTTATCGATGTCGCCCTGCTTATACCATTCATATAGTTGCGATAGGTCGGTTGCAGTACTGTCATTTTGTTGTCGGATGCTTTCGACTAACATTTTTGCTTGGGTTTCATATGGGATGCTGTCAAACAAACTCATTTGAAACTCGGCAGTCTCTAAGCCGGCAATTTCTTTGCCTTGTTTGTGCGCCATTTCCATGAGTACGATCTCGTATGAGACCATGCCGTCTGGTTGACTAAAAGGTGGCGCTCCTTTCGTATCTGCAGCAAATACGGTGAGAAACATGGGCTTGAAGCGCTCGAAGAGAAAAAGAGGTAAGCCTATTTGTTCGAAATGAGCTTTGACTAGTGCATATTCTTCCTCACTGAGCAAATCGCGCAGGGTGAGTCCATCGTCCATCATGGCCTTAGACATAAGCGCTAGTTGAGCGCCAAAACCCATCATTTCATTCATATCGATTTCAAACACGATGCGCTCTGCTTGTTCAAAGGCTTTTTTCGTGTTTTCGGTAAGGAAAAAATCGTCTTCAAGTATGATGTGAATGGTGCCAAACAGCCAAGAAGGGTGATTAAGACCATTACCACTTATTCGGTACAGTAGAGATGTACGCAATGAGTCATCAGTAGTGGCTACTATAGTCGAGGGTGATGCTTCCAGTTGGGCAGTAAGCACAAATGGGGCAAGTAGCCCGAGTATTATGGCAGTTATTGTGCCAATGTGTTTTATCATGGCTGAACGTTCTTTATTTATACTTAATTAAAACGGTGCTGCGGGAATGCATTCTATCAATTGTTTTGCGTACCGTAGAGGGCAAAACCACCTTGTGCATACAATTTAGGCATGGATGATGTTTCTATACAATTTGGTCTAATATTTCAATAAGACGCAGTAGTAAGCGCACATCTTCAAAAAATTCGCGGACCAGTTCGAAACTCACTACTGAAGAAAATAGAGGGGGTTCAAGTAGGTCCTTGTCATGGGAAACGGCTATGTAGATTTTTTGGTTGTGGAAAGAAAAGTAAATTTTCTTGCCCGTCTGTTCAATATACAACAGCAATTCTCTCTGTAACTCTTCAAGCAGCAGTTTGTGCAATAGCGTATTTCGGTCGGCAAAAATGAGAAATGTTTCTACAAAGGCTTCATTAGATAGTTCATTACTTACGTCGTTCAGGCCTTCTCGGGACAAGCTGTTTAAAGTACGTGACATGTACTGCTTCCGATGCTGGGGGATCAAATAAAGATTGGCTCTAATGGGCATAGAGGTACGTGCATAGAGAAATACCCCTCGAAAAATGCATTCCATGTAATTACGCACGCGCCCCAATCGGTATACACCGAGTTCACTCATTTCAAATTCGAGGCTGCCCAATGTGCCGCTAATGTAATCTTCGCCTACATAGCGATCGATTTTGTTTTCAAATAACTTGCTAGCTAGAAAGATATCTTTAGGAATGTATTTAGTAGCATCGTAGTGTAGTAGCCCAATGTTGGGATCTTCATCGAGGAAGTCCAAAATGAGCCCCACCACATAAGGCTTAAACTGCTGTCGATATTGCTGGTATTGCCAGAGCAACCAACTGAAATAAGTACCTACAGGCACCACGAGCAACATGGTAACCAGCCATTCGCCTACTACCTGGGCAAAGACAATGGCTAGTAGAATCAACACAACTGATAGGCCTATGTAGCGCAATAAACGCTTGCGCTCGTAGTCGAGGCGCACCAGTTCGGGGTACAGGGCGGTGTTGTAGTATTTTCTGAATTCTGCAAGTGTGGGTTGCATGGCCCAATGCTACAAAATGGCACCCATTGTAAGGCATATAAGCCTCGCTTTTTTCATAAAAAGGGTACCCAATCTTTGTGTGGATGCGGGCAGCTATTTGCCCGGTTGCAAAATCCAGGGCTGCCCACAGAGAAGCATTAGCGCATTTTCCCCAACTTGCCCGAATAGGCATGCCCTTCAAAATAGATCGTGTATACGTAGAGAGCTGATGCCACTGTATTACGACTGGTGAGGATGCGCACTTGTTGGGGTCCTGCAGTAAATTGTCCTTGTGAAGATTCAATTGTACGGCCTAGCAAATCGCGAATTTCGAGTTGTATATATCCTGGTCGGGGCAATTCGAACTGTATCAGATATGTACCATCGGGTTGAGGAATAGCTCGATGATGCAGGGTCAGGCCTGTGGAAGTAGTCGTGGAGGTAGTTGTGGTGCAATTGAGCCCCAAGTTGGACAAACGCTCGAAGGTATTGCCCAAGACGGCATCGACCATGGTACCATCGATGCACAACCAGTATTCCATGATGGTAGCGTAGATGCTTCGAAAGTCGACGTGGTGTTTTAGGTTTCCAGCATCGTCTAAATCGGTGAGGCTAGTGGGTGTACCACTCAGCCCACTGCCGTTGAGGCCGGGCCCAAAGAGCATGAGTGGTGCGGCAGCACCATGATCAGTACCTATAGAGCCATTTTCTTCTGGGCGACGTCCAAATTCGGAATGAGTCATAGCCAATACTTTGTCGTGCCAGCCGGCAGCTTCGAGATCTTCAAAAAAGGCTTTGACACTAGTGGCTAAATCGCTGAGCAGCTGTGGGTGCCAGTCGAGCTGATTGGCATGGGTGTCGAAACCGTCGAGTTCGACCATATAGACGCGTGCGCCCAGATTGCCTTTGATAAGGCGAGCGACGAGTTGGAGTTGCTGGCCTAGAGGGGTGTCACCATAGGTAGCGTCGGTGGTAGAGGCCTCGAACGCTGTCTGGATAGATTCGGCATAGATAAAAGTGGAATTGGTCACCGCGCGCACGTATCCGAGCTGTTGCCCATAGTGGCAGTCTGGCAAGTTGTCCAGGCTATATAATTGCCCTGTTTGCGCCAATTCGAACAGCTGTCCAGGGTCACTTACACTCATAGCCAGTGAGACGTCGTCGGGATTGATAAAGGTGAGGCTACCTAAGCTGCCAATTTGCACGGCAGGGGGTTGCGGAGGTGGATTGTGCAGGAAATCGGGGAAGAGGGCATTGAAATAGCGCCCCATCCATCCCGAGTTGAGTTGTTCGTCAGCGTCAGAAGCGGTGGCCCAAATATCGGAGGATCGGAAGTGAGAGAGGTTCTGGTCGGGATAACCTACACTTTGCACGATGTGCATTTGGCCTTCGCCCCATAGTGCATATAACGGGCTCAGTGCGGGCGCCAGTCCTATTTCATCAGTAAGCGCAATGGTCTGAGATTCGGGGATGCGCAGCGTAGGGCGCAAGTTGGCATAGGTGTCATAGTCGTAAAGTGGTACAATTGTGTTGAGACCATCGTTGCCGCCCTTTAGGCGGATGAGTACTAAAACGCGATCTACAGGGGCTTGGCTCAGGGCCGCATTTAGCGAAAGCGAACCTGAAGCAAATACGGGTAATTTGCTCAAGATCATGCCTCCCAGTGTGGTTAGACCTGCTGTGTGGAGGAAAGAGCGACGGCTCCAACGTTGATGGTCGCGCGCGTGATCGGCGCCATGGGAAAGAGAAGTGCCACGACGCTGCTTGTGATTAGCTACATGTTTTTTATTGTGATCGCACATGGCGTACTTGCTTTAAGTTTTTGAAAATTAATTTTTTATATATGATGGGGGGGGTTACGATAGCTGAAAATCAGGTTGCCGTACGAGGTGTTGGAGCAGGACGGCTACTTGATAAGGAGCTGAGTCCCAGTTTAGGTTCCAAAGCCCCTGGGCATAGTAATTTTCAGGTACTTCCCACTTGAACACGGCAAGTGCTTGGTCGAGCTCGGCTTGCGTGCTTAGCCCATTGGGCAGGTAGTGTTCGACGAACCGCTGGGTGACCAATAGTGGGTCGTTGGTATTGCTGCCTACCAAATTGAGTGCGAGCTGCCGCAAGCTGTCCAGATCATCGTCGATGAGCCAATAGAGGTAGTAGTCCAGTATTTGCCACCGCCCAGTAAGTGTAGCAGTATTGATCCATGTGCGGTCGCCAGGCCAGCCGGCTACGTCTACGGGGTTGAAGAGGTTTTGACCAAGCAATCCTGCGAAATACCAGATGGCTTCTGCAAAATCGTTGTTCAGTGTCAACTCGGGTTCAGATGGTAGTGTGAGTAGATACTCTATGGGATCTTTGATACGTACGCCAATGACACTTTCGTGAAAGAAGTGCTCGCTTTTAAACAGCTGTCGAAACACAGGTGCCAGCTCAAAGTTGTTGGCTATAAAGGTGTCTGCCAATCCCGCTATGATGTCTTCATTAGGCTGTGGATGCACGAAATGTTTGTAAATTTTTCGGCATATGTGTTGAGCCACTTGTTGACCTCGCTGGGCAAACAAGATGTCGTGGACGTCGTCATAGCCCCAATTTCCGGTTTGCCCGAAAATGGTTTTAATACCGTCATCGTGGTATTCAGGCATAAAGGTGATTGGGGCACAATACACGTCAAAATTGTTCCAGCCGGTGAGTGCACGTGCGGTTTCTACGATGTCTTGTTGCGTATAGCCATTGTCGGCACCTAGTGTAAACAACTCGTATAGCTCTCGGGCATAGTTTTCATTAGGAGACCATTTGGTACTTTGAGCTCCATTGAGAAAGATGAGCATGGCAGGCGTTTTGCCAATTTCTTTGACAAACTCTTTGAAGTTGCCAAATGCGTATTGTTGTAATATGCGATGATAGAGGTATAGGTATGAAGGACAGCCGTAGCTATCGTAGATTGTGACAAAGTGGTTGTGCCAGAAGAGTGCCACTTTTTCGCGTAGGCCATTTTGTCGCATGTCTTGGATCCATTGGATGGTCCATTCGAGGAAGTGATCGAACGGCTCGATGCCTGTGGCGTCATAATCGGTTACTGTCCAGTTGGCCCATACAGGGGGGGTGGGGAGCGGCAGGTCAATAGCTTGATCGATGAGTAGGTCGACATATTCGCCGGGAGCATAGCTCAGTGCTTCTGCGACTTTGTCGTGAGGCGTGCCAAATCCGAGGCGGCGTAACAAGTGGCGAGCACGGCGCTCATCCCAGGGAGATTGGTTGTCGGGTACCCATGGGGCAAGTGTGCCACCTTCACAGGAAATAATAGGTGCAGGCATAAGCGGGAGTTTGAGGTGAAAAAAGATAATGAATGGAGAGTTTGCGTAGCATAGTTCAAGGAAATGAACGCAGTACAAATGACACTTGTTACAGCAGCATACTTATTTGTGTCAGATGACAAGAAAGAACTCCTATTTAGGGTATTATTTTGCCATGTAACACATGTACAGTTGCGATGTAAAATAGTGGATTGGCCTTATGCGTTATACTGTGCTTAGTTGGTTTGCGAAGAAATTGTGAGAAAGATTCGTAAAAGAGTTTTTTTATGAAAAAAGTCATAATCGCTTTATTGACTACCAGTGCGGTAGGCTTTGCTGTAGGCCTATCGGGTTGTGAAGCATTGAAGCAAGTGGGTGAAGAGGCGCAGCAGTTGAATCTCTTCCCCGTATCACAGGACATCGAACTGGGCAAGCAAGTACATGACCAGATCGCTAGCGATCCAGAACGGTTTCCCGTACTTTCAGCAGAGGCTTATCCCGAGGCATATGCTTATTTGCGCAAATTGGTAGATAAGTTATTGAGCACTGGCCAAGTAGCTTATCGCGATCAGTTTGCCTGGGAAGTACATATCATAGAAGATGATAGTACCCTCAATGCTTTTGCTACTCCTGGAGGATATATCTACGTGTACACGGGACTGATTAAATTTTTGAATTCAGAAGATGAGTTAGCAGGTGTGTTAGGGCATGAAATTGCACATGCAGCATTACGCCATTCTACTCGACAGCTCACTAAATTATACGGACTGGAGATTTTGCGACAGTTGGTTACCGGACATACAGATCCCACCCTGATCGAACAAGTGGCGCTTTCATTGGCAGTGCTTAAGTTTAGCCGCAGCCATGAAGCTCAGGCCGACGAATATTCCGTGATTTATCTGTGCCCCACCGAATACAATGCAGCAGGGGCTGCAGGGTTTTTCAAAAAAATGGAAGGGCGAGCCTCGCCACCGGAATTCTTGAGTACCCACCCTAACCCTGGAAATCGAGTACAACACATTCAAGCTAAGGCACAAGAACTAGGCTGTAGAGGCAGTAGTACTAATGAGCAGGCTTACACGCGCTTCAAGTATATGTTGCCATAAGGTGCATGGGGCGGCATGGCAATTGTTGTGTATAGCCAGGAATAAATTAATAATGATTGGGTGGTGTGATGGTTGCCCCAATTTGCGTAATAGGCCATTGGTATACGCACCTCCTGCAAACTTTAGCTTTGGTATGCTTACGACAAGAAAGTTGGTTTTTAGCTATACCTTTTTTCTATATTGATACTTTTGTCCAGCGCTGCTCTTCGTTTTGATATACAAGCTTGTATACTTGGTTTATTTGTGTGGGTGTGCCTTGCTCGATGTACGCATGGGCTTTAGACAATTCAAGATACTCACACCTTAGTCACCTGATTTAAATATGCATTGTATGAAGTTAGTTTACACGCGCTGGGCTGTTGCGTTAGCGGCATTAGTAACTTTTACCGTCGTGGGTCGAGCTCAGCCCCATGGTTCTCCGCTGAATTTATGGCAAGATGTCGCTGAACATACTGTTGCACGCAAAGATGTGGAACGTCGTATTGTGCCTAACCAGTATCGCACGTTGGCGCTCAACTTTGAAGCGATGAAGGCCGTCTTGGGCCAGGCGCCTGATCGTTTTTCGCCACAGGCCACTCAAGGCGCAGTAGTGATCGAGCTGCCCATGCCTGATGGCTCTTCCGAGCGCTTTCGGGTATGGGAAGCGTCTATTATGCACCCCGATTTGCAAGCTCGCTATCCAGAGATTCGGTCGTATATAGCGCAGGGGCTAAGTGACCCAACCGCTTATGCTCGTTTGGGATATTCACACAAGGGGTTTCACGCGATGGTGCTATCGGCCCAGCACAGCACGGTTTTTATTGATCCTTATGCGGTAGGTGACACACAACACTACGTCAGTTATTACAAGAAGGACTTTTACCGCTCTGATGCATCGAGTTTTACATGCGAGTCGTCCAGTGTAGCTACCGACGATTTTGTCCCAACGGATGCACCACTGGGCCAAAACTTACTACAGAACGATTGTAGCTTGCGCATCTATCGGCTGGCTTTGGCTTGCACAGGGGAGTATGCACAGTATCATGGTGGCACTGTAGCTGATGTATTGGCTGAGTATAACGTAGCGATGAGCCGCGTGAATGGCATCTATGAGCGCGATTTAGCAGTGACCATGCAACTGGTACCTAATACCGACATGCTCATATTTTTGGATGCAGTCACAGACCCCTATGACAACAACAATGGGGGAGCTATGCTGTCGCAAAATCAAACCACTTGCGACAACCTGATTGGATCGGCTAACTACGATATTGGCCACGTATTCAGTACGGGTGGTGGTGGCATTGCGGGCCTAGCTGTGGTATGCAGCTCGGGTGGAAAGGCACGCGGTGTGACGGGATTAGGTAACCCAGTAGGCGATCCCTTCTATGTAGACTATGTGGCTCATGAAATAGGACATCAGTTTGGCGGCAATCATACTTTTAACAACTCTTGTGGGGGCAATCGAAACAACAGCACAGCTGTCGAGCCAGGCAGTGGCTCTACGATTATGGCCTATGCAGGCATTTGCTCACCCAATGTACAAAATAATTCTGATGATTACTTCCATGCCATTAGCATTCAAGAGATCACGCTCAATATTGAGTCAGGATTGGGAGGTACTTGCCCCATGACAATGAATATTGACAATACAGCTCCCACCGTAGGTGTAGATGCTACTGAATACGTACTGCCGATAAGTACGCCCTTTATGCTTACAGCCAGTGCTATGGATCCAGATTCAGGAGATGTACTCACGTATTGCTGGGAGCAAATGGACAATGAGATCGCCACGCAGCCTCCTGTAGCGACCAATACGGGAGGACCTGCTTTCCGCACTTGGGATCCTACACCTGACCCTACTCGCTATTTTCCCAACCTCGCTGCCCTTGTAAACAATCAAACACCTACCTGGGAAGTGTTGCCTTCGGTGTCGCGCCAGATGAATTTTCGCCTTACTGTTCGCGACAATCACCTGGGAGGTGGCTGCACAGATGCCGAAGATGTACAACTGACATTTACCGATCAAGCTGGCCCATTTGTGGTTACTTCCCCGAATGTGGCAGAGACTTGGTTTGTAGGCCAACCACGCATGATTACATGGGATGTAGCTAATACGGACCAAGCACCAGTATCATGTACAGAAGTGGATATATTATTGTCGCTCGATGGGGGCTATACCTACCCGGTGTCGCTTGCGCAAAATGTACCCAATACAGGTAGTTATTCCCTAATTGTACCCAACCAGCTAAGTAGCTCGGCACGTATTATGGTCAAATGCACCAATAGTGTATTTTTTGACATTTCAGATCAGAACTTTGAGATTACTCTTCCACCAGATCCCACCTTTTTTATGGGTGTGGCACCTGCATCGCTTTCTGCTTGCCCTGGCGACACTTTGCTGTTACAGATCGTGCTCACGGGTGTGTCGGGTTTTGACGAGCCCGTGCAGCTTTCAATGAGTGGGCTTCCTGCAGGAGCTATGGTTAGCTTTGCACAAGATGTACTATTACCGGACGATACTACTAGCGCGCTTATCACCGGCTTGCAAGCCGATGATGCGGGTACTTATACTTTGGTGGTAAGTGGGCAGTCGGCTTCTGTGATGCAAACCGTTTCGGTCAACTTATTACTGTTTGGTGGCATACCTGGTCCTGTAACTCCGCTGTTGCCTGCCGATGGTAGTGTTGAGCAATCGACCTATTCCATGCTACAATGGACGGCTCAGGGCGATGCCACTATGTATGAGGTACAATACGATACAAGTCCTTCGTTTGCGTCGGCTGCTCAAATATCAACTGATAGTGTCCATGTTTTTTTGAGCAATTTGGAAGAACTAACCGTATACTACTGGCGCGTACGGGCTGTAAACGATTGCGGCGTAGGGGACTGGAGTGTACCTAGTGCCTTTCAAACGGGGCAATCGGCTTGTCAGACTTGGAACGCTACTGATGTGCCAGTAGCTATTCCTTCTACTGTAGCCGTAGTATCTTCTACCATAGAAGTGATGGATGATTTTGAACTCATAGATGTCAATATACCTCAGTTGGATATAACACACACTTGGGTGGGGGATCTTGAAGCTACCCTTGTGGCACCTGACGGTACGGAAATTGTGCTTTTCGATCGACCTGGCGTGCCGCAAAGCTCATTTGGTTGCGATAATGACAATATCAATGTGAGCTTTGACGATGAGGCCTTGGCTTCCGCAAGCCAGCTGGAGAATATGTGCGATGCCGGTCCTGTAGCTATATTCGGTGCCTTTCAACCCATCGATCCCTTGGCTACGCTTGTGGGCAAAAGTGCCCAGGGGCAATGGTCCTTACAGATTACTGACCACGAACAAGAAGATGGGGGTGCAATCACTGAGTGGGCCTTAGAGTTGTGCCGCGTGGTATCGCCTACAGATTCCATTGTGGTCAATACGACGGCACTCATCGTACCAATGGGTACGACAGTACCTATCACAGCTACACACCTTACTGTAGCCGACCCACTACTGGATTATACATGGACCGTATGGGCGTTGCCTGAGTATGGTACGCTATTATTGGGAGGAGTTCCATTGCAGGTGGGTAGTACTTTTACTCAGGCTCAGCTCGAGGCAGGACAGCTGGCATATCAGCATGATGGGAGTATGCAAACCAGCGACTTGTTGCTATTGGACGTCAGCACGCCTAATGGTGGGTGGCTGCACGCATTAGGCCTTCCCATTGAAATTTTGCACAATCCTCTTTCTATAGATGTCCAAGTACAATCTCCCAGTTGTTCAGATGCAGCCGATGGAAGTATTACTATACTTGCTTCTGGTGGTTTTCCGCCTCTTGAATATCAGCTCAATGGGACTAGCGCTCAGCAGGATTCTGTATTCATGGGCCTAGTGGAAGGTACTTATGCGGTTATTGTGACGGATGTGTTGGGGTTTGCAGATACAACTGCGGTACAGTTAATTGCTCCAGACCCCATTCAACCCAATGCTCAAGTACAGGGTGATAGTATTGTCCTGGCACCTGTTGGGGGAACGCCACCCTATACCTATAGTTTGAATGATGGACCTTTTCAATCTGAGGGAGTATTTGCCGACTTGCCTGATGGAATGTATACAGTGCATGTCTTAGATGCACATGAATGCGTCGCCTTGCAGACAGTTGTCGTTGCCACACAATCGCTGCTAGCTACTGCAGTATTGATCCAGGATATTAGCTGTAATAATGCCAACGATGCAGTGATTGGCGTGATAGCTGCTGGTGGTGTGCCACCATACCAGTACAGCATCGATGGGCAAAACTTCCAGTCAGATAGCCTTTTTTCTGACTTATCAGAAGGCAGTTATACCGTCACAGTGCAAGATGCAGGTGGCAGCACAGTACAGACATCGCCCATAACGGTAACCAATCCGCCCCTACTCACTGCTACAGCTATAGCAGATGGGTATGGTATTGAAGTGAGTGCCAGTGGTGGTACACCGCCTTACCTCTACAGCTTAGATGGCCAAGTGTACCAAGCTTTACCAACGTTTGGGGGATTAGACAATGGTACTTATACGGTGACCGTACAGGATGCACACGGATGTACGACTAGTGCCGAGGCAACAGTGAATGTCCCACCGCTTACAGCTGAAGTGGTTGTGCAACAATCCATCTCTTGCTTTGGCATTGCCGATGGCGTACTTCAAGTCAATGCCAGTGGTGGTGTCTCACCTTATATGTATAGCTTAGATGGTATTAACTGGCAAGACCAAAATGAATTTGGAGCATTGACTGCAGGCTCTTACATGGTATGGGTGCGCGATGTAGGAAATACTGTGTTTATGACAGGGCCCGTATTCATCGATCAGCCTACACCGTTCATCGTGACGGCTATAGCTGCTAATCATCAGATTGAAGTGATAGTTACTGGTGGTACACCGCCTTATATGTATAGCCTTGATGATGGTCCTGTACAATTAGAAAATCTCTTTACTGATGTTAACACCAGTGGTATTTACGAGTTAACTGTGATAGATGCTCACGGCTGTGTACAGACAATCATGCTCGAAGTATCAGTAGTGGAGTCGGCTGATGTTGTCCTTAACGAGCCTGCCTGTGCGGGTGATCCGGTGGTGATCGTAGTGACCAACGTGGAAGGTGGTAATCCCCCCTATGAATACAGCTTGGATGGAGAGAATTGGCAATTGTCACCTACACTCGAAGAGGTAATTACAGGCACTTTTTACGTCTATGTACGTGACAACAATGGCTTTGTGTGGCAATCGTCACCCTATGTAGTGGATCTACCACCATTGTTTGTCATGGCTGAGGTAGAAGGTAATAGTGTGATGTTGTCAGCTACAGGTGGTGTACCCCCTTACAAGTGGAGTATCGATGGCAATGTGTTCTCTGATTCGCCAATATTTACGAGCTTGCCTAATGGCAATTATATGGGTTATGTGCAGGATGCCAATGGCTGTGTGCAGCAGGTAAGCTTTCAAATTGATGTGGTACAAGGAGCTGGATTCGACATAACAGATGTAAGTTGTACAGGGCAAAGTGATGGACAAATAGTTGTTGTGGATGTAGAGGGAGGTAATGGCCCTTACCTATACAGCCTCGATAGCCTCAATTGGCAAAATGAACCGGTATTCGAAGGCTTGAGCGCCGCCATATATATGGTGTATATTCAGGATGCCTCTGGGTTTGTGTTCAGTACCACAGCTACTGTAAGCGAGCCACAACCGCTTGTCTTGGATGCTACCGTAAACGATGCTGATGTGATGCTGATGGCATCAGGTGGGGTGCCGCCCTATCAGTACAGCTTGGATGGAGGTGTTACGTGGCAACAGAGCTCAACTTTTACTAATCTACAACCTGGCGATTACACCTTCTTAGTACGCGATTTCAATGGCTGTTTGGCTTGGATTGAGATAAGTGTAGTACCCAATGCAGCTAGCGATCGCCAGCCACTGTCCTTTGTCTTGTGGCCCAACCCTTCCGATGGCCATCTTTCGGTTCAGGTGCCTTTAACTGGCCAGGTGACATTGCAACTTATAGATGCAAAGGGACGCGTTGTACAACTCGAGAAGTGGCGTGCTTTGGCAGGAACTACTCATGTATTGTCGTTGGAAGCAAGCCTGCCAGCTGGTATTTACATCATACGGCTCTTACAAGGTGAACGGATAGGTTATCGCTCGTTGGTGTTGATGCGATAAATTCTTTTTTAGTCAAAAGATGTATGAAGCCATCCTTATGCCGAGGATGGCTTTTTTACAATAAAGCACTTGCCAGTTTTGATGGTTTTGACATGATTTGATCAGACGATAAGTTGATCGGCAATTTCTTAATTGCCATCTTGTGCGAAATATCACTTTGGCAACAAGCACTTTTCTTTTATCGGTCTTTCGGCAAACAGAATTCAATATTCGCGACTATGTGGTGGACAGCCATGAGTTATTGTCTGTATGTAGCTGTGATACCTGTAGATACCGGTACGCTACGTATCGAGCTAAGCGGTATACGGGAACCCAAAGGAATTATCTGGGTAGGCTTATACGATAGTCAAGCCAGTTTTATGGTGAAAGAAAAAGCTATTGTCAAGGGATTTGAAGTCGTAGCAACAGGTACTATGACTTTGACAATTTCCTCTTTAGCTGCAGGGCGTTGGGCCGTGGCCATCTTTCACGACATTAACGGCAATGGCGAACTCGATACCAATTACTTGGGTGTTCCAACTGAGCCCTATGCATTTTCTAAAAAGCCTCTATCTAAGTGGCGTATGCCGCGCTACGAAGAAATAGCCATACCATTTCACCCACCTGTTCAGTATTTGCATGTTCAGCTCGAGTCTTGGCATTTGTGATGTCAGATGCCCCGTATTAGGTGTGGAGTCATCGATAGCGCATGGACCTATCTCAATTTTTTATCCATCGCAAGAGGTACTTGCCCCATACGACGGTGTACGTGCCTGGTGCGAGTGCAGTACAATTGAGTACTATTCGATTGTCTGCCATTCGGTGCATCACTATCTGGTGGGTAACTACTCGATTGTTTATATCATAGATTACGGGGTCGTCCTTGATAGGTCTGTCACAACTAAGCTGGCACTTATCAAATACAGGGTTAGGTAAAAGTTGTAGTGCATGATCTGGGGAAGCAGAAGTCATTGCAGTAGGGGATGGCAAGGGGACAGTAGCTTTTTGAAAGCCTGTACCCGGTGAGCCTACGAACACGGTAGGTTGAGCTGAATGATCAATGGCTATTGCAAAGGCAAAAGGGTAAGCCATCTGCTGGTTTTGCTGTACCCATGATTGTCCGCCATCTTGAGAGAACCATACACCTTTAGAGTCGGGCTCGTAGCCACCTGCTTGAAAGGCACTAGAAGAGGTAGCGTAAAGTACATCTGAGTTGACCGGTACGATGCCTATTTTTCTCAAATAATGATCAGTGAGCAACTTCTCCCAGCTGTTACCCTTGTCAGTGCTCCGATATAACCCCTTGTCATAGCCAAATACGACGACGTAGAGATAATCAGGATTGTTGGGGTCTGTCTGTACGTCAAAGATGCCTTCATAATCCCAATCCCAGAAATCGATATTCGGCGGTGCCAACATATCGGGATGACTAATAGAAGTCCAGGTAGTACCTCCATCCAATGAACGCCAAAGACCTGCTTCTCCACCTGCGTATACGAGATTGCCGTCAAATTGATCTACTGCAGTAAACCTGCAACCATTGCAATCGAACACTTTCGTCCAAGATATGCCATCATCTACACTTTTATATACGTCGCGCAGCGCTGTAACAAATAAGGTGCGATTGTGTGTGGGGCTGTTAGGATCGAGTGATAGCCCCATGATTTGTTCTTGAGGTAGGCCGTTGTTCGACAAGAACCAATCATTTAATGCACCAGTATTCGTGTTTTTGATCAAATAGGTGGGATATTCACCGTTTTGATTTTCCGATTGAGATGCCCAAACTACATTGGATCGTGCTGGATCCACAAGGATGGTGGCACAGTTGCCGCCAAAACCTTCCCAGTTTCCCGTAAAGTCGGCGTGGTTACAACCCTGCCAGCTAAAGCCCCCATCAAGGCTGCGCCAAATACCCATATCAAAATAAGCCAAAAACACGATGTCTGGATTGGTGGGGCTAATGGCTACATCCATCATGTTGACATTGTCGAAGCCCCTACTGCGCCAAAAGCCATTAGATATTTCGTCGGTAAAAATATTTTGGAAGGTGGTTCCGTCGTCAGTAGACTTGAATCCCCATTGGGAAGTGACCCAGTAATAAGTGTGCGGATCTGAAAGATCTTCTCCCAATGTTTTGACGATACCATTGAAACTGCTACCATAACACCAATAGGGGTCACCATTAAAGAAAGTATCCCAATCTTCAACAAATCCCGTTTGTGTAAATGTGATACCAGCATCGGTAGAGGTAAATGTGCCTGCGCGATCGTTCCATGGATAGGGCTCGCGCGGGTCAATCAATCGGATAATTTTAGCGTCTGCGGGATCAAGCCATATCACACCTGTATAGTCGGACAAATAGCTCCAGCTGGTGCCGCCATCAGTGCTTTTGTGGAGCTCGCCATAAAGGTCGGTCCAGTAATAGGGCGCATTGCAGTCAGCATTCATCGTGGTGAGGTAGAGTGTAGAGGGCGTATTGGGGTCAATGGCGAAATCCATGATTTCTTCGTAGAAAGAGGTAGTAATGTTAGCCCATGTAATACCACCATCTACACTTTTGAATACTTCTGCTGGACCACAAGTGAAACGTCCGCTTCCCGTAAGGATATACACAATGTCAGCATCGGAAGGATCGACTACGATTTTCAAAATGTGAATACCCCAGGGTAGGTTGCTGCTAACCAAGTTCCAACTTAGACCATTATTGGTCGTTTTATATACAGCACCATCTGGCGAGTCGTAATACGTGTGATATGAAGCATAACCGATGTGGGGCAGGTTGGTGCCAAACTCAATGTCGGTGATATAACCCGAAGCGAGTACCTTAATCACCGTAGCGCCTCCATTATTACTTCTAAAAAGGCCATTTTCTGTCCCTATGTACAGTATTTGTCCATTAGTGCGGTGAAAACCTACCCCTGATATATGTGTCTCGGTAAGTCCTCTATCAGCACCAATTACATCCCATGACTGTCCACCATCTAAGCTGCGATAAGCTCCACTTAAATCGCTGCCGGCAATGATGATTCCACTGGCGCTGGCACCAATTGTACTAAAAGCACCCCCACCACCAGGATTAGTGCGCATCCAGTTGTGTACTTGTGCATGTGAAGTGACTATGAAAAACAACGAGATGAAGAAAGAGAAAATAAAGTTTTTTGCTTCCATTTGGGCGACAAATTGAGTAGTGTCTAGTGTTGCATAGCCTTAATATTGCCCTAACTTAAATAAATCATAGAATCTAAACTTTAAATTAATATCTCAAAATAAACTTATTTTACGATCCCCAGTTGTAGTCAGGAAAAGGGTAGCACTTAATCTGACGTTTAGATAAAACGAGGTTTTCCTTTTTTAGTATTATGCACAAACTACTTGTCCGCTTATCATATTTCCTACTTGTTAGCTTTCTAGTTTCAATTCCACATTGGTGCGATTAGAAGCATCTGACTTCGGTGCGTTGGTCGTCATAGATACTAATTTCAATTCCACATTGGTGCGATTAGAAGTGTAAGAGTAGTGAGATAGAACACTACTCTTACAGAATTTCAATTCCACATTGGTGCGATTAGAAG
>JALSGS010000037.1 GCA_026982695.1 Saprospiraceae bacterium
GGTGTTTTCCCTGTTGTGTCATTGTTGTTAGGTTGGTGTGTCGCAAGATAAATACATGAGTATTGTTTTGTCAACCTTGCCCTTTAGAGTATTTTGCAAAAACTCAATGAGCGGTAGTATTTTTTTTACAAATGGCGCCGTATGCAAAATTTTATCAGAAAAACACACAAACACATACCACACATACAAAGGCACACATAGCTCCAATTCAGCACATCCTCAAAAATCGTGTGCACATGAGGGTGTAATTTTGCCGCATGCAGCAATTGAGTGATTGGGCGACAGCTGTGGCCATAGCTGCGGCACAACTGCACTGGACGGAAACGGCAGCCGTGCTATTGGGCATTGTGTATGTCGTATTGGCGGCACGAGGCAGTAAGTGGTGCTGGCCTCCAGGCATTGCGAGCTGTGCACTATGGGCATGGGCTACGTTCAACCTCTACCAGCTATGGGTGGATGCACTGCTGCAGTTGTTCTACGTAGGTATGGGCTTTTTGGGCTGGTACAACTGGACGCGCGGACAGGGAAGTGATGAGGAGCACCCCATTCGCAGCATGAGCTGTGCTGAGCACTTGGGCGTATGGGGGATCGGTTTGCCGCTGGCGCTGTGCTTTGGCTGGTTTTTCGACACTTGGACCCCTGCTGCTGCCAGCTGGCTCGATGCCTTCACCACGGTCTTTGCCGTGCTCGCAACCTGGCTGGTCGTGGAAAAGCGCCTGGAAAACTGGTTGTACTGGATTTTGGTCGATAGTTTGTACGTCTATCTTTACGCGCGTCAGGGGGCGTGGCTATTCATGTTGCTGATGGCTGCTTATACGCTGATTGCCGTGAGCGGCTGGTTTCGCTGGCGCCGTCTTATGCTTTCGCAAAATACATCACCCGACCGATGAAACACACATTTCCTCATCGCTATTCTATAGTGATTGTGCCTTTCGGCAAACACCTGATGGTACTGTTACTTACTGCTGTAGCTCTTTGGGCGCAAGTCATGGGGCAAGACAGTTTGCGCCACGCCTTTGTCGCCAAGATATCTGCTTCTATTCGAGTGGATGGCGTGTTGAATGAGCCCATATGGCGACAGATCCAACCCGTCAACCACTTCTGGCAGTACTCGCCTTCCGACTCGGTGTTGGCTGAGTACCAGACTGAACTGTACTTCGCCTACGATGAGGAAAACCTGTACGTGGGTGTGAAGTGCTATGCAGCAGGCAATCGCTTTATCGTACCTTCTTTACGGCGCGACTATCGAGGTGGTGGCTCGGACAACATCAACCTGATCTTCGACACTTTCAACGACCAGACCAACGCTTTCCACTTTGGGCTCAATCCCTATGGTGTCCAGCGCGAGTCGCTCTTGTCGAATGGTGGGCGTCAGCGCAGCGACTTCGACTCATCTTGGGACAACCGCTGGCAAGGCGATGCACAGCGCTATGATACCTACTGGACTGCCGAGTTTGCCATTCCATTTCGCACACTGCGTTACAAAGAAGGGCAACGACGCTGGCGTTTCCAATGTTATCGCATCGACGCGCAAAACAACGAGTTTTCGGTTTGGCAACGCGTGCCGCGCAATCAGTGGGTGTTCAACCTCGGTTATATGGGCGTACTTGAGTTTGCCGAGCCTCTGGGCAAACCCGGACGCAACCTCTCTCTGATCCCCTATTTAACGGCGGGGCAAGCAAAAGACTTCCTAGGCAATGGTGGCATGCCAGAACGGAACTTTCAGGCTGGAGGCGATGCCAAAATTGGCCTCTCTTCCGGGCTCAACCTCGACCTGACGGTCAATCCCGACTTTAGCCAGGTGGAGGTTGATCGGCAGGTAACCAACCTCACGCGCTTCGAGCTGTCTTTTCCCGAAAGGCGTCAGTTTTTTTTAGAAAACGCCGACCTGTTTGGTCGCTTCGGCGAAGAGCGCATCAATCCCTTCTTCTCGCGTCGAATCGGCATCAGCATCGACACGGCTACAGGGCAAAACGTGCAAAACCCCATCTGGTTTGGTGCTCGCCTCAGTGGCAAGCTCACAGAGGAGTGGCGCGTCGGCCTACTCGACATACAGGCCGCTCCCGACCCAGCTAATGGCTTGCCCGCATACAACTACGCCGTAGCTGCTGTGCAGCGCAAGGTCTTCGCCCGATCCAATTTGGGACTAATACTCGTCAACAAACAAGCGCTGCAAACGCCACGTAGCGACGCATTCTCTTCTTTCAACCGCGTGCTGGGTGTGGAATACAACCATGCTTCGGCCGACAATCGCTGGTTGGGCAAGATCTTTTACCAGCGTGCCTTTTTGCCAGAAAGCATTCCGCGAACCGACGCCCATGGGCTCAACCTCAGCTATACCGAACGGCGCTTCATGCTGTCGTGGACGCATAGCTACGTGGGTGAGCACTTTGAAGCCGAAGTAGGCTTTGTGCCCCGCACCAACTACTGGCGCATCCGCCCCGAAGCACGCCTGTATTTTTACTCCTCAGAGGCACTATTCAACCAGCACGGGCCCGGAGTCGAAGCCGAAGCCTACTTCAAGCCCGGACAGGGCCGCACCGATCACAGAATCGGTGTCTACTACGACGTGCAGTTTCGCGACAACAGCCGTGGGCGCCTCACCTTGCAGCACAACTATATTTATTTGGAAGCTCCCTTCGACCCCACCCGCACGGCAGGTGCTACGCCTTTGCCCGGACAGCAAGGGTATGAATTTGCAGATATCGCACTCCGCTACGGATCGGACCGGCGCAAGCCTCTGTTTGTACGGGGGCGCACCACTGTAGGGCAGTTTTACAATGGATTCCGCATCAGCATCAATGGATCGCTCTCTTGGCGAGTGCAGCCCTACGCCGTCGTAGAGCTGAGTACCAGCTACAACTACGTGACATTGCCCGAGCCCTATCCCACAGCTTCACTTTGGTTGGTTAGCCCACGCATCGACCTGACTTTTTCGCGACAACTCTTTCTCACCACCTTTTTTCAATACAACCGTCAAATCGATAACATTAACATCAATGTGCGTTTGCAATGGCGCTTCGCGCCTGTTTCCGATCTCTTCTTGGTCTATACAGACAACTATTACGCATCTGCGTGGTCGCCCAAGACGCGCGCAGTAGTTTTCAAGGTATCATATTGGTTTAATCCGTAAAAAAAGCACCCTACCCTCGATTACAAGGGGCAGGGTGCCATCCACGGGATTAAAAAAAGCCCATCACTCATCCATTTTTACAAAAGCCTGTGCCCATCGCACCTGACCGCTAGTGTCGTACAATACGAGTTGATAAGTGCCAGCAGGCATGTCGCGCAGCTCAAACGACAGCTGCCTCATACCGGACTGTATCGTCTCCTCTGAGAGTTGCTGACCAGAGGGTGCCCATAGGCGTAGCGTCCAGCCTTGTCCGCCCCATTGTGCGGTCTGAGGCAACACAAGCAACACCTGGTCAGATGTAGGATTGGGTAACAGTTGAATTTCTCGGAGCCACTGGGGCTCATCGGCACTTACGGGCGGGCAGTTGGGCACCGAGAAATAGATGCTGCAGCTACACGTATCGCCTCCATAGCAGCCGCTTTCCAACCTTAGCTCATAGAGGCCTGGCACCGATAGCTCAGTCGTACTTAGGCTCAAGTTGAGCATAGGCGCAAGCGCACTGCCCGACAGATCAGTGAGCGGATCGGGCCGATCCAGATACCAGTTGATCTCTTCCCACGGAGCACAGTTGGGGGTAGGCGGATCCATTATACAGTGCAACAAAGCAGTAAGGCTGAGATCGCCATAAGGACAATCTAGGGTCAGTGTATCGTCACAAGAGGGGCTCCAGCTCAGTCCGCCATTCGTCAGTTGCATATCCCATTGGCAAGTACAGGCGGATGGGCAGCCCACTTGTACCCACTCGCAATAAGTGGCTTCCCAACAGGGTGCGCCGGTAAGTGTATCCATTTCCACCACAGTCATGCATACCTCATAAGCTCCCGATTGGGCGTAGCAATGTGTCAAGGGGGCAGTACCGTCAAAGGGCCCATCGGCGCAGGTACTATCGCCCCAGCACCAGGAGACCACCTGATCGCAAACCGACAGCGAATCGGGCACTACAGTGACGCAGCAGCCATCGTAACTCCAGGAAAAGCCGGCCTGCACGCGATCGTTGAAGTCGTCGAAGCTCGAGCAACAGCCGTTACCGCCACACTGCGGCCGGTCGATATAGATGGTGCATACGCACTTGTTGCCGCCACAGTCGCCTACGAGTGTAAGTTTGTACACACCCGCCACGGCAAACAGCGATTCCGTGAAGGTGAGGTGCAAGCTGCTGCCAGTAAGCGTACCCACAATTACGCTACCCAACGGATCTTCCATCTGGAAGAACAACAACTTGGGCATACAAGCATAAGTGGGATTGGTCTGGCAAGAAAAGCCGCCGCTAAAGGTGAGCGACTGCCAACCACAGCCAAAACCAAGAGTGTCGCCACAGCTTAGGGCAATGTCGAGATCTTTGTCAGCGACATCGTCGTGCAATATAGCGGTGAGATCCCAAGGGCCACAGGGACAGCCTGTATTGCAATCGACCCAGATGGTATCGCAAAATACCGTATCAGCACAAATGGCGCCCGTCAGAGAATCGATCATCGCCACGTGCATGCATACTTCGTGGGGACCACTTTCATTAAAACAATAGGTAAAAGTTGCATCGGGTGGGTAAGGTCCTGGCAAGCAGAACCCATCGACGCACCACTCCATGATGACATCGCATTCGCCCAGTGCAGCAGGCGTCAAATCGATACAGCATTGGCCTTGCGACACATCAAAACCTGCTGCTACGCGGTCGTAAAAGGCCAAGCTGTCGGCACAACAATCCGTAGGTACACACTGCACTTCCACTGCGACATTCATCTGTTCGCACCAGCAGAGGCATCCATCGTTGCTTTGCTCACAGATGGTCGCCGTAATGTCGTAGGTACCACTGCTGGCATAGGTGTGTGTATAGCAAGGTTGGATGGGCGAAATCACGGGCAAGCGCGGTGTGCCATCACCCCAGTCAGGTCCAGACCAGGTAAGCACATGGCAAGCAGAATCGAACTGCGGTGCGCAAATAGTGACGTCGCAGCCATTGACGTACACTTGCCACCCTTGTGCGATTTTGTCGAGAAAATCGCCATAATCGACGCAGCACGAATCGGCAGGTGGAGGGCCACAATCTACGCTCACCGTCACTTCCATCTCTTTACACCAACACGCCTCACCGTCGCTACCTACTTCACAGATATTTCCCGAGATGACATAGGTGCCACTACCCATATATGCGTGGGTGTAGCAACTCTCAAAAGGCGTCAAGCCAGGAATCACCGCGTTGCCATCACCCCATGAGAGGTCTGAAGTAGCCAGATAGTAGCAGTCGCCCTCAAACTGCGGAGCACATACCGTGACGGTGCAGCCATCTGTCTGCACTATCCAGCCTTGAGCCAGCTTGTTTTCGAAGTCTGCAAAGTCCTCACAACACGTATCTTCCTGAGGGCAATTTACCTCAATGGTGGTAAACATAGAGTCGATACCACACACTGCACCTGTAGGGTCCATGCGGTAGATGGTACTACCCACCACATAAGTTCCCCCACTCGCGTACTCGTGTACATAACAGGCTTGTAGTGGCGAGAATGCCGGTAAGGCTACAGAAGCGTCGCCCCACATGATGTCTTGGTAAGGGATGGATTCTACGCAATCGTCGTCGAAAAACTGGGGCGCACAGACTTGCACGAGGCAGGGATTAGAAGGATCGGGGAAGGACACTTGCCAGCCAGCAGCAATGTCATCTGAAAAGTGACAACAGGGATCTTGGGCTGGCAACCACATGGGCCACATTGCAATTGCCCACAACACAACGAAGCGGACGTTAACAGCGCTCATAGGCCAAAGTTTTAGATAAAACCATTGTCACTGACCACACATCACGCCCTACACTCCGTTGCAATCATCTCTTGTACTTGTCAAATATTATGAGTTGTATGTGCTTTTTTCGAGTAATCCCATGTATTGGTACTTCGCTACGACATGCATACAAACAAGTACTATTGGCCAGCCTATGCTCGGCCTTTAGCTCCATAGGGCACGGCTAAAATTTTCGGCTTGCGCCAAAAATGAATACTTTCGAACCTCAATTTTTCCACAAATCACCCGAACATTATGATGCCTCAATGGATCAGCTTTCTACTTTGCGTGGTACCGCTGTATTGGGTACAAGCACAGCGTCAGCACTTCGAGCCGCTCGATGTGTTCGAGTTGGAGTACGTACAAGACCCACAGATTAGCCCCGACGGGGGGGAAGTCGTCTTTTTGCGCGTCAGCCACGACATCATGACCGACAGGGCTTATCGCAACTTATGGTTTACGCGTTTTGGCAGCAGCGAGCCCCTCCCACTCAGCACAGGGCACTACAACGACCACACGCCACGCTGGTCGCCCGACAGCAAGCGCTTGGCCTGGGTCAGTGACCGCGACGGCAAAGCCCAGATCTGGTTGCGATACATGGACAGTGGGGCCGAAGCGCGACTCACCAATGTGCAACACGCACCAGCCGACCTGAGCTGGTCGCCTGACGGGCGGTATATTGCGTTCAGCATGTTCGTACCTGAGCCGGAAACACCTTTCGTCAAGCTACCTGCCAAGCCCGAGGGTGCTGAGTGGGCATCTGCGCCCAAGTACATCGACGACATCCCATATCGGCGCGACGGCAGCGGATATTTGCCGAAAGGCCATCGGCAACTCTTTCTCTTACCCGTCGAAGGGGGCACGCCACGCCAACTCACCACGGGGCCTTATGATCACGGCGGGCGGCTGAGCTGGACCCCTGATGGTCGCTACCTCATCTTTTCGGCTAACCGACACGACAACCGCAAGCTCGATCCCAACAACAGCGAACTCTACGAGCTGGACGTACAAACCGGCCAGCTACGTGCACTCACACAACGCCATGGCCCTGACCGCCAGCCAGCCATCTCACCCGACGGAAAATACATCGCCTGGTTGGGTTACGACGAGCAATATCTGGGCTATCAGCCCATGCAACTCTACGTCATGCCGCGCAATGGTGGCCGTCCACGCGTAGTCAGCGCTTCGCTCGATCGAAGCATTTCCGATTTCGCCTGGACAGGCGACAGCCAGGGCTTTGTCATCCAGTACGACGAACACGGCCGCACCCACTTGAGCTACCTGAGCTTGTCGGGCCAACGCCAGCCCCTAACCGACGAGGTGGGCGGGCTTTCGTTGGGGCGGCCCTATGCGGGCGGCAGCTTCTCACTGAGCCGAGATGGGCGCTTCGCTTTCACGCACACCACACCCGATCATCCGGCCGATCTGTCGGTGGGTAGCCTTTCGGCAAAAAAGACTCAGCGCCTCACACACCTCAACGACGATCTGTTTGGCCACAAGCAGCTGGGCAAGGTCGAAGAGTTGTGGTTCGACTCAAAAGATGGGCGCAAAGTGCAGAGTTGGCTCGTCTATCCGCCCAACTACGAGGCGGGCAAGCGCTATCCGCTCATCCTTGAGATCCACGGCGGTCCTTTTGCCAATTACGGCTGGCGCTTTTCTGCAGAAATACAGCTCTACGCCGCCGCGGGCTATCTGGTGCTTTACACCAATCCGGCGGGCAGCACCAGCTACGGCAAGGCATTTGGCAATCTCATTCATCACAACTATCCGGGCCCCGACTACGACGACCTCATGGCCGCCGTTGATGGCGTCATTGCCAAGGGCATTGTCGATACGGACAACCTGTTCGTGACAGGTGGTAGCGGTGGGGGCGTGCTTACGGCATGGATTGTGGGCAAGACCAATCGCTTTCGGGCAGCAGTAGTGGCCAAGCCAGTCATCAATTGGTACAGCTTCGTACTACATGCCGACATGCCTGCCTTTTTCTGGAAGTACTGGTTTGGCACCTACCCGTGGGACGATCCACTAATCTACCACAAGCGCTCGCCCATATCGCTGGTAGGGCACGTACAGACGCCTACTATGTTGCTGACTGGCGAGGAAGACTATCGCACGCCCATCAGCGAGTCGGAACAGCTTTTTGCGGCCCTACAGCTGCGAGGTATCGAATCAGCGCTGGTACGCATACCTGGCGCCAGCCACGGCATTGCCCGACGTCCCAGCCACCTCATCGCCAAGGTGCTGTACGTGCTGGAGTGGTTCGAGCGGCACAAAGCGTAGCTCGCCAGTACATTTTCTTTTTCACAGGTTGGTGCCCGCAGTGGAGCCAAGCTGTGAAAAAACAGTATACAGCAATCGCTTATTCCCATCCGGCATCCACTCCAAACTCCCCAAAGCAGCGGGCGATCACACTTACTAAATACACAGACATTCTCATTAAAAAAATTGAAGGGTAGTACAGCTCTTAAAGACAGAAATAAGTACTTAAGTAGAACAAAAGTGCCTCTCTCCAAGACACTTAGTGTCTGTTTATCTCAAAAGCAAAATTGCTGCTTTTTGTGAAATATTTTTAATCGATAGTCTAAATCAAAAATTTACATTAAAATTACCTATGTTATAAAAAATCTCCTCCTTATTTATACACTTTTGCGGTCGCACAATAGCACCAAATGAAATTAGTGAACAAGTGTTTTTTTTCAATATTCCAAGTACATTAAAACTGCGTCGATTATGCTTCGATGGCCTACCCTACTCGTGTTTTGTTTTATAATGTTCCGTCCTCAGCACACTACAGCTCAAATTAATGAAGCACAATTGGGTGCATGGTACATGTATCTTTTCAAGGGTACGTTTGGCGAAGGGCCATGGGGAATTCAAGGCGACATCCAGCATCGAAATTGGAATCTCGCAGGCGATTTAGAACAGCTCATGCTCCGAGGAGGTATAATCTACCAACCCCAAGGTGAACGCGTTTTATTCACACTTGGCTATGCCAATATTACTACGGGAACGTTTGGCCCTAGTAAAGAGACTTTTTCAGAAAGCAGAATTTATCAAGAAGTTCTATATCCCGTTCAGTTTGGCACGAGAATCTACACCATGCATCGATTCAGGTATGAACAACGCTTTGTAGAAGGTCAAAGTTTTCGCACCAGATATAGGTACAACCTCTTTATCAACATTCCGCTGAATCAGCCAGCGCTGATCGAGCACACACTATATCTATCGCTTTACAACGAGCTATTCATCAATGGGCAGCGAGATGTTGGGAACGGACAAACAGTCGAAATTTTCGACCGAAACCGCCTTTACGGTGCCTTGGGATACGTATTAAAACAAAACTTAAGGATGCAAATAGGGTTGATGAATCAAACGACCAATAACTGGAGTAAAAACCAATTGCAGTTTAGTGTGCACCACACCTTTTAAAAAGCACATCGTGCCAAAAGGCTGTAAGAAACGGCATATAGGCATTGCTATCACTACTTTTTGATAGCACGTTTATCATTCTCAAACAATACAAAACCACAATAGATCAGCACTAACGAAGCTTGTCAATTGCCCATATAGCACCATGTTTTTGTAATTAGACTATAGAAAAAGTATTTGTAAAGGTACCAAATACGAGTCAGCATGGCGCTCACTGCAAGGCGGAGTTGGTCAGAACAAACACCTGAGGTGTAGCGTCGTTGCGCACGGCGATAACTGCTTTGCGGCCATCGACCAAAGTAAGCGTACACAGATGGCGCACTTGCCCGAAAAGGGTCAGGCCTGTATCTCGCGGTTCAGTTTGCCGGAAGGTGGGCACTTGTAGCCACAGATGGCCAAAGGAGGCGTCGTATCGGCCGATAGCAGGCTGTACGCCATAGAGGTTGCCACCTGCCAGCAAGTCGATGTAGCCGTCGCCATCGTAGTCATTGGCTGTAAACGCGTAGAGTGCCGACCACTGGCCATCGGCAGGCAGTGGATGCATGCGCATGCGGCCGTCGTCGCTCTGCTCGATCCATACAGAAGCCAGTTTACTGATGCGATAGTAATTGACCTGTAGGGGTGTGAGGTATTGGATGATTTCGTCAAAAGAGGCTTGTGCATAGCTGACATAGTTGGAATAGGCTTTACGTAGGCCAACCAGTTGCGCCAGCAGTTCGTCGCGTGCGGCAAAGGGATAGCGCTGGCCATGGCGAAAGTAAGTCAGGATGGGGTCGGTGCTGAAGTTGCGGTCGAAGTCGGCCGAGAAGAGTTCTACGGGTTCATCGGGCGTAGCGATAAAGGGGCTGTTGAATCCCATATTGCCGGCCAGAATATCGATATCGCCATCGCCATCAAGGTCAGCTGCATGGAGGCGGCGCCACCAGCCATGGCTATCGGGCAGTTCGAGTTTGAGGATGCGGCCTGCTTCGATGCGGTAGAAGGTGAGTGGCAGAAAGTCGCCGGCAACGAGCAGTTCGCGGCGCTGAGGCAGCCAACACGCATCAGTGACCATGCCGAGCTGGCGCAGGGGGGCAGCCCAAGGCATCTCAGCTTCGGCAAAGTGGGCTGCACCGTCATTGAGTAGCACGTGGCTGCGTGGGGGGCGCCCATAGTGACCTGTGACGCTGCGGGTACCTACGAATAGGTCGAGGTCGCCATCGGCATCGAAGTCGGCAGGCACCACACAAGCTGTGTTTTCATAGATGCTTGGCAGGGCGTCGTTGGCCAAAACGAAGTAGCCAGTGCCGTCGTTGCGATAAAGGCGATCGGCCAGCTGGGGCGCATTGCCGGGGAATGCATTGCCCCCACTAGCGACGTAAAGGTCCAAATCGCCATCGCCGTCGGCGTCGAAGAAGGCAGCGTCGACATCTTCGCTGAGAGCAGCCTCTTCGAAGCGCTGCATTTGCCGAAAGGCTGCCCTGCCCTGCTCAAAAACTTGCACGTAAAGGGCACCAGCTTGACCGCGCGCACCGCCGAAGAACAGGTCGTCGTAGCCATCGCCATTGACGTCACCTTTTGCGAAAGCGGGGCCTTCGGTAGAGAGCATAAAGGGCAGTAGTTTTTCGATATCGAAATCAGTGAAGTCGTCTTCTCGGTGGACGAAGTCGATGCCAAGGCGGTCGGCAATTTCGCGAAACAAAGGCTGTACGGTTTGAGCTGGTTGTGGCATAGAAGGGGCAGCATCGGCATGGCGCAGCACCAGCGTAGCATCTGCCTTGGCTGAAAGGCGTTGCTGGCGCCCGTCGGGCCACTGAACTACTAAGGTGGCCGAGTCGGCCTGACCCAGCCCAAATATGAGCAGCGGCTCTACCGAACTGAGCCAGCCGCGCGTCGTCCACAATTCTTGGACTTGCCTGCCTTGTGGTGTATGTACTTGTACACGCGTGCCCAATCCAAAAGGATTACCCGAAGGGCCTTGGAGGCGCACGCGCAGGAAGTGGCCTTTGCCCTGCTCTACGGCGCGGTTGCGATAGAGGCTAGCTGGCTCACCTAAGTTGTTGACGATGAGGTCGAGGTCGCCATCGGCGTCGAGGTCAGCCCATGCGGCGCCATTGCTACAGCCCACGTCGGCCAGGCCCCAGCGCTTCGACACTGTTTCGAAGGTGCCATCGCCGCGATTGCGGAAGGCAAAGTTGGGTACGATGCCAGGTGGCATGTGGTTGGCCAACTCCAGATCAGAAGCCGATTCTTGAATAGCCTGATTACTGATGTATTTGAGGTAATCCAAATCGTTGGGTCGGCGCCAAATGCCATTGGTCACAAAGAGATCTTTCCAGCCGTCGAGGTCGTAGTCGGCCAGCAGAGGGGCCCAACTCCAATCGGTAGTGGCAATACCAGCCCATTGACCGATTTCAGCAAAGTGGACGAGCGAGTCGGTTAGCACGCCCATGTTGCGCTGCAGCATATTGCGCGGATATTGGTAATGGTAGCCGAAGTTGAGTTTGTGTTGATAAATATTGTAGGGGTCGGCACCTACACTGCGTTTGTACACCACTTCGTCATCGGGTTTCATATCGAGGGTGACGATGTCGATCCAGCCGTCGTTGTCGTAGTCGGCCAGATCATTGCCCATGGAGAAGGTGCTTATATGGCCGGTAGCTTGTTGGATTACTTCGCGGAAGGTGCCATCGCCATTATTGAGGTAGAGATAGTCGTGCTCGTGGAAGTCGTTGGAGACATAGATATCGGGCCAACCATTGCGGTCAAGGTCGGCCACTCCTACGGCCAGGCCATAGCCCATAGGGCCTCCAAAGATACCCGCCTGTGTGCTCACATCGGTGAAGTGGTCGCCATCGTTGCGATATAGGCGATCGCCAGCCAGGCTATCTCGGTGCATGCGGTTTTCACCAGGCACGTACACTTCAGCCGAATGGACGGCATGGCACAACAAGTACAGGTCGAGATCGCCGTCGCGGTCGTAATCAAAGAAGGCAGCGTGCTGGGCATAGCCGCGAAAGTCAAGGCCATACTGGACAGCACTTTCCGTAAAAGTGCCATCGCCGTTGTTGAGGTAGAGCAGGTTGTGACCTTTGAGTTTGCGAAAGCCACTTACCACACACACGTAGATATCGAGCCATCCATCGCCATTAACGTCGGCCATGGTGGCCCCGGTAGTCCATTGTGTTTGTGCTTGCTGTGGGGCAGCCAGACCGGCTCGTTCCGTAATATCTTCAAACTGCCAATTGCCGAGATTGCGGTACAAGCGATTGGCGCCTTGATTAGAAGTGAAAAACAGATCCGGCAAGCCATCACCTGTGACGTCACCAGCACATACACCCCCACCGTTGTAGAAATATAAGTACTTGATGATGTTGAAATCTTCGGTTTCGTCGAGTTTGTTTGTGAAGGTGAGGCCAGAGCGCTGCATAGGCACTTTTTCAAAGAGCGGAGGGGCATCACATCCTACCCAACACAGGGCCAATACGGCCCATCCACTTATTATTGATGCAAAGCGCATTGCTGAAGGCATCATATTTATCGAATTGTCATTCTGTGAAAATTGGCTTATTGATTCACTAATACACTTTCCTCCATGGAATGCACTGATTCCAGTGGGTGGGCGTGCCAAATATAAGGCGTATCCATGCGATGACGACCAGTAGAACCGAATCGACTGATGCCGCACAGTGGCTACCTACCCTATGTAGTATATTGCAGACAAGGTGGGCATCTGTATTGCGCCACTAACTGGCAATTTCAAGCTGCTTAGGCAAGTGAGAAACCATATCTTTGCAGCTCCAAACAAGAACTCACACTCAGGTGTTTCTATCGCATTTTGACAATTATCGCGCATGGCCACACCACGCACTGTTGCTTTTCACACACTGGGCTGCAAGCTCAACTTTAGCGAATCTTCCGCCCTAGCGCGCCAGTTTGAGGCGGCGGGCTACAGCATTGTGCCCTTTGAACAAGGGGCCGACATTTACGTGATCAACACCTGTTCGGTGACGGATTTCGCCGACCGCAAATGTCGGCAAGTAGTACGTCGGGCATTGCGAAAGGCACCGCAGGCCAAAGTCATTGTAACGGGATGCTATGCGCAGCTCAAGCCTAAAGAGATTGCGCAAATGGAAGGTGTCGACCTGGTGTTGGGTGCGCGCGAGAAGTTTCAGGTGCTCGACTACGTCCAACAGCTCGACAAAGCGCCTGGTAAAGCTATGGTACAGGCTGGCGAGATCCAGCAGGCCAATGAGTTTGTCGATGCCTTTTCGTTTGGCGACCGCACGCGTTCATTCCTCAAAGTACAAGATGGTTGCGACTACAAGTGCACTTTTTGCACCATTCCGAAGGCACGTGGCCGCAGCCGCTCCGATACGGTGGAGCACGTGGTAGCCAATGCCCAAAAGCTCGCCGCTATGGGGGCACGTGAGATCGTCCTCACAGGCGTCAATATCGGCGATTTCGGCAATGGCACTGCTGTGATCGAAGGCCGACGCGCGCGCAAGCAGGCTCTGTTTATCGATCTAATTCGCGCTTTGGACGAGCAGGTAGCAGGCATTGCCCGCTTTCGCATATCGAGCATTGAGCCCAACCTGTGTACTGACGAAATCATCGAGTTTGTAGCTAATTCTCAGCGCTTTGTACCTCATTTTCACATGCCCCTGCAGAGCGGCAACAACAAACAACTGCGCATGATGGCGCGCCGCTACAAGCGCGAGCTATACGCCCAGCGCGTGGCCCGTATCCGCCAACTGATGCCCCATGCCTGCATTGGCGTAGACGTCATTGTGGGCTTTCCTGGCGAGACCGACGAGGACTTTCTAGAAACCTATCGCTTCCTCAACGAGCTCGATATCAGTTATCTACACGTATTCACCTATTCGGAGCGCCCCAACACACCTGCAGCTACCCTACCCGGTCGTGTACCTATGCAAGTACGGCGTCAACGCAACGAAATGCTTACCATCCTTTCGGAAAAAAAGCGCCGCCACTTTTACGAGCAGCACCTAGGGCAGGTGCGCGAAGTACTGTTCGAACACAGCAAACGACCCGCACGCATGACGGGCTTCACCGACAACTACATCCGCATCGACATGCCGCTACAATCCGACTGGATCAACACCATCCGGCCTGTGCACCTCGAACACATCAACGAAGAGGGGCAGGTAGTGGCCTCAGATGCCGCTATCATCGATCACACGGTGTGAGCTTATTGATATGCCGCTCAGCTTTATCAATACCCGTATATCCATGTCCAGTGCCCTTCTGGGGCAGTTTTGTCGCTGAATGAAAAATTCAAAAGTAGTTTTCACCCTCCAGCACATTTTCCATTTGGGGAAAGTTCACCTCGAGTATGCATAGTTGGCCTGTTAGCATCTGTGCAAAAGGCTTCTCGCCGGCGTGCCCAAAGAGCCGAGTACAAGTTCTCTGTGAGCTTCAAAGAGGCTTGTTGAAGGCTGTAATATTCAATGGCGTATTTGAGAAAAAATATGTCTCATTATAGCAATGAGCTGAACAGATATTAAACGTGCTTTGCGATAGTGAGCATGCTCTGCGATAGTACCGCTCGTTTCTTACAGGCACAAATGGCATTAGCATCATGAAGCTACCTCTTTTTTCTTTGTTACTATTTGGGTTCACATTTTTCTTATTCCCCCTTTCCGCTCAACAACTCGACAAACTCTCTTCAGAAGAGCCTATCACTTTTAGTGGCTCACTTTATTTAAGTGGTAGTACATACCACAGTTTTGTGCCAGGCTCTCTGCGGCAAAGCCCGTGGCAGTATGGCATTACTGGATCACCCGTCCTTACGATATACGGTGTAACGCTACCGTTTAGCTTGTCTTTTGTCAACCAACAGTTCAGCTTCTCACAGCCTTTCAACCGCTATGGTCTTAGTCCGGCCTACAAATGGGCCCGCTTGCATCTTGGTTGGCGCTACATGAGCTTTTCTCCACTAGTACTCAATGGCCGTGAATTTTTGGGGGCAGGCCTAGAGCTCGAACCCGAGGGATTTCGGTTTGGGGTGTTGTATGGCACCCTCCAGAACTACTATGCGCAGCGCGACACTGCAGTTTTCGGTACACGTCTTCTCGACACGTACAAACGCCGCATTTTGGGCGGGCGTATCGGGTTTGGCACAAAAAACACCATTGATTTGAGTGTACTCAAAGTATGGGATGACACGACCACTGCTTCCGTGCTCCTTGCCGACAATACCTATCTGCTACCCGAAGAAAATATAGTGTTGGGCCTGGATATGCAGTTTTCTTTATTTCGTGCTATCAATCTAGAAATTCGCCAAGCGGCCTCGTTACATACAGGCAATCGCCTCATGCAAACCCTTGACGATGCCGAACCGGACTCTACCATACAGCAGTTGTACAATACGCTCAGTTCATTGATCGTGCTCAATGCCAGTACGCGTCCCGGACTGGCTACACACCTCAATGCCAACTACCACAACCGATTCTTCACGTTGGGTCTTGGATACCGGCGTGTGGATCCCTATTATCGATCCTTGGGCATGTATTACAACACCAACGACTACGAGCACTATACGGCAAATCTCTCATTCGCGCTTTTGAAACGACAGCTCAACATTCAGCTAAGCATGGGGTTGCAACGCAACAACCTCTTTAACCTAAGGGCCCAGACTGACATGCGCAAAATCGGCTCACTATCTTTGGCATATACTTCTCCAAAAGGCTTTTACGCCAATGCCTTTTACAACAACTACCAAACCGATCAATCGGCTGGCTACATTCAAGTAGTAGACACCCTGCGTTTGGCCCTAGTCAATGAAACCGCTACCCTCAATGCAGGGCACAACTGGAAGACAGACACGCGCAATCACAATTTGTCTTTTAACATATACTTCCTCAGTTTCCGCGACATCAATCCCCTTTTCTACATCCCCCTTAGCCCGCAAACGAATTACTCTGGAGGTATAAGCTATCGATTGGGACTGCTGCCACTTCACCTCGATTTAGGCCTATCTGCCAACTACAACCTCTTGATCAACGACCTAAACCGGCAAACAGCTGCAGGCATTACTTTGGATTTCAGTAAGAGGTTGGCGGATAAGAACATATCACTCAATACATCTTTTACGCTCAACTTCAATCAATATAACGGAATCTCAGACGGCTTGTACTATCAGCTCAACACCAATGCCACTTGGGCACTGAGCAAGCAACACAGCATAAACTTTTACGCAGTATGGCTACGACGAAAACCCCAACAAACACTTCAAGAGATTCACGAGTTGCGCTCTGGCATCAGCTACGCTTTCAGCTTCTGAACTCATTTCACCTAACAATCCGCAGGATTATGAAAAAGAATAACCTCTATCGCGTCCGTTTTGCTCGCCTAGTGTTCGCTGCGCTTTTGTTTTTCGTAGGCCTTTCACCAAACATATCCCAACAATATCCTCTTAGCGTAACCACCTTTCTCCAACCACCTTACCCAGTGCGTTTCGAAGACTACCTAAATCTTGGAAATCAGGTGATTGTAACCGTAAAAAACACCTCCGGACAACCATATACGTTCAATTTTTCCATACGCATCGAAGGTCCAAACAACCTCATCATCCAACGCAGCCCCCTGTTTAAGCAACCTTTCACAATAGGACCCTATCAAAGTAAAAGCTTGCAAGCCTCTGAGTGGAACTCTGCCAACCTGCTATTTACTACCAATGACATTCAACCCCCTTCCGAGCGGCAGTTTATCATACAAAACCGAGTATTGCGCGAAGGTAACTACACTATTTGCCTCCAAGCAATAGATGCGCAAACAGGACAACCACTCTCTACAGCGGCTGCTGGATTGAATTGCACTTCCTTCACTGCCAACTATGGTGCTCCTCCTATCATTATCTCGCCCAAAGACAACCAAGTGCTTCCACTATTCCCCAATATAAGCACAGTAATCACATGGGTGCAAAACAACCTAACTGACCCGTCCAAAGTGCGCTATCGAGTTAAGATTATTGACCTGACACAAGCTCAAATACATCCCAATGCCGCGCACTTTGCCATGAACAACCCTGGCATCCAAGCTTTTTACGAAAAAGACAACATCCAGGGCTTCACCCATGTATTACAAGGCGAGCCCTTCAGGGACAGGCATAAATACGCTGTACGAGTAACCAGCTATGACCCCCAAAACAAAATGATCTTTCAAAATGGCGGGCACAGCGATGTGGTCGTTTTCGAGTTTTCCAAATACGCAAGTGAGTGCACCAATATGAGTGCCTTCCAAGCCAAATCCATTTATCCTTTGGCAAATGACACTTTGCCATTTCTACACATTCCCATGCTCGTGCAATTTTCCCCTCCATGTGAATTGTACAATAAATTTGAATACCGCTTGTCAGTAGATGGTCAGTTACAACAACAACACACAGTTCCCTGGCCTCAGGGTGCGTTAAAGTTTGTACAGAACAAATACAACAATGTCAGCTTAACGTGGAACTTTGCTTCCTTCCAATCATTAGGGCGCAATAAAACGCCTTTCCAAAGGGGAAAGACCTACGAGTGGGAAGCGCAATTGACCGTATCGGATGCAAAAGGCAAGAAGTGGCAATCCAATACATCTAAAGTAGCCTTTGTTGCCGGTATGCCACGTCCTCGACAGGTTTTTCCAGCACCTTCCGGTCAAATACCAAAAGGTAAAGTAGTTTTCCGTTGGCGCGTGCGCAGTGGCAATAATCCATTACTACCATTCTTTGCGCTTAAGGCCTTCGACAGCAATGGCCAGCCCCTTGCTGCCGACCTTGCCAGTGTTAAAGAGCGTTGGGTAATTCAGATATTCAAAAGCAAGACTACCGACACAACGCAAATCGTCTTCCAAAATGACAGCCTCATCACTCTTGATCCTTCGAACTATCTCGATAAAAAAACGCTGAAGTACAACTTCACTAAGTTCCAAGAAGACTTCGAGCGGCTCATAGCTACCGTAGCTAACTTGCCCAATGAAGGTACTTACTACTGGCGAGTTGGTTGGCTACGTAACCCTGAGCTCAGCGGTAAAAAGCGCAAATTTTCAGATAGCGAGCTATATCATGCTACTGATTTGCGAAAAGTATTGGTCGTCTCAACAGGAGCAGAGGAAGACGAAGATTGTGTAGCCAGCTGCGATGCACCCCCTATCACAGATCGCTCGCCTGCGCCCGGCCTAAAAGCCAAAGACACTCTTCAAATCGGGCAATTCAAATTAGTAGTCACTAGTGTTACCAACTCAAGTGGCAACACATTCTCAGGCGAAGGCTATATTCCGGTATCCTTCCTAAAAGATTGGCCGATAAAAGTCAAGTTTAAAAACATCAAGAAAAACAAAGCAGGCCAGATCTTTGCAGGAAGTATAGATGTAGTCAAAGACAAGGATTTTATCACCCAATCGCAGGCTACACAGATAGGCTCAACCCTTGGCCTATCAGCCGATCTAGCCAAATCCCTAGGTACTTTCCTCAATCAAGGAGGGCGTCTTATCAACTCAGCAGTACGCAAAAACAAGCCCATTGGCCTCCCCATTGGCATCGACAATACTGTAGAAGGCAATAAGATTGTAGTGGCCATTCTCGATATGAAATTCACCACCAAGCGGGCCACACTCACTGCTGTAGTCAATCTCGATATACCAGCACTAAACCCCTATCGAGCTAACGTCATATCGATGGGTGTCAAAGACCTATGCTTTGGCCCTGAAGGAACGGCAAGTACCGGCATTGCCCTCTTACCACGCGACATTGTCATCGACATAGATGACCCCCAAAAAGTTCCTAAGGAAGAAGAACGCACTCAACTCGTCATCAAGAGCTCTCTGAATGCCACCGATCCGAAAGAACGCACCGAAGTAGTATGGAACTGTAAAGGGTTCAAGCACGTAAACCTATCCATTGAGGTGCGTTTCTCGCGCAAAGTCATCTTACCCGATGGCCCCAATGGAAAGCCCGGTACGGGACGCGTAGTAGCTAGTGCCTATTTGAAAGGCTCTCGTGGCCTTAACTTTATCGGCAAGTTGCAAATGCGCGATTTTCAGATTCCCGTCAAAGCCATGGAAGGCTATGCCTTCAAAGTAAAGGATGCCTGGATCGACCTTTCCAACGTGGAAAATCCACCCGAATTAGTCAGCAATTTGCCCCAAAACTACAAAGAACCCAACCTACAAAACACCGACCAACGAGTACAATCGCTATGGCGAGGCTTTTGGCTCAAGGAAGTGTCGGTCAAGCTACCCCAGTATATTGGCAACATCAACAACGAACAAGAACGCTACACCCAGATTTCGGCACACAACATCATCATAGACAAAAAAGGATTCACAGCTGCTTTCCTCGTAAAAGGGCTTATCAAGTGGGAAAGCCCCAACAACAAGCCCAAGCACATCGATGGAGTACGCTTTAGTCTCGATAGCTTGTGGGTGAACGTAATGCAGAATAGCCTGACAGAGGCTGGATTATCAGGCAAGCTCGGAATCCCATTCGCTGAAAGACACGACTATCTGCATTACCGAGGTGTGCTGGACCACAATTCTAAAGCCACGCAGTTTGATTTTAATGTCACGGTGGCTGACTCACTGGAAATACCCATCTTCTTTGCCCAAGCAAAGTTGAAGAAAAACTCTTATGTCAAATTTGGACTGGGTTCAGCAAATTACGTCTCCTTCGACCTCAATGCAGTGTTAAACATCATTCAAGACTCTTTCAACATCAATGCCCCAGGCCTCCATATCGAACACCTGAGGTACCACTCAACCACAGGCTTTGACAACAGCAACTTCCGATTTGCAGTGGCTAGCCCACAAAAATGGTTTGCCAACTTCCCCATTTCCTTTGACAACTTCAATATAACAGGCGGCAATGCACCTGTAGTAAGCTGGGAAATGACTGTGGCATTTCAGGGATCTGCACCTAAAAAGAAAGGCCAAAGCAAAAATAACAAGACAAAAGACAAGGGTAAAAAGAAGAAGGAAAATGATGGCCAATGGGGCTTATCAGGCACAGTCGGCTTAGCTATTCACAACCAATTGGGTACAGGTGAGGGGCTTTGGGACAAAATAAAGGGCTTCGAGGTAAAGGAGGTACGCCTCAAAAAAATCGCCATCGACGCAGAAGTGAGTAGTGTAAAGATCAAGGGGATAGTAGAGTTTTATAAAGACGAAACCGTTGATGGCTTTCGCGGCAACCTAGATGTAGAACTGCCCGCTAAGATCAAAGCATCCCTTGAAGGCGAATTCGGTACCTACAAGAAAAAAGGTGCAAAAACGTTTAATACAGCCGATTGGTATAGCTATTGGCGCATAGGCGGTACAGTAATATTGGGTGAAGCAGGAGTACCGCTCTTTGCAGGACTGACACTTTATGGCTTGGGAGGTGGCGTATATTACCACATGACCCGCACTGCAGAGCTGCCTTCTCTTGTGGCAAGCAAGACGCCTCAGAAAAAAGGAGAAAAGAAATCAGCCTACAAACCGGACTTTGATACAGCTCTTGGCCTACAGTTTGCCGTGCTAATGGGTAGTGAGGGAGGTGGAAAAGCCTACAACTTTTCCGCCAAGTTAGAGGCTGCCTTTAGCCAATCAGGTGGCTTGAGCTACTTGGGTATCACAGGCGACATGAAAGCCATGTGCGAGGGCTTGGACGACAATTCACCCAAAGTGGGTGGATGGGTCAAAATCGAATACCACAAAGCTACTGAAAAAGAGTTTGTACAAGGACGCCTATACGTAACCGTTAATGCAGGAATCATTAAAGGCAGTGCTAAAATTCCTGACCCACCTAAAGAATACAAAGGAGACAAAAGCAATGCCTTCGTTTGGGCTGAGTTCTATGCCGACCTTAATAAGGACTATTGGTACTTCAATATGGGTACTCCCAAAAACCGGGGGGCGCTGAGTGTCACATTTGACGCGACGAAAAAGGATGAAGATGAAGATAAGGATAAGGACAAGGACAAGGACAAGAATAAGACCCAAAAAGATGAGGACGAGGAAACTGGGCCGCCTACTGTTGTCAAGGCAGAAACGAAGTTTACCGCCTACCTCATGATTGGCCATGAAGTGCCATCAATCTTACCACCACCTGATCAAACCTTTATGAAGATATGGGCGCAAGCCGGAGGTGGCAAAAATGATTTCTCGGGTGGCAAAGTAAGTGAATTTATCAAGGGCAAGCCACGTCCTCCCCTTCCACCTGGCAAAGGCTTTGCCTTTGGTGCAAGCTTATCGATAGATGTAAACGCCGAAATCATTCCCTTCTACTTTGACTTGAGTATGGCACTGGGCTTCGACATTAACGTCACACACAATCTACAGCGTCGCTGTTATATTCCCAGTCGTGGCGAGGTTGCGCCCGGTATCGATGGCTGGTATGCCCTGGGGCAGATCTATGCAGGAGCTTACGCAGCTTTTGGAATAAAGGTGGATCTGTGGTTTATTAATGGCAAGTTCGAAATTTTCAAAGGTGCTGCTGCACTACTACTCCAGGGAGGATTTCCCAATCCTAACTGGGTTGAAGGACGTGGTCGGCTCTCCTATAGCATACTCAATGGCTTTATAAAGGGTCAATGTGCCTTTGACGTACGCATTGGGGAAAAATGCGATCCCACTGTGCCCCTTTCGCAATTACTCGATCAGATTGCTTTCATCCAAGATCTCAAGCCAGCCGACAAAGCTAAAGACGTCGATGTCTTTACCAGCCTATCTGCCACTTTCGCATTCCCCATCAACCGCGTGCTAGAAATACCTGAAAAAGACAGCACCATACGGCGCATCGTGCCCGTCATCAGCACCTGGACGCTTAAAGATAAGAACGGCAAACTCATGCCCGTAGAGGACATATTGTACACCAATGACAATGTAGCAGCGGTACTGAATACCAAGGTTGTACTCTCTGGTGAAACACGCTATACCACCTACCTAGAGGTCAAAGCACGCGAGTTGCTAGGCGGTGGCCGATGGGTGTACGTCCAAAAAAATGGAAGAGACTGGACACAGAGCAAGACCCACACCTTTGTGACGGGTAAAGCCCCCGATGTCATTCCAGAAAAGAACGTGCTCTTCACTTGGCCCTTAGCCAATCAACGCTACTTCCTTAAGGGAGAAACTGAAGGCGGAAAGTGGGGCTACATCGTCCTGGACAAGGGAATGCGCTACCTGTTCAAAGATCGGGCAAAGTACGACTATATCGTTCGGTTCACCCGACTCGATGGCAGCGAACACACCTTGGACGTGTCGCTCTTTCCAGAAAACTATGCTCAAGTACTCCGTTTCAACGTCAGCCGGTTGGAAAACGGCAAGCGCTACGCCATGCAAGTCATCGAGGTGGACAAAGCCCTCAAGCAAAAGCTCCAACAACAGCTCGCACAACAAAACCAACAAGCGGCAGGTGGCATAACCACATGGACACAAAGCACTTCGGGAGCCAATCAATTGGCCGGTCCCTTATCTCTCAACACATCTTTGCCCCTGGCCCAAGCCCTACAATTGCGAGAAGAGACCATCAATCTAATTAAGGGTAATGGTAATGGTAGCACGCTAACTTCCGATGTAATCAAGAAACGCGAGTTGCCAGGAGCTGTGTCGCGTTATCCGGCTGAACGCGTACTCTACAACTACTACTTTGGCACGAGCAAGTATGACACCTACAAGGAAAAGGTGGGTAGTTCCGTGTGGAAACATCAACGCGCAACATTCTTCTTATCGCCTGGTTACCTTTCGGAAATTACACTTGATGAGGAATTTGAACAATACGACAAAGAGGGGTACACCCATAACGGATATAGAGTAGCCCCCCTGCTTCAAGTTTATCTCAACGGATACAATAGCAGATTCACTCGAAACGGCACCCCTACGAACATCTACCTCAAGACTAAAGTTGATGATAATATTCGAGGTGCTATAGTACACATCAACTCAATGCTCAAGACATATCAAACTGGCATGCGCCTTATTATACGCGAACCTAAGATGGAGCTATTTGTCTCCTTCAACAATGCTAGCCAATGGGCTAGCCCGCTTCAGCGCTCCGAACTGATCACGTCAAACAACTCCTCTCCAGGAAGCACAAGCACGCAACCGTTAGGTGGTGGCCTAGTGGGCATCACGGGTGGCCCAATTGTAGGTCTAGGAGCCAATATCGTTGGAGGCATCACCTCTTCACTCCAACCCCCTAACTACAAACTGGCTATAGGGTATCACCCAACAGTTGGCGGATGGGAGATGCTGACTAGGGCACAGAAACGCATGAGTGCACTACTCGACCGGTACCTCGACTTCCCATGCAAATACGGTGCACACATGAAGGCCGACTGGCCCAAAGTGCCGCATTGGTGGTATCGGTATTTCAAAAAGCCCAAGGTTACCTATAATGTTTCGCCTTCGGGCACGCAGGCTCAGGCCCACCTTGGAAACGATTTCTACCAAGCATTCGACAAGTACTTGCGCAGTGAGGAGAAATGCCTCAGTGGTCCTACGCTGCGGCAGTTCTTTTCCAAAATCGGATTCTTGGGGTGGGTGAACAATAACCTACTCCAGCCACCAAGCAGCATCTTCACCATGAGCTATTCACCTGCTCGACCTCATTCATTTATCATTCAATACCGGTATCCGACTCCCAAGTCGCGCACACATAGTAAGAGTAATAAAAAGATGTCCAGTGTGATGTCAAATGGTACATGGCAGCGCGTCGAGATCAAACCTTAAGATGTTTGAGCAAACGAGATATCCGTTCCAAAAAGATGAGATAAATATGAACCACAATATTGTAAAGTTTCTCGTCGTGTGGGTATGGTTGCTCTCTTTTTGGGAGCTACCTGCCCAGCTCATTGCCACCGATCCCGATGACTACACAGCTGATTCGTTAAGGGTACCGATCCAGCTGATAGCCAAAAATACAGGTGACAAAATTCTTTTGCGCTGGGCACCTGGTAGCCCTGGTGCCTGGCACTTGTCCAACCAAAGTGGATACCGCCTCGAGCGGCTCATCTTTCGCGACTCCAATGAGCTAACAACTGCCCAATGGGAGCTCCTAGCTACGCCTAAACCCTGGCCACTTGACGATTGGGCACCTATTGCTAACGAACAAGCTCAAGACCCTTATGCAGCCATAGCAGCTCAGGCTATCTACGGCAAGCGCAATTTTTCCGATCCTGAAAACACGACAGCTAGCTTTTTGGAGAAAGCCACCGAGTTGGAAAACCTCTATGCAGCAGCCTTGCTCGCTGCTGAGTTCTCCCGCAATGCAGCTATAGCTTCGGGCCTGCGCTACGAAGACGAAGACCTACGCGCTGGATATACCTATATTTATCGCGTATACAGCTTAGCCTCACGCCCCGACTACATTATCGACACAGCATATTACGTGATTCACACCGACGAAGTGCATCCCAACCCCGTACCTCAAATCGACTCGGTAGAAGAAGGTGAAAACAGAATCAAGCTGTACTGGACTCGCCAGTGGGAACGCTATTACTCCGGATGGCTCATCGAGCGATCAAGCGATCAACGCCATTGGGAGTCCCTTACTGGAGAGGTGCCTTTTATCGATAGTCCTGTAGACCGAGATGGCTTACCCAACGAGTGGTTTACCTACATCGATTCATTAGACCAAAACTACAGACCCTACTACTACCGCCTTATCGGCATTACGCCTTTTGCCGAACTCAGCCAAGCCTCAGCAGTCGTTCGCGCCATGGGCCGCGATCGCACGCCACCTCCTGCACCTTATGGCATCGAAACACGCCAGATCGCTCCTTCGAAGATGGAAATCAGGTGGCAATTCCCCGATACGGTGGGCGATTTAGCAGGCTTTCTCATCACGCGTACCGAGCAGCGCGAAGGCGGTACAGAGGTGGGACTTACGCCCCGATTATTGCCTCCTCATATGCGCCGCTTCGTAGACACTTCTTTCGATCCGCTCGTCAGCAACTGGTATTTTGTATATGCTGTAGATACAGCAGGAAATGCCATGGTCGGCTTGCCCGAATACGGTAGCATAGTAGACAGCATCCCTCCAGCTCCTCCTACTCAGATCACAGGGCAAATCGACACCAATGGTGTCGTCACGCTCCACTGGCCACTTGGTCCTGAACCCGATCTGTATGGCTACAAAGTGTTCTATGCCAACGCACGTGAGCACATCTTTACTCCTCGAACAAACCGCATCTTGCGCGACACTTTCTGGAGCGATACCATACCACTCAATGTGCTGACCGAAGAGATTTTTTACGCCGTTGTCGCCTTTGATCTATATGGCAACGCCTCCGATTGGTCCGACATCGTGCGCTTGCAAAAACCCGACCTTGTCCCCCCCACCAGCCCGCTGTTTGACACTTATCACATCTCTGAAAACGGCGTAGAGCTACGCTGGATCCGAAGTAGCTCCCACGACGTGGTCAAGCACCTACTTTACCGACGCCCAGAAGCACAGCCCGATGAATGGCAACTCCTCTTTGTCGATACCGACACAGTAGGCAATTACGGTAGCTGGCGCGACACAACCGTAGCTCCCCGTACTGCTTATGTGTACCGGATTGTGGCCGTTGATGATGCAGCCAACTATTCAGAAAAAGAAGAGACCCTCCACCTGCGCATCCCCGACTTCCGCACCATGCCTGCCGTCAGTCGCTTCCTCGCACAACTGGACACCACTACACAGACTGTTGCTCTTTCATGGAGGTTTAGATCGCCAGCATGGTTGGCGCATCCTCCTGTCTTTGCCGTTTTTCGCGCTGTAGATGACTCGGGATTTTACTTTTATCGGATGACAGAGGCCGGCATCACCCGATTTATCGATAGAGAGATTGCAAGTGGCCACCGGTACCAATACTTTGTCAAAGCAGTGGATGAAGAAAATGAGCTCGAAGGTCCACCTAGCGAGATTCGCGTTGTCATCTTTCCAAAATCAAGGGACAAAGACTAAGCTAATGCCACCCTTTTCTCGCCCCCAGTAGCAAAAAGATGTACTTGGGGGCTTTTTTTCTACCTTTTTCGACGCAAAAAGCTCTTTTTCACTATCAGAAACCTAATACTTCCCCACTACATTGGGCCCCCATCCTAAAAACCCAGCCAACCTTTGGCAGCTATTAACTCCAACTCGATAGTTGCTGCACACAAACAAATTTGTGTAATGCACTCACAACGCTCAATATGCATGACATCCTACCAAACGTAGCTATAACAATGTGCAGAAACAGCCAACTGCTTGTCTTCAAAATTATAACATTCATCTATTAACATGCCTCACACTACCATCGACTATAAACCTTTGCAGCTGCCTACAACTCTTGTATCCTTGTAGGAACCAAATTACAAAAAGAATATAGCAACTATGTCTTTCAAAGTAACGATCACCCTTTTGTTAAGTATTCTTTTGCTTGGCACTTCCCAAGCACAAAATCACCAGAGCAATGGCAGAAGGCATAAACAGCCCACCAGCATAGTGACTGGAAAAATCACGGCCATCATAATGGATTCGCTCACCCAGCAGCCTATAGAGTTTGCTACAGCTATACTCATTGACCCCAACAATGGGAAAGAAGTTGACGGGCAAATCAGCAACGAGAAGGGACTAATTCGGATGATCGAAGTCCCCATGGGGCATTATGAACTCGTGATCACCTTTTTGGGTTACCAAGACAAGCGCATAGAAGTCGTCCTGACACCTAAAGATCCAGATGTAGACTTGGGCAGCGTATATATGACAGAAATGGGGATTGTCTTACAGCAAATCACCGTCAGAGGTGAAAAATCTGCTGTGGAACACAAAGTAGATCGCATTGTATATCACGCGGATAAAGATATTACCAGCCGCGGGGGCGACGCCAGTGAAGTGCTACGACGCGTACCTCTACTAAGTGTAGATCTAGAAGGCAATGTGTCATTAAGAGGTTCGAACAACGTGCAAATTCTCATCAATGGCCGTCCCAGTGGCATGTTCAGCAGTAGTGTAGCTGACGCCCTCAAGATGATTCCAGCTGAAGAGATCAAAAGTGTAGAAGTCATTACGGCCCCTACTGCCAAGTACGATGGCGAAGGCTCTGCCGGTATTATCAACATCATCACGAAAAAGCGCAAAGTAGAAGGGATTGGTGGCAACCTCAACCTTTCAGCAGGCAATCGGTTGAACAATGCCGTACTTAGTCTTAGTACTGCTAAAGGCAGAGGAGGAATGCACTTAAACGGCTCTACTTTTTATGCACCTAAACGCCCCGGTGTAACTTCCTTTTACCGCCGCGATACTATCAATGGGCAAGTACGAATTTTAGACCAAAATGGCCAAACGCAAGCTGGACGCCTCGGATTTGGGGGTAGTGCAGGTGCCTTTTATGATTTTAACGCTTATAATGGCATAACCACTCGCCTCAACTATCGCGGATTTAATCGAATAAATTACACCACAATCCAATCTATTTTGATCGATCCTGCACTTTCCCAGAACGAACAATACACCAGGACTACTGACTTGTCGGCTCTTCGATATAGCTATGACTGGAACACGGACTACCGCCGCACCTGGCCCGACTCAAAGCGCGAGTGGATCATTGGATTCCAACTGAGTGGCCACATCAATGACATGCGCAATAATCTGTACATTGACGGTGTTCCCGATGCCTTGGACTATGCTGAAAAAGCCCTAAACGATGGGGACAACAAAGAGTGGACACTGCAAACCGACTACACTCACCCCTTGGGCAAAAGCACGTTGATCGAAGTGGGGATTAAGGCCATACGACGCGACATTACGAGCAACTACAGGTATGAGGTCTTCGACAGCAACGCGACGGCTTTTCTGCTTGATCCACTTCGCTCAGATATCTTTCACTACCGCCAAGATGTAGGCGCAGCATACTTATCGGCTAATATCACTATATCTGACAATTGGGGCGTGGTTGCTGGCACGCGCTACGAATACACCGCTATTGGTGGCAGCTTTCAGAGTGATGGCACCACCTTTTCTCACCGTTATGAGAATCTTTTGCCTAGTATTATCCTTTCTCGAAAGCTAAAGAACTTTCAACAACTCCGGTTGGCTTACACTCAGCGCATCCAACGGCCAAGCCTATTTTACATCAATCCCTTCAATAACAACTCGGACCGTCGAGTGGTACAAACAGGTAACCCCTATCTATTACCAGAAGTTACTGATCAGCTCGAGCTGAGCTTTAACACACGTCTAAAAGGTGTAATGCTCAACCTGAGTACTTACTACAAACAAACTCGAGATGTCATTGAAAGCTTTTTAGAGGTAACGCCTGAGGGCATCTCTATCACAACCTTTCGCAATATCGGACGCAACCACTCTATAGGCACCAACTTATTTGCTTCCACTACCATAAAGGAGAAACTCACTATCCGTGGTGGGCTCAATGTATATACCTATAGCACCCGTGCTACTGTCGATGGCCAACAACTCAGCAATCGAGCCATTCAATACAATGGCAACCTCAATGCCAACTTACAACTTCCCAAAGGGTTTCGTGCCGAAGTTTTCGGGTTTTGGAATTCGCCACGTTTTACCGTTCAGGGATTTAATGCTTCTTTTAGTCTATACAGCTTTGGTCTTTCGAAAAAAATCTTTGGCGAAAACGGACACATAGGGCTGCGCCTCGTTGAACCCTTCAACAAATACAAATATTTCGACTCTGAGTTAAGGGGCAGCAACTTTTATCAGACTTCAAGTTTTGGGATCCTATTTCGATCAGTAGGCATCAACTTCAACTACAAATTTGGCAAAATGGAATTCAACCCCCGCAATAAATTGAAAAATCGAATCAAAAACGAAGACGTAAAGGAAGAAGAAAGCGCTTTTTAAACTAACTACTTCCACATATTACTTTTTTATTCGTCCGAAGCGGTCCAACCTACGGCCGCTTTTTTCATTTATTCCTTGAGAGGTGAGCCAAAATTAGATGGAAGTTGGCATCTATGACCAATTTTTTCAACATGTCCGTTTTTCTCATTTACCTAAAGGGAAATTTAAGGTATACCTTTGCTCCAACTATAATAGTATTGACCTGAGATCGAAGGAGCGAGTGCGCTCTTTTAGAGTTAACAAAAAGTAACATGCTCGACGACACGCACTTCAACCCGACGACGCATACTGAACAGCTATCACACAGTGAGTTTCCACTCAACACCATCGAAGAAGCCATTGAAGACATTCGACAAGGCAAGATCGTCATTGTGGTCGATGACGAAGACCGCGAAAACGAAGGCGACTTCATCTGCGCAGCTGAATGCGTCACGCCCGAAATCATCAACTTTATGGCCACGCATGGTCGTGGTCTCATTTGCGCACCCATCGAAGAGGAACGCGCCAAAGAGCTCGATCTGTGGATGATGGTGCCACAAAACACATCGCTGCACGAGACGGCTTTTACCGTATCAATCGATCTGATTGGGCATGGCTGCACTACCGGCATCTCAGCACACGACCGCGCCAAAACCATCCGCGCACTAGTGGACCCTAACATGCAGCCTGAAGATTTTGCACGGCCTGGCCACATCTTTCCGCTCAAAGCTAAAAAGGGGGGCGTATTGCGGCGCACAGGTCATACCGAAGCAGCTATCGACTTGGCCCGCCTAGCCGGCTTTTATCCAGCAGGCGTGCTCGTCGAGATTCTCAACGAAGACGGCACGATGGCGCGCCTGCCCCAGCTCATACAGATTGCGCGTAAGCACGACTTGAAGATCATTACGATCAAAGACCTGGTCGCCTACCGCATGCGGACCGAGCGCCTCGTCAAACGCGAAATTGGCGTTACGGTCCATTCGCAGTGGGGGCCCGTAGAAGTGTTAGCCTTCACGCAAATCACTACTGGCGACACACACCTGGCCTTTAAATTCGGACAGTGGCAGCCCGACGAGCCCGTACTGGTACGGGCTTATTCTGGCTACGAGACTGGTGCTATTCTTGGCTTTCTCTTCGAAGGGCACAGCCAAAACATTGAACGCGCCTTCGACATCATCAGTAAAGAAGGGAAAGGCGTAGTACTCTACATGCGCCACTCCGAAAAGGACAACTTCATCCTCTCACAGTTAAAGGCTTGGAAAGCACAACAACAAGGCAAACAAGTTGCAGAACTGCTGCCCAAAAAGGAAATGGAACAGCGCGATTATGGCATCGGCGCCCAAATCTTACACGATCTAGGCGTGCGCAAGATTCGATTACTGACCAATAATCCACGCCGGCGTGTTGGCATGATTGGTTTTGGGCTAGAAATAGTCGAGTACGTGCCCTTCTAAGCCCCAGCACGCGCTAGCCACTCCAGCACGTCCATTCAAGCACTGCGATATGCCATCGCTGCCCTGACAAAATGCACGAAGAGGGGGTGAGGTGCTTCTACTGTACTTTTCAGCTCAGGATGAAACTGCACGCCGACAAACCAAGGGTGTACCCTTTCGGGCAGCTCGATAATCTCGACCAAGTCCGTATCGGGGTTAATACCCGAAGTGATCAGACCAGCCTTGTGGAAATCTGCTAAATACTCATTATTAAATTCATATCGGTGGCGGTGGCGCTCGTGAATGTGCTCTTTTCGGTAGGCCTTCCACGCTTGTGTACCTTTTTCAATGCGGCATTCATAGGCGCCCAAGCGCATCGTACCACCTTTGCGCGTGATCTTCTTCTGTTCGGGCATCAGATCGATAACTGGATAGGGCGTATTGGGATGCACTTCCGTGCTCGAAGCCTCTTCCCACCCCAATACGTGACGCGCATATTCTACCACTGCACACTGCATGCCCAGGCAAATGCCAAAAAATGGGATGCCGTGCGTGCGCACGTATTCAATAGCGCGGATCTTGCCTCCGATGCCGCGTTCGCCAAATCCAGGCGCTACCAGTACGCCATCCAGCCCTTCCAATTTGACAGCCACTACTGTTGTATCGCCTTCCAAGTCCTCACTATGTATCGGCACTACATGGACACGACATTCATTGACAGCACCAGCATGCAAAAAAGATTCAAAAATCGACTTATAGGCATCTTGTAGCTCTATATATTTACCTACCAATCCGATACGCACTTCTGAAAGCGGGTTTTTGAGTTTGCCCAAAAAGACCTTCCATTTGTGTAGATCGGGCTCGCGCCGGTCGGGCAAACGCAACTTGGTGAGTACCACTGAGTCGAGCTTTTCCTTGTGCATCAGCAAGGGCACGTCGTATATAGTCTCTGCATCAATAGCTTCGATAACGGATCCTACATCTACATTGCAAAAGAGCGCCAACTTTCTGCGAATGTCCATGGGCAAAGGATACTCCGTGCGGCAGACCAATACATCGGGCTGAATGCCGGTCTGAAGCAATTCCTTAACTGAGTGTTGGGTAGGCTTGGTTTTGAGCTCCTTGGCTGCTCGCAAATAGGGAATAAGCGTGAGATGGATGACCAGGCAGTTGTCAACGCCCAGCTCCCATCGCAGCTGTCGCAAGGCCTCCAGATAGGGCAACGACTCGATGTCACCTACCGTACCACCCAACTCTGTGATGACGATGTCGTATTGCCCTGTCTGACCCAACAATTGAATGCACCGTTTGATCTCGTCAGTGATATGTGGCACTACCTGTACGGTTTTCCCCAAGTAAGCACCTTCGCGTTCTCGCGTGATCACGGTTTGATAAATTCGGCCCGTAGTGACGTTGTTGGCTTGCGAGGTGGGCTGGTTGAGAAAGCGCTCGTAATGTCCTAAGTCCAAGTCTGTTTCGGCGCCATCATCGGTCACATAGCACTCGCCGTGCTCGTAGGGGTTGAGCGTGCCAGGATCTACGTTGATATAGGGGTCGAACTTCTGGATGGTGACGCGAAAATCACGAGCTTGCAGCAGTTTGGCCAACGAAGCCGAGATAATGCCTTTGCCTAACGAAGAGGTCACTCCACCCGTAACGAAGATGTATTTGGTCATGGAGATGCGTTTTTTGGCGAAAGCCACAGCCTTACGGCAAATGTCGTTACGGGATACAAAGGTACGACTCTGTATCTGGATTGCACCACATCATGCGCTGAATACTTTTGGCACAGCCATCAATAGCACAATTGTACTTTTAGAGCCGCTACTGAGAAAAGCATCCAGCGGTATGGCAATAATTCCACTGCAAAGGCGTTTTGCTATCAATAGATCAAACATTTGCCCATCTCATGAAGTCCCCATAAGCTACATATCCCAAAATCCACCCACAGCGCCTCATTGCCATCTCTCCGGGTGATGGGGCGTTTGCCTTATTTTCCGAAAGGCAGTTTGTTTGCATTTCCATTTATGAGCAATCCTGCTATGTTTGCACTGATCAACACGTGGACATGAAGGTCTATGGTTTTTCTTTTGTGCGTAATGCCATCAAATACGACTATCCGGTGGTAGCTGCCTTGCGCAGCATCTTGCCATTGTGCGACGAGATAGTGGTGGCCGTAGGGCAATCAGAAGATGACACGCGTGCACTCATTTCCTCAATAGATCCTAGCAAAATCCGCATTATAGATACGGTATGGGACGAACAGCTTAGAAAAGGTGGGCGCGTATTGGCACAAGAGACGAACAAAGCCCTTAGGGCCATCAGTAGCGATGCCCACTGGGCCTTCTACATCCAGGCCGACGAAGTAGTGCACGAAGACGACTACGAAGCCATCTGGCAAGCTATGCAACGATGGAAAGACGATCGGCGCGTAGAAGGTTTGTTGTTCGATTACCTGCACTTTTACGGTTCGTACGATTACGTGGGGGCTTCCACTCGCTGGTATCGGCGCGAAGTGCGCATTGTCCGCAACGATCCAGCGATCTTCAGCTACCGCGATGCACAGGGCTTTCGCAAAAAGCCCAATCGCAAGCTGCGCGTAAAACGCGCCCATGCACGCATCTTTCACTACGGCTGGGTGAAAGATCCCGTTGCCATGCAGCGCAAACAAGAGGATTTTAACAAGCTATGGCACGACGATGAATGGATTGCTCGTCACGTAGTGAGCCGAGATGCGTTCGATTACTCCGCTATCGATGCCTTGGCGCGCTTTGAAGGTACACACCCTGCCGTAATGCAAACGCGCATCCAACAACGCAACTGGCAATTCGACTTCGACCCTACACGCAAGCAACTTAGTCTCAAAGAGCGATTGCGCCTTGGTATCGAACGCCTTACAGGCTGGCGTCCAGGTGAGTACCGAAATTACGTGCTTTTAAAATGATGCTCGTTCATGACCAATCATCCCGCTGCGCCTACTGTCTTTCGATCTGCTCAGATGGTGTGGATCCATTTGTTGTTGGCCTTATGGGTGGTATCGATGGTGTTTTCCATGGAATTTGTGCTGTCGCAAGCCATGATTCTTCTCACTGCGACAGTGCTGTTTCGCTTGCGCAAGCGGCAAGGCAAATGGCAATTGGCACTGCGTGACCTGCATGCTATATGGCGCACGTACATCAGGCCTTATCCCATTTGGCTAGCGCCAACGATCGTGTTTTTGTGGGTATTGCTCAGTGGGTTGTGGTCTTCCGACAGCATTTACTGGCTGGAGCGGGTGCGCATCAAATCGGCTTTTTTCGTCTTGCCCTTCACTTTTGCCGCGCTACCATCGTGGCGCAAAGTGGACTTGCTGATGCTTTGCTATGTACTTCTGTGGACAGCTGCCATAGCAGCTTTTTGGGTGCTGCTTCACTACTGGAATGACTACGAAGGGATAATGCACTCACTGAGTCGTGGCCAACACATGCCTACACCTTCCAACCATATTCGCTTTAGCTTAACAATTGCGTTGGCCATATTGGGTGGCACACTACTATGGCAACAAGGCTTTTTTCTATGGCTACCTATCGAGCGTTGGCTCATACGCATCTTAGTGGTGTTTTTGTGGCTATTTGTGCATTTGCTAGCCGTGCGCAGTGGCATCGCTGCCTTGTACATAGGTGCACTCGCAGCTGGGCTGGGATGGGCCTGGCAACGCCGACAAGTGTGGCTGGCCATTGTAATGATACTGATCGTAGCGGCTGGCCCTGTAATTGCCTATTACACTTTGCCCACCTTTAAGCAAAAAGTCCACTATGTGCGCTGGGATTGGCAGCAATACCGTTCAGGAAAAGGCGTCCACTATTCCGACTCCGAACGCTTTGCCTCACTTCGAGTAGGTTGGGCACTGTGGCAACAACACTTTTTCTGGGGTACTGGTGCAGGTGATCTCAAGATAGCCGTAGAGGCGCAATATCAGGCTATGTTTGCCGGCAAAGGTTTCAAGGCTAAGCTACCGCATAACCAATGGCTCACAGTAGCCGCCAGCACAGGCCTGTGGGGGCTGCTCTTATTTGCCTTTGCCATGTGGGCACCTCTGTGCTATAAAGGGTGGTGGCGCTACCCACCCTGGTTGGCTTTTCACGCAATCATCTTCAGCTCGCTAATGGTGGAAAACACCTTTGAGGGCAATTATGGTATCTCGCTCTATCTGTTGGGCTTGCTCAGTGGCATGCGCTATTTCTTGGGTAAGGCCGCCCCAAGCCACAGCACGCGATAACTAACTTGTGCACAACTTAGACGTTGTGTATATATTTCGCACAAACTCGGATCCACCCTCGATGCACGCTAAGCGATATTACGAAGCCAGATTCCGGCAGGCACTCCAGCAGCTCAACAAAGCCCAACGACGCGCCGTAGCCCATACTGAGGGGCCAGTATTAGTCATTGCGGGGCCTGGTACGGGCAAGACACACGTACTGAGCGCCCGCATCGGTCGCATACTGCTGGACACAGACACGCGCGCCGACGAAATCCTCTGCCTTACCTTCACCGATGCGGCGGTACGCGCCATGCGCCATCGTCTAGTCGAGCTCATTGGGCCGGAAGGCTATCGCGTGCAGATCTACACCTTTCACTCTTTTTGCAACAGCATCATCCAGCGCCACGCCGAGCTATTTTCCGGCTACGACTTAGAGCCCGTCAGCGAAATCGAGCAAGTAGAAATCGTGCATGCCCTGCTCGCACAACTGCCCCCCGACCACCCTTTGCGCCATGGGCGCAACTTGCGCCATAGCGTCGATCAGCTGCGCACATTCTTCCAATGGATGAAAGCCGAACACTGGAGCGTGGCCTACGTACAGCAACGCCTCGACGAATGGTTAGCCTTATTGCCTACACTGCCTCGTTTTCACTACAAGCGTAGCTCCAAAAAGCACAACTACCGTGCAGGAGATCTCAAGAAGGCCGAAATTGCACGTGAGCGCCAGCGCATCGAGTTGTTGCGTCAAGCAGCACAACTATTTCCTCAATATCAAAAGGCCATGCAGGCTCGTGGGCGATATGACTACCACGACATGATCTTGTGGGTCATTGATGCCTTTCGGCAAAACGAATGGCTATTGCGCGATTATCAAGAGCAATTTCAATACATTTTGGTCGATGAATACCAAGATACCAATTCAGCTCAAAATGAACTGGTGCGCTTGCTGGCCGACTATTGGGACGTGCCCAATCTCTTCATCGTAGGAGACGACGATCAATCCATTTACGAATTTCAGGGCGCCCGCCTGGAAAACCTCGTGGAGTTGTACCACCGCTACCAGCCACAGATCGAAGTGGTAGTGCTCACTGACAACTACCGGTCTAGCCCCCCGATCCTACAGCTCGCCCAGCAGCTCATCGCCCACAACGAGCTACGCCTCATACACAAGCTGCAACACCTGAGTGTCGATAAAGTGTTGAACGCTGCAGGGCCTGCCGCTGCCACTAGCGTGTCGCCCCGGTTGGTAGAAACAGAAGACCCTTTGCGCGAAGCTATTTTCAGCTTCCAGCTTATTAAGCAATGGCTCGAGGAAGGCTGCCCTGCCGAACAAATTGCCGTCATCTACGCACGCCATCAACAAGCCGACTTGCTTACCGAGCTGCTGCGCCACAGCCACATCCCTTTCGAAGCTAAGCGCCCGATCAATGCCTTAGACGATCGCAGCGTACGGGCCCTATGTCTTATGCTCGAATGGGTGTGGCGCGTACAACGCGAGCCCGATAGTGCTGAAGCACTACTGTTTGAATTGCTACACTTGCCTTGTTGGCAGATCCCTCCTCAAGATTTGCACCAGCTAGCCCGTTATCGCAGCACCCACTACCCCACCATCAGCTGGTACCAGCTCTTACAACCCGAACAACTATCGGCAGTGCCCGCACTGTCTCAACCACAAGCACTACGCCACGCCGCTGAAGTATTGCGCCAAGCCGAGCGGCAAGCATCACTCATGAGTTTGCCCCATCTCATCGAGCAGTTGGTCAACCAAAGCGGCTTGCTGGCGTGGGTGCTCTCGCCACAAGCCGAGCCAGGACAGCGCGATGCCCTGTGGTCGTTGCTTGCGTTCGTTCGAGAAGAAGTACAGCGCCGACCCCGAATGCATCTCGAAGAGTTTTTGTTATTACTACAGCGCATGGATGCACATCACCTCTCTCTGCCTGTACAGCAGCCAGCAGCTACGCGACAAGCAATCACACTGGTCACTGCACATAGTGCTAAAGGACTCGAATTCGATCGCGTTATTATCTTGGGTTGCCAGCGCCAAATGTGGGAAGAAGAGCGCACACGTAACCACAGCACACTTTATTTGCCCGATACGCTTACCCGCTCGGTGGAAGCCGACTTTGAAGAAGCACGCCGACGCCTTTTCTACGTGGCACTTACCCGTGCACGCACGCACTTAGTATGTACCTGGGCACTTACCGATACACGAGGTAAGGAAGTGCAACCCACGCGCTTTTTACAAGAGATGCAGCCTGAACCGCCCTGGCCCATTGAGCGCCCATCGTTTGAGCTAGTAGCGCTGCGACAACTACAGGAGCGCCTCATGGAACCGACAACTGCCCCCACGATACCCCAACCAGACGAAGCATGGCTACGCCAACAGTTACAAGGATATGTACTCTCAATCTCTGCACTCAATCAATTGCTGAAATGCCCTTTGGGCTTCTACTACCGCTTTGTGCTACAAGTACCCGTAATGCCCAGTGCGGAGGCACGCTGGGGGCTAGCCATGCACGAGGCACTGCGCCGTTTTTTTGAGCAGCGCCGCTTACATGCTGAATCGTGGCCGCCAACTCAAGCATTGGTGTCTTTATTCCAGCAAGAAATGGCCAAGCAGCGCGGTTGGTTTACGCCCGATCAATGGCAGCTGTACCTCGAACAAGGCAGCCACTATCTGAGCGAATGGTGGGATAGGCAAACACATCGCCCCAACCACTATCTCATCGAACGTCACATACAAGGTACATTAGGGCAAGTGCCCATCAGTGGTGTGATTGATCGCATCGACTTGTCGGAGCCTCATCAAGCACATGTGATCGATTACAAACTGCGCGCCCACAAGTACGCGCGCATACATCCACCTTCACCAACCAACGAGTATGGTTCCACTTTTTGGCGGCAACTAGCCTTCTATCAGCTCCTACTCGAACAAGACCAGCAGCTAGGGTGCCATGTAGTGGGTACACACCTGCTTTTTCTCACTCCTAATGATCAAGGGCACTATGCCCACTACACACATATATTTAACGAGGAAGAGCTACAGCAGATGCGACAGCTCGTAGAGACGGTGTACTCCCGCATACAGGCATTTGACTTTTTCACAGGTTGTGGTCAGCTCAATTGCCCCTGGTGCCATCGCGCCCGCAGTATGGAGCGGGCCAGCTTGCGCGATGTCGAGCTGGAAGAACTGATGTAAAAATCGATACCATACACCCGCCACTTATTGCTGGGCTAGTGGCCCTTGGCTCGTACGAATCACCTCCAGCGCTTTAGCTATTACAGGGTCATGCGCATTCCAAATGCGGTAAAAAGCCTCATCGCCATAGTGCTGGCGCGCGATGCGGGCATGAAGCAAGCGCTGCAATACGGGTTTCACTACGGGCCAGTCTTTCGGATCAACAATGACTCCTTCACCTTTAGCGAAAGCCAAAAACTCCTCAGTCAGCTTCTCATCGATGCGGAAGTGTTTGGCAAACTCATCAAAGTCCATACCATCAAAGCGCTGTCTATGTGTCTGTAAATAGCGAAACACAAACTCCGGCACGTATTGGCGCAACTCGATGTAGGTACCCATCATCTGCACCGTATCGAGCGGCACGAAAATGTCAGGCATGATACCGCCGCCACCATATACTACCCTACCGCCATGTGTGAAGTAATGAGTCGTATCGGACAGCTCGATGCTATCGGCATGCAACATCTCGCCGTGTTCGTATCGGTGCTGTACTTCGTGTACGTAGGCATCTGGATCGTCGTAGGGGCGCTGGATGCAACGCCCACTGGGAGTGTAATAGCGAGCTACCGTAAGCCGCAGTGCCGAGCCATCGCGTAGCATGTACTGTTCTTGCACTAAGCCCTTTCCGAAAGATCGGCGCCCGATAATCCAACCTCGATCCCAATCCTGGATCGCACCTGCTACGATCTCACTGGCAGAGGCCGATCCTTCGTCGATGAGCACTACGATCTTGTCCAGATCGAAAAACGCCCGCCCCGTACTTTTGTACTCCGTACGCGAAACGTGATCGCCTTCTGTATAGACCAACAGCTTGTCTTCTTCAGGGAAAAGCTGACTCAACATCTTGACGGCTTCCTGCAAATATCCGCCTGGGTTTTGACGCAAGTCGAGCACCAGGTGCTTCATGCCTTGCTCCTCTACCAAGCGCTCTAATGCTTCCATAAATTCCTGGTAAGTATGAGCAGAAAACCGATTGACCTTGATATAGCCCGTTTGTGCGTCGAGCATATAGGCTGCATCCACACTGTGTACCGATATGCGCGCCCGCTTCAGGCGAAAATGGCGCAATTGCTGCTCCTTGCCGCGCAATATGCCAATGTCGACTTCTGAGCCCTCTTCCCCTCGAAGCAGCTCGACAACCCCTTCCGAATCGATACCGATACCTGCAATGACCGAGTCGGCTACCATCACGATGCGATCGCCTGGCAAGATACCTGCCTCTTCACTGGGCCCTCCTGCCAAGGCTGCCACTACGCGCACTGTATCATCTACGATCATGAACTCCACGCCTATGCCTTCAAAGTTCCCTTCCAGTTGCTCATTGACGGCGCGCAGCTCTTCAGCACTGATATAGCTGGAATGCGGATCGAGCTGGCTGAGTAGCTGCTCAATGGCCTGTTCGACCAGTTCTTCGCGATCGCGCTCCTCTACGTATTTGGCATCGATATAGCGGATGACCTCCTCCACTTTGCCGCGCCCTAAAGGGATCACTTCCATGAGCTGTTCGGTCGAGATCTGGGTGGTTTGCGGCTGCACCATTGGCTGCATCTGCAAGCCAATGATCATGCCGAGTACCATCACACCCGCCAGCAGACTCGGCAAAAATATCTGCACCTTCTTGGGCATAGCAACTTGTCTTGTGGGCTTTTCCAGAATGTCGTGCAAAGTAAAGCGATTATGAGGGTAATTGTTCAATACAACACCAAACAATTTCGTTGTGAAAGCAAAGCACTACTTTTTTGTGCCTCACTTGAGCAAAGTACTCATTTGGTCAAGCCATATCCACCGATGCATTTGTACTTTTGCCACGCAGTCAGACGCGATTTTTTACTACTGCCTTTCGGCAAATGGGACTTACACGCGCAAGCCAAAGTACGTTTGGCTCGCGCCCAAAAACTCAAGTCAATGAAGCATCTTTTGCTTATCGGGATATTCTATGCATCGTGCACGTGGGCTGTAGTCCAAGCACAAGATCAAACCTTTTCGCAGTTCTACACTCAACCTCAGTTTCTAAACCCTGCGCTTGTGGGCAGCATCCAGACTAGCTTTCGATTGGCTGCGTCCTACCGCGATCAGTGGCGTGGGTTAGTGCCAAAGTCCTTTCAGACCTATGCCACCAGCTTAGACTTGCGCTGGGATTTAGGCCTTAGTGGCAAAGCCCATCAAGATGCCGTAGCGGTTGGCATGTTTTTCTACACCGATCGCGTACCCACACTTGACTACGTAGCCACACAAATCGTCCTGTCGGGTGCTTTTCACAAATCGCTCGATGCACGCAACACCCAATACTTAAGCTTAGGAATCCAAGGTGGCATCCAACAACGCAATATCTCTTACGAAGACCTCACCTTTCAAGATCAATTCAATGGCACTGACGGCTATACACTGAGTACCAGTGAAGATCTGCCCGCCAATAACTACGCTTTTAGCGACTTCAGTGTAGGGCTCAATTATTCGATGAGCCAGCACAGCGGGCTGGCACTCTATGTAGGTGCAGCTATACACCACATCACACAACCCGAAGTGAGCTTTTACGTATTGGGGGGTGATCCTGGCATCACTTATCCTTCTAGCAAGCTGTATCGCAAGTACACAGCACATGCCAGCATGAATTTGCCCCTGGCCGAACGACTCGACATCGTACCCCGCGTGCTAGTAGCTCGTCAAGGGCCCCACTACGAAGCGGCTGCAGGTGGCAGCTTGCGTTTTGGCCTAAGCCAATTTGCACCAGTAGCGCTCCACTTAGGTGCATGGGCACATGTCGTTGGCGACGTACAAACTACTGCTACAACCAATGCCATGATCTGGCTCGTGGGCATGGAATACAACAATGTACTGGTAGGCTTATCCTACGATGCGTGGATCAATGCCCTAGGCACTACGCGCGGCCCTGGCGTTATAGAGCTGTCGATCTCGTACTTGGGCGAATACGAAAATGAAACGGTGCTGTGTCCCAAGTTTTGAGCTGATTGACTGGCTAGTCGATCCTCATCCCTCCCATCGCCTTCACTATTGATGTCTATTGATGTGGGCGCATCGATCCCATTGAGATAAAAAAGCACATTGTGCCCTACACACTACCAGAGATCCACTCACGACACATATTTCAAGAGGCTGCAGGCTATTCCTCTTTCTTTTTCGGAAGGAAGATCTCTGCCATCATACATCGGGCACTGCCTCCCCCATAAGTCTCAATGGTGTCGATGGGGCTATGTAGTAGGCGTACATGTGCTTGGAGTCGCTGGATTTGCACTTGCGTCAGGGAGTGAAATGCTTGATCAGACATCACAAGTAGCCGCTCACCTTTGTCGCTGCGCACCTGAAGCATGTTGCCCGCAAAAGACATCATCTGCCGATAGCTGATTTCGATGATTTCTTTATTAGTAGCATAAAATCGCTCAATGAGCCGATTAGCAGCATAGTCGTCGGCCACAGCCTCAAGACAAATCACGACGAATGTATCGCCCATCGCCATCATGACATTGGTGTGGTAAATCTGAATACCACGCGCATCGGTAGCCACGAAGAACTCTTTCTCATAACCCATCAACCGACAAAACTCATTGAGCAAAAACTCGTCGGTACGAGGGCTGGCACAAGCATAAGCGACGCGATTCTGACGGTCGAGCACCATGCTACCCGTACCCTCCAAAAAGCGACCTTTCTCCTCGTAGCGCTCTAGTTTAATGCGCCGCTTGATGTGAAAATGTGCACCTATGTAGCGAATAATGTCTTCGCGACGCTCGGCCCGGCGCTGCGCAGAAAACATCGGGTAAGTGATCACGGTGCCGTCGTTGTGAAAGGTGATCCAGTTATTGGGAAACACTGCATCGGGCTTTGCCGGCTCAAGCGTATCTTCCACTACCCACACTTGCACACCTGCCTGCCGCAACACTGCTACAAAAGCATCGAACTCTTCTCGAGCGGCTGTTGCCACTCGTTCGGGACTCATCATGTTATCATCTACCTGAAAGGCATTGTTGACAGCTGTCTCTGGATTGTATCCAAAATGTGCCGGTCTGACCATCAGTATATGCCGCGTCGTCTGATGCGTTCCTCGCTCCATACAGTTTGCCTGAAGTTAGTGTGTTGCCTCCAAACCACCACCTGGCCACCATAGGACCCAAAAGTGCGCAGTTAACGGGCGCTAAAGTACTATTTGACTTCCGAATTGAATCAAAAAAAAACACCAACCGCCTTATAGCAAAATTACCTCATCGCCTTCTTCCACCGCAAGCAATAAGCACGCAAATCACGGTGCCCTACTGAAAAATATCAAACAATAGTATAAAAGAATCACTCATCCGAAACAAATAATAAACAGCTCATTACCAGCACATACAACGAAAAAAACACCAGCACACAGCCCGTGCACACGTCAAATCATATAAAATTTGGAATAATGTTTGAATAATCACAATGCGTAAAGGAGTGAAATAAAACACAAACACATGTCAAGCACCTACAACTAAACTGCGATCCAAAACAAGAACATGTCCAAAACTGAGCATCCTATGAGAAAACACCAACTCTTATTGGCCAGTACTGTCACTACACTACTATTCATGACAGGTGCCGTGGGCCTACTGAGCGATCGGCTCGTCGATCAGAAGCAATATATCGACCAACAGCGTCAAGTATTACAGCAATTAAATGCTGAATTGCAAGGTGAACGACAACTCAACCGAGAGCTTCAAGTAGAAATTCAACGACTCGAAGACAGCATTGCCCTGTTGGAACACCAAAAGGCAGACTTAGCTCGCCAACTCCGACATAGTCAAGTGCAAGTAAATCAACTGCGCCAAGAACTCCAGCTCATGCGTGCAAAGATCGCTGCACTAAACGCCGAACTCGAAGAGTTGAGCCAAGCCCGCGAGCGATACCAAGCCCGCATCGAACAGCTCGAAATCGAAAAACTCCAATTGCTTGACAGCCTCCAGCTACTACAACAACAAACTACACAAGCAGAAAAGGTAGTTGATGACCAACATAAAGCCCAAAACGAAAAGGAAGCTGAAACTGCACGCCTCGAACGCATTCGGCAAGTAGTATTGCGTACAGCAGTACAGTGGCGCGAGGTGCAACTGAGTCGCAAGCCCGACGGCAGCGGGCCTTTGTACAAAGTCCGGCCCGGCACCGACGAGTGGCGCTATACAAAGGTAGTATGTGCGCTGGGCCACCCTCAGCCCAAGCTGCTCTTCGGTCAAAAGTTCGTCTTACAAATCGTAGATACCGACACGGGTAAACCCTTGCCCTATCTCGAAGTGAACCCGTCGTTCCCCGACAGCCCTAACAACACCATAGGCGTACACTTTGTGTTTAGCAACAATCCCGTTACCCTAACCTACAGAAACGATATGGTCAAGGAAGGCCAAAATTACGAACTACAACTTTTCCTCGAAGACAACGGGCAACTATACCGCCTCGTACATGGCGTGCGCCCGCTGATTAAAGACGGAAAAGTGATCCGACACTAATACGGGAAAGCCTTTATCTCAATAGAAGTTGTTTTTTTGGACAGTGGCCTTTTACAGGTCGCTGTCTTTTTTTGTGCAATTTACCCATCAGACCCACTTCAAGTGGAAGAATGCTTGCCCAAATTTGCACAAAAATGTGTTCCTTTCGGAAAATGTGACCACGCCAACAGGTACGATCCCCTCTTCTTCACCCGCAAAATCACCTGATTATGGACAGAAGAGATTTCCTCTGCACTACGAGCACCTGGGTGGCAGGCACCCTCGTGTGGCCACTTTGTAGTTGCCAGCAAGCAGTTGAGTCGGATTCCGTTCACCAAACACCTGCCAACTCGATGCGCACGCACTCACCCACCGGCACCCTTTCTGCCTTTGGTATCCAGCTATGGACGCTGCGCGACGAAATGGTGAAAAACCCACGCGAAGTACTACAACGAGTAGTTTCGTTTGGCTATCGCCAAATCGAAAACTACGAAGGACCACAAGGCCTGTGGTGGGGTATGCGTCCTTCGGAATTCAATGCACTGTGTGCAAAGCTAAACCTGGATCCGGTGGCCAGCCACTGCAACTTCGTCGAGGATTTCGAAGTCAAAGCAGCTCAAGCGGCCGAAGTAGGCATGAAATACTTGATTGCCCCCTGGGTAGGCCCTCAGAAAAGCATCGACGACTTCCGCCGCATTGCTGAAGTCTTCAATCAATGCGGTGAGATATGCAAGCAAAATGGCCTGCGCTTCGCCTATCACAACCACGATTATTCCTTCAAAGAAGTGGATGGCGCCCTGCCACAAGATATACTTATGCAACACACAGATCCCGACTTGGTCGATTTCGAAATGGACATCTATTGGGTCGTTACAGCTGGTGCCGACCCCATCACTTGGCTCAACAAATATCCTGGCCGCTGGCGCCTCTGTCATATCAAAGACCGCAAAAAAGGCGTGCCCCTTACCGAGCGCGAAGCCTCTTGTGTACTCGGTACCGGATCGATCGATTTTGCGCCCATCCTAAAAGCTGCACGAGCACAAGGCATGCAGTACTATTTCGTAGAGCAAGAACAATACGAGCAAGGCACACCCTACGAGTGCGCCAAAGCCGATGCTGCTTACCTGCAGCAACTCGTCTTTTGAGCCACACATGGCCCCGCCACAAAAATACCTGCCCGAGTAGCATACGCGCCAAGCCACTCGAGCAGGTGTTTTGGCTTTTGCGCAAGCGCCTACCTCACATCTGATTGGCCGACATGAAGAGCCGATTCCAGCGAATGCCATCGCGCAAGTTGCCATTCTTGAGCGAGAACCAGATAAACAACGGCTTGCCCACTACGTGATCGAAAGGTACAAAGCCCCACACGCGGCTGTCTTCCGAATTGTGGCGATTATCGCCCATCATCCAGTAGTAATCTTGCTCAAAGGTATACGTATCGGTGGGTTGGCCATCGATAAAAAACTGGCCATCGCGCATCTCAAGCGTGTGATGCTCATAAGCCGTAATGACGCGGCGAAACATGGCGATATTTTCAGGTGTGAGCTTAACCGTAACCCCCTTTTTCGGAATCCACACTGGCCCGTAGTTGTCCATCGTCCAGCCGGGAAAGTGCTCCGGATCGTGTGGGAAAAGATGGTATGGATTGGGGTTGTTGGGCGAAAACACCTCTACGCGAATGTTGGGATCCAACGCCTTGATCTTTTCCACCTGCTCGGCTGTAAGGAAAAACAGCCCCGCCGTAGGATTGCTCTCCTGAATATTGACGCCCCACGACTCCAACTTGCGCGGATTGATGCTGTTAGGTGGCGAGATGCGGTACAAAAACTGCATCTTCGACGGGTTCTTCACCGGTTGCCCATTGATGTACACCTGCCGATCGCGCACTTCGAGCGTATCGCCAGGTAGTCCAATACAACGCTTGATGTAGTGATCTTTCTTGTCAATAGGGCGTACCACCAATGCTACCTGCCCATTGCGGATTGCACGGGCATAAGGCTCAGGAATGGCACCACGTCGGAAGTCGTGAATCGACCAGGTACGCTGCGGAAACACGTACACACTGTCGCCTTCGGGATAATTGAACACCACAATCTCGTTGTGATCGATCTGTTCCACTGCTGGCAATCGGGTAAAGGGGATATTGGGTTCAGACAGATACGACTCTCGGTTGAGCCACGGAATGCGGTTGTGCAAAAGTGGAATCATGAGCACCGTCTGTGGAGTGCGAATGCCGTAATTGACCTTGCTGACAAACAGAAAATCGCCCACCAGCAGTGTCTGTTCCATAGAAGAAGTCGGGATGGTGTAGGCCTCGATGAGAAACATGCGAATAAAAGCCGCAGCAAATACGGCAAAGATGATGGCTTCGGCCCACTCGCGCAATGCACTCTTCTGGTAAGGGTTGTGGCGCATCAGCTTGCGCAAAGTCTTTCGGTCGTTCTTGGCCCGTGCTTCTTCAAGGCGCCGCATAAATTCGCGTTCAGCCGTAATGGCTGGACCTATATACCGCTCCTTGGAGCTAAGACCCAAATAGAGAAAATAGCCAGGTGCATACACGACTGCCCACACTGCTTGCCAAAAGCCGTATTTGCCAAAAGAGCGCACCATGTCGATGGCCATACCCGCATAGATAAAAATATTGACAATGGGCACCAGCAATAACAACGCATACTCGGGTTTGCGCCCAATCAATCGCGCCCATACGACGAAGTTGAGCCCCGGCACCAGCCCCTTCCAGCCCTTTTCACCTGCTTTGACAAAGACAAAATAAAGCGCCACACTGAGCAACACGTACGACAACAGCAAAAATGCGAAAATCACCATAGGTATTTGGGTCTTTTCCTAAACAAAAAATACGGAAAGCGGGCCAAAGATAAACCCAAAATGAAGTGCACACACTTTTTCTGGATATTCGCATTCCCTCTTTTAGACATAAGACACGAAAGTAACGGTCAAGGAAGTGCCTACAGCCTCTGCATAGCGCTAGTCAGTCATGCTCAATTTCCGAGTTGACCATTTTGCGAAAGCGCGCAGCATCCTCAGAAGGCCATACCCAACGATCGTAGTAGCGGTAGTGAGCCCAAGTGAGCGACAGGGGCACACCCCAAAGTCCAAACAGCATAAGCGCTGTAGGTAGAGGAAAGCCCAGTACCCACACCTCAGTACCTACTGCCCAACCCACAACCAGCGCAACAAAACACGTCCAGTAGAGCATCATGCTCCAGCCCACCCAACGCATTAGAAAGGTAGACCGCCCATGACGCCGCGTCGCCAACATCAAAGTAGCGGCAATAATCCCAATGATCAGACTGCCCCACAGGCCCGCCACCCATGGCATAACTTGTGGCAACTCGGAAGCACATTGCTGCATGCTGTCAAAATACCGGTGTGGTTGCCCTGTAGCTGCTTTTCCTAAGGGCATACTCCACAGCCACACAATCAAGCCAAACATAGCTGCAACACACCCAAAGATCCATCGAATCATCACGAGTAGTGTGTTTTAAAGTCATTCGCGCCCTACAAAGGTCACTTGTTCGGGTGCCAACAGGGGCTCGTAGCGATAACGCAAAAAGAGCTGCACGGTGGCCAATACGTCTTTTTCACAGTATTGGGCAATGCGGTCCAAGTCCTCTTCATCGTAAAAGACACGCCCTACATCTGCCCCATCGATGTCGTCTTTAGGGCTCGGGATGCCCAACAATGCCGTGAGCAGGCGAAGCGAAGTAAAAGCCTTGCGATCGCCAAAGCGCCACAGCTCCATGGTGTCGAGCAAATGAGTCGTTTCCCAGGGTTTGAGGCCACGCAACTGGAAAGGCTTGGGTAGCTCCATCTGATGAACGACCATGCGCCTGCATAGGTAGGGCACATCAAATTCCTTAATGTTGTGGCCGCAAAAGAAGAAATTGTCCCTGTCGGGAAAGTAATTATCAATCAAGGTGGCAAAGTCACGCAATACTTTTTGCTCATCTCGATCGAAAAATGACTTGATGCGCAGTGCCAGGCGCCCGCTTTCTCGCACTCGGTGCACCAACCCCACAGAGATGCACACCACCCGGCCAAACTCGGCATAAATCGCTGCACGCTCCCGATACATTTCGGCTACCCGTTGCTCATCTAGCGGCTCGGAATGGCGCGCCAATTGCTGTGCTTTGCGCTGCCACAAGTACTGAAACTCCTCATCCAACTGTTCATACTGAGGGGCAGCACTTACACATTCAATGTCGAAAAAAAGCACCTTGGCCAGATCAATGTGCCGAAACATCTACTATCTGTTTGAGTAAAAAATGAGATTAGAGGGCGGAATTTATTCATTTTGCACAAGGCACACCAAATCTTATTTTAGCTTTATAAGTTTATCATTAAGAATGAAAAATAGCTAAATGTTGCACACCACAAGCTGAATGACACAAAGCTAAGGGCCTCGCTACCTTTAGCCTGCCACAAATACAACTCAAAGATTATAGCCATGAAAAAAAGTATTTTTTTGCTTCTGTGTGGCTTTACATACGCCATTTCACTTCACGCTCAATACTTTGGGCAAAACAAGCCGCGATACGAAATACATCCTTGGCAGCGCATCCAGACGACACACTTCGATATCTATCACTATCTGAGCAACCGCGAACGCCTCGATGACATCGCTCAATGGAGCGAACAGTGGTATGCTTACCACCAAACGGTCTTGCACGATACCTTCGCCAAGCGCAACCCCATGATCGTGTATCACGACCATCCCGATTTCCAACAAACCTATGCCGTTAGCAGCAGCATCGGCATTGGCACAGGTGGCGTGACGGAAGCCTTGCGCAATCGCGTCATTTACCCTTTAATGCTGGCTAACCAAAAGACGCACCAAGTACAAGGTCACGAGCTAGTGCACGCCTTCCAGTACCACCTCATTTTAAACGGCGACTCTACCTCGCTGCGCAATTTGGGCAATCTACCCCTTTGGATGGTCGAAGGCCTGGCCGAATACATGAGCATCGGGCGCTTCGACAGCCACACCACTCTGTGGATGCGCGACGCCGTAATGCACGACAAGTTCCCCACCCTCAAAGACCTCAACGACTATAGCGTATATTTCCCCTATCGCTATGGCCAAGCCTTCTGGGCCTTTCTGACCGGCATCCACGGCGATACCATCATCCGGTCATTCTTCATGGAAACCGCCAAACGAGGCCTCGACTCGGCCTGCCTCATCGTCTTGGGCATGAAACGCGAACAACTCTCCGAACTCTGGAAAAGCAGCATGGAAGACTACTTTGGGCGCATGCTGAAAAGCAAAAAAGAAAACCATATCGGCCGGCCACTTTTTACAGAAAAAAATGCCGGTGAGATGAACCTTTCGCCTGTCATGAGCCCCAACGGCCGGTACGTCATCTTCCTTTCGGAAAAACACCTCTTCTCTATGGACTTGTACCTGGCCGACGCCCGAAGCGGAAAAATCATCCGAAAAGTGGCTTCTACCCAGCGCGATGGCCACCTTGACGACCTCAACTACATCGAATCGGCAGGTACATGGTCGCCCGACAGCAAGCAGTTTGCCTTCGTAGCCGTCAAGCGCGGCAATAGCGTGCTGGTCATCAAAGACGTGCTCAGTGGAAAAACAGTAGACGAAATCAGCCTGCCCGAGCTTCCCTACTTCTCCAACCCTGCCTGGTCACCAGATGGGCGTACCATCGCGCTCAGTGGTATAGCCAATGGCTGGACCGATCTGTTTCTGCTGCGCCTGTCCGACCATCGCCTGTTGCGCCTTACACGCGATCGCTTTTCTGAGCTGCATCCAGCATGGTCGCCCGACGGCCAATACTTGGTATATGCCACCGATCGCCTCAGTATGCAGCGCGGGCGCACCCACGGTAAGTGGACGTTCAACATCGAAATGCTCGAACTGGCATCGGGCAACCGACAAACCTTCGACTTTTTCTACGGCGCCGACAACCTCAACCCCGTATTCGACAACGAAGGCCATATCCTCTTTTTGAGCAACCGCGACGGCTACCGCAATCTCTACCGCTACGACCCACAAAGCGAGCAAATTACCCAGCTCACCGACTTCACTATCGGTATTACGGGCATTACTGATCTGAGTCCGGCCCTCTCTACCGCTATGGATGCCCGCCGCCTGCGCGTGGTGTTCACACTCTACGAAGACGGCAAGTACACCATTTGGCGCACCCGACCAGAAGACTGGCTCAACCGCCCTGTACACCCCGACGAAGTAGATATGCGCGCCGCTTTCCTGCCCCGATTCAACCAACTGGCCCCCAACCTCGTCGACTATCAGCTCAACATCCTCGACTACTACGAACAGAGCCATCGCATTGCCTGGTCGCCAGCACCTTATCACCCTCAGTTCAAACTCTCATATATGGGTGCCAGCGTAGGCATGGGAGTAGGACAAACCACTGGCCTGGGTGTCACTACCGGCGGTGCGGGTGGTATAGACATGTTGTTCACCGACATCTTGGGTCATCACCAACTGATGAGTACCCTATCGCTCAATGGCGAGATTTACGACTTCAGCGGTATGGCCACATGGCTCAACCTCAAACATCGCCTGGGATGGGGTATTGGTCTGTCGCATATTGCTTACCCTACAGGCCGCTTGGGCTTCTCCGGCATCGACACACTTGACTTTGGTGGTGGACTGTACGTTCCTGCAGAACACTGGCAGTTCGACATTATTCGCACCTTCGAAGACAAACTTACACTCTTTGCCCAATACCCCTTCTCGCGCACACTGCGCGTAGAGGCCTCGCTCACCGCTGCTGCCTACTACAACCGCGTAGACCGATTCGACAATTACTACGACGCCTTCGGGCGCCTCATCTACCAGCAGCGCAACAAGCTCGACCCCGCCCAGTCGGGCTACAACCTCTTCAAAGGTAGGCTGGCTACCGCTAATGCCGCTGTGGTAGGCGACAATGCTTCCTTTGGCATCACTTCGCCGCTCAGTGGCCATCGCTTCCGCATCGGCTTTGAGCGCTATGTAGGCGATTTCAACTTCAATAGTCTGGTCATTGACTTGCGCCAATACATCTGGCTGCGCCCCATTGCATTGGCAGGCCGCCTGATGCACTACGGTCGCTCGGGGCGCGATCAGTTTTTGTTTTACCCCTACTATATTGGCTACCCATGGTACGTACGTGGATATAACTACAATAAGGCCAACGAACTCTTACCACTTAACGGCCGCAGTGCCGATGAGCTGCTGGGTTCCAAATTCATCGTAGGTAACTTCGAGTTGCGCCTACCCTTTACAGGGCCACGCCGCCTATGTCTTATCCCCTCTAAAGTGCTGTTTACCGAACTATCACTTTTTGCCGACGGCGGCGTAGCCTTCTTCAACTATGCCGACTTCAACTTAGGCCCCGATGATCCACTACGGCCCCAAGCTGTATACAGTACGGGAGCCAGCCTGCGCATCAACCTATTCGGTGCGCTCGTGCTAGAGCCCTTCTACGCCTATCCACTACTCAAGGAGACCAAAGGTATATGGGGCATTAACTTCCTTCCTGGCTGGTAGCGCAATAGCTGTCACCTCGAGGCGTACGACGCTTTGGGGTGACAGCCCCTTTTAGCAAAATGGCCATCTTTGCAGCTCCTCGCTCACTGCAGGCTTATGAAAAAAGCGACCCAAAAGCGCCTGATCGAATGGGGCATCAAGTTGGTGCTAGGTGTTGCTATCGCATGGGCGGTGTGGCGTCAGGCCTTTGCCGATAAAGACTGGACAGCTTTGTGGCAAGTTTTTCTCGCGCGCCTGTCGTGGAAGCAGCTTCCTTGGTTGCTCAGCTGTGCCACATGCATGCCCCTCAACTGGCTGCTCGAATCGCTCAAGTGGCACCAGCTGGTGCGCACCTTCATGCCGATGAGCTTGCGGCAATCGGTAAAAGCGGTATTGGCAGGCGTGTCGGTCTCGATCTTTACACCCAACCGCATTGGCGAATATGCCGGCCGCATCCTGATGGTCGAGGCAGCCCACAACTGGCGCGCCATCATCGCCACCTTAGTAGGCAGCTTGGCACAAAACATCATCCTGCTACTAGCAGGGCTCATTGGCGGACTGTGGTTCGCACGCTACTATCTGCAAGCTACGCCCTATGTAGTGCAAACCATCGCTATGCTAGGTGGCCTATTTATCTCACTACTGCTGCTCATCTACTTCCACATCGATCTGGTGCGCCCCCTAGCACGACGACTGCCGTGGCCACATCCTTTGCAGCGGTGGCTAAAGCAGCTCAACGTACTGACTTATTACAACACACCTACCCTCGCCCGCGTCCTGGCACTTGCCAGCTTGCGCTACCTGCTCTTTTCCACTCAATACATCTGGATGGTGTGGTTTTTCGGCATCGAGCTCTCGTATGGTGTAGCCCTGGCATCCGTAGCCACCATTTTTTTGTTACAAATGGGTGTGCCATTGCCGGCGTTGGTAGCACGCGGCTCTATTGCGCTATTCGTGTGGGGCTATCACACCAACAACCAGCTAGGCATCTTGGCCGCCTCTTATGCCGTATTTGTACTAAACTTGGTGTTTCCGGCGTTGGCAGGATTGATACTTATCCTCCGAGCCAACATTCTAAAATCCTTGGGCTATGAATAACCGTCTGCCACTACTCGCTTTCCTCTTGCCCCCCCTATTGTTGGGAGGTGTGTTTTCGCCTTTCGGCAAAAGTGACTCGCAGACCGGCTGCCTTACACCACCAGCGCATCACACCTCAGTGCCCCCAACTGACGAGGTATGCGCTACAGAAAACTTTGCCTTTCGTCAAGGCGAAACGCTCACCTACAAGATTTACTACAATTGGAACTTCATCTGGATGGCAGCCGGAGAAGTGACCTTCCGCGTCATCGACGAAGGCGATAACTACCACTTCCAAGTAATAGGCGAAACCTATCCCTCCTACGACTGGTTCTACAAAGTACGCGACTACTACGACACTTGGGCCAATAAAGAAACGCTATTGCCCGTTCGATCCATCCGCGATCTGACCGAAGGAGAATATACCCTCTACGATCGCACCGAATTCGACCAAGCAAACCGCCAAGCCATCAGCCACCGCGGCCGCCGCAAACACCTCATCAAAGAACGCGACACCTTCTCGCTCTCCTCCTGCATGCACGACATGGTATCCAGCATCTACTACGCCCGAAATCGCCCCTTCGAACAGATGCGCCCCGGCACCACCTTCCCCGTACCCATCTTCGTAGATAAACAAGAATGGCCCCTGAAGGTCGTCTTCGAAAAAGTGGAAGTGAAAAAAATCAAAGGCCTGGGCAAATTCCGGCTCTATCGCTTCAGTCCAGAAGTAATCGCCGGATACGTGTTCAGAGAAGATACCCGACTGCGAGTATGGGCTACAGCCGACGCCAATCGCCTGCCCGTACTCATCGAAACCCCACTCACCGTGGGGTACATCAAAGTGATTCTGAAAGACCATAAAAACTTGCGCCACCCCCTACAAGCACAAATAGAATAAACTGTACGCGAAATAATCCTAAGCATTTGCTACACACAACAGAACAGAGAAAGCACCACAAACCCTCATGGCGCCTATCTGCGGGCTGTCCTCATACAATAAGAAGCCAACTATTCCACCTCTCCCGATAAGTGAACCCATTTTTCACAAAAAGTCAAAGCTGATTGATCTAAGCAATTCACCCGTTCGAGCATCAAAAGAAGCCGCTCTTCTCATCAAGTATCACCAAGTACTGAGTCGCCTTAGGCCCGTGTACCTACCTGCCAACTCAATGTCTTTTAGCTGATAGTCATTTTTTCATAAGCTGAATAACCCATCATATATACTCCTGGTACTACTTCAGCATTTCCTGGGGACCAGGATGCTCACGGCCCTTGCGATACTAAAAAACACCAGCTGCCCTTCAGGTGAATAATACACCCATATGTAGCCTTGATGGCTTTTTCGCTTCAAATTTTTGTCCAGGGAGATCATTCTACCTGCAAGTAGCCCAGGCCAACACTCGGATCTTGACGCAATTTCTTGCGCCACTGGCAAAAAACTCACTTCACCAGTGCCCTCCTGCTTGCAAAAACTCCTAATGCTGCCATCGTGCTTTTCGTAGCGCTCAAGCATGGCTGCCCAATAGGCCTTTCCCGCTTTCCTTTTCATATTTTTGTAGCTTTGGTATAGCGCCAAAACTACCGCCGATTTACAGACTGAACAAGACGTGGTTGGTTGTATGATTACTATCTCTCCCACATTACTTCGCTATAGGTATAAGTAACTTAATCCATTATCATTCTTCCTTCAAGTAATCATAATAATTTGTGGCTCTAATGTGATATATTATATGCCGTAGTTCTTCCCCAACACCTAACAAAACATCTTCGATCTCGCCTTCGGAAATTTCACTCGAAAACAATCTTGGAAGCAACCTATTAACAATTTCTTTACACGAATCTCTTATGTCTAATAGCGAATGTGCTAACACCTCGCATTCTATATGGTCGTCTTTATCAAGAGAGTTTACTTTTTTAGACTTATTTAAAATGTTAGCAAGTTTTTTAAATTCTTCAGCATACTCCATCGTCTCTTATTTATTTAGGTCAAGTAAGTCGTCAATAGCTTGTAATTGGCCCCTAAATATTCTTATTTCCTTTTCTACAGAACTTGTGTATCCTCCTTCTTTTTTAATCTTATTAAGTTTGTTCAAATGCTCTTGTAGTCTTCTTTGAATTTTGGCTTGAGATTTCAGGATAGATTTCTTTCCATGTTGCTGAAGTTGTTTTTGGAAAGCTTTAAATGTTCCTTGACTGTATAACTTACTTCCCTCCCTACTCGCCCCTACCGCAACATCATCCAGAATCTCACCACTAAGCTCTCCAACCTCAATCGATCCTTTTCGCAGGACTCCCCTCAGCGCTCTTCTACACCAAAGCCTGCCACAGCCGCTTCTTCAAGCCGGCTGCTTAGGGCAAATATACGTTTTTTTTTCGTAATGAGCGTGACGAACGTGATCGTCGTAACGCGTTACGAAATCTATCCTCAAAAAGCACGCTTTCTCTAAAAAAGCATGGCTTTGTTCCAAATCTAAGTTTCTTCTTTTGGCTTGATCCAAAAGAAGCGAAAGATCAAGGCCTGGCCAAGGCGGCTGCGCCCTTGTGTTTACCCTCTGCGGATAAACGCTTGTTGCTTTCTTTAAGCTCCTGCCGGACAGAGGCCTG
>JALSGS010000038.1 GCA_026982695.1 Saprospiraceae bacterium
CAGGACATCAAAGGCAAGCACATTGTCAAGCTCGATCTGCGGCACATAGATGATGCTCCTGCCGATTACTTCATCATTTGCGAAGGCGAATCTAACATCCAAGTGAAGGCAATCGCTGACAACATATACGGGCGCGTCAAACGCGAAGGAGGCATGTTGCCTACTTCGTTCGAAGGACAACAGCGAGCACATTGGATCTGCCTGGATTATTTTGATACCGTCGTACACGTCTTTTACAAAGACACGAGAAAATACTACGAGCTGGAAGCTCTTTGGGCAGACGCCCATATTACTGAATACGAAGACATTTAACTTTTTGCACAAGCTGCTACACCAATATTAAATAGCGCCAATGGAAAAAAAGGAAGGAAATAACAAGCCCAAGTTCAATTCCTATTGGATATACGGCCTCATCGCCATCTTCTTGTTGGCCCTGAATGTGTATAACTTCACGGGTACCGCCGTGCAAGAAATCACGTGGAACCGCTTTGCCGAAATGGTCAAAAATGGCGACGTTAAAGAAGTGAAATTGGTTAATGGAAAAATTGTAGAGGTCTATTTAAAACCCGAAGCGCTCAAAAAGCCCCAATACAAAGACGCGGCAGAGAGCAGCTTCGGTACTGAACGACCTCACTACACTTTTGAGACTGTCTCAGCCGATCGCTTCGACGAAAAACTCGAACAATTACAAACCGATATTCCGCCCGACCAGCGCGTATACGTACAAGCCGAAACACGCCAAAGCCTCATTGGCCCTATACTGGGGTGGATCTTGCCGTTTTTGGTCTTTATCGCTTTGTGGATCTTCATCATGAGACGACTAGGTGGTGGCGCTGGTGGGCCTGGCGGCCAAATCTTCAATATCGGCAAGTCAAAGGCTACGCTTTTTGATCAGAACAGCAAAGTCAACGTCACCTTTCAGGACGTCGCCGGGCTAGACGAGGCCAAAGAAGAAGTGATGGAAGTAGTGGACTTCCTCAAAAATCCAAAAAAATACACGGCATTAGGCGGCAAAATTCCCAAGGGCGTATTGCTGGTAGGCCCCCCCGGTACGGGAAAAACCTTGTTAGCCAAAGCTGTGGCAGGTGAAGCCGGAGTGCCCTTCTTCTCCATTTCGGGTTCCGACTTCGTGGAAATGTTTGTAGGGGTAGGTGCCTCGCGCGTGCGCGATCTGTTCCGCCAAGCACGAGAAAAAGCACCTTGCATCATCTTTATCGATGAAATAGACGCTATCGGGCGGGCTCGAGGCCGAGGCGCCTTCCAAGGTGGCAACGACGAACGTGAAAACACGCTCAACCAGCTGCTCGTCGAGATGGATGGATTTAGCTCCGACAAGGGCGTCATCATTATGGCTGCCACTAACCGGCCCGATGTGCTCGACTCGGCGCTATTGCGTCCCGGCCGCTTCGACCGGCAAATCGCTATCGACCGACCCGATCTCAAAGGGCGTGAAGCCATCTTTCGCGTACATCTCAAGCACATTAAAACTGCACCCGACATCAACCCCGTCACGCTGGCCGAAATGACGCCCGGCTTTGCCGGTGCTGAAATCGCCAACGTGTGCAACGAAGCAGCCTTAGTAGCAGCCCGGCGCGGTAAACAAATGGTGGACATGGACGACTTTAACTACGCCTTAGATCGCGTCATCGGTGGGCTAGAAAAGAAAAACAAGCTCATTTCGCCTGAAGAGAAAAAGATCATCGCCTACCACGAGGCAGGTCATGCGGTATGCGGTTGGTTTTTGCCCAATGCCTCCCCACTGATCAAAGTGACGATTGTGCCGCGCGGCATTGGCACATTGGGCTATGCACAGTATCTTCCAAAAGAAGAATACATTACGCGATCCGAACAACTGCTCGACCGTATGTGCATGACTTTTGGCGGCCGAGCAGCCGAGTCCATCATCTTTGGTAAGATCTCTACCGGTGCACAAAACGACTTGGATCAAGCTACCAAGATGGCTTACAGCATGGTGACCATCTTTGGCATGAGTGACCGCGTAGGCCAGGTGTCCTTCTATGGCATGAACAATGAAACGTTTCACAAACCCTATAGCGATCAAACCGCTGCGCTCATCGACGAAGAGGTACGCAAACTGGTCAATAGCCAATACGAACGGGCCAAATCGCTGCTGCGCAAGCATCGCAAAGAGTTAGAACTACTCGCTGAGGCCTTGTTGAAAAAAGAAGTGCTGCTCAAATCCGATGTAGAGCGCCTCATCGGCCCAAGACCCTTCGAAGAGCCCATAGCTCATATTTCACCCCAGCAAGCTGAAGAAGAGACCCGAAAATCTACCACTCAGGCAAATACTATCGACGCACAGGGAACTACGCATTCGCCTGTAACTGCCAACGACGAGACAATAGAAGGAGAAAACAACGAACAGCGAAAAACGACAGCTCATCAGGAAAAAACACATGTAACGGCTACTTCATCCAAAACAGATGCCGAAGAGAATCCACAACTGAGTACTTGAAACACGAGCTGATATGCCCTTCTCTAAACAGTAAGCCCCGTCTCGCAAAGCTATTTGTGAAACGGGGCTTGCTGTTCATGAACCCAAGCACATATTTAACAAAAACACAAGATGTAACCACTATAAATGTACCTTTGCAAAACAGCTGCTACGTACCACCATCTACTACTTATGCTATGCTGTTTTTGAAAATTTGACAAACCATGGTTACTTCCATTTGGGACGACGTGAAACGCGCTTTTGCCCAAGGTGACAACCTCACGCGCCTGATCATTATCAATATTGCATTTTTTCTGTTTGTCCATGTGGTGGGTTTCCTCATGGTGCCTTTTATTGGTATTGGCAACCATGCGGCCTTTAATGGATTCCTTGAATGGTTTATGGCTCCTGCCGACCCCATCGAGCTACTCAAACGCCCCTGGACACTCATCACTTACATGTTTTTACATGAAGGGCTGTGGCATCTGGTTTTTAATATGCTATTCCTCTACTGGTTTGGACGCATCGTACAAGATTTGCTGGGCGACCATCGCATTTTTCCCATCTATTTGTTAGGCGGCTTAGTAGGATTTCTCGCTTTTTTTGTCAGTGCCAACTTTCTGCCAGGAAATATCAGCTACTTCATCGGTTCGCACATGCTGGGGGCCTCCGCTGGTGTAATGGCAATCGTCATGGCTGCTGCTACACTAGCACCTACCTATATCATGCACTTGCTGCTCATTGGTCCTGTGCAAATACGCTATATTGCCTTGTTCCTCATCCTCATCGACTTGATCGCCATCAGAGAAGGATCAAACACAGGTGGGCATTTTGCACATTTAGGTGGCGTCTTCATGGGTTGGTATTTCATTCACCTGCTCCGACAAGGTACCGACTTGAGCCAACCCGTCAACTACCTGTTGAACCGCATCAGCGATTTCTTTTCCTCGTTGTTCAGCCGCCGCAAGCGCACACCCATACGGGTGCGACACAACAACTCTGGAGCTAAAAGACCAATAACTCAACAAATGCCGAATGCCAACGACCCTGACTATCAAAAAAAACTCGATCGCATTCTCGATAAAATCAGAGAAGGCGGATATGAAAGCCTAACAAAAGAGGAAAAAGAGTTTCTCTTTAAGGCAAGCAAGCAATAAATGGCTCCAGCGCCTTCTCTCGCACGCATATACGCCCATCAATTTGCCCAAAGGCGCAAAGGCATGCTTTCACCAGTACCCCTTTTTGCGCCAATAAAACAGCAGCAACAAACCAAATAGTGCCCCCCCCAAATGGGCAAAATGAGCAATATTGTCCCAAGAAAAATCATTGACGCCCAAGAACAGTTCCACCATCATGAGTAGTGGTATGAAGTACTTCGCTTTTATGGGTATAGGTAAAAAGATGAGCATGAGCTCAGCCTCGGGGAAAAGCAGGCCAAAAGCAATGAGCAAGCCAAAAATAGCTCCAGAAGCTCCTACTACTGCCGAATTGTTTACTTCTACTTCATATACCTGCTGCATCAATGCCAAAGCTTGATCGATAGCCGTGGACAACCCGTCTTCTACACCCGTACTGATGCTGTAGATTAGCTCGCGCAGTTGGGGCTTATACATGGACAAGTCGATGACTTCGAAAAAGTCATTGAAACGGCTCAGCGTGGGCATTTGCTCAAAAGCAACCATAGCCTCGGCCAACTGGTGAAAGTGCAACCACTGCACAAAGGTGTGCAACACCGCAGCCCCCAATGCACTGAAAAAATAATAGAACACAAAGCAACGTGTGCCCCACAAGCGCTCTAACACGCTGCCAAACATGACCAGGGCAAACATGTTGAAAAACAGGTGAGGCAAGTTGGCATGCATGAAGAAGTGGGTCAGAATCTGCCAAAGACGAAAGCGTTCCGACTCAAAGTAGTAGAGCGCCAGCGCATCGGCATCCCATACATTAGCCAACAAAAACACGCCAATATTAATGATGAGTAATTGCTTGACAGCTGTGGTAAGTTGCATGGGCAGGTAAAATAAAAGTTGGTCAATCGATTTTAGCTATTAAAGCGCCGCTCCAGCTCGGTCAGCTCATAGGTAAGCACGCATTTTCGCCCTGAAGGGCTCTTCCACGGCATCTGGCAAGCAAAGAGCTGATCGATGAGCTGCTGCATCTCCACTTCCGAGAGCGTGCGTTGGGGTGGCAGTGCAGTACTACGTGCCAAAGCCCTTGCCAGGCGCTCAGGTGCGTCGTGCTGTACTGATTCGTGCAGGCGATACTGCTCGAGCAAATCTTCTAACAGCTCCTCAAGCTGTTGTGAAGAGGGAAGATCCGTCAGCTCAGCAGGTAAGCCGTGTATTACAAAAGCATCCTTACCTAAAGGCGACAGATCGAAACCCACGCGCTGCAAATGAGGAATGAGTGCCTGCACCAACGCCGCATCAGCAGGTGAGGTGTGCCAAGTAACGGGGAACAATAGCTTTTGGGTCGCAGCAGGTTGCTGTCCTAAGTGCTTCAGATAGTGCTCATAGCGGATGCGCTCCGATGCTGCCTGTTGATCAATGAGCATAAACCCCGACTTGATAGGCGTGATAATATAGCGACCATGCAGCTGCCATACGCGTTGCTCGCTGACCAACGCCAACTGATCTTCACCTGCTGGAGCCTCATCGCGTTCCGGCTCAGGTGCCACCTCCTCATCAGGAGAAGGCGGTGCAGGTGCCTCATCACCTGCTGCACTGGGCAAAATAATAGCCTGCGGCATGTCGGTAAGTGTAGCCGAAGACTCCTCCTCATCCAACCCCTTGAAGAGTTTTTCCCAATGCCGCAAGTTTACCCAATCAAGAGCCGACCCTCTCTTAGGTGGCACTGACGAAGCACCTGCATCAGAGGCTGAGTCCCCCGATCGCTTGCCAAAATTCTTATGTACAGCTAAACTAGCCTCCTGCTCGAAATCTAACGAAGGCGTAATGCTGTACTGCCCCAAAGCATGCCGTACCGCTACGCGCAAATAATTGTACACCAATCGCTCATCTTCAAACTTGATCTCTTGTTTGGTAGGATGCACATTCACATCGATGCGAGACGGATCCATCTCCAAGAAAAGCACGTAAAGCGGCCAAGTATCATCAGCGATGAGATCTTCATACGCACTCATTACTGCATGATGCAAGTACGGGCTTTTGATAAAGCGATTATTGACAAAAAAGAACTGCTCGCCCCGCGTCTTGCGTGCAAACTCGGGCTTACCTACAAAGCCCTTGATGCACAGTACCTCGGTGTGCTCACTTACAGGCACTAAACGCTCGTTGTAATTCTTACCCAACAGATGCACAATGCGCTGTCGCAAATTGCCTTTCGGCAAATGATACAACTCCTGACCATTGTGTATCATTCGAAAATGCAGCTCACTGTGCGCCAACGCCACACGCTGAAACTCATCAATGATGTGACGCATCTCCACAGCATTGCTCTTGAGAAACTTGCGACGAGCCGGCACATTGAAAAACAGATTTTTCACTGCCATACTCGTACCCGCTGCACACGCACATGGCTCCTGCACCTTTACCTTAGCCCCTTCCACCACGATGCGTGTACCTACCGTACTATCGTGAAGGCGCGTGCGCAATTCCACATGCGCAATAGCCGCTATAGAGGCCAATGCCTCGCCCCGAAAACCCATCGTGCGAATGTGTGACAAGTCATCAGCTGAACGAATCTTTGAAGTAGCATGTCGCTCAAAGCACAAACGCGCATCCGTCTCCGACATGCCACAACCATCGTCGATGACTTGAATGAGCTGCTTGCCCGCATCCTTGACGACGAGCTCAACATGACTGGCACCGGCATCGATGGCGTTTTCGAGCAGCTCTTTGACTACCGAAGCCGGCCGCTGAATCACCTCACCCGCCGCTATCTGATTGGCAATGGCATCGGGTAAGAGCTGTATGAGATCCGCCATCTGGCTTAGTGGTTTTGGTAAAAAGGAAAAGCTCGGGCCTCAGAGTAAACCCTCGAGCTTGGGCAAATATACAGTGAGCAACATATAGGTGAGCAACAACAATACTACCACTATGGCCAATAACAACAAATTGGAGCGCAATACCGCATCTGCCTTCAACTTGCGATAGCGCGGATTGTAAGTCGTACTCTTTCGCAACCCGTCCCTAATGCGCTCTTTGATAGCTGCTTCACCACCTTGCTTACATGCCTTTGCCTGCTCGATGCGCTTTTCCAATGCTTCCTTTTCAGGATCGTAAAAACGCGGCACGTATTCAAACTGCTGCGGCTTAGGAGTTTTGAAAAAACGACTCATGACCACCTTTTTATTCGATAAATCACAGTGTATCATTACAACAAAAGCCCCCAATTCTTGTTGGCTTTGTCCCTTAAAGGTAAGGCGAAAACGAATGAATCCTTGCCAATGCAACCATTCTCGTGCCCTAACGGGGCAAAGGGCCTGCAAATCCCTTTTCGGTTAAAAGGCCAAGCCCAATAAATTCAAAAAAAAAATGCGCAAGAAGTCGCCCTCAAGAGCTGTGCGCACAAAAAACACCAAACCAAAAAGTATCAAACCCACGCCCACCGCTTGTCGAAGCCGCACCACATGGCGTAGCTGTAGGTAACGACCCAAACCATTGGCTAATACCACCTTGAGTACATCTGTACAAACTAAAGTACCCAGAATGCCTGTGTAGAACAACACGGCAGCTAAGCCCGTCCATTTGTACTGCAATACCATCGCAACAGGTACCCCCATCCAAAAGAAAACCGAAAAAGGATTGAGCGTATTGATGAGCCACCCTTGCAACCACAACACCCACAAAGCACTATGACGGACTACCTCGCGACAGCGCAAGCCGTATAAATTCGGCTTAGTACAATACAACGCTACGCCAAAACAAGAACAAAGCGCAAAAACAGATCACTCGTCCAGATACCTGCCCCCTCCACAAGCCCCGCACGAACCCCCTGAGTCACTCTAGTCTGCACCAATGTCAGCACCAGTGGCCCTACCAACAAAGTCAGCGCCAAACCAATGAGCACGCCTTGATACACAGGGGCCATATCCATTTTATCCAATGATGGTAGCCACCAGTTTGCGCCTACCGCCTCGATTGCGAAACTCGCAAAGGTAAATGCCTTGCCACGTACCCAAATTGAGCTGCCCTGCACTGATAGGTACTGTAATGGCACTGCCCGCTAATACCGATTTGACGTGAGCTGGCATGTCATCTGGCCCCTCAAGCGTATGCGTCAAAAAAGGCAAATGCTCTGGCACTAAGTGATTGAATATAGCTTCAAAATCAACGCGCACCGAAGGGTCTGCATTCTCGTTAATGGCCAATGCAGCCGAGGTATGCTGAATGAACAAGTGTAACAAACCCACTCGAGGCAATGGCGGTAACTGGCGCATTACCTCTTCTGTGATCAGATGAAAGCCCCGAGGATAAGACCGCAAAGAAAATTGCACCTGCCGTATCATGGAGCGAAGGTAAGTCCTATCTCTATTTTACAATAATGCTCAACCCTTCTCTACCCAATCGTAGGGATCCCACCGCAACCGGTAGCTCACCAACTCAGGACATCCACATACCCGTGCCAACAGCTGCTTGATCTTTCGGATGCCACCAAAATCGCCATGATACCACAACAACAGGCGCGAAGTGTGCACCTTCCGCAGCTGGTGATCCACTCGGGTATGCTGCCGCAAAAAGCTATGCATCGCCAAATCAAGTTGAGCATCAAGCTGTGCTACATCGTATGCCCGAATGGGTGGGCAACTACGCGCTCCACAATTGAGTGCAAAATGAATGCGCACATCAAGCTGCGACAACACCACAGCACGTATATGAGCCGCTGGCCATGGATGACGCACCCAACCCAAAGCCCATTTGATGGCATGCTTGCGCAAAATACCGTGCTCTATGTCATCTAAGCTAAACCAGTACCCGCCTACACACAACAAAGGCCGACAAAACACTACAGGCTTTTCTATGCCTTTGTGCTTGTGCAAGTACAAAAACCCCGCATTGTACACGTTGATCCAAAATGCTTTTCGGTGTGTATCACTGCACAACGACCGCACCACCGCATCCCACGACCACTCCGCCAACTGGTGCCACAACTCATCAACACATTGCCCCAAACGCATCTGCACAAGTAGCCGCTGCGACAATTCGTGCAAGATACTATCCCCTATATCATAAGATTTGTACATGTAATTACATAATCAATGCATTGGTAATATAATTGTACCACAATAATCACAAAATGGCCATTACAAATACCTCTGCACAACCACACACGCCCCATGACTACAAACCGACACGCCACACAAGCCACACCTACATATATGCTAACTATTTCCAGGATTTGCAATATCTTGCACTTCAGCACATACCTACACAAATATCCCATGAACCGAATACTCTTGTAAATGCCCATTCTACTGTGCTCCTGTCTCCTGTACGTACTGTTGCTGTCTTGACTTTTTACTCAAGCCTCCATCTTCTTCTATGTAGGAGATAGAGTAAATTATCTTTGCCGTAGTAACTTGCTCTGAGCCGCACCGTAAAGGAAGAAAAGAAAATCAAACGGAACGAAAAGACCCAGACATATCCCAAAGCATTAAACGATTACACATGAGAAACCGATTACACCCTGTGGCACAATGGTTAGGGTACGCGCTATTATTCGCGTGGTTGGGTACCAAAGTACATGCACAGGCGTGCTTTAATACCACTAACCCCCACGGGATTATTTACACCTACACAGGGCCCGACACGCTTTTTGTCGATGGTGCCAGCTGTACAGGTATCTTGGACTGGTGCGTGCCAGGTACCTATCCCAGCTGTGGTACGCCGACGGCTACCGAAAGTGATCCCACATTCCAAATTCTCCTGTTCAATTTTGACTCGACCTTAACGGGGTATAATATTGGCGACGCTGTGGGCTTAGGCGATCTAACTGTGTACTACGTAACAACTTACACGAATCTGGTGACGGGAGAAACATTCCTCGACACCTTTTGCTTTCAACTGACTTATATCGATACAGTGCCCCCTGTATTTACCGACCCCGTACCGGCCGACATCACAGTGAGTTGCCCCTCACTCATTCCGCCTGCACTACCGCTAACAGCTACCGACAATTGCGACGCGAACTTCCCGAAACTCATCTCAGCTACAGACCAGCCCCTTATCCCCCCCGATACCTGTCTGACCAATACCGTCGTAGTGACGCGCACTTGGACAGCCACTGACCAATGGGGAAATAGCACTTCGGTCAGTCAACTCATCACGGTACTACCCGACACCTCCCCACCTATCTTTCCATCCGATTACCCCAAAAGCGCCGTAGAGTCCTGTGACACAGCCGATTACAGTGCTTGGGTCAGTGAACAGCTCAATATGTTGACATTGTTGGGTTCTGACAACTGTGGCATCATCAGCATGATATATTACGACAACACCCCCGGGCCTACCACCAGCTGTGAAACAGTTGAGGTCACCTTTTTCATGGAAGACCTCTGCGGCAATGTAGCTTCGAAAACGGCATCCTTCTCTGTGATCGACCTCACACCACCCACGCTCGTGGGAGTACCCGCCGACGTGACAATCAGCTGCGAAGATCCCATTCCCCCCCTGCCTACAGTCACCACTACCGACAACTGCTCGCCACCGCCTGCCCCATTCTTCTCCGAGACGAGCACTAAAACCAATAACGGCTCGTGCTCCGACTATACCTACGTGATCACGCGCAGTTGGGAAGCTATCGATGACTGCGGCAATGTCGCACGCGATACTATGCGCATCTTCGTCGAAGACAATACGCCACCCAACTTCACCGTGCCTGTCGATATCACCATTGATTGTGAAGACAGCACAGCGCCTTCCACTACGGGATGGCCTACGAATATATCCGACAACTGCAGCAGCAACATCGACACTAGCTACAACGACCTAGTCACACCTGGGGTATGCCCCAACGAATACACCATTGAACGTACCTGGTTTGTCACAGATGCATGTGGCAATACTGCCTTTAAAAAGCAGTTTATCACCGTACAAGACGTCACTACACCCATCTTTACTGTGCCGGCCGACATTACCGTTTCCTGTGAACAAGGTATCGATCCCAGCGTCACCGGCAACCCCACCAACGTGACGGACAACTGCGATGCCAACCCATCGGTATCCTACACCGACGTCCTTACACCTGGTTCATGTCCCAATGAATATACCATCGAACGCAACTGGATGGTAGAAGATGCCTGCGGCAATGGCACCATCAAAAAACAAGCGATCACTGTAGTAGATCAAACCCCACCTACTATTAGCAACGCTGCACAGGACATGACGATCAGCTGCACCAGCAATGCCATAGCAGACTCGCTCTTCGCCGAATGGGTGGCTAACCGAGCACAAGCCACTGCTACCGACAATTGTACAGGCGCGCTTAGCTGGACAGCCTATAATAGCGGCACCAGTCAGCCCGCCTCACTGCCCGCGGCCACATGCCCTACACCCACTCAAGGCATTTACCGCCAACAAACTGTTGACTTCATCGTCACTGATGAATGTGGTAATACGCAGACCACCACTGCCACCTTCACTGTGGAAGATACCGAGGCACCATTGTTGCAAAACTGCCCCACCGACACGACCATCACTACCGACCCCGCACTATGCGAGGCCCTCGTCACCCTCCCCTTACCACTCATCACCGAATCGTGCAATAACGACACCACTCCCGTCACAGCTACCACTTCAGCCCTGCTTACCGTACCTGCAGGTGTAGACACCCTTCAGACCCCCGTCGATTCAGTCATTCTACACATCCCCGTACCAGGCCCACCCTTTGCGCCCACTGGCAATGTGCAACTCAATATACAGCTGGTAAATGTCGATGCTGAACAACCCTCGGAGTTTTTCTACATCATAGATGAAGGTGGTAATATCTTAGGGCTGACCAATAATGCACCTGTTCAATGCGGCAGCTCGACCACCTTGCTTTCCATACCAGCATCAACTGTATTGCCCTGGACTCAAGATGGAGTCATTACCCTCATCCTCGTACCCAATGTGCCCAGTAACCTTGGAGGACAATTTGCCATCAATCACTTGTGTCCTGGTGCATACGCAGAGGCTACAATTAGCTATGAAGCTCGCTCGCCCGTCGAAGTCGATTTCACCTATAGCATCAATGGTGGATTGCCCATCTCTGCACCCATTGTACCTATAACCACTAGCCTACAACAAGGTGCTAATGCCATCACCTATTACTTCACCGATTGTGCAGGTAATCAAAGCACCTGTCAATACGTCGTTACTGTCGAAGATAGAGAACTACCCATCATTACTTGCCCCGCCGACACGATACTCAGCTTGCCCAACGATGCATGTACCATTGATCTACCATTACCCCTATTCACCAACCTGTCGGACAACTGTGCCATCACCTCGCCCATTTTCGCCACAGCACCTACTGATCCGGCAGCTGAGCTACTCACCTTTAGTTGGAATCCAGACCTCAATGACTATGTAGCTGACGACAAATACTTTACTTTTTCCGGCCTTTCGGCAAATGCCACCGGCATTGTGCTGCTCACCATCACCCTTCAAGGCGATATTGACGAAACCAACGAATACTATTCCATTTATGACCCTGATGGCAACCTACTAGGTACTACACCGGTGAGCACAGGCACCTGCAATACACCTGCTACGGTGAGCTTTGCCCTGCCAGCCTCACAGTTCAACACATGGGCCGCAGCAGGCCCCATCACTTTCTTTGCCGAATCTTTTCAAAACATGCCTCCTGGCAGTCCGGGCAATGGCATCAACCCCTGCGATCCTGCCCTTGTCACCGCCGATGGGCAAGTAGATAGCATCAGTTTTATGTATGCCACACTCAGCTATGAAACCGTACAACCCACTTACTCAGCCACAGGTGCTACCACCTTTGGCCCTATGCCTTTGGGTCCACCCCTGCTCTCACCTACACATACGCTTGCACAAGGCACAACCACCATTACCTATGAGGTGACAGATATAAACGGCAATACTGGCAGTTGCTCCTTTGACATTATCGTCAATGACGGCACGCCGCCTCAGGTCAGTTGTGGCCCCTCTTTTGTGACCATCAGCCCTTCAGGCTTCGTCACCGACACCATCCAGCCTCAAGACATTCTCCTATCGGCCACCGACAACTGCAACATTGCAGACATGAGTGTCGCGCCCAATCTGGTCGACTGTAGTCTCATTGGCGACACCCTGCATGTCACCCTAACCGTAACCGATTCTTCGGGCAATGCCACGCAATGTCAGACATTTGTCAGCGTAGAAGCCCAAATGCCTGCACCACAAGCCGTTACCAATTGCGGGTCGGACTCCTTGCTACTCTTTGCCACCCCCCCCAGTGCACCGGGCAATAATATCTATCAATTTGAGTGGTCTGGGCCCAACGGCTTTATCTCTTTCGAAGAAAATCCCATCATTCTAAATGCCGACGAAAGCTATGCCGGTTTCTACACAGTGACCATTACGGGGATCACAGGTTGCATCGCCTCGGCATCTATGCAAGTCACTGCCTCCCAGCTTCCAGTTTCTACGCCCCAGCTACAAATCAGTGCTGACACTATTTGCGACAACCAAGATTTTACCCTTTCGGTAAATGCCACTCAAAACACCTCCATCACTTATCACTGGTACAGTGGTAGCCCACCCACCGGCACGCTACTAGCATCTACGATACAGCCGCAGCTGACCATCTCCGCGCCGCACCCCAGCGGCAACATGAAATTTTACGTAGTGAAAGAACGCGATGACGGCTGTGTGTCCGAACCATCCAATGAAGTGGCCATTTTCATCGTAGCTCAGCCCATTGCGCTGACCGACCCCGACAATATCGTCGTATGTGAAGAAGAACCCTTCTCACTGGGCACACCTGTAAGTGGAGTAGGTATCACCTACGAGTGGTCAGGCCCCAATGGCTTTAGTGCCAACCAGCAGTATCCACCTCAGATCAATAGTGCCACATTAGCCGATGCAGGCGTATATCAGCTCATTGTGTCCCAATTTGGATGCCCCAGCCAACCGGCCTTTACCACAGTCACCGTATTGGACAAACCCGATACACCTGTTGCCTCCAATCCCACTTCGGCTACTGCCCCCGCCTGCAGTGGCGACACCATATTGCTCACAGCCAGCCCTGTTGCTGGTGCTATTGCATATCACTGGACTAGCCCACTACAACTCACTTTTGTAACTACCGATCCGGTATTGCCCCTCAACGGTGTCAGTACGGCCCAAGCCGGCGAGTGGACGGTGATCGCTGTAGGTAACTCATGCGTATCAAACAGCTCGCCACCCACTACAGTCTACGTATCGGCCCTGCCTATCATCGATGCGGTAACTGCATCACCCGATCCCATATGCGAAGGACAAACCCTTACCCTCACCACAGCTTCGCCCTCTAACAACGTGAGCTATACATGGACGTTTCCCTCAGGTGCCAATGCCTCAGGTGCCACAGTCAGTATACCCAACGTCAACCAAAGTCATCAGGGCACCTACACAGTCAAGGTATCTAACAGTTTTGGCTGTAGCCAAACAGATAGCGTACAAGTGTCGGTCAACCCTCGCGTAAGTGTGCAAGCCATTACTGATGATGTGCCCGCTTGTACCGACGGCCCCCTAACCATTCATCTTACGCCTACCGTCCATCCTCCCGACGACGGCACTTATATGTATAGCTGGACTGGCCCCGATGGCTACTCCGCTACCACTGCAACGGCCGTTATTCCCAATGCCACCTCAGTGAAAAGTGGTATCTACACATTAGTGGTAACTACGGGTGATGGGTGTAGCTCCCTTCCTGCCGACCACGTACTCGACATCCCCGATGCCATTGCGCAGCCCGATGTGCCCACCGCTGCTAATGGTACTACGCTCTGCGCAGGTGATATGCTCGTATTGCACACCTCCAGTTACAGCACTAACAATGTAGTATATGTGTGGTATACACCTTTAGGTACCGATACGACGATGATTCCCAGTTTGCACATCGATACAGTGGCAGCTACACATACAGGCAACTACACCGTACAAGCGTGGGTAGATGGATGCCCTTCTCCCTTATCGAATCCCACTTTTGTACAAGTATATGAGCTGCCCCAAGCTCAAGCATCCAACAATGGGCCTGTCTGTGAAGGTGATGTCCTACAGCTATCGGCCAACTGCATGACGGGCGCAATCTATGAATGGACAGGCCCTAATGGTTTTGTCAGTTCGGTGTGCAATCCCACCCTCTCCCAAGTGACTCCAGCCCAAGCCGGCATCTATAGTCTACGCATACAACTCAATGGCTGCTGGTCGGAAACAGTTACTACGCAAGTAAGTATCAAACCCAAACCGCTTACTCCTGTAATTCAGAGTGCAGGCCCCTTCTGTTACCCTGAAGACACAGTAATATTGAGTTTAACCCCCTCTTCACAAACTAGTGGTGCCACTTACCTGTGGTTCGATGAAACAGGCGAATCCTTAAGTGCACCCACCACACAAACGCAGATTGCATTGGCAAACCCAGCAGACTACCTGGGCACTACGGGCTTTTATGCTATAGCCCAACTCGACGGCTGTATATCCGAGCTTTCCAATGTCGTGCAAGTCACCATTAATGAGGTGCCAAACAATCAGGCCAATGCCGGTATGGATTTAGCCGGATGTGCAGGTGGTAGCGTGGAACTGCAGGCAGCTATACCCAGCACGGGCAATGGCTCATGGCGTGTACTCAGCGGGACAGGGCTAACAATTGTCAACCCCGATGATCCCAATTCGCTGGTTACCGGCCTAGAAGCGGGCCAAACCTATACGCTCCAGTGGTGCCTCTCTTACGGTGGCTGCCAAGACTACTCATGCGACGAAATGGAGCTGCGCGTAGACGAACCCGAACAAGCCGATGCAGGCAATACGATCACTGCCTGTGGCGATACGCAAGTCAGCCTCGCAGCCAAAGCCCCTTTGGCAGGCAGTGGTATGTGGTCGCAACCACAAGCCCAAGCAAGCTTAGGCGTCAGTATCGACCAACCCGACAGCCCCAACAGCACGGTCAGTGGTCTCATACCAGGCAATAGCTACGTATTTACCTGGACGATCACCAACGGCTGTGGTAGTTCTTCCGATATTGTACTGGTAGAAGTGCTCGAAGGAGAAGTATTTGCCGGACAAGACTTTATCGACTGTGGTGATGGCACTACGCAGCTCAGTGCACAAGCCCCCACGGTGGGTACAGGCAGCTGGACAGCACTTACTCCAGGTGTAGAGATATTGCAACCTACTAATCCCGCTACCACTGTATCGGGCCTACAAACAGGTAACAACCTCTTTGTATGGACCATCAACGAAGGGATATGCGGATCCGATACGGTAGTAGTTACTTACAAGTACGCACCACAAGCTATCAACGACACACTCGATGTGAGCTTCGCAGGCCAAGTCACTATTGATGTAGCTTTCAACGATGACAAACCTAACGACTATTTTGTCAATGTGCTCAGCCCACCACAATTTGGCACGCTCACTACTTTACAAAATGGTGTATTCGAGTACCTGGCCGAGCTCGGCTACATCGGCGAAGACTTCTTCTTCTATGAAATATGCAGTGAATATTGCGAGTGCAGTACAGGGCGCGTCGTACTCAACGTCGGTGCTACTGGCGTCGATTGTGACATCCCCAGTATCATTACACCCAATGGGGATGGCATCAACGACATCTTTGTCGTCCCTTGCCTTGAAGACAATGTCGCTTTTCCCGACAACGAGGTGAGCATCTTCAACCAATGGGGTGACGAAGTCTTCCGAGCACGCCCCTACAACAACGACTGGTCAGGCACTTATGATGGTCAAGATTTGCCGGCAGGCACCTATTTCTACGTAGTCAATTTGCGCAATGGCGACATTCCGCTTACAGGCTTCCTTATCATCATCCGATGAAGCAATACGTCACTATAGGCAAAGGCTACATTTAAAAACCGATTGTCATGAAGTTTTTCTTTGTATTCAGCATAGCGACTTTAATCAGTATTGGGGGGCTACGCGCGCAGCAAGAAGCACAGCAAACCCAATTTTTCTACTATAAACTGGGTTACAACCCCGCCTATGCGGGTAGTGTGCAGGCACCCCATATTACTGCACTCTACCGTAAACAGTGGATTGGGCTTAAAGGTGCACCTGAGTTTCAGGCCTTGTCGTTTAACATGCCATTACTCAACCAACGTATTGGTGTAGGTGGCAATATTTCGCGTTACACCATCGGCATTACAGAACTGTACACGGCCGAAGCCGTGTACAGTTATCGCCTGCCTTTAGGGCATGGTATGTTGGGCTTAGGGATAAGTGGTTCGGTACGTTCCATTAGCCAGGATTTTACGCAAGTGCAAGGCACCCAACCATCCAGTATCGACGCATCCATCCCCGATGGATATCAGCAAAAGTACCTGCTCAACTTCGGTGCAGGCCTCTACTATACCACCGAACATTTCTACCTGGGGCTATCTACTCCCCGCTTTCTCAAAAACAACATCGACTTTGCAGACCTGAGCCAAGATGCTGTGATCTCGCGCGAGGTCGCTCACGTATACTTCATGATGGGCATCCTCTTCGATATTGCCGACTACACGCAGTTTCAGCCTCAAGTGCTTATCAAATACGTGGAAAATGCACCCATAGATGCCGACCTCAATTTTATGCTCATATTTGACGAGCGATTTGTCACAGGGCTTACCTACCGTTTGGGCGGCTCATCCATTACTGCGGTAGGTGAGTCCATCGACCTGATACTTGGCATGCAGGTGAACGAGTTTCTGTACTTTGGCATGTCGTATGATCTAACGTTCTCCGACCTACGCGACTATAGCAGTGGCAGTGGAGAAGCGGTGCTGCGCTTCAATTTTGGTGAAAGCCGCCATAGCGATCACATTGAAGATCCTCGTTTTTTCTAAACGCTAAGCACTGCCTTTTGAGCCAATCTTGTTTTCGTATGAATGAGAGACTCACTCGCCTAAACCGTTGCTTGCTCCTACTCCTGAGCTTGATGATATGTAGGTCAACCGCAGTGCTGCCGCAAACGCAACCCCACACGCGGGTATACGAGAATGGGCAGCTTACCAATCAAGTGGCTTTGCGCAATTGCATGCGCATCAACACCAAGCGCATAGAATATGCGCCCACCTTTCTCGACGAGGGCCTCGTGTTTGTCGCCTCGCGTCGTGGTGGCCCTATAGACAAAAAAACAGGCGAACCCTTTTTCGACTTGTTTTTCGCACCGCTCGAGCCCGACGGCATGCCTGGCAAGCCCAAGCCCCTATCACTCAACATCAACACGTCCCTACACGAAGGGCCTGCCAGCTTTACACGTGATGGCAAATACATCTACTTCACGCGCAACAACTCCACTGTTTCTGGCATCAAACGCGCCGACGACGAAGGCGTAGTACGCCTCAAAATTTATGAAGCTGAACGCGGCCCCACCGACTGGATCCACATCAAAGAATTACCCTTCAACAGCGACGAATATCGCTGTGCCTATCCATCGATCACCCCTGATGGCAACCGGCTCTTTTTCGCATCCGATATGCCTGGCGGCTATGGAGGCTACGACCTCTACATGGTCGAGCGCCGTGCCGACACGTGGTCGCGCCCCATCAACTTGGGCCCCGAGATCAATACTGCTGCCGACGAAGCCTTTCCCTATTATCATCCCAGCGGCACGCTGTTTTTTGCCTCCAACGGCCACGGCAGCCAAGGTGGGCTCGATTTGTTTATGATCGACATGAGCGGTAGAGTGTGGGGTAAAGTAGAGCCCCTCGAAGCACCTTTCAATACGCCCTACGACGACTTTTGTCTGGTGATCAATCAAGACGGCACGCGTGGCTACTTTGCCAGCAACCGCCCAGGTGGCAAAGGCAAAGACGACATTTACCTCTTCGAAGCACTCCAAGGTGTAGCACCCAGCCAGCGCAGCCGATTGCTCGACGCGCGCTTTATCACTTACGATAAAGAGACCAAATTGCGCGTCCCTGATGTAGGCCTGCGCATCTTTGAAAAGAGCGGTGCTGGATTCATGGAAGGCGACACTTTCTACGAAATCGAGTTGGTGCCCATCGCACCTGGAAACAAGGAAATGATGTTTCGCCTTATACCTAAAGACCCCAAAGAGGCTGGCACCCCTATTCTCACTACCAATACCAATGGCGAAGCTACTTATGAACTAAAAAGCAACCGACAATACCTCATCATCGCCTCGCGCGACGGATACCTACCAACCGAGCTGGCCTATTCTACAGAAGGTGAAACAGCACCACAGACCATCCGCATCCCTATGGAACGCGACGAAGCATGCACCGTGATCACAGGTGTGGTAATGGCATCTCATATAGATCAAGTACTGATCAGTGCGCGCGTACGCATTATCAATCAACAGACAGGGCAACAGACCATCTTGCGCACTGACGACAAAGGCACATTTACCTATTGCTTACCCAAAGGCGATAACTATCTCATAGAAATAGAAAAAGAAGGCTACCAAAAACGCACCCACAGCTTGCCTGCCACCCAAATGCGACGAGAATCGCGCATCGAACTCAACATGGAGCTCGATCCGATAGCCATCAATATTATGACATTAGACTCGCTCGACCAGCCACTTAGCCAAGGTAGTGTCATCGTACTCGAACATATCTACTACGACTTCAACGACTATTCAATTCGCAAAGGCGCTGCACGCGAATTGGATCGCCTCGCCGAACTGATGCAACAATATCCAGGCATGGAAATCGAACTCATCGCCCACACCGACTCGCGAGGCACCAAAGAATACAACTTGGCCCTGTCGCTGAAAAGAGCAGAAGCCGCTCGCCAGTACCTCATCCAAAAAGGCATCGATCCCAACCGCATCCAGGCTTTTGGCTTCGGAGAGCAAAACTTGCGCAATCACTGTACTGATGGCGTCCCTTGTAGCGAAGAAGAACACGCCTACAACCGCCGTACAGAAGTACGCATTGTAAAAATGGACCACCCTATCGACATTCACTATAAAGGAGATCGATCTAATCAATAACCAATTGTTTTCTTTTCCACTACATAATCCCTGCCCATTTGGCAGAAAAGAGAAAGCACCTTACCTTTGCCGCACTTTTGTAAAGCTGAGCACAAGCCGATAAAAGCAAGCTACAATGAAAAGAACATACCAGCCCTCGCGCAGGAAGCGCGTCAATAAACACGGTTTTCGCGAACGCATGAGCAGCAAGAATGGACGAAAAGTTTTAGCTCGCCGCCGTGCCAAGGGGCGCCACAAGCTCACTGTATCTGAGGAAAAACGCCTCAAGTAATACATATACACGACTTTGCGATCTCATTAATAGATCAAATGCCGGATTGTGCCCAGCGCAGTCCGGCATTTGCTGTTGGCCTGATCGGCGAGCTGTAGGCCTTCCAGCAAAAAAGTGGGCTACGTATCTTGCCGTGGCTACTTACTGAAGAAAGTACACCACCATGGCTGAAAAAAAACTATTTCTCCTCGATGGGCATGCACTTATCTATCGCGCGCACTACGCCTTCATCAGCAGACCTTTAATCAACTCAAAAGGCATCAACACCTCAGCCATAGTGGGCTTCGTTCGTACCTTGTGGGATATATTGCAACATCAAAGACCCACACACATTGCCGTCGTATTTGACCCCTCCACACCCACCTTCCGCAACCAGCTGTACAAAGCCTATAAAGCCAATCGCGACGCCCAACCCGAAGATATTACTATAGCCATTCCCTACATCCAAGAAATCATCAAGGCCTTCCACATCCCCGTTATAGTAGTAGATGAATACGAGGCTGACGACGTAATTGGTACACTAGCTAAACAAGCCGAAAAGCAGACCTACGAAGTCTATATGGTCACCCCTGATAAAGACTTTGGCCAACTGGTCGATGAGAAGATCTTCATGTACAAGCCTTCACGAAAAGGAAACGGAGTAGAAATATGGGGTGTACCCGAAGTATTGGAAAACTGGCAAGTGCAACGCGTAGATCAAGTGCGCGACATACTCGCACTAGCTGGTGATGCTTCCGACAATATTCCCGGTGTACCGGGCATTGGCCCCAAAACAGCTGCCAAACTCATCCAGCAATATGGCTCTGTAGAAAACCTGCTCGAACACGTACATGAACTAAAGGGCAAATTGCGCGAACGCCTCGAGCAATATGGACAACAAGCTCTGTTATCTAAAAAGCTAGCCACTATCATCACAGATGTACCCGTACAATTTGCCCCCAAGCGCTTCGAGCTGGCTCCACCCGATCGGCAACGGCTGGCCGAACTGTTTAGAGAATTGGAATTCCGCACATTAGCAACTCAAATTTTAGGTGAGCAAGCCTCTGACGACGAAGCCATTCCCACAGCTGCACCCAGTGTACAGGGCACCCTCTTCGATGCCCAAAGCCCCAACTCTTCATTGCCCCCCCAACACTCCGTAGCCGAACACAACATTCATACCGTAGCCCACAACTACCACATCGCTCAAACAGCAGAAGCCCATCATCAGCTGATCGCACTACTCAAACAGTATCCGCGCTTTGCCTTTGACACTGAAACCACTGAGCTAGATCCCAACAAAGCCGAATTAGTGGGGATGTCTTTTGCCGTCAGAGCCCACGAAGCCTGGTATGTCCCCTTACCGCCAGATGGCCCAACCCGACAAGCCATACTCGAACGCTTTCGCCCTCTATTCGAGAATGAGCATATCGCCAAAGTAGGCCAAAACATCAAGTACGATGCCCTAATGCTCAAGTGGCAAGGTATCAACCTGCGGGGCACCTTCTACGACACCATGATTGCCCACTACCTACTCGAACCCGATCTGCGACACAATCTCGACTACCTAGCCGAAACCTATCTCAAGTACCAACCAGTAAGCATAGAGACACTCATTGGCAAAAAGGGCAAAAAACAGCTCAGCATGCGGCAAGTTCCCGTGGAACAAGTCGCCCCTTATGCCGCCGAAGACGCCGACATCACCTGGCAACTGCACGAGCTGCTGTTCAAACGCCTGGAAGAAGAAGCCCTTAGCAACCTCTATTTTCAAATTGAGGAACCGCTGATCAAGGTCTTAGTCGATATGGAATATGCCGGCATCAAGCTGGACATCGACTTCCTCAATCAGTACGCTACAAAGCTGAATCAAAAACTCCAACAGATAGAAGCACGTATCTACGAACTGGCCGGCCTGCACTTCAACATAGCTTCACCCAAACAGGTAGGACGAATTTTGTTCGAAAAGCTCAAACTCCCCTATCGCTGGCGCAAAACCCGCACAGGCCAATACAGCACTGACGAAGAAAAGCTCAGCGAACTGGCCAAACAACATGAAATTGCCAAAGCAATACTCGAGTATCGCCAATTGGCCAAACTCAAAAGCACCTACATAGATGCCCTGCCCCCCTTGGTCAACCCACGCACGGGCCGCATCCATAGCTCTTTCAATCAAACAGTAGCCGCCACAGGCCGCCTCAGCTCCAACAACCCCAATTTGCAAAACATACCCATCCGCACAGAAGAAGGCCGCCAAATCCGCCGAGCATTTGTACCTCGACAGCCCGACTGGTGGTTCCTATCGGCTGATTACTCGCAGATTGAGCTGCGCATCATTGCTGCCATTAGTGGCGACAAAGGCATGATCGAAGACTTTCGCAAAGGTCTCGACATCCACCGCGCTACCGCCGCACGCGTCTTCGACGTACCCTACGAGGAAGTGACACCTGAACAACGCCGACGTGCCAAAACCGTCAACTTCAGTATCATCTACGGCGCTGGCGCCACCAACCTCTCGCGCCAACTGGATATCAAGCGCTCTGAAGCACAAAAGCTCATCGAGCAGTACTTCAAAAAATATCCAGGCCTTAAGGATTATATGGATCGCACCGTGGCCTTCGCCCGCGAACATGGCTATGTCACTACTTTGCTGGGACGCCGCCGCTATCTGCGCGATATCAACTCGCGCAACTCCCTAGCTCGATCCAATGCCGAACGCATGGCCATCAATACGCCCATCCAGGGCACTGCCGCCGACATGATCAAACTGGCCATGATCGCCATCCATCAAGTGCTGCAGCAAATGCATGCCCAAACCGCCATGGTATTGCAAGTACACGACGAACTCGTCTTCGATCTGCCTGATGAGGAACGCGGGCAAGTGCACCAACTCGTGATCGACAAAATGAAAAATGCCCTACCCGATCTAGACGTTCCCATCTTGGTAGAAACCGGCATCGGCAAAAATTGGCTCGAAGCTCATTGATCGCACTCGCCACACATGACATTTTGACCATACATAAGCGCAAAAACTGACTTATTGACACTGAAAACTGAAAAAACCAGCTAAAAAGGCCGAACCCTTCCCCCTTGGCATACCGATTGAACAAAATGCGGCAGACTACCTAATTTAATTACCCAAATTAGCATACGCTACTACTCGAGTGCTTCATGAAATGTGAAGCCCAATGCCACCTTTCCACTACAGCGTTATGCACAGGAAAGGAAGGGGTTGAGTTGTGTCAAAAGCTCTTAAAATAAAAACACAGCTAGCGCTTTGTGGAGGATATGGCTATCCATAAAGCAATAAAATACAAACAGCTACGAGCACCCAGTATACTTCTTTATTTAGAAGATAGCTAAACATCCATAAGAGCTCACTATTAAAGATTCGGTCACCCATTTATGAACACAAAAAACACGCACAATAACAAACTTATGAACAAAAAGTTACGTATCAATTAATTAAATCAACCAATAAAAACACCGAACAAAGCAAACATTTTTTCTTTAAGACGCGCAAACGCCCCTCCGCCTCGTTAAGGCTCGACTAGCTCATGCGTGCAAACAAAATGCAAAAGCGGTATATTGCAAATACGCCACATTCCGATAGTCGAGCCCATCACATATGCGCTAGCCATCAAATTGAAATTGGCTGAGCAGATGTGAAAAAGTTTTGCCATGAATAGAACGATGAAGCTATTGCCAGATATCTCTTCCTTGACTCAAGCTATTGCATACGTAGAGCAATTGGGCTTTACACATGAGTTTGTAGCTGTGGAAGAAGGCATGAAAGATCTGGTCACCAAAAAGGTGTATGCACCGGAATCGTTGGTCATCAAAGATGTATTCCGATTTGAAGGATACACCGACCCCGACGACCTGTCGGTACTCTATGTGCTCGAAGCCTCCGATGGAGTGCGCGGATGGGTATCTGATGCCTATGGCCCATATGCCTCTCCAGTTCTAGCCGAGCACCTCGACAAAATGAAATACGAACCTGAAAACTGAAGAATGCAAAAACCACTATGAAGTATAAAGACTATTACGCCATACTGGGAGTGGACAAAAATGCTTCCGACAAGGAAATCAAGAAAGCCTATCGGAAGCTGGCTGCCAAATACCACCCGGACAAAAACCCGGGCAATAAAGAAGCCGAAGAAAAATTTAAAGACATCAACGAAGCTTTCCAGGTACTGAGCGATCCGGAAAAGCGAAAAAAATACGACACGCTCGGTGCCAACTGGGAAGCCTTTGAACAGGGCGGATTCGACTGGTCGCAGTACGCTGGCCAAGGTGGACCTAGTGGTCAAGGAGGGTATACCTTCGTTTTTGAAGGTGATCCATCCGAGTTCTTTGGCGGTAGCGGCAGCGGTGGATTCTCAGATTTCTTTGAAATGTTCTTTGGCCGCGGTGCACGTGGTGGTGCCGATCCTTTCGAAGCCTTTATGAGGCAGCAGCGCAGCGGCGGCCGCCAAACTCGCGCACGGCGAGGACAAGATATACAGGCTGAACTGCCTATTACTTTAGAAGAGGCCTACCACGGCAGCACGCGCACTTTTGAGCTCGACGGCCAAAAATTGCGTATTAAAATCAAACCAGGCACTCATGATGGGCAAAAATTGCGTATCAAAGGTAAAGGACGCCCTGGCATAGGGGGCGGCGCGGCAGGTGACTTGTATCTGATCTTACGCCTGCAACCACACCCCATTTACCAACGAGAAGGCGACAACCTCATTGTCGATAAACACATCGACTTATACACCGCTGTGTTAGGTGGTAAAATAGAAGTACCAACCCTCAGTGGCCCCATCAAGGTCAATGTGCCTAAAGGGACAAGCTCAGGCAAAGTGCTGCGTATTCGTGGCAAGGGCATGCCCAAAAAAGATCAGCCTAGCCAATACGGCGACCTGCTGGTGCGCATACATGTAGACATGCCTACGCAACTAACAGCCGAAGAAGAGGCACTATTCAAACAGCTCAAAGAGCTACACGAGCGCAAGCAAAAAGGTGCCTACGCATAAGGGACATGACGATTACTGTAACACCAAAATGCATCGTGCTATGTGGATCGACACATTATTGTGGAGTGTAGTACTCTCCGCATTATTACTATTAGGTATTTGGCTGCCTCCTTTATTTGGAATGGCAGTCAATATGGAACTCATCGTCCCGGTCAAAGAAGCCCAACGCAAATAATTATCACACAATGGCCAAAAGTGGCCCATTTTGCCGAAAGGCCAATTCAACTCAAATAGTAAACTCTAAAAAGAAAAGATATTATGAATCTGAACAACTTCACGATAAAATCGCAAGAAGTAGTGCAACGGGCCCAACAAATAGCTATGGCCCAAAGCAATCCCAACATCGAAGTGGGGCACTTACTCAAGGCTCTATTTGAAGTAGATGAAACAGTAGTGCCTTTTGTGTTCCGCAAGCTGGGTGCCGATCTCAACATGGTCAAGCAAGCACTTGACCGCATTGTGGAAAGCTATCCCAAGGCCAGTGGTGGCGAAGCTGGCAAGTACCTGTCGCGTCCAGCCAACGAAGTGTTGCAAAAGGCCAATGCACTGGCCCGCGAGCTTAAAGACGAATACGTGGCCTTAGAGCACCTGCTGCTAGCCATGATCAGTGTGAGTGATCCCGTAGCGCAGATGCTCAAAGACAGCGGCCTGACGGAAAAAGAACTCAAAGTAGCAGTGCAAGAATTGCGCAAAGGTGGGCGTGTCACTTCGGCCAGCGCCGAAAATACCTACGATGCCTTGAGCAAATACGCCACCAACCTCAACGAGCGAGCCCGAACGGGCAAACTCGACCCAGTGATCGGGCGCGAAGAAGAAATTCGCCGCGTATTGCACATCCTAGCCCGCCGCACCAAGAACAATCCCATTTTGGTGGGTGAGCCGGGTGTAGGTAAAACGGCTATCGTCGAAGGTTTGGCACATCGCATTGTCAATGGCGACGTGCCCGAGGACTTGCGCGAAAAAGAAATCTGGGCCCTCGACATGGGTTCACTCATCGCTGGGGCTAAGTATCAGGGTGAATTTGAAGAGCGACTCAAAGCCGTAGTCAACGAAGTCACTTCGTCGGAAGGGAGCATCATCCTGTTTATCGACGAAATTCACACGCTGGTAGGTGCAGGACGCAGCCAAGGCGCAATGGACGCCGCCAATATCCTGAAACCCGCCTTGGCACGTGGCGAGCTGCGCGCCATTGGTGCCACTACGTTGGCTGAATACCAAAAATACTTCGAAAACGACAAAGCCCTGGAGCGCCGCTTCCAGATGGTCTTGGTCGATGAGCCTTCACCCGAAGATGCCATTTCCATCTTGCGTGGGCTTAAAGAGCGCTACGAGACCTATCACAAAGTGCGTATCAAAGACGAAGCCATTGTAGCGGCTGTACAGCTGTCGCACCGCTACATCACCGATCGGCATTTGCCCGACAAGGCCATCGACCTCATCGACGAGGCTGCCGCCAAACTGCGCCTCGAGATGAACTCGATGCCCGAAGAGCTCGACGAAGTAGAACGCCGAATCCGTCAGCTCGAGATCGAAAAAGCTGCCCTCCAACGCGAAGGCGATGACGCCAAGCTCAAAAAGATCAACGAAGAGCTGGCTAACCTCGAAGAGCGCCGCAGCCAACTGCGTGCCCAATGGGAAGCAGAACGCGAAGTAGTGCTCGGGTTGCAACAAGCTAAAGAAGAACTCGAGCAACTCAAGCTCGAAAGCCAACGCGCTGAGCGCGAAGGCAACTTCAACCGCGCCGCAGAAATCCGCTACGGCAAAATACCAGAAGTGCAAAAGCGCATCGAAGAGCTCACCACACGTCTCGAAGAGATGAAAAAAGAAGGCAAGCTGCTGGTGAAAGACGAAGTCGATGCCGAAGACGTAGCGGAAATCGTCAGTAAGTGGACGGGCATCCCCGTCAGCAAGATGATGCAGAGCGAGCGCGAAAAACTGCTACACCTTGAAGAAGAGCTACACAAACGCGTAGTTGGTCAGGACGAAGCCGTGCAAGCCGTAGCAGATGCCATCCGTCGGGCACGTACGGGGCTGGCCAATGAAAAGCGCCCCATTGGTTCGTTCCTCTTCCTTGGGACGACTGGTGTGGGTAAAACAGAATTAGCCAAGGCACTGGCCGAATACTTGTTCGACGACGAAAGCATGATGACGCGCATCGACATGAGTGAATACCAAGAGCGGCACAGTGTGTCGCGCCTCATCGGTGCCCCTCCGGGTTATGTGGGCTACGACGAAGGCGGCCAACTTACCGAAGCGGTGCGCCGCAAGCCCTACAGTGTCATCTTGCTCGATGAGATCGAAAAAGCACATCCCGATGTATTCAACATCTTGCTCCAAGTGCTCGAAGATGGCCGACTGACTGACAACAAGGGTCGTGTGGCCAACTTCCGCAACACGATCATCATCATGACGTCGAACCTCGGCAGCGACATCATCCGCGAGCGCTTTGAGCATTTGCCGAAAGGCCAAGAAGAAGAAGTATACGAGCGGACACGCAACGAGGTGTTCGAGCTGCTCAAGCGCAGCTTACGCCCCGAGTTTCTCAACCGCATCGACGAGATCATCATGTTCCGTCCGCTGGCGCAAGACGATATTCGCCAGATTGCTACACTGCAATTGCGTGGAGTGGCTCAGACGCTGGCCAAACAAGACATTCACTTTAGCTGGACAGAGGCCGCTGTCGACTGGCTGGCTAAAGAAGGCTACCATCCCGAATTTGGCGCGCGGCCACTTAAGCGGCTCATCCAACGCAAGGTGCTCAACGAATTGTCGAAAGCAATCTTGCGGGGGGATGTACAACCTAAAGGCCACGTCGTACTCGACATTTTTGACGACAAGGTCGTCTTCCGAAGCCCAAGACCGGGTGAAAAAGTGGCGGCCGAAGCCGAGACAGAAAGTGTACAGTAAATTCACAAATAGGCCGCCTCAACACGGGGCGGCTTTTTTTATCACCCAAAATTGAAAAGCGATGTTTCGAAATATTGCATTCTACGACAACCTGACCGAACATCTTTTCTCTCCGTGGTGGATGTATTTGCTCATCGGCATCAACTTCGTACTGATGGCGGTGCTCATCTTCATCTTCCCAGAGCTATTGGCATACCTCATCGCAGCTTTTTTATTGCTCAATGGGCTATTGCTCATTGGATTAGCTTTTCAAATACGTCGGCTCAAGAAAAATTACGAGCGATGGAGAGGCCAATATTGGATCGAAGTGGAATAAGTGCAGCAGCACCCCATTTTACTACCCCTTAAACATATAGCCATGAAATCTATCGTCCCTTTCCGATTAATAGAGGACTTGTCAGATGTGCTCGAGGCCTTCGAAGACCAATACTATCAGGCGCAAATGCCTTACCTGGCAAGTGACCTGCTCGAGCTGGGGTTGCGCCCCTCGGAAATAATAGAAGCAGTGCGGCGAGCTATAGCTGCGTGTGAATACGGTGGGCTGCGCCCCAAACACCACTTCCTGCCAGTGTACAGTGCCCGAAAAGGCATGATGATTCGCGATTGCAAACTCACGCAACTGGGCTATGCACTTACCATGCTCAACGCATCGCCCCACCACCCCCAAATAGCTCAATGGCAATTGCGCGTACTGCAGCGCTACCTAGAACGCTGAGCAAACTGCAAATTACATGCGCCATCGGTACAGTATTGATGGCGCATGTTTGCTTTGCGAAAAAGATGTGTTAATTTAGCAATACACCGATCCACCATACCTTATGGCTCCACTTCGATGGTTACAGCAACTGCTCGACGTAGCCCTCCCCAACATCTGCCCAGGCTGCACCCAACACCGACCACCGCGAGGGCAATGGTTGTGCCTGAGTTGTGAGGCTCGCTTGCCCCTCACCGACTTCCATCGCTTTAGCGAAAATCGCGTTACCGACAGATTATGGGGGCGCATCCCACTTGAAGCAGCTACTGCGATGTTGCTCTTCCGTAAAGATGGCATTGCGCAAAACCTCATTCACCACCTCAAATACAAAGGCCGACAAGACGTAGGCTACCAATTGGGCAAACGCTATGGGTATTTGTTGCGCCAACAAGCACCTTACCATACCGTAGATGCCATTGTGCCCGTTCCCCTGCACCTACGCAAACTACAAATGCGCGGCTATAATCAAGCTGCCATTTTTGGGCAAGGTCTGGCTACTACCATGCATGTGCCTGTTATTGCCAATGCCCTCCAACGCACGCGCTTCACACAGACGCAGACGCGCAAATCCCTCGACGAACGGATACGCAATGTAACAGGTGCCTTCTCGCTCAACCAATCCCAAGAGCTCCAAGGCAAACACCTATTACTCGTCGACGATGTGCTTACTACAGGCGCCACGCTGGAAAGCTGTGCTCAGCTACTCTTATCAGTAGCTGACGTGCGCCTCTCAGTTGCTACCCTTGCCATAGCCTACTGAACGAACTCCCACCTTAATTTTTGTCATAGCTTCCTCATGCCTCGCTTGTAGCGAATAAGTCGAGATTCGGGCAAACGCGGTTTAATCACCGTGACAAAAAAGCGTTCGATCTCCTTACGCGTGCGCATTTGGGGAATAATCAAATAGGAAAAGCCTCCGCGCTTCACCTTGTCGTAGTACACGTTGCCAAACTGCCCAAAAACGGAGAAATCACGAGGCAGCGGGTAGTTAGCCGCTGCAATCTCTATCACATATCCAGAAAAATTGGCAGGCAAGCGTTTGTGAAAGCGGTGCGCATGGCGCGCGCTCGAAGACTTATATACCGAATAGACATTTATTGATGCATGAGGTCCGTGGTTTCGGGTTGTCTGGGCAGTAGCTCCACCCATGTTGTATAGCAACAAGAAATATGCAAATAAAAACCACTTTTCGAATACCCATTCGGGTCGCGCTATCCTTACGCAACTACACCTTTGGCGTAGCGCATAGCATGGTATCTCGTATTGGCGTGATGATATGTTCATGGGGCACAGTTTTACTCAAATCGCTGTAATGCAATGCCAGACATATGTTGAAACATAAAAACTGTGCCAAAGCTGTTTATTCCGCCTCTTTCTCTTCTTTAGCAACACGCTTTTTTTCCTTAGACTTAGCAACTGATCGGCGTGCCTTCTTCGCCTGGGCTGATGATCCATTGACCGCAAAATTGGGATCGAGTAAAGGGCTATACGATTCCCACTCATCAGCCTGCTGACGTGGCTGCGCATTCACGATGGAAAGCAGCACAGCAAATACAATAGCTGTAAGACAAAACAATACCAAGTGTTCCATAATGGGGGGGTAGATTAACTATCTTAATATTCAAAAGTTTTGTCCAGTCAAGTACAATAACACCTATACACATTGCTACCACATGCAATATATGTGGTGAAATAGATAGCCTGCTCTTTTCAAAATCTGGTTGGGGAAAGCCTTCAAGAAGTGGCCTGTCGGGGCTCTATACAGTTTAAATTTTTGCAAATATGAAGAAGATCTCTTCGATATGCAATCGAAGGTGCAAAAAATTTAATGCGGCTTTTGGGAAGAAAAAAATCGAACGATCCCCTAAATTCAGGCACAACCTCATGTTGTAATCAACTACACAAGTTTTTACGTAACTGCCATAGCGAGGTTACAAAAATTCAATTGATATATAATTAATTTATATACAATATCAAAACCGCGTATCAAGAATATAAGGCAACATAGCCCGCCATGTGGGCCAATCGTGTGGCATATCGGGGCCCCAGATTTCGAGCTCGTGAGGAATGGCCTTTGCATATAGCACTTCCGAGAGGCGCCGTGAGGCCTCAGGGCGTTCATAGGGTCCTGAACCCGAAAATATGTGGATGTGTCCACTACGCCGCATGAGCTCCAAGAGATGGGGATCTGTCAAGTTGGGCAAATAGGCCATTGGCGAGTTAAAATATACATCTTGATCGAAGTACCCCTTAGTGTAAGTTTCCAAGCTATAATCACCACTCATACCGATAAAGCCATTGATCAAGTCAGGGCGTTTGAAGAACAAGTTAGCTGAATGCAAAGCTCCCAACGATGCGCCACAAGTGTAAATCGGGGTTTGGGAGCTGGTCATATGTCTAATAAAAGGCACTACCTCCTCATACACATAACTATTGAACTGGCTATGACGCAAGGACTTGTGTCGAGGATGCATCCGGTCGTTGAGCCAGCTTTCCGCATTGATGCTATTAATAGAAAAGACTTTGCATTTACCTGCTTCGATCCAGGGCGCAATGGCATCGATAAGCAAAAAGCGCTCGTATTCCAGATAGTCAGCTGCTGCTGTAGGTAGCATAAGTAAAGCAAACCCATAGTGCCCATACACTACAATTTCCATGTGTTTGTCGAGGGCAGGGCTATGCCAAGAATGGATTTCGCGCCGCATGTGCTTTAGGGTTGAATAGTTGGCCAATAAAGGCGCAAAGGTAGTGCTTCACCTTATGAGGTAGCGGGAGTTAATCGTGAAAATAAACTTATAGTGACTATTCCTCATTAAAGAAAAGCCAAGAAACCGCTTTGGGAAATTCACGCCCCCAGTGATATTCGTTGTGTTGGCCTTCTGGGTCAATAGACACTCGGAACTGCAACAAGCGTGCGTTACCTACTTTCCGCTCCAGTGCCTGCTTGAAACGCTGGATATTTGGCACCATGTTGGCTCCCTCCTTTCCTCCTCCATACAAGTATATGCGGCTGGGCAAAGGCTCGACAAAATGGAGTGGAGCAAAGTGAATCAGGGGTGACACCCATAAAGAAGGCGAGAACAAAAGTAGTTTGCTATATACCTCTGGATACATGAGGCCCGCATAAATACTGATAAGTGCCCCCATACTACTTCCACCGATGCCTGTGTAGTGGCGCTGAGGCAACGTGCGATAATGCTTGTCGATATAAGGTTTGAGCGTGTCAGTTACAAAGCGCACGTACTTTTTGCCATCACCTGGGCCAATAGGTGTATCGTGGAAAGGAGTATACTCCTTAATGCGATCGCTGCCACCATGATCAATACCTACGACAATGAGCTGCCCCTTTCCCTGTGCACTCAACGCAGCCAATGCACGATCTACTTGCCAGTTACCAAAAGGTGCATTGGGATCAATCAAATTTTGTCCATCTTGCAGGTAAAGTACAGGATATCGCTGTGTGGTCGTATGATAGTTGTAGGGCAAAAGCACCGAGATGCGGCGGTGTTTGTTGAGCTGGGGCATCTCAAACTGATCAGAGATCACCTCTATTTTCGGATAGTACGACTGTAGTGCCCTCTGCATAGATTCGGAGTGTTTACCGCAGGCAAAAATACGCGCTTCGCACCCAGCCTTATCACTTGCCATGGGGTATCCGTGACGTGACGGGCAAGCTAAGACAAGGCAAAGAGCTTATCATAGAGCTCATCGATGCGGCTCACAGGCTCAATAGCAATTTGGAAAAGAGTTGGATCCAAACCTTTTAAGCTGTATTTGGAAGTGAAAATCTTCTTAAAACCCAAGCGAGCAGCTTCCTGTATGCGCGGCTCAATACGCGTTACGGCCCGTATTTCGCCACTAAGCCCTACCTCGCCAGCAAAGCATATATCGGGTGCAATAGCCACATCCCGAAAAGATGAAATAATCGCACTCACAATAGCCAGGTCGATGGCGGGATCGTCTACGCGGATACCTCCTGCCATATTGAGAAACACATCGTGCATACTCATGGGAAAGCCACATCGCTTTTCGAGCACCGCCAGCAGCATGGCCAGCCGTCTCAAGTCAAAGCCCGTAGCTGTGCGCTGGGGCGTGCCATAAATCGCCTTGCTCACCAGCGCTTGTGTCTCAATGAGCATAGGGCGCAGTCCTTCTATAGTAGCTGCTACCGCAGAGCCACTCAGCGCTTCATCGCTTTGCGACAGCAACAATTCCGAAGGATTAGTTACTTGCCGCAAGCCCGAATGACGCATTTCGTATATGCCCAGCTCATCTGTCGAACCAAAGCGATTCTTCAAAGTGCGCAAAATGCGATATACGTAGTGCTGATCCCCTTCAAACTGCAAGACTACATCTACTATGTGCTCTAACAATTTGGGCCCTGCCAAAGCACCCTCTTTGGTAATATGGCCAATAAGAAAGATGGGAGTATGCGTTTGTTTGGCATAGCGCTGCAACTCAGATGCACACTCGCGCACCTGCGAGACAGTGCCCGGTGCGGCATCGAGTTGGGGGGAAATCAGCGTCTGAATCGAATCGATGATGAGCACATCAGGGCACATCTTCTGGGCATGCTGAAGGATACGCGCTGTATTGACTTCCGCCAACACCCATACCTCTCCAACTGGCTGACCAATGCGCTCAGCCCGCATTTTGAGTTGTTCTTCGCTCTCCTCACCCGACACGTACAACACCCTTGCATCTAACGCCATGGCTACTTGCAACATAAGAGTAGACTTGCCAATACCCGGCTGCCCACCTATGAGTACCAATGAGCCCGGCACGATACCCCCACCCAATACGCTGTTTAATTCTTCATCGGATGTGACAATGCGCTGGCGTGCACCTGCTTTTATTTGCTCTAATGGCACGGGTTGCCCCTTGTAGTCGCGCTCTTGAAACGCACCCCAAGCAGGGGTAGCTCGAGCAGCTGCCGACTCGCGCACCAATATTTCTTCTTGGTAAGTATTCCACGCTTCACAAGCAGGGCACTTGCCAATCCATTTCAAGCTGGTGGCCCCACATTGACTACATACAAATGTCTTTTTAGCTTTAGCCACAGCAAACCATCTTTATCCAAAGAGAATACGCACTATTTCAAATGCACAAAGTAGCTGCTTTGTGCCATGCTACAAATTTTTTCCCGCATAAGTGTGCATCAGAGTAAAACTCGACGTATCTTTACCGCGTTCAAAAGGAAGTTACAACAACTTACAAGGAGTTGTTTCCATTCTGTCAATAGCTAACTCACCGTGCGCTTTAGTTAGGTTTTTTAGGCGCCAAGGCAAATTTGGAGTAACCACAGCAATCGCACTTTCGCTCGCCAAGGTTTTTTCCACAGATTTTTTCGTCTTGCTGTATCCTTTCTTCGCATTGTGAGCTCGCTTGCAAAGAGTTTTTTCTTTTTTAATTTTTTTTGTTATGAACATTTTTGTTGCAAAACTCTCGTACCAGACTCAGGAAGACACGCTTCGCGCTGCATTTGAAGAGTTTGGAGAGGTATCGTCCGTGAAGATTATCATGGACAAGTTCGAAGGCCGGTCCAAGGGCTTTGGCTTCGTGGAAATGCCCAATGACGATGAAGCCATGGATGCCATCAACGAGCTGAATGACAGTGAACTCGATGGCCGCTACATCGTAGTGAAGAAGGCCCGCCCCCGAAACGACAACGGTGGTGGATATAACAACCGCCGCGGTGGGGGTTGGGGCAATGATCGTCGCTACTGATTCAGCAGTAGCTTACCGGAGCTCACAACGACTCCATACATGAAGCTTCCAAGCCGGTTGGGGCATGCCTCAACCGGCTTGTTTGTGCTCCCCTATATCATTTTGTCAAAAAAATGTAAAATACATGACAAGCCCACTGGCATTGCTCAATAAATTGCTTTAACTTTGACTCGTAGCACAACTATGATTGTTGGCCCTCGATGGGGGTGAAGCATTCAAGTTTTACTAAAGAAAACTTTTTCAAAGTTTCATCAATTTTGAGCTGGAGCAGCAGAATGTATGCTGCCCAATTGGGCATTACGGAGTTAGGCTTTCGAGGAGTGCGAAAAAGAAGGGAAGGCTTGATGTACACAAGCCAACTCTACTAAAGAAGTAGATTGTTTTCATTTGGTTTTTTGGGGTTATACAGGGTGCTACGTAATTGGCGTTAGTGCCCTGTTTTATTTTTTTAATCCATGTCAGCAAATAGCCAACCCCTACTAGGCTTCTCAGCTATTCCTATGTGTGAATGCCTTTTCTAAGTAATTTCAGGGCATCACACAAGCTTGTTTTGCGTGGCCAGCCAATTTCAATGGACATACTTGGATGCACGTGGGCAATTGCATCGCATTGGGTTGTACCACGGCCCACGTAGTGGTCATGTGGTGGTGTACTGTGACGGTCGCATTTTATTTGTCGACTTTGCCGTCTTTCACGATAAAGTCTATCCCTTTTTCATAGAAGATCAGCTATGCGAGTTACATCTCATCAGAGAGAAAAACGCCATGCGCTATGAATTCAAGGTAAACACCGAAGCAGACACACCGCTCAACAAAGCGCGTAAGGAGCAAATGCGCCAAGAGCATCGCTGGACTCAATTACGCATAGGCTTAGGTGCTGTTCTGATTTTGGCATGGCTGGCATCATTCATCTGGATCCTCCTTCCCAAGCGCAATCCCGCCGCCCCCCTTGACGCAACAGGCCCTGCCCTTATTGTCCGGCTCGACACGACACAAACTCGCATTCAAGCCATCACCTACTCGTGGGTAGCTGCAACACAAGTGCATACACACACCATCCATGACACCGATAAACGGTCACTTCGCTACTTCTTTGCACTGCCCTGGCAAAGAGGCGACGAACTGATTGTACAATATGCCAGCGTACATCCGTCCAAACACCACTTACGCACAGATACGCTCCCCCCTCAAACGCTGAACTTGCTCCTCACGCGCATGTATGAACGGGCCACAACGATCCCCACATGTATATGGCAAGCAGCTTGGCATAGCAAACGACTTGAAGGATTGGCATTGCTATGGCAAGCAAGCAAAGATCAAAAGGCTCAGCCCTGGCAATCAGTCTTTCGCGATGATGTGCACTTCCAGTTAGCCATGCAAAAGTTTTGCCTTCAATAACTTCCCTACCCTCTGCTGCCACATTTCTCTGGACGTACCTGCACTATTTTTCAGACCTTTGCCTCTCAATAGTTAATTGCCATGGAACTACTCAGCACGCAAATTGAAGCACTCATCTTTGTGGCCGACCAACCCATCACCCTCGATGAAATAGGTACTTGCCTCCAACAGGTACTTGGGCAGACCTTTAGCCAAAGTGAGCTATTGGCAGCACTGGAAGCACTGCGCCAACGGTATGCTCAGCCCGAATTTGCCTTTGAAATTGTAGAGGTAGCCGAAGGATACGTATTTATGACAAAGGGCACCTATCACCCCATTGTTGCCACATGGCTTAAACAGCGCACGCGCAAGCGCCTATCTAAAGCAGCACTTGAAACCTTGGCTATCATCGCCTACAAACAACCCATCACTAAAGGCGAAATAGAACAAATTCGAGGAGTAAATTGTGATTATACTATCCAAAAGCTGCTGGAAAAAGAGCTGATTGCAATTGTAGGGCGAAGCGACCGGCTTGGTCGCCCCCTCTTATACGGCACCAGCCAGAAGTTCATGGACTACTTTGGTATCAAGCGATTAGAAGATCTGCCTCAACCTAAAGATTTCAAGGAACCAGAAAACCAGATCGGCCAACAGGCACCTATCGACGAACCACCAAACACCGACGAAGCACATCGATCCTAACACACACCAAACAGCTCGTACTATGGAAAAACCTTTGATCAATAGAGTAGCTGCTTCAGGCCTTATCACCATCAAGCTGGAAACCTTTTATCCCGAAGGTGAAATCGTCTTTTTTGACCTCAAAGACTACCTGTTTCAGGGGCTCGTATTGCGAGAAAAGCCTTTTAGAGCAGCTATGAAAGCCCATGATTGGCAACAATACCAAGACAAGCACGTATGCCTGGGGTGCAGCACAGATGCCATCATACCCACCTGGGCATGGATGTTGGTGAGCGCCTACCTCACACCGGTAGCACGCAGTGTCTTTCACGGCAGCAAAGAGGAGTTTTTGAAGCAATGGTACATCACGGCGTTGTACCAAGCTGATCACCAGCAGTGGGCAGGTCAGCGCATCGTTATCAAGGGATGTGCCGATAAGCCTATCCCTGAAGCTGCCTATGTAGAATTGACACGAATTTTGCGACCTATTGCTCAAAGCATTATGTACGGCGAGCCTTGCTCTACCGTACCTATCTACAAGAAGCCACGCACCTGAGTGTATCCCATTGGTCTTTCTTTGCAAAACTAAACCCCATGAGCTGGCCCCGACTGTTAGGCATAAGCAGCTTGATACTGGTAGGACTTTTCCTTGCAATACTTGCAGCATCTACAGAAGAAGCCACAAGTCCGCACACTTGGTCCGATGCCACACGCCTGCCGCAAACGGTGCGCGATGTGCCTTTGGCCGCTACCTACACATTTGCTGGCGAACGCCTCCCCATCGACAACTTTGACGTACGCGAGCGGCTCGAACGCGAACTCATAGTCAACGCCTACTGGCACAGTAGCACCTTGATGGCACTAAAAAATGCCACGCGATATTTTCCCGCAATTGAGTCCATTTTGCGCAAGCATCACATCCCCGACGATTTCAAATACCTAGTAGTGGCAGAAAGCAACTTCCGCCACGTCACTTCTCCTGCTGGTGCCAAGGGGTTCTGGCAGTTTCTCAAAAGCACCGCCCAAGACTATGGCCTAGAAGTAAATGGCGAAGTAGACGAGCGCTACCATCTGGAAAAGGCCACCGAAGCAGCCTGTAAATACTTTCAAAAGCTATACGACCGCTTTGGTTCGTGGACGCTCGTAGCCGCCGCCTACAACATGGGACCCAGTACTTTGGCACGGGAAATGACGATCCAGCAAATGGATAATTACTACGACTTGAACTTAAGCGAAGAAACTAACAGATATATCTTTCGCATTGTAGCACTTAAGGAGATACTCACCCACCCAGAGCAATTCGGCTTCGAACTGGATACCCAGGCGCGCTATGCCCCCTTGACCAACTATTCCATCGTGCGTGTCGACAGCTCGATATCGAGTCTAGGGGCTTTCGCCAAACAACACGGCACCACCTATCGCATGCTCAAAATTTACAACCCCTGGTTGCGCAGTTACCAACTGACTAATCGAGTAGGGAAAATTTATCAAATACGCATTCCCCGGCCTTAAAATTGTTGGGCTGCTTGTCACTCATCGGCTAAACGGCGCAAAGCTTCAGGACGCGCTGCATAGCGCACAGCACGCTGCGGCGTATAGCCAAAAGTCGCATGGGGTAACATGCGATTGAGAAAACGCGATACCATGCGCAGTTTTGTTGCAGGCAACTGAACGGACCACTCCGTACCATCATCCAAGTGAAAGTACATCAGCCCCATGCGCCAAGTCTGTAGCCCAAAGGGCATATAATGTGTATCGACTCCATACACCCATACAATACGACGAGATTGAGTACCTAACAGCCTCCATAATGGATGGCGAGGTGGATAGAGCTCATAAGCTCGGTACCACCCCAACAAACCAATAACTATCGCCCCTACACCCACGCCTACGAGCACTGCCTGTGGCAAGTAGTGCACAATCAGCCATGCACCTACTACCAGGCTCCCCCCACAAATAATCACTCGCCAATACCACTCGCACCACAAGGCGCGATACAACAAGCGCATAGCAGGATGATACAACCACGAATGATGCATAAGACAAACAGGTCAGGTAATGACAAAAGTTACAAGCGATGCCCCCTGTAGGGAAAATATATCGATTGTACAGCAATCAAAAAAATAAACGTTTTTTGCACTCTACAGCCCCTCACTCCACAAAAGAACAAAAGCAACAACACTGGTTTTTTCCTTTTGCTATTGATGATTATGGTGAGCGAGCCAACTCACTAATGTGTTTCAAACAAATGGTTTTCACTTGTATTTTACCTATCTTTGTACGCTCAGGACACACATGCGCTATTTTTGTGCAAGCCAAATATCATCTCATATGGCAAAGGTCAATTATACGGAAGCACACATTCGCTCCCTCGACTGGCGCGAACACATCCGCATGCGGCCCGGTATGTATATCGGCAAACTGGGCGATGGCAGTTCGCCCGACGACGGCATATATGTATTGCTCAAGGAGGTAATCGACAATGCCATTGATGAATTCGTGATGGGCTATGGCCGCCAGTTAGACATTGTCATCGCTGAAGGACAAGTGCGTGTGCGCGACTATGGGCGTGGCATTCCTTTGGGCAAAGTAGTCGAGTGCGTCTCGCGCATCAATACCGGTGGCAAATACGACTCTAAGGCCTTTAAGAAGTCAGTAGGCCTCAATGGAGTAGGCACTAAAGCTGTCAATGCCCTCTCGGAATATTTTCGCGTCACCTCCATTCGGGAAGGGAAGGCCAAAGTAGCCGAATTCGAACGCGGCATACTCATTAAAGAGCACCGACTCAAACAAACGGACCAGCCAAATGGAACAGAAGTAGTATTTCGTCCCGACCCACAGATTTTCAAGCAATGCCGCTTTCGCACCGACTTTGTGGAAAACCAGTTGTGGAACTATGCCTATCTCAATGCGGGGTTGCGCATTTACTTCAACGACAAAGAACTGCTTTCGAAAAATGGCTTGCGCGATTTACTCGAGCGAAAGACTGCCAACGAACAACTGCGCTATCCCATCATCCACCTCAAGGGCCACGACATTGAAGTAGCCATGACTCATGGCCAACACTACGGCGAGCAATACTATTCCTTTGTCAATGGGCAGTATACCACTCAAGGTGGCACTCATCTCAATGCCTTTAAAGAAGCCATCGTCAAAACGCTGCGGGAATTTTTCAACAAGCAATATGACCCCCGCGACATACGCGCCTCGATCATTGCAGCTGTTAGTGTACGCATAGAAGAGCCTGTATTCGAATCGCAGACCAAGACCAAGTTGGGTTCTACGGAAGTGGGGCCAGGTGGTCCTACTATTCGCTCTTTTGTCAACGACTTTCTCAAGCGCGAGCTAGACAACTTCTTGCATCGTAATGCCGAAGTAGCCCAAGCACTTGAAAAGCGCATCAAGCAGTCGGAACGCGAGCGCAAAGAAATAGCTGGAATCAAGAAGCTGGCTAATGAGCGAGCCAAAAAAGCCAATCTGCATAACAAAAAACTGCGTGACTGCCGCCTGCACTTCAACGATGCTAGTCGAAAGGTTTCGGAAGAAGATCGCTTGGCTACGACAATCTTTATCACTGAGGGTGACTCGGCCAGTGGGTCTATTACCAAAGCTCGAGACGTACAGACACAGGCTGTATTTAGCTTGCGCGGCAAGCCTCTCAATACTTATGGCTTGAGCAAGAAGATCGTATATCAAAACGAAGAGTTCAACCTCTTGCAGCACGCGCTCAACATAGAAGATGGTCTGGAAGGTTTGCGCTACAACCGTGTGGTAATTGCCACAGACGCCGACGTTGATGGCATGCACATCCGCTTGCTGCTGCTCACGTTCTTTCTCCAGTTCTTCCCCGACTTAGTGCGTGCAGGCCATTTGTACATACTCGAAACCCCATTGTTTCGGGTACGCAACAAGCAGCAAACTCTCTATTGCTACAGTGAAGCAGAAAAACAACGAGCCATTGAGCAGCTAAAAGGCAAACCAGAAATTACACGCTTTAAAGGCTTGGGCGAGATCTCACCAGAAGAATTTCGCGACTTTATCGGCGAGCACATGCGGCTCATTCCCGTTGTAATGTCTGAAGATTCTGACATCGACAAAGTACTGGCCTACTACATGGGCAAGAACTCACCGCAGCGCCAGGAGTTCATCATTCAAAACCTGAAAGTAGAAAAAGACGAGCCAGAGATAGTGGATATTGAGTACTGAGCAGTACGCACGGGTTGTTTTGTAGTAAGGACAGCGGCTATGTAGCGCAGCACACACCTGACCCTGCTACATTGCCCTGCATTCAAGTCAATCCACCTCCACGATAGTACCTACCGGCTCTCCCATTACAATACGATACAGGTTTTCGGGGTTGTTGATGTCAAATACGATAATGGGCAAATTATTTTCACGGCAAATGGTGAAGGCAGTCATGTCCATTACAGCTAATCCCTCTGAGATCACCTTGGCAAAGGTGAGCCGATCAAATTTCACGGCGCTGGGATCTTTTTCTGGATCGGCCGAGTAAATGCCATCGACGCGCGTACCTTTCAAGATCACTTCTGCATTGATCTCGCTGGCACGCAAAGCGGCAGCTGAGTCGGTAGTGAAATACGGGCTACCTGTGCCTGCGGAAAAAATCACTACGCGCCCTTTTTCCAGATGTCTAATAGCACGTCGGCGGATGTAGGGCTCGGCGATTTGCTTCATCTCAATAGCTGAGATAAGACGCGTGTAAACGCTTATTGACTCGAGCGTGCTTTGCAATGCCATACCATTGATGACGGTAGCCAACATGCCCATATAGTCGCCTTGTACGCGCTCGATGCCGGCATCTTGAGCTTGCAAGCCGCGAAAGATATTACCCCCACCGATGACCACAGCCACTTCTACGCCCAGCCCTACAAGTTGCTTGATCTGGCGGGCGTAATGCTGCAACATCTGAGGGTCTATGCCAAAGGGCTTGTCGCCCATCAAAGACTCTCCGCTCAGTTTGAGCAAGATGCGCTTGTATTTGGGTTTGTGCTCCATGCTGTCTTTTGGCGATGTTTCTACGAGCTAGTGAAAAAAAGGTTCGACGCATTTCTTTTTGCCGAAAGGTGAAGCAAGAAAAAAGGCGAATCATCGATTTCGACGATTCGCCTTCAAGCGGGGTGCTTAGCCCAATTCGATATGCTTAAAGCCAGTTACAGTCAATTCTGGGTCGAGGCTTTTGAGATAATCGCGTACCGTCATCGAGCCGTCTTTGACAAACTGCTGGTTGAGCAATGTCTGCTCTTTGAAGAACTTGTTGAGTTTGCCCATGGCAATTTTCTCTACAACTTGCTCGGGTTTGCCTTGCTGACGTGCCTGCTCTTTGCCAATTTCGATTTCCTTTTCAATCAAGGCCGGATCCACGCCATCTTTATCCACAGCGATGGGGCGCATGGCAGCTACTTGCATCGCCACATTCCGCCCAGCTTCGAAGTATTGTTCATCGGATTTGCTGAGGCCAACCAGCACGCCGGCACGATAGCCCATGTGAATATAGGGGCACACCATGGGTGCTTCGAGGCGTTCGTAGCTCAGCTCAATTTTTTCGCCAATTACACCAATTTGCTCAGTGATTTTCTCCCCCACGGTAATGCCCTCGAAAGGTTGCTGGAGCAGTGCTTCCTGTGAATCGGGAAATTGTTGAAGGGCAATGTCTGCAAATCGTTTAGCCAAATCGATAAAGTCCTGGTTTTTGGCTACAAAGTCGGTCTCACAGCTGAGTTTGACAATTACGCCGCGCGTTTTATCATCTGACACCTGTGCGATGACCACACCTTCTTTGGCTTCGCGGTCGGCGCGCTTGCTAGAGAGTTTTTGCCCCTTTTTGCGCAGGATTTCTACGGCTTTGTCAAAGTCACCTTCCGCTTCGGTCAGTGCTTTTTTGCAGTCCATCATGCCCGCTCCCGTCATTTCGCGGAGCTTTTTTACATCTGCTGCAGTAATTGCGCTCATTTTAGTTTCCAGATTTTAAGAGTTTTCACAAAAGAGTGCCTAAATCGAGTTTTAGTTCAGCAACCTTTTTCCCTCCATTAGGTAAAAGGCACTCTGTCTTTAGCTGGCCGCTTCGCCCATACTAGCCTTTTCGCTTTTACGCGCTTCAAGGCCTTCGCGAATAGCTTCGGTGACGTATCGCGTAATGATCTCTACAGAATGCGAGGAGTCATCATTAGCGGGGATGGGGAAATCGACTAACGTGGGGTCGGAGTTGGTATCGACCATGGCAAAAGTGCGAATGCCTAAGCGATTGGCTTCAGCTACAGCCAAATGCTCGTGATGGATGTCCACGATATACAGGGCAGCAGGTAAGCGCTGCATATTGGCCACACCGCCCAGTACTTTTTCCATTTTGTTTCTTTCACGCGTAAGCGTCAGCCGCTCCTTCTTCGTCATACTGGCACCACGCTCGTCGTTGAGCAATTGTTCGATGTGTTGCATCTTTTTCACTGAACGGCGGATAGTAGCAAAGTTAGTGAGCATACCGCCTAGCCAACGTTCCGTCACGTAAGGCATATTAACCGAGCGGGCTGCATTGGCCACAATGTCGCGCGCTTGCTTTTTGGTAGCTACATACATGATCTTCCGACCCGACTTGGCCAAAGCGAACAAGGCGCGCTGCGCTTTTTCGAGTTGGCGGATGGTAGCATTCAAATCGATGATGTGGATGCCTTTGCGCTGTGCGAAGATGTAGGGAGCCATCTTGGGGTTCCACTTGCTTTTCAGGTGGCCAAAGTGCACCCCAGCCTCCAATAGTTCTTTATAAGATGGTAATTGCATTGCAACAACAATTTAAAAATTCGTAAATCGGATAAGCGGCAGGGTCATCGCCGCAATCCACGGCCAGCGGCATCAACGCTTCGAGAACTGGAAGCTCTTGCGTGCCTTGGGTTTGCCGTACTTCTTGCGTTCTACCTCGCGGGCATCGCGCGTCAGCAGCTTCTTCTCTTTAAGTGGGCGACGATAGTCCTCATTGAGCTGCACCAATGCGCGGGCTACAGCCAAGCGAATGGCTTCCGCCTGCCCCTTAAATCCACCTCCGTCGACGCGAATTTTTAAATCGTACAGCTTTGGGTCAAGCTCGACAGTAGTAAAAGGCTCGAGCATGGCATTTTGAATGTGTACCTGAGGAAAGTACTCGGTAAAGTCGCGGCCATTGACGAAGATACGACCACTGCCTTTGCGCATGTATAGACGCGCTATAGCCGCTTTCCTTCTACCTACGGTATGAATCATTTCCATAAATGAAAAAGTTTATTGGGTTGCCCAGCACATTGGCATGCACTGAGCCGACCGGTATCAGAAATTGAATGGTTCGGGTTTTTGTGCCGCATGTGGATGCTCCGCGCCCGAATAGACAAATAATTTTTTAAACATCTGACGCCCCAAGCGATTTTTGGGCAACATGCCTCGCACGGCGTGTTCGATAATGCGCTCGGGAAAACGCGCACGCAGCTCACGAGCACTGATAGATTTTTGCCCACCCGGGTAATGCGAATGCCTGATGTATGCTTTGTTGGCCCATTTTTGACCAGTAAAGCGCACTTTATCCGCGTTGATCACGATAACATAGTCGCCATTGTCTACATGGGGCGTATAAGAGGGTTTGTGCTTTCCGCGCAGTACGTGGGCAATGCGCGAACATAAGCGCCCCACCACCTCACCTTCCGCATCGATGATGTACCACTTGCGGTCCAAGTCTTCTTTGCGGAGCGAACGAGTTTTGTAGCTTAATGTATCCACCTTCTTGAGGTTTAGAATGAAAAATCTTTATTCACGCTGTCCAAAGCGGGTGCAAAGGTAAAATCTGCCATTGTGATTACCAATCATTTTTCAGAAAAAATGTTAACACACCCCCTTAATAAGCTGAAAAACAGCTAAAATTTCGCCCAACGATAAAACTCATTAACTTCATCAGCTGCACAGCTGTACCTATTGCTTGTTTTTGTTGCCCTACCTTTGTGGTATCTGGCCTTACCCTTAGAAGGGGTGGTTAGGCGCATATTCTGCCACATCTTGCCTATAAGGCATTAATCGAACACCTACATGGAATTGGGTAAATCACGCCATATGCATCCTTCTGAGTCCAGTACGGCCTCGCGCAAACGCGACCACATAGAGCTAGCGTTTGAGGCACAACTGGCAGCTGCACAAACTGACAGCCGGTTTTGGTATGAGCCCTTGCTTGCAGGTATGCCACAAGACGACGTGTGGGGCCCCATTCCTTTTGCCGGCAAGGAGTTACGCTTGCCCCTGTGGGTGTCGAGTATGACAGGTGGAACAGCACAAGCACGTACCATCAACTACAATCTGGCACGTGCTTGCCGCGAGTTTGGCATGGGCATGGGCTTGGGCTCATGTCGTTCCATCTTGTGGGGTAAGGAGCGCTTTGCCGACTTCGACTTGCGCGATATTGCTGGCCCTGAAGTACCCTTGTTCGCCAACTTGGGCATTGCACAGGTAGAGCAACTGCTAGCCGACAAAGCTGCCGATCGAATTGAGGCATTAGTAGCCGAGTTACGGGCCGATGGGCTGATTATTCACGTCAACCCCTTGCAGGAATGGCTACAACCTGAGGGCGATCAAATCAGACGCCCTCCCATAGAGACAATCCAAGAGGTGATGGCGCTCATGGCGGTACCACTGATCGTCAAAGAGGTAGGTCAAGGATTCGGACCTAAGAGCATGGAAGCACTATTGCGACTGCCTTTGGTCGCAGTCGATTTTGGTGCCAGTGGTGGCACCAACTTTGCCTTGCTCGAAATGTTGCGCGCCGATGAAGGAGCCAGAGCTGCATGGCTACCGCTGGCGCGTGTAGGCCATACAGCCGAACAAATGGTGCACATGGCCAATGCACTGAGCGAACAATTGGGCGATGCCCAGCGCTGCACACAACTCATTATATCAGGTGGTATACAGTCTTTTCTAGACGGATACTACCTCATGAGTCTGTCCAAGCTACCGGCCATCTACGGACAAGCATCTGCCTTTTTGCGCTATGCACGTGCCGATTATGAAAGCTTGCAGCGCTATGTGGCGCGACAAGCAGCAGGACTGATCGTAGCGCGCCGCTATTTGCGCCCCCGTCTATAAAGCGCAGATGATCAAGGGCTGTATTTTTGCACAAAACTTGCATCTACACATGAGCAAAGACTCTCGTGATCGGGCCACTATCGACGGCTTTTCGCGCCTGAGCAAAGACAAAAAAATCGCTTGGGTAAGCACCCATTACGCCGAAGACCCTTCATCCTTTGCCGAAGAGCTACATCAGTTTCAACACACTGATCCACAGGTACAAAAAGTACTCGATGGCTTCAGTGAAAACACCTTGGCCAATTTCCCCATGCCCTATGGTGTAGCCCCCAATTTTCTCATCAATGGCAAGGTGTACTGTGTGCCCATGGTCATCGAAGAGAGCTCTGTGGTGGCGGCAGCCTCGGCGGCAGCCAAGTTCTGGCTCGAGCGGGGGGGCTTTCACACGCGCGTGATCGACACGCGCAAGATCGGCCAAGTGCACTTCCTATGGCGGGGGCGCAAGCACTTGCTCGAACGCGCTTTCCCCGAGTTAGAAAAACAGCTGCGCCAACATGTAGCTCCCCTCACCGCCAATATGGAGCAGCGCGGCGGTGGCATCCTCGACATCCAGCTTCGCGACATGAGCGCCCACGAGCCGCACTATTACCAGCTTTTAGTCGAGTTTGAGACTTGCGACTCCATGGGTGCCAACTTCATCAACTCGGTACTGGAAAACTTTGCCCGCACCTTAGAGCACTTTGCCCTTGACTATCCACATTTTAGCGAACAAGAGCGCGAGGTGGATGTCCTTATGGCCATCCTCTCTAATTACACACCTGACTGCCTGGTGAAAGCTTGGGTAAGATGCCCTATTGCCGCACTGGGTTCCTGTGGCCCCGACATGGATGCCCACACTTTTGCCGAGCGCTTTCGCCAAGCTGTGCGCATCGCCCAGATCGACCCCTACCGCGCTACCACGCACAACAAGGGCATCTTCAACGGCATCGATGCAGTAGTCATCGCTACGGGCAATGACTTTCGCGCAGTAGAAGCCTGTGGCCACACCTGGGCAACCCGTACAGGACAATATCGCAGCCTCAGCCAGTGCCGCATCAAAGAGGGCGTCTTTCACTTCGAGCTGGAGCTTCCCCTGGCCATAGGCACTGTAGGCGGCCTTACCCGGCTCCACCCACTGGCAAGCCGATCGCTCGAGATGCTGGGCAACCCCTCGGCGCGCGAGCTGATGCAGATCATAGCGGCTGTAGGTCTGGCACAAAACTTTGCAGCAGTGCGCTCACTGGTGACTACGGGTATCCAAAAAGGGCATATGAAAATGCATTTGCTCAATATCCTCAATCACTTGGGTGCTGACGAGCAAGAAATCGAGCAAGCTCTTCAACACTTTTCCGACAAGGTGGTCTCTTTCGCACTGGTGCGCCAGTTTTTGGAAGCTCATCGACAACACAAGGAAATGGCAAAAAAGTAAGATGACACCAGTGTTGAGTGCGGCTGCCACTGCTTACTGCCGACGAACTAACACAACGCCCAATGAACGCCAATTGCAAGCAATCTTTTTATGCACATGGGAAACTGCTTCTCACAGGGGAATACTTTGTGCTGGAAGGCGCACGCGCACTGGCTTTACCCGTGCGTCTGGGCCAATGGCTATACTGCTACGCCAGCAGTGTACCTCTACTGCAATGGCACGCATACGATGCCGACGGCACTCAGTGGTTTTCGTGCACCATCGATCCAGCTACGCTGCATATCCTTTCTGCTGATGCCAATGGCCCAGCCCATCGCCTGCAAACCATCCTTGAAGCGGCCATCCAGCTCAATCCCACCTTTCGCACCGACATAGCACACACTGCAGTACACACGCACCTGGAATTCCCTAGGCAGTGGGGGTTTGGTTCAAGTGCTACACTACTGGCCAATCTCGCACGCTGGGCTCAGGTCGATCCATTTGCCTTGCTAGAAGCCAGCTTTGGTGGTTCAGGCTACGACCTGGCTACCGCCATGGCTGAAAGTCCCATTATTTTTTGGCGCAGCCCTCACAACGGCAGCTGGCAGCCTCATTGGGAACCCGCATCCTTCCACCCACCTTTTGCTGACCAATTATGGTTCATCTATCTGGAAGCAAAACAAGACAGCCGCCAAGGCATTGCACGCTTTGCCAAGCTGGCGGCGCGCCTCGACCTACACGCTCTGATCAGAGCCATTTCCCGCCTCACTGACCACATCCTACACGCCGAGCAACTCGATGCATTCGAAGAGTATGTGCGCCGCCACGAAGAGTTAGTGGCGCAAGCTCTCGACCTTAAACCCGTACAGCAAACGCACTTTCCCGACTACGACTTAGGTGTAATCAAATCGCTAGGTGCTTGGGGTGGCGACTTCGTACTAGCCACTTCCCGCCAAGGACCAAACGAGACACGCCAGTGGTTTGCTCACAGGGGCTATCCCACCTGCCTCAGCTGGCAGGAAGTGATGCAAACAAAAAAAATTTGACACGCTCAAGCTGCCTTTCTCATCACACGGACAGGAAGTGCGATGCGTCTGTCCCCATCATGTGTACTACCAATACACTTTTAACTTGTCCTCGCACAACATGCGGAAAGAACCTAGCCCACCTTCGACGTTCATTTCCAGGGTAACAGGTTCGGCAAAAGGACCGAGCTCCTCACTGCGATACATCAAGCGCCAAGATCGTATCCACGCTGCTGCCTCTGGCGTCAGAGAAACCAATTTGGCCTGGGTAAAAGCACCTTCGGTTAGTGCACTACTGTTCATAGCAGAAAAGTGAAACACGACACTCACTGAAGTGCCATCAAACTGGCGGTCGTCCAATAGCCAAGGGCCATAAGTGGCGTCAGAAAACAGGCTTCCCCCTTTGGGCACGTGTTCATGGCTGACCAGCTCAATTTGTGCATCGGCAAAAGAGCGCGGTCCAAAAGAGTCATCCAGGGCCAGCAACAGGTCGATCAAGTAGTAGTTTGCTTCCCCTGGAGGGTCGTCGAATGAGACTGTTACTGTTCCTTGCAAGGGAGCCCAAGCTTGTAGTGGCTCGCCCAATGAGGTAACCACTTCGTTCACAGGTACACAGGTAGGCGTAGTTTGGGAGGCATAGAGTCTTTGGCCATCAGCCAAAATTACTTCTATCGCCCAGGTATCTGATTGTGGAGGCACTGGCTCGGGTAACGGACAGAAGGGAGCATCTGCACCAAATGTCTGTTCGTCTATGAGAAAGGGACCACACCACTGGGTACCATTCCGATACAAGAAAATTTGCGCAGTACGCTCCATGTCTGTCAATCCAAGCGACGAGATATTGAGCCCAAAACGCACGTCATAGACTGGCATGAGGTCAACCACAGCTCGAGTATCCCCAACCCTAAGTGTACAATCGAGCCAAGGTACTGGGTCAAAAAGCGGCACAGAAGCCTCGCGCAACACCATGTCAGCACAGCTCGTCAGGCTGAGCGTGCTACTAAAGAGCACACCATAGAGCAAAATGAAAGAAGTAAACTTACGATTCATGTGTACTCACTTTTTTTGCCAATTAGAAGTCAAGCGTACCTACTACTCAGTGAGTAGTGTTGTGGACAGCTGAAAAGCGACAAAAGGCAAGATGGGGAAGAGGGTGAGTTCATACAACCCCTTCTCTTTGCCTGGTGGGTTAAGCACATCTACATACAAAGGGTTCCGCCTGCTATAAGCATTGTACAGGCCAAAAATCCAGGTGCGCAAAAAGCGCTTTTTGCGCTTGCTGCGCTGTAGACTCAAGTCAAGGCGGTGCAAAGGGCGATTGCGACGCTCATCCGGAGTGCTGTATATGTAATATTCGGTGGTATTCGGAACTCGATAAGCAGGCACAATCAATGGATTGCCCGTAGCAAATACCCAAACAGCAGAAAAACGCATGCGGTCGTTGATATGCCACTCCCACGCTATATCCACTTTGTGCCGGCGGTCGAAGGGATGAAAAAAGGGACGGCCTCCATTTTTTCTAGGAAAATGTACCTGTGCTCTCGAGTAAGTATAATGCATGCGAAGCGACCAGTTGTCGCGTTCGGTGTAGCCACTCAACTCCCATCCAAAAGCGTAACCGCTACCCCGAGCAAACATGTCTTGCTCATTGCGGATAGGCCAAGTAGGATCAGCCCCATCGGCATACATCACTATGTTCTGCATGCGCTTATACCACGGGCCCGTTTCCAACCTCCATCGAGCGTCCCACCACCCCTTCAGTTGCAAGGCGTATTGCCACGATGATTGCGGCGGGAATTGCGCTGAAGCAGGCAACCACCGATCCGTAGGTAATGCAATGCGCATGCCATGGGCCAGATGACTGTATTGCATCATGCGCGTCAGTGTACCGTACAATGCCCATTTGTCCGACCACATGTAGCGTAGCACCAAGCGCGGTTCGAGTGCTCCGGTGCGATAGGTCGCTCGCATCAACCCCGAAAGGCGCAAACCTACCATGCCTGACCATGGGCCATAAGCCCACTTGTCTTGCACATACCATGCCCCTTCGAGTGCACGCGCTTCGCCCCATTTTTCTGAAATGTACTGTGCAAAGCCAGGACCTTCTAAGCTGAATTGCAAGCTAAAGGGACGATACGCATGGCGCATTAAATACAAACCACTTTCCAATTGATGATGCAGTCGCGCATATACACCCCATAGATGCAAACGCCGATCAGATATAGATGCTTGCAACCATCGATTTTGCAACTGACTGGAGTCGGTATCCGGAGCCCAATGCGTAGAGAAGCCCCACTCCATAGGCGAGTGGCCAACCCCCACACGGGCACTTATCCAGAGGCTATCGCCAAAATAGTAGGTACCTCCTACAGCTGCTATGCGATTGCCCCAGCTCAATAGATACCCATCCTCGTTTAGCGTCACCTGAATGAGCTCGTTCATCATCGGTTCCGTTACCCATCCCAGTTTTTGGACATACACATCAATTAGATCCTGACCCCAGTAGCTCGTTGCCCAAAAATGCCATCGTGATGAAGGCCGATAGGTAAGTTTTAAGTTATAGTCGTGAAAATAAGCTTTTCCACCCAGCCCGTTTCGCCGAGAAAATGGCGCAAGTAGTAAATCAATCCAAGTACGTCGCGCCCCTACTAACAGCGTCATCCTGTCCGAAACAGGACCATAACCTGTCAGGCGACCACTGATCAATCCGATTCCCCCATGCCATTGCCAAGCAGTATCAGCACCCGGGCGCACCGACACGTCAATAACAGCACTGAGGCGCCCTCCATAACGAGCAGGAAAGCCGCCTCGATAGAAGTGTATGTCTCGTACTACATCGGGATTAAACACCGATAAAAAACCAAATACATGATTGGCGTAATAAAGAGGCTCGCCATCGATCAAAAGCAGGTTTTGATCGCGCAAACCGCCACGTACAAAAATGCTACTTTGCCCCTCGAGTCCCATCTGCACTCCCGGCAATGTAGCCAAAGTGCGCAGCAGGTCGGGCTCTCCTATAAGCACAGGCTGCACCAATACATCTTTGGCCAAAAGGTGCATGCTTTCGACTTGATCAGGTGCAAAAAACGCTTCTCTATCGCGTAGAGCGGTGATCTCGGCCTGAGGCAGTTGCTCCCCAGGCTCAAGCCATACTTCTAGCGGACGCGTCAATGGCAAGCGCACGTGCAACAGTGCTTCGTGATAGCCCACGTAAGAAATGCGCAGGTAGGCACTATCGGCATCTAAGCGCAAGCTAAAAAAGCCCAAAGTATCAGTCACAGTGCCCTTATCCGTAATGTAATCAAAAACGTTGGCATTAGCCAAGGGTTGCCGCGTGCGTGCATCGAACACATGACCGCTCACTTGCCCCCATAGCGAAAGTGAAGTGAAAAGATACACCCACACCATTGCGCTCACATGCCCATATATTTTGGAAAGTCGGCTCGCACATTGCATTTGTACATACCTGTTTTAAATGCAAAAGAAAACCCCACCCTAAAGCTCCCTTTCTATCTCTACAATGGGATAGCTGAGGGCAGGGCACAACTCACATATCAGTGAACCCATACTTTTTCTGTCTTGCTCGCACGATCATTTCGCCAATGGAAAATATACAGCCTGCCTGCTTCCAACCACCCTTCCTCCTTAAGCATCTGGGCACTCACTGCAGTAGGGCGCGCCCATGTTTCTATTCCCTTCCATACGAGTCTTCCACTAAAGTCATAGACGTAGAGGCTGCAGGGCCAGCTGAGGGGTACCGCATGCTCTTTGTAGGCGGTGGCCTCTACAGCAGCTACTTTGCTTTGCGGCTCAATTAGCAATAGTTCAGTAGCTGAATGTGTTCGCCTTGAAGTGCCTTGAATCTCTCCTTGTCGGTAAGCAACTTGCCGCCACGACACAGGTGGCCCATATGCCCCCGGCCGACAACCAATAGTATATGACAGCTCCCCGTATTCACCCGGAAGCGGATCATAAGGCGTCCAACCATTCCATGGCCATAATGCAAAGTGCCACCTCACAATGTCGAGCATATGCGACGTATTGTAAAAAGGAAAAATAAAGCCCTTAGCTACCCAGTTCCCCATTTGGTCGGTACAGCAAGCAACAGGTGGCCCGCCATCAGCTGGGACTACTGCATCGATTGAGAAACTAGATCGCACCTTTGCCCATGACCTCCATTTGCGCTTGCCGCCTGAGCGGAGGTAAGAGGTAGAAAACACATAAAAACGAATGGGCTGATTGGGTGGAAAGCAGTAAAAATAGTCGTCCAAGGAAATTAGCGTGGTATCCAAAGTGCTTGTACCCCAACTGCCCTCGTGTTCCCATGCTTTTACCGACAGCAAATTTTCGAGCTGTTGAGCCAACTCTTCCACTTGTGTCAAGCCACTTCCCCCGCCAATACCACCAACAATGATAGAGGCTATATTGACTGCTGATAGCCAAAAATCGGTATTGGCAGATACCTCGGCATAGGCAGATGTACGGGCTACTCCAGCCCCCAACACTTCCCACCCGGCACCATCTTTTTTGAGCAAAGCGGCATAGTCTTCTGCATCGGCCCAGGCAGCCTTGTTCCCTATCGTCACACACCAACCCGCATCTTTACTGACCTGAGAATATAGATCAATCACATAGCGCGCGCTCAAGTACAAGCATTTCTCACATGCACATGTTTTTGGTAGGTAGAGCTTGCCGACACACAAATAGTGATAACCCAAGGCAGCATAACTCGCCGACACACTAAATGCGCCATTCGCCTCATTGTATTGGTACTGATAGTGGCCATTACCCGTCCGACACCCCTGTGTATAGAGTGCCACGTCCTTAGCAGCTCCCGCCCTTTCTATGGCGAGTTCATACTTAGCATCAGGGTCCCCGAGCGTGCCCGTGCCATAAAAAGCAACTGGCTCGATAGTGCCATTGCTCATAGTAGCCGGTGATGCCTGTTGCCATCGCACAAACACAAAGGCACATCGGCAAGGCTCCTCATCCTCTACCTCAAAAGCAGTAGCCGGTGGCCAAGCATTGCCATAGTCTTGTGCAAAAGGCTGTCCGCCGAGCAAAAACTGCTGCAAAAAAGCCAGTCGCTCCCACAAAGGGATCTCATTGTGTTGCGCCATAAAGGTGACCAGATCTTTATCGAATTGTTGGGTAAAAGCTTCGAGCAGGTCAAACAAAGGAAGACTTACACCTATGCCCGATTCGTAATCGGGGCCTGGAAAAGTTTCCAAGTGAGCAAGCACCTGCATATTGCCGCAAAAGTCTTCCGCCTCTACTGTAAATATGCGATTGGGTGGAAGATGAGACAAAGACAACTGCCCCAAAGATCTCGGAATGTACCATTCGCCCACTAGCTCCCCATACTCATCGTACACGACTATACGTGTGACAAGCTTAGAAGTGCGAAAGCGAACAAGCACCTTAGCGTACGCTTCATAATGGACCACACTAACGCTCTCCACCTCAGCTAAAGGACAAAACTCAGAGGATTGTGCGCAAATAGTCGAGCCAGTAAACAAAAACATCAGCCCCCCTAATATGAAACAACCTACCGCATGAAGGAAGGGTACATTTTTCTTCATAGCTAAACGAAAAGAACTTTTTACTAACTAATCGCCTCACACATCAGGGCGGAAGACATTCGCCCCCATGCATCGGCACCAAATGCACGGCTTTGTCACTTACTACTACTCACCTCAGCAGCAAATAGTAGTAGTATTGCGCACCCACACCCACAGGAGAAAGACAGCACAAATAAGATATGCCTAACAAGCGCTTGCAGGGATTAAAATTGCCATCATCACTTACAAATATAATGAATGGGGGGGGGTAACAAGCAAGATTTTT
>JALSGS010000039.1 GCA_026982695.1 Saprospiraceae bacterium
AAATTTGCCAGCCAAGAAACTGAAAACGACATCAAAATAAAAGTGCTCAACATAATGACAGCCGAAGGTATGCCTGCCGCTCAGCCAAGAAAAATGGCTTGATTTAAAGGATTATTAGCAATAGCTACGTGTGCTCGATTTATGCAACAAAGCCCAATGCAGCAACCTTTTTCTCATAAAAGAAAAGCCAACTACCACTTCGAACAACGTTTGAAGCTCTGACAGTAGGTGATCTATTTTATCTTTAAGTTCTGATGAAAGCATGCCTAAAAATAATAATCTCAAGTTTCGGTAGTCAAAAGCAATTGATTCAAATTAAAGATTTTCAGTATTTCGTTGTCCTTTAGAACTACTGAGACTATCTTCTTTTTTTACATTTACATCTATACCCAAACTGAAATGGTTTGGGAGATTTACAACTCACAAACCAGCGAAAGATAAGAAGTTTGGGAGGCTGACGCCTCCCAAATCACTTCGCCATGAGTATAAGTCGAAAATCTCGGATATTTGGCCAACCATACCTCTGAGCCGGCATAAACTCAAAAAACTTCTCAAAAAGGTGTTCAGTTTATCAAAAGAAGCAAAGTAACCAGAGGTGATCTGTAGATTATTCGCATATTGTATCGGGAGTTGTTTTGGCTCTTATTTAGATACAATACACTGAATTTCATTAATTTGCAATACAATCAACTCCCACTTTTTTACCCCTTTTTTAACCCCCGAAACTTGAGTAATAATCTTTTTCTAAACTCAGCATCTTGGGCTGAATAGTGACAATTTTCATACTGATCCTCATGGAGCTTGCTTTGCCACCATTATTTTTCACCTTTTGAATAGGTGTTTTTCCACGAGTCAATTGTCAATAAAGTTGACGATATCTTTATTCGTCACACTTTGACAAATCAACTGATAATCAATTGTTTTTTCTGTTCGTCAATAGCTAAATCTACTTTTTTGCGAATAGTTTTTTTAACGTCGTAGTGTCACGAGACCAAAGAACAACACGCCTATTATCATAAGACATCCAATCACTATCGGATGGATCCATAACCTTACTAGGTAAACTTGGAGCTTGTCGGAGTTCGCAACCACCAAATCTTTCAATACCACGAACAGTGTGGCCTCAACAATTCGCAAGAGTATGTTGTACGTACTTAGTGGAGTTTTTATTCTACGCGCCATATCTAAACGGACAATATTCGGATCAGCAATTCAGTAAAACCTAAACCGACTAAATCGAAATTCTGTCACCTTGCGCCCCTCCTCCTCCCGCGCAATGCGCTCGGTCGTGCTGGCTAGGCAGGGAATGCCTGCAGCTTTTAATCGCTGCACCAACCTACAGGTAAAAGTCATCTCGCCCATCAGGTGCACTGCTGCGGGCGATTCTTTTATTATTTTTTGAAAATATTCATCTACGAGTTGGTCTAACTCCTCTTCCGACATTTCAGGGGGTATTGCAGGGAAAGCCATATCTTCTACCTTCCCAAACAAACGCTCAGCTTCCACCCGCTGTGCTTCCTGCCAGGATGAAAGGGGGTGGTTGGAGAGGTTGAGGAGAAAGTTCCCTTGTTGAATGGGGCCCTCTGAGGATTGCCCCGTCACAATAGCCTCTGCTTGATTAATGAAGTCCTTCAACCCAGTTTCAAAAGTCTTCGCTCTGGTGGTTCCGGTATACCCTCCATGATTGATGTCATTCCTCAAGCCAGTTAAGGATATATACAAATCCTTAAACGACAGGATCATTTCATCTTCGACCAATTTCTTACACCTATCGGCATAGACTTTTGCTTTTCCGTGCCACTCGGATTCGTCCTTTCCCACCACATTGAAGGCAGCGGAGATCAAGTCCCTTGCCTCTTTGTTCCCCCAATGAAAAAATGAGTCCTGTGGCTCGAAGTGTAGGCATAACCAAGTAAGTATCCCTTCCTGCAACTGGGTAATCCCCTGCTGGTACATTCCATGCGCTGCACACCACTTAGCCGACTTGAGCCAATGCAAGGGATCGTTATTCCTGAAGGGAGCTACTTTATTGGCCAAAATTTTAATAATGGCGTTAAGAGGCTTGATAAAGCTCTGATGATCTTCAAAAAACTGGAGGTTGTCGTTGAGGTTGTCAAAGTCAATGCTTTGATATATTTTGGCTCCGCGGTTTGTGACAATAGCTTTTGCCATTTCTTCCGTGGTGTTACTGATAATGCGCAATCGGCTGGCTATCTCGTCTGCTCCTTCTGTCTCAGCCAACACCGGACTGATTCGTTTTCTCGTCAACTGGCGCAGGTTACTCACCTTGCCATAGTGCACAAACTCATAAGCAGCATTGGTCCAGTCCTGCAACTCAGAGACGCTCAGCAGGTCGAGGACGGGCGCATTGCGCGCTTCCATCGGCATTTTCGCCACTTCAGGTGCGGGTCCCAGCTTCTCAAATGCTCCGTAGAAAATGGCGTTGACCTGTATTTTTCTCAGCGCTTTGGCATAATTGAGCAATGCCATTCCCAGCAGAGGCAAAGAGCGAAAAGCATGTGTAATGTCGAAGTACACTTCATCGCCATCCTCTATACAGCCAAAAACGATTTCGAAGATTTCCCAAATCTCCTCTGAAGAAAAGCCTTCCGGAATGCACACATCCGTAATTTGCTCCTCAACACCAAGCTGCTTCAGCCGACTAAAAAGTCCGACATTAGGCAAATCATACCCCTGAGTATTCTTGTTCCACTGCCCGTCATCTTCCCAATTCATTCTCCGGGCCATATCGGTCAGGAAAAAGCAGAATCGGTCATCACCACCAAAATCCTTGCAATACATTTGGATTAAAGCTTCCTGCACATACTTGACGCCATCTACGCGATTGGAAGGGGCTGTTTCATCGTAATAATTGCACTCGACGTAATTATTGGTGCCGAGAAAGGAAAGAAAGAGTTTGCGGGGCATGTGGCGTTTTCGTTTTATGGATCAACAAAATATTAACTAAACTAATATTTTTTGAGAATTTCTTCCAATTTCTTTTCAAATGGCGGAGGGGTTGGATCAGAGTATTTTTCCGGTGGCGTAAAGCACAAGCACTGAACACCCATATTTGTAAGGCTATTGACTCTATTTTTTTGTTCATTAAACAAAGAGCTTTCCGGGAAATAAGGCATCACCACCCACATGCGCCCCACCTGACTCGTCAGGCGGCGAAGTTGAAAAACCCTTGAATTCAGATCTTTCACTTTCTTCCGAGATTCGGTTACTCCTGTTTTGCACTCAAAACTCAATACCGTGCCATTCAGCAAGGTGATGGCCACATCCAGCTCGGCGATTTTGCGTATCTCATCCCAAAGTTCTACTTGACCCGTTACTTCCTTCAAAACATTTCGGTACGAGGGTCGCTCTTGGAAAAATCGCACGATTCTTTCAAACGCTATTTGCTCGAACATGGGACCCACATCATCGTGGCCCTGCTGGCCCCGTTTTTGCTCAATGAGGCGGTAAAATGTTTCCATCTTTTTTGGCTCGAAGGCATAAGCGTACTCCTCACCATACCTCCAACTCAGTTTCGCCGATTTCAAAAGCGCATTTTTCAGCCGCACGATCGCACTGAGTGACAACATTCGACCGGGTTGATAATGCTCCTGGCGAGGTGCCGCCGCTTTAATAGTCAAGCTATCATACACTCTCAGCATGCAAGGCATATCGCTCCCATGCAAGTAGTACACCTCCCAAGCCCGCTTAGTCAGCACATTGCCCACCCCGAAAAGGCCTAAGGGCCACAAAAAAAATCGCAAAAAAGAACGCCTTGATTCAGCCAACACATGGCCCGCACCGAAAAGGCCTAAAGGGGTGAGCTTGGGCCCACCATTCAACACGAAATAGACACGAGCCGGAGGCTCCGCCAATTTATTGACAAATTGCAGGATCGGCTGGCTAATGGTCTTGGGTGCATACAGGTCGGCTACTTTACGCCTGTGGCTTTTAAGCCCATAGTCGGATCGCAGCAGTGCGATGCTCGCATCTGCCCACTGCCCCACTTCCGCTTCTCGACTCTCCAGCCACAATATCTGATCGCCTTTTTGGGCATATTGCAAAATGGGCGGGAGGTTCGACACACCCTGCCCCGTAGCCACCGCCACAAACAGGCTGTAATCTGAGGTTTCCATAATATGCTCAATTTCCTACCAGTTCCTGGTAGAGTACCTGGGCTCGGTCTTCACCCAACCAGCCCTTGATATTCGTCCAAGGCAACTGGTGAAATGGCCGAGGTTTGTCATGACGATGAAATTTACTGCGTTTGATGCGTTGCGACTCCACCTCGAAAGACTTGCGCACAGCTGCTTCAATCTGCTGCAACTGCTCCTCCGTAAAACGGCCTCCGAGTCGCTGCCACAGATCGCGCCTATGATTGATTTTCCTTTTTATCGCTTCAAAAGCATAGTTCTCGCCAAAATCAAATGGTTGGACAGCTTCTCGAGCTTTTTCCTCCTTCAGCACCTCTCTGCGCGCTTCCACGGCTTCCAGCACATCTTCCCACACTTCACGGAACCTCCCATCGATCTCGAGCTTATCTCTCTCCATGTTGAGCACTTCCTGATTGCCCGCTTCTGCTATTCTCGCTTTGGCCATTTCCAGAAGCGCTTTTCTTTTCAATTGCCGCAGGGTCGGGGGCCACTGTCTTACCTCAGCTGCCAGTGCTTCCAAGTCGGTTAGTGCTTTTTCATATTCCCCCTCAGATATTGTTTTTTCAATATCGCTGATGCGCTTTTGTATGTGCGCTTCGATCTGCTTTTCGCGCAGGAAAGTCCTTTGCGCTTCCCACTGCTGCCACTTGCCTTCATCCGCTTGCTTGTAAGCGTCCGGGCTTGCACATGCCTCCAAGGGGGACAGTTGAAAGCCAGTTAACTCGGAATAGTCTTGTAGGTAGAGGCCTTGCTTTTTGACTTCGCTAAAATCATCGAGTTCCATGTACGCCAATCGGCTTTCATCTTCAGCCAGTCGGGCCATGGCAAGCAGCTCGCGCCAATACGCTGACTTGTGCCAGTTGGGGTCGTGGTTTTTCATCTCACATGCAAAGGCTTCGAGGAACTCTTCCACCGGTGCGGTGCGATAGGCTGCTTGCTCCACCAGCAGCAGCTTCGTGACTTCTATCTGCACGCGCCCGTAGCCAAAGGGTTTGGCCCCTCCCAGCGAGTGAAAGCATTGATCGCCCTGTCCATGGAAGGTCAATGCCGAGAGAATGCCGCCCAGCTCTGCTGGCTTGAGGTTGTGAAAGCGAATCTTGGTCACAAACTCGGTCCCTGCTGGCAGTGGCTGAAAGCGGGAAATGAGGTTCTTTTCTTCCGGTTTTGGCTGGTGATCGGCAATGCCGCCATGCACGGGATAGCGCTTGTAGCCTCGCAGTTGGGGGTTGTGATTATAGGTGTTGTACCGCTTTGTTTTTCCGTTTTTCCCCGATTGTTTGAGGTAAAAAGGATAATAGGAAGACTTGGGCGATGCCAGCACGATTTCGCGCTCCTCCAAAGGCTGAGGATTTCCCGTGGCAAAAGCATGGGCGACCATGACGCGGCCTTTCAAGGCATCTTTCTCATCTTTGTCCACATACCCAAATAGCGCTTCTACAAAGTCGGGTTTTGCCACAGCCTCGCCATATGGCAGGCATTGGGCCACCGAAGAGCGCGTGGGCTCCTTGTACATAAAGGTCAAGCCGAAATCCCTGATTTGTCGCCTCTTTCCGTCATTATTTTCATACCGAAAAAATACGGGAACGCCTTCCTTTAGCTTCTTTTTCCAATATTTCCAATCGTCTAATTCGTCGTGTTCGCCGTTGCGGCAAGTGAGCAAGAAGCTGCGCATCACGGCATATTCCACTTCTATCCGACGGTCGTCGCGACGCACCACATCTGCTCTTCTTCCCTTGAATACGTATTCGCCCTTTCGCGCTTGTCCATTGTTGTAGGTCATCGCCTGTCCCGTGCATACAATTCTACCCCAGAAGGTTTCCTTGTCATAATCTTCCTGGGCAAAGCGCACGTAATCCAAAGGCTGGAATCGAGACTTCCAGCTTTCTGGGCGGCCATCTGCTACTGTGTATTCCTCAAATTTGCGCTCTAGGGCTACACCTTGCAACAATTGTTCGTACTTGTATCTCCCAGTTTTATTGGAAAAATCTCGCTCAATATTAGCCCTCCCATTTTTCTTGAAATGCTCCCCGAATTTTCTTCCCACAGGTAAGATTTCATCCAGTTCCGTATAGCGAATTTTATAGGGTTTGCCGCAAGGATAGATGTAGAAACTCCCTTCGCGCTTGACCAGGTAGCCAGCGTATATATTTCCCTTATCTTCAACGAGGCTGTATCCTTCATCAGCCACTTCTCCCCGGTTTTTGATAATCTGGCGCACGGCGTGTCGGTGGTCGTTGATATACGTCATCTTGCTGCGCGAGAGGATCTCCAGCACACTTCGCAGCATGCCTTTGAGTGATGTAGCAGGGATGAAATACCGCCTTTGGTTCTGGACACAGATATGCGAAAAACAAGAGTCTTTGGCGTTTTTGGACTGCCCGTTTCGAATGAAGATGGGTGTGCGTGCGGTGATGCGCAGATGCAGCTCGCCGCTTACTGCGTCGCTGAAGGGAATGTCGTGACTGACGCGTTCGGCCCACTTGGGGAAGAATACCTCTCCTTGCGTGGTGGGAGCTGGCACAAAGTTATATGGTGATTTTGCTGTTACCATAGTAAGAGCTTTTTATTGTGGTGCAATGTCAAAACCTCGAAAGATCCAGGCTACGGGTCTGAGTACTTCGGCGCCATCGCAATAGGGGTCTGCTTGCGGCTGCCAGAGGCGCACAAAGCGGAGCTTTGCCACCCTTGGGTCCAGGCGGTAGGGCAGATAAGCGTGCTCCTCAGCTACTACCTCTTCGGGTAGCTGCTGCCAATTGAAGGATTGAATGATCAGGCGCCCTGTATGTACGACCTGATACGACCGCTGCGCCTTCGAGTCGTAGAGCAAGGCTTCCACCACAAAGTGCTTGTCGGCTGCTCCAGGCCATTCGGGCAAGTGCTCATCTATCAAGGTAATGGGCTGCACCCGATCGGAATACCACACATACCCCTGATACGATTCGTTGGGTATATCAGACAATTGATTGAGCAACTGAATCATAGGTATTGAATTTATTCTATGTTCTTGGCAAGGAGAGGTCATTTTGCCGAGGCTATGGCTTGCTCGTAGTCAAAAATTTTCTGGCCATTTTTCCACAGTTGTCCCACAAAGACGCCGTGCCCTTTGGTCGTCAGGCCGCCCAGGGGCAAAAGCCCTCGGCATACATCCATCAAGGCCATTTCGAAGGCTTGCTCGATGAGCTCCTTTTCGCGGGCCTCGAACGGCACGACATGTATATCGATGTGTACTTCGCCCAATTCATCGGTCAGATAAGTGGCTTTTTCGGCATACAGTGCGCCGTCTATGGGGCCGCCTGTAAAGCGATCGATGGCCACGTGGTTAAAGATGTGGGTATCTAATGCCATGTAGATAAACAGATCATCGACCAGCACCACGCCGCGCCGTCCCGTACGGGCCGCGTTGTCGTCTGCTTCCAGGAAGCCGTCGTGATCTATGTGCTCCAGCTTGGTGCCTCCTTCCAATCCGAAGAGGGCGTATACCGCGCTATTCATCCCCTCCACCACGATTTTTTCCAAAGGCGAGTTGGCGAACACTTCTGCGTAGCGCTCCTTGAGCAGGTTGAAGTGGTAACAAGTGCGGTGCCGCAAAGCGCCTTTGATGGAAGAGCCCGGAATGAGGTATTGGGGCTTTTCGGAAAAGTGAATGCAGTTATGATCATCGTAATACACCGTGTGTTCGGCCACTGGCACGTCATCTACTTCTTCATCGGCTTGTCCGGAACCGAAAAAGAAAAAGCTTTCAGGTTTCAACACCAGCTGGTAGTGCATTGCCTCCCCCTCGCTTGGGGGGCAACTTTGCTGTTTGAGTTGAGGCAAGCGTTCGGGGGCCACAACAGGGCAAAAGGAGGGGTTGTAATTCAAGTACGCATCAAAGTCGGCATCCACTCGCAGATCGAATCGGTGATCTTCGAGGTAGATGGCTGCGAGGCGACCATAGCCGCGACGGGTGCCGTGCCCTACCCGGAAGGTGGAAGCGCGCAACACGTCCAATACTTTTTCCCAATTGGGTTGATCGGCCTTATCGCCCCGCATTTCCAGCTCAGCCACAAAACGACAGCCCTTGTACACGACCTCGTTGTCGAACAGTCCTTTGTCCATAGCCACCCCGCGATGATTGATGCGCACGTGGTTGCGCGTGGGCAAATACCTGAAGTGCTTCGCCGCGAGCCCTTCATATTTTTCGACATTATCCAGCGCAGGTACTTCGTTCTCTAACACCAGATAGGCCGAAGACACGCGCAGCTTGGCTCCTTTGCCGCTCTTTTTGTCGGCATAGCCAAATATCTCTTTCCACACAGAAGCATCTTCAGCGGTATCTTCCAGCGCATGGCGGATCACCCCACACAGCGAGGTGCCCGGAATGTAGGGGAAGCCATAAGCATCGGTGGCTACCACAGCATCTTTGACCAAGCTGCCACTGCCCGAGCCGACGAAAAGCGGCGTGCGCGCCTCAAGTACGACGCGTGCAATGTATCGCATTGGGTATAAAGCCATATCATTCATTGTTTTGCTTGCGTTCTTTCTGGTTATGCTTGGCCATTTCGCTGGCCAAAAACACCACGTAGTCGGTATTGGTGAAGTCTTCTTTCCTTTCTTCTATTGCTTGCTTCAGCCGAGCTGCCAGGTTGTTGCCAATGATGGGGCGCCATTCCTTGCCTCGGGTTGTCTCTTCACCTAGCAAGCCCTCCTCGGCAAAGAGCTTATTGAGCAAATCATCCATGTCGGAAGCAGTCGAGGCGTACTGCCGGATGAGTCCCCACTGGCTGGGCGAGATAGCTTTGAAATATTGGGCCTGGTTGGCCATAAAGTCCTTGACTGCTGCAGCGATTTCTTGCTCCTCCGCCACTTGCTTGCGCTGTTGCTGTAGCAGGCGCGCCAGCGGCGTGGTTATTTCTTTTTTCTCGTGTTCCTCAGGGGTAAGTGACACTTTTTGCAACCTTAGGCACCATTCTGGCACTTCAGATGCACCTTCCTTGACTTGCAGAAAAGATGGATTGTAGCACACCCAACCCATGCCCTCTGCCGTGAAGCCTCCTACCATAGTGGGCAAGTCGGTCCGACGCACGGGCTCGTTCAGCTCAATGACGATAACACTTCCGCACCGGATGCAGTCGCGGCGCATGGTGATGGCATTGCGCTTGGCGTTTCTAGTGCTGAAGCTGTGAGGGCGTACTTGCGAGCGTGCGAAGTCCACTCGGCCTTTTACGCCAAAATGAGTTGCTGCAGGTGTCTGTGTAGGCATACCCCATTCGTCAAAGAGGCACAAGTCACTGAGCACATACACGACCAACTGGCCTTCGATCTGGTCGGGTCCTGATGCCTCTGGAGCAGGCGTTGCTTCTGCCATCGGCTCGATGCGTACCAGGCCGTACTGGGCACTTTTCGATTTGCCCACATGGCGCACGCCTATCAAATGTTGTTCGATGAGGTCCATCCAATGGGGATCCTCGGCGCGCACGGAAAAGCCGAACTCCAGGCCCCGCCTCAAAGCTTCCATACCATACATGGCTTCGTCTTTTGAGCGGCGCATGCTGCGGTCTTGAGCCGATTTCAAGCTCAGGTACTTGGGCAACTCACTTACATACTTGCCCGAAGGTGTGAAAAAGCCTCTTCGCTGCTGTTCAAATTGTACACTTGGATCTGAGAAGAAGAAATCGGGATTCCGATGAAACAGATATGCCGGTGCCTCGTGGATTTTTTCACCCTTTTTCGTGTACAAGCAAAATGGGATGGGGTAGCTACGCTCGCCGTTCAGCAATACATAGGCATCGCCAAATGAGACTTGGCCACTGTGGAATAGTGCCTGGGCTTGTGTAGGAGTGAGCGAGTCGTAGCACGCATTGGCTACAATGCCGAGAAAGTTGCTACCAGGTATATACTCGAGCGTAGCCACATTGGTCTGGTCGGTCGCCAGACTCGCGCTGATGACTACATCGCTGAGCAAAGTGACTTTAAAGTGCTTTTCTATCATGCCTCAGTTATTTTCAAGTACTAATGATACAGCGACCAAAACCTCGGTTCTTGCCAATGCCGATATAGCGCACCCATTTGAATGCCTGGTGCAACAATGTCTTGACTGCTTCATCCTCAACATACAGCCATACGCTGCCCTTGAGCGTCAAAGGCATGCAAAACTCAAAGGTGCGCAGCGTGTGGGGCTTCACGATGCCGTTTGGCTGGATGGCCGTAAAAGAGATGCGCCGGAACAACTGCTCTTGCAGCCCATTGCTGCAGATTTCTTCAGCCTCTTTTTGCGGAAGCACGACATCAGAAAAAAAAGCCTGGCCCTGCTGCCCGCCCTCATCGCGGGCATCCGCCCCCACGCCAAAGAGCGCATCGATTTGCGCAGCATACTGATTGCTACGCACCTCGTTGATCTCTTCTGCCGCTTCGCGCAAAATACCTTTAATGGTTTTGCCCGGCACAAAGGGCAACCCCTTAGCATCTTTGATGGGGAGCACGTCCGATTCCACGCCTGCATCCAAGCCGCTGCCACAACTCCAGTCAGACATAAATTGTAAGTTGTATTTGACTTCTTTCATGCTGCCTCTTTTTGGTTCTACATCATAGAATACACGCTAAGCACGTCGTAAAGAATAGAAGGCTTGTTTTCTACTTCCAAACGCTTGCAGAAATCTCCGTTGACTTGCTTCATGCGACTTAGCAACATGCTGGCGCGCTCGGGCTGGATCTTGAGCAGTTCGATGTACTGCCTCAACTTGGACAAGGCTTTTTGCTCCTCCTCCTTATTGCGCGATTCGTACAGAGCTTGGGCGTGCCGCATCAAGTCGTCCAAAAGGGCATACTTGCCCTGACCATTGGGCTGACGCAAAAAATATGGATCGGCATATAAAGGCCGCTCTTTCTTTTCCAGACCTTCTGAGATGCCATACGTGCGCTTGCGCATCTCTTCCAGCGACTCCACATAAGAGCTTTGCACTTTAAATATGCTCACCGAAGAAGGGGGTGAGGTCTCGTCGAGGCCCTTTGAAGCTTTTTTTGCCTCTTTGGTCAGCTTTTCAGCTAAATCGATACCGTAATGGAAGGGGAACTTGTGTTTGATAAAGGCCACACCCGCACAAGCCGTCAGGCCATTTCCCAAATTGGGATCTTCTTTGGTGTACTGCTCAAACAACTCCAAATATCGCTTCACGAATGCGAGCGCTTTGTCGGCCCGAATGACTAAGGTGATGTCGTCGCCCCCCAAAATGATGGGGCGCAAAATGTAGTACTTTTCCTCTTTAGTGGCATCCAACACCTCCCTGCAAGCCCCATTCACAGCTCTTTTGGTGGCATTTGCCAGGGCTTCTGAAAATTTTTTCAATCGCTCGTGCGCATCCCTTTCCGCCAACAGGGAAATAACCCTTCTCCCAATGCTATTGCCATCGGCATGGACCACTGCTATCCACGACATGCGCTCCGCATCGCCGTCCTCAGTCTGTTTTATCAGCTCTTTGAACGAATAGGGAAGCCTATCCTTTTTCACCTCAGGCAAGCCCGTGAAATCTTCGAAAAACGGCAAAGCATCCTCACTAGAAAAATTAAGTTTTGCTGAAGTTAGCAAATCCAAGTACTCCCCTTTTTTTCTAACAATCGCAGCACCGCCGGTGCGACGCGATTTGAGTACGCCCATAAATGGCGGATCTGGACTTATCAGAGATTTGTTCCTTTGCGCCTGCAACAGCTGGTGTATCTGCCTATAGACCTGTTGAAACTGATTTTCTCCTTCAATGGGCACAAGCACTTGAGAAAACTGTATTCCCGGCACCTTTTCAGCAAGATACTTGGGAAAGTCCCTGGCAATCCTTTTCCCTACTTCGTCATCTACCACACACCTGAAGTTGGCGGCGGCTGCAGTTATGACCTCAATTGTACTTGTGTTGACATCGAGATCTCTACAAAACTGGTTAAAAATTGAAGGCGCATTGCCACGCCCTGAGAAGGCATTGTCTAACAATGCACTTGCTCCAATGATTTCTCTGAGTCTATTAGTTTGAAAAATGTATTGCTGGATTCCTTGTATAGAAGCAGCATAGAGATATTTCCTCATGGGAATAATCAGTTTATTAACTATAAGATGAGCGGGAAGGAACGTTTTTAAGAACTTTATCCTTACGCACCCCCTTCGCCATGCCGAAGCCTACGGAGGCGCCTTTACCCAATCCGATAAAGTCTGGCAAGGCCGTATTCGTTTCAAACAGCAGGCTAAAGGACAGCAGGTATTGTCTTTTGTAGGGCAGATACTTGGTCTCTTTGATGTGGCGTATTTCCACCTCTAACTGCCCGTCGATGTACCAGTCGATGCTTTTGGCGAAAGCCAAGATGTTGCCGCGCAGTATGTCCTGC